>JAQYDG010000001.1 GCA_028724265.1 Actinomycetaceae bacterium
CGGCTGTTTTGACCTCTACCTTGAAGGAGATGGCGGGGAAGTCGGCGTAGTAGCGCTGCGTGCCTGTGTTCTTGATGTGCAGGGCGACGGAGCCGGCGAAGCCTTTGGCTTTCAGGTCGGACACGGTCAGGTAAGGTTCAAGGTCAAGTCCGGGATTAGGCGTGGCCTGGTCTGACGTGGGCTGAGCGGTTGGCTGTGCCACGGTGGTGTGTGTTTCTTGTCCTTGGGGGATGGCTGCGTTGGCGGGGTTGTTGTAGAGGCGTACTCTGACGTCGTTTTTGATGGGGACGAATGCGGTGTAGGCGGTCGGGTTAGCCCAGGTGCCGTTGGGGAGGCAGGTTTGTGTGGTGCCGCTCATGGTGATGGCGCGGAATCCGTAGGTGGCTTCACCGGTGTATCCGGAGGGGACGTTGTAGGGGCCGATTTGTTGGCCGACGTTCCAGGAGAGGGAGTAGGAGCCTTGGAGTCCGAGTGTTTTTGTCAGGGACATCGAGATTCCTGCGGTCACATTGTCTTTGCTTCCTGACCCGTTGAAGCTGATGGACTCGGTCTTGGATCCGTTGATGGACAGGGAAATGCTCTGCGCCTTGGAGGTGGTTTGCGTCAGGGGAATAGTGCTGTTGGTTTGATTGTGTGCGGAGATGGTTCCGACGGGGAGGAAGTGGTCGTCGACGCGGTAGATGACGGTGCGGTAATCCTGCGCAGCGTTGCAGACGGGGTGGGGGTTGAGAATATTCGCCTTCAGGTGGTCTGCCCCGTGGTAGGTGTTGATGATGGGGAGCGTGGGGTTGAGGGCGGGTGTTTCAGGGTAGTGATTGACGATGGTATCAGCATGCGCAGGTAGCAAGCTGGTGGCCAGGAGCAAGGCTGTTCCGGCAAGGCCGGTCAGTGTGAGGTTCTTCTTTTTCATGAGAGTTTCCTGTTTCGTCGTGATGGGACAGTTCCGAATCAATGCAACATGACGAGCATGCGTTGTGGTGTGAGAGGGCTCTGCGGGCGATGTGCCTGTAGGCGGTGTGCGGCCTCTCCTTTCTTCCTTCTTCTCACGTCCACTATGTTGAGGTTATCTAACGATCCCCGCTGCGCAATACCGACAAACATCGGTACATTTGCCGCTTTCTCGTCCATTTCGGTGTGATCTTCGCTACTTGCCTCACGGGTTGCGTGCCATGGTGCCAGCTGCCCCATACTCCCACTACTGTATGTAGGCCACGATGTGCACCGGCGCAAATAGTGCAAACAGAGGGGTGTGCAGTGGTGAGCAAGATGCTCGAGAGGTAGGAATACTCTCCGTGTATCAGCGCAAATGAGGATCCCGAGTGGCGGCGTGCTACTCGGGATCCTCTGTTATGTGTGTTGTTTTGTGAATGAAAGCCAAAAGCTGTCAGGGGCTTTTGTTTATCTTGTTATTCGAGGTGTGGTTCCTCGTGTGGCGGATTACGGTGAACATGCCGAATTCGTCCATATGCCGCAAGCGCGATCCCCACGACGGTTAGCAGCAAGCCAGCATAAAACGTCCCTATGTTTGAATAAATAATGGAAATAATGATGTCAGTAATTGCGCCGGCAGCCAAGATGATGCCGAACCTGGCAACGAAGCTACCCCCGAAATAGGATTCAAACTTACGATCCGTTTCTTTGATCCACGTCATAATGATCACTTCCCCATTGCAGCGCACGTCTTGTTAAAAATCTTATAACCCACAGGTTTCGTGCCGATGCGTGGTTTGACTCTCATCAGCATCATCTCCTTCGAGCTACGCGGGCGCTGACGTATCAGTGCCTTACTTCACAGTTTAGGCATTGCGTCTCGAAGAATGCAGCAATAATGGCGGAACGCGCGGCCTCCAATTGCGGCGCAATGATTATAATGAACCGCGTATGCACTATGTGCTGCGTGCAGGGGAACGTCATGTTGAGAAGGCTGAAACCTAACCCTTTGAACCTGAGAGCTAACACTCGCGTAGGGAGCATGAATGAAGACTGCTGGTCGGTCTTCCTGGCTGGGTATCCATATGTACCTGGTGCTAGAGCCGCATTCGTGCCCTTTGCGTATGGGCGTCCGGTTTTCTTCCATGAAGTTTCCTCGGCTTATGGAGGGAGAACAGTGATGGGTTCAGCCGATATTCGGCACATTCAGTCGGAGCTTCGCCGTGTTGTGGACGCGGTTCGCTCTACAAATCCACTCGCGCCGTCGATCACGAACACGGTCACGATTCAGTTTGTCGCTAACGCTCAGCTCGCCGTAGGTGGCTCAGCCGCGATGGTCTACATGCCCGATGAGGCTGAGGCGATGGCGCGAGCGGCTCATGCTTTCTATATTAATTTCGGCACGATAGAACCGGTCTATGAACAAACCCTCCCACGCGTGATGACGCTGATGCACCAATCGCGCATTCCATTCGTGATCGATCCGGTGGGCATTGGAACCGGTGAGTTGCGTATGCGGTTGCTTAAGGCTGCTGGCAATAACAAACCGGCAATCGTGCGTGGGAACGCTTCGGAGATCATTGCGCTTGCGCAGCTCTGGGGCATCGGCGGAACCCAGCATGCGGTGGTGCGGGGTGTTGATACCACACAGTCTGTTGATGAAGCTCGTCATGCTGCGAATTCCATCGCAAGGTTTACTGGTGGAGCAGTAGCCGTGTCTGGGCCAGTTGATTACGTGACGGATGGGCGCATCGGAGTTCGATCGTATGGTGGATCTGAATTCCAGCGCTTCGTCACAGGATCCGGATGTTCGTTGGGTGGCGTGATGGAAGTGTATTTGACGAAGTCGAATCCATTGATAGCGGCCTTAGCGGGTACGAATGTGTACAACTGGGCGGCGGCCAAGGCACAGGAACAAAGCTCGGGGTCGGGAAGTTTTTCTGTCCATTTCGTCGATAATCTTTATCAGGCTACACCTGAGGATGTGGCGCGTGTTCCGATGGATATTGAGGCAGTTGAGGGTGAGGAAATTGAGGGCGATGCAGTCGGGTGAGTGAGGCAGTCGGGATGAGCGAAGTTAGGGAGATGACCGCTCATCAGGTAAGAGCAGTTGATTTTGGTGAGGAGCAAGGAAAATGAACGTGTTGATTGCACTGGCGATTGCACCTTTTGGTGAGGGCGAGGAGCTAGCGTCATACGTGGCGGATGCTGTACGCGTGATTCAAGAATCGGGACTTGCATACGAAACGCACTCGATGTTTACCGAAATCGAAGGGGAATGGGACGATGTGATGGCGTGTGTGAAAAAGGCGACCGAAGCGTTGACGGATCGCGGTATTCGCACCGAAGTGCTGATCAAAGCGGATATTCGCCCGGGCTATACCGATATGATGCATGGAAAAATTCAACGTTTGAATAATCATCTTCAGCAGGCGGTGTAAATCAAGTGCGTCGATGTGAGATTGTGCGCAAGGACGGTGTGCGTTTTGGCCTTGATGCCGCCATTATTGACGTCGATGGCACGCTGTTGGATACGCTGCCTTTCTGGGACGAAGCGCCACTGCGATATTTAGCAACCCTCGGCCTCGCCGGTCCGCCTGATCTTGGCAAACGCATGTACCACATGTCTGTTGAGGATGGAGCGCGTTATGTGCATCGACAGTTTGCTCCACACATGACGGTGCGCGATATTCTTGCAGGGCAAGCTGGGGTAATTCATCAGTACTATGCAGAGGAAGCCAAGCCCAAGCCGGGTGCATGCGACTTTGTTCGCGCCCTCGCCGGAGCCGGTGTGGAGCTTGCCATTCTCACTGCAAGTCGAGCTGAGGACGTGGAGGCTGCCTTGACGCGCCTCGGACTCAGAAGTCTTTTTACGCGCCTTGACACCGTTGATACGCTCGGAGTCGCTAAATCAGACAGTCTCATTTTTTCTCAGGTGGCGCAACACATGGGGTATGAACCGAGCACCATCCTTGTGGCTGACGATGATCCTCAAGCTCTCGCGGCAGCACATGCAGCAGGCTGTATCACGCTCGGTGTGTACGATCCGGCAAGCGATGCTCGTCAGCAAGACGTCCAGGCTTTTTCTGATATCTATCGGAGTACGCTTCACAGCGTTGACGTGATTCCTCTGTATGGGCGGGTGTAGGGGTGAGCCGCAAGTACAAAGAGATTACGCGAGGTTCAGGAACTCCTTGAATGCGGGAAGCTCCCGTTGGGCTTGGGCAAGGCCAAGCTGGTAGTTCCGGTTGAGCTTAGCGACGTTGCGCTCCGTGTTGCTCACCGACATATTTTGAGCCCAAAACACATATGCTGCGCCCTGTCGTTCAAGCTCTATAATTGTTCGTTTTGTTTCGTTGTAACGCTCCGGGCGGGTGATAAGAGCCTCCGCGACGGAGGGGTAGTCTTTGAGCAGCTTGCGATACCACCGTGGGGGCACGGAGTCCTTCTTCACGTAGGAGCGTGGACGCGTCGTCACAATGAAAAACTTGGTATAACCATCCGCGATTGCAACATCAAGAGGAATTCCACCCGTCGTGCCGACGCCGCCGTCAAAATGCACATCGCCGTCGATGATGGTGGGTTTCATGAGGATAGGCATTGATGCCGAGGCTCGCAAAATCGCGAGGAAACGATCTCGACTCGTCAAGTCCTCGCGTCCAAAAAAGTTTGTTGTGCCCGTCGTGGCGTTGAAAGTCTCAACACGTAGCTGTGCAGGGTTCGCATCAAAGGTGTCGAAATCGAACGGCAGGAATTCATCTGGCTCCGAGGTATGTTCGAAAACATATTCTCCATCGATGTAGCCGCGCCCCTTCAGAACGTTCCTCCATCCAGCAGTGTGCGGATCGTACATGATATCTGTTGAGGATCGCCTGGTTCGTATTGAATCGCGCGAAAGGTAGTTGCTTGCCTGTGTGGCGCCAGCGGATATGCCAGCTACATAGTCGAAAAAAATATTATTTCTGAGTAAGACGTTCAGAACGCCCGCTGTGTACGACGCCCTCATTCCTCCGCCTTCGAGGATAAGGGCGGTATCGAAGATATTGGATTCCAGCACGAGTCTCCTTTCGTGACGAGTGGCCTGCAACCCTTCGGCGGGAGGCTTCCTTCGGAGGGGTGCAGGAGAACAGCGATGAGAAAGCGGCACTAAGAGGTCAAGTGTGCATGCCTCGCTCTCGACCCACTCGATGCGGGAGGAGCCTGAGCTTCAGGCCGATCGCCATTCATGTGTCTTGCTTCTACTCTAAAGGCTTTGGGGATCAAAGCAAACATGGTGTGAACGCAGGGCTTGCCGCCGATTATTCAGTGTGGTATACGGTAGAATAACTGTTCGGCAGCAGCGGCACATGTGTGCACGGAATCCGTGTCAGCGTGCGCAGGCGGCGCGTCGGTCGGTACCGTGAGCGCCTTGGGAGGAGCATATATGGAAACGGTCATCGTCTTAGTTGGCTTACTGGCTTTGATGGTGGCGTGTGTGGTGATCGGTGGCGAACTTAATCTGCCCTATCCCATCCTGATTCTGTTGGCGAGTGTGGGTATCACGTTTATTCCAGGATTTCCCACGATTGATATTCCACCGGAGATTATCCTTCCCATTTTTCTACCACCTTTGCTTTTTGAAACAGCGCAATCTGCTAGTTGGGGTCTTTTCAAGACGCGGTGGCGAACCGTTGCAACGCTTGCTTTAGGGTTGACGGCAACCACGGCTCTTGCTGTTGCTGGGTTGACGTGGATGCTGTTCCCAGAGGTGAGTTTTGCGGTGGCGTTGGGTCTTGGCGCGATGGTAGCACCGCCCGATCCAGTTGCTGTGGAAGCCGTAGCGAAGCCGGCGAAAATGCCGAGGCGCTTGATGACGCTCCTGCAGACGGAAGGTCTTTTCAACGATGCCGTTGCCATTGTGCTGTTTCAGGCTGCGACGAATGCGATCGTGCGGGATCGCAAGATTATGCAGCATACGGTGATTATTGACTTCGTTCTCTCCGCAGCTTTAGCTGTGGGTATCGGCTTCTTGATGGGCTGGGTCTACCGTGTAGCCACACGCCACGTGAAGACTGTTGATGCCTCTGTGGCAGTGAGCTTGATTGTCCCCTTCGCTGCCTACTTGCTTGCTGACGAGGTCCACGCGTCAGGTGTTGTTGCTGTGGTGGTGGCAGCGGTGGAGACGAACAGGAACCGCAGTGTGGATGCGGGGGAGGAACGTATTGTTCGTTCAGCGTTCTGGGACGTGATCAATCTGATCGTCAACGGCCTCGTGTTCGGGCTGATGGGCATTGAGCTCCATGCGATTTTCAAAACTGACGGCTGGGGTATTTTCCGGTATTTCGGACCGATTTCCTGTGTGTGCGTGACGGTGATAGCCGTCCGTTTTGTTGTGGTGTTCATGTACTTGTTCTTCATCGAGGGCAATCACGATCAGCATCATGGGAAACGAAAGCGCGGCGAGAAGAATCAACGCACGATGACGGTGCTGCTCAAGGAGACGCTGCTGCTGACCTGGTGCGGAATGCGTGGTGTGGCCACTCTCGCGTTGGCTCTTTCATTGCCGGCGGTGACGAGTAGCGGCCAGCCGCTTCCTGGGCGCTCCTTCGTGATTGTTGCGGCGGCATCTGTGTTGATCGTGACACTGGTGCCGACGGGTCTGACGCTTCCCGTGCTGACACGCGTGTTGAACATTCGTCAAAATCCCAAGGAAGCACACCGCCAACTGGAAATGATTGTGCGCAAACTCCAGCAAGAATCGTGGAGGGCTGTGCGCAAGGAGTTTCCCGGGGATTCCTTGACCTCTGAAATGCGGGAAGTGTTGCGCGCGCGGTTTATTACTCTGCGTCAAGAACTTGGCCTGGACGTGTCGAACGATCTGTTTTTGGATACAAACCTTGGTTTTATCACGCCAGACGAGGTGGACGATCCGTACGGCATGCACGATTTGTTCATGGATATGACGTCGGGGCCGCTTGAAGAAGGAGAGGAATACCCCACAGAGGCGGAGGAGCCTCGGCTTGCTCGTCATCAGTCTGTGCCGAGTTCGGATGGGGGTGAAGCAAGCAACGGTGAGGACGGCAGTGATGGGGCCTCCCGTGCCCATGGCCATGCTCCAATGAAGTCCGATGTGGATATGCAGCGGGCAGCTGAACTCGTGAGCCTGTTCCTTGAAGCGCGCTCTGTTCACGATGCTCTGCAGCGTGGCGATGCGCCTGAAGGCATCGTGTTGAAGGAGAATCTACAGATTGGCGACGATCTCGCCATTGCTCCCGATACTGCGCAGAAACTGTTGGATTCAGCAGCATTAGTGAAAGATACGGATTTGGATGCGTTAAGCCAGCTGTATACAGATCCTGATCGGACTGAACCTGTACCAGATGTGACGAAGGAGGATGTGGTAGACGCATTGACCTTCGTGACGGTTCACCGCAAGGAAATCGCAGATGCGCTAGAGGACATTGAGGGTACTGCGCTTGCCGAGGGCGGCGAACCAGGCGATGACGATGGTCAAGACTGTGACATGGTGGAGATTGTTGGACAGGCCGAGCCTGCTGTCGCAGGTCTGCCGACTGACACAGATCGTCAGACTGATGCGGATCATCAGCATGATGCAGGCGCTCAAGGAACGTCGGTGGCGAACACGGCTCAACCTGGTGCTGCGAATGCGGATAACAGCGAATCTGGCAGTGTCCCTGGCAAGGGGCATGGCAACGAGATCAACGACGAAGAACCCGTTGACGAGGATGACCTGGATGACGATAACCTCGATGAAGACGACGATGACGAGGCATCAGACGATATCCCGGAACGCCGACGCATCGACATCCAGAATTTGTCCCGCGAGATGGTGATTGCCGGTGATGCGGCGCGGGCTGTGGTTCTCAAGGCACGCGAACGCGAGGATGTGGATCCTTTGCTGGCGGATCGAGTGCTGCGGATTTTGGATATGCGCATGCTCGCCACTCCTGAGGAGCTTTCCGAGAGATAGGGCGGGGCAGCGATGTGCACATATGACCAACCGGTGTGCACACGTGCTGCACATGACACCTATTAAGCAACATCGGGCTTTCTTTAATGGGGGGATCTCTGTACGCTATCAGATAGAAAGTTAGGGTACCCTAACTTTCCGAGTGGTTGATCCCGACACATCGAGGTTCTGATGAGACTGATAGATTGTCCTCGGCGAACAGAATTACGTCTGCTCCCCTTCAATGTTGAAGCGGCATCGGCATTGCGTATGCAGGAATTGGGCTTACGAGCTGGCATGCGGGCAAGCGTCGTTCAGCATGCAGCATTCGGAGGGCTTGTGCTGAATATTGCGGGTTCGCGGGTTGCTGTTGACCATCAGAGCGCCCAGTTGATCAACGCTGAGGTTGTGAACGGATCTGGGATCGTGACGCAATCGGCTACTGACTCCCAGCAGTCAGTGATGCCGTCAGGCGTATCCAGCGCTGGTGGGCGTGCGGCGAAGATTGCTCCGGCGAAGAAGGTGGCGATGGAGTGATGGGAGCGAGCGTGAGAAAATCGACGGGAGATACCGGCTCATCGGCGCTGGGTTCACACGAAGAATTCTTAGGCGCAGACGATATTGTGTGCAGCCACTGCCAGACAGGCGCGGCGTCGGGACATAAGCAGTCATCGTCATCGCTGCTGAGCAGAGGCTTGTCGCGGTTTGGTAATGGTGGTTCGCATATTCTCGACGGAAACTGTGCATGTTCCGACTCGGAGAGTGACGTTGAGCAGAAGCATGGAGCGCTCCATTTCTCTCTTAATGTGCATAAGGCACCACGGAAGCGTGTCGCTCTGGTGGGAAATCCCAATGTTGGTAAGTCCACGCTGTTCAATCACGTCACCGGTGCTCATCAGAAAGTGGTGAATGCTCCACGAACGACCGTTCAGATCACGACGGGCACGTGGAGGAGCCTTGGCGTTGACGTCATCGACCTGCCGGGCACGTATTCTCTGGTTCCGAATTCTGCAGATGAGCGCGTGGTGATCAGGGCGTTGGCCGAACGCCGCCCAGTGACTGTAGCCCCGCAGGAGGATGCGGTTCAGCTTTCGAGTGCTTCGCACCAGGCGAGTGCGCCCTCTTGTGATAGCGCCGAGGGTTCGGTACTCGTTCGGCAGTCGGAACCCGCAGTCGATCTGGTGGTTGCAGTGCTCGACGGCGGATCGATGACGCGTTCCCTCTATCTGTTGGCGCAGATCGCGCAGGCAGGGCATCCCGTCGTTGCCGTCGTCACGATGGTGGATGTTGCGCAACAGAATAAGGATTCGTTTGACATTCAGAAGCTCTCTGCTTTGACGGGGATTCCCGTCCTGCCGTTCGATGCTCGTGAGTCGAAGTATTATCGTGCGCTAGATGCTGCCGTTCGTGATGCGTTGGTAACGAAGCCGCATGTACGCGGGCTCGATGTGGATCCCTCGGCTCCGGGCTATGCAGGATCGCTTGGGGAGGATCTGTCCGCAGAATCGGCTGGCGCAGGCAGTTTAACCGGTTCAGCCAATGATGAGATCGCCCGCGCAAACCAGCTCTTCGCATGGGTTGACGATGTGGAAAAGGCGTGCGGGCACGAACCCGTTGCTGCGAATACGGTCAGCCGCTCCGATAAAATCGACCGTGTTCTGTTGAATCCGCTTGCTGGAACGGTAATTTTCTTTGGTTTGCTCTGGCTGCTTTTCGAAATCGCCGGTACCTGGATCGGTCCCATTCAGGATTGGTGCGAAAATATTATTGCGGGCACAGATCCCGGTTCGTGGACTCTGGCGAATGGTGCAACGTGGGTGTTGGCGCATATTGGCCTTTCCGGAACGTGGGTTGAACAGCTGGTTGTTGCGGGGCTGATTTCCGGTATCGGCGTTGTGGCTAGCTTCTTCCCCTTGATGTTCGTCATCTACGTGGCGATTACGGTGCTTGAGGATTCCGGATATATGGCGCGCGCGGCGTTCCTGGGTGATCGGCTGATGAGGCGAATTGGTCTGGATGGCCGTGTTATCCTTCCGCTGATTATGGGCTTTGGTTGCAATGTGCCGAGTCTTGCTGCGGCGCGATCCATACCATCGGAGAAGCAACGGTTGGTGACGGTTCTTGTGACTCCCTACACCAGCTGCGCTGCGCGACTGACAATTTATCTGCTGATTGGCAAGGTTTTCTTCGGCTCGGCTGCAGGGACCGTCGTCTTCGTCATGTATGCGCTGTCGATGGTGATGGTGGTGTTGGGGGCGTGGGTACTCAACCATGTGATGATGCGCCGGGAGCCAGCTCAGCCGCTGATGCTCGTGCTTCCCGCCTACCAGAAGCCACGTATCATCTCCACACTTCAGGTGACGTGGCAGCGCTCCTGGAGCTTCGTGAGTGGCGCAGGCAAAATTATTGTGGTGATGACGGCGATCGTGTGGCTGATGTCAGCGATACCGCTCGGCGCAGGTGCGGCAGGTAAGCACTTTGCGGATCCCTCCCTGCCTATGGAGGATTCGTTGTATGGGAAAACGGCTCAGGTGCTGGTTCCAGTCTTCAAACCGGCCGGTATTGGCGAGTGGCATATGACGGGTGCGCTGATAACGGGTTTCGTGGCAAAGGAAACTGTGGTGAGCTCAATCGTCACCTCCTACAACCTGGATCCCGAGGCGGATGGCGGCGATGCGGAGGATAACGGGGACGACCTCGGTGCCTTGCCGCGATTGCTCAATGAGTCACTGACAGCGTCTGCGGGTGAGGGTTATCAGAGCCTCGCAGGTTTTGCGTTCCTCGTTTTCGTCCTCACGTACACACCATGCTTGGCGACGGTTGCGGCGCAGGTCAAGCTGATTGGCGGGCGCAAAACGGCCGCAGCAGTGGGGGTGCAGCTTGTTACAGCGTGGATCTTAGCAACTGCCGTGTTCCAGATCGGTAAGTTGGTGATCTAATGCTGACGATGACGAGACAACATGTCGTGGATCAGCAGCGAGAACAGGCTCCATCGGATTCGCCTGCGCAACCGCTGACAGACCGAGTACTCCAGCAGCTTGCCGCAGGTGGGAGTGTGCACGAGATTGCGTCAGAATGTGGCACGTCGGAGGTTTTCGTCCGGACGATTCTTGATCATTTCGTGCGGCTTGGAGTTGTGGGTGCTGCGCAGTCACTGTGTGCATCAGGGCTGGGCGCTTGCAGCCCCGGCGGCGGGGAAAGCGTTGAAGCACAGATTCACTGTGCGGGGTGTCCACTCGCCATTCGCAGGCGTCGATAAGGGTGAATGACAGGCGTCGATAAAGGTCGATGGAGTAGGCGTCGATAAAGATGAATGGTTCGGTAAGAACCAAAAATAGTCGTGATGGCTTCAGCAGTGCTTATCAGCAGTCGGCAGTGGTGAAGCCATCATTATTGTTGTCATAGTAGTGAGTCGTGGTGTCCCAGAGGGCGACGAGTCGCGGTGCATAGAGTCGCGGTCTGATGCGGTGACGATGCTCGCCTCATGCGTGTGATGCGTGCTTGTGCGAGCCGACGATGCGCTCGTCAAGCGACGATGCTCGCGCAAAACCGCGCAATGCGGTTGAATGCCTTTTCTCTGACGGAGAAGCGGGAGAGCGTGACGTCATGGATTGCCCCGGAGAGCTTGACTAAGTGAACATCTGATCCGAGGTACGGAACGCGTTTCCATATTTGTTTGACGGAGAGGACGCCGTCTGCGCGCCGGAACGCATCTGACCATTCGTTACCCGACACGGATTCTGCGCTTGTGAGCAGCAGGATCGGCATCGTGAGGTTCAAGCCTTGAGCAACTTCGGCGTGGCCAGCAAGCACTGCGGAAAGCCACGCGGCGCGTACCGGCCAGCTTGGTGCGTGCCGCAGACGCGGGTCAGGATGCCAACCGCCCGCAAAGAATGGATCGTCCTCCGGCTCGGCAGGATCGCGAGGATCCAGGGGTTTGCGTAGGGACGCAAGATCCTCTTCCTCGCCAATGTAACCAGTGAGTACACGTTGGTAAAATCCCGTATCGCTTTGCGGAATCACGGATTTTGGCGATCTTTTGGCTAATGCGTCAACCAGCGGTGCGGCAGCAAGCCGCGTGTTTGTGGACATTTGGAGTTCGATCCACGGAGAATTGAGCACGAGTCCGGCAACCTCGGGGTGGTGATCTTTAATCCAGAGTGGAACGATCAAGCCACCCGTGGAATGCCCGTAGACGATAAGCGGAATGTGTAGGTGGCTGGCATCATGCTCAGCGTGCTCAGCCAGATCCTGCCGGATCGCATGGACTGCCGCATTGAGATCCTCAGAATACACATGCAGCGTGGAGGTAAATCCGAAGGTCTGCCATGTGCGCAAGCTCCGGCCATATTTGCGTAAGTCGAGAGCGTAGAACGCACCGCCGGCCAGACTCACATGGCGGGCGAGCTCTGTTTGATAGAAGTAGTCGTTCCAGCCGTGAACCGCGAGGAATGCGAAACTCGGCTGCTGCCCGGAGGCGTGTGTGCGTGAGGCAAACAGGCGATTCCACCAATGGCGTGGTTCTGAATGTTCTGCATGATGGGCGCGTACTGTTCGCATTCCGGGGTCATCGTCAGGAATATGCTTGACGAGGGTGGCGACGACGGGTCCTTCGTCGTCATGCCCCAAGGGAAGAGTAGTGGACTCGAATCCAGAACCGAGCAGATCAGGCTTCCATTCCATACAGCTAGTCTAAGGTGAGGTTCATCGTCGCGGTGCGTGGACGATCGGGCATGTCTGGCATTCGGTTTATCTGGCATGTGGCCTATCGGGCATTCGGCCTTCGGGCATTCGGATCGGAGGGTGCTTGTGAACGTCATCTGGGATATGGGCGGAACCTTGATTGACACGTACACGCCATTGAACGAGGTGTTTTATTCACTTGTGCATCGCGCTGCTGTGCGTGACGGGGATCGCGCAGCTCAGGATTTTGATCCGGCGCGTGTAGCGGCTCTGACGCACACGTCGATCAGCTTTGCGATGGACGAGATTGCGCGGCAGACAACGGTGACGCGTCACGAGTTGAGCGATGCTTACGAGAAGCTCAAAGTGTCGTGGAAGGATCAGCCAGCACCGTTGATGCCGCATGCACGAGACGTGCTGGCGGCTGTGAAGCGCATGGGCGGCCTCAACCTTGTGGTAACGCACCGAGATCGGGAATCTGCACAAACACTTCTGCGTGAGCATCGGCTGGACGTGGATGACATGGTGTGTGTGAGCGACGGGTTTGCGCGGAAACCGGATCCGGGAATGTTTCTTGAGGTGATCAGACGCCACGGTCTGCACAGTACAGAAATTATGTCAGTAGGAGACAGGCTGATTGATGTGCAGGCCTCACATGCTGCGGGTGTGCGCGCGGCGTTGATTGTGCCCGAGGGGCTGGATTCTGGTGTGCATGGGCTGGACTCCGCTAGGCTGCGGGATTCCGGCAGGCAGAAATCCGGTGGGCAAGATTCTGCGGTGGGGCAGGAGCTTCCACAGCGGGACGCGCCGGAATGGATTGTGCGAGGGCTGGGCGATTTGTTGGATCCAGGGTATCCGCTCGGTCGTGCTGTCGCATGAGGCGCGGTCTTTGCGCGGGACGCGTGGCTGTCTCAGCTTCGTCGTCTCTCAGCCCCGGTACTCATGACTAGTGCACATGACGGGCGAAGGCGACTGGTGCAGACGACTGATGCAGGGACAAGTGGTTGGTGCCGGTAACGATGCAGGTACCGATGGCTGGTACAGATGGGACGAATGTGACAATTGCGAATTGTGATAAAAATGTTTCATTTGTTGCTGAATTGTTATACATTAGTCACAGACGTCTGCATCGGTCTCCCGCGAGGTTGGTGTGGAGGTGATGTGTAGCCACAGGATCAGTGCGTGATCAAGGAATGCGCGAAGGAGTAACTCGTGAAGAACTCTCGATTCAAAACCGGTGTGGGTCTATTTAGTGCCTTCGCAATGGTTTTCTCGGTTGTTGGTTCTGCGGCTAATGCAGATGACTCTACGGAAGACAAGCTGAAAGCTGCGCAGTCCCAGCAGGCTCAAACACAATCGAAAGTTTCGGATACGGAGTCCAAGCTTGCGGGATTGAGCGAGCAGAAGGACAACCTGGCGGTGCAGGCTGAGCAGGCTCAGCTTCTCGCTGCACAAAAGCAGGCGCAGCTTGAAGACGCGATCGGTGCGGCCGAAACCGCGCAGGAAAACGCGGATAAAGCAAAATCCACTGCAGAACAAGCGCGCGCGGAAGTCGGGCAGATTTCCTCGGCGATGTACAGGGATGGAGCTGCGTCATTACACGGCTCTGAAATGCTCTTGGGCGCTCAGGATCTGCAGGACGTGTCGAATAGATCCCGTGCGTTCAACCAGTTGGCGAGCCAGGCTGACTCGAAGATGAAGAGCTTTAAAGCATATGCAGACGTTGCAGACGTGCTACAGAAGCAGGCTGACGAGGAAGCTGAAACGCAGAGCACAGTCGCCGCGCAGGCGCAGGATGCTGCAGACAAGGCTCAAGCCCTCGAAGATGAGATGGCATCCAAGGTGGCTGATATCGATGCTCAGTACAAGGCGCTTGTTGACCAGCTTGCCCACGAGAAAGGGATCACCTCAGCTTTAGCTGAGCAGCTGCAGAAGGAGAGGGAAGAGGCCGCGCGTAAGGCTGCCGAGGCTCGTGCTGCACGTATTCGTGCTCAGAGGGAGGCTCTTGCTCAGCGCCGCAGGGCTCAAGCTCAGGCAGCACTCAAGGCTCAGCAGGCTGCCGCCCGTCAGCAAGCGGCTGCGCAGTCATCGTCAACGAGGAAATCGTCAGGTAGTTCGGCAAGCTCTTCGAGCACCGCGCGCTCATCAGCTGGCAGTACAGCCAGGAGTTCGTCACCGACCAGGGTTAATAATTCAGCCAGCGTATCCTCGCGCGGGCAGGCAATCGTCAATTACGCCATGAACTATGTTGGTCAGGTTCCTTATGTGTGGGCAGGAACGTCGCCGTCCGGTTGGGACTGCTCCGGTTTCGTGGCATACGTATATTCGCACGTTGCGGGCATCTCGCTCCCTCATTACTCCGGCTCTCAGGCGGCAGCTGGGCGTACTGTATCGCGCAGCCAGGCGATGCCCGGTGATATTGTGTACTGGCCAGGCCATGTTGGTATCTACATCGGCGGAAACCGCGTCGTCAACGCTCTCAATCCGACCAAGGGCACATGCGTGAGCACGATCTGGAGTCACCCGCAGTTCATCCGTATCTGACGAGAAAGCTCATAAAACAAAAGTTCATCAACGAGAAGAGTGGGTCGAACGCGATGGCGTCCGGCCCACTCTTTTACACAACAAGCATTACACAACAGGCGGCTAGCCGTCGTCGCTGCAGCTATTCGTCATAGTAGCCGGTGTCTTTCGCGCGCTGGAATGCACGTGTAATTTCGTCTTCTGCTTCTCGTCTGCCAGTCCAGTGGGCGCCCTCGACGGACTTTCCTGGTTCCAGTTCCTTATACACCTCAAAAAAGTGTGCGATTTCCAGACGATGGAACTCGCTCACATCTTCCAGCTCCGTGCGCCAGCTCTGCCGCTGATCGGTTGCGGGAACACACAGGATTTTATCGTCACCGCCGTTTTCGTCACGCATACGGAACATGCCGATGGGACGGCATCGAATCAGGCAGCCGGGAAAAGTCGGTTCTTCCAGCAATACAAGAGCATCGAGAGGATCGCCATCTTCGCCAAGCGTGCCTTCGATATAGCCGTAGTCATCGGGATAGCGGGTTGCAGTGAACAACATGCGGTCGAGCCGAATGCGGCCAGTCTTATGATCGACTTCGTATTTGTTACGATTCCCCTTCGGAATCTCGATCGTCACGTCAAATTCCATGACGCCCTCCCTCCAACTCTGGCATAAGCCAGACTCGTATCCACTGTGAGATGTACTCAGATGCTCCGTATCGCTGGAACCCGGTTGGGACTTGCAGAGTGGACGTGCCAGACTAAGAACATGAAGCGTCGTGTACCAGCGTTAGCAATCCTCGCTGTTGCCCTCTGTGGATCCTATGCGCTACTCGATACGTACGATCTTACGCCAGGGATACTCACCAATGCGCCGAAATCACATATAGCGGGCAATGTTCGCGCCGATCGTGCACTCGCTGATACGTCGTCAACGGGAGCGTATCCATCTGATGTGACAGCACCGAAGGCTTCCGAAGTGCAACAGGCGATCGGGCAATTCGTCAAGGACGAGGCGACAATAGGCGGCGCTGTGTCAGCCCTCGTTCTGGATGGCATCACGGGTCAGCCGATTGCCGCTGAAGCCGCTGATGTACCGCGTACTCCAGCATCGGTGACGAAAATGGCGACTGCTACTGCTGCACTCGACATTCTCGGTGCGAACACGACGTTGCCGACACGCGCAGCTCTTTGCGGCGACACTCTCTACCTCATTGGGGGAGGGGATACGATGCTGGCGGCCGGTAAAGGCGATCCGCATGCGGTTAACGGGCACGCCGGGCTGGCAGATCTTGCTCAGAAAGTTGCTGCGGCGCTCAAGCAGAGTCGGGATCAGTCAGCTGCAGCGAGCGGGAAGCCGGCTGAATCGTCTGGGACGGCTCAAGCGTCCGTGAAGGCTCCGACGAAGGTCGTTGTGGATTCGAGTCTTTTTGCTGCTCCGTTGTATGCGTCGCAGGTTGTGAAAGATGATTTCGCCTCCAGTGCCATGCAGGCTCGGCCACTTGCTGTTGATCAGTCGCGGCAAGGCGGTGGCGAATACGATTACCACGCTGATCCGGACCTTGAAGCACTGAGTCTGTTCGCAAAGGATCTCGCGGATCAAGGCGTGAAGGTCAGCGCTGCTGGACGTGCACAAACGCCGGAGGGAGCTGTGCAGCTTGGCCGGGTTGAATCAGCAACGATTCGCCAGATTGTTGCAGAAATGATGACCGTATCGAATAACGTGAGCGCGGAAACCCTTGGGCATCTGATCGCTATCGCGCAGAAGAAGCCCGCAACGTTTGAAGGTGCCGGTCAGGCAACCACCGACTATCTGCAGTCGATCGGATGTATGCGTCCGGGCGTTGAGTTGCACGACAGTTCCGGGCTCTCCACCACGAATAAGCTCACAGCCTCCGCCATCGGATGCCTGCTGCAACGCGCTGCAACGTGCAGTACTAAGGAAGGATGCAACAGTGACGCATTCACCCAAGGACTCGCAATCGGCGGATACACTGGAACACTCGCCAATCGATATTCTGGGTCCCTCGTAGGGAATGTGCGCGGAAAAACGGGAACGCTACCGCAGTCTGCGGGCTTGTCTGGTTTCGTGACGACGGCACGCGGGTATCCATTGATGTTCGTCGCTATGGCTGACGGATTCCGGCGGGGATCCGGGTGGGCGGCACATCGCGGGATCGATACATTCGTGACGTCTCTTGGAACGTTGAAATGACGAAGGCAAAGTGACGAAGGTTAAGCGGCAAGGGTGAAGGGACGTAGGTTAAGTGACAAAGACCGAACCGGAGATTCAGCAAGCGCCTCAAAGCGGAGTGCTGCAGAAGCGAGAGCGCTGCAGACAAACGTGGTGCTGATGGATCGGGCTGAGAGCGCCGGACTGGTGGCGCCTCGGGGCTGCGCGCACGTATCGCTCTGGTGCCTCGGGTTGGTGGCATTGTGGGTTGTTGGTGCGTGGTGGAGCGCGGCCGGATGAAAAGAGAAACGCGGGGAAAAGACGAAAGGATGGGCGAGGACAAACAGTGCTGGATCCTTCTATCGCTGCGGTGCGTAACGCCGTACGGGCATCGCTGCTTCACACTGGTGTGATTGCGATTGACCACAAAGTAGCCGATCCGCCACCGCTGCTTGTTGCGCTCTCGGGTGGATCCGATTCCACTGCACTCGCCCTCGCCTCGCTGTGGGTTGCGCGAAAATATGGTTTGCGCATAGGCACGGTGACTGTTCTGCACGGCATCAACAACGATTTGGATCAGGCAGAAGAACGCGTCGCGCGTTGGGCGCAGCAGGTGGGCTTCGATGCGGTGTACGTACCTCGCGTGAATCTGGGTATGCCGGGGAACGCAGAAAACAACGGCTGGGCACGAAAGAATCATGGGCCAGAAGGTGAAGCACGCAATGCGCGTTACCAGGCCATTGCTGAATCTGCGATGACGATGGGAGCCGAGATGGCGGCCGGCCGGCCGGCGCAGGTGCTGCTGGGCCACACCGCAGATGACCAAGCCGAGACGGTTCTGCTCGGGCTCAGCCGAGGCTCGGGCGCACATTCGCTGCGCGGAATGCCTGCGGTGGGTGTGCTCCCCGGGCACCCAGAGGTGGCGGCCCAGCGGCCCCTGCTCGGTTTGCGGCGCTCGCTCTTGCGCGACTCGCTGCGTGCGCAAGGCACCTCGTGGCTTGAGGATCCTTCCAACGGGCCGCAAACCGAGTGGCGTTCCGCTTCCGGCCGGCCGCTCACGCGTAACGGAATTCGCAACCGAGTAATACCTGCTCTTCGGGAGGTTTTTGGTTCGGGCGTGCCGGAAGCGCTTGTGCGAACGGCTGCACTCCTGGCGGCAGACGATGATGCGTTGAATGAACGTGCAGATGCTGTGTTTGAGTCGCTCGCCGTGCTCGATCGTGGATCCGATGCCGGTTCGGGTTCGGATCGGATCGTGTTGGGGCGTGCTGATCTTGCGCAGCATCCGAAAGCGATACGGACGCGAGTGGTGGCGCGTGCTCTGCGCCGCCTTGGCGGCAGGAACGTCATGTTCGACCATCTTGTTCACGTCGATGATCTTGTTGTGGGTGCCGGGGGAGGCCGAGTCTACGATGTGTCGGGCGTTCATGTGTTTCAAGACGGCGGATCGCTCATTTGTGAGCGCATACAGTGATGACGGGGACAACGTCTACAGCCAATCTGCTCAGGAAGAGTAAATGTGCCTGCCCAGTCGTTGACCTGCGTGGAGTGTGGCACGAAAAATATGTGTGCGTCTAAGATACTATCTGACTGTGTTTGATGGAGTCGGTTTAAAGGAGAATCGATGGCTGAAATTCCGTCTCAACCTCACCCGGGTGTATACGATGCCGACCAAGTGAGGCAGGCAATGCGGCAGCTGCTTGTCGGTATTGGGGAGGATCCCGATCGTGACGGCTTGGTGGACACCCCGGATCGTATGGCGCGTGCATACAAGGAGCTTTTCGCCGGCCTGTATTCGGATCCGTCTGCAGAGCTGGAAAAGTACTTCAATGTGGAATACAACGAGATGGTTCTTGTACGTGATATTCCCATGTATTCGGTCTGTGAGCACCACCTGCTGCCGTTCCATGGAAAAGCACATGTGGCCTATATTCCCTCAAAAGATGGCTTCGTCACCGGCCTGTCGAAGATCGCTCGCATGGTGGAAGGGTACGCCCATCGTCCCCAGGTACAGGAGCGTTTGACCACCCAGATTGCGGATGCGGTGATGACGAAGCTGGATGCTCAAGGCGTGCTTGTTGTTGTGGAAGCGGAGCATCTGTGTATGACGATGCGTGGAATTCGTAAACCTGGAGCCAAGACGGTGACGAGTTCTGTGCGCGGGGTGATGCGTCATGCGGCCACGCGGGCGGAGGCGATGTCCCTGATCCATGCGGATGTGTGACGTGTGGACGAAGGAAGGCCAGCTGGAACGATGAGGCTCTCCGCATCTCGGCAAGCCCAAGAGCTAACCCTATAATGCCAAGAACCCGACTGTACAAACCCCACGAGGCTCGGCCGTGCAAAACCGAGAACTGTCCTTACAAGCCTAAGAACCGGCCGTAGAATAGGTCTTGTTCGCAGCGTTGTTGCGGGCTCACACTGCAAGCCGCTTTGAGCAGTGTGCAACTCATCTGAGCGGCAATGCAGCAGACTGGCTGTGGTGTGTGCGCAAGCTACGATCAATGCGCCCCGCGCTTTCCCGTTCTTTCCTGCACTCTGGGGTGTGGCCAAGGGTTTTCGGGCGACACGATGCTGTGGCACTCGCCTTCTGTTTGGGTCGTGACGCTGGCATCTTGGGGTGTGGAGTGGGCATCACGGCAGTGGCTGCAGGGGAACAGGCGGGTAGTGCTGGCTCAACCAGTAGTGCTGCACGTGCTGTTCCCGGGATGTCAGAAGGAGCCATGCGATGGCAGATCTGAATTTTCGGCCGGAATTTCCTGAAATCATGGGCGTGCTGAATGTCACGCCTGATTCATTCTCCGATGGTGGCCGTTGGAATAATCCTGAAGCTGGTATTGAGCATGCCAAACAGATGGTGAAGGACGGCGCCACCATTATTGATATAGGCGGCGAAGCCACGTCACCCCACGCTGGTGACATCGTGCCGGCAGAAGAATGGGATCGCGTCAAGCCGTTTATTGATGCGCTTGTTGCATGGCGTCAGGAGCCGGATACGCCGAGTTTCTTGATTTCATTGGACACCTACCATGCCGAGACTGCACGCAAGGGTATCGAAGCGGGGGTGGATATCGAGAACGATGTGACCGGTGGCCGTGGGGATCCGCAGATGCTCGCAACGATAGCAGACTGCGGTGTGCCCTATATTTTGCAGCATGGACGCGGTGTGGGACGCGCGATGAATGCTGCCGCACACTATGATGACGTGACGCATGAGGTCGTTGAGGAATTGAAAGCGTCGCTGGATCGTGCGCTGACGGCAGGTATCAAGGAAGAAAATATTTGCCTCGATCCTGGCTACGGGTTTTCAAAGATTGGTCTGCAAGACTGGCAGCTTGCAGCACAACTGCGTGAAGTATTTTCCCTTGGCTACCCGGTGATGGTAGGGGTTTCACGTAAGCGTTTTTTGCGTTCGCTGGCTCCTGACGAACAAGACAACACGCTGCTTGATGTGGCAACAGCCGTGATGAGCTCGTACTTTGCACATTTCCCCGTATGGTGCATTCGAGTGCATAACGTTGCGGCCACGCGCGTTGCCTTAGACGTGGTAAAAAGGATCCGCCAAAACCAGCGGCACGATTAAACCCCGAAGCGCGAAAACCAGCAGCACGGTGGAAACTGGTTGTGCGAAAACCAGCAGCACGGTAAAAATCCACGATTAATCGCGCAACAGCTGCTAATCGTGGAACTGCTGCGGGAATAAAAAGAGGTGGGTGCAGGCGTTAAGAGGGGTGCTGGTCGGGTGGCGTAGGGCTGACGCGATCCGGCCAGCATCTCACGCATTTCTTAGCATGATTTCTTTGATGTGCAGTACTTATTTTCCGTGTTAGCCGCTAACGTTTCAGATTTTTCTCTGTGTCAGGTATCAGTATCTGCGCGCCTGGGTGCCAGCACCGATGACCCCAGGTACCAGTCCTCGCGCGCCCAGCTGGCGCTGACGCTGACGCAACGAGGCATCAGCGCCAGAGTGCTTGTGCGCTTGGCATGGCCGCCACCCACGCCCGAGCCGCAGCTATTATTCCTGCGTTTTCTTCGTCAACAGTTCGCGCAACAAATTGGCGTCTGCAGAAAAGAGCGCGTTTGCGTGATCGGCAACAGTATCTTCGATCGTTGTGTGTGCCAGGTCGCCGTGGGCGGAGAAATCAAATGACGTGTCAACCTGTGTGCGGCCGTTTGCCATACCGACACCAGCACCCTTGGTGTATTCGGACTGGTCGGGTGCGATAAATTCGCGGCTGTCGTCTGCCACCGACTCTGACATCGTGTCGGACATCGGGTTGGGCGAGGCCACGTCATGCAGGTGAGCTACGCCGGTGAACTGAAGCTCCAGCTCGGGCGCCTCAAGCCGAATATTGATCGTTGTGTGATTCTCGGTGTGCTCGGCAACGTCAAATATGAGTGTGAACGGTACTCGATCCGGCAGCAGCGCGATGGCTTCTGGCGGCAGAGCGCTGATGTTCTGTGCGGGAATGACCGCTTTGATGGATGACGAATGTTCCTCGTCAATGTAGGTCATATCCTCAAACCCGGCGCGCTGTGCACGTTTATCCATGAACTGCTTCGATAGGAGCGCGCGGGCGATCTTCAAACGGGATCCTTCAAAGGTTTCGCTGTGCGTGAGTTTCATCGTTTGCCTCCTCAGTTGGGCTGTACTGGTTTAGTACACTCAACGTGTTCAAACTCTCAATATTCCATGCGGGCTGCGTACCCGACTCTTGCCGAATGCACTTTAAATGCACTTAATCGGCGCACGCATGCGAAAAGGAGCCGCCCTGCACGTGTAGTATTTTTCATGTACTTTGCCTACTGTGCTGGTGTGTTCATCTGCTGCACATTGAACGCACATTGAAAGAGACCAAGGAGGGTTTCTCGTGATTGATTCGATAACGGTGAAGGGGATTACTGCGTTCGGATTTCACGGTGTACTTCCCGAGGAGACGAAGCTGGGTCAGGTGTTTTCTGCGGATGTGTCCTACGGTGTGGAAACGGCTGATGCAGCGGCTGCCGACGACCTTTCCGCAACAATTTCTTATGCCGATGTGGTGGATGCTGTGCGCAGCGTCCTTGCTGGTTCCCCGATGCGCTTGCTGGAAACCGTGGCTGCGCGCATTGCCGGTGCCGTGCTGGGGCTTGGTGCTCTGTGGGTGGATGTGACGATCCATAAACCCCACGCGCCTGTGGGATATCCGGTTGACGATGTTCAGTTGCACATCTTTCGTCCTGGTTTCTTTGTGGACAAGGAGGCTGGTATTCATCATGTTGTGCTTGGCTTGGGTGCCAATTTAGGTGACCGTGATGAGCAGCTGCGTTGGGCGGTTCGGCAGATCCGAACGCTTCCCGTTCATGTGACGGCAGTATCGGATATTGTGCATTCTGCGCCCCAGCTTGAGGACGGCCAGGATCCTCAGCCCGATTTCTCGAACGCAGTACTGGCTTTGGACACTGCGCTTGCGCCCTACGATCTTCTCGATGCCCTTCAGCAGATCGAGGTGAGGGGCGGGCGTGTGCGTCACGAACATTGGGGTGCACGTTTATTGGATATCGATGTGATTGATATCGATGGCAAGGTGGCGAGTTCGCAGCGGCTGACTCTTCCGCATCCGATGGCAGCGCGCCGCTGGTTTGTGCTGGAGCCGTGGTTACAGATCGAACCTGATGCTGTACTGGCAGGGGTGCCGGTGACCACAATTGTGGATGATCTGCACCGCAGTGGAGCACGCGAGCATGGCGTTCTCTGAGTTATTCAGCGGCTATCCGACGGCTGCGCAATCAAGCTAAAATGAGTGCGGTCGAAGATTGAACGAAAGGACAATTGTGGCGAATCAAGGCGAGAGCGCTCCTGTGGCAGAAGACGTTTCCGAGCAGATGGCGGTGCGCCTGGCAAAGCGTCAGCGCCTCATGGACGAAAGTCGGGATCCCTATCCTGTTGTGCTGCCTGTCACCACCACGATTGACGACGTGCGCACGGAGTATTCCCACACGCAGCCAGGTGAAGAGTTTCCCGACGTTCATGTTGGCCTTGCTGGGCGTGTGATGCTCCTGCGTACGGGAGGCAAGATCGCCTTCGCTACTCTGCAGGACGGTGCGGGTCGACGCCTGCAGGTGATTTTCTCCCTTGCCAACGTTGGTGACGAATCCTTGAAGAACCTCAAAGCCGACGTTGATTTGGGCGATTTTATTTTCGTTGAGGGGCATGTGGGTGCGTCGAAACGCGGAGAGCTCTCTGTTTTCGCTCATTCGTGGCAGATGGCGTCGAAGGCGATTCGACCATTGCCAAAGACCTTCACCAATGCGGATGGTCACGAATCGGCGCTCAATGAAGAAACGCGCATTCGGGCTCGTCATCTGGATCTGATTACGCGCCAGAAGGCTCGAGACATGGTGTATCTGCGAGCCAACGTCATGAAGTCACTGCGGCGCCAGTTTGATGAACGGCACTACACCGAGATCGAGACCCCTATGCTTCAGCCGATCCACGGGGGAGCTGCAGCACGGCCATTCAAGACTCATATCAATGCGTATGACGAGGATCTTTATCTGCGTATTGCGACCGAACTGTATTTGAAGCGGGCAGTCGTCGGCGGCATTGACCGCGTTTTTGAGATCAACCGCAACTTCCGTAACGAGGGCGCTGACTCCTCGCATTCGCCGGAGTTCACAGCCCTGGAAGCATATGAAGCCTATGGCACGTATGACACGATGGCTGAATTGACTCGCAGTCTCGTTCAGAATGCTGCCCTGGATGCGTTAGGGACGACGAAGGTGACGCTTGCTGACGGAACGGAGTACGACCTAGGCGGCAAATGGGAGTCGATCGATCTGTACGAATCCACGTCCAATGCTGTTGGCGAGGAGCTGTCACCTGCTACGCCGCGCGAAACGCTGGAGAAAATCGCTGCGGCGAACGGTATCGATGTAGCGCCCTTCTGGGTGAATGGCAAAATCGTGGAGGAGCTTTTCGAGAAGCTTGTTGGTGACAGCCTATGGGCTCCAACCTTCGTTCGGGATTTCCCTGAAGACTCTTCGCCACTGACCCGCTACCACCGCAGTAAGCCTGGCGTGACGGAGAAGTGGGATCTGTACGTGCGTGGAACCGAGCTAGCGACGGCATACTCGGAATTGGCAGATCCCGTGGTGCAGCGTCAGCGTTTTGTGGCTCAGGCTGAAGAGGCTGCTAAGGGCGATCCCGAAGCGATGCATATTGACGAGGGGTTCCTCCAGGCGATGGAACAGGGCTTCCCGCCGACGGGCGGAATGGGTATGGGTATCGACCGGCTTTTGACAGCACTGACGGGTGAGGGAATCCGAGAAACTATTACGTTCCCCTTTATCAAGCCGAGCAACTGACAAATCTTGAGAAAGCCGAACGCCTCGAAACTGGGCGAGCCTAAAAAACTGAGCGAGCCTGGAAAACTGTAAGCCTGAAAAGTTGAAAAACCGAGCACCTGAACGGGGTCGGGCAACTGAAAACGTGCGCAACTCAGGGTCGTCACCGCGCAGTTGCCAGGAGGTGCGTCAGAGTTTCGTGGGCTTCTTCCCACGAAACGAGCCTGCATCCCTGCGATTCGAGCTTCGCATACATTGCGGGCTCCTCGAAAAAGTGGGCAATGCCGCGTCGGATTAAGTTGATCGGTGGTTTGCGTGCCTCGTCAAGATCGCGCATCAGTCGAAACCAGAATGCTTGAAGCCGCGGCCTTTGCAGGCAGATGGCATCGGCAAGAATCCCTTCTGCACGCACAGCGCTGACGATATCGCCGGCAAAAATACCCTCTGCCAACACGAACTTTGCGCCGTCGAGGCTCAGCTTGCGTTCGCCGCGCTTCTTGGACGTTGGGATGTCGTAGAGCGGCACGCGTGTTTCCCCCTTCGTACATAACTCCACCAGGGCATCAACAGCTGCCGACTTGTTCCACGTGGTGACGCTATCCCAGTCAACCATGCCATGCCTGCGCGGGAGTCCAGGCTCGTCCCCGTCCTTGTAGAAATCGTCGAGGGAGACGAAGGGCAGTCCGCTGCGACGGGTAAAGCGCGTCTTTCCGGTGCCAGAAGGGCCGGCAACAATCACGACCTTTGCCAGCGGCTGTCGGGCGGAACGGGGCAGGTTGAACAGAGCATCCACGTGCGCAATTGTACCTGGCGCATGGGACGTTCTGATGTGACCTCATCACTTGTACAGAGAAGCAAAACAGCATTTTCTGGAAGCAAAACGGCCTCTTGTGCGTTGGACATAAATAGCGGCGCGTGTCATCTTTGAGCGCCAGAATGGAAAGGATATGCAATGGCAGAAGAAACCCCTCTGGTTGACGCAAAACTCCCGTTTGACGGTTCAGTTCAAGCCGGCATTATGAACCCTCAGAGTGCAAGCATGGCTCTGCTCGGTTTCAACCTCGAAGAAGGAGTTGGTGCGGATCAGCTGCGCACGTTGATGCAGACTTGGACCGTTCTGGCTCGTCACCTGACGCAGGGTGAGCGTATTGAGGATATGGAAGAGTACGAGATGGCAGAGGTGCCAGCGAGCTTGACCATTACAGTCGGTTGGGGTGAGCGTATCTTCACTGTCCTTGGAGCCGAGGACTTGATCCCAGAGGGTCTTCACGATGTTCCAGCATTTTCCCTCGATCATTTGAATCCGGCGTGGGGACAGACCGACCTGGTGCTGCAGATCTCCTCCGACGATCCGGTGACCACATCAACAGCAGTACGTGTGATGGTGCGTTCTGCGTTGGGCGTGGCCAAGCTGTTCTGGCGTCAAAATGGGTATGGACATGCGTTCGGTGCGGTTCCTGCCGGGACGACGCCTCGTAATCCCCTTGGGCAGATTGACGGGACAGTCAACCCGTCCACACCGGAGGAGTGGAGTGAGCAGGTCTTTATCGATTCTGACGAAGCATGGCTGAAGAATTCATCCATTATGGTGGTGCGCCGCATCATTATGAATTTGGATGCGTGGGAAAAGCTCGCTGTTGCTCAGCGTTCCCGCGTTATCGGCCGCGACTACCACACGGGTGGCCCGCTCTCCGGTGGCGGCGAATTCGATGATGAAGATATGGATGCCAAGGATGAGAATGGCGAATACTTGATTGACCGTCACTCGCATTTGGCATTAGCACGTGAACAAGATGGACAGCCCAGCGATGCTTTGCGTCGGCGCGCCTACGCGTTTGACGATAACTTTGTCGATAATCCGATGCTGACGAGCAACAGCGGCCTGGTGTGGATTTCCTTCCAGAAGAACCCGGATAAGCAGTTCACGCCAATTCAAAAGCGGTTAGATGAAGCGGACTTGCTCAACGACTTCGTTGCCCATATTGGATCGGGTGTTTTCTGGATTCTGCCTGGCACCACGCCAACGTCCTACTGGGGTGAGGCGCTGTTTGAGAAGTTGGAGGCCTAAGCCTGCCAACTCAATTGTGGCACGCAGAATCGTGACTCTCTCAATTGTGGCTCGGCCAGATGATGTGGCCGAGCCACAGGGCTTGATGATGTGGCCGAGCCACTGAGCTTGGGGCGTTTCGGATCGCATATTTTCTGTTCGCGTATCTAGGCATCACCTGCCTTCGGTTCGCGTGCCTATGCGCTAGTGCCTCCGCCTGAGCACTACGTCTTTCGTGTGAGAGCTACCCCCTATACGTCGATGTCGAGGATGACGGGCACGTGATCGGAGGCTCCTTTACCTTTTCGCTCCTCACGATCGATATGGGCGGCGGTGACGAGGTCAGCAAGGCTCGGGGATACCCACATGTAGTCAATACGCATACCCTCGTTGCGTGGGAACCGGAGCTGCCGATACTCCCAAAATGTGTAGGGGGATTCTGTGGCGGTTCGGCTCACCTCCGTCAGCCCAGCGTCTTTCAGCGCGTTGAGCGCGTCGCGTTCCTCCCTCGTCACGTAGATGTTGCCGGCGAATGCGTCGATATCCCACACGTCCTCATCGCGTTGCGCCACATTAAAATCGCCGGCTAACAGCAAGTTCTGATGCGGATTATCTGCCATCCAGTGGCTCACATCGTCTGCAAGTGTGTGCAAAAACTGTTTCTTGTATTCCAGGTGAGGATCCCCGATTGCCCTCCCATTCGGCACGTACAGGCTCCACACGTGGAGAGGCTCGCGGGGTTCTTCAGCGGTAGACGCGTCGATGCTCGGTGTACCTCCTATCACTGTTCGCTGTGTGCCGGGCGACGTACCACGCGCGCCGACCAGCGCCCCAATAGCCCGCGGTTCAACGACCGGCTGGCCTTCTTTGGCAAATCCCGGCTGCTGGTCAAATGAGGTATGGACGTCCTCTAGGCCAACACGGCTGGCAATCGCAACACCGTTCCACTGGTTGAGCCCAGCCACGGCAACCTGATAGCCCTGCTCGGCAAAAGCATCGGTAGGGAACTGATCGGGTTTGCACTTGGTTTCCTGCATCAAGAGCACGTCCAGATCCCAACGCGTGCACACGGCGAGCACTCGATCAAGGCGAGATCGAATCGAATTGACATTCCATGTGGCTATGCGCATGCTCTCAGCCTAATCAACCCAGTGCGAACGGGGATACAAGCCAGACGCACAAGCCCGAGGCACGAGCCGCTGAGCCCCAGTGTGAGTCTTCGCGTGGTTTAGGCTTGAAACATGGGATCTGCATTGGTAACGGGCGCCTCAAGCGGCCTTGGGCTTGAAATCGCATGGAATCTTGCTGCGGAAGGCAACAACCTCGTGTTGGTTGCGCGCAGTGAGCAGAAGCTGCAGGAGGTCGCCCGCCGAATGCGGGATCTGGCGCAGGTGCAGGTGGAAGTGATGGCGGCAGATTTGAGCAAGGCGGCCGATGTTGAGCGTGTTGCTCAGCGCCTCCGCTCCACCTCGCGGCCGATCGGATTACTCGTGAATAACGCCGGTTTCGGTCTGGGTGCCGAGTTTCTCGATTCTACGGTTGAGCGGGAAGATCAAGCGATTGATGTGATGATCCGCGCGGTCATGGTGTTGAGCCACACCGCCGCACGTGTGATGCGATCCCGTGGTCGTGGTGGAATTCTCAACGTGTCGTCGATTGCTGCGCTCACAGCCCAAGGGACGTATTCTGCCGCTAAAGCGTGGCTGAGGACGTTCACAGAAGGGCTGGCAGCGGAGTTGAAGGGAACGGGTGTCCATGTGACGGCTGTGACGCCGGGGCTTATTCGAACGAATTTCCACGCTGCTGCGGGGGTGGATTCGTCGCAGTGGCCGCGCTGGTATTTCGCTACGCCACAGAAAGTAGCAGATGTTGCGCTCAACGCCGTGCGGCGAGGCACAGTCATTGTGACGCCCACACCCATGTGGGCAATTGCAGCGGGTGCCTTGAGAATGGCTCCGCGCTGGATCGTGCGCAAAGTCGCCGGACCTACACGGTCGGGGATTAGTGCGCAAACAGTAGGTCTGCCGCAATAGTGACGGTGGAGCACACCGGCGCGTACAATTGGCGAACCGTGGCAGAAATTCAGAATCAGCAGGCGGATCAGGTAGCCTTTCATTCATCGAACACGGATCACGCAGCGAAAGGCGCTCCGGCAGATGTGGTTGAGGAGAACCCTTACGAAGACCGAGGTTCTGCGCGAGTGGTCGGGGCTGGACCTGCACCGCAACCGTGGCCGGACGATCCTCGGCTGGATCGGGAACTTCTCGCTCAGGGTGATCGCCGCAATGTGGTTGATCGGTACAGATACTGGTCGGTTGAGGCCATTAAAGCCGATCTCGATCGGAGCCGCAGCAGTTTGCAGATCGCCATTGAAAACTTGGAACACGATTTGAATATTGGTTCCATCGTCCGGACGGGCAACGCATTTAATGTGTCTGGCGTCCATATTGTGGGCAGGCATCGATGGAATAAACGTGGAGCGATGGTCACTGACCGTTATCTCGACGTCTATTATCATTCGGATGCTGCTGATATCTCGCAGTGGGCTTCAGAGCACGGCTACCATATGGTTGCCGTCGATAATCCGGAAGAATCTACGGCGATGGAGCTCACCGCACTGCCGGAGAAATGTCTGTTGGTCTTCGGGCAGGAGTCCGCAGGAATCTCAGCACCTCTTCTGGCGGCGTGCGAGGGCGCCGTTCGTATCGAGCAGTTCGGGTCTACGCGTTCGATGAATGTGGCGGCAGCGGCGGCTATTGCGATGCATTGGTGGGTTGCCCAGCACCGTTTCGGTATTCAACCGGGGCATTAGCCCGCCCGTCATTCACTGCCTCGTCACTCATCGAGGAGGATATCCGCCAGGCGCGTCAAAACTTCGGAGGCTCCGCCGTCAAAACGTACTGTAGCTCTTTTATCGCCCTTCGTCGGTCCGCGATTGATAATGATCACATGAGCAGGGGTTCCGCGTTTTCTGCCTTCGTGAAGCACCCACAGTCCAGTGCCCACCACGAGTGACGAACCCACAACCATCACAACGTCCGCTTCGCGTGCCCAGGCCAGCGCCTTGCCCATTTCGTCCTTCGGGAGTTCTTCGCCAAAGTAGATGACGCCGGGCTTCAAGAGCCCACCGCAGTTGGGGCACGGCGGAATAATGAAGTTTTGCGCATCCGCAACCTCTTGATCCGTTGGCTCGGGTACTTCGATATTTGTTGGTGCGTAGTCTTCCTCAACCCACGGGTTGAGTTCTCGTGCAATCTGGTCGATCTGGCTGCGGGGAAACCACATGCCGCACTCGGTACATTTGACTCGTTTGAAGGAGCCATGGAGTTCGGCAACCGCTGTTGCGCCGGCCTTTTGGTGAAGATTGTCCACATTCTGAGTGGCAATACCATTGATATAACCGGCTTGTTGCAGACGTGCAAGCGCGATGTGCCCAGCGTTGGGCTGCAAATACTCGCCGGATTTCCACGTTTGTTGATTGCGGAACCACACCCATTTTTGCCAGCTTGGCCGCTCCATATAGTCCTTGTAGTGGACGGAAGGCGTAGCTGTTGTGCCTTTGCCTCTGTAATCCGGCAAGCCAGAATCTGTTGAAATGCCCGCGCCAGTGAGCACCATGGTCGTGTGCCCACGCATTTCGTTGGCGATGTCCTGTGCCGCTTTGTCAACGTCGTTGATGATGTCAGCCATGTTTCAAGTGTAAATGGCTTGTTGGTGGCGTGGAAGTGTCATGATGACGTGGAAGTGCCATAATACGGCGGACGCCGTACCTACTTCGTGAGACAATATAAATGTCCGTTCCTAGATAAAGGAGAATCCTGTGGCTATTGCAACTCCCGAAGAATACAATGCGATGCTGGATGCGGCGAAGGAAGGCGTGTTCGCTTATCCTGCCATTAATGTGACGTCATCGCAGACGTTAAATGCGGCCTTGCGCGGCTTCGCCGATGCTAACTGCGACGGCATTATTCAAGTTTCCGTGGGCGGTGCGGAGTATCTTTCTGGCCCGACGGTGAAGGATCGTGTAGCGGGTTCATTGGCGCTGGCTGCTTATGCGCGCGAAGTTGCGAAGAACTATCCTGTGACGATCGCTTTGCACACCGATCATTGCGCGAAGCAGAACTTGGATTCCTGGGTTCGTCCACTGCTGGATCTGGAAGCCGAGGAAGTCAAAGCTGGTCGTTTGCCCTTCTTCCAGAGTCACATGTGGGATGGCTCAGCAATTGACCTGGACGAGAACATTTCGATTGCGCAGGAACTGTTGGAGAAAAGCCGTGCCGCGCATACCATCCTGGAGATTGAAATCGGTGCCGTGGGCGGCGAAGAAGATGGCGTGACGGGCAAAATCGACGATTCGCTCTATACGTCCACTGCCGATGCGATGAAGGCCATCACGGCGCTCGGAACAGGAGAAAAGGGTCGGTATATCACGGCGCTGACGTTCGGGAATGTGCATGGCGTGTACAAGCCGGGCAATGTGAAGCTGCGTCCAGACCTGTTGGGCACTATCCAGGAGGAAGTTGCGCAGCAGATTGGTTGGAAGAACAATCGACCTTTCGATTTGGTGATGCACGGCGGCTCCGGCTCTACCGAGGAGGAGATCGCAACAGCAGTGAGCAATGGCGTCATCAAGATGAATATGGACACTGACGGCCAATATGCCTTTACGCGTCCCATCGCTGACTGGATGCTGAAGAACTACGACGGCGTGCTCAAGGTTGATGGCGAGGTCGGCAATAAGAAGAAGTACGATCCTCGCGCCTGGGGCAAGGAGGCCGAAGCGGGCATGTCTGCTCGCGTGGTGCAGGCGGCTGAGCAGCTTGGCTCCGCTGGTCACCGCATCAAGTAGTCATCGCATCACGGACGAACCCGCATGCGTGCGAGTGAGCTGTGCCTGCATGCGTGCGGCGCTGCGCAGATCGTCGAAGAAACAAGGATCACAAGAGATGGGAGGCGGTAACCGATGAAACATCAGATGAAGCATCACCTGTGGCGTGCTGCAGCTTTGGCTGCAATCCCTGTTGCGCTCCTCGTCAGCGGATGTCGCGTGGACATGGGAATTGCTGTGGACGAGAACTCAACAGTGACCTCGTCAGCGAGTTTTACGGACGATAGCTTAGTATCGCAGATGCTTGGCGTCTCCGACTGCAAGACGCTGTTGGAGCAGTATGGCGGTTCCAACTTCGACGAGAGTGCCATGACACTTGTCGATCATTCCTCAGCGGGCAAGATTGACTGTACGGTCAGCGAGACGAAGTCGTGGGATGATGCGTCCGAGAAGGGCATGACGATCACCAAGGACGGTGACAACGTCCAGGTTCAGTTCAAAGGCGGCGATATTTCCGAAAAGGATCTCGACGTTTTTAACTCGCTGACCGGGCAGTCAACCGAGCAAGTCTTGGATTCGTTTGCACTCACGATTCGGACACCTGGATCGATTGTGAAAGCACAGCCGGAAGGGAAGATTGACGGAAATGCGGTGACGTATTCAGGCAAAGATTTCCTCACGGCAATGAGCCAGGGTGTGCTGGTGGAAGGCAAAGCAGCATCGGAGTCCGCAGCATTGGGGTCCCACTCTGCGGGGAGCAGCGCAATGGTGTGGGGGCTGGTTTCCGTTGCGGCGATTATCGTCATCGCACTGATTGTGTTCCTTGTGGTTCGTTCCCGGAAGAAAAAGAAAGCTGAGCCCACTCCTCCTCCCGCTCCCTGGCCGCCAGCGCAGGCGCCCATGCAGGCAGATGCACAGGTGCCCGAGCAGGCGAATATGCCTCATGCTCAAGTGCCGAACCCGCCGGATCCGCCGGATCCGTATGGCTCGCGTCACCCAGAAGGCCAGTGATAGGCGCGCGGTGCTAGCTTTCCAGTAGGCTACGAGGTGGCAAGTGCACAGTGGTAGGTGAGAATCCTCGCCTACCACTTTTGCATGGTGTGTTTTGTCTTTTTCGCGCAATGAAAGGCCGATATGTCTACAGATCTCACGCAGCCCCTGGGTTCTTTTGTTCGTTCAGTGTCCGGGAAGGCCGCACGGCATTCGACTCCGGAAGAATTCTGGGTAGGGCTCTCGGGGCTTGTGGTGGATAAACTTGCCAACGCGTGGGATGCAACCAGTGCTGCATACTCGACGCAGCGTCAAACGGCGTATCTGAGTGCGGAATTCTTGATGGGGCGAGCCCTGCTGAATAACCTGACGAATCTGGGCATGGTGGACGATGCGCGCGAGGCGCTGAGTGCCTACGGGCAAGACCTGACGGACGTACTGGAAGCCGAGCATGACGCGGCGCTGGGCAATGGCGGGCTTGGACGCCTCGCTGCCTGTTTCCTGGACTCAGCCGCAACGCTGAACCTCCCCGTCACAGGCTACGGAATTCTGTATCGCTATGGTCTGTTCAAGCAGTCGATTGAGGATGGATTCCAAAAGGAATCCCCCGATCCATGGATGGAGTACGAATATCCGTTCGCTATCCGCCGCGAGGATGAGGCGGAACTCGTGACCTTTGCTGATATGCAAGTGCGGGCTGTTCCCTACGATATGCCGATAACCGGATATGGTACGCATAATGTGAACACGCTGCGTCTCTGGAAAGCCGAGCCGATGGAGGAATTCGACTATGACGCGTTCAACTCACAGCGCTTCACCGATGCAATTGTGGGTCGTGAGCGAGTAAAGGATCTGTGCCGCGTCCTGTATCCGAACGACACCACGTATGAGGGCAAAGTGCTGCGGGTTCGTCAGCAGTATTTCTTCACATCCGCCTCACTACAGAACATGATTCGCACGTTCATTGCCGTGCACGGAGCCGAGAATCTGAAAGACTTCGGCGCGTGGTATGCCATCCAGCTCAACGACACTCATCCGGTGATTGCGATTCCCGAGCTGCTGCGCCTGCTGATGGACGACTACGGACTCTCCTGGGATGACGCGTGGGGCGTGGTGACGCACACGTTCGCCTACACGAACCATACGGTTCTCGCAGAGGCCCTGGAAAAGTGGGAGGTGTCCATTTTCCAGCGTTTGTTCCCCAGGATCTGGGATATTGTCCAAGAAATTGACCGGCGGTTCCGCGAGGAGATGGGTCAGGCTGGCTACGATGGCGGCAAGATCAACTACATGGCTCCTGTGCACGACGGTCTGATTCACATGGCGTGGATTGCATGCTACGCAGCATTCTCGATCAACGGGGTCGCGAGTATCCACACGGAGATCATCAAGCGCGAAACGCTGCACGACTGGTACGAGGTGTGGCCTCACAAGTTTAACAACAAGACCAATGGGGTGACGCCTCGGCGTTGGCTCAACTCCTGCAATCCCCGGCTTGCCGAGCTGCTCACGGATGTGACGGGTTCCGATGAATGGGTGACGAAGCTGGATGTTCTTCAGGATTTCGCGCAGAATCCTTCGGACGATACTCTTGCCCGGCTCATCGACATCAAGCAGCAGAATAAGGAAGATTTTGCTGCCTGGCTCAAGCGCCATCAGGGAACAGACATCCCCACCGATGCCATTTTCGATGTACACATTAAGCGGCTGCATGAATACAAACGTCAGCTGCTCAATATCCTGTACGTCTTGGATTTGTACTTCCGCATCAAGGAGGATCCTTCCCTCCAGGTGCCGCCGCGCGTCGTCATTTTTGGAGCGAAGGCAGCGCCGGGATACAAGCGTGCGAAAGCGATCATCAAGTTCATCAATGAAGTTGCACGCCTCGTTGATGAGGATCCGGATATGGATGGGAAACTCAAGGTGGTTTTCATCCAGAACTACAATGTGTCGCCTGCTGAACATATCATTCCTGCAGCTGATATTTCCGAGCAGGTCTCTACCGCGGGCAAAGAGGCGTCGGGAACGTCAAACATGAAGTTCATGATGAACGGCGCACTGACCTTAGGAACGCTCGATGGGGCGAATATTGAGATCTGCGACGCTGTAGGCAAGGACAACGCCTACATTTTCGGCGCGACAGTTGAGGAACTTGAGGCCGGCGCGCGCGATTACCATCCGCGTGACGCGTACGAGACAGTTCCCGGCCTGAAGCGTGCTTTGAACTGCCTAGTGGACGGTACTCTCAACGACGGCGGCACGGGCGATTTTTACGACCTGTTTGCCTCGCTGGTGGATGGATCGACGTGGGAAGCTGCGGACGTCTATTACGTGCTCGGTGACTTTGCCGACTACCGCCGCGTACGCGATGCAATGGCTGAGGACTATGGCGATCGCATGCAGTGGGCACGCAAGTGCTGGGTGAACATCTGCATGTCGGGCAGATTCTCTTCTGATCGCACGATCGAGGATTACGCCACGGAGATTTGGAAACTCAGGCCAACTGCGATCTAGCGCATTGTGAGCCCCTATTTGGGATAGAATGAAGTCACAATTCAGACGCTTGTAAGTCCAAAGGGGTGCATAAGATGCGTCGTATCGGGAGAATCGCTGCACTGGGTGCAGTAGCTGCTATGGGGTTGTCTGGGCTTGCTGCATGTTCCAGCGGGTCGTCGTCATCGACTTCAGGTGACTCGGCAGGTTCGGTGTATTACCTGAACTTTAAGCCAGAGTCGGAACAGCAGTGGAAGGATGTTGCGGCCAAGTACAAGGAAGCCACAGGCGTGGACGTCAAGATTGTGACGGCCGCGTCTGGCACCTATGAGCAAACCCTGAAGTCTGAGGTTGCAAAGTCTGACGGGCCGACGCTGTTCAATATCAACGGGCCGGTGGGATACCAGACGTGGAAAGACTACACGCTGGATCTGAAGGATACGGATTTCGCCAGGGCGCTGACCGATAAGAGTCTGGCTGTGACTGACGGGGATTCGATCTATGGCGTGCCTTTCGCCATTGAAGGGTACGGCATCATCTACAACAAGGCCATTTTGGATAAGTATTTTGCGCTTTCTGGTGCCAAAGCTGCGTCTGTTGACGAGATCAATAACTTCGACAAGCTCAAGGCTGTTGCTGACGATATGCAGTCGAAGAAGGATCAGCTAGGAATCAAGGGTGCCTTTGCGTCCACGTCTTTCGCGCCTGGCGAGGATTGGCGTTGGCAGACTCATCTGGCGAACTATCCGGTGTTCTACGAGTTCCGTGACGACGGCGTGAGCGATGCAAAGGAAATCAAGGGCACGTACTTCGATAATTTCAAGAAGATTCTCGATCTGTACGTCACTGATTCAACGGTTCCGCCGGCTGAAACATCTGCAAAGACGGTGACGGACTCGATGTCGGAATTTGCGCTCGGTCAGGCTGCTTTTGTACAGAACGGCGAATGGGCGTGGAGCCAGATTGCTGATGTCCAAGGCAACGTCGTCAAGCCCGAGGATGTTCATTTCCTACCTATCTACGTCGGTGTGAGCGGAGAAGAAAAGGCGGGCATTGCTGTGGGGACAGAGAACTTCATGGCAGTAAACGCCAAGGCCAGCCAAGCGTCCCAAAAGGCGTCGATCGATTTCCTGAATTGGCTGTTCAATTCTGATGAGGGTGCGAAGCTGGTGTCCGGTACGCTGAACTTCTCCGCGCCATTCCAGAAGACGAAGGATATGGTTCCCTCCGACCCGCTGGGCAAGGAAGTTGTGGAGTATGCCAACAACAAAGACCTGTATCCCGTAAACTGGGTCTTTACCGTATTCCCGAGCCAGGATTTCAAGGATCAGCTTGGTCAGCATATGGCTCAGTATGTATCTGGCAAAGAAGACTGGGCATCGGTGACGACGTTCTTTAAGGACGAATGGAAAGCCGAGAAGGCCACTGAATAAGAACGCTTCTGAATGATCTGACAAAGAAGACGCAAGAATGGAAAAATACCTGCGTAAATGGGGTGTCGTTTTCACCGGCCCGACGTTGATCGCATTCGTGATCGCGTTTCTCGTCCCCTTTTTTATGGGTCTGTATCTGAGCTTCACAGATTTTACGACGATCACAGATGCTCAGTTCAACGGCGTGCAGAACTATGTTGATGCGTTTTCTGCGCGCCAGGGCTATGGGAGATCGCTGCTGTATACCGCAGGTATTTCCCTTGTGTCTATTATCACCGTGAATATCGGTGCCTTCATTCTGGCTTTCCTTCTGACGAGGAAGCTCGCAGGCACAAATTTTTTCCGCACGGTTTTCTTTATGCCTAACCTGATTGGCGGCATCGTGCTCGGCTACACGTGGCAGGCGATGCTCAACGCCGTGCTGAAAAACTGGGGGCAGACGATCGTCAACGATTGGCATCTCGGTTCTGCTGGCTTGATCATGCTGGTGAATTGGCAGCTGATGGGCTACATGATGATCATCTATATCGCCGGGCTCCAGAATGTCCCGCATGACGTGATTGAGGCTGCAGAAATTGACGGCGCCACCGGCTGGCAGCGCCTGACGAAGGTGACGATTCCACTGATTATGCCGTCGATTACGATCTGCCTGTTCCTCACCCTGGCGAACACCTTCAAGATGTACGACCAAAACTTGGCTCTGACAAATGGCGCGCCGCTCAACCAAACTCAAATGGCGGCTTTGAACATCGTCTCGACGATGTATACAAAAGTCGGCCAGGAGGGCGTGGCACAGGCGAAAGCTGTGATCTTCTTTTTGATTGTGTCCGTCATTGCCCTGATGCAATTGCGGGCAACACGTTCGAGGGAGATCGACCAATGAGTACTCGACTAGGACAACAACACGGACAACAGGGACAACGCCACGGGCAAAAACTTGACGAAGGGCACACAACGCCGGCTCGCGTGCTGGCAGTGGTGGCATTATCGGTGGCTGCCGTTATTTACCTGATACCGATCTTCTTCATCCTGACGAATTCTTTCAAGAACAAGCTCTATATTTCGCAGTCCCCGTTCTCGTTTCCGAAGGGTGACGCGTTTTCCGGCCTGAATAATTACAAGACGGGGCTCGAACTCTCTGGATTCGCACGCGCCATGTGGTGGAGCTTCTTTATCACGGTATGTTCAGTGATCGTCATCGTATTCTTCTGCGCGATGACGGCCTATTTCATCACCAGGGTGAAAAGCAGATGGACATCACTGTTGTATTACGTGTTTGCGTTCTCCATGATTGCTCCGTTCCAAATGGTGATGTTCCCAACGGTGCAGGTGGCTGACAGGCTCGGCCTAGCAACGCCGTGGGGCATGATCGTGTTGTATTTAGGGTTCGGGGCTGGGCTCTCCGTGTTCTTGTACTCGGGATTCGTCAAATCGATTCCCGCCGAGATCGAGGAAGCTGCAGTCATCGACGGGGCAAGCCCCCTGCGTGCGTATTTCACTGTGGTCCTGCCATTGTTGAAGCCGACGGCGATCACTGTGGCAATCCTCAATGCGATGTGGATATGGAACGACTTCCTGCTTCCAAACCTTGTGATAGGCCAGTCTGAGCAGTACAAGACGATTCCGATTGTGATTCAGATGCTTGTGGGATCGAATGGGAATCGTGATATGGGCGCACAGATGGCGATGCTCGTGTTGGCGATTGTGCCCATCGTAATTTTTTATCTGTTCGCACAGAAGTACATTATCGAGGGCGTTGCAGCCGGTGCCGTCAAAGGATAGAGGACAACGCAGGTCTGCTGCACACACAGGACATTAAAGGGTAGGTAAAGGTGCAGGACTTGTGCAACCTATCTGGGAACATCGTCAATGCGGCTGAGCGTTAGGTCAAATAAGGCAGAATAAAAGGAGCGCCCGTGCTGCGAACTATCCGGATGCGCGGGCGGGGTCACGGACATACAGGTCGATATAATGCGAGGAAGGGTGGCAATGGAATCCATGGACGGCCAACAGACAACGATCGGCATGTTGATCAATAAGGCGTCACAGCAGATCTCAACTTTGGTGCGCGGGGAGTTTGACTTTGCCCAAGCGAACCTGAAAGCGAAGGTGAAGAAACTCGGCCTTGGCGGTGTGCTGCTGGCAGTTGTCGTGGTTCTCGGCGTTTTCCTCCTGAATCTGCTACTTTTTGCTGCGGTCGCTGGTTTTGCCGTGATCGTGCCGTGGTGGGCAGCATTCCTGATCGTCTCCGCTATCGTCCTCGTTGTGATGGCCGTGTTGGCGTTGATTGGTGTGGCAAAGATTAAAGCCTCGTCACAGCACAAGGTGAATCCGAAAGAGGGCTTTCAGAAAGACGCCGAGGCTGTGAAATCCGGTATTCAGGCTTCGAGAGCTCAAGATATTGCAGACAGCCTCAGGGAGTCAGTGCAGGATCAGACGGGCGCTCCTTTCACTGGCGTCACGTTCGCAGAGCCTGCTAATTTTTCTACGGTAGAGGATGGAGAAAGCAATGAGTGAGCGTACACCAGAACAGATCGATGCAGAACTGACGCGGACTCGTGAGGAATTGACGGCAACTGTGAATGAGCTTGCCGAGAGGCTCAACCCTCGCTCGCTTGCAGCAAACGCGAAAGATACCGCAAAAGAGTCGGCTGCGAAGGCTAGCCATGCTGCGCGCAATACTGCTGCAGATGTTGCCGCTGACGTGCGTGACGGGGATAGGCGAACGATCGGAATTCTCGCCGGAGCTGCAGTCGCAACACTGGGCTTTCTCGCGTGGGCACTCAAGCACTAATACGCGCAATTGAGCGGGCTGTACTGATAGCTGTGCGCTCGTAGGCATACTGGTTGGCAGTCCAGGTTCTAGTCGGCTTGATCTGTGCGTGCGTGCTCTGCTGCGCGGGGCGGGTCGTTCATGGTGTGCGGAGGGCATCTGACGTGACGCGCCGCATCTATGGGTGGGTATCCGGCGCACACGTTTACGCATTCAGCGAATTCCCCCGATGTTCTACCTTTTCGTTGCAGTGCCTATGTTCTGAGCTGGTCGTGCATTGCCGTAGGTTCTGGAAACGTGGCACAACGGAGAAAAACTGGGCTAAAATGGCTGTTGATGATTTGCTAGTGGGTAGGGGAGCAACAGCTTCCCTCTGGGAAGATGTGAAGGGGGTCGAGCCATGGGGCGCGGCCGTCAAAGGGCCAAACAACGTAAGGTTGCTCGCGATCTGAAGTATTTCACTCCGGATACTGATTATCAGGCGTTGGAACGAGAATTGCGGCAGAAGCAAAACCAGCGCGATGATGACGACGAGTACGAAGAGGATGGATACTACAATCCGGATGATATTCCACCGGCAACAGACTAAGTGACAACAGTGAGAGTGGGGACAGCGCGGCTGTCCCCACTCTTATCATGAGGTGGAACGTCACGATAAGCCAGGGAGGCTGGTTGCGGGCTTGTCACGTCGGTGGTTGAACGTAGGTGGTTGGAGATCAGAAGCGGAACAGCGGTAAGAGTCCGTTCAGATGGGCGCGCGAGCCTGATGCGTCAACCTTGCCGCTGGCTACTGCGCGATCCCAGCTGACAAATCCTGTGCAGAGTTGAAGCCAGGTGTCCGCATCCATCTCGATTACATTGGGCGGCGTTCCACGGCGATGCTTCGGCCCAAGAATTGCCTGTACCGCGCCTGCGTAGGGGATACGGATTTCGACGCTGTGCCCTGGATGGCGTTCGGCAAATTCTTCAAGGCAGAATCTGCAGGCTGTGCGCCGTTCATGTACCGAGAGCATGGGCGAGTGAAGGTCTGATGCTGACGTATTTGCTGCCGACGCGAGGGGTGTGGCCGTATCGATATCAGCGTCAGCGTTGATATCGTCACTGGACAGGCTACGCACATAGCGCCGAACCAGCGACATTCCTTCGTTGATATCTACCTTTCGTTTCATGTCTTCAGCATACGCAGCGGCTGAAGACCGAGAAGCTTCGTCGTTCAGCTCGGGCCAGCAGCCGGATCTGCATTCGTCGGCGTATCGGCTTCGTCTCTGAGCGTGTCGATCACACGGCGCTGCAGCAATGCGGCACAATAGGCGGGGAAAGTAATGCCCAGCAGGACGATGTACCAGCCGAGAACGAGGCGAGCGCTGGGGAATAAGACCGCGCCCAACTCTGGTGCGGCGAGGAGGAGCACGATGAGGCTTGTCCTCCCCAGATGCTGCAGAGCGAGAATGCTTGCGTTGCGGACATGAGCCCGCGCAGTATTCGAAAAGTATGCAACGAGTGGAAAGATCCACACTAAAACCCCGACGATGCACACGCTGATGGACAAGAGCAGTGCCCTCAGTCCGTCTGCCCAGGTGATTGTCATGCCGCTGGACGCGTTGCCGAGCCACCAGCTCTCAGCCCAGCCTGTCCCGAGCAGAATCAGTGCTGGAATCCACCACCACAGTGAGCCGGCGAACTCGTCGCGGACAGTCTTCCACCATCTGCGCACAATATAGGTGTCCTCGTCACGAAGAATATCCATACATAAGCGGTTGGCCGCAGTGATGGCGGCGCCTGCTGTGAGAATGGGGATGCACATGAGTAGGGTCAGTACGTTCACCAGAACCATGTTCATCATGTTCGTGTAGCCGTGGTACCACGACGATTCGGGGTCTATGCGCATCATCACCTCAACGAGCTATAAAAATCGAGGAGATACAGAAAAACCGCACAAGACCTTACTTGTGCGGTACCAGTGGCTCCGAGCGGCATCGATCCGCTGACCTAACGATTTTCAGTCGTTCGCTCTACCAACTGAGCTACAGAGCCATCCCACGCTTCCCACACCAATTCACGCAAGAATGCGGAACATGATGGCCGCGTAGATGAAAACGCCCGGTTCCAAAAGTACCCGGGTCATTTCCGCGACCCCGACGAGACTTGAACTCGCGACCTCCGCCGTGACAGGGCGGCGCGCTAACCAACTGCGCTACGGGGCCAAAGCCGAGAAGTTTCGCTGCGGATTGCCGCAACTGGACTTCCAGTACCCCCAACCAGATTTGAACCGGTGTTACCGCCGTGAAAGGGCGATGTCCTAGGCCGCTAGACGATGGGGGCAAAACGAACTAGCGTTCGCCATTCGCCCCGCCGGGGCGAACTAGATAAGTCTATGGGACTGAGTTCAGGTGTGCAAATTGGGCTTCAGTGGCACTCGCCACTACGAGCTCGCGTTGTGTGTGGGATTGGCTGTGGGGTTGAGGCCTGCGCGTGCTGTGTGTTGGGGGTGGTGCATATCCTGCTGCGATTGATGCCTTGATTACTATCATTTGAAAATTCAACGCCGTAGCCTTAGATCATGAGTTTCTCCCTGATAGCGAATGCCATGTTGAGCAGTAGCGCCAGTGTGCTGCCGTTCGCTGATCCATCGCCAAGCCCGTCGGAGGGCGACTTAGCGGACGTTGCCGTTGCGGCAACGGTGGACACGCTTGCCCTCGTGGTGGGAAGTGTTGTGGGGTTTATGCTTGGCTTCTTCGTCGCGTGGATTATTACGGGAGTTCTTCGGGCTTTTGGCCGCAGACGTCCGGCACTCGCAACCCTGCAACGACAAACAAAACATTCGTTCGACGTGCTGATGGCAATCGTTGGATCTCGCATCGGTTTCTTTGTTGCAGTCAAGCTTGGTGGGGTGGAACCAAGCTGGAGTTCCCCCATTTATCACATCTACTTGATCCTGATCATTCTTGCTGTTGCGGCGCTCGCTGTGGACAGCCTGGCTGCCACCCAGGAATCATATCTAGCTCGACTCAAACATGTCGGTCAGTCCCGTTATCGCCGTGCTCAAACACAGCTGCAGATCCTGCACCGCGTCATTGCGGTCGTCATCTGGGTGGTTGCCTTGGCGGCTGTGTTGCTGACGTTCCCCGCTGCGCGCGCGGCCGGTGCGTCGGTGCTCGCCTCAGCAGGTATTGCTTCGGTGATTGCAGGCATTGCAGCCCAGGGCACGCTCGGCAACATGTTCGCTGGCCTTCAGCTTGCCTTTTCAGATTCGATTCGGATGAACGACATCGTCATCTGGCAGGGTGAATACGCGTATGTTGAGGAAATAACACTCACCTACGTTGTGCTCAAAATCTGGGACGGCCGGCGCCTGATTGTTCCGTCATCGCAAATGACGACGCAGACGTTCGAGAACTGGACTCGCCGGGCGCCGGATTTGGTTGGCAGCGTGGATCTTCTGCTGGATTGGCAAGCTCCGGTTGATGCGTTGCGTGCACACCTCAACAGCCTCCTGGCAAGCACAGATATGTGGGATGGCGGTACGGGCACTCTGGTTGTTCAGGCGGCTGATAATGGCAGGATACTGATTCGTTTGATGGTATCGGCCAAGGACTCGTCTACGCTGACGGATCTGAAGAATTTCGTGCGCGAACACATGGTTGCATATATCCAGAACGCGGCACCGCAGGCGATCCCGAGGGTTCATATTCAGTCTGCTGGTATGCCGGCCCTGGATGCGGGGCTATCTGCGGGTGACGGAAGTTTTGGGCAATCTGCCCCAGCGGCTGCTCGTGATGCTGCGGGCGCCGAGATATCTGTGAGGGAGATGCCTGCGAGTGGGCAGCCAGCGGTGCAAGACGAATCTGCTGCCAATACCGGGCGTGCGGCTGGATCTGGCCAAGCAGCTCTCGTACCGGATACACCGTATCCCACATATCAGGGGGCAGATGCTCACGTAGCTCATGGCGTGGTGATGAGTGCTGACTTACCGATTACAACAGGTGTGACGACGTATACGACGGATCGTGCAGATGCTGAGGCTGCGCGCGCATACAAGGCGAAAGCCCGTCGGCGTAAAGGTAAGATTCTTCCGGCGTTGATGAAAACGCAAGTGCTCTCAACCTCCGAGTTGGACTCCCTCAAAGCTAAAGTAGAAAAGAAAAAACTGGACAAGAAGAAGACGAAGCGACAAGAAGCGGAATCCGATGCGCATCCAGCTGATGCTGCTGATGGTGTGGGCAGCGTGATCCAGAGTGACGCGCTGAGTGACGCGAAGAATGCGGGCGGAAGCGCAGGATATCCAGCGCGCGTGCCACTTGCTGAGCGACTTCACGTGTGGGACGGTGCGGCCGACGCTGCGCAGGCCGAAGGCGGGGTGCAGATCATCAGTGGTGTTCACACCATGAATGGAGTTGAACCCGGCCATGAGTCCTCGATTTTTACTGGCTCAGCTCAAGCAATGAAGCGTGCCGAGGATTTCTCTGGTCCTGGTGACGATGCCTTTCGGGAGCGCGAAGCGGAGGCGGATCTGCGGCTCAAAAGGCAGAGTCAGTCCGAGGCGGTAGACGAGGCAACGGGCGGCAAGTCAGCTGAGACGGCAGAGGCAGCAGATGATGGTTCGGATCAGAAGCCGGATAACAATTCGGACAAGAAACTCGATGGGAAGTCCGGTGAGAATTCGGAAGAGAAGTCGGCAGAGTAGATCGCGTGAAGCAGGCATAGAGGCATAGAAAACAATGCATGCGGAAGATCGCATGCGATATGTCCGCGGCAGCAGGAGAGTGTGATGACAGATAAGCGAGAAGCAGAAAAGACGCAAGACGTCGACGAACAGAGCGTTGAGGCGAACAAGCCCGAGCGCGACGTCTTCCATACTCCGGAGGAATGGAAGAAGAACCTCAATTTCCTGGAGTACAGCGTGCTGCGCATGCGTGGTACGGAGAAGCCGGGAACAGGTGCGCTGCTTTACGAGGATCGACCCGGCGTTTACCAGTGCCGAGGCTGTGGGGCTCCTATTTTTCGTAGTGAAACGAAGTTCGACTCCGGGTGTGGATGGCCATCATTCTTCGATCCCTTTCATTCTGACGCGGTCGAAACGCGCGAGGATGATCGACTTTTCCCAGTACGCACCGAGGTGATCTGCGCGCGCTGCGGCTCGCACCTTGGGCACGTTTTTCCTGATGCGCCCGATCAGCCAACTGGCTTGCGCTACTGCATTAATTCCGTCAGCATGCAATTTGTGCCTGACGCTGAATGACGCATGTGAACGGCAGGCGCGGATGCGTCATCAGTGTGCGTGGCAGGTTCGGAAAACTTCCCACTTAACTTCCCAGTTAACTTTCCACCCTGGTATGTTATGTGGGAAGTTAAGTGTGAAGTTAAGGAAGCTCAGTGTAAAGCTAGGGAAGCTAAGGAAGTAGCGGTCTTTCGCCGACGAAGCTAAAACTCCGAGGAAGCTAAAACTCATGGCGTTTTCTATAGCGTTGGCGAGGACTGCGTGGCGGTTCTGTTGCCTCGATGGTGCCTGCGTGTATCAAGGTGTTGATCGCATTCTGCACTGACGTTCTGCTCAGCCCCGTGAGGCTGATGAGTTCGCTGGTTGACGCGGATTCCCTTTCGGAGAGAATGCGTGCAACGCGGTCTTTTGCGGTTCCATGCTTCTCGGCTGGAACAAGTGCGCGTCTGTGGAAAGTGACGGTGAACTGCGATAGGTCGTCCTTAAATTCAGCCGGGGGCATGGACGCGTCTTTCAGTGACTGTTGAATTGTTTGGATTCCTGTACCTCGATTTTCTGCCACAATACCTCCGCCGGGGAGGGTCACGGCCTCCAAAAATGTCGCAAGCCTTTGATTTCGCGTGGCTGAAACGCCTGCATCTGCAAGGGTTGGGATCGACGTATTTCCGAACAGTCCGCCTGGGCTCGTTATTTCAAGGCGATCGACGTACATGTTCACCTGGACTTGCGTTCCCCGCGCGTCAGGTGAATAGTCTCGGTGCATCAGGGCGTTCGTTACGGCCTCCCTTACTGCTACGAGAGGATAATCGGGTACATTAGTGCGGAAAGTGTCACCAATATAGGCGCCGGTTCGCATGTTTTTTGCAACCCGAGCAACCGCCGATTCAACAAGTTCCGGTATCGAACCTGCAAGTGTGGCGCTGTCCAAGAGTCTTGCGCCTGTTGTGATGTCGCCTTTTGACGTACCGGGGAACATTGCCCACGTAACTGTTAAACGAGGGAAGAACTCTTGCGGATATTCGCCCATTGACAGGAGTGCGGCGAGTGTGGGGTGTCCGTCTGTTGCAATTCTCAAGTGGCGAAGTGCCTGATCGTATCCATGTGCAAATGTCCGTGGCCGATCAGCCTTCTGACGGTCGAGATACGGGTTCAGGATGTCCGCCGCGAGATCGGAGATATTCGCGTCTGTAATTATTTCATCGTCCCAACGGGGTTGAGAATGCTGCTCGATGAGCCGATCAACCTCGTACTTGGTCAGGCGTAAGTCGCCGTCTCCCGTTCTTCGATAGGATCCTCCGTAGCGGCCCTGATCTGTGACGAAGCACGGCTTCTCGAATGCGGGAAGGGCTGGGATATCAGCAACAAGTATGTTCGTATCTTCAAATTTTTGGATAAGGATCTGAGGCCGAACGGGTGGGGTCATTTGACTGCAGCGAGCGATAAGCTGGTTTTGAGCCTTAGCTGGACTAAAACCAGGCACGGGTGCGAAACCGTCTTTCTCGGACAGTCCAATAATGAGCAGCCCGCCTGCTCCATTTGAGAATGCAGAGAGGGTTGGACGTACTTCCTTGCCTACTCCGCTTTTAACTTCCACATTCTGGGAATCAAAACCAAGAACACGCAGGTTTGAGATAGTGCTTTCAATGTCTGCAGCCGACATACCACTTAACTTACCAGTTAACTTCCCACCCTGGTATGTTATGTGGGAAGTTAAGTGGGAAGTTAAGTGGGAAGCTCAGGCAGCGGCGGTCTTTTGCCGAGTGGCGCGGCGCGAATGCGCTGATTGTGAGCTGACTCGTGTAGGTGTTGGTGTGCGGGTCTGTGGAGGTTTGCGGCTGACTTGCCGACGCACTAAATTTGCGCATGGTGATTTTCAGCCGTAGGCAGCAAGAATAACGTCACCGTTCGTGCGGCTGAGAGTCACGATGTATTTTGCGAGGAGGCAACAATGAAGGCAGTGCGGCTCTACGGAGCGAAAGATATTCGTATTGATGAGGTTGAGGAGCCGGGTGCACCGGAGGCGGGGTGGATCCAAGTCGAGGTCGGTTGGGCAGGTATTTGCGGTTCTGACCTGCACTTGTACGCGGACGGGCCAATGTGGCCAGCAACGCCTGACGTTGATCGCCCGCAGCCGGTCACCGGAGCGAATCTTCCCTTTACGCTCGGACACGAGTTCTCCGGAACAGTGACGGCTCTCGGTGATGGCGTTGATGGCTTAGCTGTGGGGGATCGCGTCGCTGTGATGGCCGGCGTGTGGTGTGGCAAGTGCGCGGCATGTAAGGCTGGGAAAACGAATCTCTGTGAAAACAGGTGGGGTTTAGGCTTATCCGGGCTCGGTGGAGGACTGAGCGCGAAGGTCAACATGCCAGCTAAAGTAGCTGTTCCCGTCGGTGATATGGCTCTTGAGCATGCTGCCATGATTGAACCTTTGTCTGTTTCAACGCACGGCGTTCGCCTGGCCGGTGTCAAAGAAGGTGACGTTGTGGTGATCGGCGGTGCTGGCCCGATTGGTGTGTTTGCTGCTGCCGTTGCGCACGCGAAGGGAGCACGCGTCATCATTTCTGAACCGAATGAAGCTCGTCGCCGCACAGCAGTTGACACGGGTGTGGCCTTCCTCGGTGTTGATCCTATGTCCGAAGATCTCAAGGCGATTGTTGAGCGCGAAACGAACGGGCATATGGCAGACGTTGCCATTGATGCTGCGGGTGTGATTCCGGTGATCAATAGTCTGCTGGACGTCGTCAAAGTCGGCGGGCATCTTCAGCTCATTGCTATTCCTCAGAAGCAGTGGGAGGTTAACATTGCCAATCAGCTGCATCATTCGGAGGTGACGGTGACGGGCACCTACGGTTATGTTCGTGAAGATTACGAGGATTCGATCGCGCTGATTAACTCCGGCAAGCTTGACCTCGACCCCTACATTTCAGCGAAGATTTCAACGGATGAGATCGTTGACAAGGGTTTTGCGACGCTGATGGATCGCGCGTCCACTGCTGTGAAGATTCTGGTTGATCCGCGGGCGTAACGTGTACTGCGGTGAGCGTTAAGGCTTGTCGCGTTGCGAGTACGGTGCACCGCGATCAGTGGGCATCATGCGTGTAGCGTTGAGCATTCGATATGCGATCTTGTGTGACGTTCGTGGATGAGATGCGTCATTGAGGTGGGTGGTGACAACCCTACTGCGGGGAGTTGCCACCCACTTTGTGCCAGCCGTCATCCTCGTCAGTGTCGCGAATCCTCATGTTCACCAGTATTGACAGTATTGACGAGGATAAGCGTCAAAATGCGGGCATAACCGAACGCCCATAGGTGCTTACAGATATGTGTGCAGTTATGCCTGACCAAACAGCCTGATGGAACAGAATAATGTGGCTTGTTAGCGCTGAATAGCTTGACTTGCTGGCGTGTCTGCGCGCCTCGTCAAAACAATTTCACCTATGCCTCTTGAGATGGCTCGAATTGAGATTGTTCAAAATTTGCACCACGAAACACCATGACATGCAATACCACGACGTGGTAGGCCCAATGGGACTCGAACCCACAACCCACGGATTAAAAGTCCGCTGCTCTACCATTGAGCTATAGGCCCACACTCAACCGAACGGTTAAGCGCCTATCATCATACGCTCTTTTGCCCCGTGCAGGTAATCTGTGATGTTCACTCATAGAAATCGTTGCGAGGCATGTGCAGAGCGAATGCGTTGTGCGTTGTTGAGCTGACGCGTTGCATCGTGCGAGGCAAACGTAACACCTTGTGTGAGGCTGACGCGAAGCTCCTTGTGCGGGCTGCCGCAACGCATCTCATGAGGCTGATGCAGTATGTAACACAGCGCCTAACACAGCACGCCCCGAGAAAAGAGTCGAAGCAGCGTGCATGGCGCCGACCATATTGGGAATTTCGAATGCTCGCACATACACTAGACGTGAGAGGTGCATCTCACACGTGATTGCAAGGAGGAGGATCCACGATGGAGAGGATTCCGCGCCGGCCGGCGCAAATGAAGGATCAGCAGCTGGAGAACATTGCGTCACTTGACGATGTGCCGCAAGATTCCGAGGTCGCGCATACCACAGCACAGATCCTATTGCCCATGGGGAGGTTCCACCGAGAGGACGATCCTGAGCTCAAGCGGAGATTACTCAACGTGATTGAGCGAGAGGGGATCGATGTGGTGGCGCAGATGTGGCAAAACTCGCCAGAGGAAACCCTCCCGGGAGCGCTCTGGCGCGGGTTTTTGCTGCGTGAATGGATTCGCCGTTTCCCACACGAGGCTGACGAGCGCTACGCGGCAGCTCGTGCAGATTATGAGGCGTCCGGCGCAGAATACGGCGCCTCTGGAGGTGAACTCGACTCGTCCGGCGCTGGCAAGGGACTGGACGATGCTAAGGGAATCGACGCTCCAGAAGATCAGCATCGTACCCTCAACATTCCGGATCCTGACTCAGTTCAGGCACAGTGGGACGCCGTGTTGAGAGGTAATTTCGACGGTGACTTTGCTCAGGTACTGTGTGATTCTGCCCGGCTGACGAGTTTTCTGGCTCATTCAGATCCTTCGTGGGTGCGCGATGAAGCTCATCCGCTCGCAACGCCTGTGACAGTGCGCGACCACGCCATGGAACGCACGTCGCGTGAGTTTCGAACTGCAGGCGAGAAGTTCCGGGAAGGAACGCTGGAATAGGGCTCTGAATAGGGCTCTGTCGAGCCACACTTTGTTGAACCACACAGTGGAGCCATGTGGGAACCGCACGGGAACCACGCGAGAACCACAAGGTACGCCGCATCTCGATCTGCACGCGCACCTGTTCGCTTCGGAACTCTTGTGCTGAGCGGGCTCGTTTGCGTGGGTGCGTCGCTTAGTCGTGGTGGGTCTGCTGAGAGGGTGGGCTGTCTGCTTAGCTAGTTGCTTATTTAGCGGGCGGGTTCCTCCTCTGCGAGTTCACTGTGCAGCGGCTTGGCGAGGTGTTGCCACGTCCACGCATCATGAATCCATTGGTGTCCCCTCTTGCCCATTGCGCGTGCTCGCTCGGGATCTTCAAGGAGGTAACAGAGTCCAGCGTAAATCGCGTTGTCGTGGTGGCCAGCTGCGACAACCCCCGTTGTCCCATCGATAACGGCTTCGGGAGCTCCTCCTGAATCACCAGCCAACACGGGCAATCCAGCTGAGTATGCCTCAAGGTACACCAGGCCGAGGCCTTCAATATCCAAACCGTGAAAACGTGTGCGGCATGGCATCGCAAATACGTCCCCCAGGGAGTAGTGCGCAGAAAGTTCAGTGCCTTTAACTTCGCCGGTCAGCGTAATAGTGCGTGCCGCTTCTGACGGAAGATGCTCGATCATTCTACGAAGGTGCTGTTCGTAGGGTCCTTTGCCGACGATCACGAGGTGCGCGCGCGGGAACCGCTGATGAACGCGCGGCCACACGCGAATGAGGGAGTCCTGCCCTTTGCGTGCCACCAGACGCGAAATGCAGACCACGACTGGCGCATCGTCGGCAATTGCGTAGCGTTTGCGGAGCTTGGCTCGGCTTCGCGGAGAAAACTGGATTGCGTTAGGGTCGATTCCGCCGGGCATCCGTACCGTATGTGTGGCTCCAATTGACGGAGCTAAGCGGCGCAGTGTCGCCTTCGTCAAATATGTGACGGTGTCTGCACTGTGAAAGATGTGACGCACCAAGGCATGGGCGCCGGGAACCATCGTCCAGCCAATCTCGTGCCCATGCGTGGTGGCGACCACGTGGAGCGCGCCGGCCCGCCGCGCCGCCCCCGCCATGATGCCAAGGGGTGCTGAAGCGCCAAACCATACAGTGCGAATGTGGTAGCGGCGGATCAGCTGCTGCATGCGTTTCACGATTGCTGGGGTTGGCAGCATCATGGTGGTGGCGGCGCGGACAACCGTGAACGGTTGGGCGGCATCCCACTCGGCTGCGCTCGGCCCAGCCGCCACATCGCTCGGCCTGGGGGAAGAGCAAAACACAACGAGGCGGCTGGGGTCGAGCTGGCGGGTGAAACCGTCCAGGTAGGTTTGGATGCCGCCGGCGCGCGGGGGGAAGTCGTTCGTCACAAGGAGCGTCATGCCCATCGGGGTAGCTCCTTGAGAGGAAAGGTACTGTGAGGAAGGGTACTGAGAGGAGGGGTACTCGTCTGGTGTGTGCCCGGATATGGGGCGGTTCATACGTCCGCCATCGTTGTGCGTGTTGGATCTTCTGGTGTGCTGTGCCACTCGTTGCCCCTCTGTGTATGCTCCGCGTATTCCGTGTGCTCGCGTGCGCTGTACCGTTCGTGTGTTCCGCGGTTTCGCTGGTCTGCGCCGCCTCGTAGCCGGTCTACCCGCACCCTGGTACAACCCGAACTACCCGTCTCTAGTGCAACCGGTCTACCTGTTGTGCTCGTCAGGATGCGCTGCTGTGCTGCGGTGTTGTTTGCAGTAGGTTCGTCAGCCGTTTTGCGCTTGCCATCACTGCTGTGGCATGGTGCCTGCCTGGTTGGTGCCCGATGCGTTCAACAGGGCCGGAAATTGCTACAGCCGCTACAACTTTGCCATCGGTTCCACGCACAGGCGCTGCGATAGATGCCACGCCTGGTTCGCGGTCTCCAACAGACTGAGCCCAACCGCGCCGGCGCACTGCGGATAAATTCGTTGCCGTAAAACCAGCTCCTTGTAGTCCGCGGTGCAGAATTTCAGGTTCTTCCCACGCCAACAGAATTTGGGGAGCAGCACCCGTTTTCATCGAGAGGACTGCGCCAACGGGAATCGAATCCCGCAGTCCGGAAGACCGCTCTGCACTGGCGACGCAGATGCATGCTTCTCCCTGGCGGCGGAAGAGTTGAGCAGATTCCCCTGTGTGGTCACGCAGCGCGGTCAGAACAGGACTTGCCAACGCAAGGAGCCGATCCTCGCCAGCCGAGGCTGCGAGTTCTGTGAGGCGTGGTCCCAAGACGAAGCGTCCTTGCATATCGCGCGTGACGAAACGATGAAATTCCAACGCGACGGCAAGCCGATGTGCGGTAGGGCGAGCCAAGTGCGTGGCGGAGACGAGTTCTGCCAGTGTCTGTGGGCCGTCTTCGAGTGCGGAGAGCACGGCAGCTGCTTTGTCTAGAACACCAACACCAGATCCGGAAATGCTCATATTGTGATCCTTTCATCTCATACCGTGATATGCAAGGGATATATGGTCTCAATACGTGGTGAAAAGGTACGTGGACTGTCGCTCGTGCGTATCTGGATGGGTGCGTTCATCCATGAGAGTGCGTACTGTTCATTCACCCGTGAGTGTATGGATGGTTCGTCATCGGCTGGAAATCACCCTCCCATTCCGTCGCTGTATCGAACACCGTAGAATGATCAGTTGAGATGAACGGAGGAACATGGTCGGAACGCTTCGAGTGATGGGCGGCAAGCCCCTTGGCGGCGAGATTTCGGTGCGCGGCGCAAAGAACTTTGTGTCGAAAGCGATGGTTGCGTCTCTCCTGACACCAGAGACATCTGTGCTGCGGAATGTTCCCCTGATCAGGGACGTCGATATTGTGTCGGAGCTGATGAAGATGCATGGGGCGTCTGTTGATTACGACCAAGAAGCCGGCGTGTTGACGATGACGCCAGGCCAGCTGCACTTGCCAGATGATGTGGTGGGGATGGACATGTTGGCGGGCTCGTCACGCATTCCCATTCTGTTCGCCGGGCCGCTGCTCCACTCGTTGGGGGAGGCATTCATCCCCGATCTGGGTGGCTGCCATATTGGCGGGCGCCCCGTTGATTTCCACGTGAATGTGCTCGAGGATTTTGGAGCACGGAGAATACAAGAAGATTCCGGCATGCACCTCGTGGCGGAGCACGGTCTGCGCGCAAAGCCAGTGCATTTACCGTACCCGTCTGTGGGTGCGACGGAGCAGACCCTATTTACAGCGGTGATGGCCGAAGGCATCACAGAGTTGACGAATGCTGCTGTTGAGCCCGAAATTATGGATCTGATCGCAGTACTCCAGAAGATGGGTGCCATTATCTCGGTGGATACCGACCGGACGATTCGTATCGAGGGTGTGTCGCAGCTGCATGGGTACACGCACACCGCTTTGCCAGATCGAATTGAGGTGGGCAGCTGGGCATCGGCAGCGCTCGCAACCCACGGCGATATCTATGTTCGTGGAGCCGAACAGAAGGATATGATGAGCTTCCTCAATGTGTACCGCAAGGTCGGGGGAGCATTCCAGGTAGATGATGACGGCATTCGTTTTTGGCACCCAGGCGGTGCACTTCATTCGATTTCGCTTGAAACCGACGTTCATCCTGGATTTATGACGGACTGGCAGCAGCCGTTGGTGGTTGCCCTGACGCAGGCAGATGGTATGTCCATTGTGCACGAGACCGTGTATGAGAACCGCTTCGGATTCACAAAGTCTCTTGTCGATATGGGTGCGCATATCCAGCTCTATCGTGAGTGCTTGGGCGGGTCGCCGTGCCGTTTTGGTCGTCGTAATTTCTACCATTCTTGTGTGATTCAAGGCGCAACACCGTTGCAGGCTGCGGATGTTGTGGTACCTGACCTTCGTGGCGGCTTCAGTTATTTGATTGCGGCGCTGGCTGCACAGGGCACGTCGATGGTCTATGGTGTTGATCTGATCAACCGTGGTTACGAGCATTTTATGCAAAAACTTGAGAATCTGGGTGCGAGGGTTGAGAAGATCGACGTCGAGGCTAACGGCGATATTGTCGTAGGCTCGGATTAGTCAGATTAGTCGGATTAGTATCAGCAAGACGAGCGCGGATTCGCGTGGGCACGCTGGCGGGCTAGGCCGATAACAGACACGTGCACAGACAGAACAGAACTGCATGCCCTCATTAATATCGTGAGGCGATTCCGGCTCATTGTTTGTTCTCATCGTTTGTTCTGATGAATAATCGCTTGTTGCGATCAATGACGAATGAGATGTGAATACTTATCTGTGTGTTTGTCAGTGAATATGAGATCTGACGAAGCGGGCTGAGGAAGTCTGAGGAAAGGAATGCAGAGGAAGTGTCGGATCACGCATACCAGATTCTTGCGATTCTGATCTATTTCGCACTCATGATAGCGATCGGCTATTACGCCTATCGTAAGACGTCCAGCGTCAATGGGTACATGCTTGCGGAACGACAGCTTTCCCCCGCGATGGCAGCGTTGTCGGCTAATGCAGCAGATATGTCGGCGTGGTTGTTGATGGGGCTGCCTGGTGCGATCTATCTTTCCGGCGTGATCCAAGCGTGGATGGCGATAGCGTTGACAATTGGAGCTTGGTTTAACTGGAAGCTGGTTGCTCCACGTCTGCGAGCCTATACAGAGATTGCGGGAAACTCCATCACGATCCCTACGTTTTTTGCTCGCCGTTTTCGTCGTCATGCTGTCGGTTTGCGTGTGACGGCTTCACTGATCATCCTTGTGTTCTTCACCTTTTACGTGTCTAGCGGCTTGGTGGCGTCAGGAAAGTTCTTCCATGCCACATTCGGTTGGTCATATTATGCGGGCATGGCGGTCGTTGGGATGGTCACCGTTCTCTACACCCTTTTCGGCGGTTTTCTGGGTGCCACGATGACGGATATGGCGCAGGGGCTCCTGATGCTTGCCGCACTGATAGCAGTACCCCTCGTTGCAGTATTCAACATGGGTGGTTGGGGCAATGCTGCCACGCATATTGTTGCCGCGAAGCCGGATGCGTTTAATTTCTTTTCGGGGATTGATCAGCTGGGCGTAGGAGCATTTGTTGTTGGACTGATTTCTATTATGGCGTGGGGATTGGGGTATTTCGGACAGCCTCATATTATTGTGCGGTTTATGGCGTTGCGAACTGCCCACGAGGCGCGTATTTCCCGCAAGATTTCTTTTGTGTGGATGATGCTGACAACGGGTGGTGCGGTGCTCACTGCCCTCATCGGTATTGGCTATTTTGCGCAGCATCGTGATCGCGCTCCCCAGGATCCGGAAACGGTGTTTCTGCTTTTGTCCCAGATTTTCTTTCATCCGTTTGTTGCGGGTCTTGTGCTCGCGGCCGTCTTGGCGGCGACGATGAGTACGATGAGCAGCCAGCTGATTGTGTGTTCGTCAGCGATGGTTGAGGATATTTATGCCCTGATGGGGCGCAAGCATTCGGCGCGCACGCTCCTGATACTCTCGCGTGCGAGCGTGCTCGCGGTGTCGATCGTTGCGGCACTGTTCGCGCTGAACCAGAATTCTGCGGTGCTGCAGCTGGTCAGCTTTGCATGGGCTGGGTTCGGTGCAGCGTTCGGTCCGATCGTGTTGTTGAGTCTTTTCTGGCGCAGATTGACGGCACGCGGTGCATTCGCCGGTTTGGTGACGGGAGCTGTTGTGGTTTTCGTCTGGGGATCTATTCCTGCGCTACATCAGACGATGTATGAGATCCTCCCGGGTTTTCTTCTCAATCTTGCAGTTGCATATGTCGTCTCGCGGTTCACGTACCAGCCTGATGCCGATGTGGATGCTGACTTTGACCAGATGCTAGCAGTCGTTGCCGACCCTACGAAATAAGCGAAATAAGCAAAATAAGCGATTCTGTAGACGTTGTGTACACGACGTTGTACATCTCAATCGCAGTCAAAGCAGTACGTAATGCAGAGCAGCGTGCAAAGCAGTGTGCGCCGCGAATTAGCAAACACGGCGCACATGCACATATGTAGTTGTGTATCCAGTTTTGAATTGTTAACGGTTATGAAATTGCCTTGTCTTCTTACCGTTTTCTTGGCATGAGATATCGTCGTGAGTGACGGCAACGGCCGTCGTTTTCCACTTGTGCCAACAGAACAGTGCCATGCTGTATGGTGCGTCGTATCCTTCGGGAGCTATGTCCCTCGCAGGACAATTCCCTCTGCATAAGATCCGTGCGTCGTACAGGCACCTTCCATCACATCATTGCGACGAAAGTTCACTGCACAATCGACAACGCTTATTCATACACGGCAACGTTTGCTTGCACAATAACCGCACTGTTCGCTAGCTTCAGCGCTACTGACCAGTGCTCGTGGTGACGTGCGATATCCAGTTGCTGAGTATTCAATTGTTGTATTCAGTTCTTGATAGATTTTTTCTTGTTTATGCAACGATTCGCGTCACAGAACACGTGCGCTGCCACAGAAAAAGAAAGCCGAGCCGGATAGCGCCAGTCGGCGCAGAGGCCGCTCGAAGCGGCAATTTTTGGAGCCCGGGGCTTCCCGACTCGGCTCTTGTAGTCTAACAGGATCGGTTGGCTGTGTCACACCTGCTGGTTTTTGCGCATCGTGCACTCTGATATCGTGCCCGCTGATGTAGATCCGATGCTCGCTGATTTAGAGTTGGACTATGACTTTTCAGATTCCGGAGAATATTGCGCCGGAAAACTATCCTCTTGTGTGGCTTCTCGGTTCGTGGCGCGGTGCCGGAGTATTGAGCTACTCGGGTATTGAACCAGCGGGGTATCTGCACGAACTCACTCTTCAAAACATCGGATCCTCCCCGTTTGTAGAAGTCACGTCAACCGTGTGGCTTGCTCAGCAGGATGCCGGGGTTGTGGACAAAGAAGTGCCTGGATCTGCGATGTACGAAGAGCTGACAAAAGGCGACGTATGGTCTTCAACTGTGGGTTTTGTTCGTGCAGTCCCAGGGGTTGCCAAACACGGCGATGCAACAATTCTTGAAGCAACATCGGCGCAGCCCTCTGGATATGCGTTGACGTGGGCAGGCTATATTCAAGGACCCCAGATGAAGATGGCTGCCGATGCGATTGCATCAACACCAGCCGCAACAGCGAATCTTCAAGGTCAGCAGCTGATGGTGGGTCTGGTCAATTCCGATGTGTTCTATGCACTGGACATGGCTGCGTTCGGGCACGAGATGGCGACCTATATGGCAGGGAGGCTCTCGCGGGTTCAGGTGAACGACGGGTCGTCGTTCAGGACGAAAGCATGACGGGGTTGCGTTCCCCTCTTTTTGCCGTGCCAGGAGCCATGAGTTTTGGCGATGATGGCATCGGTGCGGATAACACTTTGTCCACGCAGCCCGAGGAATCGGCGGATATCCCGCCGCTCGCCAAGGCATCGTCCAATGTCCCTTGGCATTACGGTCGGCCGTCGCGCGAGCAGAGGGATCTCGGGGCAGGAGCCGCCATCGTGGATCTTTCCTACATGGATCTCTCCTACATGTCCTACATGGGTGCCGAGTTTCATCAAGGCGCTTCGCGCGGTGAGGGTGCGTTGGATGGAGGGGAGCTTGCTCACGAACCAGCTGGCGGGTCAACGAGTGAGCCGCCGAGCAAGCCAACTCGTGAACAAACTATTGTGGGCGGGTTCGGCGAGGCTGGGAAGTTTCTTCGTGACGATTCCCGCATCTCGTGGGTCAAAGTGGCGCCATTCGGCTCTTCACGTGCGGCAGATACGGAGACAGACTTTTTGACCTTCGTCATCGCGGCACTGGATCCGTCTCATATAGGCTCCCTTGTACGAGACTGGCATCACCGAGGGGGACGAATTGCTGGGGCGGGGGCATTTGAAGCGCTGCGTGTTCGTTCGGGTGTCCTCTGGCCAGGTGTAGATGATCGCCCTCCCAACGATGCGGGCTTGCGTGCAGTCGGTCTCTTTATCGATGCGCAGGAGTGGGATCTTCCTGCACTCGGGGCACCCGTACGTTTCCATGAACATGAGGCAGGAATTGTGACGTCGAGTGCCTATCATTGGGAAGAAGGCGCGGTGGGACTCGCGTGGCTCGATCCGTCTGTTCCAGATGGATCGACGGTGACGGTTGGATCAACGTCTGGATCGACGTCGGCTAGCCGCGGGATTCTTCAGGCAAACGTGGAGTATCTTGATCCAGGTGATGCTTCCCAGGCGGGCTCAGTGGTTGCGTGACGCAGTGCGCTGCTCTGGTCCGAACTTGCAGCTGTGAGGTGCGGCTGGAAAGGGGCAGCTCGAGTCCTGCCACCACAAGCTCTGCCACACAGGGCGCCACGCCGGGTGCCTCGTCAGGGAAGGGGACGATAATGCGTGTTCTATTGCAAGCAGTCGCAGAGGCTCGTGTGAGTGTACAAGGCCAGCAGATCGCACAGATTGGCCGAGGTGTTCTTGCTTTTGTGGGAATATCACCGACGGACGGCTCTGCGCAGATTCAGAAGGCTGCACGCAAAATTGCACAGCTCAAAATGGTGCAGCCTCAGGCCATACAGCCTGAATCCGAAAGTGAACGCGTCAACCTTGAAGACTCAGGTTTACCGGTTCTCCTCGTCTCCCAATTTACGTTGTATGCGGACGTGCGCAAGGGGAAAAAACCTGGATTTTCACATGCCGCGCCAGGCGAGGTGGCTCGTCCACTGTTCGATGTGCTTGCTGACGAGCTCCGCACAACATGGCACGTTCCTGTATTTACAGGTCAGTTTGGCGCTCATATGGAGGTGTCTTTGCTCAACGACGGGCCGTTTACCCTGTGGGTTGAGGTGTGAGGGGCTGGCTACACGCCACGGGCGAAAAGCTCGGTGGAGGCGCAGGGTATTCGTTAGGATTAAAAGCGATTTTTGGGCTAGTAGCGCGTTTTGAAAGTTGATAGAGCTTGAATCAAGTTTTATTGAAGTATGCTCTATCAAGATGTATGATGTGTGGGAATATCCGCAGGTACACAGCGTTGTACTGTGCAGATTCGCAAGGCCTGAAGGGCGATTGCACGGGTATCGAGTGGGGTTAACACTCCGTGCCTGTGCAGGAGATGAGGAGTTGGTATGTTCGAACGGTTTACTGACCGTGCTCGGCGTGTGATTGTGCTCGCCCAGGAGGAGGCTCGTGGGCTGAAGCATAACTATCTGGGCACCGAACACATTCTGTTGGGGCTAATTAAGGAAGGCGAAGGCGTCGCAGCAAAGGCGTTGGAGTCGCTGGATATTTCGCTGGATGACGCGCGTTCCCAGGTGGTTGAGATCATCGGTGAAGGGCAGGAAACGCCATCTGGACATATTCCGTTCACGCCGCGCGCCAAGAAGGTCATCGAATATGCGATGCGTGAGGGCTTGCAGCTGGGGCATTCCTATATCGGTACAGAACACCTTTTGTTGGGCTTGACGCGTGAACCGGAAGGGGTTGCTGCTCAGGTGCTGACGAAGCTCGGCACGGATACGAACAGTGTGCGCAAGCAAGTGATGAACCTGATCTCTGGCTATCCAAATGGGAATAGTGATCAGGAGCCGGTGGGTGTGGCGGCTGGTGGCCGTCGAGGCGGCACGAAGGCGGGCGCTACGATCTTGGATCAGTTCGGTCGCAACCTCACGAAGGCCGCAATTGACGGCCGGTTGGATCCTGTGATTGGGCGTCAGCGCGAAACTGAACGCGTCATGCAGGTTCTTTCACGTCGTACGAAGAACAACCCGGTGTTGATTGGCGAACCTGGTGTCGGCAAGACGGCAGTTGTGGAAGGCCTTGCGCAGATGATTGCGGCTCAGGACGTGCCTGAAACGCTCAAAGGCAAACAGCTGTATGCGTTGGATATGGGTTCGTTGGTTGCTGGTAGCCGATATCGTGGTGACTTTGAGGAACGTATGAAGAAGATCCTCAAGGAGATTGATCAGCGCGGAGATATCGTGTTGTTTATTGACGAGATTCATACGCTTGTTGGCGCTGGAGCTGCTGAGGGCGCTTTGGATGCGGCGTCCTTGCTCAAGCCGAAACTGGCGCGTGGTGAGCTCCAGGTGATCGGTGCGACGACTCTGGATGAATATCACAAGCACATTGAGAAGGATGCAGCTCTGGCTCGGCGCCTGCAGCCGATCCAGGTCGATGAGCCTTCTACTGAAGAAACGGTCATGATCCTTAAGGGTGTGCGTGACGAGTATGAAAACTATCATCATGTGACGATTACGGATGATGCCTTGGAGGCTGCGGCAACGCTGTCCAGTCGATATATCAACGACCGTTTCCTGCCTGATAAGGCTATCGACTTGATTGACGAGGCCGGTGCACGCCTTGCGATCCGCCGTGCGAGTGAGCCGCAGGAACTGCGCGATTTGGACGAGAAGATCAAGTCGGTGCGCGCGGATAAGGAGTCCGCGATCGACAGCCAGGATTTCGAACGGGCCGCGTCACTCCGCGATGAGGAGGCTCATCTGAACGATCAGCGCAAGGAGATGGAGAAGAACTGGAAAGACTCGGATATGGATACCGTGTCTGTTGTGGATGAGGACACCATTACTGAGGTACTCTCCAGTGCAACTGGAATTCCTGTCTTTAAGTTGACTGAGGCTGAATCTGCGAAGCTCCTGCGCATGGAGGACGAGCTGCACAAGCGCGTGGTTGGCCAGGAAGAAGCCGTTAAGGCTATCGCACAGTCGATTCGTCGTCAGCGCGCGGGCTTGAAGGATCCCAACCGGCCTGCTGGTTCGTTCATCTTCGCTGGTCCTACTGGCGTAGGTAAAACGGAACTGGCCAAGGCGTTGGCCGAGTTCCTCTTTGGTGACGAATCTGCTCTGATTACTCTGGATATGAGCGAGTATCAGGAGAAGCACACGGTTTCTCGTCTGTTCGGTGCTCCTCCGGGGTATGTGGGCTACGAAGAGGGCGGTCAGTTGACGGAAAAGGTTCGCCGCAAGCCATTCTCCGTGGTGCTTTTCGACGAAATCGAGAAGGCGCATCCGGATCTGTTCAATTCGTTGCTGCAGATTCTGGAGGAAGGCCGCTTGACGGATTCTCAGGGGAGAGTGGTGGACTTCAAGAACACCATCATCATTATGACCACGAACCTGGGTGCTAAAGACCTCGCCAAGGGCGTATCGACTGGTTTCCAGGTGGGCAACGATACGCGTGGCAGCTACGAGCGGATGACCCAGCGTGTGGACGAGGCTTTGAAGGAAAACTTCCGGCCGGAGTTCTTGAACCGTGTTGACGAGGTCATCGTCTTCCCGCAGTTGGATCGCACCGAGATTCTCCAGATTGTCGATTTGATGATCGCTAAACTCGATCAGCGCCTTGCTGAACGCAACCTTCATATTGTGCTGCGTAATCAAGCAAAGGAACTGTTGGCAGATCGTGGCTTTGATCCGGTGCTGGGTGCGCGGCCGCTGCGTCGAGCAATTCAGCGGGATATCGAAGATGCGCTGTCCGAGCGGTTGCTGTTCGGCGAGTTCAAGGATGGTCAGATCATCGTGGTCGGCGTGGATACTGACGATATTCCGATGTCGTTCACATTCACGGGTCAAGATGCTGATGAGCCGCTGCCTGACGATGTTGTGCCAACCGAGTACGTTTCGCACATCCAAGGGCTGCAGCCACCTGTTGCGCTCGCCCCTGAATCTGCAGGTGTGGATGCTCCGGAATCGGATGGTTCAGGAGCTGTGACGGAGTAGGTGAGGCCGCATGCAGCAACCGGACGCAGAATCCTCTGGTTCCCCGAGGTAGAGTGCGCCGTGGTGTGTTGTGATGCTGACGTGGACTGAGTAAAACCGAACTGAATAACTGAACTGAATATGTGAACACGGGCTTCCGAGTGGTACACGGTGATGTACATGATCGTTCGGGAGCCCGTTTTCGTATCGATCTTCGTCTGTTTTTCTGTTGAGCATGTTTTCGCATCGTTGCACAGTGAAAGCTCAAGAAAGAGGCGGAAATAAGGAAAGGTGTGCCGAGGAAAACTCAACAACGAGAGGAAAACTCAACAACGACTCGATACCCATCCCAATATCATCCATCTCGATATCCTTCTCAATATTCTTGGGATGATGAAAGCCGGTGGAGCGTGATCGCCAAGGTGAGCGTCATAAAAGACATGACAAAGCGCTGCAGAGGGCGAAAAAATATGAAAGAAAGCTGAACGGACACAAAAACGGGGTAACAAAAAGTATCAATTATGTGACTCACCATGCATTTCGTGCGTACAATTGTGTCGATGGTAACGCACAACAAAGGAGTGTACATGACCGTTCAACCAATTGAAGAAATCGCTCATTCCATCGATATTCCCGATGAACACTTGCTGCGCTATGGGCACGACAAAGCGAAAGTAGACCTCAACTATTTGACGGATCTTCCTGATCGCAAAGAATCTCACCTGGTACTGATGACAGCAATTACTCCAACCCCCGCTGGTGAGGGCAAGACGACGACGTCGATCGGGCTAGCGGATGGTTTGCGTCGCATCGGAAAGAATGCAATGGTTGCACTGCGTGAACCGTCGATGGGGCCGGTGTTCGGTGTCAAAGGCGGAGCGACGGGTGGCGGCAAGGCGTCAATCCTGCCGATTGATGAAATTAACTTGCATTTCACCGGCGATTTCGCAGCTATCGCGGAGGCGCAGAATTTGCTCGCAGCCATGACGGATGCTGCTCTGTACTTCCGCACAGTGGAACTCGATCCCGCAACGGTGTCCGTACGTCGCGCGATTGATATGAATGACCGCGTGCTGCGTGATATCGTCATCGGCGTTGGTGCCAAGAGTAATGGCGTGACGCGCGAGACCGGCTTTGATATCACCGCGGCCAGCGAAGTAATGGCCACCTTCTGTATGGCGACGTCCCTGGAAGATCTGAAGGAACGGCTTGGCCGAATCGTGATCGGTGAAGATTATTCTGGTAATCCTGTCACTGCTCACGATATTCACGCCGAGGGCGCGATGACGGCTGTGCTCCGCGACGCTTTGGCTCCTAACCTGGTGCAGTCGATGGAAGGCACGCCTGCGTTCCTGCACGGTGGACCTTTCGCAAATATCGCGCATGGCTGCAATTCTGTGATCGCCACGAAGAGCGCTTTGAAGCTTGCCGACTACGTCATTACGGAGGCTGGTTTCGGTGCCGATCTTGGCGCAGAGAAGTTCATGGATATTGTGTGCCGCAAGACGGGTCTGCGCCCGGATGTCTCAGTTATCGTCGCAACAGTGCGTGCCCTGAAGTATCACGGCGGTGTGGCGGTGAAGGATCTGGGCAACGGTGAAAATGTGGAAGCAGTGAAGGCTGGTCTGCCGAACCTTGTGCGCCATGTTGAAAACTTGCAGAAGGTGTTCGGCCAGCACGTTGTTGTGGCGATCAACCAGTTTGCATCCGACACTGAGGCGGAGATCCAGGCAGTGCGTGACGCTGTGGCGCATCTGAATGTGGACGTCGTGCTTGCTACACACTTTGCTGACGGTGGCGCCGGGGCTGAGGATTTGGCGAAGGCCGTCGTCAAGGCATGCGAGGAGTCGCCGAGCCAGTCTACGTTCGCGTATGAGGACGGGGACTCGCTGACCGAGAAGGCAACGAAGATTGCGCGCCAGGTGTATCACGCCGGCTCTGTGTCGTTCACACCTGCAGCGAAGAAGATGATTGCCAAACTGGAGCAGTGGGGCTGGGCGGATGCGCCGGTGTGTATGGCGAAGACGCAGTCGTCGTTCACCACGGATCCCAAGGCCGTTGGTGCTCCAGAAGGCTTCGACGTGCAGATTCGCGAGGTTCGCCTCTCGGCTGGTGCTGGCTTCGTTGTGATGTTGACCGGTTCGATTATGACGCTGCCAGGCTTGGGTCGTCGTCCATCTGCGGTGGACGTGGACGTCACGGAAGATGGCGAGATCGTCGGGATGCACTGAGTGACGCTCAACTGAGTGACGCTCATAAGTCGCAGCTGATAACGCACAAGGTCTGGGGTTACGCCTCGCGCATGGCTCCAGACCTTTTTCTGCGCTGAAGGCGATGGGGTGATGGCGGTGAGGAAGTAAAGGCGGCTATGTGCTGAAGGCGATGAAGTGCTGGCGGTGATGAAGTGCTGACGGCGACGACGTCAAGAAATGTTTTTGTGCAGACTACTTCAAATGTTTTAGTGCTTCCTACTTCAGAAAGGCATCGAGCTGGCGGCTGAAGTCGGATTTTTGGATATTCGTCGTCATGAATGCAACGTCAACGTCATCCCCACTCAGAGCAAACGCCACGCGGATCGCGGGAAGCTTTCCCACGTTGACGCGGCACTCGAAGAGTTTCATGCCGTGGTAGGGGATGTGGCTGGCTGTTTTCGTTCGGGAAAAATCGTGAACAATTTGCGCACGGATAGTGTGCTCAACTTCGGTCTTGATCTCGTCGGCGCGATGGGCATACGTGTGCAACACCTTGCGGCAGCCTCGCTCGTCGTATGTGATCATGGCCTTCATCTCCCCTCGTTAGTGTACGTCGCAGGCACTGTGGCTTCGTCTCAGGCAGCCTCGATCAGGTATGGGCAGCGATAACGCGCTGTGACGAATTTATCACCGGCGCCGTTTTTCTGGTTAGCCATATTATGGCGCACTGAGGTGCCACCCTTTCTCAGAATATGAATCATGTGCAGCAACGCGCGAAGACTGGCGGAATAGTCCGCGCGGGCTCGCACTGTAGCATGTGTTTCTTGCGCGCTGGGTGATGGCGATATATTCGTCTCGGTTGAAATCTCACAGCAACAAACCTGGGTAAATACCATAAAAATGATGAGTACAGCATGGTAGCTTGTTCGTAACACACCTTCAGTTCGGGTGCGTTGTCGTAGCGGGAACGCTTGGACGGTCGTGACGTCGCGTCATCGTTGATCGTCAGAGAGTTCGTTGCTGCGGCATGCAGTGAATGCGACACAACCATAGGGAACAAGAAAGGAGAGGACATGCGCGTATCGAAAGCTCTTTTTGCATCTGCTGTTGCGGCTGCCCTCGTATTAGCTGGATGTGGCGGCTCTTCCGATTCGGGCTCGGCTACCAGCGAGTCGGGCAGCGGTGCCGGGCAGGTTGTGACAGTCAATGGCACTGAACCTCAAAACCCATTTATTCCTGCCAATATTAACGAGACGGGCGGCGGACGCATTGCAACCGTGATTTGGTCAGGCCTTGTCTCCTATGACAAAGACGGCAAGACTCAGATGGAAGTGGCCGATTCCATTACGTCCGATGACAACCAGACCTGGGACGTCAAGCTCAAGGACGGCTGGAAGTTTACGAACGGTGATCCTGTTGATGCGCAGTCGTTCGTCGATGCATGGAATTGGGGCGCAAAACTTTCAAATAAGGCGCTTTCAGCTCAGTTCTTCGAGCCCATTGAGGGTTATTCGACAGAAAAAGATACGGAGCTGACTGGTCTGAAGGTCGTTTCGCCCACGGAGTTCACCATCAAGCTCAACTCTCCGCAGTCCGATTTCGTCAGCCGTTTGGGATACACCGCGTTTAGCCCAATGCCCAAGTCTGCGTTCAGCGATTTGAAGGCCTACGGTGAAAAGCCAGTTGGCAACGGCCCGTACAAGTTCGATAACTGGAATCACAACGTTGAGATCACGCTGACGCCGAACCCAGATTATTCAGGTCCGCGCAAGGTGGAAAATGGTGGCTTGACGGTCAAGTTCTACGAGCAGATGGATTCTGCATACAACGACCTGCTCGCTAACAACCTGGATGTGCTGGATACAATCCCAGCAGCATCACTCTCCACATTCACGAAGGATTTGGGCGATCGTGCGGTGAACGCTCCGGGTGCTGTGTTCCAGGCATTTGCAATCCCGTCCTATTTGCCACATTTCGCGTGGGATGAAGAAGGCAGACTGCGCCGGCAGGCTCTCTCGCTGGCGATCGACCGGCCAACGATTACGAAGACGATCTTCCAAGATACGCGTACTCCCGCCACGGACTTTGTGGCGCCTGTGATTCCAGGACACCAGGAGAAGCTCAATGGTGGCGACGTCCTGACCTACAACCCCGATAAGGCAAAGGAATTGTGGGCGAAGGCTAACGCTATTTCTGACTGGGGTAACACGAAGTTTGAATTGGCTTATAACGCTGATGGTGATCACAAGGCGTGGGTTGACGCAACGATGAATTCGATCAAGAACGTGCTCGGCATTGAGGCGCAGGGCAAGCCATACCCACAGTTTGGGCAGCTGCGTAACGAGGCCACACAGGGAACACTGACGAGTGCAGTGCGTGCCGGGTGGCAGGCTGACTATCCGTCCGTGTACAACTTCATGGGGCCAATCTTTACGAAGAACGCCGGCTCGAACGATGCCCACTACGACAATCCTGATTTTGACAAGCTGCTCCAGGATGCGCTCGCAGCTGATAAGGACAAGGCTGATGGGATGTTCGTTCAGGCACAGGAGACCCTCATCAAGGATCTGCCTCAGATTCCGCTGTGGTATTCGAACGCTATCGGTGGGTATTCCGAAAACGTCAAGAATGTCCAGTTCGGTTGGGATACCGTGCCGCTGTACTACGCGGTTCAAAAGTAGTCCAGAAGTGACGCGTCAGGCATAGACGATTGTGACGCTGTGAATCAGGGGTGGAGTGAATTGTTGCCGATCCATTCCACCCCCCTGGTTTGCATTGGGGTGCTCCACCAGAGCACCGTTCTTCTGTTGTGATGTGTGGAAGGAGTGCCCGTGCTTCGCTATATTGGGCGACGTGTCCTTCAAATGATCCCGGTATTCTTTGGAGCCACATTTTTGATTTTTGCGATGGTGTACGCAATGCCGGGTGATCCAGTTGCGGCGCTTGGTGGGGATAAACCGCTGACTCCCGCTGTGGTTGAGCAGCTGCGGGCGCAGTACAACCTCGATAAGCCCCTTGTTCTCCAATACCTGCTCTATATGAAGGGCATTTTCGTCGGAGATTTTGGAACCACGTTCTCTGGTCAGGCAGTTTCTGACGTGATGGCACGTGCGTTCCCCTATACGATCAAACTTGCTGTGATGGCGTTGGCATTTGAGGCGATCTTTGGTGTGATTCTTGGTTTGATCGCAGGTTTGCGCCGCGGGGGCGTGTTTGATGCCACGATCCTGATGGTCTCGTTGTTCGTGATCGCTGTTCCTACCTTCGTGATCGGCTTTGTTCTGCAGTTCTTGCTCGGCGTGAAGCTGGGGTGGTCCCCGATCACTGTGGATAGCGAGGCGTCGTTCCGATCTATGCTGCTGCCTGCGATCGTGCTGGGTGCGGTGTCGCTCGCCTACGTCCTTCGTTTGACGCGCACATCCGTGTCGGAGAATCTTTCAGCAGACTATGTGCGCACAGCGGAAGCAAAAGGTGTGACGCACCGCAGGGTCGTTGTTGCGCATGTGCTGCGTAATTCGATGATCCCGGTTGTGACCTTCCTTGGTGGCGACTTGGGCTCGTTGATGGGCGGCGCAATCGTCACAGAAGGTATTTTCAATATTCCCGGCGTTGGCAACGTGATGTGGAGAGCTATTTTGCAGGGGCACGCACCAACCGTTGTGTCGTTCACAACTGTTCTGGTGCTGGTCTACATCATTGCTAACTTGCTGGTTGATCTGTTGTATGCAGCCTTGGATCCGAGGATTCGTTATGCGTAGTAGTCAAGAACTTTTGCCTGGCCAGAACCACTATGTTTCGGATATTGACGAAACGGGTCTGGGTGCAGTAGATGCTGTAGCGGATGAGTCTGCTCCCTCGTCAATGTGGGGTGAGGCGTGGAAGTACCTGCGCAGGCGGCCGATATTTTGGGTGAGTGCCCTCATGATCGCTTGTGCACTGACCATGGCGATTGCACCCCAGATTTTCACGTCGCAGGATCCGAGTCTGTGTGAACTGCAGAATTCGTATCAGGGTGCATCGCACGGCCATATCTTGGGTTTTAATCGTCAGGGATGCGATATTTTTGCCCGCATGATTTACGGGGCGCGTGCCTCGGTCTCCGTTGGCGTCCTCTCCACGTTGCTCGCCACTGTGATCGGTGTGCTGCTGGGCGCGATTGCTGGATGGCGCGGTGGTTGGCTCGACGCGGCGTTATCGCGTATCACCGATGTGTTCTTCGCGATTCCTTTCGTGCTGGCGGCGATCGTCGTCATGCAGATGTTTAAGAATGACCGCACGATTTTGACGGTGGTGATTGTGCTGGGCGCCTTTGGCTGGACACAAATTGCGCGGATTACGCGCGGGTCGGTGATGGAAGTCAAGAACGAGGAATTTGTGTCCGCCTCCCGAGCACTCGGATCGTCAGGATTCTCGAATCTGGTGCGGCATGTGTTGCCCAACGCTGCTGCGCCAATCATCGTGTATGCCACTGTGGCGCTAGGGTCGTTTATTGTGACGGAGGCAACGCTGAGCTTCCTGGGTATCGGTCTTCCTCCTACGGTGATCAGCTGGGGTGCTGATATCTCCGATGCTCAGGCTGCATTGCGTACGGCTCCACAAGTTCTGATGTATCCTGCCGCAGCGTTGGCTCTTACGGTGCTGGGCTTTATCATGATGGGCGACGTCGTGCGTGATGCGCTCGACCCGAAGGCTCGATGAGGAGGAGGGATAACAATGGCGGATGATGCGAAGGCTGCTGCTCCCTTGCTAGACATCAAGGATCTTGAGGTTGCGTTTAGATCCTCAACAGGCATGGTTCCTGCTGTTCGGAAGGCAAACGTCACAATATATCCTGGACAGACGGTCGCTATTGTGGGGGAATCGGGATCTGGAAAATCGACAACTGCGGCTGCTGTGATTGGCTTGCTGCCAGGGACTGGCAAGGTCACAGGCGGGCAGATCCTGTTCAAGGGGCAAGATATTACACAGTTCACCGCTAAGCAGATGGTCGATCTGCGCGGCTCGCAGATTGGTATGGTTCCTCAGGATCCGATGAGTAACCTGAACCCGGTCTACAAGATTGGGTCGCAGGTGGCGGAGTCGCTCAAGGCGAACGGAATCGCAAAGGGGAGTGCTGCCCATGAGCGTGCTGTTGAGCTGTTGGCCGATGCAGGCTTATCGGAACCGGAGCGGCGCGCCAAACAATATCCGCACGAGTTTTCTGGTGGTATGCGCCAACGTGCACTGATCGCCATCGGTTTGGCGGCACGGCCTGATCTCCTGATTGCGGACGAGCCGACGAGCGCGTTGGACGTGACGGTGCAAAAGCAGATTCTGGATCATCTTCAGCAGATGACGGAGGAACTTGGCACGGCCGTGTTGTTCATTACTCACGATCTCGGCTTAGCTGCAGAGCGTGCCTCGCATCTAGTGGTGATGCACCGCGGGCGTGTTGTGGAATCGGGCCCGGCGCTCCAGATTTTGCAGGATCCACAGCACCCGTACACCAAGCGCCTGATCTCTGCCGCGCCGTCCCTCGCATCGCATCGGTTGGAGGCGGCGATTGAGGCCGGCGAGGATGTTGAACATCATTCCGGGCTTCGCACGTACTCTGAGCGTGAGCGTGAACAGGCGCAAGCTCAGAATCTGCTGGTTCCTGACGAGGTGATTCGAGTGGAGAATCTCGTCAAGGAGTACAAGGTGCGTGGTTCTGGGCATCGTGGCGAGGTTTTCCGAGCTGTGGATGACGTGAGCTTCTATATGCGCAAGGGGCGCACAACGGCCTTGGTCGGTGAATCAGGGTCCGGTAAATCCACAGTGGCGAACATTATCTTGAACCTGTTAGACCCCACGAGTGGCAAAGTCTTCTATTACGGGCAGGATCTCTCCACATTTTCCCGCGCGCAGCTTTTCGATATGCGCAACAAAATGCAGCCTGTGTTCCAGAACCCCTATGGTTCTTTGGATCCCATGTACTCGATTTTTCGCATTGTGGAAGAACCTATGCGCGTTCACCATATGGGCACGAAGAAGGAGCGGGAGGATCGGGTTGCTGAGCTCTTGGATGCTGTTGCTCTGCCGCGCTCAACGATGCGCAGATATCCAGGTGAGCTCTCTGGTGGTCAGCGCCAGCGCGTTGCAATCGCACGTGCTTTAGCGCTCAAGCCTGAAATTGTTGTTCTTGACGAGGCGGTGTCCGCTCTGGATGTGCTTGTGCAGGCTCAGATTTTGGACTTGTTGACGAAGATTCAGTCGGAAATGGGTTTGACGTATCTCTTTATCACGCACGATTTGGCTGTGGTACGCCAAACGGCTGACGATATCGTCGTCATGCAGAATGGGAAGATTGTGGAACGTAATTCCGCTGATGCCCTCTTCGAGAATCCAGAGCAGGATTATACGCGGGCTCTGATCGATGCGATTCCAGGTGGCAAGATTCAGCTGTGGCAAGGTGCGGAGGCTTAACGCCCTGGAGCTTTAACGCTCTGGAGGCTTAACGCCCTGGGACATAACACTACAGAGGCTTAACGCCTCTCGGAAGGCATAGCTCCCTGTTGTGTCGCGCGGCTGCGCACGCAATGCAGAGGTTGCGCGGCTGCGCAATACCGGGGCTGTACGACACGCGGTCGGCGAATGTGTTCGTGCCGGTGCGCGGTATTGGGTCTACGTGGTGCTGGTGCGCAAAGGTGCCTGTGCTCCTTGCTGGATGCACGTCTTTTCATTTCTGCTCTGGGAAAACGGCGACTGATAACCGTTATCAGGATGGCGTTGAAGAAGATAAAAAACGTGTGTATCGGAACGTCTTTTCGTGAAAAGAGCGCTTGAGGCTGTGTGCGATGACACATGTGGCTCAGCGTTGCCACGCGAGTTGGCCAATATAGTTGCAGACAAACGCCAGCTCTAGGACTTTAATCCTGGGATGTTCGGCCTAGGATCGAGGGCTCAGCCGCCTGCCGTTGCAGTCTTTAGACTCAACGTGACGCTACCGAGTTCAACAGAGTTTTACTCGAAATTTACTCGAAGCGTTCTCGTCGAGGTACTGCGAACGAAGGGAGATAGCAATGCCTCAAAAGATCAAAGCCGTCGTCTCGTATGGAGTTGGCCAAGGATTTGCGCCTGCCGAGGACATCATTATCGACGATCCAATCGGCGCTGAGGTTCTGGTCAAGATTGAGGCCTCAGGTCTGTGCCACTCTGATCTACATCTTGTCCAAGATGACGACCAGCTCTTCCAGTTCCCTGCAGTGCTTGGACATGAGGTGTCTGGCATCGTCGAAGCAGTAGGCTCCGAGGTCATTGGGCTCAAGCCTGGCGATCGGGTTGTGGCCTCGTTGGAGCAGGTGTGCGGACACTGTTCTGAGTGCCTGCGTGGAAATCCTCAGTCCTGTGAACATCCCGAGGAATGCGTACGAAGCGCAGATGAGCCGCCACGGATTAAAAAGCTTGACGGCACGCCGCTGACTCAGGCGCTGGGCATTGGTGGCTTCGCTGAAAAGGCTCTGATCCATATGAATCAGCTGGCGAAAGTCAATGACCAGATCGATATGAAACAGGCAGCCGTCATTGGCTGTGCAACAATCACTGGTGCGGGCGCTGCCATCAATTCGGCACATGTTGTTCCAGGGGACTACGTTGCTGTGATCGGCACGGGCGGCATTGGCTTAAATATCATTTCTGGCGCGCGTATCTGCGGTGCGTCGAAGATCATCGCCATCGACGTTTTCGACAACAAGCTCGAATTTGCGAAGAAGTTTGGCGCTACTGCAGTGGTGAACTCCTCGAAGGAAGATCCAGTTGAGGCAGTCCGCCGATTGACGGGTGGCCGTGGTGTTGATCAGTCCTTTGAGGCAATCGGCCTGGCGCAGACGGCTCGTCAGGGATGGGATATGCTCGCCACCGGCGGTACATGCTACTTTATTGGGCTCGCTAAGCCGGATTCAACGGTTGAGATTCCTCTGCATCCGGGCAACGTGCTGGTACCCCAGCGCGGATTTAAGGGCGTGTGGATGGGATCCACAAACATCAAGCATGATATTCCCATGTACGCGGATCTCGTGGTGGAAGGCCGCCTGAATATGAAGGACATCGTCACCCAGACGATTACGCTCAACGATATTAACGAAGCCTATGCTCAGCTGGAGCGTGGGGAAGTGATCCGCTCGGTTATCACGTTCTCGTGAGGTTTTTCCTGAAGATCCTCGCGCGATTTTCTCGTGAGGATTCTCGCGCGGTGACGTCTTTCGTGTGACGATCAAGCCGCACGTCGAGCAGTCCAGGCCGTGCATGCAGTGCAGTCAGTATCGCATGCACGGCCTCCTCGTACGTGAGGGGTCGGTTTTCTTCGCGCTGTGCTGCCTGGGTGCTAGCAGCGCCATCCTAGATCCAGGAAGCAAACCACATATGACTCTGCCAGGTGGAATAGGGAAGCGGTGTCCCTGTCCAGAGTGGCCACCAGTAGATGGCAAATGCGCTGAGCCCCACGATAATGGCTATCACAGTGATAATCAGCAGCCGAGTGCTGTGCGGCTCGAACCATCCGGTTGAATGGAGCACGGGTTCGATCTCAGGGCTGAGCTGAGAGCCGTGTTCAGGTTTGAGCCCAGAACCATGTATGGCACTAAGCGCAGAATCATGCGAATCGAGCCGTGAGTTCTGTTGATCCCAAGGATTGAGTGGCGTCCCCGTCCTTTCCGTGCTCTCGGGCTCTGCCAGTCCCGTCCCCGCTGGTTCGGTTCTCGGGGGTTCTATGCGTGGATGCTCCATGTGCGCTGGCACTAAGGAATGCGTCCACAGCGCCGTTCCATAGACCAGGGCGAAAGCGACGAAGGGCAAATAGACAACGGAGTAAAACTGGAAAATCGTGCGGTGAGTGTAGAGCAGCCACGGAGCCCAGAGTGCCGCATACCCCGCGAGGATTGCCCATGCGCGCCAGTCTCGCAGACGGATAGCACCATAAACAACTCCGGCCAGTGCTAAGAGTGCCAGCCACCACACCACGACATTACCCATCGAGGATATTTCCGCGACGCATCCAGATGACGACGTGAACGCGTGGCATGCGCCTTTCATCGCCGGATCGTCAGTCCCTTTCCAATAGAACGACACAGGGCGTCCCTGCACAAGCCACGTCCATGCTTGTGACTGGTAGGTGTGAGGAGTCGAGAGTCCGGTGTGGAAGGTATACATGTCCATGTGGTATCTGACGAAGTCGTTCACAATATTCGGTGCCCAAGGTAGCGGTACCGGATTGCCGACGGCTCGTGCCGCTGCTGCCCAGCCTCGCCCCCACGAATGGGGATTGATGAACCACGATGCCCACCCCACGAGATACGCAATGGCAGCGGTGGGAACAAACGAGAAGAATGCTGGTACGCCTTCCCGAAGGATGCCGGCTTTAAACCACTGCGGAACACCCACGATCTTTCTGGCTGAGGCTCCCCACGCAAAAACCATGATGCCCCACACGGCAACGGCATAGATGGCCGACCACTTCACGGCGCATCCCAAACCGAGGAAAATTCCAGCAGCCACAAGCCATGGGCGTGACCACATTCGGGATCCGAGTGGGTCGTCTCGGTACGTGGAGAAAGCCGCAGCGTGCGCGAGTTTCCCACGTGCATCCTCACGGTCGCGCACGATCGCCCAGAAACCGAGAATCACGAAGAACGCGAGGAAGTTATCCAATAAGCCGGATCGGCTCATCACAATTCCGAGGCCGTCCAGGCTCATTGCGGTGCCGCCAAGCAGCGCAAGCCAGGGGCTGCGGAAAAGACGAAGAATCAGGCGCACGGTTATCATGACGGATGCTATGCCGATAAGCGCAGCGCTGATCCGCCACCCAAAGGACGAGTCAGCACCGAATATCCACTGCCCCAGAGCGAGGAGCCATTTCCCCACAGGCGGGTGAACAACGTAGTCCGCCTCGGAGTGTGACAGTGCAGAAAAATCGCCGTGACTAAAAGCAGAGTTAGCGTCACTTGCCCATTTTCCCTCGAAGCCTTGCTGAAGTAGCGATGTGGCACCTTTGACGTAGTAGGTTTCGTCAAAAATTAGTTGGTGAGGAAAGGCGAGGTGCCACAAGCGGACGCACCCAGCCAGAGCGCCGATGGCGATCGTCAGAATCCACCCCATAAGGCGGATGCGGCCTGGCCATTGGAATGCGAGGGGGAGCAAGCCGAGCCGTCCACGCAGCTCATCTTCCCGTGCGGCAGCCTCAACTGGGGGTAACCGTTCCTGTGTAGCGACATCGAGGGGGGACAATCTGCTGGCTGGCGGCGGTGTACTCACACGCAACAGCTTACTTCAGCCGTGGGAAGATAGAGGCATGGAAGGTTTGATCATGCTCGCTGCCACCCCGATTGGCAATGATGAGGATGCCTCGCCACGTTTGCGCTCCGCTATCGAGAGTGCCGATATTATCGCGGCTGAGGACACCCGGCGGTTCTTGAACCTCGCGGGTCGGCTTGGGCTGCACCCTCGTGGAAGGATCGTGTCCTCCTACGAACACAACGAGGCTGGGCGTGTCCCGTATCTTTTGGAGCAGGCGGAAGCAGGGTCAACAGTCTTGGTCGTCAGCGACGCTGGAATGCCAACAATTTCAGATCCTGGATTCCGTATTGTGAGCTCTGCCCGTCAGGCGGGCGTGCGCGTGACGGTGATTCCTGGCCCGTCAGCAGTGTTAAGTGCTTTAGCCGTATCAGGGCTGGCGACGGATCGTTTCAGCTTTGAAGGATTTCCTCCGAGGAAACCATCTGAACAGAAAGCGCTCTTCGCGTCTCTTGCCTACGATGCCCATACGTTGATTTTCTTTGAGTCGCCACGCCGGCTAGGCGCAACTCTTGCAGTGATGAGCCAACAGTTCGGTTCGGATCGGCCTGCGTGCGTATGTAGAGAACTCACGAAGACTCACGAAGAAGTGGTGCCAGGCACCTTGGGTGAGCTGGCTGAAAAATACGCCGAGGGAGCCTTGGGCGAAATTGTGATTGTCGTTCAAGGCGCGTCGTCAAGCATTGGGTCTCTAGGTTCTTCCTCCGCCCGTCGGGATTCGGGGAGTCTACGCGATGACGGCGATCCTCATCGACCCGATGTGCGACCGAATGTGCGGGAGTCTCCGCTTTTCATTGCTGGAGTGAACCAAGTGCATGACCTTCACCGTCTGGGCTTGCGTGTGAAAGATGCGGCAGAGTTTGTGGCGTCACACGAGACGCGTATCGACCTGCGCAAGCGCGACCTGTATGAGGCAGCGCTTGCCCTCGAACAGTCCTTGGATTCGGCGGCATCGGACGAGGCTCGCTAGCTATCTGAGAAGATCGGCGGTGCGAGCATAGAAGAGCATAGAGACCGGCGATGCGGGGATGGAGATCAATGGTGGAAGCATGAAGATCGGCGGTACAAGGTTGACGTACCTCGCGGTGACGCCCCTTATACCGCCGATCCATGTGCTACTGATTCTCGCGTGCTAGCGCATGGGTGTCTGCATGAGTGTCAGTCCTGGAATGGCTTGTAGTCGATATCTGAAAAATCGAAATCTTCCTCCGTAGCGTCTGCCGCGAAGTCTGCGTTCAAATCCACCCCGTCCAGCGGATCCTCGTCCAGCAAGTTGCCAATTTGGGCGTTGATCTCTTCCTCGGTTTCAAGCGGCGCGTCTGCTGCCACGGTATGCGCGTCGCTGCCACGAACGCCGTCGGCCGCATCGAGAGTGAAGGCATCGTCATCCGCATCCGACACCCCAGACTGTTCAGCGGGCTCAAAAGCTTCGGAGGATGGCAGTTCCTCAACCCCGGCAGCGGCCATTTGTTCCCGTGCATCAAGCCCTAGTTCGGGTGAAACGGGAATCGTCAGATCGGCAAAAACGCGTGTATTCCAGCCTTTGTGTGCAGAATCGATGGCTGTGGCTTTTACGCAGTGCGATTCCACCAGGCCAACGACGTCCACATCTTCGATTTCGGCACCATGCAGGATGTTTTCGAGCTTTTCGCCGTCTTCGTCAGCCCCCAAAAATCCGGAATAGCCGTCGTCATATTGGCCTTTCTTCACCATGACGTCGATCGGTAGGGCTTGAATCAGAGGATCGAGTTCAGCTTCTTCCGTCCCGGCAACGCCGTGCCGTGGCCACGTGTCCACAAAATCGGGGTTGTCAGAAAAATGTGTGCCCGGATCGATGTGCCAATCCTGGGTGGTGACGATAAGCGCGTAATGATCAGCGTTTTCGTTGACAAAGTCGGCAATGCGTTCCACGACGGCGTGTGCACCCTCAGTGGGGAGCGACCCACCTTCAGTAAATGTGGGCTGCGCATCAACAATAATCAGGGCGCGAGCCGAATCGTCAGATGCCATCAGAAAATCCTTTCACAGTTGATGAGCAGTAGCCGAATCATGTGTTGGTTGGCTTCGGCTATATGGATGAGGAAATAACGGGGTGGATAGGATATCTCTCTTCAACACTGGGCAGCAAGCCACCCACTGCTAAAGATATAGTGGCCGCTCATAACAAGCGGTGTAGTGTGAGGCGATGCAGAGCGCACTCGCCACGCTGTTGAACCATTATCGTAGTATCAGCTTGCGGTCATGAGGGAGAGCCTCGTGAGACAGGGCACCTGCGCACTGTGTGTATCACGGTTATTATAGCGTTTTGCGCTGGCGGGCGCCGATCCTAGAGTTGATGCAGCCGTATCTGAGACCCTGGCGGGTAGGCTTGGACTATGACGCATATTCTTACAGCTGTTGCGTGGCCGTACGCGAATGGGCCGCGCCATATTGGCCATGTTGCCGGTTTCGGTGTTCCATCGGATGTTTTCTCCCGATACATGCGTATGCGCGGGGAAGACGTGCTGATGGTGTCCGGTACGGATGAGCACGGCACACCGATTCTGGTGGCCGCAGAAGACGAAGGCGTCACCCCCGAACAAATTGCGGATCGCAACAATCGCATCATTGTGGAAGATCTCGCAAATCTCGGGCTTTCATACGATCTTTTTACGCGAACAACAACCGTGAACCATGAGCAAGTTGTTCAGACTCTCTTTCGAGGGTGCCGAGATAACGGCTATATGGTGCAGCAGGATATGCCTGTTGCTATCGATCCCAAGACCGGCAACACCCTCCCTGATCGCTACATTGAAGGAACATGCCCGATCTGTGGATACGAGGGCGCGCGCGGAGACCAGTGCGACAATTGCGGTAACCAGCTCGATCCGCAGGATCTGATTAATCCGGTATCGAAAGTCTCGGGTCTGCCTCCGAGATTTGAAAATTCAACGCACTATTTCTTGGATCTTCCTGCACTCGCCCAGCGTTTGAGCCAGTGGCTCGACGAGGTAGAAGCCACCGGCGAATGGCGTCCTAACGTGATCAGTTTTTCGAAGCACCTGGTTGAGGACGTACGTCCGCGTGCGATGACGCGTGATATCAGTTGGGGCATTCCCGTTCCTGGATGGGAGGATCAACCCAGCAAACGGCTCTACGTGTGGTTCGATGCTGTGATTGGGTACCTCAGTGCATCCATCGAGTGGGCACGTCGGCGTGCTCAGGCGGGTATCGGCACCGTGGACGACTGGCGTGCATGGTGGAATGACGATGATGCGCGCTCCTATTATTTTATGGGCAAGGACAATATCGTGTTCCACTCCGAGATCTGGCCTGCCGAACTGCTCGCCTACAACGGCGAGGGAGACAAAGGCGGGAAGCCAGGCGAGTTTGGCACACTGCAGTTGCCGACGCAGGTGGTTGCGAGCGAGTTTCTGACGATGGAGGGCAAAAAGTTCTCCTCCTCCCATCACATTGTGATCTATGTGCGCGACGTTCTTGAGCGCTATTCAGCGGATGCGCTCCGTTATTTCATCTCGATCGCAGGCCCGGAAACCTCAGATGCCGACTTTACGTGGGCAGAGTTTGTGCGGCGCAACAATTCGGAACTGGTGGCCGGCTGGGGGAACCTTGTGAATCGAACTGTGTCGATGGTGGCTAAGCGCTTCGGCCAGATTCCAGAACCGGGCGATTTTGAACCCATAGATACCGAGCTTCTGCAGGCTATTCAGGATGGATTCTCTACCGTTGGTTCCATGATTGCCCATCATCACCAGCATGCCGCGCTGAGCGAAATCATGCGTTTGGTCGGCGAGGCGAATACCTATGTGTCGCGCACGGAACCCTTTAAACTCAAGTCTGATGATGAGCGGCCTCGTCTGGCAACGATCCTCTACACGCTTATGCAGGCGGTTTTCGACCTCAATACAATGATGTGCGTCTTTTTGCCGCATTCCTCCAACGATGTGGATCGTCAGCTTGGCGGCGATGGCACACTTGCGCCGATGCCGGAAGTCCGCGAGGTTCAGGATCTGGATTCAGGAAAGCCGTATCCAGTGTTGACGGGCGATTACTCGAATGTTCGGGAGTGGGCTCATCAGGACGTGACTCCTGGTACGCCGATTGCAAAGCCGCATCCTATTTTCCAGAAGCTAGACGAAAGCGTGATTGCCGAAGAACTCCAACGCCTTTCCGCCAGCGATGAAGGTGAGTGAATGACGAAGCACGTCAGTAAACGATACGGCGAGTGGACGATGCAGTGAGCCGTCATAAGCACGCACCGAGGATCTATCCAGATTTGAGCGCAGCTCAGGATTTCCGTCTGCCTCTGCCGCGCCCCGTCGTCGATAGCCATACGCATGTTCCCACGCCTCACGATCCGAACCGCGACGACTATGCGGATGACGATCGTTTGATGCCGATTCAGGAGATTGCCGACCGTATGGACACGGCGGGGGTTGGGCATGCGGTGATTTCCGGCTGTGAATATCCGGTATTGAACGACTACCTGGATGTGGCGCATGCGGATCCGGGACACTTTTCGGTGGCGCTCGCGATTCATCCGAACGAGGCGCCGTTACACGAGCGAGTGGTGGAGCCCTCACCGGATGGTATGACTCACGGGCTCGATCCGTGGCATGAACAGGTTTCGCTCTCCGATGCGCTGTCGACGGTGGCGGATCTCGCGCGGGATCCTGCGGTTGTTGCGATCGGGGAAACCGGGTTGGATTTTTTCCGTGTGGGGGATCGTGGCCGCGATATTCAGAAGAAAGCCTTCGCCTGGCACATTGCTCTGGCCAAGGAGCTCGACCTGCCTGTGCAGATTCACGACCGCAATGCGCATCGGGAGTGCGTTGAGGTTCTTGACGCCCTCGGCGCTCCGGATAGGGTCATCTTCCACGCGTTCTCTGGCGACGCGGAGTTAGCCGAGATTTTGGCGTCACGTGGCTGGTATGCCAGCTTCGGCGGGACGCTGAGTTTTAAGTCCAATAGCCGTGGACGCGAAGCATTTCGCGCGATGCCGTCCGACTTGATTCTTGTAGAAACTGATGCACCTTATCTGACGCCGGAGCCATTCCGCGGGCGTCCCAATATGCCGTACCTCGCTGCTGTGAATGTGCGTCATCAAGCAGCTGTGCGCGGGGTTGGCGTCGCGGAGTGGTGTGACCAGCTGGTTGTCAATACGGAAGAGGCGTTTGGAACAAATCTTGCCGGAGCGTAACCTAACTGTTATAGTCGTTATGGTTTCGTTATAAACGATGATGACGCGGTATGGCGCTCGTGCGGCAACCGCACCCATGAGGAGGTCTACGTGGGTAAACACACTGCCGCAGGGGTACGCGATGGCCAGGCATTCGATGCGCGTTCCTTTGATGCGCGTCTGGCTGAGGTTCCAACCGCCGGGAGTAGGCGGGCGCTGCGTGCTGCTGCACGTGCTGCACGCGTTCAGAATACTCAGGTGAATCATGCGGTTGCGGTTCATTCAGCGGTTGCAATTGATTCGGATACCGCGGCTCTCACAGCTGGTCATATCGAAGCGCCTTCTTTCGCAGCAAGCTCAGCAGTGATGCAGCAACCGTCAGCTGATCCTGCTCCGGTTTTCACGCCGGCGATCACCACGTTCAATGCACCCGCCCAGCGCGTGTTGTCGTTATCTCCTCGTCGTTCTCGCGCGGTGGCGTCTCTGGTTGCTCTGACAGCTGTTGGGATCGCAAGCTCTGCGATGACGACGTCCCTTTCCGGAGCTTTTGCTCAGCCGTCTGCAACCGACGGATCGGCTGCCGCAACGCCCGTTGCATCTGCAACGTCGATCTCTCAGCTTGCGCATTTTCAGGTTACTGTTGATGGATACACCCGCACTATTGCCGGTGCAGCGACGCTCGGCGATGCGCTGAGTGCAGCGGGGATTAGTCTCGGTGCGATGGATGAGGTGTCCGCTCCGCTTGCGGGTGCTGTTCGTGCCGATCAGCACGTGACGATTGTGCGCGTTGCAATAAAGACTGTCCAGGAGACTGAAACTGACGCGTTTTCCTCGTCAAAGAAGGATGATCCAACCCTGTTGAAAGGCACTCAGAAAGTGCTGACGAAGGGTGTGGATGGAAAGATCCAAAAGACGTATCAGGTCACGTATCGTGACGGTGTGGAAGCCTCCCGCGTTCTGGTTGCGTCAGCGCAGACCTCTCGTCGTCAAGACGAGGTTGTCGGCGTTGGGACGAAGTCGGCAGAGAGTGCTGGCAGTGGTGAAGGTGCAGGATCGGGGTCTTTAGCGGGAGCAGCAGGGAGTTCGGCAAAGGTTGTTCCTGCTGGCACGGCTCAGCAGATCGCGCATTCGATGGTCTTGGCTCGTGGATGGTCCGAAGCGGATTTTGCCGCACTGGTGAAATTGTGGAATCGCGAGTCTGGATGGCAGACAACGGCTGCGAATCCCACATCGTCTGCGTATGGTATCCCACAGGCTTTGCCAGGTTCGAAGATGGCAAGTGCCGGTGCTGACTGGCGCACTAATCCCGTCACCCAGATTAAGTGGGGATTAAATTACATTGCAGGCCGCTACGGTTCGCCGCGAGCAGCTCTGGCGCATTCGAATTCCATTGGTTGGTATTAAATCTGTGGGTATTAAAGGCGAGGCTCCTGGTTCGTAGGGGTTCGTGTTTAGTGCGCATGTTAATAGGTGTGAATAGCTGATTGTAGGGACGGATCAGGCATTGATTCGTCCCTTTTCGCGTACCATAGGAGCTGATGGTGAACAGTAGCGATTATCGCGCGTGCTCGTCGCGTGCATGTGAGTGGTCAGGAGGCAAGTGATGGGCTCCCTGTTGACGAGTGCCGATATCCGCTTTCTTACCTCCCAACTCGGAGTACACCCGACGAAGACGAAAGGGCAGAATTTCGTCCACGATGCAGGTACCGTGCGCAAGATCGTCCGTGCCGCCCACGTTGCGCCGTCGAGTCGAGTTCTTGAGCTGGGTTCTGGGCTAGGTTCGCTGACGCTTGCACTTCTCGAAGCGGGTGCCATGGTTGCCGCGGTCGATATTGACCCTCGTCTGGCTGCTGCGCTGCCAGCTATTGTGAGGGTACATCAGCCTGACGCAGGTGCGCGGTTAGGCGTGACGCATATGGACGGCCTGAGGCTGCGCGGTATAGGGGATATTCAGCTGCCACAAGAGTGGACCGCAGACCAACAGGTTGAGGGCGCAGCCACTCGCAAAGCACCGGATCCTGACCTCGTCGTCTCAAATCTTCCATATAACGTCGCCGTGCCGCTACTGCTGCATACCTTCGATGTGTTCGGGGGCGTCAAGATGGCCGTTGTGATGGTTCAAGACGAGGTTGCACACCGCATAGCCGCATCTGTCGGCACCAAGGACTATGGCGTTCCTTCCCTGAAAATCGCGTGGTTTGGTAGAGCACAGAAAGTAGAGACTGTATCGCGGACAGTTTTCTGGCCGCAACCTCATGTGGATTCGGCGTTGGTGCGTGTGACTCGGTACGGCGACGATGAGGCGTGGACGATGCGCGGTATCGATCCGGCGGTAGTTGAGCGCCTCGGGGAAGCCTCCGTGCGCGAGGCAACGTTTGCTGTGATTGATGCGGCATTTCTTCAACGACGCAAAACACTGCGCCAGTCATTAGCGCGATGGGCAGGTTCTCCCGCCGATGCCGAGCGGATCGTGGCTGAAGCTGGGATTGATCCCCGATCGCGCGCTGAATCACTTGAACTCACAGACTATTCACGGTTGGCTGTGAGCCGGCTTGCTCAGGCGCAGCCGGTGGGCGCGGGCGTGCCGGATAAGCGGGGTGAGTGACGTGCAGCAGGCCGATCACCAGATGCATGCCTTATGGCTGAAGGTGCAAAGGCGCCTTGATGTGGCATCTGCGAGCTTGACGTTCTGCCTCCTGAGCGTGCTGAGCGCTCCGATCCTCGCTATTCTGACGCCGCTGGACTGGACGCTTCGATGGACGCTGGTTCTGGTGCTGGTGGTTCCCGTTGCGCTGCTCGCTGCTGGCTGGTTCGCATCGAACAGCGTCATCGCAAAGGCGATTGAAAGCCGAGATCGGGAGGAACGCCAGCGTTGGCACGCCACCAGAGTTCCTCCAGCGGCCGCGGAGTTGTTGGCTGCCCGCACAACGCGTGTTCACTACATGTCTCTGACCATGGTGGTTCTCGCATCGGTGGTGCTCGATGCGTTGTTGCTCGCCTCCTTGCCCGCACCGCCGCGTATCGGCAGCTGGGGTCTGATTCTCGTCTCCTCCGGTATCGGGTTGGGCGCACTGGCAGCGATGAGCGCGGGCGTCTTTTCGCGCAGAACTGTAATGTGGTGGCTTGTGAGCCTCACATGGTTGGTGCCGCTTGGGCTTGGCGTTGTCGGTACAGCCCTGGTCACCGGCCGGATGCGCGTGGTGTTTTCAACGGCTGGCTCGGTGAGCCCACTGGTGAGAGTTGTTCAGGTACTCGCAGGCTTAGTCGTGATATGTCTGGGCTTGGCCACACTAGGGTTGTGGGTTGCGTGGCTCGGCCAGGCGCTGAAAGGCCGCTGGGTATGGACGTCGAAAAACTCCCCACTTGCCAAACTCGCGTCAAAATCAGGCCGTAATGAATCCGGCGTACTCCCCATGACGAGTGCTGGGATCAGTCACTTTTCCGGGCTCTCGCGCCAGGCTCGGGCGGCAGTGTTGAGAAGTTTTTTAAACTCCCTTCCCGACGAGGACGATGTGCCCGCCTCCCAGACGGGCGTCTTTGCTGATCCAGAATTCGATGACGAGGACGTGCACATCGTGCAGAGTGCTCTTCAGCCGGACCCCGTGGCGGTCGTCTCTGGGTGGTGCGTGTTGCTCGGGTGTGCGGCGGCGTTGATTCTGGTTGCGGTCAACATCAATATGTTCATTCTGGGTATCCTGTGGCTTGTGATCTTGGCTGGGCTTGCGGTGTATATGCGCAGAGTGACGTGGGCGTAGCGCGGTAGTTGACGCGCAGTGGTGCGCGTCAACCTGAAAAGTATCAGCCAGAGGCGTGCAAGCCGAGGCCAGAAGTGCGTGAGCCGAAGGAAGGGGGATGGCGTTGAACAGGCAGGATTCAGAGCAGAACATGTGCCATCGCGTGCGTGTGAGTGTTCCAGGCAAGGTGAATGTGGCGCTGCATGTGGGTAGCATCCTCCAGAACGGCTACCATGAGCTGGACACAGTGTTTGAAGCGGTGAGTATTCGTGACGATCTTGAGGTGACGCGCGCATCTGCCTCGGACGCTATTACCCTCACAGTGCGTTCCGGCGTGCCCGGGATAGGTGTTCCGGCCGATGTTCCAACCGATTCGCGTAACCTCGCAGTGAGGGCAGCCCGTGCCATTCAAACGCGCTACGGCGTTGTAGACGGTGCCCATATGGTGCTCACCAAGCGCATTCCCTCTACAGCGGGCATGGCTGGTGGGTCTGCCGATGCGGCTGCAGCGCTGCTCGCAGTCTCGCACGTGTGGGGGACGGGCGCGCAGCTTCACGATCTGCTGCCGATAGCCGCTCGCCTTGGCGCGGACGTGCCGTTTGCTCTGATCGGTATGGTTGCGCGTGGGCGCGGGCGTGGTGACCTCGTGGAGCCTGTGCAGACGCAACTGCGTCACGAATGGGTGTTTGTCGCCTCATCTGTAGGGCTGCCAACGCCTGACGTTTTTCGGCAGTTCGATCGACTCCACTCCCGGACGCGGAACGGCGGGCAGCCCGCAGCTTCGTCAGGGGCCGGAACGGAACCGGCAGTGAGCGGGAACGACATGGCTGGCTCGCCAACGTCCTCATCCACTCCGCCCATATCAGGGGCGTATTTGCCAACTGTTTCGCTTACTAATTCGCCTGTTGACGAACTTGTCCGAGCGTTATCTGAGGGAAACGACGACGTCGTGCGTCAGCAGATGGTCAACGATTTGCAAGACCCCGCTTTGCATCTGCGCCCAGAGCTTGCGCAGATCGTGGAAGCCGGAAATCTCGCCGGGGGTACTGCGCTCTTGTCCGGTTCCGGGCCGACAGTGGCTGTTCTTGCCCGTGGGCGGGAACATGCTGATAGCCTTGCTGTTCGGCTGCGTGAGGCGTTCCACGCTGCGCGTATTCTGCGTGCTTCAGGTCCGGAGCCGGGCGCGTCGATTGTGAACGATACGTGCGATAACCCGGTAAATTTCGATACCCCGGTAAGTCCCGGTAAGTGAGGTCTGATGCATCTGATAGGAATGCAACACGTCGGCATAACGCTGGGCTCCCGGCCAATTCTGGCTGATGTAAACGTCGAAGTGCACGACGGATCCAGAATAGGAATCGTTGGCCCGAATGGTGGCGGCAAAACGACCCTTCTGCGCTTGCTGGCCGGAACACTGGTGGCAGATGAAGGCTTTCGGACGATTGCGCGCCACGTGTCGATTGCGATGACCACGCAGCAGGATAGTTTTTCACCGTCACAGACGATACGCCAGGCAGTGTCTGGAATGTGGGATGGTTTCATCCCCAGCAATGATGGAACCCACACCAACAATGCTGCCGCTGCCATGTGGGAGCGCGATGCGCGTCTGCGCTCTATTCACGCGGGTCTGATGCCGGATCTGGATCTCGACGCACCCGTTGCGGAGCTTTCCGGTGGACAACGACGCAGGGTTGCTCTTGTGCGGGCGTTGTGTGCTGATGCGGATATCCTGGTGCTTGACGAGCCGACAAACCATCTGGATATTGAGGGCATCACGTTCCTCGCCAACTATCTGCGCGCGCGGTTTGACACCGCGAAACCAAAGGGTGCACTTGTGGTTGTGACGCACGATCGTTGGTTCCTGGACATGGTTGCAGAGCGCATGTGGGAAGTGGTTCCTGGGGATTTTCGCAAGGATCGAATGCGTCCAGGCCACGTGGAAGTCTATGAGGGCTCCTACGCTGCCTATATTCAGAAACGGACTGAACGTGCTCGCCAAGCTCAGGTTCGGGAGGAGAAACGCCAGAATATTCTCCGTAAAGAACTCGCATGGCTCTCACATTCACCGCCAGCGCGTAGTTCAAAGCCGAAATTCAGGCGTGACGAGGCTCTTGCGCTGATTGAGGATGTTCCGCCTCTGCGTGACGAGGTACAACTGGCACAGATGGCGACGCGGCGGTTGGGTAAAACGGTGATCGATCTGGAAGATGTGAGCTTTTCGTGGCTGGGAAGAAGAGCGCCTGTGCTGGATCATGTGACCTACCGTTTCGCTCCCGGCGAGCGGGTTGGGATTCTGGGCGTCAACGGTGCGGGCAAGTCCACGCTCCTCGATATTATTTCGGGTGCCCTCGCCCCTGGCAGTGGGCATGTGAAGCGTGGAAAGACGGTCGCTTTGGCTGAGCTTTTACAGAATACGACTGAATTAGACGAGCTTGCGAATATGCGTACTGTTGACGCAGTGGACGTGGTGGCTCACCGCATTGTCGTCGGTAAAAAAGAGCTTTCAGCCCTTCAAATGACCGAGCGTATGGGTTTCTCCCACGAGAGGGCGTATACGCCGGTTGCCGACCTTTCTGGCGGGGAGCGCCGGCGCTTACAGCTGATGCGGTTGCTGATGGCCGAACCGAATGTGCTGCTGCTTGATGAACCGACCAACGATCTGGATACGGATACGCTCGCCGCAGTGGAAGATTTGTTGGACTCTTGGCCTGGAACCTTGATTGTGGTGTCGCATGACCGCTATTTCCTGGAGCGTGTGACGAATCACCAGATGGCTGTGATCGGCGGGAAGCTACGCGATCTGCCTGGCGGTATCGATGAGTACATGCGACGACAAGACGAGATGAATTCCTCTGCATCCTCGTCAGCCTCGTCTTCCGATTCGCCTCGTCAGGCATCTGGTGATCAGAGCAAAACGCAGGCGGGTTCCGGATTGGCAGGCGCCAGGAAATATCAGGCGGCAAAAGACTTGGCGCGGCTAGAGCGCAAAATCGACAAGCTCACTGCCACGAAGGACTCATATATCACACAGCAGGCGAAGTTGTCCGGTGAGGGAGACTGGGAGGGGCTTGCGCAGGTCAGTCGCCAGGTGGCGGATATTGAAGCGCAGATAGCCGCTGCAGAGGACGAGTGGCTGAACCTTGGGGCTTTGCTGGAATCCGAGTGATTCCTAAGCGCGGATCTTCAATGCTCGCCCGCTGCCCTCTTGGTGCTGCCTGCATTGCCCCTGCACCGCCCTGCGCCGACCGTATCGTCGAGAGCGCGCTGCCTTTAGGCGGCCTTGCGGAAAATGCGTGTCAGTTTCATTCGCTCGCCAGTGTGGAGCACGGAGGCGGAATATATTTTCCCTGCGAGTACTCCCAGCAGAGGGATGACGATCAGCGTCACAACAACAGCAAGGATTTGTTCCCACGCGGTCACGGTGCCAGCTGCGGATCTGATCCCCATCAGGTATGGCGCGAACCCTGGAATGATGGATAGCACTTTTGTGACGCCAGCGTCTGGTATTGGCCCGGCGAGGTACATCGCAATATAGAAGGCAATAACCTGCAGCAGGAGCAGCGGTGAGCTTACTGCACCAAGATCTTCCTGACGCGACACTGTAGCCGCCATCGCACCCGTGAGTCCGGCGTAGGTAAAGTAACCGAGAATAATCCACACCACGAGCATAGGGACGTAGTGCCACAGGTCTGCTGCGCTGAATCCTGGGAGCAAATTCATAAATCCGCTGATCTTTAATGCGCAGATCGCACCGAGGAGATAGATCGCAAAGACCACGAGCATCGCGGATCCGATCCCCAGGATCTTACCGAGCAAGAGCGTGCGCGGGCGTACCGTCGTCAGCAGGATCTCAACGATACGATTTTGTTTTTCTTCTACAATGCCGGCACCCAGCGTTTGCGAGGCCATCACGATAATGAACATCATCAGCGACACGCCCAGAATACCGACGAACGTTCCTGTGTTTGTGAAGAGCTGATAATCGGTGGCTCCGATTTCAGTCACGCTCAGAGCTGCTAGTTGAGCAGTTTGACGTACTTGTTGTTCGCTCGGCGCACCGGACTCTTGCAGAATTGCCAGGTGTGCTGCCGCTGCCACGAGATCCTTGCCGGGATCCGGTGACGAAGCAGAGTAAAGCTTGAGGTTGTCGAGGTTTCCTGTGACGTACAGATCCACCTTGTTCACTGCGTCTTCAGGTGTGGCATCGATGCCCGTTGTGACGCTCATAGGCGAGCCGGCGCTCAGTTGTTTGAGTGGGGCAGCGAGCTCTTGGGAATCGCTGCTCAGGCCGATGGTGTAGGTGGGTGCCTGCGTGTCGGATCCCGAGCCAGTAGCTTCGTCCTGCATCGGGTTATACACGAACACGCGAACCAGCACTCCGGCTATCAGTATCAGCAGGACGACGATGATGGTGGAAATCTTGATGGAGCGCGACGTGAGGATCTTGGTGAATTCGTGACGAATAACGTGTTTCACTGCTGGGCTCTCCTTCCCAATAGCCGGCGTAAACCCCTCACTGCGTGCTGCCCATCCTGCGATGGTTCGTGACGGGATGGCGAATCATCGATGACCACGTTCTTGAAAAGATCCGTCAAATGTGGCCGGCGCGGTCCAAACTCGTGAACCGATCCAGCGTTGAGCAGAGCACGGAGGACGGCCTGATCGTCCATACCTCGCTCAAGGGTGAACGTCGCGCGCGTCACGCCTTGGAGTGCGGGTGCTTCGGCGCTGCCTTCCAGTGGATCCGGATGCAGAACGACGTTGGCTTGTATCGCCGCCGCTGAAAGTTGGGAAAATGTGGCGCTGGCGGCAACAGCGTATGTGACGGTGTCGGTTTGCCGCAGCTCGTCGATCGTGCCTTCGGCAACCATTTTCCCGTGGCTGATGATGCCCACTCGGTTGCACAGCCGTTCTACTAAATCCAATTGGTGCGACGAGAAGAGCGTGGAGATCCCTGCCGCAGCGGCGTCCTGGAGCACGCCACTCATCACATCGACGGCAACCGGATCCAGACCAGAGAAAGGCTCATCCAGAACGAGAAACTGGGGATTGGAAACGAGTGCAGCCGCAAGCTGAACACGCTGCTGGTTACCCAAAGAGAGCTTTTGAACCTCGTCATCGCGCCGATCTGCAATACCTAAGCGTTGGGTCCATTCTGTTGTTGCTGCACGAGCAGAGCTAGCATCGAGTCCGTGGAGCGCAGCGAAATATTCCAGCTGTTGGCCGATTTTCATGCGGGGGTAGAGTCCTCGCTCTTCCGGCATATAACCGATGTGCTGGCGCATCGAAAAATTCAGTGGCACTCCGTTGAATTCCACGCTTCCGGAATCGGTTGCCATCACGCCGAGAATAATGCGCATCGTGGTGGTCTTGCCCGCTCCATTCGACCCGACAAACCCGAAAATTTCGCCGTCGTTGACGTGAAAACTCGTATCAGTGAGGGCGTGCAGAGATCCAAATTGCTTGTTGAGGTTCTGAACAGCAAGCATGCAGTTGGCCTTTCACGTTGGTGTGTCTTCTGCGTTACATACATTTCTATTGTGCCACACGCACATCTGCAGGCGCAGTGCATTGGCGGAATTCCGTGCTGGCGGTTTGCGTGGTCAGTAGCGGATATCATGGTCAGCGGCTGTCAACAGCGATCCACAGTGGTCAGCAGCCTCAGTGGCTGTGAGTGGTGTCCTGCTCTGGTTCGCGCCTCTCAGCGTGGTCTGTAGGTAGCGGAGGATCCGGGCTCATGTTCCTCAGTCCGTTCCACAACAGGTTCGTCGCATGGGCGGCAACAACCTCGCGTGAGGGATGACGCTGCACGCTCCACCACGTGCCTAATCGCGCAAGAGCTCCGGCTAAGAGCTGTGAATATATGGGGGCGGCATCGACGTCCAAATTGTGAGCGGCCAGAATCGGGGCAAGCAGTGGGGTGACTTCGTCAGCGACATCGTCAAGCACGGAAACAAAGCGGGTATCGGAGGATGAATTCGGGCTTTGATGCGAGATGAGGGCGAAACCGCTGGGTCGATCCTCGATATAGGTGAGCATGGCGCTCACCACATTTTGTAGTGTGGTGAGCGGATGTTCATTCGTCTTTAGCTGTGCATTGAGCAGCTTGGTGAGGGCTGAAAATTCTCGATCCACGATCACCTCGTAGAGGCCATCTTTGGAACCGAAATGATCGTACACAACAGGCTTCGTCACGCCTGCTGCAGTGGCAATGTGCTCGATCGTCACCGCGTCGAAGCCGTGAGCTGCGAAGAGATCGCGTGCAACGTCGATGAGTTGTTCACGCCGCTGGGCGCGGCTCATGCGTGTATGTTCCGTCGTGGTGTGCACCTAACCATTATGTGCCATCACTCAATGTTCAGCTGCCAAAAGCGCGGCCTAGTGAGGGGAGTAGCGCGGGGAAGCGGGATGTGGCTAAGATAAAGCGCGTACTCCGCCATGGTGTAATGGCAGCACAGAGGCCTTTGAAGCCTTTAGTCTAGGTTCGAATCCTGGTGGCGGAACAGCAACACTGCTGGTGAGTGCGCGGCGTGTTGAGAATTAAACTCATTTTTGTGTGTGGTGTGTACCGACGCCGTGGTGCACAGGAATGTTCACAAGGCAAGGAAGTAGGTATGGCCACCGCAGAGTCCTCGAAGGTAGCAGCAGTCGTCATTTTGGCGGCCGGAGCTGGTACACGTATGAAAACGCAGCTTCCGAAGCCTTTGCACGTGATTGCGGGCAGAACGCTGCTTGGCCATGCGATTGCTGCGGCACGTGGAGTCAACCCAGACTATGTGGTAGTTGTGGTTCGTCATGAGGGTGAAAAGGTTGCCCGCAAGGCCATGGAAATTGATCCCGAGGTTACCATTGCCTGGCAGGACGATGTTGCTGGAACCGGCAGAGCACTCTGGTGTGGCTTGCAGCAGCTTCCTGCAGATCTTTCCGGGCGAATCCTCGTGATGGCAGGCGATACCCCGCTTCTGGACGCTCAAGTATTGCGTGAGCTGGCGGTGGCAGGGGATGGAGTAGCCACCGTGGCAACAACATTCGTCAAGGATCCTACGGGCTATGGACGGGTGCTGCGTGACGAGAACGGCGTGATTCGTGCAATTGTGGAGCACAAGGATGCCGACGAGGTACAGCTATCTATTAGGGAAGTGAACACGTCCACGTATTGCTTTGATCTTCCCTTCCTGCGGCATTCTTTATCTGAGCTTTCAACGGACAATGCACAGGGTGAAATGTATTTGACGGACGTTGTGACGGCTGCCTATCAGTCCGGCATGAGCGATACGGGTTATGTTGTTGCAGATTCGATGAAGGTCGAGGGTGCAAACGATCTTGTGCAACTCGCGGATCTGGCGGCGGAGATGAATCGAAGGATCTGTGAGCGCTGGATGCGTTTGGGTGCAAAAATCGTAGATCCGAGGACGACGCATATCGATGCAGATGTGGTGATTGAGCCTGATACCGTCATTGAGCCGGGTACTGATGTGCTCGGCCATAGCGTGGTGAAATCCGGGGCGCATATTGGCCCGGGACTGTTCCAGGATACCGTGATCGAATCTGGTGCAGTAGCGCAGCTCGTTGCAGTTCGAGGCGGACACGTTGGAGCTGGGGATGTGCTGAGCCCGTTTACTGCGTATGGGTATTCGCGTTCAGATGTGCAGTGACCACGTTGTGGGCTCAGCTGTATATGGAGTGAAAAAGTTGAAGAATTGAACCGCAACATTGTAGCAAAATAACGCGCAAGTGAGGGAGCATCATGGGCGAAATGCGCACCAATACCGAAAAGAAACTTGTCTTGATTTCTGGACGTGCACATCCAGAATTGGCTGAGGGGGTGGCGCGCGAACTTGGCGTAGAACTGTTGCCCGTCACGATTTACGACTTTGCTAACTCCGAGATTTACGTCCGTTTCAACGAATCTATTCGTGGGTCGGACGTTTTTATTCTGCAAAGCCATCCGGCGCCGATCAATAAGTGGCTGATGGAACAGCTCATCATGATTGACGCGGCCAAGCGTGCTTCTGCTAAGCGCATTACCGTTGTGGCTCCGTGCATGCCCTATGCACGTCAGGACAAAAAGCATCTGGGGCGCGAACCTATTTCCTCTCGGCTCGTCTTCGATATGTTTTCGACTGCTGGCGCGAAGCGCATTATGAGTGTTGATCTGCACGCAGCGCAATCCCAAGGGTTCTTCAACGGTCCGGTGGATCATCTGTGGGCGATGCCGACCCTCGTCGAGTATGTGAAAACGCGAGTGGATCCGCGGGAAACGGTGATGGTCTCGCCAGATGCCGGTCGTATTAAAGTTGCTGAGCAGTGGGCGAACCGTTTGAATGGGGTGCCTCTTGCCTTTATCCACAAGACGCGCGATATTCATTCTGCGAACCACACCACGGCTAACCGAGTTGTCGGTGACGTGAAGGATAAAACAGCGGTGATCGTGGACGATCTGATCGACACCGCTGGCACGATAACGGGTGCCGTTCGTGTGTGCTTGGAAGCTGGTGCGAAGGACGTGATCGTGGCCGCAACGCACGGCGTGCTTTCGGATCCTGCAACGGAACGGTTGAGGAACTGTGGGCTGAAGGAGCTCGTTCTGACGGACACTCTGCCAATTCCGGAAGAAAAGCGTTTCCCTGAAATGACTGTGCTGCCCATTGCCCCAGTGCTGGCTTCGGCTATTCGTCAGGTCTTTGAGGATGGTTCGGTGACGAGTCTCTTCGGCGATGCCCACTAATAGTGGTGCTGACGAGGTGCGCTCTTATCACGCTCACGAGGCATATCAGGTTTCTGTGGTGAGCAGTGTGATGTGGCATGCTGCTCACCACAGGATGTGTTGCGTCCTGTATAATTCATACGTTGCCTCGGCGAGGGAGCGCGCGTAGAGATACGTACGTATTCATGTGATACGTCAGTCTCCACGTCCATGTGCTCCGTTATCGACGCGGTGGGTTTCTCCTTACAACAGGTTCTCCACCAACACATCGGTGATGTGCGATGGTGGTGGACAGATTGCGGATGGCCCTTCGTCAGAGGCCAACGCAGAATAACAGTTCCTGTGTAATTGCGTGCGTGACGCGGCATGTACGACAGATCGAAGCAATTACGAGACGATTGAAATGATGAGGAGTAATCATGGCGGCGAATAAGTTGCAGGCACTCAAACGTGACGCTTTCGGTAAGGGCGCATCGCGTCAACTGCGTCGTGCAGGGCGAGTCCCGGGTGTTATTTATGGACACGGAACCGATCCTGTTCATTTTTCTCTCGATGCTCACGACTTGTTTATTGCAGTGCGTGGGCAGGCAAACGCAGTTGTGCAGCTGGATCTTGAAGGTGAAACGATCAATGCTCTGGTCAAGGATCTTCAGCGCAATCCGTTGACGCGCGTATATGAGCACGTCGATCTTCTGCGCGTGTTGGCCAACGAGAAGGTGGAAGTGGAAGTGCCAGTAGAAATTACCGGTACACCAGAGCCTTCTACCGTCAACACGATCGAGCTGATGCACGTGTTGGTTTTGGCGCCTGTGGCGGAGATCCCTGAAGTGATTTATGCGGATGTGACGGGCATTCAGGCTGGCGAGCATATCAGCGTTGGCGAACTCAAGCTGCCAGAGGATGTGGAAATCATCACTGACGCTGAGGAGATCGCTGTGAATGTGAATGCTCCGGAGGTTGACTACGAGCTTGAAGCTGCCGATGCTGCGGCCGCTGAAGCTGCTTCGGCTGCCTCAGAAGAGTAGGCACCTAGGTTCTGCAGAATAGTCTTTTGCATGAAGGGGCGGAGTGCTCACAGGGTACTCCGCCCCTTCATCGTGCGTGCCGGATACAGCCGCATAAAATAGTCACGGTAATAGTGCGCTTGTGCCGGGTGGAGGTTTCGTCATGATTGTGATTGTGGGGCTGGGAAATCCTGGCGCTGACTATGAAGGCACGCGCCATAACTGTGGACATATGGTGATTGATGAGCTGTGCCGCCGCTGGGGAGTGAGCCTTAAACGGATCAAGGGGACGAAGATGCAGGCGGCTCAGATCGTCATTCGCGGAGAAAAGGCATGGATATGCCAGTGCGAAACGTTTATGAACACTTCGGGTGATCCGGTGCGTCGATTCCTCGACTATTTCCACGTTGATCCCACGAATCTTCTTGTTGTTCATGACGATATGGATTTGGCTTTTGGCACTCTGCGTATGAAGCGTGGAGGTGGGGAAGGCGGCCACAACGGCTTGAAATCCATATCCCAGTACTTGGGGACTCAAGACTATATGCGCTTGCGAGTGGCGATTGGCCGGCCGCATCCTGGGGAGGATCCAGCACATTACGTGTTGGGGCATTTTCCGCGTGCTCAACACGCGGAGGTCGAGCGTATAGTGTGTGAAGCTGCTGAAGCTGCCGAACAGGTGATCACAGATGGATTCCTCTCGGCTCAGCAAAAGCTCAACAGCGCGCATCCTCATCATAAGGATCCGAAGAAATCCGCCCAAAAAACTGCCCAAGACTCCTCTGCGTCCCACCAGTAGAATGTGGACACTTGGCATACGAACCATACGAACCATACGAACCACGCGAATCATGCGCAGCATACGAACACGGAGCATATGAACGTACACGGAACAGATGAACACAGCACCAACCAATGTCAGGACGCACAGTGAGGCTTGATCCGCTCCTTCCTTTTATTCGTGACGATCGCGCGATCTCGGACTTTCTCGATCACGCACAGCACCCCGCCGAGTACCCGACCCTGAGTCTCCCAGCGGTTCGTGGCCTGCAGGCGCCTGTCCTCGCACTGGCGGCATCAACCCCCGGTGCTCCGCTGACGGTGGCAGTGACCGCAACTGAACGTGACGCCGATGATCTTCTGGCCGCGCTCAAGGCATATCTGAGCGACGATGCTGTGGATATTTTCCCGGCATGGGAGACGTTGCCCCACGAGAGGCTCTCCCCTCGAACCGACACGATGGCGACCCGTATTCGTCTTCAACGGAGGCTTGCGCATCCAGCAGAATTTGCTGATCTGAGGGTGCTCGTCATGCCGGTACGCGCCTTGATCCAGCCGATCGTTGCTGGCTTGGGTGATTTGACGCCTGTGCATATTCGCCGGGGAGACGTTGTGGACAGGGATCAACTGGCAGGCGATCTTCAGGCGGCAGCGTATTCGCGTGTGGATATGGTTGAGCGGCGTGGGCAGTTTGCGATTCGTGGCGGTATTGTGGATGTTTTCCCGCCCACAGAGCCTCATCCGATTCGTCTGGAGCTTTTCGGTGACGATGTGGATGAGCTACGTTATTTTTCGCTCGCAGATCAGCGTTCACTGGAGCCGGTGGAGGAGCTCTACGCCCCTGCATGCCGTGAAATCCTCATCACCGACGCGGTGAAAGAAAAGGCTCTGCGTCTACAAGCTTCGCTTCCTGGCGCCGCTGATATGCTCGAACAGATCGCAGCAGGCATCGCACCCGAGGGGATGGAATCGCTGGCTCCCGCATTCGTCGATCTAGTGCCAGTTGCCTCAACCTTCCCTCCAGACAGTCGTATAGCTCTAATTGAGCCGGAACGTATCGCCCAGCACGCAGATTCCTTGACTCAAACCACCGATGAGTTTATGTCTGCGGCGTGGTCGGCTGCAGCCAGCGGCGGGAAACTGCCGATCGACGTTCATACTGCGTCATTCCTCGATCTTGCAGACGTGCGTGACGAAGCCATCGCGCATCAGCATCCATGGTGGACGGTCTCCGGATTTATGCAGCCGGACGAGGTTGCACCCGATGCGCGCGAGCCGGAAAAATACGCAGGGAATATGGCGGCGGCGCTCACTGCTATCGGACGGAATGTGCAGAGCAGCAACACTGTAGTGATTGCGGTTGATGGTGCTGGGCTGGGGAAGCGGCTCGCTCAGCAGCTCAACGATGCGGATATCCCCACCGTATTCGGGGATCTTCCCAACGAGCTTGCTTCTGGGGTGTGCTATGTGGTTCGTGCTGCGGTGACGGCAGGATTCGTGCTTACCCATCCTGACTATGGCCAGGATCACCGGGGACTGAGCGATCAGGTGAACCACACCCTCACCCTGCTCTCCGCAGAGGATCTGACGCGGCGATCCACGAATAGGAACCGGCCAGCGCATAAGATGCCGGCACGACGCAAGCAGGGGATCGACCCGCTGGAGTTGAAGCCAGGTGACTATGTGGTCCATGAGCGTCATGGTGTTGGCCGCTTCGTCAAAATGGACAAGCGAGCGCTCGGAGCGCAGAAGACGCAGCGCGAGTACATCGTCATCGAATATGCGCCGAGCCATCGGGGCGGCCCAGCAGACCACGTATGGGTGCCCACCGACTCCTTGGATCAGGTGTCCCGCTATATGGGTGGGGAAGCGCCAACCCTCAACAAAATGGGTGGTGCTGACTGGGCGAAAACGAAGTCGAAGGCGAGGGAGGCGACGAAGCAGATTGCTTCAGAGCTCGTTCGGCTCTACGCCAAGCGCCAAGCGACGCCTGGGTATGCGTTCAGCCCGGATACGCCCTGGCAGCGTGAGCTTGAAGATGCCTTTGAGTACTCTGAAACGCCCGACCAGTTGCGCACGATTGACGAAGTCAAGGCGGATATGGAACGCCCGGTTCCGATGGATCGTCTGATCTGTGGCGACGTGGGGTACGGGAAAACCGAGATTGCCGTGCGCGCAGCGTTCAAAGCTGTGCAGGACTCCAAGCAAGTGGCGATCCTTGTTCCTACAACGTTGCTTGTTCAGCAACACTACGAGACTTTTACGGAGCGCTACGCTGGTTTCCCGGTACGCGTTGCGGCGCTGTCCAGATTCCAGTCCGATAAAGAGAGTGCGGCTGTGGTGAAAGGACTCGCTGCAGGAACAATCGATGTTGTGATTGGTACGCATCGGCTTCTCACGGGATCCGTGCGCTTTAAGGATTTGGGGCTCGTTGTTGTTGACGAGGAACAGCGCTTCGGGGTTGAACATAAAGAGACGCTCAAGCAGATGTATCCCACGGTTGATGTACTCTCCATGAGTGCGACGCCGATCCCTAGAACGCTGGAAATGGCGGTGACGGGAGTGCGCGATATGTCCCTGCTCACCACCCCGCCGGAGGAGCGTCACCCCGTCTTGACGTACGTCGGCCGCGCGGAGGATAAGCAGGTGAGCGCTGCAATTCGGCGCGAGATGCTCAGGGACGGCCAAGTGTTCTTTGTCCACAACCGTGTTGACTCGATCCCGCGCGTGGCATCGCATCTTCAGGAGCTTGTGCCAGAGGCGCGCATTGCCACAGCGCACGGGAAAATGAGCGAGGCGTCCCTGGAGCAGGCGGTACTTGACTTCTGGAATAAAGACGTCGATGTACTCGTCTGTACCACGATTATCGAAACGGGCTTGGATATTGCGAATGCCAACACGCTCATTGTGGATCGTGCCGATCGCTTTGGGCTTTCCCAGCTGCATCAGCTGCGTGGCCGTGTGGGGCGTGGGCGTGAACGTGCGTATGCGTATTTTCTCTATGATCCTGAGCGTTCGATGACGGAAACCGCCGTGGAGCGTTTGAGGACGATTGCGACGCAGACCGATCTGGGTGCCGGTATGCAGGTTGCCATGAAGGATCTGGAAATTCGCGGCGCGGGAAATATGCTCGGCGAGGCTCAGGCAGGGCATCTCGCAGGGGTTGGCTTTGACCTCTACGTGCGCATGGTGTCGGAGGCGGTGTCGAAGCTGCGGGCAGGCGGCACATCAGACTCGGAGGCTGAGGCTGACGATGAGGACGTGAAAATCGAGATTCCGATTGACGCGTTCCTCCCTGAAACATATGTACCGTCAGAACGTCTGCGTTTGGAGGCGTATTCAAAGATATCTGCCTCCAGAACGCAGGAACAACGGGATGATATCCGCGCGGAGCTGGAGGATCGTTACGGACCCGTGCCGGCACAGGCGCAGCTGTTGTTCACCGTTGCTCAACTGCGGGAAATGTGCAGAAAAGCAGGAATCCGGGAGCTTCAGGTGATGGGAAACAATCTGCGCGTTGCTCCTGTTGAGCTAGCTGATTCCCGCCAGATTCGCTTGAAGCGGCTCTACCCGGCAGCACGACTCAAGCCTGCAATTCGCGTGTTGTTGGTGCCTCTTCCTTCTGGCGGACGCATGCTCGGAGATTCGGATGCGCTGACCGGCTCCGAACTGGTGGACTGGGTTAGCAGCCTCGTCAACGCGATCTTTATTGCTGCGTAAGACGTTCTTGAGGCGTTTATCAGTTCATTATCTTGCAGTATTCGTCAGCGTTGATCAGCAGGATTCTGCGGGTTTTAGGCAGGAGGCTGCAGCGAAGAGGGCTCTATTGAACGGAATTCAACGGGAGGTTGGTATGCTGCGAAGCGTGAGCGCATCACGCTGATAGCTTCCGGATTGTTGTCAACAAGAACGAACCTGCGGCCCAGTTCAGCTGCGGCAGCGCCCGTGGTGCCGGATCCCGCGAAGAAATCGAGGATCCAGTCCCCGTCTGCACTGGAGGCTTGGACGATTCTGCGCAGAATTCCGAGAGGTTTTTGCGTGGCATAGCCCGTTTTTTCTTTCCCCGTGGGCGAGACGATGGTGTGCCACCACACGTCAGTGGGGAGCTTGCCACGTGCTGCTTTTTCGGGTGTGACCAGGCCTGGAGCCATATACGGTTCTCGATCCACGGACTGCGAGTCGAAATAATAGTGCTGCGGATCCTTGACGTACACCAAAATATTGTCGTGTTTAGCAGGCCATTTGCGTTTGCTGCGCGCGCCGTAGTCATAGGCCCAGATGATTTCGTTCAGAAAGCAGTCACGCCCAAAGAGGGCGTCCAGCAGTACTTTCGCATAATGAACCTCGTGGTAATCCAGATGCAGGTACAACGTGCCTGTGGGTGTGAGCAGTCGCCATGCTTGCGTCAGCCGTGGCTCCAAGAAAGCCCAGTAGTCCTCGAAGTCATCGCGATAGGCAGTCACCATTCCTTTGAGTGTCTGGTAGCTTTTCCCCTGAAATCCGATATGTGATCCGCCGGGGGCGTAAACGGTTTTGAGTGTCTGACGCCGCTGAACCTTGCCTGTGTTAAATGGCGGGTCAATATAGATCAGCTGAAACGACTGAGAGGGCAACTGCGTCAAAAGAGGCAAGTTATCGCCGATCAGTACTTGATTTGGGCTCTCTGGGGTCCAGATGGCGTGCGCGTTCACGGGTTCAGGCTATCATCTGCACTGATATGGTGTGTGGCATGCTGCTTCGGCTGCCTCGTCTACACGTCGGGTGCCGAATCCGCGCGTCCAGTGGCCTGCCTGGTACTGAAGCTACACCGAGAGATCAAAAGCCCTATCCTATTGCTTACGTCACTTCCTATAATGAAAAAGGCCAGTCGGTGATGGTCCAGTAGGTCTGACGTGATGGGCGAAGGCTGCGCATCATACGGTGTTCATGTGCGTGGCAAGCGCATTGGGCTGAAGCACACTGGGACTTTTGAGAAGTACTTAAGAAGAAAGTAGAGGGAACAATGGCGTGTACAACGATACTTGTTGGCAAGAAAGCCAGTTTTGATGGATCAACGATGATTGCCCGCAACGAGGATCAGGGCAACGGGACGTTTATGGCGAAGAATTTTATTGCGATCCCGGCAGATCAACAGGTGCGCGACTACACGTCAGTGCTTTCGCATGTGCATATTCAGCTGCCTGACGATCCTCTCGATTACGAAGCCATTCCTAATGCCAATCCGAAAGAAGGCAATTGGAGTTCCGCTGGTATTAACGCCGCTGGCGTCGGAATGTCTGCAACCGAAACGCTTACAACGAACGAGCGTGTTCAGGGTTTGGATCCCCTGGTCGATTATCAGCCGGCACGAGGAAACGAGGGAGACGCAGACTACGCCCCGGAGGTGCCTGGGGGTATTGGCGAGGAAGACATGGTCACGATCGTGCTGCCTTATATTCACAGTGCACGGGAGGGCGTGCAGCGTTTGGGTAGCCTGCTCGAAGAATATGGCACCTACGAGATGAATGGCATCGGGTTCAATGATGTGAACGAGATTTGGTGGCTGGAAACCATCGGCGGGCATCACTGGATGGCTCGCCGCGTTCCTGACGATGCATACGTCACCATGCCGAATCAGCTTGGCCTCGATACATTTGATTTCGATGACGCGTACGGCGATCAGCACGATTTTATGTGCTCGGCGGATTTGCGTGAGTTCGTTGAGAAGAACCACTTGGATCTCTCAATGGATGGGAAGATCAATCCTCGTGACGCTTTCGGATCCCATTCTGACACCGACCACGTGTACAACACGCCCCGTGCCTGGGAGATGCAGCGATGGCTGAATCCGCATGCCGAAGCCTGGGACGACAAGCTTTCAGGTCTGCAGCCGACGTCTGACGATATTCCGTGGTGCCGCGTGCCGGAACGGAAGATCACCGTTGAAGATGTGAAGTATGTGCTCTCGATGCACTACCAAGAGACTGAATACGATCCATATTCAGGTTTTGGTCCCAACAAGGGGAAGTATCGTCCGATCGGGATCAATCGTACGTCGCAGTTGGTGCTCTGCCATATCCGATCCGACGCGCCGGAAGATGCTCGCGGTATCGAGTGGGTTGCGATGGGATCGAATATGTTCAATGCGTTCGCTCCGTTCTATTCGGGCGTACATACCACACCGGACTATGTGTCGAACGCGACGGACACGGTGACCACCAATAACTTCTACTGGGCCAATCGGCTGGTAGCTGCCTTGGCTGATCCGTATCTTCATGAGGGCGCGGGCGCTGTGATCAACCGTTATCAGCAGGCCGTCGGCTCGCAGGGCTGGGCTATTATCCACGAGACGGATAAGCAGCTGAGTGTTCAGGGGCTCGATGACGAAGCGCGGCGTCAGATTAAGGAAGCGGCGAACCAGAAGACAGCGGATATGCTGCGCGCTGAAACGGACAAGCTGCTCGACGAGGTACTGTACATCGCGTCCATGAACATGAAGAGTGCCTTTTCACTGAACGACGCATAAGTAACGCATAAGTACAGAGATATCGCACGACGCGCAAAACTCACATATGGGTGGCGCGGTGAGAGATAATTAAAGAAGTGCGGGAGGTTCCCGCAGGCGGACCGCAACAGCGTTCCGGCAGATAATCGAAGGAGTTTTCGTGGCCACTATTGAGGCGCTAGATTCTCGTGAAATTCTGGATTCTCGTGGAAACCCAACTGTTGAGGTTGAGGTTGTTCTGGACGATGGTTCCTACGGCCGCGCTGGCGTGCCGTCTGGTGCATCAACGGGTGCTTTCGAAGCTGTGGAGCGCCGCGATGGGGATAAGGGTCGCTATCAGGGCAAGGGCGTGCAGGATGCTGTTGACGCCGTCAAAGAGGTGATCGAGCCCGAAGTTATCGGGATGGAAGCAGACGATCAGCGTTTCCTCGATCAGACGTTGCTAGACCTGGACGGTACCGATAACAAGGGCAAGCTCGGTGCGAACGCGATTCTGGGCGTGTCGCTTGCCGTGGCTCGTGCCGCAGCGGAATCCGCCGGACTGCCTCTCTACCGTTATATTGGCGGACCAAATGCGCATGTGTTGCCCGTTCCGTCGATGAACATTCTCAACGGTGGATCCCACGCGGATTCCAACGTGGATATTCAGGAGTTCATGATTGACCCGATTGGTGCACCAACATTCCGCGAAGCTCTGCGTTGGGGTGCCGAGGTTTATCACGTGTTGAAGTCTGTGCTCAAGGAGCGCGGTCTTAATACGGGGCTTGGTGACGAGGGCGGCTTTGCGCCAAACTTGGATTCCAACGCCGAAGCTCTCGACTTGATCGTGGAAGCAATCGAGAAGGCCGGGTTCAAGCCTGGCGACGATATCGCTCTCGCCCTGGATGTGGCATCGAGTGAGTTCTTCCAGGATGGCACCTATCAGTTTGAAGGCCAGGCGCGCGACACGGCGTTTATGGTGGACTATTACGAGAAGCTCTTGGAGAGCTATCCTCTTGTGTCCATCGAGGATCCTCTTGCGGAGGAAGAGTGGGATGCCTGGAAGGACCTGACGGCAAAGATCGGTTCCCGCGTTCAGCTCGTGGGTGACGATCTGTTCGTCACAAATCCCTCCCGCTTGCAGAAGGGTATCGATGCGGGCGTTGCCAACGCACTGTTGGTGAAGGTGAATCAGATCGGCACGCTGACGGAAACCTTGGATGCCGTGGAGTTGGCGCACCGCAACGGTTACCACACCATGACGAGCCACCGCTCGGGTGAAACTGCGGATACGACGATTGCGGATCTGGCAGTTGCAACCAACTCTGGCCAGATTAAGACCGGTGCACCTGCACGCGGCGAGCGCATCGCAAAGTACAACCAGTTGCTGCGGATTGAGGGCGAACTCGGTGACGATGCTAGCTATGCAGGCCGTGGTGCGTTCCCGCGCTTCGCAAAGTAACGTTGCACATCGTGTTCTACACCACATAGAATTGAGGTGTGAGTAGCAGTGGTTGGCGGTGCTGAGTGTGCCATCCGCTGTGGTTGCATCATCTCTCATCTCTGATGTGGTGCACTGGGGCGAGCCGAAAGGTTCGCCCCAGTTTTTGCTGTTAACCTCGTTTTTCCTGTGAACACAGCGAGAGGTTGCATTCTGGAATCCTTGACGCCCAAACCTTTACACTGGACATATGACGACCCGCCGACCCCACGCACCAACCTCACGCGCTCCGCTTCACGCTGTGGCACGACCCGCAGCACACGGCGCGGGCAGTGCAGATCGTGTCGAGCAGGGACAGGCGCATGGCATCGCTGTGGGGGCTCGCACATTATCCGTTCGCGTGCTCATTATTCTGGCGGTACTCATCGTTGCTGTTGTGATGGTCATTCCGAGTTTTCGATCGTATATGAACGCGCAGCGCGGCCTCGCTGAGGCGAATGCGCAGCTGGCGGATGTGCAGGCCGAAAATCAGCAGCTCAGCGACGCCCTGAAACTGTGGAACGATGACGAGTTTGTGCGCGCCCAGGCACGCGAGCGGCTCGGATATGTGATGCCAGGGCAGACGCTCTATGTGGTTTTCGATGGACAGGATATGACGGCTGCACAGCGTCAGGAACAGGCGGTTCGTCAGGCGCAGGCGCAGCGGCGTGCTGTGACGCCGTGGTTTATGACGCTCAAAGATTCGTTGGAACTTGCCGGAAGAGCGGGTGTGAAGGACACCGAGGAGGAGAATCTCAACGCTGTCCCTCTCCTCAATGAGACTCCCGGGGCGGAAGGAACGGGATCGTCGAAGGCAACGCCGTCGCAGGTGTCTCCTTCTTCAACACCGCCTGCGACGACTATTGAGCGAACACCACAGGGACGTTCCTCTGCTAAAAGCCACTGACCGTGACTGATGCGTGCGTTGTGCGAGTCAAGGTGCGCGATTGCACGAGCTCCGTGTGTTGATGTGTGATGATGTGAAAGGGGTGCGAGATGGTTGAGGAAATTCGCTCAGATATTCTTGCCGGTGTTGCACAAAATGCGACTGCAGTAGATGCGGACGATGAACGTATCGTCACCGCACAGCTGGGACGGCGTCCCCGTGGTTTTGTCGGCGTCGGGGCTCGATGTGTATGCGGCGCTCCGTTGGTGACGATCACTGCGCCTCGGCTGCCGGATGGCACGCCGTTTCCTACGCTCTTTTATTTGACGCAGCCGTGGCTGGTAAAGGAAATGTCCCGCCTGGAGAGCACGGGTGTGATGGCTCAGTTCACGCGCGATCTCGGATCCGACGACGAGCTTGCGCTCAATCATCGATCTGCCCATATGGACTATGTGGCTCGACGGGCTCTGCTGGGTGATGTGCCAGAAATCTCAGGTGTCAGTGCGGGCGGTATGCCGGATCGAGTGAAATGCCTCCATGCCCTGGCCGCGTATGCGCTTTCTGCGGGCAGTGGCGTGTGTGTTGTGGGTGATCGTGCATTAAGCATGGCTGGCTGGGACGCCACAGAATGCCACTGTGCTGCCGATCAGCGGGGATCTCGCGGCGTAGCGCTGAAAGGATAGGCGCCAGAACACTGCCACAGGCGGCAACTTCTGCTGGCTTTCTCGGCTCTCTAGGCTCTGCAGGCAGTAGACCGCTTGTTGTTCGTGAGCGGTTGGCGGAGGAGCCGGATGGATCACGACCTCGTCATGTACTGTAGTGACACATGTCTGTGCGCAGCAGGGACAACGAGTTTTCGTCAGAGTTTCTCGATAGATATATTAGTGCGTAGTTTGATGCAGAAAGGGTGGGCTGCATGGCGCGTGTAGCAGGCGTTGATTGCGGGACGAATTCGATCCGATTGTTGATAGCCGACGTCCCAGGTCGGGACGGTGCGGCACTCACTGATATTGTGCGGCGCATGGAGATTGTGCGGCTAGGTGAGGGCGTCGATCGCACAGGTCGTTTCGCGCCTGGCGCACTTGACCGCACATTCGCTGTTGCCCGTACCTATGGGGAATTGTGCAGGCACTATCACGTCGAATCGGTGCGTTTTGCTGCCACGTCTGCAGCTCGGGATGCGTCGAATAGGGAGGAATTCTACGCAGGAATCCGCGCGGCGTTGGGGGTTGACCCTCAAGTGTTTTCCGGCCAGATGGAGGCGCGAACCTCATTTGCAGGAGCGGCGAGTGCTCTCGATCTTCACAGCGGCGAAACGGTGATGGCAATCGACTTAGGTGGAGGCTCCACAGAGCTGGCGCTCGGCTCGATGCAGGACGGACAGGCTCATGTTCAGGCATCATATTCGATGAACGTCGGTTCAGTGCGGATCCATGAGCGTGATCTTCCCTCGGATCCTCCTTCTGCGAGCGAGGTTGCTGCCGGCCGCCGCGATGTGCGTGCAGCGCTTGACGACGCTGAACAGGTCGTGGATTTTTCTGCTGTTCAGACGGTGGTCGGTCTTGCAGGCACTGTGACGTCGATAGCAGCGAAACTGCTCGGGCTGAAGGCGTACAATCCGGATGCCGTCCACGGTGCACGCCTTTCGCTGGACGCTCTGCGCGCTGAAGCGAATTGGTTCATCCACTCGACGCGTACGGAGCGCGAGGCATTAGGTTTCCTTCCGGCAGGCAGAATCGACGTGATCGCAGCAGGAGCACTGGTTCTGGATGAGGTACTTGCGCACGTGAGTCAACGGAGTCACGTCGAGAGCGTGGTTGTTTCCGAACACGATATCCTGGACGGCGTCGCGCTTCTGGCTGCTCAGGAACCACAGCCGATGCTCTGTGATAAGGTGCCAGGAGGGGAGGAGAACAAATGACTTTCAGCGTGTGGGGCATTATTCCGTTTGCAGTGATGCTGATCGCCATTGCGGTTTTCCCACTCTGGCCTCCAGTGGCGAAGTTCTGGGAGAAACGCAGCGTGCAGTTGTGCTTCTCATTAATCCTTGGCGTTCCGGTAGCGATCTGGCTGCTTGTGGGTGGCGAAGCTGCTTTCGTGGGTGACAAGCTGTGGGAATATGCCCAATTCATCATCTTGTTGTTCTCGCTGTTTGTTGTGAGCGGCGGTATTTTCTTGGCTGGGGATATTCGAGCAACGCCGCGTAATAACACGATCTTCTTAGCAGCTGGAAGTGCGCTGGCGTCCTTGATAGGAACAACCGGTGCTGCGATGCTGCTGATCCGTCCAGTGTTGAATACCAACAAGGAACGTACGTATAAGGCTCACACGGTCCTCTACCTGATTTTCTGTGTGGCGAACTGTGGAGGCCTCCTGACGCCGTTGGGTGATCCACCGTTATTCCTTGGTCTGCTGCAGGGCGTGCCGTTTACATGGACGTTGGGTCTGTGGAAGGAGTGGCTCTTCGTCAACGGACTTCTACTGCTGAGCTACTATGCAATCGATGCGAGGTACTACGCGCGGGAATCTGTTACGTCAGTGACGGAGGACGTCATGGAACAACAGCCGCTCGCGCTGCGTGGATCCCTGAATTTCTTGTGGCTGGCGATGATCGTGACAGCGGTCGCAGCAATACCTTCGATTGATATGGAAGCGATCGAAGCGGGTACCGCAGACGCTGCGCATATGATTCCGTGGCGCGAAATCGTGATGCTCGTTGCTGCTGCACTCTCCTATGTCACCACGTCTCGTCACGTACGCTTTGTGGATAATGAGTACGAGTGGGGACCGATTGGCGAGGTTGCAGCACTTTTTATCGGCATTTTTCTGACGATGATGCCAGCGCTGAAGTTCTTGGCCCAGGTGGCTCCGTCGCTGCCTCTGAACAGAATCACGTTCTTCGCCTTTTCTGGGTCGCTCTCCTCGGTTCTTGACAATGCACCGACTTATCTCACCTTTTTCGAGATGGCCAAAACGCTTTCTATCCCCGGAGTCCCGGTGATTGCTGGTGTTCCGGAGCCCTACCTGATTTCAATCTCGTTGGGCGCGGTTTTGTGCGGCGCGCTCACGTATATTGGCAATGGCCCGAATTTCATGGTGAAATCTGTGGCGGATTCTCGCGGTGTGACGATGCCGAGTTTTGGCGGCTATATCGGCGCGTCCCTCACGCATCTTCTTCCCGTGCTGATTGCTATGGTGTGCGTGTTTATTGCGCAGTCGCACGTTGCACACCTGTGCGGCGTTGTCGTTGTGCTGGGGATCGTCGGTATGGCGGTAAGAAATCTGTTAGCAGCTCGAAGCCTGATGGATGCCGCGCATGGGAGCAGCGAAGCATAGTAAAAGCATAATAATAGCGTGACATCGTGCGTCGTTAAGCGGTACCCCCGGTGGGACTCGAACCCACACTGGACTGATTTTAAGTCAGCTGCCTCTGCCATTGGGCTACGGGGGCGCGCCCTCTAGTTTAGCGCAGAGAATTCTTTTGTGTTCACACCTGCATGTGGCCTCAGGCGGTGTGAGTAAGTACGGCCAGAGTAGGGTCAGCTGGAGCATGTACCTGCCTGCGTATCGGTGTGCTCGCGTATATATATCTGTTCGCGCCGCATCGGCTTCCTGGCGTATATGAAGTGTTGTGATGTGCGTTCTGGTGCCGCATGTTGGGAACAAAACGCGTGGGTTTTGCGTTAGCTTAGAGTGGTTAACGAGAGTGAAAGAAAGTGTCGGGAAACCGGCAAGACAAGACGCTGGTACAGGCAGAACAACTGTAAAGCCTGCGCAGGCGAGGAGCTAGCTTAGTCGGATAACTCCGTTGGCAATGCGTCGTGTGAGACGACGCCTGCCGAGTTGAGCGATGTAGAGGATGCGTGCGAGAGAAGGAACGTCATGGCAGATAATCCGGTAATAGCAAGGAATCCGTATTTCAAACCACAAACGACTCCGAACATGGGTGAACGCAGTTCGTCATATGGGCGGTATGCGCAAAACGAGTGGGAAAGCCCGAACGATCAATGGGGTAACCCCTATGGCGTGCCGGCGTCGAGCCCTGAGTATCAGCGTGCACAGCAGGAGGCTTATGCGCGTGCTGGTTATGGATACCAGGCGCCTGCCGTCACAATGACGTATGACGATGCGATGATTAAAACGTTCATCTTGTTGGGTTCGGCTGTTGCGGCCGGATTGTTGACGGTGATGTTGGTTCCTCTCACGGGTCTTGTTGCGGTTGCTGGGATCAGCACGATTGCTGCATTCGTGTTTGGGATGATTGGGTCCTTCCAGATGATGGTCAAGCCGTGGGCTGCCGTTGGATATGCGGTGCTGGAGGGCGTTGCGCTCGGCGCGCTGACGGGTGCAATCGACACGTTCTATCCGGGCGTCGCGCTGCAAGCGGTGCTCGCCACTGCGGTTGTTGTTGCGGTTGCTGCTGGATTGCATTTTTCAGGTAAGGTGCGAACCACCTCGAAGGGCAACCGAGTGATGATGGTCATGCTGCTCTCTGCGATCGTGTACTCGCTGATCAACATGGTGATGAATATGTTTGGATCTCGCGGTGTCGACTACGCGCATATTGGCGGTATGCCAGTGGGTATCGTTGTGGGTCTCGTGATGATTGTGGTTGGCGCGTACATGCTGATTGGCGACCTCGAAATGGTGAAGTTTGCTGTGGCGAATCGAGCTCCGGCAGAGTTTGCGTGGACTGTCGCCTTCGGCCTTGTGATGACGGTTCTCTGGATTTACGTCGAGGTACTGCATACCCTCGCTATCTTTGCAAGCGACAATAACTGAGTAGCGTCCCCAGAGTACTGGCGCAACGAACGAGTGTTGCGATTGTGGGCGGCCTCTCCACACGGAGAAGCCGCCCACAATTATTTATGGATGCTGAACTATATTCTCAGTACTCAGTTATTACTCAGCGTTTACCTGTTATATCCAGTGCCCGCCTGTTCCCCTGCACACTTGTTCTCCTGTGCATTGCCAGACAGGTGTTGTCCATGCGGTTCGCTCGCACGTGTCTTCCTCCTCACGCAGGTGCCTTCCTCCTTGGAGCTGGCGGAAAAACCGCGAAAGTCATCAATCCTTGCGCTCACATCACGCACACGTGCCGTGCCGCCAGCTAGAGTGTCACAATCCCTTCAGCAGAGGGGAGCGAGGCGACAATCGTGGCAGCGGATGCGCCAGATGCCGTCTGTGCGTCCGCTGTTGAGGGGAGGCTGGCGAGCGGTGAGGCGCCGGGCATCGGGCATGGAAGCCCAGTTTCGGCGTGGCACTCGTACCCACCCGGATTCTTGATGAGGTATTGCTGGTGGTAATCTTCAGCCGGATAAAATGGGCTGACGTCGCGCGTCATCTGGATGGTGGTCACAATTGGGCCAAGGCCTGCCGCCGTCAGCACCGGTTGATATCCCTCGATCATCGTTTGCGCTGTGCGTGCTTGCTCGTCGGTATCCGCGAAGATTGCCGAGCGGTACTGCGTTCCGCGGTCGCCGCCTTGCCGATTCAATGACGTGGGATCATGGGACTCGAAGTAGGCTCGCAGAATCTCAGCCGTGCTAATCCGTGAAGGGTTGTACACCACACGCACTGTTTCCGCGTGCCCCGTCAACGATGTACATACTTCTTCATATGTGGGGTTGGGTGTTACTCCGCCCATGTAGCCCACTGCCGTCGTCTCGACGGGAAGCTGCCACATCACTTTTTCCGCACCCCAAAAACATCCCGATGCTAGGTAGATCACGCACTCGCCCTCGCCCGGAGTGACAAGGAGTGGACGATCGAACACCAGATGTGGACGTGGATGCGGGAGGATCGTCTGTTCGCGGCCTGGAAGATAGTTCATAGTAGCCTTCGTATGGTTGAGCCTTTGCTGGGTGAGCCCTTTTCTAGCCTTCGTATGGTTCGATTTTCACAATTTTTACTGGAATCGTCTTCCCGTGGGGAGTCTTGTACGATGCTTCTTCACCAACGGTGAGCCCGAGGATCGATTGCCCCAGAGGTGCACTTTCAGGGTAGACCTCAATATCGAGATCGTCGCCCAAGCCGTCCCTACTGGCAATAAGGAAGCGTTCCTCGTCCCCTGCAATTTCGGCTGTGACGATCGTTCCCGCAGCAACCTTGTCCGCAGCAGGCGGCGCCGATACGCGTGCGTGCTCAAGCAGATACTGGATTTCTTCGATCCTGCCTTCGTTCTTTCCCTGCGCCTCCCTGGCAGCTTGATATCCGCCGTTTTCTGAGAGGTCACCTTCAGCACGCGCCTCTTTGATCTTCTGGCCGATTTCGTTGCGGATCGTTGTGGTGCGCTCTTCTAGTTCCTTGTTGAGGCGCTCGAAGGCTTTGGGCGAGAGCCACGTGGTCTTTTCCTCATCCTCGTCTGACATTATTGATCCTTTCGTGTAAAAGTTACCGTATTCGTGGGTATGCGAGCCCTGCATGTCTCTGTATGGGCAGCACCCTCATACACCTGTGAGTAAAAAAGATGCCCGCGCAAGCGGACATCATCTAATGGCCAAGACTACCAGATTGTGAGTTACAACCTAGCAAGTTCGAGGCGCATGTGGAAAAGAAACTAGGGAGGTGTATGTGGAAAAAGTTGGGGATTTACATGGGCAAGAACGGCAGGACACGTGCGGTGAACGACGTGCGCCGTCAGATCGTTGCGTGCCGCTTCCCATTAGCTCCAAGCAGAAGATCTAGGCGAAGATCGCGAGCCATATTGCGACCGAATGGCAGATATAGCCGAGCGCTGTACCTAAATGGAAGAATTCGTGGAATCCCCATACGCGAGGCCACGGATTCGGTTTTTTGAAAGCGTAGGCAACAGCTCCGATGGTGTAGGCGATACCGCCGGCGATAATAAGCCATAGCACTGCAGCTCCGCCAGTGCGGGAGAATTCGGGTAAAAACCACACTGCCACCCAGCCGAGCAGAATATAGAGAGGAACATACACCCATCGTGGCGCCTGGACGAAGAAAATGGACTGCACCATCCCCGCAGCGGCACCGATCCAGATCACGAGCAGAACGGTCAGGCGAGCTCCTCCGGAGAGGAGAGCTGCCGCCAGCGGAGTGTAGGTGCCGGCAATCAAGAGGAAAATATTAGAGTGGTCGATCCGGCGGAGAATGCTGTGGACATGACGAGTCCAGTGTCCCAGATGATACACGGCGGAATTACCGAACAGGAGTAAAGAACACAGGCCGAATACCATGCACGAAGCGCGCAGCGGTGCTGTGGGAGCCAGAACCACGAGCGCCATAAACTGCGCCAAAACGAGCGGCGTCATCACGGCGTGAATCCATCCTCGCGCTGCCGGTTTGAGGATAACGCTTGCGACGCGTGTGGCTGTAGACGCCGGCGCTGAGTGTTCCGGAAGCTGCGCGCTTTCGGTTCTTTCTTCTAAGCCAACTGCGTATTCGTGCACGGCGCTCATCCTTTCGGTCTCTTTCCCCTACTTAGTCTGAAGCATACGCGGCTCGCCGCCTGATGAAACGGGTGCTGGCTCACATCACACAGGGCAACAGGGCGAGGAAGAATCATCTGTATCACAGATATTGTGATGCTCGCTAGCGCTTGGCCTGCATTTTCACTGGACAGAGTGCGTGAAGTATGCGCGCGCACAATCACGTTAGACGTAGGCTTAACGTGGTCAGAGGGAAGGGGATTCACGTGAAGCCGCCAGCCTGGATTTATCGCCTCTATGAACACCATGTGCTGCGCCAGTTGAGGGGTGCAAAGTTGCCTGAGCATATCGGCGTCATGCTCGACGGCAATCGCCGGTGGGCTCGCGAATTTGGGCACTCGGTGCGCTATGGCCACAAGCGCGGTGCGGATAAAATTGACGAATTTCTCGGCTGGTGCGATCAGGTTCATATTCCGCTTGTGACTCTGTGGTTGTTATCCACCGATAACCTCGGGCGTGACGAGGAAGAAGTTGCAGACTTACTCCATATTATTTCGACAGCTGTGACGCATTTGGCGTCCCTACATCAGTGGCGTATCCGCATTGTGGGGTCGATGGATCTTCTTCCGAGTGAGTTTGTTGCACAGCTGACGGACGCCGCCACGCGGACCGCCGATGTGGATGGGCTGACGGTCAATATTGCTGTTGGTTACGGTGGTCGGGAGGAGATCACAGACGCAGTACGTTCGCTGTTGCGCGAAGAGGCAGCGGCTGGAAAAACACTGGAGGACGTGGCAACGTCGATTTCGGTGGAAGATATTGCCGCACATTTGTACACGAGTGGGCAGCCGGATCCCGATTTGGTGATTCGCACGTCAGGTGAGCAACGGATGAGTGGATTCATGCTCTGGCAGTCTGTGCATACTGAACTGTATTTTTGTGAGGCATATTGGCCGGATTTTCGGCGTACCGATTTTCTGCGTGCGCTACGCGACTACACACAGCGTGAACGGCGCAAAGGGAAGTAGACAGTCTGGGATGAGCCAACCCCGGGGTATGGGGGTATGCCAGACTTGCGTGACGCAGATGCGCCAGATGCCGCGTCACGCTTGGCTATTGGCTAGGCGCCATAGAGGATGTACTGTTCAGAGAGCTCTTCGCGTGTAGGCGGCCTGACGCCATGGTGTGTGACGCTGATGGAGGCTGCCGTGGCTGCATATGATCCGATCATGGCAAGCGTCTGGCTTGGTGCGCGCGCAATCATGTCTCGGTTAGCGGCGCCATCCAGGGATGATCGCGTGATGCCGTCGATAAGGCCGGCAAGAAAAGCATCCCGTGCACCCGAGGTATCGATCACTGGGAGCGGAAAGACGGGGATTGCGAGTGACGAGCCTCCGCGAGGATAGATCCTCACGCCGTCGGCACCAAGAGTAATGATGATCAGTTGAGCCCCTGCGCTGAACCATCTGGCTGTAATTTCCACGTATGACGAGTGCGGGTAGATGGCGGCAAGTGCGTCACCATCGATGGTGACAATATCGGCAAGCTTCACATTTTCTTCGATCGTGGCGCGCAGCACGGGAAGATCAGGGAAGAGCGCTGTCGGAACATGAGGACTGTAGAAGATGGTGGCAGTCTGCCGAAGATTGCGGATCCATTCTCTGACTTCGTGATCGCATGGTTTCATGTGAGCCGCAAGAAAACCGAATGCCGCAGCATGAGGCGCCAGTAGCTGGACGTTGATTTTTTCGGTTCCTCCCTGTGGGAAAGGAATAATGTTCATGCGAAAGTCCAGCTGAAGGCTCCCCGAGCCGTGCTGAATGCTGCCCGAGCTGTGGCTTTCGGCATACGGTGCGTCATCGGCGACGCTGTGAGCAACCATCGTGGCGTCGGTACGTTGAGGTGCCGGCCGCATCCAGAGGGATACGTGGCTGTCCTGAGCCTGCGAGGCGAGGATCGAACCGTCATCGTCGTTTCCAAAATCGGTGACGAGTGTGACGTTGCGTTCGAGCTTTCCCAACGCGATCGCTGTGTTGTACGGCGACCCTCCTGGGCGACGGATCGTTTGTGAGGGAGAAACGATCTCGTCCATCAGGCTTTCACCTATGACGACTATGCTCATTTCGCTTCCTTAAGACGAATCTTCAGACTCGTGCGTTGGGGTGACGACAGATCAAGCGTTTTCTACGCCGGCATCGGCAGACGTAATATCAGCGCGGTTCGCCTGGTCTGCTTGCGCGTTCTCAAGCGTGGTCTGTACTCGTTGCCGCGCATCTGTGAGCCATGAGCGGGCTTGTGCGGCAACGGCTTCGCCTTCTTCCCACAAACGCAAGGATTCTTCGAGCGGGATGTTTCCTCGGTCAAGCTTATTTGCAATGTCCAACAGGCGAGCCCGTGCCTGTTCGTAGGTCATCGAGCGAAGTGCGGACGCCTCTGGCGTGGCTGCCTCTGATGTGGAAGCCGCTGCTGGGGTTGTCGGGGTGCCTGTGGCGGTCGAGGTGCCTGTCGGGGCAGCAGTGGTTGTGGCGCTGCCAGTCGATGTCGTGGCGCTGGATTCATCGCGCGTTGTGTGTGTGGACGTCATTGTGCGTTGTCCTTTCTCTGAGCTGTCGCGTCGTTGATAGCGTTATCCGTTTCCGGGGTGTTGCTTGTGTTGCTGATATGGCTTGCGTCATGTGACGATTCGTCTGAATGCGCCGTGTCCTCACGATCTGGAATGCCGTGACGGTGCGCAGTGTCGTCATAACGTGCGTCGTGCTCCTGCTGTGCTTCGTCGTCACGAATACCGGTGACGCTCATCAGCAGACTTCCGTCGCTGACGCGCGCGCTGACCGTGTCCTCGTTCGCTACGGCGTGAACAGAACTCACCACGTGCCCGCCGTGATCCGTGAGAACTGCGTACCCTCGCTCGATGGTTGCCAGCGGGGACAGGGCGCGCACACGCGCAGTGTCTGCGGCCAGCTGGTTTTCTGCGAGCGTCATCGCCGAAGATATGCGCGTCCTGATTCGTGCCTGAATAACAGAGATATCTTGTTCGCGCGCATCAATCCATCCCTCCGGATGAGCAAGACCAACGCGAGAGGAAATCGTATCGATATCAGTTTGCGCATGGTTGAGCGTCCGCGTGATGGCTGCTCGCACGCGCCCCACGAGCATGTCGATCGCCTCGGCAAGTTCGTGAATATCAGGCACGATCGTTTTTGCAGCGTCGGTTGGGGTTGCGGCCACGAGATCCGCCACTTCCTCAACGATCGGATGATCGTCTTGGTGTCCAATGGCAACGACGATCGGTGTGGATGCGCGGGCAACAGCACGAACGAGGGTTTCGTCAGAGAACGGCAGTAGATCCTCCATCGATCCACCGCCGCGAGCCATAATAATGACGTCAACAGCAGGGTCATCGTCTAGCTGTTGAAGTGCATCGATGATTTCAGCCACCGCCTGCGCGCCTTGTACATGCGCATGGAGAATCGTAAACGCGACCGATTCCCAGCGTTCGCGAGCCTGAACGGTAATATCTGTTTCTGCGCGGGTATTGGGGCCAACAATCAGCCCAATGTTCTGCGGAATAAACGGCAGTTTCTTCTTACGTGAGGCGTCAAAAAGTCCTTCGCTCCTCAATATGGCACGCAGTCGTTCCAGCTGCGCCAGCAGAGCTCCGATACCAGCTGGGCGAATATCGGATGCGAAAAGCGAGAAGGAACCGTTGACGGTCCAAAAGCTGGGTTTAACGTTTGCAATCACGTGGGTGCCCGGACCGATGCCGTCTGGTATGAGGTGCGTGAAGGCGCTCATGCGCATCGAGACGTTTTCGCTCAGGTCGTGAATCGTCAGATACTGTGTTTTACGGCCATTTTTGTGTTCGTATTGAACGATCTCGCCTTCGATCCACAACTGCGGCATCGAACGAACCATCCAGTCCACGTTTTTTGCCAGGAGCCATAAAGGCCACGGGTGCTCCGCACTTGTCTGGGTAGACACCGGTGGTAGACCATCGGGAACGACAATAGGTGATGCCATGTTTTTATTTTTCCACTTTGAAGTGTGACTGGCGACCTCACGCACATGCAGCTTTTGCCGTAAAATCCTGTGAAGGCTAAGCGCCACGACCTGAGGAGCGCAGATGAGCACAACATTCGTTTTTCCTGATTCTCACCATGGACGCGAGGATATCCGTAAGCGTGAGAATATCCATAAGGATGTGCAGACGGCTGGCGTCGGCTCTGACGCGTCTGCGACACCTTCTCGGCGGCTTGACGCTCAAGGTGGCTTATCGCATGGTGGCGCATCGTCTGCAGACGATGCGAGTGATGGTGAACCGCATGGAACAGCGTTGCATGGAACCGAACTCCACGGAGGGGAAAAGCAGATCTTGATCGCAGCTCCGCGCGGATATTGTGCTGGCGTATCTCGGGCTGTCAATGCTGTGGAGCTTGCGCTGACGTTGTACGGAGCTCCCGTCTATGTGCGCAAGGAGATTGTCCACAACAAATATGTTGTGCAGAAACTCCAGGAGAAGGGCGCAGTGTTCGTTCACGAGCTCGATGAGATTCCGGAGGGAGCCCGCACTGTGTTCTCTGCACATGGGGTTTCACCTGCTGTGCGCAAAGCTGCAGAGGCGCGGCATTTGCAGACGATCGACGCAACATGCCCGCTGGTGACGAAAGTGCATAAGCAGGCGGTTCGCTACGCAGATGAGGGCGACGAGATCCTGCTGATCGGTCACGAGGGGCACGAGGAAGTCGAAGGGACGTTCGGTGAAGCCCCGCAGGCGATGACGATTGTGGGCTCGGTGGACGAAGCGCGCACTGTTCAGGTGCGGGATCCCGAGAAGGTGGTGTGGATCTCGCAGACGACGCTCTCCGTTGACGATACGCAACAGATCGTTCGAGTGTTGCGCAGCCGTTTTCCGCACCTGAAAGATCCCATTTCGACCGATATCTGTTATGCGACGCAGAATAGACAGAGCGCTGTGAAAGTTGTTGCGCCGCAGTCGGACGTCATGATTGTGGTGGGAAGCGCGAATTCCTCGAACTCTGTTCGTCTTGCCGAGGTGGCTCGCGATGCGGGGGCGCGTGCTGTTTTCCGCGTGGATTCCGCGCAGGAGATCAACCCTGAGTGGGTAGCGGATGCCCTGACTGTGGGCGTGACGTCGGGAGCGTCGGTTCCAGAAACGCTTGTTGACGATGTGGTCTCGACACTTGTGGCTTATGGGTTCTCAGCGGTGCGAGAGGTAACAACGGAACGGGAAGATATCCAGTTTTCTTTGCCGAAGAACCTTCGCGCGGATCTGAAGGCTGCGGGAATTGCGGTCGATCGTCCCCATAAGGTGCGCGTTCGGGAGTAACGTACACCTGATGAGAGCCCGGGTGGTGTCAGAATATCTGCAGTTAGCGGCATCTGAGCGATACGCAGAATCTGCGCAGAGGGTCTTTTCCATTGTGAGGGATACGGCGGGGTATCAGGTTGCGTACCCCGCCGTGCAGCGTGGTGTACGCGTTACGAGAGAATGGTGCGGACGCTCCCTTTTTCAGAGTCGATGGCGTTGAGCTCGGGCAAAGAGTTTCCAGCCGCATCGACCTTACGGGCTGCGGGCAGCACGCGGCTTTCGATGGATGCAACGCTCTGGTTATAGGCGCTTACAGCGCGGGTCAGTGATTCGCCGACTTTTGCCAGATGGCGATCGAATGTGGCGAGTCGGCTGACGAGGGTTTGCCCAAGTTCGAAAACCTTCCGCGCTTGCTCGGTTACATGGGTGGATCCCCAGATTGCTGAAACCGTTTTGAGCAGCGCGAGCAGGGAACTCGGCGTTGCGATCACAACGGAGGACGTCCAGCCGTCCTCAACAATCGATCCGTCGGCCTCCAGGGCATTGGTGAGGATCGATTCTGTGGGCAGGAAAAGAACGGTGAACTGGGGAGATCCCGGAAACTTGGAGGGATAGTCGCGAGATTTCAACGTTTTGATATGTGCTCGAAGGTCTTTCGCTTGTTGCGCAAGCAGTGCAGCCCTTTCTGCGCGTTCCATACCGGGTTGAATCTTCAGTGAGGCTGCTAACGGTGCTTTTGCGTCGATGGCGAGTCTCGCGTTTCCGGGCAGAAGGATCGTCATATCTGGGCGTGAATCGCTCGCAGTGCCAGCGGTCGATGTGGAATCCTGCTCATTAAAATCGACGTGTTCCAGCATCCCAGCGGCTTCAACGACGCGATGCAATTGCACTTCTCCCCACACGCCGCGTGCGGAGGGCGAGGTCAGGGCAGTATGCAGGGTGCGAGTCTGCAGCGTCAAATCTTGTTGAGCACGCCCAAGCAGATCCAACTGTTGGTTGAGCGCGCCGGCGTTATGCGCTTGTTGATCTTCCAACTTGATGAGACTCTGGCGCATCTTCTCTACTTGGTCTTGAAGGGGGGCGAGCCGTTGAACCATCGCAGTTGATCCTTCAAGCTGCGATTCGGCCCTCTGGCGTGCCTCGTTCGCCGCGTCTGTGCGGGAGGCGAGGGCTGCATTGTCCGCAATAGCAGCGTTCAACTGTGCTTGTGTATCTTTGAGGTGGCGCAACTGGAAAGCGTATCCGCCGATCGCTCCAGCGACGAGCGCAAGAATGACGAGCAGGCTTGTCATGGGAAGTGAAATGGTCATGCCCCTATTCCACCACATGGTTTGCTGGGGCACATGGTGAGGATCGGAGTGCGGCTACACTAGAGCACGTGGCTTTAACAATTGGTATTGCAGGACTCCCGAACGTCGGGAAATCAACGTTGTTTAATGCTTTGACGCGCGCCGGAGTACTTGCAGCGAACTATCCTTTCGCAACGATCGACCCGAACGTTGGGGTTGTGGAGCTCCCAGATTCCAGGCTGGATGTTCTCGCCACCATGTTTCACTCGCAGAAAGTTGTCCATGCCACCGTCAACTTCGTGGATATTGCTGGCATCGTGAAAGGTGCGTCCCACGGGGAAGGGCTGGGGAACCAGTTCCTTGCGAATATTCGCGAGGCTAACGCCATCGTGATCGTCACCCGGGCTTTTGACGATCCCGATGTGGTACATGTTGCGGGGAAAGTAGATCCGCAGGAAGATATTGAGACCATCGTCACCGAGCTTCAGCTGGCTGACTTGCAGACACTCGAAAAGCAGCTGCCACGTCTGCAGAAGGAAGTGATGGGCAAGAAAACCCCTCGTGAGGTGCTTGATACAGCCAAGAAGGCTCAGGAATTATTGGAGAAAGGCGTTGTCCTTTCTTCTGTCAGCGCGCAGGAACTTGATCCTGATATCGTCAAAGAGTTCCAGCTGATGACGTCCAAGCCCTTTATCTATGTGTTTAATTCTGACGAGTCGTTGCTGGGCGATGATGCCAAGCAACAAGAACTGCGCCAAATGGTCGCACCAGCTCAAGCAATCTTCCTGGATGCGAAGTTTGAGTCTGAACTCGTGGATCTTGCACCCGAGGAAGCGAAGGAACTGCTGGAAATGGAAGGCCAGAGTGAATCTGGGCTCGACAAACTGGCTCGCGTTGGATTTGATGCTTTGGGTTTACAGACGTTTTTGACGGCTGGCGAAAAAGAATCGCGTGCCTGGACAATCCATAAGGGTGATAAAGCGCCGCAGGCGGCAGGTGTTATTCACCACGACTTCGAACGCGGATTCATCAAAGCAGATGTGATTTCCTTCGACGAACTTGTAGAGATCGGCGATATTCACCGCGCGCGCGAACTCGGCAAGATTCGTCAGGAAGGCAAAGACTACGTGATGCAGGACGGGGACATCTGCGAGTTCAAATTCAACGTTTGAGCCTGTGGGTGCGCGTGTAACCGAGGATCACACGGAACCCCGGATGCACGCGCGCAATCGCGAATATGCGTACAGCTTACGCGACCGCGTTCGCATCGAGCAGCCAATAAACCGGTCAGAAAGCTGATCCAGCCAATCAACCGGGATTCCACTAAGCAAGCGTGTCGGCCAATAAGCCGGTAAGTCGGCCAATAAACCAGCCATCAGATGAGCCGCTTAGGTGGTTCAGCCGGTCAGTCACGAGGCTAGTGGGTCGGCTCAGCCTATGAATCGGTTCAGCTATAAGCCGGTTTTCTGCAGCGACGCTTGCCAAGAACTTCCTCTCCAGCCAGAGCCTTCCTTACAGTAGATCCCATATCCGGGGGTTCACATGTGTGAGTACCGAATCGTGCGCTGCGTGAGCCGTTGGCGCTTCGGTAGCGATCTGCGCCAGATACGTCAGCTCTGCCATCGAGTGCATCTTCAACGCCTCGCGTACCGCCGGGATTTTCGTCGGTGCCATGGAGAGGGACTGCACACCCAGTCCTACCAGGACCAGTGCGAGTAGCGGATCGCCGCCAGACTCGCCGCAGACGCCTAGATGCGTGTTGGTGTCCTGAGCTCCCTGGCAGGCACGTGCCACCATGTTGAGAACTCCTGGCTGCCACGGATCGAGGAGACTCGCCAGTTCGCCGTCGAGCCGATCCGATGCCATGGTGTACTGTGCGAGGTCGTTTGTGCCCAGCGATGCAAAGTCAGCGTTTTTCAGCACGTGGCGTGCTTCGATTGCGGCGGCAGGAACCTCAACCATCACTCCCGCGTGTGCGAGCCCGGCGTCATGTGCGGCTGTGACGAAGTTGTCGGCTTCTTCCTGGGTGGCAATCATCGGCGCCATCACCCACACGGGTGCGGACGTTTCTGCCTGTGCACGAGCCAGAGCCTTCAGCTGGGTGTTCAACAGGTCGGGGATACGCTCAGCGAGGCGATAACCGCGCTTGCCTAGGGCTGGATTCGCTTCTTTCCCGAGATCCGCGAACGCTAACGGCTTGTCTGCGCCCGCGTCAAGAGTGCGCACAACAACCTTTCGCGGTTCCATCACCTTGAAGACGCTCAGATACGTTGTGTACTGTTCCTCTTCGCTGGGCGCGCTCGATCGACCGAGGTACAGAAACTCGGTGCGAAAGAGCCCGATGCCGGCAACGTCGAGTTTCGCCGCAGCGCGCGCATCGTCTGGTGTACCGATGTTAGCGAGCAACTCAACCTCATGCCCATCTGCTGTTGTGCCTGGGCCGGAGGAATGACTCAGCAGTGCATCGCGGCGGTTCGCTCGCTCTATGAGTTCGTGAGCTTCCTGCTCGCTCGGGTCAATAATCACGTCTCCGCTGCCGCCGTCCACGGCGAGCGATGTGGCTCCGTCGAGGGAGCCGAGGATACCTTTCACCTGAATGACCGCTGGAATTCCGCGCATCGCGGCCAAGATCGCAGTATGTCCAAGCACTCCACCGGCTTGAGTCACGATGGCGAGCACGCGTGACGCGTCCAGCGACGCGGTATCTGCGGGTGAAAGGTCGTCAGCAACCAGCACCACTGGCTCCTTGAGCTGAGGAACACCGGGTTCAGGCGCACCGCGCAGCAGAGCGATAACGCGATCCCGTACATCGTAGAGGTCTGGCACGCGTTGAGCCATATACCCGCCGAGTTTCCGAAGCGTGTCTGCAGAATTCTCCACGGCCACATGCACAGCGTGCGTGACGCCGTACCCGGCTTCCAACGACTTTTTTACAGACTTCAGCAGACTCTTGTCTTTAGCGAGCATGGCCGTTGCATTCAACACGTCGCGCATGTCGCCCTCAGCATCGTTGGCACGCGACTGCAGCCTTGCGGATACCTCGTTCATGGCTGCTTTCACGGTGTCCAGGTCTGCATCAGGATTGCTTGATCCCGGTTCGTTCGGATCCCACGTTGGCGCCGGCTGTACGCGCAGGAATGCACCGGAAGCTGAACCTTGAGATACGGAGATTCCGTGCAGCTGCGTGCTCATTCGGCATCCCAATCGGTTTGAAGCACTGTGACGAGGTTGTCGAGCACATCGCCTGCGGCATCGTCGTCGGTGGAGATCGTGACAGTATCGCCGTGAGCTGCACCCAACGACATCACTTCCAGGATTGACGATGCATCGGCAGACTCACCATCGAGTGTGATCGTCACGTCCGTCCCGGATTCGTCTACAGCATTGACGAAGATGGAGGCTGGGCGAGCGTGGAGGCCGACTGTGGCAGCGATTGTTGCGGTGCGGGAAATCATGAGTTCTCCTTTGAAACAGTGAATGATTCGTGCTCCTGAGTGTGGCGACGGTTTGATGCAGCGGCAGGTGGCTTTGCCTGATCGCTTTGCCAGATAGCCCTGATCGTTCTGCCAGATAACGTTGTCCGATTATCTCGCCCGATCACCGTGCCGTACTCACAGAGGCAATAGCACCAGTGTAAAACAAAACAAACAGACATGAAACCATGTTGTATTAGTTTTGGTTATTTGTATACTAGTGGTTAATCATCCTCGTTGGCAGGGGCTCGTGGATGAACGAGTAACGCTGGGTGTGGTCGTGAGGAGGCATGTATGTATGCCCAACAGCGTCAAAAACTGATTCTCGAACGGATCGAAAGCGCAGGACGCGCTGCTGTGAGCGAGCTTGCTGCAGATTTTGAGCTCACACCCGAAACAATACGACGTGATCTGTCCGCGCTTGCAGAGGCTGGGCTGGTGGAGCGTGTACATGGAGGCGCGGTCGCACACCGTACGGTTGTGGTGGAACCCGATGTCGATACTCGTCACCAATCGAATATGCAATCGAAACAGCGTATTGCTGAGGCTGTTGCTGCCATGATCGATCATCGTGGATTGGCCAGCGTCATTCTGGATGCTGGAACAACAACGGGACTCGTGGCAATGCGGCTTTCGTCCAAGGTGAGCGCCGTGATCACAAACGATCCCGCGATCGTTCGTTCGGCGGCGCAGAGTGGAGTTCCTAGTTACATCCTGCCAGGACGGCTCAGGAAAGTGACGCTGGCTGCGGTCGGCTCCGACACGGTGGACGCGATTCAGGCCTTGCATGCAGATGTCTGTGTGATGGGGGCCAACGGCATGACGGCTCACGGCTTTACAACCCCAGATCCGGAGGAAGCGTCGGTGAAGAGGGCTTTTGTGCATGCGGCACAGCTGCGCATTGTTGCTGCCGATTCGACGAAGGCGGGCGTGATCGCTCTCCGTACTTTCGCCGCGCTGGAGGATATTGACGTGGTTGTGACGGACGCGGGGCTACCGCACGAATTGCGCGCTGCATTCGAGGACGCGGGAATCGACGTTGTGATTGCATGAAACCTTTGTAGTTGGAAGCCGTGAATGTGTGGTGGAAAGCCAGGACGAGGAAACCGTGAATAGGAAGTCACGAAACTGGGCGAATCGGATCTGGTCGGTCAAGGGACTCTGGTCGGTGGAGGCTCAGTAAGGACTCGGTCGCGGTGGGGCATGGAAAGTTGGCTTACCGAAAGTGGGCTTATGGAAAGAGGGAAACAACAGGTGATTATTACAGGCACGCCGAACCCGTCATTTGATCGGACGGCACAGTTGCGTCACCAACTGGAGGTGGGCGGAGTCAATCGAATAACGCATCTGTCCACACAGCCCGGAGGCAAAGGGGTCAACGTGTCGACTGCGGTTGCCCATGCCGGTATTCGGACGCTGGCGCTATTCCCTGACTCAACAGACCGCGCCTACACGCACATGGTTGAGGCTCTTGGGGTGGCTTGCGATCCTAGCTCTGCTCCTGCAACGCCGCGCATTAACACTGCGCTGATCGGCGGTGGTGTGACCACGAAAGTCAATGAATCCGGCCCCGTGTATCGACCTACAGATGTGAGGGACTTCGAGCAGAAACTACTCGATGCACTGTCGGCGGCTATGGCCGATACGCGCGAGGGCATGAACATCGATGACAAGGGCGTTGATGACATGGACGTTGACCATTCACCCGCCTCGGATCCCGTGGACCCTGCCCACAGTTCGAGGCCTGCTCATGGCTCTGAGCCTGTTCACAGGCGGCACGGTGACGTTTCAGTCATGGTGGGAGGCTCCCTCGGCCCAGGATTCCCTGTTGACGAGTATGTGCGTTTGTGCGAGATAGCCCATGCGCGGGGAGTGTGGATTGGGGTAGATACGGCGGACGAACCACTTGCCGAACTCTCGGCGAACCTTGAGCGCGCGCGGCCAGACTTCATGAAACCCAACGCTGAGGAGCTCGGGCAAATCGTGGGTGTGGATGGGCGCATCTTGGAAGAATCTGCCACGCGTGGGGATCTCGGTGGCGTGGTGAGGGCTGCGCGCGCTCTGCGCGGGCGCGGCGTGCCCGAGGTCATGGTCACGCTTGGGGGCGCCGGCGCCTTGCTGTCAACAGCCGACGGCACATGGTATGCGCCGCCGGTGGAGGTTCAGGTGCTCTCCACGGTTGGCGCCGGCGATTCCTCGGTTGCGGGGTATCTGATCGCGCGCGCCGCGGGGGCAGGCGCTGCCGAGCGCCTGCGGTTCGCCGCTGCGTACGGCACGGCGGCTGTCGGACTTCCGGGAACGACGATTCCGAAGCCGGAGGACGTCCACCCTGAAGCGGTGAGGGTGCGACGCCTTCCTGACGACGATCTGTGAGTAACGTCTGCATCTTCATCTGTCAGTCAAGTCTGCAGAACGAAACGAGAAGAAAGAACAACGATGTCTGAACAATTCTCTGAACATCTCATAACGCCCGAGCTGGTTGAGCTCGGCAAACGAATTGATGGCGACAAGTATGCTGCAATCCATGAAGTTGCCCGGCTGATTGGTGCGTCAGGCAGGGCGGATGCCGATGGCCTTGAGGCTGCAATGGTCGCCCGTGAAAAGCAGTTTGTGACGGGACTTCCGGGAGGGATAGCGATTCCACATGCGCGCACTGATGCGGTCACGCAGCCGGCGCTCGGCGTGCTTCACCTTGAGGATCCCATCGATTTCGGCGCTAAGGATGGTCCGGCTGACCTGATTATCGGCATTGCGGGTCCACATGAGGAGGGCAGTACACATACGAAGCTGCTGGCTCGTCTGGCGCGTGCCTTGATGAAACAAGGCTTTACTGCCAAGCTTCGTGCAGCGGCAACCCAAGAAGAGGTTGTGGCATTAGTGACGGAGGCTGTGGAAGGAAAGAAAGCGCCGGCAGGTGGTGGGAAGGATGCTCAGCTGCCGTCCCTCGTCGCTGTCACGAACTGTGCCACAGGTATTGCACATACGTATATGGCTGCGCAGGCTCTTGAGCAAGCTGCGCAGAAACGCGGTGTCGATATTCACGTCGAAACTCAAGGTTCTGGCGGCATCAATCCGATTACGGATGAGGAGCTTGCCAAGGCGGGTGCGGTTATTTTGGCGCACGATGTTGCAGTGCTCAACCGTGAGCGTTTCGATGGTATGCCGATCGTGGAATCCGGGGTTAACAGGCCGATATCTGACGCCGAAGCCATGATCGACGAGGCTCTTGCCATTGCGAAGAGTCCCGCAGAGATTGCGGCGTCGCGCTCGGTATCTGGCGAGCCTGTTCCTGCTGGCTCCGCTGCTTCATCTGATGGATCCGCATCGTCCTCCACACTAGGCTCGTCAGCGCAGGCTTCGGGTGCGAAGCTCTCGTTCTCCCGCCGTATTCAGCAGGCCTTGTTGACGGGTGTGTCGTATATGATTCCTTTCGTCGCAGCCGGTGGCTTATTGACGGCCTTAGGTTTCCTCTTTGGCGGCTACACGATCACCTATGTTGCCGGCGATATTGCGTCGAAGAATTCGTTGGTCAATTTACCGGATATTGCATCTGTGTTTGCTGCTGCTGGTGCCGCGCCGCATGTGTTGTTTGGCATGCCCCTCAACGCGTATTTAGGAGCTATTTTTGTGACGGTCGGCGGTATTGCGATGGGCTTCCTCGTGGCGGCGCTTTCCGGCTATATTGCCTATGCGCTTGCCGGACGCCCAGGTATTGCGCCAGGTTTCGTAGGCGGAGCGATCTCTGTTGCTATCGGTGCCGGTTTTATTGGCGGCCTTGTGACGGGCATTCTAGCTGGTGTGGTTGCCGGGTGGTTGGCGAGGATCAAAGCTGCGCGCTGGCTGCAGGGGCTGATGCCCGTCGTGATCAATCCTCTGGTGAGCACGTTGATCGTCGGAGGCTTGATGTATATGGTTTTCGGGCGTCCTTTGGCGGCGATAATGACGAGTCTGCAGAACGTGTTGAACGGAATGACGGGATCCTCCCAAATCATTCTCGGCATTATCCTCGGTCTGATGATGTGCTTTGACCTCGGCGGTCCGGTGAATAAGGCTGCGTATCTCTTTGCCACGGCTGGCCTTGCAGCGAACACAACGGCGTCGTGGCAGATCATGGCGGCAGTGATGGCCTCTGGTATGGTGCCGCCTGTGGCGATGGCACTCTCTACCGTGGTGCGTCCCAAGCTTTACACGGATTCAGAGCGTGAGAATGGTACGGCCGGCTGGCTGCTCGGTCTCTCATTTATCTCCGAAGGTGCTATTCCCTTTGCCGCCGCGGATCCATTCCGCGTCATTCCTTCGATGATGGCTGGCGGCGCCGTCACTGGGGCTCTGACGATGGCTCTGCATGTGGGATCGCACGCACCGCACGGTGGCATTTTCGTGTTCTTTGCAATCGACAACTTTGTGGGATTCCTCGGCGCGATTGCGATCGGTACGCTGGTCTCGGCTGCGCTTGTCACAGCGTTGAAGCAGGGTGCAGCGCGCAAGGCCTCGTCGATGGAAGTTGCGGCGCGTGGGTAGAACACAAGACTGAGACACGACGTTGGCAGAACACGAAAGCTGTTGACAAAAGCACGAAAGCCGTTGACACAAGGTTGTTGATCAAGATCGTTTACCAGACCTTAACACAAACTGTGCAGTTCGCCTTACACGCTCATGCAAGTATTGCGTCGTGACTGTGAAGAAAGATGCTCAATCTGCCCTGGTCGATGTGGAAGTGGGTGAACCCCAGCGCCGCGATACACCAGGGCAGGTTCCATCGCAGGCAGAATTCGCAGTGCCGTCACGATGGGCAAGATTCAAAGAATCGCTGAGGCTGGCTGACCGGCACTCGTGGCGTGTTGCGCTGTTGCTCCTTGCGCCAAACGTGATTTTGCTGGTCGTTTTTGTCTATCGACCGCTGATAGATAATATCAGGCTCTCGTTTACCAATTGGAATATTTCATCTCCCTCTGCTGACTGGGTCGGTCTGGCGAACTACGAACGGTATTTCAGCAGTGCCAGTAGCCGAACTATTCTATGGAATACCGTCATTTTCACGGCGGCAACGGTGGTCGGCGCCATGATTTTAGGGCTTATTATGGCTCTCGTTCTGGATCAGAAACTGCGGGGACGCAACGTAGTTCGCTCCATTGTGTTTGCGCCCTATATTATTTCTGGTGCTGCAGTTGGCATCGCTTTTCAGTTTATTTTTGAACCGACTTTCGGTCTCATCGCCGATATCGGGCGTCGCAATGGTTTCACGACGCCAAATTTTTACCAGGAACCTCACTGGGCTCTTTTCATGGTGATCGTCACCTACATCTGGAAAACGTTTGGCTACGCATTCGTCATCTATTTGGCTGCGCTTCAGGGAAGGCGCCTGGATTTAGATGAGGCTGCTCAGATCGATGGTGCGTCGCCTGCCAAGCATCTGTTTAAGGTTGTGCTTCCTCAGCTGCGGCCCACAACATTCTTTCTCTCGATTACGATGTTGCTTTCCTCGATGCAGGTATTCGATCTGATTAATGTGATGACGCGCGGCGGCCCGGAGGGGATCGGCACCACAACGATGGTGTATCAGATCTATCAAGAGACATTCATGAATGCCTCCGCAGGCTATGGAGCTACGGTAGCGACGGTCTTGTTCGTTATTCTGCTCGCGGTGACCTTGCTGCAGGTGCGTGCGATGCAGAAAGGAGAGCAACGGTGAACGCCGTCGGTGCAACCTCAGCATGGCAGAAAGTACTCGGCTATGCGGTCATGATTATTGTTGGCGCTCTCGTCCTCATTCCCGTGTATTGGATCGTGCTGGCATCGGTCAAAATAAAGCCGGATATCTACTCTGTTCCTGCGACGTATCTTCCACATCCTGCTACGACCCAAAACTACACTGATGCGCTCAACAGCGTTCCATTAGCGCAGTATCTGCGCAACTCGGTGATCATTACGGTGTTTCTTTCGCTTATCAAGATCACCTTAGGTGTGGTGTCTGGCTTCGCTTTCTCGTTAATCAAATTTCCGGGGAGAAACATTCTCTTCATCATCGTGATTGCCACGCTGATGGTTCCAGATCAGGTGACGGTGATTTCCAACTATGCGTTGATCGCCGGCATGGGGTGGCGAAACACGTTCCAAGGAATTATTTTGCCCTTGGCGGGCACTGCTTTTGGAACGTTCCTGATGCGTAACCACTTCCTCTCGCTGCCGTCAGAAATTATCGAAGCTGCCACGATCGACGGCGCAGGACCGCTGAAAATGCTGTGGAAAGTGGTGTTGCCCATGAGCTGGCCAACCCTCTCAGCTTTTTCGCTGATCACCGTGGTCAACGAGTGGAATCAGTATCTGTGGCCATTCTTGATGTCCGATGACGAGAGAACGGCAAATATTCAAATTGGTCTGACTCTGATGCAGAACTCTGACGGCATGACGAACTGGGGGCCGATTATGGCCGGCACAGTGCTCTCGGTGATTCCCATGGTGATTGTGTTCCTGTTCTTGCAGAAGAACATGATCAAAGGACTCACAGCTGGTGCGGTGAAGAGTTAGCAAAGAGCTAGCTAAGAGCTAGCAAAGAGTAGGCGAACGTGATGTCCCTGTTGTGCGTGCGAGACCTTTGTGTGATCGAGTCAGTTTCTCCATGTGATCCGCACTCTGATTAGGGAATGAAGAAAGGAAAAACAAGATGAAGCATCGTGTGATTGCAGGTATGGGTGCGCTCGTGTTGAGCGTTGCGGCACTCGCAGGCTGTGCGGGGACGGGTTCGGCAAGCTCGTCAGGCAGCTCAAGCGACCCTAATGCGAAGGTTCAGCTCGACTTTTGGACGAACCATCCGGGAAATTCGACGGCAACGGAAAAACAGTTGATCGCGCAGTTCGAAAAGGAGAATCCCAACGTCACTGTGAAGCTCACTGATGGCGGCGCAGACTATCCGGCTGTTGCGCAGAAGTTTAATGCAGCTCTTGCTGGTGGTCAGATCCCCGACGTTGTGGTGGTTGCGGACGTGACGTGGTTCAACTTTGCGTTGAACGGACAGCTGCTAGCACTGGATCAGCCGCTCAAAGACGCAGGAGTTGATGTTGGCAACTATGTGAGTGCTTTCTATGACGACTACAAGATGGGCGAGAGCCACTATGCAGTGCCTTACGCTCGATCGACGCCGCTGTTCTATTACAACGCCGAAGTATGGAAGAAGGCAGGTCTGCCTGATCGAGCGCCGGAAACGTGGGACGAATTTGAGCAGTGGGCACCCAAGATTGTGGCCGCAAACGGAGGCAAGCCCGCGTTGGCTATGCCCATGGGATCCGACTATGCGGCATGGTATTGGCAAAATATGCTCTGGGCACAAGGTGCAGCGATTTCAGATGGCTGGACGTCTCAGCTGACGTCGGAGCCCACCGTCAAGGCTGCTCAGTGGCTGCAAAATATGGTGAAAAAAGGCTACATCGCTGTGGGGAAGACGTCATCGGAAACATTCGCCGCAGGCCAGGCGGCGTCGATGCTGCAGTCCACTGGCTCGTTGGCAGAAGTGAGTGAGTCGGCAAAAGGCTTCACGGTTCGCACCGGATTCCTTCCTGGCTATGCGAAGAACAGTGTCCCGACCGGTGGAGCCGGCGTGGCGATCCCCGCAAAGATCAGCAAGGATCATGTGCAGGCTGCAGTTAAGTTTGCCGCGTTCTTGGGTGGGAACAAGGGGACCGTCCAATTCTCGCAGGCCACAGGCTATTTGCCGGCGTCAACAGGCGCCCTCGATCAGCCCGAGTTCAAGAAGTTTGTTGACGAGAACCCGAACTTCAAGACCGCTGCTGACCAGCTGAAGTACACGCACCCGCAGGATAATTATCGTGTTCTTGTTCCTGGAGGGGACGTCAAAATCGGTGCAGCGTTGGATTCAATTTTCAACGGCGGCGATGTTGCGGCGCAGCTCAAGAGTGCCTCTGATCAGTTGACGCAGGCCTATAACGACCAGATCAAGCCAAAGTTGGACGCTGCAAAGTAGGAAAAAGTAGAAACTGCAGCGCTGCGCGGTGTCGGGCGCCCAGAGGGGAGGGCTCAGGCGCAGTGGAAACTGGATGTTTCTGCAGTAGAGGAGTGAAATGTCAAGCGTAGTTCTCGATCATGCGACGCGCCTGTTTCCCAACAACACTGTGCCTGCTGTCAACAGTGTGAACCTTGAGGTGGCAGACGGCGAGTTCGTTGTGTTGGTCGGGCCATCAGGATCCGGGAAATCAACGCTCTTACGGATGGTTGCTGGCCTGGAACCTGTGACAAGCGGACGGATTCTTATCGACGGAGACGACGTTGCGCGTGTTCCAGCTCATGATCGTGATGTGGCGATGGTTTTCCAATCGTATGCGCTGTATCCGAATATGACCGTTGCTGGGAATATGGCTTTCGCGCTCAAAAATGCCAAAGTTCCGAACCAGACGATTCGGGAGCGCGTCCAATTTGCCGCAAAAATGCTGCAGTTGCAGGACTTGCTCAACCGGAAGCCGGCAGCGCTTTCAGGGGGTCAGCGTCAGCGTGTCGCCATGGGACGTGCCATTGTTCGTTCGCCACGCGTTTTTGCGATGGATGAGCCACTTTCCAATCTCGATGCGAAACTGCGTGTGGCGACGCGTGCCCAAATCGCCATGCTGCAGCAGCGTTTGGGAACCACGACGTTATACGTGACGCATGATCAGACTGAAGCGATGACGATGGCGGATCGCGTCGCAGTGCTGCGTGGCGGTGTGATGCAGCAAGTAGCCACCCCAACACAAATATATGACCATCCGGTCAATATGTTCGTGGCAGGGTTTATCGGCTCTCCGTCGATTACGTTCTTTCATGCGTCGGTGGATCAGAACGGTGTGCGTTTTGGGGATGTGCATCTTCCGGTGAAGCCGGAGTTGCTCGCCGCTCTGCCGGCAGAGGTGATCGTTGGTGTGCGTCCAGATGACTGGCATGTGGTGAGTGCAACTGATACGCCAGGGGCTCTCCGTTTGCGGGTGGATCTTGTGGAACATCTGGGATCGGAGTCATTCGCTTACGCCGTGCCTGTTGACGAGTCCATCCGCTTTACCTCCGGGCAGGCGGAGGATGGTGGAGCCCACGACGCGGGCACCGAGGTGGAAGAAAAACCTCACAGAGTAAAAGCATTCTTCGCCCGCACGTTTGCAGCGCATAACCCTGATGTGGATGTGGATGAACAAGATACGTCGATTCAGCCTCGCGTGTCTATCGCGTTGAAGAAGCACGCGGACGTCGAAATTAATGACGTCCTGATTGCGGTGCCGTCCCCAGACGAACTACTCTTTTTCGACCCATCAACAGAAAAAGCCATTTATGCGTAAGGGGATACGTGTTTGTTCCTCGTCATCTGTGTGACGAGGAACAAACACATCAGGGTTGAGTCGCCCAGGGTTTAGTCGCTGGGAGCCGAGGCGGCTTTGTGCTGCCGTGACTCGCGGAGTGCAAGAGACTCCCGATATTGCTCTGCGTCGGGAGTATCCACGAATTCAATAAGAGACCCGTTGATCTTCATGAGCTCTTCTTTTACTTCTGCTGGTGATACGGCGAAAAACTCCCGGCGCGCATTCACGAGGTTGACTCGCCTGTCAGCGAAAATATGATGCAGGTCAGTTTCGAGTTTCACCGCATCCTCAGAGAAGAAAAGCGCATGGATATCAAAATTGAATGGCACGGACGCGTCAGAGAGCTCTCGTATGCGATCTTCTGGTTTCAATCGGCGGGTCATCCCGATTTTCACCATTCGTTCACCGAATGACCCGATATTGGAAATCACGTACACGTATCCTGCACGCTGATTAGCATGACGGTAATCGACGTCTGCGATTGCCTTGTCCACGTCGGCGATTTTTGATCGGAGTTCTTCTACCTGTGCGGTGTCGCCTGCGGCTTCGAGGGAGGTAACGACGTTCAGATAGTGCTGTTTTTCTTTCTCCAGTTTTGCGCGTTCGGCTTCCAGCTCGCGTTCTACCTTCGCAGCTTCACGTAAGGCGGCCTTATTTTCCCTTTCGAGTTCTTTTTGAACTGATCTCGCTTTTTGTAGTTCAACTTCGACTTTCATTGCCTCGGCCCACATGCGAATATAGGAATCCTTGATCCGCAACTCAATAATTTCGGCGAGCTTTTCTACGGATTTCGCTTGCTTGCCAAGCCGATCGACGGTGGCAGCATAGTTTGTCGGTGTAACTTTTTCTAATAGTGTTTTCGCTTCAGTGTTGAACGCCTGCATCGCAAGTTTCGATATGTTCTTTTCAATGCTTCTTAAGGATTTTTTTGATTCTGGTTCAGCGCCTACGAGCGCTTCTGTCCGGTGTTGTTCAGCTTTCCCGGCTTTTAACGCGTCTTTTATTTTTGCGTTGATTTTCTGCGATTCGAGTTGAAGTGTGAGTGCTGTATTTGCGATTTCGTCGAGATCGTAGACTGAAAAGTCGGTATCGATTTCTTCCGCTTGAAGACCTTGAAGGGTTGTGGAGAGCGATTCAACTTGCTTTTCAAGTTTTGTTTTTCGTTCGGTGAGTTTATCCACGATTTTTTGCGCGTTAAAAACGTCGCGGCCACCGTATTTCATATAGAACGAAGCGTAGTCGGAGAGTTGAGCCTGTGTGGCGTCCATGTCGCTTTGCAGTTGCGAAATGGTGTATTGCTGCTGTTGTATTACCTTGTGATAGTCGTCGATATCTGACTGTTTGACGAATAAAGGCATGAGTGCTCCTCTGTTGTTTTAATATGTGCGGGGTTGTGGCGTGTGTGCATCTTGGTGTGCTTGTGCTTTGCAGGTTACCAGTAGGTGTTGTCGTTCCAGAGTTCCCAGCTGTCTCTCCAACATTGGGAGGTGGTGGTTAGTTCTGTCATTGTTGGCTTTCCATGATTGCGTTGAGGGATCTTGCCTGTTAGGCGCGTGCTAATTGTGAGATGCGGCCTTTTGTGAGTCCGAGAATTTTCCCAATATCGGTCATTGTGATGCCGGCGTTGAGTAGCGAGCGTACTGCGTCATGTTGTGCGGCTCGTGCCTGAGCAGCGGCATCGTCAGCAGTTTTTTTTGCTGAGTTGACAGCTTGGGCGGCATGACCGGCCTCGCCAACAATATGCAGTGTGACAGGTGTTGCGGCGAGTTGGGAGTCATGGAGTTCTTCAGCCCAGATATCGCGGAGGTCTTCTACCATGTGTTGCGCTTGGGTGAGGGTGCGTCCTTGTGTGTGTTTGACGTGTCCGTGGATGGGGAGTTCGACTGCCCACCACTTGCCTACGCGTTGTACTTGAGCATCAATCGTGTTCATTCCCATGCCTCCTTGAGGATTCCTTGTGCTGTGTTTTCGTTGATTTCTCGATGTCGCGGTATGGAAATCATGCGTGTGCCGAGGTAGACCTTCGTGTGGTTTCCTCCTTCTACTTCCCGGTAGGAAACCTTTTGGGCTATGGCGATTCGCTTGAGTTGCTTCATGAGGTCTCTCCTCTTCACGCTTCAAGTATAGGAAACATAAACGCATGTCGTAAAGAGGCATTAAACAATCTGAGAATCCACGCCTTATGCCGTTTCGCGCAATGTTACGGCATAACGGCGACTCTGATATTCGTGTCCGTGCGAATTCTGGAGTGGGTTTCTGTCGACACCCCTGGTATGCGTGAAGTTTTCTTATTTGCTGCGGTGTGAATTCAGTCACAAAGGACGCTTTGAGACAGAGTGTCGCACTTTCTCACCACATAAACTCGGCTAGGGCGCCAGATAGCTGCGGACGCTGGAAAGCTGCGAAACCTACAGCTGACTGCCGGGCAGTTGAGCTCGCTGCTGGTGGCTGCGGCTGGCCACGGTCGGGATTTGGCTACAGTCACGATTTGGCCACAGCCTGGATTGCTATCGTGGACAGCTTTCGGCGTCGGGTAGTGGCCGGATCATATATCTCACCGAGGGAGTTAATTGTGCAGTTCGATGGACTCGTGCTCTTGTCGTATGGCGGTCCGAACAAGCCAGACGACGTCATGCCATTCCTCCGCAACGCGACGGGAGGCCGTGGTGTTCCTGATGAGCGGTTGGAGCACGTTGCCCAGCATTACTTCCTCTTTGGCGGAAAATCTCCGATCAATGCGCTCAACGCCGATCTGGCACACTCGCTGAGAACAGAACTAACCAGGCGCGGCGTCAACATTCCACTCGTCATCGGAAATCGCAACTGGACGCCGTATGTGACGGACGCATTGTCCACGCTCTATGATGCGGGCGCGCGCAATGTACTTGCTATTCCCACCTCCGCTTATCACTCTTATTCGTCGTCAATTCAATATCAGGAGGACATCGATCGTGCCCTCGGGGAGCTCACGAGTCGCGGAATAACAGACCTCAGTGTGACGAAAGCAGCGCCCTACTACGATCGCCCAGCATTCGCATCGGCCAACGCGCGGGCGATCAGGGAAGCGATGGGCGATGCACCGGCGAGGATTGCCTTCGTCACACACTCGATCCCACTCTCCATGGAAGAGTCATCTGGAACTCCGAGCTACCGCCAGCAGCATATGGACGTTATCGCAGCGATTCTTGAACAGATCCCCGCCCCGACGTCGTGGGATCTTGTGTACTGCTCGCGTTCTGGGTCGCCGCGCGTGCCATGGCTCGAACCAGATATCAACGACTATCTCGAGTCATCGGAGCCAGAGAGGACAGTTATCGCTCCTATCGGGTTCATCTCGGACCATATGGAGGTCGCGTATGACCTTGACACTCAGGCACGCGCAACATGTGAGCGCCTCGGTATTCAGATGGTGAGGTCTGCCACTGTCGGCACCGATCCTGCCTTCATTTCCCTTCTTGCCGATATTGTCACTTCTCAAGAAAGGATCAGCCATGACTGACCACACCGGCTCACAATTCTCCCTTTACTCCGTTTTTGCCTGCCCGGATCCTTCGGCTCTGGCTCCTGGCGGTGCTGTAGCTGCTGCCGCCGCGATTGAGGCCGCAGGTGCTGAGGTTCGTGGATACTATGACATTGGTGGGTATCGCGCGGAAGCCGACCTGATGGTGTGGTTCACTGCCGACCAGGCGGATAAGGTACAGGATGCGTACCGTGGCCTACGCCGTGCCTTCGGGCCAGGGCTCGTTCCCGTATGGTCAGTTATGGGAACGGTGACGGCCGCTGAATTCAACAAGCAGCATTGGCCTGGGTATCTTTCCCACGACGCCCAGAACTATATGGCGGTTTATCCCTTTGTGCGCTCTTACGAGTGGTATGTGATGGATCCTGCTGAACGATCCAGGATTCTACGCGATCATGGGGCTGCTGGTGCGCCTTTCGATGACGCGACAGTGTCCACTCTGGCTACGTTTGCTCTCTCTGATTATGAGTGGGTTATTGCCGTTGAGGCGGAAACCCCGCAGCGAATCTCGGAACTGATGAGGGCATTCCGCAATACGGAGGCTCGTCTGCACGTGCGTGTTGAAATCCCGTTCTACACTGGCCGCCGCGTCACGTTAGAAGAGTGGGTCGCCCGTCAGTGAAATCGACTCTGAAGGCGGGAGCTGCTGCGGTGGCTCTCGCCATTCTTATTGTTGGGGTTGCAGCATGGGGAGTATCAACAGGGCCTGCAGGCGTGGGCTGGAGTGATGCTCTGCGGATCTTTGCGGCGCATGTGGGGATCCGATCCGGTGGCACACCGGCGCAGGAATCGCTCGTGATCGATTTGCGTTTGCCGCGCGTGCTGCTTGCTCTGCTTGCCGGAGCGACGCTCGCCTTGGCTGGTACTGTGATGCAGGCGGTGTTTGGAAATCCTCTGGCGGAGCCAGGGGTGACCGGTGTGTCCTCAGGGGCAGCCACAGTGGCCGTGATCATGATTGTTTCTGGTGCGGGGTCACTCTGGCATATTCAAGTGGGTGCATTCCTCGGTGCACTGTGTGCCGTTGCGATCGTCCATGCCATTGCTGGTGCACGGGGAGGGGCGGGCGCAACCCTGCTCCTCGTTGGCATCGCGGTGAATGCATTTCTTGGTGCTGTTATCTCTGCTGTCATTGCCAATGCGCCGTCATCAGATTCCGCCAAACAAGCGCTCTTCTGGCTCAACGGTGACCTCTCGGGCACCACATGGCCTGACGTTCGGGCTGCGATTCTACCCATGCTTCTCGGTTCCGTTGTTCTCCTCGCGTTCCTGCGCGACCTCAATCTCCTCCTGCTTGGGGATGAGCAGGCTGCGTCAACGGGAATGAATGTGACGAGAATTCGCCAGGTACTCCTTGCCTGCGCTGCACTCGTCACAGCCGGATCCGTGGCTGTGACTGGCGTGATCTCCTTCGTTGGCCTCGTCGTTCCTCACGCAGTTCGCCTGGTGGTTGGCAACGATCACCGCAGGCTTGTTCCACTCTCGATGGCCTTCGGCTCAGTGTTCCTCGCCGCCGCAGACGTTGTTGCGAGAAATATTTTGCAGCCGGTGGTACTGCAGACCGGAACAGTCACCGCTTTGGTTGGGGCTCCTGTTCTGCTCTACCTCGTCACCCGGTCGAGGAGGGTGCGATGATCCTTCTTGACGGCAAGGACGTCAGCGCCGGTTACAACGCGCCAGTGATCACCGATGTGGATATCCAGATTCACTCGGGTTCAGTCCATGGCATTATCGGCCCGAATGGTGCGGGAAAATCGACGCTGCTTCGAGTCCTCGCAGGCCTCCTGCATACCACGAGTGGGGCAGTGTTCTCCGGCGAGGAGGATATCGATGGGATGTCCCCGAAAACGAGAGCCCGTCATATCGCCTATATGCCGCAGTCCAATGACGTGCGGGTCGATTTCAGTGTGCAGGCCATCGTTCAGATGGGACGCTATGCGCACCTGTCCAGATTCTCGCGCCTCAATGCAGCAGACCATGCTGCCGTCACTGCTGCGTTGAAGCGAGTCGGCGTGGATCACCTGGCTGCACGATCAATAACGGAGCTCTCCGGCGGCCAGCGTCAGCTTGTTTTTCTCGCGAAGCAGCTCGCACAGGAAGCTGGGGTCGTACTGCTTGACGAACCCGTGTCCGCTCTTGATGTCGGCTATCAACTCGATGTCCTCTCGCTTCTCAAGGAACTCGCGGCTGAAGGCCATGCGGTTGTTGTGGTTCTCCACGATTTGGGGCTCGCCCTGCGCTACTGCGATCGGGTCACCATCCTGGCTCGCGGACGGGTAGTGGACTCCGGATCTCCGACGCTCGTCATTACTCCGAGCCTGCTGAGGGACGTTTACGGTGTTCAGGCAACAGTGAATCTGGACGGCGATATTCCGTCGGTCACCGTGCTCCGGCGCGCTGACGTGACGAGGGCAAGCGTCCCGCAACCGGCGGCGCAGGCCATCGTCAGGCAGCACCGAACGAAATAAGACAGGACGAAATAAGGAAATAAGACAGCACACGACGAAAGGAATGATGTGAAGAATATCCATATGACGAAGCTGCTTGTTGTTTTCCTCGGTGGCATGCTTGCCGTTTCAGGATGCTCATCCACAGGCAGTACCGCTGAGACTGCGAAGGAAACCTCGACTGCATCAGCGCCGGCCGAAGGCCAATGGCCACGGACGGTGACGATCGGTTCTTCAGACGTGAAGATTGCTGCCGCACCGAAGCGAATTGTGGCTCTTTCGACTGAAACAACTGACCTTATCATCGAGCTCGGCGGCAGCGATCGACTGGTCGGTGTGTCCAAAGGCTCGCAGACACAAGGTACGGGTAACGATGTTGAGAAGGCCACAGCGGTGAAGGCCGCCTTTCGGGCTGACGGCAAAATCGATCCGGAGCAGGTGCTTGCTCTTTCGCCCGACCTCGTCGTGCTCACGAAACGCCAGGATGCGGATGACGCCCTCATGACGGCTTTGAAAACCGCTGGCGTGACGGTGGCGGCGTTCCCACCAGCAGCGTTCGCCTCGCTTGAAGCAGTCGCGGATTCCACAAAAACACTCGGGAAGGTTCTCGGGGAAGAGGACAAGGCCGCATCGATTGTTGACAACATGACGAAGCGAAGCTCGGCCGTGGATAAGGCTGTTGCCTCCGTCAAGGAGTCTCCACGAACCCTCGCGCTGATGTCACGCGGTCCGCAGCATATGATCATGAGTCAAAGCACGGCCACGATGGCGCTCGTGAAGCGCGCTGGCGGTACGTCGATTGCTGCTGAGAAAGGATGGCGGCAGTCGGTTCCTGTCAATCCTGAACTTCTCGTGTCGTTGAAGCCGGACGTCATCCTCGTTCAGGACTTTGAAGGAGAGGGCTTAGCGCCATTCAAGGAGCTGCTCGACAATCCTGCCCTTGCTGATATTCCGGCTATCGCTGGCCATAAGGTGTACCTGATCGCCGCACAGACCACGTCAGGAACATCTGGCGCACACCTTGCAGAGGGATTTGCGCAGATAGCGCAGCTGTTACACCCGCAGTTGGCAAGCACTCTCGGCGCGTCGGTTCCTAGCGGAAAGTAAGTCGGCTCCTGGCCCCGTGGGTCTGCTTCGTCTTCGTAGACATCGTCTACGTTATTGCCTCTAAGACGCGTGTGGGCAGGCTCCTTCTTCCGTGACCTGCCCGTTCCTCAAAACAATGCGCGCCGCGTACTGATCTTCACGTGTCTCAGATCATCTGAGTGGAGAACATACGTGCTTCGATTTCCTGGCAGATCGCCGCAGCGGTGTCGAGCGATGTAAAGAGCGGAATACCGTGGGCGATCGCTTCGCGTCGAATAATCGCGCCGTCGTTGTAGGAATCGTTCGCGGCGCTTGCCACATTGACGACGGCCTGAACCTCTCCGTGCGTCAGAACGTCGATGACCGACGTGTGGCGTGCGTCGCCGGCGTTCGGCAGCATCACCTCCGTGTTACTCACACCGATCTTGCCCACTTCTTCGACGCTGAGTCCTGCACTGCGCAAGGCTGCGGCCGTTCCGGCCGTTGCGACGATATCGAAACCGATGCGCTCAAACTTCGCTGCAATATCCGTTGCCTCCGCCTTGGCCTCGTCAGCAACTGTAATGAGGACGCGGCCATGATCGGGCACGTGCAGGTATGCTGCCTCGAAAGCCTTGTACAGCGCTTTGTCTAGCGTCGCATCGGCGCCCATCACCTCGCCGGTGGACTTCATTTCTGGTCCGAGCTGAGAATCAACCAGATCCAATTTCGAGAAGCTAAAAACGGGAGATTTCACATACACGCGGTTCGTTGGTTCGGGGTACAGCCCTGCGTCATATCCGAGTGAACGCAGGGATTCCCCAAGGATGACGCGGGTGGCAACCTGCGCCATCGACACCCCCGTGATCTTTGACAGGAATGGAACCGTGCGTGACGCTCGCGGGTTGGCCTCGATGACGTACACCTCACCCTTGTGAATCACGAACTGGATGTTGAGGATTCCTCGGGTGTTGAGCGCCAGAGCGAGTTTCGTGGTGATCTCAACGATGCGGTCTTTGGCGTGCTGCGTCATGTGCTGGGGTGGGTAGGCAGCCATGGAGTCACCGGAATGAACGCCAGATCGTTCGATATGTTCCATGATGCCTGGAATCAGCACGTCCGTGCCGTCGCAGATCGCATCCACTTCGCATTCATTGCCTTCCAGATAGCGATCGATCAGCAGAGGATGATCGCCGGTGGCCTGGACTGCCATCGTCAGATAGCGATCCAAATCAGTGGATTGATGGATGATTGCCATCGCCTGCCCGCCAATCACATATGACGGCCGTACGAGCACGGGATAGCCGAGGGATTGGGCAACCGTATGGGCTTCTTCGGCGGAATGCGCCGTGCCGCCAGGGGCTTGAGGAATGTCGAGGCGGGAGAGTAGTTCCCCGAACTCGCCGCGATCCTCTGCGAGGTCAAGATCCGCAACTTGTGTGCCCAACACGGGTACACCATGTGCTGCCAGGGGACCGGCGAGGTTAATGGCTGTTTGCCCGCCGAACTGCACGATCACACCTTCAGGCTTTTCGAGCTCGATGATATTCATCACGTCTTCGAAGGTCAGCGGCTCGAAATAGAGTTTGTCGGAAATCGAAAAGTCAGTGGAAACGGTCTCGGGGTTGGAGTTCACCACAATCGCTTCGTACCCGGCGCGCTGGATTGCTTTCACCGAGTGGACGGTGGCGTAATCAAATTCGATACCTTGTCCGATACGAATAGGCCCAGACCCGAGCACAATAATGCTTCGCTTTGCGCTGCGCTCGGACTCGTTCTCGGTCTCGTAGGTGGAGTAGAAGTAGGGCGTTGACGATTCGAACTCGCCGGCACACGTATCCACCATTTTGTAGGTAGGGATAAGTCCAGCGTCGTGACGATACTCGCGCACATCGTCTTCGCTCATGTTCCACCGGAAGGCGATCTGGCTGTCGGGGAATCCAGCGCGTTTGGCGGTGCGCAACCAGGCGTCGTCGCGCGGGTGATCGGCTAAGCCGGTGTCGATCTCAAAGATATGCGCAATTTTGTCGAGGAAAAAGACGTCGATCATCGTCAGGCTGTGAATATCGTCCACGCTCATCCCGCGGCGCAGTGCTTCAACGATGCAGTAGAGTCGATCGTCGCGCGCGGTGGTCAAATGATCCTTGAGCTCAGCTTCGGAGAGGTGGCGAGCCTCAGCGTCATCCACAAAGTCGTGTTTCGTGCTCAGGCTTCGCACGGCTTTCAGCAGGGCTTCTTCAATCGTGCGGCCGATACTCATCACCTCGCCGGTCGCCTTCATCTGTGTGCCAAGGTTGCGATCCGCGTGGGGGAACTTATCAAAAGGCCACCGCGGAATTTTTGCCACCACATAGTCGAGTGCAGGCTCAAACATGGCAAGTGTGGTTCCGGTGACGGGGTTCGGAATCTCATCGAGGGTCAATCCAACAGCGATTTTCGCAGCGATGCGCGCAATAGGATACCCCGTTGCCTTGGATGCAAGCGCTGAAGATCGGGACACACGCGGGTTGACTTCAATGACGTAATAGTTGAACGAGTTCGGATCGAGTGCCAGCTGGACGTTGCAGCCGCCCTCGATGCCTAAGGCTCGGACGATCTTGAGCGAGGCATCACGCAGCATCTGGTGCTCGCGGTCTGTGAGCGTTTGGGTGGGTGCAAAAACGATCGAGTCGCCAGTGTGGACACCGACGGGATCGAAATTCTCCATGGTGCAGACCACAAGTGCGTCGTCGTTCGCGTCACGCATCATCTCGTATTCGATTTCTTTATATCCGGCGATCGATTGTTCGACGAGGCACTCCGTAATAGGGGAAAGAGTCAATCCGTTTGCGACCACGGTGCGCAGTGATTCTTCGTTGTCACAGATGCCGCCGCCGGAACCGCCCAAGGTGAATGCGGGGCGCACAATCAGCGGATATCCGATTGTGTGAGCAACGGCGACGGCTTCCTCGACAGTATGCACGGTGTCTGAGGCAGGGATTGGTTCGCCGATATTCTCCATTAGCTCTTTGAAAGCTTCGCGGTCTTCCGCTGTGCGGATGGCATCAAGACCTGTACCGAGTAATTCAACGCCCAGTTCGTCGAGGATTCCCGAACGGTCGAGCTCCATGGCCATGTTCAGGCCGGTTTGGCCGCCCATCGTTGCAATGAGTGCGTCCGGTCTTTCTCGGCGTAATACCTGGCTGACGAACTCGAAGGTGAGCGGCTCGATGTAGACGCGGTCTGCAATATCGCGGTCCGTCATGATGGTGGCGGGATTCGAGTTGATGAGCACAACCTCGTATCCCTCCTCTTTCAGAGCGAGACACGCCTGGGTGCCAGCGTAGTCAAATTCTGCCGCTTGGCCGATCACAATAGGTCCGGAACCAATGACGAGGATTGTATGAATATCGCTGCGACGTGGCATCAGTTGCGTCCTTCCATCATCGATAATTCCTGATACTGTGCTGGCCCAGCGCTCAGATCGGCAGTGGTGACGCTGAGCTTTTCACCCTGCCATGGTGCGTGGAATGGTTTGCCTGCTTTGTGTTGGCTCGCGCAGTACTCCATCAAGGAGATGAAGCGGTCGAACAGATCCATGCCATCATGGGGACCTCCCGTCGCATCAGGATGGAACTGCACGGAAAAAGCGGGCAGCGCTGCGTGCCGAACTCCCTCAATCGTGTCGTCGTTGATTTCCACGTTCGTCACATGAAGATCTGTGCCCGCCAATGATGCTGGATCAACGGCGTATCCATGGTTTTGGCTTGTGAAGTCGATACGTCCAGTGACGAGGTCGCGGACGGGATGGTTGTATCCGCGATGCCCGAAGAGCAGTTTGTATGTGTGTGCCCCGTTAGCCAAGCACAGCAGCTGGTGGCCAAGGCAAATACCGAACACTGGATATTTCTGTTCAATGGCAGCGATTTCCTGTTGAACATCGCGGAGGGAATCGGGGTCGCCAGGGCCGTTTGAGAGAACAACGCCATCTGGGTTGATCTGCTCGATAGCTGATGCGGGAGTATTCCACGGAACCACTGTGACGTTGCATCCGCGCCTGCCGAGTTCCCGCAGGATCGAATGCTTCATACCGAAGTCATACAGAATCACGTTGTATGTGCCGAGCGGAAACGGGAACATGCTCTGCGTTGAAACCTGTTCTACCTGGTTCGTCGGGAGCTGGGTGGTGCGAAGGTGTTCTGCTGCTGCCTCTGCCTGTTCTGGAGGGAAGCTGCTGAGCTCTGAATCCACGTTCTGGTTCCTTGCGTCCACGAAAATGCCTTTCATGACGCCGGCACTGCGCAGGTGGCGTGCAAGAGCACGCGTGTCGATGTCGGCAAGTCCAGGGATCCCCTCGCGCTCGCAGAATTCAGAGAGGCTCACCTGGCTCCGCCAGTTTGACGGCCTGCGGGGAATATCGCGGCACACAATGCCGGCTGTGGTGGGGTGTAAGGTTTCAACGTCGTCGCGGTTAATACCTGTGTTTCCCACGAGGGGATAGGTGAACACGACGATCTGTCCGTTGTAACTCTGGTCTGTCAAGGTTTCCTGGTAGCCCGTCATACCGGTGGTAAAAACGACTTCTGCGGCTCCCGATGCTGCTGCTCCGAAAGCTGTGCCCTCAAAGACGGTGCCATCTTCCAACACTAAGGCTCTCTTCGTCATCTGTGTTCCTCCTCGCTGGTGAGTTGCACCCGCTATCTACCGTTGTGTGACGTTCTGATCATGAGATTTTGTGGAGATTTCAACATCGTCGTGCCCATCGACTTCCCGCAGGTGAACGGCAACTTGCTCGTGCCGCGACGTCGGGATGTTCTTCCCCACGTAGTCGGGACGAAGCGGAAGTTCCCGATGTCCACGGTCAACAAGAACGGCAAGCTGAATACGCGAGGCTCGGCCTGCCTGCATCACGGCGTCCATCGCTGCGCGCGCAGTGCGGCCAGTGAACAGCACGTCATCCACGATGATGACCGTCTTGCTTGTTGGATCCCACGAGAGTGGTGACGTGGGCGCTTGCTGTGAGGAGTGATCAGCCGGGCAGCCCAACCGGGGAATAGTCGCGCCTGTGTGGGCGCTGCGCGTGCGCGTCGCAAGGTCGTCGCGGAAATTTGTGACGTCGAGCGGCGTGCACGGAACGTCCACATTTTCAATGGCTTTGATACCCGCAGCAAGTCGTTGGGCGAACGGGAACCCTCGGGTCACAATGCCAACAAGGAGAATATTCTGTGCTCCGTTGTTGCGTTCGACGATCTCGTAGCAAATGCGCGCCATTGCGCGGCCAACTGCGCTCGAATCAAGTACGGTGTGCGGCATTGTTCTCCTCGCTGTCTGGTATGTACACGTGGCTCACATCGCGCGTGACGCTCGTTGCGCTGGGCGCGTCGCCTGCTGCAATGCCAGCAAGGAGTCCGGAACCAACAGAGTGTGCGTGCCTGAGCCGCATACTCGCATACGTCGGTGAGCGTCGTCAGCTCTCTGAAGCGCAGTATGCGGGTGTGCCAGCACCCACTGCTGTTGTTTCGGTTCGCCTTGCCGACCTCACAGGATCGGCATTAAAAGCTTTCCGAGGCCACACTATACACCTGGCGACACGTGCGCCTTGAACACGTGCGCCTTCAGTGGGTCGGTGGCAAGGGGGCGTCATGCTCGTCACAGGCCAACACGGCGGAGCAGCGAGGCACAAAATCTATAATCTGTTTATGGAGCCAGATTCTGTGGAGGCGGCCTCTGGCCGCACTCAAGAGACCCATGTGCTACGTTCTCGCGTGCACGTGCTTCGTGATGCCATCCACGAAACCGGGGTGGTGGCTCTGGGATATCTGCCACTGGGCATTGCCCTGGGAGTGTTTGCGGCGTCGCAAGGTATCCCCGTATGGCTCGTCACGCTGATGTCAGCTGTGATTTATGCCGGTTCCATGGAGTTTACGGCGGTGACGCTGATGACGTCAGGCGTTGCCCTCCCGCAGGTTGCGATCACCACATTTTTTGTGAATTTTCGTCACATTTTCTACGGTTTGTCGTTTCCTCTACACAAGGTGCGCTCCGTGGCGGGGAAGCTGTATTCGGTTCATGCGCTCACCGACGAGGCTTATGCGCTCGTTGTGGCGCGGGACACTGATTCGTTGGACGGCGCACACCTCGTGGCGATCCAGTTCCTCTGCCAGTTCTATTGGGTTATCGGTGCCACTGTGGGGGCTGTTGTCGGGGCGCTGCTTCCTTTCGATACCTCCTTCATGGGATTCTCGCTTACTGCACTTTTCGTCTCTCTTACCGTTGACGAGCTCAAGCGCAACAGAATGTTTGGCCAGGCTCTGGCGGCGTTCATCTGTGGCGTGATGGCGTTGATCATCGTGCCAGAACAGATGCTGATGGTGGCGTTGGGGTGCTATACCGCTATTTCCGTCTGGCGGGTCATGCGGGAGCTCCATGATGGGTCTCAGAGGGGTGGAAGCGAGTCATGATGAACGTTGACGTCTTCGAAGCGCTCGGTGTTATCGGTGTGGCATTCCTCGTCACGTATGCCCTTCGGGGTCTTCCATTCGTTGTGCTTTCGCGTTGGCGGGATACTCCTGTCCTTCGCAGACTGGCTGTCCTGATGCCCGTGGGCGTGATGGTGATCCTTGTGGTGTTCACGATGCGAGATATCGATTTTACTGCAGCGTCCCGCTGGGTGCCGATGGTTGCGGGTATTGCCGCAACCGCACTCATTCACTGGTGGAAACAGAATACGCTTGTATCAATGATTGTCGGAGTTTTTGTGTATTGGTTCGTGGAGCTGCTTACTGTGTAGTGTTCTGCCATTCTGAGCGAGCATGCCCGCACGCGTACACGAAGGGAGAAAAAATGGTTCCGCATAGTGAGACTACGGGTGGTATGCCGATTGACGGAGTGGAATTTGTGGGGTGGGAGACCTCGGCCTGCCCGCCTATCGGCTGGAACAGCGAGGGTGGGCCGGAGGCGAGCGCGGAGGTGATAGATGAGCTCAATGCCGTGATCGGCCGAGCTGTGGGCAGCGGCAAGGGGACTCGTGTTGCCGTGTTTCCAGGTTTCTTTGATCCCCATGTTCATCTGCGGGAGCCTGGATATTCATCGAAAGAGACGATTGCAACAGGGACGGCTGCCGCAGCGCACGGCGGTTATACAACAGTTGGCGCGATGCCGAACCTCGACCCTGTTCCTGATTCTGTTCAGAGTCTCGCGGTGGAAGAGGATCTGATCGGGCGCAATGCCCTGATACGCGTCATTCCTTTTGGGGCGCTGACGCGTGGGCAGCACGGCAATGAACTCGCAGATATTGCAGCACTGGCACCTCGCGTCATCGGATTTTCTGATGACGGATTCGGAGTCAACGATGATGCATTGATGCGGCAGGCTTTCGAAGAAGTCGCCCAGGCCGGTTCGATTATCTCTACCCACGCTGAGGTCTCAGCACTTCGTCCGAGCGGCGCATCGATCAACGATGGAACCTACGCACACGAGCATGGCCTTATGGGGATCCCGACAGCTGCCGAATATCAGCAGATTGAGCGAGACGTGAGGCTTCTGGCTGATTTGAAGGCGTCGAAGGGGATTGCGCCGCGATACAACGTGTGCCATATCTCGTGCCGCGAATCGGCTGACGCGATTCGTCGTGCTCACGCATTGGGGTTGGATGTGAGTGCAGAAACTGCTCCTCACTACCTTCTCCTTGACGACTCCATGCTCAAAGACGACGGGCGATTCAAAATGAACCCACCGTTGCGTCAGCCGTCGGATCGTGAGGCAATTGTCCGCGCCCTGGCCGATGGCACGATCACGATGATTGCTACTGACCACGCCCCGCACACTGCTGAAGAAAAGTCGCACGGCTTGCGCGGCAGTGCTTTTGGGATTGTGGGGATCGAAACGGCCTTTCCTCTGCTGTATACGCGCCTCGTTATCCCAGGTGTGATCAGTCTCGCTCGTCTTGTTCATCTCTTCTCGGCTGGACCTCGTCAACGTTTTGGCCTTCGGGCATCGAACAGGGATTTCACCCTCTGGCAGCTTGACGGCTCCTACACGATTGACTCCAGGACATTTCTTTCGAAAGGCAAGGCAACGCCATTTGATGGATGGTCTGTTAGCGCACGATGCCTTGCAACGGTGTGTGACGGACACATCGCATATCACATTCCGGACGGTGCAGGTGTCGGTGCCTTTTGAGTGTATTGTTTCCTCAGGTCGCTTCGGGGTGAGTTGGCACGGTGGCATCCGCTGCTATACTTACCGCGAACATCACCATCATCCGAACGCTGACTGATGCGGCCGAGTGACGAGGAGGAATCAATGCGCACAGCGCGCACGATCGAATATGTGGCACATATTCGCCAAACGAGCATTCTTGCGGAGGGAATGTACCGCATCGAATTCGAGGTGGATCATCCGCTGGTCTGTGTTCCCGGTCAGTTCGTGAATCTCGAAATTCCTGGCTATCTGCTGCGGCGACCCCTTGCGATCGCCGATTGTAGCGATGACGGGATGCGCATCGTTGTGATTGTGCGTGTTGTTGGTGCGGGTACTGCCGATCTCGTTTTACTCAAACCCGGAGCGAGGTTGCGATTGTTAGCTCCGTTAGGAGATGGTTTTAATACGGCAGTTGCCGGTGTTAACCCTTTGTTATTGGGCGGTGGATCTGGAATTCCACCGCTCTTTTTTTTGGCCAAATTCCTGTGCTCCTCCCCGACGCATCCTGATGTTCATGTTGCCCTCGGATTTCGGAGCGCTCAGCAGGCATATCTCATTGAGCAATTCGAGGAACTCGGCTGTGCAGTTCATGTTGCCACGGAGGACGGAAGTGCGGGCAGACAGGGGCGGGTCACCGATTTCCTTCAGACGATGCCCCATGTGACTCAGGTGTTTGCGTGCGGGCCAGACGCCATGCTGCGAACCGTTCAGGCGTGGGCGCGGGACAATTCGCGTGGCGCACAGCTGAGCGTCGAAGCCCATATGGCATGCGGCTTTGGTGCGTGCTTAGGGTGTGCGATCCCCACGGTATCGGGTAACCGGCGCGTGTGCGTGGACGGGCCGGTGTTCGACTCGGCTGAGCTCGTTTTCGCGTCAGAGAGCAGCGAGCCTCGCCTGCAGCAGACCTCAAAAGAAAGCGGGTGCTGATGAACACACAAAATATGGCGGGATCACCACAGCGAGGCGCGGGCAGTGAACAGCGAGCCGATGGGACGCTCAAGGAAACGAGGGCGAAGAATGTGTATACAACAGCGGTGGATTTGTGCGGTATTGAGCTTTCTAACCCTGTGGTTGCGGCGTCGGGTACTTTCGGATATGGGCAAGAATTTGCCCATCTGTGGGATATTAATCAGCTTGGTACGTTCAGTTTCAAGGGAACCACCGCAACTCCGAGGCCGGGTAACGCACAGCCGAGGGTGGCCGAGTCGCCAGCGGGAATGCTTAACGCGATCGGGCTTGCGAACCCAGGTGTGGACGAGGTCGTGAACCAGATCCTCCCTGGTATGCCACAGTATTTTTCCAAGCCGGTGATGGCGAATGTCGCGGGATTTAGTGTTGACGAATATGTTCATGTTGCCACGCTGCTCGATGCATCATCCCGCGTTGGTTGGCTAGAAATCAACATTTCCTGTCCGAATGTTCATGAGGGTGGACGTAACTTTGCTGACGATCCTGATTCAGCTGCCGCAGTAATCCGAGCCGTCAAAGCCGAGGTTCACAAACCTGTGATTGCCAAGCTCGCCCCCCATACCACGAATATCGTATCGATCGCGCGCGCATGTGTGGATGCTGGCGCTGATGCATTGAGCCTTGTCAACACATTTGTGGGCATGCGCTTTGACGTGCGGCGGCGCACGCCCATTCTCGCCAACAAAACTGGGGGTGTGAGCGGGCCGGCAATCCTCCCCATGGCGCTACATCTGGTGAATATGGTTGCCCATGCGGTTGACGTGCCGGTCATCGGCATGGGAGGTGTGTCAACCGCCCACGATGTGCTGGAAATGATGGTGGCCGGCGCAAGTGCTGTTGAAGTAGGGACGGCAAACCTCGTCGATCCGTACGCGTGCCGCACGATTATACACGATCTGCCGCACGTCATGGAAGCGAATGGCATTTTATCGCTTCACGAACTCAGGGGGTCGATGCTCGACCGATAAGCCCGGGATCCTTATCCAGTCAACGAAACCCGTATGCGAGAACCCGAGCGCGGGAAACCACGTGGAAAACGAAGATGAAAAAAGGAGGAGAACAAAGTATGGCCAGCGGACGCGACGTGATTATCGCCTGTGACTTTGATTCGAGGCAGGTGTTCGACGATTTCTTAGCGCTCTTCGATGCTGCGCGTCCAGTGGTGGGTGACGATGATACGCGGGCATCGGGAGAGCCAGGAAAACCCGGGGAGTCAGCGACATCGGGACAGCCGGAAAAATCCGGAGCGTCAGAAACACTGGACATGCCCGAAAAACCATTTCTGAAAATTGGTATGGAGCTCTTCTTCACGTCCGGCCCCGACATCGTGCGCAGCGTCAAGGAGCGAGGATATCGCGTGTTCTTGGATTTGAAGCTGCACGATATTCCCACCACTGTCGAAAAGACGATGCGGGTGCTTGGCAGGCTCGGCGCCGATATCTGCAATGTGCACATCGCCGGAGGATCCCAGATGATGCGGCAGGCAGCCATGGCGTTGCGTGAGGCGGCAGGGGATGGTGCATCCGAAGGTTCAGCAGCCCCCCTGTTGATTGGGGTCACTCAGCTGACGTCGATCGACCAGAAACGTCTGGAAAACGAACTGCTGATTGAGCGCCCTATCGCGGATGTCGTCACGCAGTATGCACTGTTGGCGAAAGACTCTGGGCTTGACGGCGTGGTGTGTTCTGCGCAGGAGATCGGCACCGTGCATGCCGCATGTGGGGACGACTTTGTGACGGTGACGCCAGGGATCCGCCCTGCCGGCGCGGCGGTCAATGATCAGCAGCGTGTGACGACGCCGAGCCAAGCAAAAGCGATGGGCGGCAATCTGATCGTGGTTGGCAGGCCAATTACGCAGTCGAAGGATCCGGTCGCAGCCTATCGGCAGATTTGGCGGGACTTCGCTGCTGCCTAGGTGCTTTCTGCGGAGAGGGCGCAGGGAGAGACGACGAAAAAGGACGTAAGGGATAAGAGGAAGTAAAAGAGAGGAGAAATAGATGGAAAATCTCAGTGCGCGTTCAGTTGCGGGTGCTCTGCTCGATATCGGAGCAGTATTCGTTCGGCCTGATCAGCCGTTTACCTGGGTATCCGGGATACATAGCCCAATCTATACCGACAATCGTTTGGTGCTGACTGCTCCGGAAGTACGCAAGGGCATCGAAGACACCCTCGCGGCGATGATTGCTCGCGAGTTTGCCGATGCTGAGGTTCTGATGGGCACGGCGACGGCTGGTATTCCCCATGCAGCCCTCGCCGCAGAAAGGCTCGGCCTGCCCATGGGATATGTGCGCGGTGAGGCGAAGGATCACGGACGCGGAAACCGGATCGAAGGCAAACTTCAGGCAGGGCAGCGCGTGGTGGTGGTTGAAGATCTCATTTCCACAGGAGGCTCGGTTCTTGCCACTGTTGCTGCGCTGAGGGACGCCGGCGCTCAGGTGCTCGGTGTTGCCGCGCTGTTTACCTACGGGATGCAGGCGGCGAAGGATACCTTCCATGCGGCGTCGGTGCCTTTGCATACGCTGACAACCTTTGACGATGCGATCGAAGAAGCAGCGGCGCGGGGGCAGATCAGCGAGGAGGATTTGCCGCGTCTACGCGCATTTCGGGATAACCCGCATGACGAAAGCTGGATGAAGTAACCGATAAAAACCGCTAAAAACCACAGATAAACCAGACGAGAACCACTTAAGAAGAACACGAGACCTACACCAAAGGAGTATCCATGCGTTCGATTATTGATATTGCAGATCTGAGTGTTGCCGAGCTTGATGAGCTGATGGACCACGCTCAGCAGATGATCGCCGATCCGGCCTCTGTTGCCGACCTGCACGCCCACCACCAACTCGCCACCCTCTTCTTCGAGCCTTCCACGCGGACACGTTTGAGTTTCGAATCCGCGATGTATGCGTTAGGCGGCTCGGTGGTGTCGATGTCCTCTGCGGCAAACTCATCCACATCGAAGGGCGAGACGCTGGCGGATACGATTCGGGTGGTTTCGAACTACGTCGATGTGATTGCAATGCGTCACTTTGCAGAAGGATCAGCGCTCGTTGCTGCCCGCGCATCAGGCGTGCCGGTGATCAACGCAGGCGATGGAGGGCATTTTCACCCCACGCAGACTCTCGCTGATGTCCTGACGATTCAGCGCGCACATGCTCAGCTGGGCGGCCAGAGGATCGTGGTGGTTGGCGATCTGCTCTACGGGCGCACAGTGCATTCCTTGGTGAGGTGCCTGGCGCGCTACGAGGGGAACAGCTTCGTGTTCGTGTCGCCGCAGGAGCTGAGGATGCCGGCAGGGTTCTTGCAGCGTGAACTTGCCAGCCGAGGTATTCCCTACGAAGAAACGTCTGATTTTGCTGGGGCGATACGTGGTGCCGATGTGTTGTATATGACGAGGATCCAACGTGAACGCTTCGCGGATATCGACACCTATCACCGGCTGGCAGGGAGCTTCATTCTGACACCGAAGCTGATGGAGAGTGCGAGTGAGGAGATGATCGTGCTGCATCCGCTTCCCCGTGTTGATGAAATTAGCCCAGCTGTGGATGCAGATCCGCGTGCGAAGTATTTTGAGGAGACGTTCAACGGCAAGATGATGCGGATGGCGCTGATCGACTTCCTGGTGAAGGATGCCCAGGCGTCACCCCGCAAGGATCCTCGCCCTGAACTGGAGGAGGCATGTACCCTCTCCGACGTATCGTGCACGAACCGCCTGTGCATTACACAGCAGGAGCGCGAACTGCAGCCCCTGTTTATTCAGCATGACGAGAGTGTGAGGTGTGCATACTGCGAGGCTCCCGTTCAGGCTGCGGTTCCGGTTCGGGCTTAGGGCTCCGGCTGAGGGCACCGCAAGGTGAAATCGCTCACGAAGCCGCCTTGCGGTGTCTCATTTTTTTGGCGAGACTCGCGTTCAAGGATACGATGAATGCCATGCCGCCATTAGTGAGGCGGCATCAATACGAAGGACGTTGTGATGTTTTCTCAGTTCAGCGTCGCCTCTGAGCGACGATAAGGCTCCCATTTACTGGTGTGCTCTGCATTCATCGGGCACATCCCCGGAACGATAGCCGGGCATGAGGAGTCGATATCGACCAGACGGATGGAGCTGAGAATATGACATATAAAATTGCTGAGAAGTGGCAGAGTATTTCCACTTTTTCCCTCGATGTAGAGGCTTTGCGCCACTACGACGATGTGATTGACCTCTCTATTGGTGATACGGATTTCGTCACTGATCCCGAGGTGATTAATGCGGCATGTGCCGATGCGCACGCTGGATACACTCACTACGGATTTCCCCAGGGGGATCCAGAGTTGATCGATGCAATCCGAGCATACTGGCGTGAGGATTTCGGGCAGGAAATCAATCCGGACAATGTATACGTGACGGCGTCCTCCTCGTTGGGCATGGTCATGGTGTTGATGGCACTGCTGAATCCCGGCGACGAAGTGATCGTGTTCAGTCCGTATTTTCCTGTCTATCGCTCCCAAGTGATGGCGGCAGGCGGCCGGATCGTGGACGTGCCTCTTTCTGATTCCGACGGCTGGGCAATTCATGAGGATGCACTTGAAGCTGCGGTGAGCAGCAGGACGCGCGTCATTATTTTTAATAATCCGTGTAATCCCACAGGCGCTGTGTACGCAGCGGAGGACTACCAGGCGATTGCGAATGTTGCGCTGCGTCATGATCTGATTGTTGCTGCTGACGAAATCTATACGGATTATTGTTTCGCGCCAGGCGTCAGCTTCGTCCCCATGCGCAGCCTGCCCGGAATGGCGGCACAGACGGTAACACTCAACTCGTTTTCCAAAAACTTCCTGATGACGGGGTGGCGTGTCGGCTACATGATTGCGGATAAGCCGTTGATTGACGCGGTCGGGCGCATTTCCGACACTCTGATTTATACAGCGCCGAGTATTTCTCAGCGTGCGGCGATTCGTGCGTTGGGTGTGCGCGAGCGGATCCGGAAGGAATACACGGCGGAGTACGGGCGACGACAGGCCTTAGCAATACGCAAAATCCACCACATTCCATATTTTGATCTTGTCGATCCGCAAGGGACGTTTTATATGTTCCCTTCTATCAGGCGAACGGGTTTGACGTCCGCTGATTTTGTCGAGTTTGCTCTGCGCAACGCGCATGTGCTTCTCTTAGCAGGCGACGCGTTCGGCATCGCGGGGAGCGGACACGTTCGGATTGCTCTGAACGCTCAGCGGCCTGTGATTGACGAGGCTTGTGACCGTCTAGCTGCGGTGGCTCCTCAGTTCACAGCCGGCGGCGCTGATTCCTGACGCGCTGCACTTCTCGGCATATCGGGCGATCCGTTGCGCTTGATGGGGCACGAGTTGTGCTGATACATATCCACATCACTATTCGATGAACTATTCAATGATGACGTCAACAGTGTGACGTCGCTGGCTTGCTATTGCGGCGTGCCGGAAAAAAGGAGAGGTTATTATGTTCGCATCTATACATTCGAAGATCGTTGCCGGTCTGAGTATGATCGCTCTGCTGGCAGCAGGGTGTTCGTCAAACGCAGTGAGTCCCTCAGATGTTGCGTCATCCCAGGATGGCCAGGGGACAAGTGCTGGGGCGCAGTCGGGAAAAGCGCTGAGCCACATCAAGGATTCGGGAACCCTCAAAGTTGGGACTGAAGCGCAGTACGCTCCATACGAATTCAAAGATAAAGAGGCCAATTTCGCCGGTGCGGATATTGTGTTGGCTCAAAAGATTGCCGATAAACTCGGCGTGAAACTGCAAGTGGTGGATATGTCGTTCGACGGCATTATTCCTGCTGTTCAGTCTGGCCAGGTTGATCTGGGTATTGCGGCATTTTCTACCACTCCTGACCGCGCGAAAGTCATTGATTTTTCCGATCCTTACGAGAAGTCTGCGCAAGTGCTGATTGTTGCTGCTCAGAAGAAAGATACGTATACCACAGCTGCTTCGCTCAAAGGTCAGAAGGTAGGTGCTCAGAAGGGATCAATCCAGTCGCAGCTGGTGACCCAAGGTTTGCCTGACTCGACGCTTTTTGAAGCAGAAAAGTACCCTAACCTTGCGCTGGAAACTCAAAATGGCAATATTGCCGGATTCGTGGTGGATCAGGCTGTGGGCAATCAACTGGTTGACACGTCCAATGGTGCCCTCGCCGCGTCCAGTTTTAAGTTCGACGATTCTGTTGCGCAGGTCGGTAAAGCGGTCGTGATGGCGAAAGGTAATGACGATCTGAAATCGGCAGTCGATGACGTGATCAAGCAGATGACGGCTGATGGATCGTATAAGAAAGCCTACGACGATGCTGTGAAGCTCGCTGCGTCGCTCGGCTTGAATTCCGACAATTAAAACCGAGGAACACGGCAGCTAACTCACGAACCAGAGCTGGGCGCTCTGTTCCAGGGTGCTCTCCCGCAGAGCCCTGCGCTCAGCTCTGGTCTGTTTGAACGTTGAGGATTTTGAATGAGTTTCTTTCTCGCAATGTGGCAGCTGGTCACAAACTATTGGCCGTTTTTTCTCCAGGGTGTGCGTGCAACGCTGATTATTGCCCTGTTCACCGTCATTTTTGGCCTGATCCTCGGGATCGTCTTGACGTTGATGCGCCTGAGCCGATTCCGACTTCTGCGGTGGCCAGCGAATGCGTATGTGGAGTTTTTCCGTGACACACCGCTTCTTGTTCAGTTGATGTTTATCTTTTACGGGCTGCCGATGGTGGGGATACAGTTCCCGGACGTTTCTTTTATCCCCGACTTTTCTCGTTTCATGGCCGGTATCGTCGCCATGAGTATGAACTCGTGCGCGTATGTGTCGGAGATCATTCGTGCAGGTATTCAGGCTGTTGATGACGGGCAGATGGAAGCAGCACGGTCAATAGGATTTACGCACGCACAGTCGATGAAACTCGTGGTCTTACCGCAGGCTGTGCGCAATATTCTTCCGGCGCTTGGAAACGAGTTCGTCACCGATATCAAAGAGTCGTCGATCGTGTCTGTGATCGGTATCAGCGATTTGATGTTTAATACGAATTCAGTGATCGCAGTGACGTATCAGTCGCTGCCTGCTATCGCGATTACCGCGATTATCTATTTTATTATGACCTTTGTGACCTCACGCCTGGTGGCGCTGCTTGAAAAGAGGATGAATCATGCCCGTCGATCATAGTCAGAATAACGGTTTGTCCCCTGTGAGCGGTGACGCTGTACCGCAGGTTAACGATGCTGCTTTTCTGGATGTACGCGATGTCCATAAGAGTTTCGGCAAGCGCGAAGTTCTCAAGGGAATCACTACTCAGTTCCACAAGGGTGAAGTGGTGTCCATTATTGGCCCGTCGGGCAGTGGCAAGTCTACGTTTTTGAGGTGTCTCAACCTTCTTGAGGTTCCCACATCTGGGTCGGTTATCCTCGATGGCGTCGATTTGACGGCAAAAAAGACAGATATCGATGCGCAACGTCAAAAAATGGGGATGGTGTTCCAGCAGTTCAACCTCTTCACGAACATGAACGTGCTGAAGAATTTGACCCTGGCGCCGATGACGATCAAACACGTCAGCGCCTCGGACGCACAGCAGAAAGCGATGACGCTTTTGGATCGCGTCGGTCTGCGAGACTATGCGCACGCCTATCCCAGTGAACTCTCCGGAGGCCAAAAACAGCGTATCGCCATCGTTCGCGCACTCATGATGGAACCTGAAGCCCTGCTGTTTGACGAGCCGACATCTGCTCTGGATCCAGAAATGGTGGGCGAAGTTCTTTCTGTGATGCAGGATCTGGCGCGCGACGGGATGACGATGATCGTTGTGACCCACGAGATGCGTTTTGCCAGGGAGGTTTCCAGCCGCACAATGTTCCTCGATAACGGCGTGATTGCTGAGGATAAGCCGAGCCACGAGCTGTTTGAGCATCCGGAGTCGCAAAGGCTTCAAAGTTTCCTGCACAAGGTGCTCTAGGCTGAACATTTCCTTGGCGAATGTGCCGGGGTGTGTGCGAGGACGGTATGCCTCTACTAGGATATGTGACGCCTTAACGATATGCGTGTCTATCCAGGCAGGGCACTGAGGGAAACTGGGGAGGGGGCTCGGGATGCACGATGCGATGAATTTTGCGCAGTCCTTGGATCACGCGGCGTGGATGCATCCGAACCGCTCGTCCATCACCTACGGTGTGCAGCACTGGACGGTTGGTGAGTCAGCACAGACGTCTCGCCGTATCGCACAGCTCTTAATACAAGTGGGTGTTGCGCGCGGCGATCGGGTCATGATGGTGGCGCATAATTCCCCCTACCACTTCCTGGTGTATATCGCGTGTGCTCGGCTTGGTGCCGTCTTTGTGCCGGTGTTCTGGCGTCAGAGTGCAGCTCAGTTACAGGAGATTGTGAATTTTATTGCGCCGCGCGTGTTGGTTGCGGATGCAGAGGTGGCAGCGCTGGGATCAATGGATTCTCCGGGCACATTGACGCATTTCGTCATTGACGACGATCCGCTTTCCGGCCCGTTGGCTCCCGCACTTGCGAATGGATACCTGAGTTTCACGGCCGCCTACACCCCGTTCTCCGGCGCATTCCTCGCTGATGGCGACCAGATTGGCAGTGAGGATCTGAACCAGGTTGAGTATCCCACTGGCTTGGCTGCGCTTTTAGTGACGTCGGCATGCGAGAATGCAGCTGCGAATATGTGGAAGAGGACTGCTGCGCCGGATTCAGGCAGTGCTCAGCAGGAGAGCTCGTCCGTGGCACAGGGCTCGTCAGCCCCAGGGGAGAACAGCATAGGGGGTTCCAGCTCAGCGCGCCGATGTGACGCGGGGGTGCATGCGATTGAACTGACGCATGCCAATATGTGGTGGACTGCCAGAAATCTTCGCACGGATATTGAGTATTCGAACATGGAAACGGCGCTTGTTGCCTCGCCCATGTCGCAGTTTATGGGATTCAGCTCGGCTGCTTTGGACGTTTTCGCCTCCGGTGGCCATATTGTGTTGATGCGTTCCTTTGATGCCGAGAACACCCTAGATGTGTTGGCCAGGACTCGCGTCACCCTCTTCTTTGGCATCGCTGAGATCTGGCAGGCGTTGGTGGAGAGCACGCAGTGGTCGTCCGCGGATCTGAGTCACCTTCGATATGTATTGGTCGGCGGCACGATCGCAGATTATCCGTCGCCTTCGCTCGTCGCTGCACTGGGTGCGCGTGGCTTGAATCCGATCACAGTGTGGGGCGTGGCAGAGCTCTCGGCCTCAGGAACCTTGCTGCCGTGGGATCGTGGTTTTGATCATTTGGAGTCGATCGGCTACCCATTTATGTACAACCAGGTGCGCATCGTGGATAGTGCTGCTCTGCCCGAGGATCCGGCGTTGCCTGAGAGCCCTTCCTTTTCCGAGAGCCCAGCTGTGACCGGCGGCTTAGTGTCGGTGGGTGAGGACGCGTTGAGCGATGTCCAGCCTGGGGAAGCGGGCGAACTGGTGGTGCGCGGCCCTGCAGTTTCTCGGCGTTATTGGCATGACGAGGATCTCACAGCACGTGTCTATATTGGATCGTGGTTGCGCACGGGTGCTCGTGTTCGGGTGGATGCGAACGGCTTTTTGTGGCCTGTTGTGCCCTAAGGGCAGGATCACGCGTCGGAACACAGCGCGGCGCAACGTTGTCGCATTGTGTGTTCGCCCACATGTATCTGGTGACGTCCGTGTGCGGATTGTCTGCTCATTTCCGCTATAGTACGTAGAAATGACACCAGGTGACGCGGGTGCTTGAAGGTGAGCACGCCAGCATGTGGCCTCAGCGTCTGCGGTAGCTTAGAGTCATCACCCGATGAATGGAGGCTGCTCTTGCTCAGATACCTCGGTCGAAAAGTGTTGAGCTGGTTCGTCATGATTTTTGTTGCGACGAATTTGGTTTACTTCCTTGCGAGTGCTTTTTTGGATCCGCGCGCGAACTACTTCGGTCGGCGCCCCCCAGTGCCAGAATCTCAGGTGGATGCGATCCTGACGCCGATGAATTTGAACGATAAGGTTCCGATTCTTGAACGGTGGTGGGCGTGGCTCAAGGGGATCCTGCTCCATTGGGACTGGGGTCAGGGATTCGTCCAGAAATCGGTGAACGACGCTATTTCTCACCGCATGTGGGTGTCGGCAGAGCTGGTGATGGGTGCGACGATCCTCGCCGTTATTGTCGGTGTGGCTCTGGGCGTGTATACAGCCTCGCGTCAGTACAAGCTCTCCGATCGTATTTGGCAGGCAGTGTCGCTGGTCGCCATGAATACGCACACCGTGGTCGCTGCTGTGGTGCTGGTGTTCTTGGCTGTTCAGATCAACAGAGCGACGGGGCACACCATCTTTTATGTGACGGGCAATGCGGGTGGTGCCACAACCAATATATTTGCGGCTCTCCTTCAGCTTTTCCAAAAGCTTGCGTTGCCGACGATTTCGCTCGTGTTCATTTCCTATGCGTCCTATCACCTCACACAGCGTTCGCTGCTGTTGGACAACATTGAAATGGATTATGTGCGTACAGCGCGGGCGAAGGGCTTGACGCGTCACCAAGCGATCCGCAAGCACGCACTCCGGACGTCCATCATCCCCGTGGCAACCTCTGTTGCGTTCTCGATTCCCGGAGTCTTTACGGGTGCGACGCTGACTGAATCCATCTATGCATGGCAGGGCATGGGTCAGTATTTGGTGCAGACCATTTCGAAGAACGATGTGAATGGTGTGGTCGCCACCGCGGCCTTTACCGCAGTACTGACGGCGGTAGGAGCTATTCTTTCGGATATCTTCGTTGTTGCTCTCGATCCACGCGTGCGCGTGAGCTAGGGGACGTGTGATGAACGAAATGGACATGAACAATCAGGATCGCAATGTGGCGCTCAATGATCGCGTGGTCGCAGGCCCTGATGTGGTGAATGTTGCCGTCCCGACGCGGGAGGAAGCAGTGTCGCAAGGATCGCGTCAGGCAGAAAAACACCTCTCAATGTTCGCGTTGTACCGGCGGCGTTTTATGCGCAACAAACCGGCTGTGGCTGGTCTGATTATTTTTGTGGTGCTTGCCTTTTTCGCCGTGTTCGGCAATATGATCGGCAATCGCTGGACTTTTGAATATCTGGATTTTACAGCCCTGACGGCTCCTCCAAGCCCCCGACACTGGTTTGGAACCACGGTGGGTGGGAATGACCTGTATGCTCAAGTCATCCATGGCCTCGGGCGTTCCTTGATTATCGCGCTCGTTGTCTCCATCGTCACCACAGCAATTTCTGCTTTCGTCGGCGCGGCTGCAGCGTTTTTGGGTGGGACGCCGGAAAAGATCATTCTGACGATTATCCACTTTATGCTGATCATTCCCTCGTTCCTCCTGATCGCCATGTTGGTTGCGGGGTCTGGTGGCGACTGGAAAATCCTGATCGGCGTCATGATCCTCTTCGGTTGGATGTATCAGGCGCGCGTCATATGGTCGTTAGCTATTTCTATCCGGGAGCGTGAATATGTGACGGCAGCGCGCTTCATGGGCGTGCCGGGGTGGAAGATTATCAGCAAGCACATTGTGCCCAATATCGGCTCGCTATTGATTATCAACGCAACGCTGGGTGTGGTCAGCACAGTGATGAGCGAGACTGGTCTTTCGTTCCTCGGCCTCGGCGTGCAGCTGCCAGACGTGTCCTTAGGTAATCTGCTGACTGCTGGTGCAGCATCGGTACAGTCGGCACCCTGGATTTTCTTCTTCCCTGCCGGCGTGTTGATGCTGCTGACTGTGTCGATGGCGCTGATTGCTGACGGCTTGCGTGACGCGCTGGATCCAAACTCATCTGCAGGAGGTCAACTGTGAGCGATCCAATCCTTTCTATCCGTGATCTGCACGTGTCGTTTCCGTCTGAAGCTGGCCGCGTGGACGCGGTGCGTGGAGTCTCGTTCGATCTGTATCCTGGGCGCACCCTCGGCATCGTGGGTGAATCGGGATCGGGGAAGTCCGTCACGTCGCTGGCGGTGATGGGTTTGCTTCCCGCCTATGCCTCGATTACCGGTTCGGTTAAGTTGGCAGGCGAAGAACTGCTGGGCAAGACCGACGAGCAGATGAGCGCCTATCGAGGCAAAGAGATGGGGATGATTTTCCAGGATCCTCTCTCAGCGTTGACGCCGGTATTCGATATCGGTACTCAGATCGTCGAGGCTATTCAGGCACACGATAAGAAAGTCTCCGATAAGGCTGCGTGGGCGCGAGCCGTGGATCTGTTGGATCTTGTCGGTATCCCGAAACCTGAACAGCGCGTCAAGTCGTTCCCCCATGAATTTTCCGGCGGCATGCGCCAGCGCGTTGTGATTGCAATGGCGATTGCGAATAATCCGCGCGTGCTGATCTGCGATGAACCGACCACGGCGCTCGACGTCACGATTCAGGCTCAAATTCTGGATGTGATCAAAAAAGCGCAGGCTGAAACCGGCGCGGCAGCCATCATGATTACACACGATATGGGCGTCGTTGCGGGAATGGCTGATGACGTGATCGTGATGTATGCAGGTAAGCCTGTGGAAGCGGGGGCGGTGGATAGTATCTTCTACGAGCCGCATATGCCCTACACCATCGGGCTGCTCGGCTCGATACCACGGTCGGATCGTCGGCGCACCGATCCGCTGACGCCGATTTCCGGCAATCCGCCAACGGTGATTAATTTCCCTGATATTTGCCCGTTCTACGAGCGGTGCCCGATTCATACAGATGCATGCTTACAGGCTGAACCGCGTTTGACACCTGTTGCAAGCGCTGAACGTTCAGTGGATGCATCTGGCGTGGCGGCGTCAATTGATGACCTGCTGACGAACCCCGAGCAGACTGGATCGATTTTTATTCACTCGGCTGCGTGCGTGCGCGGGGACAAAATTGTGGATGGCGCATTGAATGGCAAGGCGTTGTTCCCCGTTCCTGAACTTCCGCCCGATTCGATGGAGGGCATTCCCCGCTCGGAACGGACAACGGTTCTGGAAGTCAAAGACCTCGTTAAGGTGTTCCCCCTGATGAAGGGGGCGTTGGTGAAGCGGCGCGTCGGAAACGTCTACGCGGTCAACGGTATTAGCTTCGATTTGAAGCAGGGTGAAACGCTTGCGATCGTGGGTGAATCTGGATCGGGAAAATCCACTACGCTTTTGGAGATTATGGATCTCGGGGCAGGGAAGAACACGACCGGTCAGGTGATTATCAACGGCCAGGACGTCTCTGCTATGGGGGCGTTCCAGCGCCGCAAAATGCGGGCATCCATCCAGATGGTGTTCCAAGACCCGATGGGAGCCCTCGATCCGCGCATGACGGTCAAGGATATCATCGCTGAGCCCCTTCATTCTTTGGGCTACCACGGGGATATCAAGGCGCGCGTCAGGGAATTGATGGACACTGTGGGGCTTAAACCTGAACAGATGGATCGCTTCCCCGGCGCATTCTCCGGCGGACAGCGTCAACGTATCGGTTTAGCGCGCGCACTGGCCACGAATCCGGAGATCATTGTTCTGGACGAACCCGTGTCGGCGCTGGACGTCTCGATACAGGCAGACGTCATCAATCTTCTGGATGAGTTGAAACTGAAGCTGGGACTCTCGTATCTGTTTGTTGCCCACGATCTTTCAGTGATCCACCATATCGCCGATCGTGTTGCCGTGATGTATTTAGGGAAGTTCGTGGAGACGGGCGCGATCGATGACGTGTTTGAAAACCCCGTGCATCCCTACACGAAAGCATTGCTTTCTGCAGTGCCGATTCCAGATCCGGAGGTCGAACGCCACCGTCAGCGCACGGTATTGGTCGGCGACCTGCCCAGCCCCACCGACGATGCCCCCGGGTGCGCGTTTAGAAGCCGCTGCCCGCTCTACTCGATGTTGCCTGGGGCAGATCAGCGCACGTGCCAAACGGTGACTCCGGAACTGGTTGGCGTTGAGGGCGCGGCTGATCACCGACAGGCATGCCATTTTGCATATGCAGATGTACAGGCCTGAGTGGCGCTGAAGAGGGAACAGTACAGGCGCAGTGCAGAGTGGTCATGCAGGTTGTGATGGAAAAGAACGGACGCCGGAACATATCCTGGCGCGTACCATAGTGAGACTGCTTGTGTCCTGGTTGTTCATATAGTGGTTAATAGTTGTGTGATATTACCCGAATAGTGCGCATACGGTGGTGCTGATGCGCTATTCTCATGTGTTAACCCTTACCATCAGGTGCACTCATACAGGTTTTATTCAGCTGTTACAGGGCACATAACAAGCAAAGGACGAAGGATGAAGAGAACAGGATTTGGTGCGGCACTTCTTGCTGCTGCACTTGTGCTTGGCGCATGTTCTTCTGCCGGTACTCCCGGCTCCGGCGGCTCGGGTGCTGATTCGTCAGCTTCTGGTGCGGCGACGAAGGTCGCTCCAGCCGATTATTTGCATGCGAAGTACGACGAGTTGCAGCAGGGCGGAACACTCACAAGTGCAGTTGCCGAGATCACCGAACAGTCCAACCCGTTCCAGCAGGATGGAACTCGGTATACCAGTGATCTGTGGTGGTGGTACAACCCGCAGCTCGCCTTGTTCGACGACGACGGAACTTGGCACTTCAATCCGGATTACTTCGACGATGTGAAGGCCAGCGAGGTTGACGGCAACACAGTGGTGACCTACAAGATCAAGAAGGAAGCAACGTATAACGACGGTACGCCGATCGACGTGAAGGCCTTCCAGAATACGTGGAAATCCAACAACGGCAAAGATGAGGCATACCTGCCGAGCTCGACCGACGGGTATGAACGTATCAAGTCGGTTGAGCCAGGTGCGGACGATAAGGAAGTTGTTGTTACCTTCGATGGTATCTATGCGTGGTGGCAGGGATTGTTCAATGACCTGCTTCATCCTTCAATCGACACTGCGGAGAAGTATAACAAATCCTATGTGAAGAACGCTCATCCAGAGCTCGGCGCAGGCCCGTATAAGGTTGACCATATCAACTACGACGGTGGCGAAGCGGTCTTCGTTCCCAACGAGAAGTGGTGGGGACCAAAGGGCAAGCTTGATAAGCGCGTGTTCAAAGTGATGGAGGATCAAGCCTCGATCAACGCCTTCGTCAATGGCGAAATTGATTATACGGGTATCGGATCCCAGGAGCGCCTGGCAAAAGTCAAAGATATGTCCGGGATCAAGCAGTACACATCGATGCAGCCGCGTAACAGCTTGCTGGAGCTGAATGCTGCCGGTCCGATCCTGAAGGACATCAAGGTTCGTGAAGCGGTGATGGACGCCATCGACCGCGAGGGCATTGCGAATATTGCTTTCCAGGGTCTGAATTACCATGAATCCTTGCCAGGATCCTTCCTCCTGTTCTCTACTCAGCCAGGATATTCTGATAACGCAGGCCAGGCTGTGAAGTACGATCCGGAGAACTCGAAGAAGCTGCTTGACGAGGCCGGCTGGAAGGCTGGGTCGGATGGCATCCGTGCCAAGAATGGCGAGAAGTTGACGCTGCGTCTGCCACTTTTGGGCGACGATGAGACCATCAAGAATGAGTCTGCTGCGATCCAGCAGAACCTCAAGGCTGTGGGTATTGACCTCACATTGGATACTCGTCCGTCATCTGATTTCTCGAAGGTCGTCACTTCCCATGATTTCGATCTGATGACGCTCGCTTTCTCTGCCACGGATCCATTCGGTGTGGCGTACTTTGGTCAGATCTACAAGTCGGATTCCGGTTTGAACTACTCTGCGACGGGCACGGAAGAGCTCGATAAGAAGATCAAGGATCTGGCGCAGATTGGCAATCCAGACGAGCAGATCAAGGCTGCGAACACCCTGGAGGTCGAGGCCTTTAAGCGCTTTGGTATTTTGCCGCTGTACAACGGGCCGACGATGGTGGCAGTGAAAGACAACCTCGCCAATTATGGCGCCATGGGCTTTGCCATCAACCCGATCGAAAACATTGGTTTCGTGGCTGCTAAGTAAGCTCCGCCGCTGCTTCCGCCGAATCACGGGCTCGATAAATCCTCTGGTTGAATCCTCTGGTCTCGATAGTGATTGAGCCTCAATAGGGTATCCGAAAACGCTATTCGGGCCGCGTTCGGACTTGTCGGAGCGGGAGCTGGTACTGTACTGGCACGAATGAGGTGTGGGAGAGACTCTCGGAGTCTCTCCCACACGTGTTTAACGAGTTTAACGAGTTGTGACGCCATTAGTGTTGGGGCGGGCGAAGGGAAGAAGAAGCAACAGGAAAAAAAGAGAGGCGGAAAAAGGAAGAAGAGGGAGTAGACAAAAACGTGCTACGGGATCGCACGTGGAAGGTGTTAGTGTGAGGCCACGCCAAAGATCACAAGGGCGCAGCTGACGATCACTATAGCGAAATTCAGCACGTTGATACTGCGCGTTGGCGCAAGCGGTGCGTGCTCGTCCGGTTGTGGCTGCGTGTGGGTGTGTGTGGGGTGGGGAGAGCTCACGGCGGTATCAGCGTGGATGTCGTCATCGGCGTACTGATCTAGGAACCGTGATATCAGGTGAGCTGCTGCGCGCGTTGTTGTTGTCAACGGAATTGTGCCCGAATGGAGCAGTGGAATCTCGCCTGCCGTCCACTTATATTGCCGGCTTCGTCCGGACTGGCTGAATGTAGGTACAGAAAGCTTTTTCCCAGTACTCAGCAGTAGTTGAAGCCCCCATCGGGTGTCAACAGACTCGATTAGGTTCATCGGCACGGCGGTGTCCCAGATGCTGTGGTGCAGCACAACCACTGTCGGGGTCACTTCACACGAAGGCACGAGTGCGAGTACCCACACGATGCCAGCAAGTCCGCACAGTGCAGCCAGAGTCGGAAACAGATGCTGGCCTCCTGCGCCGAATAGCTGAATGCCGAGGATCGTGACGGCGATAACGCCAGCGCATGCGGCATAGATGTACGCGGATGTTGCGCGCAGAAAATACCGAGGTTCCCTAGGTTCCATAGAGTCCATTGTGCCTTAGTCCGAATGGACGCGGTTCAGAGGATGGGTGGTGGGAGGCCAGCCGGTTAGAGCCATGTGGCTGAGACACACCGACCTCAGTGCCGATAAAGTGTGACGTGCATCCCCGCGTTCACGTAACCTAGCTTGCATCTGTGTGTGGGTAACTTGCATAAAATGAGTATGTTTAATGCCCGCATAGTTCGTGTTGCAGCATGCGGAGCGTCGATGGTGAGGGAGTAGATGTGAGCACTCGCAAGGATTTGCGCAACGTAGCTATTGTAGCACACGTCGATCATGGAAAAACTACCCTGGTAGACGGGATGCTGAAGCAATCTGGTGCTTTAGGTGCGCGTGCAGCCTTCGAAAAAGAGGGAACGCGCGTCATGGATTCCGGTGATCTGGAGCGCGAAAAGGGTATTACGATCCTTGCGAAGAATACTGCGATTCGATACACCGGGCCGCTGGCAGAGGAGTTCGGCTCGCCCGATGGCATCGTCATCAACGTGATTGATACGCCTGGCCACGCAGATTTTGGTGGTGAAGTAGAGCGTGGGCTTTCGATGGTGGACGGTGTGGTGTTGCTCGTCGATGCCTCTGAAGGCCCGCTGCCGCAGACGCGTTTTGTGTTGCGCAAAGCTCTGGAAGCTAAGCTGCCGGTGATTACCGTGATTAATAAAGTCGATCGGCCGGATGCTCGCATTGACGAGGTCGTGTCCGAAACACAGGATTTGCTGTTGAGCCTGTTCTCCGATCTCGGCGATCCTGATTACGAGGTCTTGGATCGAATGCTGGAGATTCCTGTGATCTATGCCTCTGCCAAGGTGGGCTGGGCTGATACGGTGAAGCCTGCAGATGGCGAACTTCCCGCGAACCACGATCTTCAGCCGTTATTTGAAGCGATTCTGCGCTATATCCCTGCACCGCACTATGATGAAAATTCGCCCCTGGTTGCGCAAGTGACGAACCTGGATGCCTCTCCATTCCTGGGTCGCTTAGCGCTGACGCGGATCTACTCCGGGGAACTTGTGAAAGGTGCAATGGTCGGCTGGGCGCGCGCAGACGGTTCCATCAGCCAGGTGCGTATCACAGAGCTGCTCCTGACAGAAGGGTTGGAACGCGTCCCAACCGAGCGTGCAGCCGCTGGGGATATTGTGGCGGTTGCCGGATTTAGCGATATCACGATTGGCGATTCCCTCGTGGATCCTGATGATCCCCGCCCGCTGCCGCCTATTCATGTGGACGAACCCGCTATTTCCATGACGATCGGTATCAATACGTCTCCTATGGCCGGCAAAGTGAAGGGGCACAAGCTCACCGCACGTCAGGTCAAGGATCGTCTGGATCGTGAGCTGGTGGGTAACGTGAGTATTCGAGTGCTTCCCACTGACCGGCCGGATGCATGGGAAGTGCAGGATCGCGGAGAGCTGGCACTGTCCATTCTGGTTGAGCAGATGCGGCGTGAGGGCTTCGAGCTGACTGTGGGTAAACCACAGGTGGTGACGAAGATCGTCGATGGTAAGACGTACGAGCCGATGGAGCGAGCCACAATCGACGTGCCGGAAACGTATCTCGGTGCCGTGACGCAGCTGATGGCTGCGCGCAAAGGCCGTATGGACTCCATGGTCAACCATGGCACAGGCTGGGTGCGCATGGAGTATACCGTGCCCGCCCGGGGGATGATTGGTTTCCATTCACAGTTCCTCACGCAGACGCGCGGCACGGGTATTTCGAGTTCTGTCGGTGCCGGCTATGAGCCGTGGGCAGGCGAGATTGAAAGCCGTGCAACAGGATCTCTGGTGTCTGACCGCGCAGGCCAGGCCACCGGATATGCTCTGCAGAAGCTGGAGGATCGCGGCACGTTCTTCATCAAGCCCGGTGACGAGGTGTATGAGGGTGAAGTGGTCGGCGAGAATCCGCGCGACGAGGACATGGATGTCAATGTGGTGCGCGCCAAGGAGATGACGAATATGCGCTCATCTACGGCGGACGTGTTCGTCACCCTGCAGGCATCGCGCACGCTCACCTTGGAGGAATCCATTGAGTTCGCTGCTGACGACGAGTGTATTGAAGTGACGCCAGAGGCCGTGCGGATTCGCAAGGTGATTTTGGATGGGCAGGAGCGTTATAAGATGGCTGCCCGTGCACGCGGTAAAGCAAAGTAGGGCTCATTGCGCGTGGACGATGATCGAGCGACACAGGGTGTACCTGCAACTGACGTGCCTACTGCTGGCGCGCCGACGGTTGACGTGCACGAGCCGACGTCTGCCGCTCGTGCGCATGCGGCGCGAGCTATAGGCGTCCTGAGGTTTGTGGGTTTTCTGCTGCTCGGTTTCGCCACAGGTGTGATGGCAGTAGCTGTGCATTCAGGTCCGGTTGCTATCCCGATTGTTGGGGCTGTGCTTGCCCTCGCCGTGCTCTTTTGCGGGGCGTGGTACTCGGCTCTGAGCGGGTGGGGGATGTGGTGTGTTTTCTTCATTGGAGCACTCAGCGCGCTGGTTCTCCTCTTTTTCCACCCTTTGGCAAACGACTATATCGTCGGTCTTAATCCGAGTGCCGCATGGGTTGTGCTGATCGCAGGTTCAGCGTTGATGGCAGCGGTCGGTGTTGCGTGCGCCAGCACAGCGATACGGCAGCGGCGCGTCAGGAAGCACAGAAAGCATCAGCCGTCGCAGGATTGAGGCAGGGTTGATCGGCGAGGTGATCGCTGGTGAGGAGCAACAATGGAAGATCAAAACGCGCAGCCGCAGGGGGCAGAGGGCGAGGCCACTCGGGACGGCACGGGTGCCGCGAACGTTGATGCCATTGATGCCTCTGACACCGTCGATGCCGTTGACACCGGCTCGAGCGACGCCACCATCGGTAACAGCGCGGATACCGACACTGCTCACCCCGAAACGAATGGCGTTCGTAAGCTCAAGAGTGGCTCTCGTCGTCGGGCATGGTGGCTATGGGCAATTGCGGTGCTCGTGTTGATCGGTATTGTTTATGTGGGTACTGCTGCAGCCACTGCCAATACGGTTCCACGCGGCACAACGGTCCGCGGCGTTGCTATCGGTGGAATGAGCAGTGCGCAGGCACGTGAGGCGCTGAAGACCACGCTTGCCGCTGATTTCAGCAAGGCATTCACGGTTACCACTCAAAATGCTCACAATGGGGGTGCCGCGTCAGATCACAAAAACTCGGGCTCAGGCAGCAGCGACGCCGAGGAGGACGGCAGTGAGGCGCAGCAGACGGTCGAGGTAGATCCGGGGGATTTCGATCGCGTCTTTGATCCTGAAGCTACCGTTGCCCAGGTGACCGGTTTTTCCCTGAACCCGGTCGCGGTGATCCGGCACGTCACAGGGGGTAGCACGCTTGAGCCTGTCGTTCGGGTGGATCAAGCGAAGTTGAGTGCGCTGATCTCGAAGATTGGTGAACAGCTTGTTGACTCACCGCGCAACGCTGCCATCACCTATGAGGAGACAACACCGAAAGTAACGGAAGCCGTCAGCGGCCATGTTGTCGATGTCGATAAAGCAAGGTCTGTTGTGATGTATGCCGTGCCGTCTCGTACTGGTGAGCCGAGCGTGCTGCCTGTCGTGGAGAAAAGTGCGGATGTTTCGACGGCGGAAGCTCAGCATGTTGCTCAATCCATTGCTGTGCCTTATACGGCGGAGCCAATGACGGTGATGGTTGACGCGAAGCGTGTTGAGATCGCGCCGAAGGATCTTGCTGCGAATGCCTCATTCGTGGCTCATGGCAGCACTCTTGTTCTCGATCCCGGTGCTCAGAAGCTGGCAGATCTGGTCAATGCCGGGGCTTCTGAGCATTTGAGCGCGGCGCGCGACGCCAGCTTTAAGATTGTGAATCATTCGTCCGTCACCATTGTGCCGTCACAAGATGGTAAGGGAGTCGATGCGACGAAGCTTGCCGCCGATATTTCAGCTGTGGCGAGCAAGACCGGCAAAGAGCGTACAGTTCAAGGATCCATTGTGACGACTTCTGCGGCTTTTTCTACCCAGGATGCTCAAAAGATGGGTGTCAAGGAAGTAATTTCAAGCATCGCTACACCGTTGACGAGCGATACGCGTCGCGATATGAACTTGAGGAACGCAGGAGAGAAGATATCCAATGTTCTCGTCAAACCTGGGGAAACGTTTGATCTGTTGAGTCATCTTCAACCTGTGGATGCGCAACACGGCTATGTTGCGTCCGGGGTGTCGGTGAACGGTTTTGCTGAGGATGCGATGGGTGGCGGCCTTTCGCAGGTGGCGACGAATACGTTCTACACGGGATATTATGCCGGTTTCGTTGATGTTGAGCATCATCCGCATTCGGAGGATTACGATCGCTATCCCGATGGGCTCGACTCCACGCTCTGGGTTCCGTCAAAAAATATGCGGTGGAAGAATAACACGCCATACGGTGTGGTTGTGGACGCGTGGGTGGCCGCAGGCAAATTCCACACTCAGCTGTGGTCAACGAAATACTGGGATGTAACGGTGACGCAGAGTCCGAAGAGGAACATTGTACGAGCGCAGATGAAATACAATCCCTCGCCCAAGTGCATTCCGTATGCATCCGGTTTGCCGGGCTTCACCATTGATAATCACCGCGTCGTTTCGCGTGAGGGGAAAGTGGAAATCGATACGACCCAGACGGTGACGTACATCCCTGCTAACGGCTCGACGTGTACGAAGCCGGGATCTTCACCATCGAAATCAGAATCAAAATCGAGTGCCTCCAGCTCAGCATCTCGCCAGTCTGCACAAAGCCAGTCCACGCGCAAGAAGGCGAGCACATCGCCATCCCCGAGTGGAGAAACGTCATCGAAGGACTCTGCGCAGCCAGAGAGCACGGATACACAGGGCGCCACGAAAAAATAGCCGACATCTCAACAAACGGGTTCACCCAGTGGTCGGGAGGTACTCTGATCCACAGCTGAATTTCGATACACTGTGTATCGATAGGTTGAGCTACTCACCAAAGGAGAATTATGACGTATGTAATCGCGCTGCCATGTGTGGATGTTAAGGACGGCGCTTGCGTGGAAGAATGCCCGGTGGACTGCATCTACGAGGGTGACCGCACGCTGTACATCAACCCAGACGAGTGCGTTGACTGTGGCGCGTGCGAGCCGGTGTGCCCGGTGGAGGCGATTTTCTATGAGGAAGATGTGCCGGAAGAATGGAGCATCTTTACGCAGGTGAACGCTGAATTCTTTGACGAGATCGGTACGCCGGGTGGAGCTGCAAGCTATGGTCCGGTAGGTAAAGACCATCCGTATGTGGCTGCACTGCCGGCGCAGACAAACGGCGAGCAGTGAGCGTTCCGCTCAGCTTTGCCGGCTGAGCGAATGATGCGGAGCGCAGAAGCTGCGGGGCGGAGGTTCAGCGTGCGGCGCAGGCCTCGATTTTTTCTTTGATCATAGGCCACGTCGCAGCAAAACCGTGGTGGAGACCCTCCGGTAGCCCGTCCACCGCATCGATATCGATCCACCCTAAACGCTCCGATTCGTGGTCGGGGTGCGGTTCAAGGTCCGGATCGCATTCTGCAATATACGTCTGGTATTCCCAGTCTTCGTGAACGTTGGGCACGGAGTCGATAATATGCAGATGATCTGCACTAATCTGGGTTTCCTCTTCGAACTCTCGGAGAGCTCCTTCTTCGAGAGTCTCATTCCATTCACGTGCGCCGCCTGGAATGGACCAGGTGCCGCCCCCGTGGGTTCTCAACCCGCGAAGCTGAGCAAGAATCTCTATTCCAGACGTGGTGTGAGAACGGCGGAATGCGCATATGCCTCCGGCGCCTCCCATGCCCCAATGAGTCTCATTTTCTGAAAGAATGAAGCCGTCCGCACCATGGTGAGCTGAAAAATGCATCGCGGAGGAAAGAAAGCGTTGTGCGATCGGCGGCAGTGTGCCAACAGCTGGATGCGCATGCGTCCACAATTGCGTGATAGACAGACCGCGCGCTGCCAGCAGATCGCGGAAAAGCGGAAGCGAGAGCCCCACAACGCCGTGGTAGTCGCCGTCAATCGACGGCACAAAGGCTCCGCCAAGTCCGTCAACAGTGAATGAACCTGCCACGTGCAGGGGCTCGCCGGAATCGACGTAGGCATCGATCTCCGCATCCGTCATCGGGGCGATTGTGACACGCGCATGGGAAATCCCCGCAATCGATGTATTGGATGCCGTCGCAATCAGGCAGTGTCCGGTGTGCAGAACCCCGCTATGGCCTGCCATCTGGTGCAGCCGCTCGCGAGCCACTTCAGGGGAGTGAGGCTTTCCGAAAACATCGCCATCGAATTCGAACATGGAATCGCACCCGAGTACCAGATCGGTAGATGGCACAGAGGGATCCGGTGAGCTGCTGCGCTGATTGTCCTCGATCTGAGTTGCAACGCGGCGTGCTTTTTCAGCCGCTAATGCCATGACGATCTGCGCGGGCGAGCCAATGGTGTGCGCACGTACCATGTCCTCGTCAACGTTGGAAACGCGGACGGCGGCATCGATGCCTGCAGCACGGAGTGTGGCCAGGCGTGCCGGTGACGCGCTGGCGAGTGTAAGGCTCAAATGCGGGAGCCGTGCAGAGTCATTGTTGAGCGAAGGATTCAGTGGAGGAGTGAGCATCAGGCGACCTTGGGAGCAGTGGGGTTGTGATCGGCGGTTTCGTCGTCTTCTTCCAGGGCTTGACGAAGGACGTCGAGCCCCAGGGAACCGAGGCTCAGAGCTTTCATATGCCATGCTTTCAGATCGAAGTCCTGGCCGCGAGCCTCGGCGCGATGCCGTGCGTCATTCCGCATGTCGTTCCACATGCGCTGGCCAATTTTGTATGACGGCGCTTGCCCTGGCCACCCAAGATATCGATCGAGTTCAAACGAGAGGAACGCTGGATCCATCGCAACGTTGTGACGGAGGAACGTCCACGCTGAATCGTGATCCCATGCTCCGTCGCCCCACGTGCCAGCGTCCTTCCCAAGATGCACGCCAAGATCGACCACGACGCGTGCCGCACGCAGACGCATGGAATCCAGCACGCCCATCATCGAGGCAGGATCCGTGTGGAAGCCGAGTTCAGCCATCAGCTGTTCAGCGTAGAGAGCCCAGCCTTCGCCGTGGCCAGACATCCAGGATCCCATCCGCCGCCAGTCATTGAGCTCATCGTCCAGATACACGGCAAGGCCAAGTTGGAGGTGGTGGCCGGGCACGCCCTCGTGGAAGACGGTTGTGCGTTCCTGCCACACATGAAAATCCTCGCTTCCAGCAGGAACCGACCACCACATGGCACCAGGCCGAGTAAAGCCCTGCGTGGGTGCTGTGTAGTAGATACCGCCCGTGCCGTTAGCGACGACGTTGGTGTCAATGCGTTGCATGGGCGCTGGGATATCAAAATATGCGCCGTTCATCGCTTCCAGCGCCTGACTCGCTGTCTGTGCCATCCACGTGCGTAAGGAGTCTAAGCCATGGATCGTATACTGAGGATCCGCGTTGAGCCTATCGAGGGCTTCGCGCACAGATACACCGTCGCCATACAGCTGCTGAGCGATGCGGCGTTGGGCGGCGTCAATCTTGGCGAGTTCATCAAGCCCCCATTGGTAGGTTTCGTCAAGGTCGATGGTACTGCCGAGAAAGAGGCGAGAGAAGCGAGCATAACGCTCGCGCCCCACAGCATCTGTTGACGTTGTATGCGCGGCGATCTCCGTACGCAGGAACTGAGCGAACTCGCCAAAAGCGTGCTGCGCCTCTACTGTCGCTGTCCCAACAACAACCCCGGAATCGAGGGAAAAACTCGCTGCTTGCTCTGCCAGCGCGGAGAGTGGGGAGGTGCCTGGATCTGCAACGCGTTCAGCCTGCTGTATGCACTGTTCTACCTGGCGCGCGGGGATAACAGGACCTCCTTGCAGCCGGGCACGAAGTGACTGCTGATATCCCGCAAAGGCGTGGTGCACAGAAGCGAGCCGGCGAGCAATGGCGTCCCAGTCTTGAGCCGTGGCGCGAGGCATCATATCGAACGTGTCTCGTATAGTCTGCAACGGGGATTCGATCACGTTGATAACTCCGACAGTCTCGCCAGCGTGAGCCAACTCGACGTCGAGCTCCAGTCGTTCTTTGAGCGCAGCAGCAGTGACGGAGTCTGCGGGGCTTTGTTCCTTGAGCGTGCCGAGTTTCGTCAACGTCTCCTGTGCAAGCGCAGTGTATGCGGCGCAGCCTTCTGGCGAATAATCGCTCCACGTCCCAGGATCAGCATCAGGGGCGCCAACAGATGTGGCCTCTTCTGGGTTGAGTGCAAGACGTTGATGAAAATAGGAGTTAGCGAGGCGATCGATATCGCTCAACGATGCAGTCATGGGTCTAGTCTAGGTGTTTCGTCCTGTATAGCGCCTCAAGTGTGTTGTCGGAGCAGGGATATGTGATGGTCATACACGTCGGGTATTTAAAAGCTGCATGCTATGGTGTAATGTAGAACACTCTAGGGTGCGTATGACCTAGGCCAGATATTCGGTGCATATGCGTGCATGTGTGGGTATCAGAGCGTAGAGTGAGATGCGTCACTATTGGAGGAAAGAACAGCAGCTATGACCGCAGTAGAACCTGAGCAGGATCGGTTAACACATCACGATCAGCCTCTGCACGATGATCGCACCGACGTTGCTCGCATAGACGCTGCCCGCAGCAAGGAGCAACCTGCAGCTTCGCGTGTTGCGTCCGAAGGGGAGCTGCCGATGCCTCCGGCTGCTCCTGAGTTGCCGCACCATGACGAGTCTTCGGCTCCGCAGGCGTCCGTTCACGCGGCATACGCCGAACCTATCGGGCACTTGCCTCGGTCAGAGGGGGATCACCAAGGCCACGACCATGCAAGCCTGTATAAACAGGTCGAGCATCTGTTGGGCGGTCCAGAGGAATATACGCTCCCACAGGCAGCTCAGGCTGCTGGCATTAGTGTTCAAGCTGCACGTCATTTCTGGTTATCCATGGGCTTCCCCACGATCGAGGACGAACAAACTTCCATCGTTTTTACCCGCGACGATGTTGAGATGATGACACGCCACCGCGAGATGATCGAAGGCAACGTGATCAGCGAAGCTACGATGAACTCGCTGGTGCGGGCGATTTCCCATGCGATTGACCGCCTGGTGGCCTGGCAGAACGAGGCTTTGGTGGAGCAGGTTGTTAATCGTGAACATCTCAATCCTGTCAGGGCACGCGGGTGGTTGATCCAGCATGCCGGCGACTACGAGGATTTCCTCCAGCAACAAATGAGGTACGCATGGCGCCGACTCTCCGCTGCATCACTGCGGCGTCTGGATTCAGAGGCTGCGCAGCTTCAGGAGGCGCGATCCTCCCAGATTGAAGTGTTTCGTGCAGTCTCGTTCGTAGATATGGTGGCATTTACAGCCAGGAGCAGCGAACTGTCCCCGCAGAAACTCGTCAAGCTCATTGAAACATTCGAATATACATGCCGTGACGTGATTGCTTCCCACGGGGCTCATGTGGTCAAAACGATTGGTGATGCTTTCCTGTTTACCGCTGACGATGTGCTCACCGGCGCTGATGTGATCACGAGTATTGCTGAGGAACTAGCCAGGTACCCCGAGATGCCCCGGATTCACGGTTCGCTGGTGTGGGGGAGCGTGGTTTCGCGTTTCGGGGATGTGTTTGGTCCAACGGTTAATCTGGCCTCTCGCTTGGCTGATTCTGCAGCGTCCGGATCGGTGTTGTTGGATCAAAAAACAGCGATGATTATTCACCAGGTAGCTGAATCTGATTATCGTGTGGTGCCAGCAGGAACACCAGATCTTCAGGGAATTGGCGTAACGGAGGCTTTTGAGCTGCGCCGCGCCCGCTAGCTATTTATCCACGTTGGCAGTTCTCCCGATGTCACTGCTTGGCTATTATTGTGGCGCTGCGTTCTTGTTGTGCCGTGAGTGCCATGGGCTGCGTCCATGCGGAGTGCTGAGCCCGGAGCACTGATCCAATGACGCGCTTACCCGATTCTGCCAAAGTCGGCTGCACTGAGCTCGCCATCCTTCATCTTCTGGAAGAATTGCGGCGCGGAATCTGCGAGCACGACAACGGAGAGGCCGCCCCTGCGTCCATTGATCGTGGCGATGGGCGGAACCCCAACGAGGCCGCCGTCACCCATCGTTTTTTTCAGCGACAGTGCGGCTTTGCCCAGATCCACCATTCCCGTGCTGGTATCCGTTGTGAGATTTGTTGCCGCAGCCGAAACGAGTGCTCTCTGCTTGAACGGGTTCATGAGGACGGCAGGATTGGCGGCGCTCGATACCACTTTTGATACCACCTGACGCTGTCGATTCGTTCGCCCAATATCACCAGTAGGGTCGGATTTGCGCATACGGGAAAAAGCCAGTGCCTGTGTGCCGTCGGCGTCGTGGCATCCCGACTTCCACACGAGCCCGGAATCGGCATCCTTCACATTCATGTTCAGGCACAGATTTACTCCGCCCACTGCGTCAACGAGGCTTTTGAGGCTGAGCATCGACACCTGAACGTAGTGATCGATCGTCATTCCCGTGAGGTTTTCCACCGTTGTGACGAGCAGTGGCGCCCCGCCCAGGGCAAACGCCGCGTTAAGTTTATTGTGTCCGTGCCCGGGAATGGTGACCCAGCTATCGCGTGGAAGTGAGACGAGGGCAGGCGAGCCGGACTCTGGAACCTGCAGGAGCATTATCGAATCTGAGCGTTCTCCCACCGCTGGGTCGTGTGAGCCAGCAGGTCGTTTATCGCTTCCCACAATCAGATATGTGGTTCCAGGGGTATCTGGCCTGCCGGAGAGTGCATCTGTATGGATGAGCAGGGAGTTGCCGTAGAACAGCAGATAGACCGGCCATGCCATCATCAGCACCAGGAGCAGAACAATGCATATCAGGATCCAGCGCTTGGGGTGAACTCTTCGTGCTGGACGTGCCATTCTGCCGGGTATCTGCGCGAGTGCGGATGCGGATCTGGGTGCCACGCGGTATGCAGAAGGATTCTGTGCTGGCGCAGCGGCTTCTGCGGCGTGGGCTTGCGCGGCCGAGCGCGGGGGATAACGCGGCGGGACGTTGGAGCTGCGTGTATATCGAGGTGCAGGAGGAGCCGAGCTACGGCGTGCGGCCTCCTCTCGCAAAAACGGTGGGACACGAGGAGTATTCTCGCCGCCGGCGTGGATGCCAGCTGCCTGAGCTCCATGCCCAACCGGCTGCGCTGAGCCTGCCGGTCGTTGGCGCCTGATGTGCGGCTCGAACGAGGGCGGCTGAGGATGCTGTTCGTCAAATGGCATAATCGTAGGCCTGGTTGTTGAAGATTTACACTGATCGAGCCGATTGCCGCGTGCACGTCACCGTTGCTTGGACGGCTGGTGGCTTCGTATGTGATGCGGACGGGGACGAGGGTGAGGATTGTGCGCGAGCACCATTCGATCCCTGCTGGGCTCCCTGAGATTGGGAGGACTGAGCTTGATCACCTGATGCCGATGCCCCGCTCTGTGCAGGATGTTGCCCGTCAGTGCTGGTTGCAGATTGCTGCGACGTGGAGGGTGCGATTTGTACGCGCTCCCCATACCCGTTCGTATCACCGCCGGTGACGATAATCGCCTGATCGTTGATAATTGCGTTCCACAGTTCACGAGCGTTCGGAGCCAACACGAGTCTGTTGGGATCGTAGGGATCAGCTTCAAACGGCGCTGTCACAGTGGCTAGCTGAGAGCCCGTAATATTCTTTAGCGACTGTGCAAGCCCTGCCATCGTTGAAAGACCGGAGAGATTATCCGAGATATTCAGCGAACGCGTGGCGCTATCCAACACTTTGTAGAGCGAGGGCACGTTCGTCAGAAGGCTCTTGGAAAGAACTTCGTTGACCAGTGAACGCACGAGCTGCTGTTGGCGCGAAATACGCGATACATCAGATCCGTCCCCGATATTGTGGCGCGCGCGGGCTAAAGCCAGTGCCTGTGTGCCGTTAAGGAGAATGCATCCTTGTGGGACGTTCAAATTGGATGACGGATCGTTGACGGGATGGTCAAAATACATGGGTACGCCGTTAAGCGAATCGACAACGGTTTTAAAAGAATTAAATTCAAGAACCGCGTATCCGTCGAGATGAATCTGGGTGATTGATTCCACCGTTTTCATAGTGCACGCAGCAGCGGAAGGAATATCGGAGGTCTGAGCCCCGGTTGCAAATGCGGCATTAAACATCTGACGATGCTGCGGTTTCGTGGTGAATGTTTGGGTTGACGTGGCACTCTGCCGAACCGTACATGAAGGAATATCCACAAGGAGATCGCGGGGAATGGATGCGACGATCATCCGCGATCTATCAGATGAAATATGCACAATCATCGTGGTATCGGCACGCATGCCACCTACGGTTGCATTGTTGACGACCGATCCGTCGGCGTTGCGGCGCACGTCAGAACCAAGCACGAGAATATTGACCGGCCGCCCAGCATTGGGATCCACGATATCGGGGGTGGTACGGCCAAGAAGATCACCGACGTTGCTGCTTTGAATGTTTCCCTGCAAGCGCATCACGCCGAAATACGCGGTACTTGCAACGATCAGAGCCAGGCTGAGCAGTGCCAACAGTAACGCGCGCAGCCCGCGCCGAGGTGCTGGTGGTTTGGCATAGTGGGCACCAAGAGGAGAAACATTTTTCACACGGTACATTCTAGATGCGTTGACTCGAGAAACCATGGATATTCTGGCCTTGTGCGCTGAATGGAGGAAGCTGCTCTCGCGTCCGAGAGTGCGGGTAGGGCTGGTCAGGAGCCTCCTTGCCGATTGGCTTTGGCTCTGTAGACGGCGAGAAACTGGTGAATTCTTGCGGTTTTTGCTGCGGCTGAGAGTGCTAGCTTCGTCTTCGTTCCGGCGCAACGACACCAGAAATGTGAGTAATTGCGTGTGTGCCTGAACACGTCACAATTCGGTAACATGGCATGAGTGACCTCGTTTGTGCCGTGGAGGGCGGGTTTGTAATGGATATGGATTTATTGGTTGTTGGTGCAGGCATTTTCGGCTTGACTGTTGCTGAGCGCATGGCTGCGCGAGGCATCCATGTGGTGGTGATCGATCGCAGGCCGCATATAGGCGGAAACTGCTACTCGGAGCCCGATCCTGAGACGGGCATTGAAGTGCATCGCTATGGCGCACATATCTTCCACACGTCCAATCCTCGGGTGTGGGAGTACGTGAACCGCTTTACGGGATTTACGGACTATGTGCACCATGTGTATACCAATGTTCATGGCGAGGTTTTTCCTATGCCGGTGAACTTAGGAACGATCAATCAGTTCTTCCGCGCTCATTATTCGCCTGACGAGGCTCGCGCTCTGGTTGCGAGCCAAGCCGGTGAGGTCGCCGGGCGGCGGGTCAATGAGAATTTTCAAACCAAGGGAATTTCCGAGATCGGGCGCCCACTGTTTGAGGCGTTTATTCAAGGCTACACGGCGAAACAGTGGCAGACTGATCCGGAACTGTTGCCTGCAGCAATTATCAATCGGCTGCCAGTGCGATTTACATACGACAACCGCTATTTCAGTGACAAGTGGCAGGGGCTGCCAGTTGATGGGTATACGGCATTATTTGAACGGATGGTGGATTCGCCGAATATCGAGGTGCTGCTGAATACAGACTTTTTCGATACGTCGCAGCCGCTGAATGTGCGGGATACCGTGGGGCATGTACCCGTGGTCTACACCGGTCCTCTGGATCGGTTCTTCGGTTATGCGGACGGCGAGTTGGGCTGGAGAACCATCGATTTGGAGTGGGAAGTTCTAGACGTGGGCGATTTCCAAGGTACTGCGGTGATGAATTACGGGGATCCAGAAGTGCCCTATACGCGTATCCACGAATTTCGTCATTTCCATCCCGAGCGTACGGATTACCCGAAGGATCGGACGGTGATCGCGCGGGAGTATTCGCGGTTCGCATCCCGCACTGACGAGCCGTACTACCCGATTGATCGGGAAGACGATCGCCAGAAGGTGGCTCAGTATCGGGCTCGTGCACAGGAGGAAGCACCGAATGTGATGTTCGGTGGGAGGCTCGGCATGTACAAGTATTTTGATATGCACATGGCGTTCGGATCAGCCCTCTCCCATGTGGACAACATCGTGGCGCCATTCTTTGACGGTACAGCAAAGAACATGCGTAACTTTCTGCATGCCGCATAGGTCTCCTGCGGTGTCGTCAAGGCTACCGTAGACGTCGAGCTCGTCCGGGTTGTCGGGAAGTTCGAACCATCCGTGGTGCCCAGGCTGGCCGGAGGCGGGATCTCTAGTTGTGGCGTGGGATCTGCCCACATGCTGTGATCTGAACGAGCTTGGCGTCCCCTCGTTGGGCGATGACGGGGCCGAGGTTGCCGTTTGCGGTATCGTTCAGACCTGGCACGCTCCCAGCCTGCCTCACCCATTGTTTCGGCTCTGAACCCGTGAAGTCGAAGGCATAGCCGATCTTATATTCTCTGATAATCGGGCATATGCGAGGGTTCGAGCTGCCTTCGTTCAGGTGTTGCATCAGGTAGTATGCGTCGGAGTTTTGATCAACTCCCAGCCCTAGGGTTGGGAGGAATGTGCGGATGCCGGAAACCGGCCACGAGAGTGTTGCACCTTGCCACGGGTTACCGATTGTGATCGCGTCAGCTGGCACAATCGTTTTCATATCCTCGAATAATGCATACTTCTCGGAGTTCAGCAGGTCGTTCGCACGGGTATCTTGCGCCGAGTAAAAATAATCCTTGAGCCACGTGTTTGATGCGTGCCATGTGGGAAGCATGATGGCATAGGCGAGGAAGCTCGCCGTAGCAGCGGCGCGTACGCAGACATCCACAGTCGGGGACACGCGTGCTGTGAATGCGAACACCTGGGATGTGCCTTGTGCAGCGAGCAGCGGTGCAACCACGCTCAGAAGAGCAAAAAGCCGCAATGAATCTGCATACCAGAAGCCGACTGTATACGCTTGAAGCCACATTGGTGCAGCGAACGAGAGGAAACAGAGTAGAGCGAATACTGCATACGTGATGCTAGTCCATCGCAGGTGCGGGCGGCGTATATTCGCCACGAAACCGATGAGGACGAGGATTGTCAACGGCGCCATGATGATGAGCTCGCGTTTACCCGCAGGTTCACCCGGAATGGATCCAATCAGCAGAATAGCATGCTCAAGTCCGCCTTGAATATCGACACCATGAAAATTCGGAGCAGTCATGTTCCCGAGTCTTTGTGGTGTGACGAGTGCGATCATGGCGGCGTTGAGGAGCAGAGCAAGTCCACTCCACAGAGTGCAGATGCGTCCAACGCTCAGCGCCGTCGTGTCGCTGTGATGTGCGGCGTGTGACGGCACTTGCGTCCTGCTGTAGTGAAGGTGGAAAGCAAAACCAGTGGCGAGTGCCGCATGAATGAATGCAATCACAGCTGAGGGTTGGGAGATGGCAAGCGCAGCAATGCTCACAACAAGAACGAGGCTGAGGGTGACGATTGTCTGGCGTCTGTGGCTGCTGTGCCATGTGCGCTGCCAGGCCAGACAGTAGACCGCGATCGCTGCCGGCAACAGACTGTCCCCAAGCAGGTTCGCATACAAGGTTCCTGCCCACGTCATCGTGAGGGGAAACATGGGGAACACAGCAGAACATAGGGTGGCGATTGCGGTTGTTGATGTGTTTGCGTATGCGCGTTGCGCCAAGGATGCAATGCCGCAGGGGAAGACCAGAAATGCAGCGACAACCGTCACAACATTCACCGCTTCTGGTACCGTTGCGTGCGCAGTGAGGGCGACGAGGGCGGCAACGTCATGGAAGCCAACGGGATAGAGGCTCGAGCCGGTCGCGCGATAAATGTGTGCAGCATCTAGGAGCGATCCGTCGCGTGTAGTGACGATCGCTTGCGTCTGGTTGAGGTGATAGCTTGCGTCGATTGTTTGGGACATGGCATCGACGCCACCGATACGGGAAAGATAGTGAAGTGCGGAGACGATGAACACGATCACGATCACGCACACGATGGCAATGTCCCAGAACGACCGTTGAGCGTGATGAGCGTCCAGGCCGATGCTCTCATGTGCCCTCATCCAGCGCCCGAAAGGGAAGGCGATGCACGCTGCTGCGCCGCTGAGGAGTGCCACTGGAACGATGCTGAAATGAATGTTGAGCCAGGCTGCACAGATCGCAGCTGTGGCGATAAGTGCAACAGACGCCAAGGGAGCCCAGGCGACGAGGATGAGACGACGAAGACCTGCAGCCCAACCGAGGAGTAGGCCAGGTATCCACAGGAGGACGATAGCGACAGCGAACACCGGCAGTGAGGGCGCAATGAACGAAAGCGCATCGAGACTGGCCATGGTGTTCAGCGTATCACCGGCGAGATTTCAAGAATGCGAAGAGGCGGGTGCGCGCTTTCACCTTGGTGATGAGCTTCCCCAAGCCGAACATCATCCGAGGGTTCTGCGCGACGATCACGCGGTACGCCAAGGCCATATAGGGCGAGTTAGCATGTGCCAGGTGTGCGGCGGCACGCGCCTTGGGCGTGCATGCCATCCGTTCAATGTCCGCGAGCTTGTCCGCATCAGAGAGTGGTGAGCTGGGTGACGTCACATTTTCGATAGATCCGATCAGTCGATCAGTGTATCGGCGTGCCAGAAACTCCGTGGTAGAGGCGTCTCGTACTCCCCACGAGGTGAAGAGCTCACGTAGCCAACCGTCCTCTTCTTCGCGCTTCTCAAAAATGTCGGGTCGGTACTTCGTGGTTTCGCTCTCTTGGCGGGCGCGGATGAAGTGATAAAACTTTTCATCGGTGACGCGTACACGTTCAATATCGCGGATCACGTCCAGGTTGAATGGGAAGTCATCCATGAATGTAGAGCGGAACTGAATATGGTGTTCGTCCACGTAGGAACGCAAAATGATCTTATTCCACGGCGCGTAGAGCAGGTTATGATCCATCAGGCGAGCGGCATCATGCCGGAAGTCATCCTGTGACGCATACTCGATTGACGGAACTTCCTTCGTTTCGCGGAAGAACTTCCCAGTGCCTTCCTCCGAGCTGTCGCCGTAGTAGGTGTCGATGTAGAAGCCTGCCACCACCATCTGTGCGTTGGATTTCTCAGCAAGGCTCACCAGGCGTTGAAGCATCGTGGGTTCACACCAGTCGTCCCCATCCATGAAGTAGTAGTACTTTCCACGCGCCATGCTCATTGCGTTGTTACGTGCAGCAGGTGCGCCCCCGTTTTCTTGGTGCACTGCACGAATGCGTGGATCGCGCTTGGCATACTGATCCAGAATTTCGCCCGAGCGGTCAGGAGACCCATCATCAACGGCGATCACCTCGAAGTCTGTGAATGTTTGGGCAAGCAGACTCTCTAAAGCACGGCCGATATAGCCCTCTACTTTGTATGCCGGAATGATAACCGTCACCATCGGTTGTGGATGATCCACCGTTTTCTCCTTGATTGTGCGTCAGGCGGCGCAACGCCAGTTGCCTACCTATTATCTGTGTCTCGGCTGTGCGAGCGTTATCTTCTTATTCTTTCACGCAACGCTGGCGTGCGTCGTTATTCCCTGGGCGAGCCGACGATACAGCTGTGAGGTGTGATCGCGCTGCTGGCGCACGAATCGCGCCATCGCGTAGGGGGGAAAGTCCCACCCTGTTGCGAGCAGGCGTTGAAATACCCCGAGAGCGCCTGTGGCGTGCGTGAATGGAATGAGTTTGTGATACAGACTGCGTGACCTAATGACGCGTGCGAATGTGTGCTGCTGCGCGGCAGTGTAGCCGGAACGGGAATCCAAGGCGCGAACAAAAGCAGACAAACTATATCGCAGGAAAATAGGGCCAAGCGTCTGAGCGATCGTGGCAGTCGTCAGGCCGTGCTCGCTGCAGTACTGATCCATCGTCTGAACACGCCTGAGTGAGAGCTGATAGTAATCCGGCACAAACTTGTTGGTGAGGCTCTGCTCCCCACGTTTGTTGTAGATATAGCCGGTCTCGTCAACCGCACAGAGCGAGTGAATGCCCCGGTAGAAATTCATATTGAAGAAATAATCCTCGTAGAGAGCGGTTGTGACGAACTCGGGTTGCAGACGCCGCAGTGTCTGCATGCGGTAGAAGTGGTTCCACGGGTATCCGAACAGGGTATCGCGTTCCAGCGCAAGGCCGATGGGCGCAAGTTCCTCGCCTTCATATGTGCCAACAGGGGGTGTGATTGGTTTATCTGTGACGCTCCCATTGCCGTAAATCCGTTCCCGGGCTCCGGAAATCACCAGATCCTGATGATCGAAAAGAGGTGAGGTGAAGACGTCTGAATAGAAGTCCGGTTCGATCACGTCGTCGGCATCCATGAATGTGCAGTATGTACCTGAAGCAAGGGAAACCCCGTGTTCCCGAGCTTTCGCAGAACCTTGATTGGGCTGATGAACCACCCTGATCCTGCGGTCGGACGCAGCAAGACTTTCCGCAATCGTTCCCGTCGCATCGGTTGATCCATCGTCCACCACAATCACCTCAACATTCGTCCAGTGTTGGGCGAGCACAGAGTTGAGTGCCGGCTCGATTAATGCCTCAGCGTTGTACGCCGGCATGATGACGGAGAGAAATGGCGTCTTGCCCGTATCTGGCATATGTGAATCCTTCCGTTGAATAGATGGACCGTGCGCTGGTGAACTGTGTTTAGTTGTGCTGTGCGCTGCCTGACGCTTGCCGTTGTAAAAATCGAAGCAGAGTAGTGATCTGGCTGCTTGGCACATTGACATCGTATCCAGCAGATCTCAGTTGCGCAGAATAGTCGTGGCGCGGCTGAGCCAGTGCCGCGTCAATTGCGTCTACCCACGCGTCGTCACTGCTCGCCAGAGAGCAGAACGAGGCGAGGGGCGTGAGCGCAAAGTCGTGAGGAATTTCGTCGGATGAGACGATGGGCAGCGACGCGGCCTGCGATTCGATGCCCACGATGACGAGCCCCTCATACAGTGACGGTAGGACGAAGCAATCGGCAGCGGTCAGTAGCTGAGGAATGTCGTGCCGAGTGCCGAGGATCTTGATATGCTCCGCCAAGCCAGATCGTTGTACAGCCTGTGTGAACTCTGTTCTCATATCGCCGTCACCCACTGAGATGAGGTAGCTTTCGGGGTGCCGCATGGCGAATGCGTGGAAGATAGCGACCAAGCGCAGGGGATTCTTCTGCCTCGTCAGGCGGCCAACGTTGATGAGAACGGTCGCATCGTCAGGAATGCCGAGACTTTGACGAACGCTGTGGCGGATTTCAGGGTGGAAGGTGTATGTGTGCAGATCAATAGCGTTCGGAATCGCGTGCGCAGCATCAGCGTAGCGTTGCCCATACATGAATTCTGACGCAGCAGGCGAACAGCTGAGTCTGGTGGAAACGACGTGGTTGAGTAGTGGTTGGAAATGCCGGTGTTGAGCTAGATTGTCGGTTCCCGCATTGTGGGAGTGGGCGATAATCCGCCGATTGAGGAGCGCTGGCACAATCATGCTGAACGACTCGGCGGCGGTCATGATATTGAAGTACGCCACACGGTATTCAGGATGTGCGCGAAAAATATGCCACAAGGCGCGAATGTGGCCGAAAGGATCCTCGGACTTCTTGGGAACCATATAAATCTTGGAGCCGGAACGTTTAAACTCGTCCGCATAGGCCATTGTTGGCCACAGGCACACAAAATCGAAAACCACGAGCTTCGGGTTGGACATTTTCCAGAGGTTATAGAAGAACGTTTCAATGCCCCCGGGGTTAGAGGTCAATCCGAAGACCAAAATCCGCTGTGGTTGCTGATCCACGTGCCCTCCCTGTTCTATTGTCCTGTTCGATTGTCCGTTAGCCGCGTCATATATGACACGATTCTAGTGTGAGCCGGCAGAAAACGCTGGCTTGTGCGTGTGGACAGAACCGATGATGACGACGAGCCGTAGCACAACCAGCCCCGCCGCGCTAGAACTGCGCCGCGTGAGAACAACGCGTTAGAACAATGTGCGCTGCTTGCGGACTCGTGCAATCAGCCAGAGACCGAATCCTGCCGCGATCGCCCACCGCGCGATCCAGAACGTCATGAGTGCCCACGCGGCCACACTCACAGCGCACACCATCGCAAGTGACGGCATGTAGTCGCGCAGCAGGAAAGGATAATGCGCCTTAATCCGGTGGCGTGCGATGACCTCATGAAAAATCCACAGCCCACAGTAGGCCAGCGTCGTTGCAAGCGCGGCTCCATGCGTGCCCATCACCGGTATCAAGGCGATGTTGAGCCCAATATTGACGAGAGCGGCCAGCGCGGTTCCCACAGCAATATTCACGGTTTTGCGGTGGAAGAATTGGAAATTCACAGAGAACGAATACAGGAAAATAAAGAACTGCCCTGGCATCAGGAGCGGCATGAGGGTCTGAGCGCTCGCAAACTGAGCGTTGGCAAGAAACCGAATGACCTCCGGGCTCACGAGCACGAAACCCGCACACAAGACGGCAAACACAAGCATGTACGATCTGCCGCGTTCACGAATGGACGCGTCGTTGTGATCCTTCAGATCGTCATAGTAGAACGGCACCCATGTGTTGTTAAGGGCGTTGTACAGTGCGTTCAACACGGTAATCAGAGCGACGGCCAGAGCATAAATCCCGACGTCGGTGTTGGAGCGCATCTGCTGCAGAATGTACTTCGAGCTGTGTGCCAGCACAATCTGGGATAATCCGTGGAAGATCAGCGGGATGCACAAGGGCAGGCAGAAGAGCCAGTAAGCCTTGTGATAAAGAATTTTGCCTTGGCGGACAAAATAGATGACGACGCCCACGCCCAGAATGCTGTATGGGATCACGTAGGAGTAGATCAGTGCCAGATCGCCTCTGTTCGCCGGAAAGACGAGGTAGATGAAGATAAAAGCGAGCCCGACCTGACTAACTGCAAGGCCGAGGTTAATGAGGAAATTGATATAGGCCTTCTTCTGGTATGTGAAGTAGATATTCGCAAACAGAAGGGCAAACGTTCCATAGGCGTACGTCATGAGGAAGAGGAGCAGCAGAGGTGAAAAACCGATCCACTGCACAAACCACCGCATACCGACGCAGATCGTCACAGTCGTTGCAACAAAGCCGAGGAGGGACAAGCCAATAATGCTCGAAAGATACTTTTTCTCTTCCTCGCGCGAATAATGCACCATGGATGTTGCAATGGTGCCCGATACCTGCAGCCCAATAAATGATGCGAACAACTGGCACCACGAAAGATAGAGCGAGGCGAGGCCATAGTGTGACGGCCCGAGAGCTCGCGTGATGATGGGCAGCGTGAGGAAGTTCAGGAGGTTCACCAGCAGCGGACCCAAGATGTTGAAAAACGCCAAGTTATTGACGCTTCCGCTCAGAACCCTTTCCTTGAAGGTACGACGCGGCGTGCGCGTCCGGGCAGACTTACTCACAGTGATCTTTCATACGATCAACGTCGGTGGACGCGGCGTCAGGCTCGTCCTGCAGATCTTCAAGGTGATGCTCTAAATCAGCGAGCGACGTCACGGTATGGATGCGGGTGGGATCATCGTAGGAGTCTTCGAGTCTCTCGATGAGCGTGTGCACACCCGCCCAGTCGCCGCCGACAATCGGGTAGAAGAATATTTGTGTGATGTCCTGGTGCGAGAGCACATGTGCCATGACCTGTGCAGAGGAAAACGCCGATATCAGTACCTGATCGTCCCTCAAGCCGTCGAGCGACTGCAGCTCCCACGAATTTCCGCCCTCGTCAATCTCCCCGTAGCGGCGGTAAAAGTCCTTGTTTTGACGAGGATGCACGCGGATGAGTAAATCGTCGCCGACGATGCGCGTGAGGACGTCAAGAAGTTCCGCTTCCTTCTCCTTGTCCCAACGTGGGTTCTTTTCCGAGAGTGGCTGGGTGAGATAGATGAAGCGATGCTCGTGATACTCCGGCGAGGGCGCATAGGCAAACACGCGCTTCACCCTCTGTAACGTTCTCGTATGCTCGCGCAGATCTGGCATGGCAACCACGGGATATGAGGGTTCGTACGTCATCAGGCGTGGCTGCCAGACGTAGGCTCGCTGAATCGGATAACCAATGCGGTCATTCATGACGTAGTGGACGTACCAGTGGAAGAGGGAAGAGCGGTAGCGAGACGCCAAGTGAGGCGTTGTGTAGGTGCCGAGGCCATCCTCGAACAACACAACCGATGCGTCCGAATACAAGGCGCGGAAGGTATCAGAAAAGTGGGTGAAAAAGCTGAGATAGAGCGTGCGGTATCGGCGATCGCTCAGCTTCCCCAGCGCGGATTCGTTGTGGGCGTGGCGCCTCAAGGTGGCCTGAGGATGATAGTAGATCCACAACGTTGCCACAGGTCGGAGAATGCGGGAAACCCATCCTAGACGCGCCCCCACGCGTGTGCGGCGCGGAGTAAAAACCCAGACATTCGAGAACACATGTTCGTTCTCAAGCCGCTGTGCAAGTGCCTGCGCGCCCTCAAATTGGTCGAGAATTGCCACGTCAAGCGTGCGGGCACCCTCAGATTTTTCCTGCATGGCAAGGGTGAGGGCGTTGAGGATCTGCACGGGCGTATCCGCAATGAATAGTCCATCGCGAACTTGTGCGCTCTGACGCTGGACGTGGCTGACCGTTGAGACGAAGAGACCAAGGGAAAGCCAGAAGAATAGCGTGTTGATGGTGAAATCGACGAATACGTCGCTGAGGAACACAACAAAAATCATGTAGGAGGCAATCATGCATGCGGGGAAGATCAGCCGCGCAGCATCGTTCTTCCTGCGCCGAAGCTGTGCGAGGCCGGTCCATAGCAGGGGAACAAGGAAACAGGCATACAGAAGAAAACCGACGAGGCCACTGGATCCCACGACCTCCAGATACGCATCCAGAACTGTGTTTCCCGGCACGGCTTCGTCAGACACCGGGATGCCATGCTCGAGAGCATACGTCGTAATATTGCGCGATCCCACGCCCACGATGGGGTGCTGCTTGACTACATCAGCCGTCATCTTCCAGTACGTGAAACGCAGGTTCGAATCGTCGATGCTCTCCACGTCCTGACGTACCAGAACGCCCTCGGACATATCGGCTTCATCCAGAATCGCCATGTCGCCGGAATAGCGGCCGAGGTTGCCATGGGAGAGGAGATAGAGTCGTTCTGGATTGGTTGTGATCTGAACGTCAAAGCCGTTACGGCCATATGCTCCTTCGATTGCGTCAATGACACGATCGCGCGCTGATTCGTCGATCGTTGACAGTGTTGCGCGCTGAAGCGGCACGAGTGTGTGCATCACGGTGAAGTGGAAGCCGGAAGCAACTGCGATAGCAGCGAGCCCTGCGAGTACACAGGCTCCCACCTGGGTGATTGTGTGGCTGATGCGAATACGTGGCGCGATGATCCATACGCTAAATCCTGCGGCGAGAGCCAAGGGAACGTAGAGTGCAACCATGGCGGATCGAGACCCTGAAAGCGCCCAGATCACGAGGTTGAGAACACCGAAAATTACCCAGCCGATAGCAGCGGCGCGGTGCCGCCATGAGCCATTGCTGGCACCCTCGCTGGAGCCTTTCTTCCACGCGCGGATCGCCAGCGCAGCAGCAATCCATACGCAGATCACAGAGGCAATTCCTAAAAAGTTTGCTTCATAGTAAAAACCCCATGCACGACCGTACTGGGACTGGTACCCCTGTTCGACAACTCGATCGGTTCCTGGAATGACGTAGGCAAACTCGATATCCAACAGGAACACAACGAGTGTGGCGATCGCCACGAGGCTTTGAAGAACAAGGTAAAGAGTGCCCAGCCGGAGCACAGTGGTGGTGTTTTCCTCAACGGTACGGTCAGCCATCACACCGTAAATCAAACACGCACACATCACCGTATAGAGCAGAGGGCTTAACGAGACTGACCGCGAAGAGGTGACGAAGAGGGCGACGCTGAGCGTAGACCACAGAACAAAACCAAGAATCCACAAGACCCGTGGGGCGGAAAGAACCCGATGGAAGGACACGAAATCCCAGACGATCAGTACCGCTCCGGCCATGAGCAGAAGCAGCGGAATGTAGCGGTTTGCCACCGCAAACTCGAGGGGAGCGAGCCTACGCGTGAACAAAAAGATCACGAAAACTCCGAGGAGTACGCCCCACAGTGTGTTGAAAACCTGTTGTTTGTTCTCGTGTTTGATGCTCTCGTTAACACTTCGGCTCACTAGCATTCCTTACTCAACGTACTCAACGGCTGTGTGGTGATGTGTGCGTGTATGGTGAGCGTTACTGCTCCGACGCCCAATCACTGCGTTGCTAAATCAGCTCGTCCCACGTTAGCACGGTGTCCTCTGGAAGATCCTCACGCAAGGTCTTGCCAACCAAAATATCGGCGAATTGTGGTGCAATACCAGTTCCAGGACGCTTGGCAACCAGATCGCGCGCCTGGATAACCTCTCCAGCTTTAATATCGCGGCTCAGCACGAGCGAACGTCGAGCTTGCTTGCGGGATTCCTTTTCTGCGTCGAGAACCACCCGGTGCGTGTGGGTGCCGTGGATCTTGCGGATCATCTCGAAATTGGCCACAGCGCGCGCAAAATCCTCGGGGAGTCCAGCGTGATAGTGATCGTTACCCGGTAGTGAGGTGTCGAGTGTGAAATGCTTTTCGATGACTGTTGCGCCCAGCATATAAGCCATGGACAAAACCATCATGGATGGGTCGGGCATCGTGTGGTCGCTATAACCGATCTCCAAATCTGGATACATTGTTTGCATGCGCGTAATCATGTTGAGGTTTGCGTCCTCAAATTTGGTCGGGTAGGAGAGAACGCAGTGCAGCAGCACGAGGCGAGGGCATCCTGCATCGAGGATCGTACGCACAGCCTCGTCAATCTCGCTTTCATAGCAAGCACCTACTGAGAGGAAAATGGGCTTGCCCTTTTCGGCAACATAGCGAAGAAATGGCAGATTTGATGCGTCTGACGAGGAAATCTTAAAGTAAGGAACGAGTGGATCGAGTTGGTCTGCAGCATCATAGTCGAATGGTGTGCAGAGGAAGTCGATACCTTTTTCTTTGCAGTACGCGGCGAGCTCCTGGTAGTCCTCAGCATTAAACCCGTCGTGCTTCTTGAACAGATCGTATTGAGTTGCCGTCGGTTCCTTCGTCAGATCCCAGTATGCGGGCGAGTTCTTGGAAACAATTTTGTTTGCCTTGTAATACTGGAATTTTGCTGCGCTCGCTCCTGCCTGAGCAGCCGCATCGACGTATTTCTTCGCTGCCTGCATTGGCGTAATATTTTCGACCCGCGCAGTGTCGTAAAAATTCACGCCTAATTCTGCGATCAAGTATGGTTTTTCGGAGGGAATTGCCATTGTGGTGCCTTTCGTTCAGCGTCATAGTTTCTCAATCGTTGCCAAGTCTAGCGAAAGGGCACTCGTGGATTGCTTCCTTTGGCCGTCGCGTTTTCTCAACGGTAGGAGACGGCGCGAACGTTGCTTGGTGTTCAGGCCGCGAAAAACACGGATCGAAGAGGAAACTGCTACAGGGAATGGATCAGGTTCATCACGCGCTGACGTCCGTGACGCAGATCGTGGGAGAGCAGTGTCTGTTGAATCTGGCGTCGTTCCGTTTCTGACAGTGTGAGGAGGCGTTCGAGCGCCGCTGCAATCGCCTCGTCAGATGGGTTCAAACCAAGATAGTCGAAACCGTTTTCGCGCGAGACAAATCCGTGCTTTTCCTCCCGCGCATTCTGAGCCATTGCGATAGAAGGGATGCCGAGAATTGCGAGCTCGTAACCCGTCCGACCGCGCGAGGTGACGCCAACGTCGCAGCGGGACATCAACTCCGGCATATTTTCAACGTCGTAAACCACATCGATATTCGGATATGAATTGTACGTCAAGAGTTCGTCAACGTTTTGTTTTGCGCGGCCGAGGGCAACATAAAAATGGTAGGGAGCCGCCACATCGGCAAGTGAGCCGGTGACCAGTGCCAGCAGGCGATCCGTGTAGTTTTGCGGATCAGCGCCACCGAAGGAGATGAAGCAGTTCTTCACCTGATCGTTCACCGATATTTCGGGATAGAACAGGAAGCTCTTTGACGAAATGTAATACTTCTCGCCGGCCTTGATATTCGCCCCATAATTCGTGTTGTACAGAGCGTTAAACACGAGATCGGCGTATTCGCTGCCTTCACCGTCATCTTCAAAATTGACGATATGGGCGTCGGGTACAATCTTTCGCAGCGTGAGCATATAGTCCGCAGTCGTTTGCAGAATGTCGTTGATAATCAGCGTATAGGGCTGTGCTTGCAGCTGTGCGAACAAATCATGCAGACCATCAACAGGAATGAGATTGTGGGTTGTGGAGCCGAAAACCTCTCTGTTGGTTTGATTCACATCGAAATAGATGTCGGGTTTATCGTAGAACTCGTCAGCCAACTCAAGCGCACGGTACACATGTCCGATACCGCGCCTGTTATTGCCGTTGACGTAAAACGCCACTTTTTCCTTGCTCAGCTCGTGTTCTGCTGTGATCAGATCGGAGAATGTATCGATATCGATTGCTTCCGATTCACTGAGAGGATACAGCTCGATATCGCGGCCGATTCTCCCCTGCGGCGTCACAGCGGAGCGCTTGGAGATGACGAATGCGCCCGTCTCCATAAAGTATGGGGGTAAATACTGCCGGTTGAGCCGCTCCTTGTAGGCGGGAGTTGGTTTTCCTTCTTCGCTTAGCGTCCAGGCGAGGTGAGGATGGTTGACGACGGAGATCACGGTATCCGCGTCCGTTCGGATTGCGTGCTCGATCGCCGCATCGAGCGTCGAGGCCTGCAGGGTGGGTGAGGTTGGCTGGAGGGTGACTACCATATCGCAGTCCAGTGCGGAGACGGCATCGTAAATCACAGCATCAAGCGCAACGTCGTCGCGGGTGAGTGCTTCGTCACGCCAGTGAACGGACGCGCCCATCGTTCGCGCAATACCTTCCACTGCGCGTGAGTCGGTGGACACAACCACATCTGTAATGAGGGCAGAATCCAGAGCGTTCCGAATGGAGTAATACACGAGCGGCTTCCCGTCGAGAAGGCGAATGTTCTTATTAGGAACTCCCTTCGAACCTGCCCGGGCAGGAATCACTGCAATAATCTTTCTGCCCTCGGATGCGTTGTGTTCAGCCATTCAATTGGATCCCTTCGTGAAACGTCTGTGGCCGCCTCGCGCTGGCCGTCGCTCGCGCGCTGCGTGCTCAGCACACAGTCTAAAGCTCTCGATGCTTTCGCAGGTAGCTGTGGGGGAGAGCGGCAGAAGCTATGCGCGGGTGCCAGGAGCTGTGCGTGAGGTTTTGGTATCTTTGTTGTGGCGAGGTGTTAGCGTCATATGCACATCGTCATCGACTGCGAACCGTATCGCCTTCACAGCACACGCGATCCGTGCCGATAAAAGTAACGCAGTACAGCAAGCACTGGGGGAAGAGGGAAGAGCTGCCCATGATATTAGGCGTGGAGTCCGCAGTCGTTGGAATCTTCGTAGGATTATTGGCTGGAGCCCTCGGTATCGGCGGCGGCATTCTTGCTATTCCCGTCCTGGTGTATCTCCTCGGGCAGGATCCCCAGGCCGCAACAGCGGAATCTCTGGTGATCGTCATCGTCACGTCGCTTGCCGCGCTGCCGTCGCGTTTTGCCTCGCACCAGGTTCGTTTAGCTACAGGGGTTCTTTTCGGGTTGTGTTCCTCGCTCGGAGCCTATCTGGGCACAAAGATCAATCAGGCAGTGTCTGGCGATGCGATGATGTATGCCTTCGCTGCGCTCTTGGTAGCGGTGGCGATTCTGATGCTCCGTAACGGGCTTCAACAAAAAGCGAAGGAAGATGCGGCGGCACAGCAGGGCATCGATGCGGTTCATGCGAATGACGATGACGGGCACGAACAAGCTCAAACGCTTCGAAAGCTCCCGCAGTTTATTGCCATCGGAACCTTCACCGGAATGCTGGTGGGATTTTTCGGCATCGGTGGCGGTTTTGCAATGATACCGATCCTGGTGTTAGTGATGGGATATTCGATGCGCGTTGCGGCGGGCACGTCCTTTATTGTGATCACCGTGGTGTCTGTTATTTCCCTGCTGCTGCGTATCGGATCGCCTGTAGAGATTGATTGGCTTGTCGCCGTTTTGTTTGCGCTCGGATCAGGGGTCGGAAGCGCAGTTGGATCCCCACTCTCCAACCGTGCTCGGCAATCGACGCTCACTTTCGTTTTCGTCTTCTTGCTTGTTGCCGTCGCCGTGTATACGTTTGTCGTCACTCTTGTGGGGTAGAGGAAGAATCACCTCAGTAACAGGCACGCTTTTGCGAGCACACTATGCCACTGTGCGCGACATGCCACTGTGCGCAACGAAGGTTAGTTTCGATCTCCATTCAACGAGTGCCAGCGTACTTCTGCTGCGTTAAGCCGCTCCTGTGCGCGCTCAAAACGGGATGCCGACGCTGTGTGCGCCAGGCTCGCAAACTCAGTGCGTGCGCTGGCAAGTTCCGCCGCTGCACGTGCGATAAGCATTGCATGATTATTCATTTGTATCTCCTGTACTATGCATGTCCTCTTTATCTTCGTGGTGTGATCTATGCCGAAAACATGATTGCCGATCACCCCGTGGTATCAACCACTGTTGCTTCCACATTCCTGCGGATATATTCCACACAACGCGGAAGCACTCGATTTTATGCCGGATTCCTCCAACGGTCAACGATGCTAGTGGCTCTCGTGGCGAGACGGAAGGGGCTCGACGCGCACTTTACACAACCTCAACCGAGAGTTTCGGAATTCTTTCCTTGTCTGCGCGCTCAGTAGTCCCAACAAATCGTCCCAGCAATTGGTGGGAAACGCTGGCGGTTGTGAGTTCGGCTTTTATTCTGGCTGCGGATGCGTCATCTGCGCTGGGACAACCCACCGATCGAATTGTTGAGCCGTCACGAGTCCGGAGGCGAGCGCAGCGTCACGCACAGACATGCCGTTGTGATGTGCAGCTTTCGCAATGGACGCGGCTGCATCGTAACCAATATGGCGATTGAGTGCAGTGACCGTCATCAGATTGATATCGACGTGGTGCGCGATCGTGGTCCGATTAGCTTCAATGCCTTGAGCGCAGAAGCGATCGAACGCGGCACATGCGTCGCCAAGCAAAGTGATCGATTCGAGCGTGCACCATGCCATGACGGGCTTGAAGACGTTGAGCTGAAAATTTCCTTGGCTCCCAGCGAAACCGACGGTGGCGTCATTCCCGAATACCTTCGTGGCGACCATTGTGAGAGCCTCAGCCTGGGTGGGATTCACTTTCCCTGGCATGATGGAGGAGCCTGGTTCATTCTCGGGGATCCGAAGTTCGCCAATAGATGTGCGAGGCCCAGACGCATACCAGCGGATGTCGTTAGCGATTTTCATACATGCGTCAGCTAACACTCGAAGCGAGCCGGATATGGCGACCACGGCGTCGTGGGCGGAGAGCGCTGCAAAAAGATTGTCCGCCTGGTGGAACGGAATGCCAGTTTCCTCTGAAATGAAGAATGCGGCGCGAGATCCGAAGTTGGGGTGAGCATTCAAACCTGTTCCCACAGCGGTGCCGCCAATAGCAAGCTGATGGATGCCGTCTTCTGCACGTGCGATGCCGTCGAGCGCGAAATCGAGCTGCGCAGCCCAGCCCGAGATGACTTGCCCAAGCGTCAGAGGGACGGCGTCTTGCAGATGTGTTCTGCCTACCATGACGATATCCGCAAACTGTTGCGCCTTACGGCTCAGGGTGTTTCGCAATGCGTCCACGCGCGGATACATCCAGTGCAGTTGTTCAGCGATGGCAATATGCATGGCAGTAGGAAAGGTGTCGTTCGATGACTGCCCGCGGTTGACGTGGTCATTGGGATGGATAGGGTACTGAGAGCCTACGGTGCCCCCAGCGAGTTCGATCGCGCGGTTGGCGATAACCTCGTTGGCGTTCATATTGGTTTGGGTGCCCGAGCCTGTTTGAAAGACAACCAGTGGAAAGTCGTCGTCAAGTTCCCCATCAATCACGTCACGTGCGGCGCGGCTAATCAGGGTAGCGATACGTGGATCAAGTTCTCCCAGTTCCTCATTCGCCCGCGCAGCTGCACGCTTCAGGATGCCCATCGCTCGAATGACGGGTCTTCCCCACACAAAAGTCGGACGCCCGATAGGGAAATGCTCGATTGACCGCTGTGTTTGCGCTCCCCAATATCGATTCGCTGGAACCTCAACACTCCCCATTGAGTCTGACTCTGGACGAGTTCCAGTGTTGTGTCTGAGTGCAAAGGCGATGTCTGACGGTTCAGTATGAGCATCCATGGCTCAAGCCTAACTGGAACAGACTCAGAGAATTGTCCGTGGAGGCTAGCGATCTTCTGACCGCCCTACAGCCCGCGTTGCAGGGGGCGCGGGCCGATGTGCGAGCCTTCGTGTTCGTAGGCGAGGAAGCGATAGCGAGTGCCGTTCTTTGACGAAGCCCACCCTTGCTCGGGCGACGCCTGTACGAGGTGCCAGTCTGGATCAATAGGCGGTGCGAAGCGCGTTGCGTTTTGAACGTCCAGATCGAGCTGCGTCACATACAGTGCATCGGCGAAGGGCATTATTGCATCGAAAACCGTTCTGCCACCGCTGACCATCATGTCTGGATTCGCGTACTCCAGTGCGTCTTCAACAGAACTCACGAGTGTGGCTCCGGGAGCGTTGTAGTCGGCATGATGCGTCAGGATCAGATTCAGTCGGCCTTCAAGAGGGCGGCTCGTTTGTGGCATTGACTCCCACGTCGTTCGTCCCATCAGTAGAGGGAGCCCCATCGTCATGCGTTTAAAAAAAGCGAAGTCTTCTGGCACGTGCCACGGCAGGGTTCCATTTTTCCCTATTGCTCCGTTGCGGTCTTGCGCCCAAATCAAGCTGATCATTATCGTTCTCCATCGTCACCCGTCCCGTCACCCGTCCGTCCTTCGTCACAGCTGTGGTGCCACTTCTCATCAAGGCTGGATACCTACTCCGGACAGATTTCGTTACTTTTAATAACCGGTATGGCGCTGAAAAACTTCCATCACTGTGTCGGCGTCCTGTCGACAGTGCCCCGCTTGCAGATGGAGGAGAGAGGGGCTGACTGGCGTGACACACCAATCAGCCCCTCGTATATCAGCATCCCGAGTGTATTGGGATAGCCGACTCTATCCTGGCTGCTACCTCTTCTTTGCCCTCGGAAGTATTACTCCTCGGAAGACGATTCAATCGTCTGAGCGCTGCCTGAATGGGAAACCGACACTTTACGAGGCTTGGACTCTTCCGTCACCGGCATCGTCAGCGTCAACACGCCATCCGAGTAATCCGCCTCAATCTTGTCGGTTGCAATGCCGCGCCCCAGCGTCAGCTGACGGGCGAAGGTTCCGGTTGTCCGTTCGCGGGAGAGCCACTTGATGTCGTCATCCGACTCAATCCGGCGGGTTGCGCGTACGGTCAGCGTGTTGTCGTTGATGTCGATATCGATTGTCGAGGGATCCACACCTGGGATGTCGAACTTTGCGACGAAATTATCGCCCTTGCGATACAGATCCATGCCCATAGGTGAGCCGCTGGAAGCTGTGCTGAGCGCGCGCGTCATCATGTGTTCAATTTCGGCGAAAGGATCATTTGCAAACATAGCCATTGTTACCACTCCATTCAATATGTTGGAGGAGGCGTTTCCACAACGTGCGCCTTGCCTCTGTTCACTCTCTTCAACGATAAAGTTGCGCTTTTATTCCACAAGAAAACTTGAGCGTAGAAGACGCAACTTCTTCTGTCACTTGAATGCTAGCAGTGTGCAGTTGTTTTGGCTATTTTCCGCCCAGATTATTCTGTGAGCGAAATTGAGACTTCCCGTCGGGGTTTCTGACTACCGCGCGAGTATAGCCTCAACGAGGGCTCGATCGCGTCGGAACAGCGACGGGGCGGCAGCCGCTGCCTTTTTCTCCACGGACGAACCAATGAAAGGAATCTTGACTTTCAGCTCAAGCTCAACGGCAACATGAGTACGGCTGTTCGTTGTGCCTATTCCAGCCCCTTTGGTGTTGTTGCCCTCATCAATGGTGACGAGCGAAGCTCCGTGATCGACAGCAGTGCCTTGAGCAATGGTGTCTTCGTCCGTCAGCTCAGCTCTGCCGAAAAACTGGACTGGAATACCGGGAACGTTCACACGCATATTGATTTCGGTGAGCTGCTCCGTGTGGGATGCCACTGAGAACGTGGCGGTAAACTTCACGAATTTTGGCAGCGCTTTCGCCGCGGCAGCAGGAAGGTGGGGTATACGTGCCATATCGATCAATGCCGTCATAGATGACGAATGTGGATCGTCGCGGTATACCACATCGGTGAGCCCAGCCAGATCGGCGCGCGCATCTGAAAGCTCACGGGATAATAACGCGCGTGCAACCTTGAGCCGAGAACCAGAAAAAGTCGCGTCTTCCGTGATATGCATGGCATCCTCCATCGTTGCGTTCTCCCCATAGTGTACGGGATAGTGTACGGGGTGAGGCGTGTGCGGGGGTATTCTGGCTTCTCCCGCCGTGCGTACGTTGAGGATATGGCGTGCATCCTTCGAACTGATGCGGCTAAGCTGGCAGCGTGGCATTATTGACGAACATCCTGTCAGAAGTACCAATCTCGGCAACCGATAACGAGTGGATTCATCGTCTCGTTGGGGATTGGCAGGTGATATCGGATCTGGCGTTTGCCGATCTCCTCCTCGTTTTCGTCACAAAGGACGGTCGAACCATCGTTGCTGCTCATTGCCGTCCCGCAACGGCATCCACACATTTCGATGACGATGTGGTGGGTACTGAAGGTGACTCCGATTTTTCTCGCCAGACGTGTTTGGTCATGTCCGATGGGCAAGTTCGTCAAACATCCTTCTTAGGAACCGTGGTGCAGCTGTACCCGATCCGCAATAGAGGGGGTATCCTCGCAGTTCTAGCTTTGGCACCATTCGGGCATATCGATCGCGTTCCCAATCAGGTGACGAGCGACTACGAAACGATTACGCACGATCTGATTCGCATGGTGGGGTCTGGTGAGTTTCCATTGGACGGACCGAGCACGGGCTCCCATCACGGCACTCCACGTGTGGCTGACGGCTTTGTTCACGTTGATGCTGATGGGGCAGTCCAGTACGCGAGCCCGAATGCGCTGAGCAACTTCCATCATCTTGGCGTGTCCGGAAGCCTCGTGGGACGAGTCCTCGTTGAGTCAGTCACGGCTGTTGCCGAGCAGAATTCCGAGGTTGACGAGGCACTGCCCGGTGTCATCATGGGCAAAGTTGCGTCGCTTTCGGAAATCGAATCTCATGGCACAATTGTGTCGCTCCGATCCATTCCGCTTACCGACCATGGAACGCGGCTGGGTGCGATTATCTTGTGCCGCGACGTGACGGAAATTCGGCGACGCGAAAAAGCATTGATGACGAAGGACGCGATCATTCGGGAGATCAATCACCGCGTCAAGAACAATCTTCAAACGGTATCGGGTTTGCTGCGTTTGCAGGCTCGGCGTGCAAAGAACGACGACACGAAGCAGGCTCTGGAAGATGCTCAGCAGCGCGTCTCGACGATCGCACTTGTCCATCAAATTCTTTCGCAAACAATCGACGATCATGTGAAATTCGATGATGTGTTCAGCCCGATTCTGCGGCTTGCATCGGATTCGTCGGCTCCCGGCAGGGAAATACACACGCATATGGACGGGCAGTTTGGAACGCTCAATTCGAACCAGACAACATTTTTCGCAATTGCAGCCAATGAGCTCATCACAAACGCCGTCAAGCACGGATTGCCTGACGGGGGAAATATCTGGGTTCACGTATCCCGCGCCGATGATTTTCTTCAGCTAGATATCGAAGATGACGGTATTGGTACCGATCCTGCCGCTATCGGTACTGGGTTAGGAACGAAAATTATTCGGAGCCTTGTTGCGGGCGAGTTACACGGCACAATTCATTGGGGTGCACGCGAAGGCGGCGGGACAACAGTCCACGTCACCGCGCATATCGATAAATAAAAAGCGCATCGATCAATAAAAAGCGTATTGATCAATAAAAATCGCTACGCTTTTATCGAGCTATCGAGCTATCGAGCTACGCGTGTAGCGGCTGCTCTCTGTGAGCGCGCGCGTGCACGGCGGCGCTTGAGGCTGCGGCGCTCATCTTCGCTCATGCCGCCCCAGACTCCTGAATCCTGTCCATTGTCCATGGCCCATTCCAAGCATGCCGAGCTTACCTGACAACGAGCGCACACCCGCTTCGCTTCCTCGATCTGGGTAAGCGCAGAGCCCGAATTGCCAATTGGGAAAAACAACTCTGGATCCTCAGTAAGGCACGCTGCTCGGCTTCTCCAATCCATTCTTAGAAACTCCTCTGATGGGTGTGAGCGCGGTGCATGCAGAAAACGCGGTACGTCAGGGCGGACTAACATATCCACCATTCATCCGTGTCAACCCTGCAGTATCGCACACCACGAAAGGTAAACTTGATATGCACACGTTGTGTACATGACTACTTTCGCAGTTTTTACAGACGAGGTAAAGAGTAAAAAACGTGAGATATTACCAGTGTGTATACAGTTGGAGGCCTTGCGAAAGTAAAGAATATGCGTTATTGGCGTTTTTTCGCTGGTGTTTTGGGTGACGTTCTTGTGGAGGTTTTGTGATATGACGGCGCAGCAGCATTCGAATGATTCTCAAGTTGGCGCGCAATCGCCTAGCTCAGCTGATGATTCCCAGGATGCCCTTCGCAATTCCGAACCGATACCGACATCCGTTGACGATGCTCTCCGTGAGTGGGAGGATCTTGCGCCTCGCGTCGTTTCAGCAGCTGATGCCTACTACTCCACAGACGTGCCTGTGATGACGGATGCTCATTATGATGCATTAGTCCATCGTTTAAGGGATATCGAACGTGCATTTCCCCAATTGGCTCGTGCTGATTCTCCGGCTCGGAGCGTCGGGGCTCGCGTGAGCGAGTCGCTTTTTGCGCCGGTTATCCATACGGAGCGTCTGTACTCGCTTCAGGACGTATTTTCTCTGGATGAGCTCCATGAGTGGATAACCCGCACAACCAAGGAGTTGGTCGCTGATTCCACCGAGTCCCTTCAGTGGACGGCGGAAGCAAAAATCGACGGACTTGCCATCAATTTACGCTATGAACATGGAGATCTCGTCACTGCTGCGACACGCGGTGATGGGGTGACTGGCGAAGATGTCACGCCTAATGCGCTGACGATCACCGCCATCCCTCACCATCTTGTTGGTCTGGTGCCAGATGTTGTGGAAATACGGGGCGAGGTGTTTTTCCCGCTCAAGGAATTTGCTGACTACAACGCTGCTATCGACGCTCTGCTACAGCGAGCTGACGAGGCACCCCAAGTGGAGGGAAGCAAAGCGAACGGCGGCAATCGCCAGGAGAAGAACCAGGAAAAGATCCCCAAGCGGTTTGCGAACCCGAGAAACGCCGCCGCAGGTTCCTTGCGGCAGAAGGATCCTCGTGTGACGGCAGCCCGCCCGCTGTCTTTTATTGCTCATGGGATCGGGGCTCTCGAAGGAGTGCCGGCAGAACTCGCTGAACAACTCGCTACGCAATCGGGGGTCTATCAACTTTTTGACACGTGGGGGATTCCCGTCTCGCCCTATTCGTCGGTTGTGAGCTCATGGGACGAGATCGAAACCTATATTGCCCACTATGCAGATTCGCGCTATTCGCTGATCCACGGGATTGACGGCGCTGTGATCAAAGTAAACGATCGGGCGTCGCAGTCAAAGTTGGGTTATACGTCTCGGGTGCCACGCTGGGCTATCGCTTACAAGTATCCGCCGGAGGAAGTAGAGACACGGCTGACAACGATTGAGGTACAGGTGGGCCGAACCGGGCGCGTCACGCCCTTTGCACGTATGCAGCCTGTTCAGATCGCAGGATCTACGGTGGAGTACGCCACACTCCACAACCAGGAGGAAGTAGCGCGCAAAGGTGTTCGTATCGGGGACATGGTGATTGTGAGGAAAGCAGGCGATGTGATCCCGGAAATCGTCGGACCTGTCCTCGCGTCACGTGACGGTTCTGAGCGGGTGTGGCATATGCCGAAATTCTGCCCGAGCTGCGGTACGCCCCTTGCCCCAGCGAAAGAAGGCGACGTGGATCTGCGTTGCCCGAATACGGAGTCGTGCCCAGCGCAAATCACGGGAAGAGTAGAGCATATCGGCAGTCGTGGGGCACTCGATATTCAGGCGCTTGGTAAAAAAACTGCGTTGTGGCTCACCGATCCGGATGGAAGCTCACAGGATCAGCTGCGAAATGACGCCCCGGAAAGTCGGCGTGAAGCCTTGGTTGCGGTTGCGACTGGTCACACGCTCACACTTGTTGATGGCCGCGAAATCTCGGCAACGCCCAGCTGGCTGCGTGAACATGGCGTCATCGATAAGGACGGTGCCATTATCGATACTGATACGGTGATTCCGGAGGATGTTCAGCGTCTGCTCGGTTTTCCCGTGCCGCAGAAGCCTGTGCTGCGCACTGAGGCCGGCCTTTTTGGGTTGGATGCGCAGGATGTGCGTGACGTGGTGGTTTATCAACGGGTGAAAATCGACGGTGCTCCCACGCAGGATTTTCGTCAGGTACGCCCAGCGTGGAAACAAGAACAACGAAACGCGAAAGGCGAGGTGACGCAGGCCAGTGCCCCCACAAAAACGCTTCAGGTGATGCTCTCGCAGATGGAGGAAGCAAAAACGAAGCCGCTGTGGCGTAAACTCGTTGCGCTTTCTATTCGGCATGTTGGTCCGACGGCAGCCCGCGCGCTCGCCGACGAGTTCGGGAGCCTCGACGCGATGCTGAGCGCCTCACGCGAAGCGCTGACGCAGGTGGAAGGCGTAGGCGCAATTATCGCAGAGTCCTTCCAAGAATGGTTTAGCATTCCTTGGCATCGTCAGATTGTTGAGCAGTGGCGGGAGGCTGGCGTGCTCTGGGCTGACGAGCCAGCTGTTAGCAGTCCCGCTGATCCTTCAGGGAATGAGGACGATACACACTTGCTTGAAGGCATGACGATCGTTCTTACCGGCACGCTCTCCGGGTTCACTCGGGATCAGGCCGCAGCTGAAATACGCGCGCGCGGAGGCCGAACCTCCAGTTCAGTGTCAAAGAAAACCAGTGTGGTGGTGGCAGGGGTAAACCCAGGCTCTAAAGCCGCAAAGGCAGATTCGCTAGGCGTACAGACGATTGACGAGGCTGGTTTCGTCACCCTGCTTCGCACCGGAAAGGTGAGCTAGCGTTGTTCGGCACAAAGGCTGCTCGGCGCAAGAAAATGCCGAAAGGGAAGCTGCCTACAGAAGCGGCGCGAGTGGCCCTAAAACGCGCTCAGCGGCTTTCGCCAATGGTGAGCGCGCTTCCCATACCTGGTCTGTGAGCTCAATAGCATTGCTCAAATCGAGGGTGAATATTTTTTCCATCGCGGCGGCAAACTGAGGCGAGTAAATCTCCATATTCACCTCAAAGTTGCCGCGCAGGGAGAGTCTGTCGATATTCGCCGTGCCCACTGTGGACCATTTGCCGTCAACCGTCATCGTTTTGGCATGAACCATAGCGTTCTGATACAGGAAGATGCGCACACCGGCATTCAGAAGCCGTGAATAGTGCGGGCGTCCAACCCAATCAACATAGATGTGGTTGGAATACTGCGGAATCAGGATACGAACGTCCACACCTCTCTGGGCAGTTTCCACAATCGTATCGATCAGGGGAGAATCAGGAACAAAATACGCCATCGTGATCCATGCGCGTGTTGTGGCGCGGCTCAGTGCATCAAAATACATGGACTCGATGGGATACACGTTTCTAGCCGGAGTGTTCACAACAGCCTGTAACCCTGAATTCCAGTCGTGTGTGCCCTCCGCTTTGAGCACGGGGTGCTTCGTCTTGCGGTAGGCATTCCACATTTCACGGAAGGTGTTGGAAAGCTCCCAGACTCCAGGGCCTTGGATACGAATATGGGTGTCCCGCCAATGCTTGGCATAGACGGTTCCGATATTGTAGCCGCCCACGTATCCGACTCGATCGTCAACAACCAGGATCTTGCGGTGATCCCGTCCCTTATCGCGGCTGCGTCCGGTAAACACTCCAGTGCGCACAAAAGGAAAGTTGATAGCGTGCATATGTGCCAGGCGAGGAAAACGTCTAAACCGAGGATCCTGGTTTGCGTTTCCCCACGTATCGAGAATCACGTAGACGTCAACACCCCGGCGTGCCGCGGCTATTAATGCATCCTTGAATGCGAGGCCGGTTTCGTCGTCCTTCACAATAAAAGACTCGAAGAACACAACGTGGCGAGCATGCGTAATATCGGCAAGCATCTCGTCATAGACGTCTTGCCCATAGCAATAGAGCGTGAGTGAGTTTCCGTCGGCGCTCACGTGTTGAGGTGCCATATGGGGAAATTCCCCGGTCAGCGGCGTGCGCCGTTTGCGGAGCGAATCGATGGCCGTGATTGCGCCGAGTACTGCTGCCTGTGTGGCTACAAACCCTGCTGCGCTGGTACGCAGAGCCTTCATGACGCGCGATCTATCGAGCGAAGGTAGCCGGGCATCGCCGGGTTTGGGGGTCTGCTCACTTTGTATCTGCACATTTCTAGTGTAGCGACGCGTACCATATAAAGATTGCAGCGCATTGAAATTGCTGAACACAACGTACACTAAGAGTCATGTCGTCTATTTCTACAGATAAAGTGCGGCGATTAGCCGAGCTTGTGCGCATAGCCCTCACTGAGGACGAAATCGACCATATTTCCCAGGATCTGGGGTCGATTGCCGACTACGTGGCTCAGATTTCCGAAATCGTCACGCCGGACACACCCGTCACAACGCATCCGATGCCGTTGAAAAACGTGATGCGCCCGGACGAGGTTGTTCCTACACTCGACCGCGAAGAAGTTCTTGCTTCGGCTCCAGCAGCTGAAAGCGGAATGTTCGAAGTCCCAGCGATCTTAGGGGAGGAGTGACTGTGAACGACCTGATTAAGCTCACCGCCCTTGAATTGGCGGACAAACTGGCTGCAGGCGAAGTGACATCTGTTGAGGTGACGCAAGCTTTCCTGGATCGTATCCACGCTGTTGACGGTCGTGTTCATGCCTTTCTCTATGTGGATGACGAGGGAGCGCTTGCGGCGGCGCGTGCTGTTGACGAAGACCGTGCTGCAGGAAAGTCGCTCTCCCGTCTCGCAGGTGTTCCGATTGCCGTCAAAGACAATATGGTGACGCGCGGCGTACCGACGACGGCTGCGTCGCATATTCTTGAGGGCTGGATTCCTCCGTATGATGCGACTGTGGTGCTCAAGCTCAAGGCTGCGGGCATGCCGATCCTGGGCAAGACGAATCTGGATGAATTCGCCATGGGATCCTCGACTGAGCATTCAGCCTTTGGTCCGACCCATAACCCTTGGGATCTCAGCCGCATTCCTGGAGGCTCAGGCGGCGGATCTGCGGCCGCAGTGGGCGCTTTTGAGGCTCCTTTAGCGTTGGGGTCGGATACGGGTGGCTCAATTCGTCAGCCTGCCGCCGTCACTGGCACCGTGGGAATGAAGCCCACCTACGGTGTTGTGTCGCGCTACGGCTTGATTGCCATGGGTTCGTCGTTGGATCAGATAGGTCCCGTAACGCGCAATATCGCGGATGCAGCTGCCCTCCTTGAAGTGATCGCAGGTCATGATGTGCACGATGCGACCTCATTACCTGACGATGTTCCTGCTTTTAGCCAAACGGTTGCCGATGCTCTTGCTGCAGATCCCAATGCTGCTCCACTATCGGGAGTGCGCGTGGGTGTGATCGACCAATTGGCTGGCGACGGATATCAGCAGGGTGTGCTCGATTCGTTCGGCGCAGCGCTTGACGTCCTGGTGAGCCTCGGTGCTGATATCGTTCATATTTCTGCCCCTAGTTTCACCTACGCATTGGCGGCCTACTATTTGATTATGCCTGCCGAGGTGTCTTCTAACTTGGCTCGATACGACGGAATTCGTTATGGGCTTCGCGTCGAACCCAAGGAAGGCCCGATCACGTCGGAGACGGTGATGGCTGCCACCCGTGAGGCTGGCTTTGGTTTGGAAGCGAAACGTCGCATTATTTTGGGAACCTACGTGCTTTCGTCGGGGTATTACGACGCCTACTATGCATCTGCGCAAAAAGTGAGGACGCTGGTTCAGCGCGATTTCGCTTCGGCCTTCACCAAGGCGGATGTGCTCGTTTCTCCAACGGCTCCCACGGTGGCTTTCCCACTCGGGGAGAAGATTTCCGATCCTATGGCAATGTACGTCAACGATATTGCTACAATTCCTGCGAACCTGGCTGGAGTGCCAGCATTGTCGCTGCCCAGCGGCCTTTCTGACGGTTTGCCTGTGGGATTCCAGATTTTGGCACCAGCACAGCAGGATGCTCGACTGTATCACGTAGGTGCCATCATGGAACGTGCGCTGGGCGCGCCGTTAACTGACGCATCACCAGCTTTGGAGTGGGAGGAATAACGATGGCTGAAGAATTGATGGATTATGACGAAGCCGTATCCCGTTTCGATCCGGTCATCGGCTTGGAAGTTCATGTCGAGCTTTCTACACACACCAAGATTTTTGACGGGGCACCAGTGACGTTCGGTGCTGAGCCCAATACGAACATCACTCCTGTTTCGCTCGGTTTGCCGGGATCGTTGCCAGTGGTGAATGAGAAGGTTGTGGAGTATGCGGCGAAACTAGGTCTGGCACTGGATGCCGAGATCGCAGAGTATTCGACGTTTGCTCGCAAGAATTACTTTTATCCGGATTTGGATAAGGCATATCAGATTTCCCAGAGCGAGTATCCGCTTATTATCGGTGGGCATCTGGATGTCGATTTACCCGATGGTTCTACATATCGGTTCCCGATTGAGCACGCGCATATCGAGGAAGATGCGGGCAAGAATACGCATGTCGGCGGTTCGGATGGGCGTATTCAAGGCGCGAAGTATTCTCTAGTGGATTACAACAGGGCTGGTGTGCCTCTCGTTGAGATTGTTTCCGAGCCAGCCACAGGCGTGGGTGCGTATGCGCCAGATATCGCCGGTGCCTACGTGCGTTCAATCCGAGATCTTGTCCGTGCACTCGGAGTATCCGAGGGCAGGATGGAGCGCGGCAATATTCGGGCTGACGTCAATGTGTCGCTGCGCGAGTCCCCGGACGCGCCGCTGGGAACGCGCACAGAGACGAAGAATGTCAACTCTTTCCGAGGTATCGAATCGACTATCCGATTCGAGATCCAACGTCAGGCGGCCATTTTGGCTCGTGGCGGAGAAATTCTGCAGGAGACTCGCCACTATGAAGAAGACGGCACTACGTCGCCTGGGCGCGTGAAATCTGATGCTGATGACTATCGGTATTTTCCAGAGCCGGATCTTGTTCCGTTGACGCCGTCGCGGCAGTGGGTTGAGTCGCTACGGGACTCATTGCCTGAGCTACCTCGGGCGCGCCGCCATCGACTGCAGGAGGAGTGGAAGCTCTCCGATGCGCAAATGCGCGACATCGTCAACGCTGGTGCGCTCGACCTGATCGAGCAGACTGTGGAGGCGGGAGCATCGCCCGCAGGTGCTCGAAAATGGTGGATGGGCGATATTGCGCGATTCGTCAACGAGCATGAACTGACACTGGAGCAGGCGCCGGTAACGGTGGCCGACGTTGTTGAACTGGATGGGCTGATCCAGTCCGGGAAGCTCAATGACAAGTTGGCGCGTCAGGCTCTCGCAGGCGTTCTTGCCGGGGAAGGAACACCAGCGCAAGTCGCTGCGGCTCGCGGGTTAGAGATCGTTCAGGACGACGGCGAGCTGGAACGCCTCGTCGAGGAAGCGATTTCTGCTAACCCGAAGGTGGCGGACAAGTTGGCAGCAGGGAATATGAAGGCTGCCGGCGCAATTGTTGGTTACGTCATGAAGGCGACTCATGGCAAGGCGGATGGAGCACATATCCAGGAACTGATCGCGAAACATTTCGGCCTGTGACGAATAGTCTGCGGCGAATATCGGCCGGTGAAGAAACTGCGTCCGGTGGCTATGCACGCTAGCTGCGTATGAACACGCGTGATGGCACATGGCAGCAGAGCGCGAGATCGGCCAAGCACAATCGCACGAGGGATCCCTTGAAAATTTCGAGGGATCCCTCCTTTGTAAGAACGTGGCGAGAGCTGGCATCGGGGCAGAGAGCTGGCCTCGGGGCAAGTAAGGCCTGCGCCTATGGGGTTCTATGAGGTTTGTCGCATTCGGCTAGGAATCTCGTCTTCGGAGTCTGTCGTGGCAAGTGGAGGAACGGCGACCTAAGAGCCTGGATGTTCCAACTACTCGTATAAAGTGAAACGGCGTTGTGGCGAAAAATAGGGCAAAACCAGTGGTGTGTTGTGGATCATGTGGTTTTGGTTTGACGTGTGGTGAAGTGTGTGGGTAATCTTTTTACTCGTTGCGCGGTTGAGCTTCTGGTTCGAGCGGTGACTTGCTGGGGGTGAGTTCCTGGGGAGTTACGGTGAGAGTGTGAGTGAAATCCGGTGCGGCGGGTAGACAAAGTGAATACTTGATGGTATACTTTTTCTACGCTCCTGCTTGTGAGGCGGATCTGAGATTTCGCTGAGTGGGCTGTGGGTTTGGTGTTTGGGTGCTGGATAGTGTGTTGATTGTTGATGGTGTTGTGGCGCGTCTTGTGGTGCTGCTGGCGATGTTTTGTGTTGTTGGTGGTGTTGTGGGGCGTGTGTTTTTTGTTTTTTGTGGGGCCATGATT
>JAQYDG010000002.1 GCA_028724265.1 Actinomycetaceae bacterium
ATAGCGGCAAAAGTTCCTCGATGTATCGTTGCTGTTATTTACTGATCTTTTTCATCCGGCAACAAATCTGAAGCATATTCGAGAAAAATGCCCGTAAAAAGAATAGAAATAGCAAAATTCTGCCACTCACGATGAACAGCAAAAGCGATCGTAAGCGGAATTTGAAGGACAACGATAACTATCAGAGCGTAGAAACCAAACTTCTCCCACTTTGAATCCCACTTTGGAGTCTTCGTCATATTCACTATCCGTTCTATCTACAATTATTCACGATCGTGCTGATGCCGAGTATATCGGATGCATCACTGAAAGCGGTGGTGTAGGGCTGCTCCAGCGTCTGACCTACGCTTGTCACCTCCCTATCCATCTCGGATGCATGCGCAACACCTGGAATCATTGTCATTACTATCGTTGCAGAGACACAGTATGCGACGACCTTGACTGCGGCTTTATGCATTTTCACATCACCCTGTTTCTTTCATCGTTCAGCAACGAGCGACGACAACCCCTTTGCAGCTTCGCACCCGTGCCACTATGAAACCGTATCCGCACGCAGCCCTGCGGCATATCGACAAACGTTGACAACGTTGTTGATACTTCCGATCCCATACATCTATGACTGACGAACCAGCGCGGAGCTCAACGTTCTCGATGATGCACCACTAGTTCTCTATTCGTCTGCCTTATAATAGGGATGAACAATTCAGCTGCCAAGGTGCGTTGAAGGTGCAAACGTTGTTATCTAGCCTCACGAAACTGTATCACCGTATATTCCAGCAATATACGCCTGAATCCAGTTTTCGCGGAGCAATGTACCGTACAGTTGCTCTACTGATTCTTGTGTGTGAAACCGGATTGTTTCTTTCCGGGCAATACCACGATGCTACCTCGATTGCCATCGTCATCGCTTATTGCCAGATCCTTCGCACAGCATGCTCCTTCGCTCCCGTCAGCGAAATAGTGTTTGCACTTCTCTATACCATCGTGGCCGCAACGCCGCTTGGCTCAGACGTGATGTTTGGTTTCTTCGGCATGTATGCTGTGTGTATCGAATGGCTTGTTCGCTCGTGGTATCTTCCTTCCATCGCCTTTTTCGTTTCGTCACAGGTCTTAGCGGCACTCACACAATCTGATGGCCTGAAAACGTCAGTTATCAGTTTCCTCGTCGGAACGGTGATTATTATTGTTTCCGCTTATTCGATCAGAAACCACCGCTCACAAATGGCGAGAGTAACGTCACAAGCTCAAGCAGACGTTGATGCTGCACATAAGGCAAGCGACCAACTCCGCCAAGATTTAGCAGTATTACTGCACGACTCCACTGCCAAGGATCTCTCACGCATCGCCCTGATATCCCGCGACCTTCAATCCGAATATCCTGATGAGCCTTTGCTTGCTCAGCTCGCAGATATCGCTTCTAGCGCTTCGCGTCGAGTTCGGCCGCTGATCCTGAACCTCACTATTCAGCCACACGCGGATACGCTGACCACCATCATCGCACATGCTCAACAGATGCTTGCCACGCGTTCAATCACACTCGACGTCGATATTCCTGATATGCTCGACGCTCTGATTTCGCCACAATCTCAGCAGTGCCGGATTGCAGGGCTAGTTGTACGTGAAGGAGCAACGAATATTCTCAAATATGCACCGCGCGGTTCTGCAGCATCCCTCGACATCGTTGATGACGGTATTGCTCTTTGCATCACATTGAGCAATACGGTATCAGATAACGTCCAAGAAGGAATGACCGGTGGCTTTGGTCTTAGGCATCTGGATGAGCAGGTTGCTGCTATCGATGGAACCCTCTCACATATGAATCTCGACGGAAATTGGATTGTGTACGCTACTATTCCTCACGAAAGGACAGCTGATGCAATCACGCCAACCACCAACTAGGCCGATTCGTCTTCTGCTCGCGGATGACGATCCTCTCGTCATCCGTCACCTCGGAAGTATCCTTAATAAGCAGGAAGAACTGGAACTCGTTGCCACCGCCGGCAATGGCGCTCAGGCAATCGCTCAGGCGTCGCTTCATACTATTGATGTGGCTCTGATCGATGTCGATATGCCTGTACTAGATGGACTCCAGACGGCAAAAGCCCTGGCATCTACGCACCCTCATATTGCAATTGTGATGCTGACAGCCTTTGAACACAAACAATCCCTTGCTGCTGCCCTTCAACGAGGGGTTCGCGGCTTCCTCACAAAAGATATCGCGACGAAAGACATGGTCGAGCAGATCAAGCTTGCATTCGACGGTTATACCGTGCTCGGGCCAAAACCCACTCAAATTCTTACATCCACTTATTTAGCGACACAGCATGCCAGCACAGACTTCGCCGGTTTCGTGGATGCCGTAAACCACTTGCCATCCCGCTTTCTCCCGGTTTTCGAAGCGATGACACGCGGACTAACGAACAAGAGGATTGCGCAGGAACTCGGGCTTTCTGAAGCGACCGTGCGCACGTATGCATCGCATATTCTTCAGCTGACGAACACTCACAATAGAGGCGAACTCGCATTTACTGCGGCGAAGGCCGGTATGATGCATCCGGCACGTACGGACGCTCCGCAACCATTATCGGCGTAGGGATTTGACCCACAACATAGCAGCTCTGCGAGCCTCACGTCCGCTGATGCGAGGCAGATAACACGCAACCACTGCGAGCCCGATCGAGCCGAGGGAGAGTTCATCCCGGTACTTGAGGTACCAACCGCCGTGGGTTGGGCAGAATTTTTCTTTGGACGCCGCAAGGGCTCGAAAACCGTAGAGCGGCTCCATCATCGTTCCCGTTTTTTGAAGAGCCTGCTGAACGACGTTCGTCTGTGATTCTTGTTCGTCGTGTGATGGCGCTAAAGGAGCTCCAGAAAGCGACACCCATTCAATACCCATCTGCACAGCAACCGGGACGATTTCACCCAGCAAGAATTCAATAGAAGACCGGAACCCCCGCGAATCACGACGCATCACGTCCAAGGTGTATCCCACAAGCGATCCCTCCTGATACACCGGGAGCCAACTTGTGACGGCATGCAAACGCTCATCGGGTCCCACGGCGAGCAGGAGCTTCGTCCCTTCAACGCTCAGCTCGTCAACCGTTCCCAGCGTGAAGCCCATTTCCGGAAGCGCCTTCTGTGCAACCCATTCTTCCGAAAGAGTCACAACCTTCTCCCGCATCTCAACCGACAGATCGGACCACTGGGTCCATACGGCCTCAATACCCTCTTTCTTCGCGTTGTTTCGAGCTGTCCGCACGTTTTGGAATTTCTTACCCGTGAACTTTACAGACGTATCCAGCATCGATTCTTCTGCCACATGAAGAGAATGGAACCCAGGGCGCACAAAGCTTTCACGAACCGAATACCAGGCAACAATCCACCCATGCGCTGACGCGAAGTGCTCGAATGCCGCGGCAAGTTCATCCAGACGCTCAGAATCTGATACTTCCTGCGGTGCTTCTTGCAGTTCGCCAGAGGAAGCTAACTGCGCATCGTGATCATGTGCGTCATGCGATACGCCATCTGAATTACCATCTGAAAGGTCGTGCGAGCCACGGGAGTCGGCCGAGTCATGATCAGCCAACAACACTGGCTCGCCCAGTGTGACCGCCACACCACCGTGAACCCGATACGCAACGTATCCCAGGGAGTGGAAGAAATACGAATTTCCATGCCACAGCGTCATGAAGGAGAGATGATCCCCGCTCCCGTGCTCCAGAATCTGGCGCGCACGGCGCTGATCAACAGCACTGTGCGGGGTACGTGCGAACCCGATCAACGCGAAGAGTGCGAGTGCACACACTGCCCAAAAGACGATACCGGTCCATGCGAATACCGTCCATCCTGCTCGGCTGGTCGGAACGAAATGTGTTGGCAGCGATGCAGCAGTAATCGGCGGCAATAATCGCGCCGGGAATTCAGCTATCATCGCCTCAACGGTTGGCCGAGGCCGCAGCTGGTCAAGGACGATCACCATGCCAACGCCCCACACGACGATGCTCGCCGCAAGTCCACCAGCCAGCCGACGGACAAAAGTGCGGACGTCCTGCGACGAGACGCGGGACGTGAAAAGCGCTCTGGTACGGAGCAGGAGCACGATACTCACAATCCACGGGATTAACATCACCGTCGCAATCATGACGAATGATAATCCCGAGGAAAACACGGCTCGCTGATACGCCAACTGACCGAGCACAGAAACGATAATCACTATTTGCGCAGCCACAGACCCTATCCATGCGGCTCGTTTGGCACGCACAAGGCCATATGCCAACACCAGCTGAACGAGGATCAGCATCAGGTTCTGCAAGAAGAAACCAAGGCCGCGCATATGGCGCAAACTCGTCAGCGCCTGGCACTGGATCGTCTGATATGCAGCACATGATGTTTGGCTCAACGACGGATCAGTGAATGGCTGCCATATCATTGCGCTCGTCCGCGTGAAAACACCGAGTGAATGGGGATGCAATCCACCTAAAAGCGGGGCTATCGCCACTGCAGCAATAAGGAAAGCGACGAGCACGCGACGCTCACGAACCGACGCAACCGGGCGGTGAAATACCTTTTCGCCCTTCACAATTGTGCTTGCGATCATGCTGCCGACCGCAGCCGTCAGACCGACGACGTTCGTCACAGAGGCTATAAACAACACCTGGGTCACGCACACCGTGAAAATCACTAAGCGTATGCGCCGTTTCCACAAAGTGCTCATCCATGCGGTAGCGCATGCAATGGTTCCATACATCCACGCCACCGGTGAGAGGTAAATGTCCGCACCGAAATGCGGGTGCAGGAATGACGAACCCGTCAACGGCATCGGGGCAAGCCAGAGTCCCAACGGAACAAACACAAACTGGCTGGCTATCCCGACAACGGCGAAACGCGCCGATCCCAGCCTGCGTTCTGCAGCAAAGCTAAAAATAATGACACCGAGCGTCGAGGAAAGAACTCCCGCGAGCGACGCGCTCGTCAGACCAGACGTGAACAGACGTACGAACCGCAAATCCCCGTGTGCCGCAAGGCCAAGCGCAGCTTTCAGCGCAGCGTGGTTGCCCTCATAAACGACGAAGAGCACCCACATCGTCACCAGCAACACGCACGACACGGGTGCTGAAACGACGATTCTCTTCGTTCCCTTCGCTAACCCCGTCAGCCAGCCTGACACCTTGTTCATCTATCTATCGCTCTCCTGCATGTTCGCTGCTCCACGTCTCAGTGATGCCACCATGAGCCGCAATATCGGGCAACACCAAACGGAGGGCACGGCGCCACACGCCGTACGAATGCCCCCCAGGGACTGTTGTGACACTCACCTTGACGGAGGCTCGACGTGCCAAATCCGCAAGCTTATTCTGCGCCTGCTGTGCACTGCTGTCCGTCATGCCTGCTACAAAAATCCCTTCAGTATGCCGGAAACGGGGTGAACGATCCTTGGCTGCTTTCCGGAAAATAGATGCAGGGTTCGTTTGCTCGAACCGGGCAGCGTCACCTCCGAAGATTTTATCAATAGTCTGCTTTTTGCTGCCAGCGAGCGCCTCGTATGAGCCTGAAAAATCAACAAACATTCCATACGAATCCGGCGCATTCGCCACTACATGGAGCGCACACGTTCCTCCATAGGAAAGACCCGCGATTGCCCATGTCTTCTGATCCGGATTCACATGGAACTTATCTTTAATCAAAGCCGGTACATCGTAGGCAAGGTACGTATGAATTTTTTTGGTCGGCCCATCCGAACATGCTGGATCGTCGAAAGTGCTGCCTGTGCCGTCCACTGAGATCATCAGAGGCGTCACGCCACCATGTTCCCTGCCGTAGTCGCGCGCGATCGTTGCAGCATCACCGGAGTTGAACCAGTTATCTGGGCTCCCAGGACTGCCGGAAAGGAGAACGAGCACGGGCAGTTGAACACCACGGCGCCAATACGCCGGAGGAACGTAGGCAAATGCATCGCGCGCATCGAAATGAGACGATGTTCCAGCCAGAGGAACCTTCACAATCAGGCCCGTCGGCTCCCCTGCCCGCTCCGGCGGGCGCGAGAGCGTGGAGAACTCCTGATACGTCACTTTTTCGGCGACATGAGACGGGAAAAAGGAGGCCACATTGGGATGTTCTTGATACGTCAGGTTGGCTACCAAATATGTGCTCACCACTCCAACCACAGCAAGCAAAGCCATAGCCCAGCGTTTCCCGCGCAGCAATAGGACACCGAGCAACGCCAGCATCGCACCAAAAACGCCGACAAAAATCCACCAAGGAACTTCATCCGGGTAAGGATTCGGCCACACTTCAAACGCAAAGCAGGCCACGCCACTCACCGCTGCCGCGCCCAGAACGATAGCCCATGCACGAATACGTACCCAACGGGCTTCTTTTCCTCCAGACGCCGACACCTTGCGTACTGACCGAATAATCAGCGCCAGGCTCAGCGTAATCACCAAGAATACGAGCACCCAGATCACAATCTTGGCTGGCTGATCGACAAGCGAGATACGTAGCAAATTCATGCCCCCTATTATGCAAGATCCCCTGAGATCTGCTGCGCTTGCCGCGCCCCAGACGCTCACCATTCCCCACTCATCCCAGCCATTGTCATGTCAATCCCAGCATTCACGCAGGAAACTCCCTCCATACATGACAAACTGCACATGCAACACATGACGAACAGCACACTGCACACACAGTACAGTGTGCTGCGGGAGATTGCGTGCTAGTCGTTCCTGCGCGACTGCGCCAAGAGGAGGCGCCGTTCGATCGGGCGCGTCAGCAGTACCGGGATCACCGTGATCACCACACCGAGAAGCAACATGGGCAGAAGAACCTGACCGTTCTTCATCTGCCCATGGGTAAAGCTCAGTCCGGGCAGTACTCCGACGCCAACCGCCAGCAGAATCGTCACTACAAACGGCCACATCACCTGCTGCATGCGTGTTCGATACATCAGCTTCATAGGTGCACCCATGTGGATCAGCGCCCGTTCTTCGCTAACGCGATCAAAAACGTCCGACGCCTGTTGAACCATCGTTGACACCGCGCCGATCACAAGGCTAAACGCGAAAGCGATAATCACGCCCGTCACAATATCGTTCGTCAACGCACGCTGAAACACAACGTTCGGATCCCCGGAACCAGAACTGGCCGACCTGCTCGCAGCCTCGCTCAGGCTAATCTTCGCAAGCGATGAGACTACGCCAGCAACAAATCCCATCAAAACAACGCCGGAAATATTCCGCCACGCCGAACGAGGATCGTCAATCACACGGCGAGCAGCCAGCAGTGCCGCAGGCGACCTGCGCGCCAAACCGACCCGCGCAGTCAGCTGCACAAACAGAGGTCCGGCGACAGAGAACGCGAATGCCAACCCGCACAGAATCAGCACCATGATGGCAACCGTTCGCATCGCCTCGTTCGCGGAGGCAGGAAGAGGAAGCACGTTAAACACGATCACTGCGAGGGCGATCACCGCAACGAGAATCACGAATCGCCACATCCGCATGGCGCGCGGCGTCACTCGACGAGCCACTCCCAACGGCGAAATCGACACTTGGATGAGTCCGAGCATCGTCGACGCTGATGCCAAAAGAGCCAGAACGCCAAACACAAGGAGGAATCCCCACCAGGGAAGAAGCATTTCTGCGTATCGAATCGGCTCAGTTTCAAAACTCACTGCGTGCCACGCCGGCAAGGACACCAGATAGAGCACCAGTCCGACCACAAAGCCCACCACGTACTGCACGAGTGTTTCGAACACAGACATCCTCTGTACTTGGCCAGCCGTCATTCCTACTAAACGGAGTGCAGCTAACCGTTTCGAGCGCCCCTGCGCACCGAGGCGAGCCGCTCCTGCGCCCAGCGTCAACAGCGGAACAATAAGCAGAGCCAGAGCGAAAACAGCGAAGAGCACCTCCATCGCTCCTGTGCCGCGCGCCAAGCCGCTAGGCAGCCCAAGGTTTCCCGACATCACAGCATCGATGGTGGATCTGCGCCTCAGAAACATTGCGAGCCCGCCGAAAACCGTCAGCATCAGGAAGGAAGACGCGGCGAACGAAATCACCGCGAACGCATCTAACAGCGCCGTCCCGCGTCTGCTATGCAGGCGGGCGGACGCAAGTTTTGAGGCAAGTTCTATCATGCTCATCGTTCCACCACCTCGCTCATCGGCCGATCGGTGTGAAGAAGTCCGTCACGTATTTCGACAAGCCGATCGCACCAAGCGGCCACCTTGACGTCGTGAGTAATCAGCACAAGCGTTGCTCCACTCATACGAATGGCACTCGTCAGAATTTGCATCACCTCATGCCCGGTGGCCTGATCGAGGGCTCCTGTCGGCTCATCGGCGAACACCACAGCAGGGTGATGAACAAGCGCGCGGGCAATAGCAACGCGCTGCGCCTGACCACCACTCATTTCGCCGGGTCGTTTCTTCAGCTGATCCCCCACGCCTAGCCGTTCCAACCACTCTTTTGCCGTAGACACCGCCGCATGCTTACTTTCGCCGTTGAGCAGCAGCGGCAGCGCCACGTTCTCCAGCGACGTCAGTTCGGGCACAAGCTGACCGTCCTGAAAGACGAAACCGAAGCTTTTTAGGCGCAGCTTGGAGCGAGCCGCATCACGCAGGGTACTCACTGGTACTGTTCCGAAATTGACCGTACCTTCGGTAGGTAACAGTATCCCTGAAAGAACATGAAGCAGCGTGGACTTCCCCGAGCCTGATGGCCCCATGATCGCCACCTGCTCGTGCTCGCCAATCGTGATATCGACGCCCGCCAAAGCATGCACTGCACCAAAACTCTTCTTCAACCCAACCCCTACAAGAGCCGGCTTCTTCTCTGTATGCGGCTCCGTAGGCGGCATCGCGTCTAGCGAGCCATACGTTGTTTGTTCCATCGTGACGTCCTTCATTCGTGTCCCTGCGGTTATCTATCATGATCTCTGGCTGTCCATCATGAGTTTGATGATGCGCATTCGCGCTATATCTCTATTTCAGCCGCTGCCAACTCCTGCAGCAATGGTGCCGGCTCCCCTTTTTTACTAGACCTAGCTCTACCATCGACGCATGCTCCGGCAGGCATCATCGTCTCCAGCCGCCTTCATCCACTACAATCCACGTCAGCGTAGGCTAATGGTGTGACGTTTCGTCGAATTTCCCGATTACTCCACCGTCGCACGCAGCATGACGATGCCGCTGCACAGATTCATCGCCTCAGGGCGTCTCGCCGCGAAATTGTGGCGGCATTCGAGATTGAGCGACGGAGAATCGAACGAGACCTGCATGACGGTGCTCAACAGTATCTCGTTCGGGCAAACATGGCGGTTGGGGAAGCACAACTCATTCTTGACCGTGCCACCCAGAACGGAACGAAGCTGCCAGAAGGGCTTGATGCACTTCCTCAGATCCTTGAGAACGCACAAACAGCTGGGGAAAAAGGTTTGAGAGTCCTGCGGGAAACCGTCAACAATATCCACCCCAAGGTGCTTTCCGATATTGGACTGGAGGCCGCAGTTCGCGATGCAGCTGCGTCCAGTTCGCTCGATATCCGGCTTGTTGTGCCCCATCAACTCCCCGATATGCCCGAAGGAGTGATCGCTGCTGCGTACTTTGTGGTCACTGAAGCACTCACGAACGTTGCAAAATACGCCCCAGATGCCCACACATCGATCCTGTTAAGCACAGATGAGAACCTTCACGTTTCGGTGGTTGATGAAGGACCGGGCGGAGCACGCATCACGCCTGGGCACGGCCTGGCAGGCCTGCGCGAACGCCTCGCGGCATTCGGCGGCAGTCTTCGACTCGACTCGCCGCCAGGAGGGCCAACCACTGTTTCTGCGTCTGTACCACTCCTGCTCTTTGAAGGAGAAAGCGCGATCACCATATCGGATACTGATAGAGATCACTTTGGGATGACGACGTAGAGAGTGAGGCAGAGGCACGAGATAGTCAGGAGTAGATAAGGACACAGCATGAAAGTTTTTATTGCCGAGGACGCTGCGCTTTTGCGCGAAGGACTCTCCGAGATTCTGCAGCGCACCGGCAACGAGGTGGTGGGCTACGCGGAGGATGCCGTGAGCCTAGCCAATTCTGTGCAGTCATTGCTCACATCAGGTTCCGAGATCGACGTCCTGATTACGGATGTGCGTATGCCGCCCACGATGAACGACGACGGCCTGCGCGCAGCAGTTCAGCTGCGAGCTCAGTTCCCCCAACTCGGCATCATGGTTCTGTCACAGTACGTTGCGCCTGCCTATGCCAGTGCCCTCTTCGATCCCACGAATCTGTCGTACACCGGTTCGTTCGGCGATCCGCCTTCCACTGGCAAAGGCGGGTTGGGATATCTGCTCAAAGACAGAGTGGCACGGGTGGCAGATTTTATCCGATCCCTTAGCATCGTTGCCGCGGGCGGAGTTGTGGTAGACCCCGAAGTGGCGGCAGGCCTCGTTCGCTCCAAAAGCAGGCCGCTTCAGGCACTGACAGCCCGCGAGCGCGAAGTGCTCGAACTCATGGCAGAGGGAAAATCTAACGCTGAAATCGCGGCATATCTTCATCTGTCGGGAGCAGCCGTCAGCAAACATGTTGCCAATATCTTCCTGAAGCTCAACCTTCCTCCTGGGGAAGACAACCGACGTGTTCGTGCAGTGCTGACGTATCTCACTGCCACCTCGCGGTTATAGCGTGCGGGGTCGGAGACGAAAGTACACCACACCAGCACGGGCACGCTCCACACCAGCAAAACCTGACCGTACCCACCTTACCCCACATTTTTGGCTTATTTTCAGCCCTCTATACCCGGTGTATAACCACACTTGCCCCTGCATCAACCTCGATTCGGCCACAAGTAAACCATCTTTCCTGAAAATTCCATGCCATAAATAGAAGTGCACCGGGCACCCGCAGTCCGAAGCTCACAGAGCTTTGAACACGTATGGCGGTGCCCATGCCGCTACGTCACCGTCCAAGGCTGTGTACGAGGCGCGGCGCAAGTAACTCAACGAAAGGTATTTCATCATGGCTATGAGTCTTTCTGGACGCAATTTCCTCAAGCTGCTCGACTTTTCTAGCGAGGAGATTCGTTATCTGCTCAAACTCTCGAAGCAGTTTAAGAACATGAAGCTCACTGGCACACCTCATCGTTACCTTGAGGGCAAGAATATCGTTCTGCTCTTTGAAAAGACGTCTACCCGTACTCGTTGCTCCTTCGAGGTGGCAGGCTACGATCTGGGTATGGGCGTCACCTATCTTGATCCAGGCTCCTCGCAGATGGGCAAGAAGGAATCCATCGAAGATACCGCACGCGTGCTTGGCCGCCTGTACGACGGTATCGAATACCGCGGCTTCGACCAGACCGTTGTGGAAGAAATCGGCGCCAAAGCAGGCGTTCCGGTGTGGAACGGTTTGACGAATGAATTCCATCCCACGCAGATGCTTGCAGACGTGCTGACGATCGAGGAAAACTTCCCCGATGGCCTGGCTGGCAAGAAACTGGTGTTCATGGGCGACTGCCGCAACAATGTGTCCAATTCACTCATGGTTGTCAGCGCAAAGCTCGGCCTGGATTTCGTCGGCTGCGGCCCGAAGGATCTGACACCAGATCCCAAGCTGATCGAGACATGCAAGGAAATCGCTGCACAAACCGGAGGCTCCATCGCCTTTACTGAGGACGTTGACGAAGGCGTCAAGGGCGCACATGCCATCTACACGGACATCTGGGTGTCCATGGGCGAGCCAGATGAGATTTGGGAGACCCGTATCAAGGAACTGCAGCCATACCGTGTGACAAGCGACGTGATGGCTAAAGCCGCGCCAAACGCGATCTTCATGCACTGCCTGCCGTCCTTCCACGATACGCAGACCACGATTGGCGCAGAGATTGCTGAGAAATTCGGCGTCACGGAGATGGAAGTAACGGACGAAGTCTTTGAAGGCCCGCAGTCACGCGTTTTCGACGAGGCAGAAAACAGGATGCACACCATCAAGGCCGTCATGTATGCCACGCTGAAGTGATGACCGCCAACTGTAAAGAGAATACGATATGACAAATCACAATTCGCTGGGCTCAGATAAGGGCTCACAGAGAATCGTGGTGGCGCTGGGCGGCAACGCTTTAGGTAGCACACCTGAGGAGCAGCTTCGGCTGATCAAAGGTACTGCACGCTCGCTGGCTGATCTCGTTGAGGAAGGTCACCAGGTTGTCGTCACACACGGAAACGGTCCACAAGTCGGAATGATTAAGGTGGCAACCGATTTTTCGGCAACAAAGGGAGGCGGAACTCCCGAGATCCCCTTCGCCGAATGCGGAGCGATGAGCCAAGGCTATATTGGTTTCCATCTGCAAAGTGCGCTCGATAGCGAACTCGCGCGGCGCGGTATCAAGCGACAGGCAGTGTCCCTGGTCACTCAGACCGTCGTGAACGCGGACGATCCTGCTTTTGACGACCCAACCAAACCAGTCGGTGCTTTCTTTACTGCTGAGGAGGCCGAGGCTTTGGCGGCGGCGTCCGGCGACAAGTATGTGGAAGACGCCGGCCGGGGCTGGCGCAAGGTTGTGGCGTCGCCACTGCCAAGCGCGATCGTCGAAGCACCCGTCATTCAGACGTTGATGGACGAAGGCTACGTCGTTGTGGCTGCTGGCGGCGGGGGCGTACCCGTCGTTGAGCATGAGGGTGGCTACGATTCCAGGTCTGCTGTGATTGATAAGGATCGCACTGCAGCGCTGATGGCAGCCAATCTCAATGCTGACGTCTTGTTGATCCTCACGGCAGTACCAACCGTAGCTCTCGGCTTCAACACTCCGCAGCAGCGCGAGATTGAGCAGATGAGCGCACAGGAGGCACAGGGCTATATCGAAGCCGGCGAGTTCGCAAAAGGCTCGATGCTCCCCAAGGTGGAGGCGTGTTTGGGATTCGTTCAACAGCGGCCTGAAGGCGTCGCCATCATCACCTCGCTTGAGCAGGCGAAGGCGGGCATTAACGGTAGCGCAGGCACTCGCATCGTGGCTGACGACTATCAAGGTGGTGCGCGATGAGCGAGCAAACTCCGGGTGAACAATCCGTCGCAGACGATGAAACACCGCTGGGCAATAGCGCATCGGTGAGCACTGCAGAGGTGAGCGACGCTGACCAGCAGCCCGCTGGCAAACCAAAGCGCAAGCATCATGGTCTGCACGTTCCTACTGCCTTTACGATCCTCTTCGTGCTGACGATTGTTGCCGTGCTTGCGACGTGGTTTGTCCCTGCCGGGCAGTATGCCAAATTGGCATATAACGCTGAGGATTCGAATTTCTCGGTGACCACGCCGAAAGGTGACGTGTCCACTGTCCCTGCCACGCAGGAGCAACTGGACAAACTCGGGGTGCAAATCGGGCTCAACCAGTTCACATCTGGCGCAATCACGAAGCCCATCTCGATCCCCGGCACATATGAATCATTAGACGCAAACCCCATGGGTGCGGCTGATATCCCGAATGCAATGGTGCGAGGCACGATTGAAGCAGTGGATATCATGGTATTCATCTTCGTGCTCGGTGGTTTGATCGGCGTCGTTCGCGCTACTGGCGCGTTCGAATCCGGCCTTATCGCCTTGACGAAGAAAACAAAAGGGCATGAGTTCGTCCTCGTGTTTGCCATGTCGCTGTTCATGGTTCTGGGTGGCACGCTCTGCGGCCTGGAGGAAGAAGCTGTTGCCTTCTACCCGATCATGTGTCCAATATTCATCGCCATGGGCTATGACGCGATCATTTCCGTCGGTGCTATTTTCCTTGCCGGTTCGATGGGCACGACGATGTCCACGATCAACCCGTTCTCGGTGGTGATCGCATCGAATGCGGCAGGAACATCCTTCACCGAAGGTCTATGGTGGCGTGTGGCTGGGTGTATTGTTGGCGCGATCGTGGTGATCGGCTACCTGTACTGGTATGCCAAGAAGATCAAAGCCGATCCGAGTGCCTCCTATACGTGGGAGGATCACGAGGAGTTCGAGGCTACCTGGTCGATGGGCGACAACAGCAGTGTTGCGCCGTTCAACATCAAGCGCAAGATCATTCTGTTCTTGTTCTTCTTGGGATTCCCGATCATGGTCTGGGGCGTGATGGCTAAAGGGTGGTACTTCCCCACCATGGCCGCAATGTTCCTGACGATCGCAGTTGCGGTGATGATCCTCGCTGCAACGGGGGATGGACGGCTCAATGAAAAGCAGCTGGTTGACGCGTTCTCCGACGGTGCCTCGTCATTGGTCGCAGTGTCCCTGATCATCGGCTTGGCGCGCGGCATCAACCTGGTGCTCAACGAAGGTCTGATTTCCGACACCATGTTGCACTCTGCATCTCAGCTCGTGCAGGGGATGAATGGCCCGGTGTTCATCATCGTGATGCTCTTCATCTTCTTCCTCTTGGGGTTCGTCGTCCCGTCATCGTCAGGCTTGGCTGTGCTGTCCATGCCGATTATGGCGCCGTTGGCGGATTCCGTCGGTATCCCGCGCTGGATCATCGTCTGCGCGTATCAGTGGGGGCAGTACGCAATGCTGTACCTTGCGCCTACTGGTCTGGTGATGGCAACACTGCAGATGCTCAACATGAAGTACTCGCACTGGCTGCGTTTTGTGTGGCCAATGGTCGTTTTCGTGTTGGTGTTCGGCGGCGGAATGTTGGTGGCCCAAACGCTGATCTATGGTGCCTAACACGGCTGGCGTCGTTTGAGACTGCGGATGATCCATCATCGCCAAACTCGGTATATCAACCAAACAAGATATACCCACTAACCACATAGATAGTTCATTCAACAACTATCGTGATATATCACGTGCCACGCTTATACGTCTGAGCATGACGTTACCTGTGAATACCTTCCGCGCAGGATCGCCAGACAGATGTGTGGGCGCGGCGCTTTTTTCGCTCGTTTTCTCTACCTGCCCGGGTTCTTCCCACCCAGTGCATGGTACTTCGCCTCTGTCGTTGCTGCGCCGTTCCGTTCCGACTAACAGTGGAACCTCAGGCAACTCCGCAACTGCTCTTCCTCCCCTACCACGATGATGTGAAGCGCTTCTGAGCCCTCATCAGGGACGAGTATCCTATCTGCGTCACAGTTCATAGGGTAAAGTTGGCTTCCTACAGGTTAGCCGCATCTGCGGCTGGGATATCTTGGAGGCAGGAGGAACATGGGCGTCGGTCTTTTTTACTACACCCTAGTAGTGATGCTCCTGACTATCTTGGCCGGAGCCGTCCTCTTCGCATCGTATATCGTGGATCGTAAGAGGACGCATCTTACTGCCTTTTGTTGCGCGATCGTTTATTTCTTTGACGTAGCCCTCGTGCTGCGATCCTCTCTCAAATCCCATACTGGCGTAGACCCACCGCCGTCGGAGGCGCCGTATCTCATCAACAGCCCCATAGAATCGGTGATCTATGGGGCACTTGTTTTTGCTACTTTGTGGGCTATTGTGTTGTTGTACCTGGCGTGGGATTTACGACTGCTCGCCATCCCTGTTTCGCTTTTCATCCTCGCAAGCACCGTTGTTTATCTCGGCATCTCCGATCTGCGTCTGCGCGCTTTCTGGTTCTTCACGATGCGCACTCTCAGCTTCCTTATCCTCGTTGCGTTTGTGACTGGCGTCTATACGTTTTCTCGTTCACGCGTCGCTCGCCGAATGCTCGCACGCCAGCGACTCCTCTATTTCGTTGCGTTACCACTCGTCCTCGCAGAGGTAGCGTGGAACCTGGTTTTCATCATCTTCCGTGACTCCTCAACGGCGTTAGTCAACTTTCTCGACATGGCAACAGAGCGCAACTTTATCGAAAACATTTTGATGTTGTTTTTCCTCTACTTCATGGTGGCGCGCTCCATTCCGCTGCTAAAACTGCACTATGAACAGCCTCCCGTCAAGCAAAAATGCCGTGACGAGAATTTCCTTCACGAGGTTGCTCTGATGTATGCGAAAAACAAAGGGCTGTCGCCGCGCGAACGCGAAGTATTGTTCAAAATCCTTGCAGGCAACACCAACCAGGAAATCGCGAGTTCACTATATATCAACGTTTCTACGGTCAAAGTACACGTGCATAATATCCTCAAAAAGACGAACACCCATTCACGTTCAGAACTCGTTTCCGATTTCTGGCACCACGCCTAGCCCCTCTTAGCCGATCTCAGGTTCTCTTAGGCCCTTTCTTAGCCATGATTAACCTTTCTTAGCTCTTCTTAGGCTCGTTCAATTCTGAACGGGTAGCCGATGGAGAATAAAAGGCGGATCGCCCGCAGGTTCATCCCCTTTTCCATTTTGCTTTCCATTTTGTTTTCCGAACTCCTCTTCATGCTTTTGCCCATCCGCCTGTTCATGCACGTCTTCCTCCGCCCTCCGCGGCTGATCCGGCGGATACTGTGCCAAATCCACGCTGCTCAGCTGCATGTGGGTGAGTGCGGGGAAAAGCCGCACATTGCCAGCCTCTCCATCTGGGATAATGTCCCATTTTTGCCTGTTGTATGCACCGCTTCCGTCTTCGCGTGCCCCAGCTGCGGGAGCGGGATCGCACAGGCGTGCGCGCGCACCGCGTTCATTGATGACGCCAAGGATCGTTTTCCTTCGATCTAATGTGAGGCGCCCACCACTTGCGGTATCGGTCAGCGTGAAATATCCGTCCTCCGTCAGCGCAATGCGCCACGGACCAGACCCTAACTGGGATAGAGCTTCGCAGGCGAAAAGCCCCTGCAACGTATCCCCATCTCGTCTCCATCTGCGCAGACTCAGCGAAGCTGTTCGATCGGCGAATTCTGCCTGCGCACTACCCCAGGTGTTCCACTCTCGTCCACCGCCAGCAGCAATATGAGCCACATATGCCAGCGCAACGCGCATTTCATCGAGCGCCGATCGGTCTGTCTGGCAGCTCGCCTCGTCAGGCCACAGCGACACCTTGATTCCTTCGAGCTGTGACGAGTCCCGAAACACCACTGGGCTACCCAACGGAGAAATCTCGCTGACACCCGTGCCTTCGCCCACAATTCCGCCATCCTCGATCGGCCCCGCGTCAAAGGCGTGTAAATCCCAATTCTCTCCAGAATAGAGTTCAGAAGTGCGAATTCCATAAAAGGGAACTGAACGAGAATGATACAGATACTGCGGAGAATTCATCACCGTATATCCGCGATCCACTAATGTTTGCGCATCGATGCCACGGCGTAACCAGTATTCAATCACTACGTCTTGATCTAGATGAACAACATTCGTTTCCCTCAACCCGTCGTTCCAAATACGGAGCGTACGCCCCTTTGATTTCACAAACTCATTAATTCTGTTGATAAAAGCAATAAATGCATCATGGCCGGTCGCATCAATACCGTACATCTGCTGCGCGAAGGCATCAATGTGTGGGTAATCAGAAAAAGTAGCACGATAATCAAATTCGTCTGCACCCATGTGCCAGTATTTGCCTGGGAAAATCTCTAAATACTCATTAATAATATTTTCATAAAAATGTACGGCGTCGTCACGAACGAAATCGAGGCGCTCGACGTCCTTTTCGCCATGCGCATTCGTAATGGCGAATTCCGGGAAAGCAGAGAGCCAAATACCCATATGCGCTGGAGCGTTAATTTCAGGAATGACTTCAATTCCACGCGCTGACGCCCATGCTGTGATTTCTTGGGCTTCTTCAATCGTATAATACGGCCACGACGGAAAAGACTCCACCCGTGGTAGTGCAACTTTGCATTCCCACAACAGCTGGGTGTAACCGAGCTCGCCCATCACGTCAAGCAGCCTCTTCATCCAGTCGATCGGGTATTTCACTGTGGCAGCGCACAGCGTAAAACCTAACTGCTTTTGTCCACCGGTCCGACGAGCGCCAGGTGTCCATCTCTTCTCGTAGTCATCATTGCGTTGAGCCATTGGTTGCAATCCTCCCTCAGAGCACACATATGTCGATATCCAGTAAACTAGCCCGACTATTCATCCCAAGATAACCCTGCGGCGCATAAGAGATACCCACGCATCACATGTGCATATGAGATATGAGGTACCCACGCGCGCGCATATAAGAGGCACATTCGATGCACCACCATCACGAGCGACCGAGGCCAAGCATGCGTCACGTTCAAGGCAAAGCGCATGCGGCGATGCAAAGAACAGAGAAAACACACAGGGTAAGACACACCGAGCGAGCTAGGAGCATTCGGGCGAGCCAGGAACGTACCCCGACTCGCCCGAATGGCCACATCCGCCACAGCGATGAGAACTTTCCGAAATTCAGAACTCTTTCTGGAACTCAGAACTCTATCCAGAATTCAGAACGACTCTCTGCGATTCGGAGCTCCCCTCATCAGAACTCTCTTCAGCGCTATTCGATATCCCTCGCCAGCGCAGACGTGCTTCTTATCCCTTGAACTTTGCCCTTTAGCTTTTCTTTAGCTTTTACTCCTTCACTGAGCCAGCTGCTAAACCGGACTGCCAGTAACGCTGCAATCCGAGGAACAACACAATAAGCGGAATGACGCCGAGCAATGCGCCGAGAAGAACTGGGCCATAGTCTCGCAAATTCTGACTCAGAGCTCCATACAAGCCTAGCGTGACCGGCTGCAATTCATTCGACGATACCATCATCAACGGAAGGAGGAAGTTGTTCCATGTGGCCACAAAAATGAAGAGGAAAATGGTGACCATTGCAGGTGCCAGAATCCGCATCACAATTGTGAAGAACACTCGCGCTTCCGAAGCCCCGTCAATTCGCGCGGCGTCCAGGAGTTCTGAGGGTACTGACGACTGAGCATATACCCTGCCGAGGAACACCCCGAAGGGCGAAACCATGCACGGAATGATAATAGAAATCATCGTGTCGGTCAGCCCCAATTTCGAGAAGACCACGTACATCGGGATCGTCAGCAGTGCCGCTGGCATCAGCAGCCCCGCCATAATCAAGCCATACACCACATTCTTACCGCGGAAGTTGAACTTCGCGAGGGCATACCCAGCCATCGTTGCAATCAGGGTTCCCACAACCGCTGCAGTGCCAGCATAGAACAGAGAATTACCAACCCAGCGCCAGAACTGATTTTGACTCAAGCCCAAGAGCTTTGAATAGTTGGCCGCAATTGCATCAGGCAGCTCGGACAGACTGCTGGCAAACCAGAGCCCATTACTAGACACCATCTCCGCGTTGGTCTTCGTGGAGGAAATGACCAGCCAGTAAATGGGGAACAAGAAATACACGAGGACGATCACAAGCACGACCGTCGTCAAAACCTTCGCTAGTTTGCTCGGCGCAAAGGATCGAGGCGGCTCATACGTAAAAGACTCTGCTTCTTTCTTCTTGCCAAACACTATTTGTTCACCTTCCTATCGGCCAGAGCGTAGAGGGAAGCAAGAATGCCGGCGATCAGCGCCATCACAATCGCAATAGCAGAAGCCGGCCCATCGCCCTTCGGGAAGTTTGGCATCGTTTCCATCATGGTGTTATAGGCCATCATCATGGGGGTGTAGTCCTTCGCAATCCAACTTTGTGACGTCGACACCACCTGTGGCTCGTTGAACAACTGAATTGTTCCCACAATGGAAAGCAGCACCGTCAGCAGCACAGCACCACGCATCATCGGGATCTTAATTCTCGTTGCGACCTGAAAACCGGTTGCACCGTCCAGGCGAGCCGCCTCGTAAAGCTCGGTAGGAATAGATTGGAGTGCGGCCAGGAAGATCAGCATGTTGTAGCCGGTAAACGTCCATGTGGTCATGTTTGCCATGGACGCAAGGATTACGTTCTTACTGAGGAAATCGACGTTCACTCCGATTGCTGCGAGTCCTTTCACGATCGGAGAAAGCTCAGGAGAATACAGATAGAGCCAGACCATCGCCGCAACGATCCCGGGGATCGCGTAGGGCAGAAAGTACCCGAGGCGGAAGACGGTGACGCGCTTAATGAGGAACGAGTCCAGGAGAAGCGCCAGCAGCAATGCGAGACCGATCATAATCGGAACCTGCACCAGAGTATAGAGAACGACCCTTCCCATTCCCTGCCAGAAACCGGCATGCGTGATGACGTTGACGTAATTCTCGAAGCCAACGAACACATTCTTTTTCTCGCCGCCGCCGAAGGCACCGCCTCCAGAAGCCTTATTCTGGAAAAAACTGTAATAGATCGAAATAAAAATCGGAATAAAGAAAATCAGTAGATAACCCAGCGCAAACGGCGCCATAAATGCCCAGCCCGTACGCGATTCAGCCCGGCGTATATCGTGGCGCTGCTTCACACGAGCCGCCTTGCGATCCGCTCTGTCACGCTGTTTGGGTTGAGCATGCTTGTGTTGAGCCGGGGAAATCGTAGCCTTTTCGGTATTTTTCATCGTTCCTGCTTCACACCCCCTGATCGGTGCATCTGGTGTCCAGTTGTGTCTCGTACTGTAAAAAATCGGGGTACCCCATCACCGATGGTTGGAACGAGGTACCCCGAGACGCAATCGCAATAGCGTTAGAACATCGTCAACAAATCACTGAACAATCAACAACGCTACTTGACTTGCAAACCAGCGTCCTTGAGGGCGCTCACCGAAGCCGTCTTTGCATCAGGCAAGATGTCGGCAACTTTCCCGGCACCTCTACCCGGAGCATCTGCACTTTCAGTAATCTTCGCAACAACAGAGGACCAACCTGGAATGTAGGTGAATTCTGCCATTGCCTCATTCGCAGTGGCGAGCTCAGCGAACACATCCTGCCCGCCGTAGAACTTCTTCTGGCTATCGGGTGTCGCTGTCTTGTTGACGGAGGCAACCACGAGCCCCTGCGTTGCGAGGTCATCAACCTGAGAGTTGAACCAATCGTTGAACTGCATCGCCTGATCGACGTACTTGCAGCCCTTCACCACGGACACAGCGGAACCGCCATCTGGACCGGTCTTTGCTCCGTCACCCAGATCAGGCAGCTGAGCAACCGCCCACTGCCCCACGTTTGCACTGCCCTCCATGTCGTTGGCCAGCAGCGGCACCTCCCATGCTGCACCGATCGTGCCGATCAGCGTCTGATCGTTCAACGCGGCCTTGAAGGAGTCATCCCAGCGAGGAAGAGTCTTCACAGCCTTCTTGTCCAGCAGGTTCTGCCAGAAATCTGCAACGGCTGTGGTGCCTTTACCTTGTGTATCAACCGACCACTGATCGCCATCGATGGTGTACCACTGATCGCCAGCAGCAGCGGCCATTGCCGAGAGCAGGTTTGGCATTTCGTCAGGTTCGTACGCAGCGATGTACTTGCCTTGAGCAGCAGCTTTTTCAGCTGTCGCCTGGAACTCGCTGACGTTCGTCGGAACTTTCAAGCCCAGCTTGTCGAACTCGGCCTTGTTGTAGAAATAGACCAGTGGGCCGCTGTCCTGCGGAATACCGAGGGTCTTTCCGTCCACCTGTACCTGGCTCCAAGGCCCTTTGGCAAAGTCCTTTTCGTACTGTGCTGCTTGCTTCGTCACATCCTCAACCAAGTTGGAGACGTAAACCTCGGAAAGCTCACCATATCCAATCTGTGCTAAGCACGGAGCTTTACCTGCCGGCACATCTTTCATGAGTTTCTTAATAAGCTCCTGCGGCTTGCCAGGGAATTGCGTGGCCTTCACCTGGATATCCGGGTGATCCTTATTCCACTTGGCAACGATATCGCTGACCTTAACCATTCCCTCTTTATCGGGCAGGCGATGCAAATATTCGATCGTTGCCACTTCGCCTTTTGCGCTCGTGTCCGCGCTCGCGCCACTATTGGATTTCTCTGCACTACCGCCAGAGCAAGCCCCTAATACCACTGACGCACACGCCAACACTGCAGCTGCCGCAACCGAGCGGCGCATCTTCTTCATGTAGCATCTCCTCTTTGAATGTCTACTTCGTTTTGTGATCTCAAAGATCTGCAGACCGTCACTGAAACGCACGATGTGCGTTCAGCAACCTACCCACGTCTCCCAGAATACCCCAAGTAAACTCTCCATTTCCTCTTTTGGTCCCACGCTGCACGCAGGCTTGTTATAGCACCGAATTGAGCGTGCGGAGTCAGCCGAGCGGAACCCATGTGAGCCCGTTTGGGGCAACCGTCACATTCAGCTCCGTATCGAAATGACGCAGCTGAACCGTCAGCTCCTGATCAGAGCTGTTTGCAGCGAGCACAAGGTTGGCTGAAGGATAATAGGCCGTTTCCACCCTGGCATCAGAGCTTACCCACGTATCAGACCACTGGTTTTCGTTCCCGCTTGCCCAATAGATTGCGCGGTGCAGAAGCCTCGAATTCTCCGGCGAATATACCAGGCCTGAGGCATACACTGATCGGCCTTTGCCAAACTGGTGTGCTGCTAACGTCACGCCAGAACGTTCCCGCGCTAATTCCTGCGTATGCACACCCGTAGAGTAGATACCCGCAACCGTCTCACCAGGATCGAAATCTGCCCCGAACCTCTGTTCCAGAACACGCGCAGCCGTGCCGGGCGAAATCTGGCCAGACAGTTCATCCACGTCTGCTGTCACGAAATGCCCTGGTGTAAGCGTCGGATAACGGTCTGTTGCCAAGCCCCAGCCTCGTTCTTGATCTACGCCCAACACGTCAGAGAGGGCAAATGTGGTTCCAGTGTGCAAGGCAGATGCCGTGTCCACGGCAGTGGGTTCTCCGACCCCGATAAAGCCGCCGCCGCGGGCAACAAATTCACGTACAGACTGCTGCAGGCGCTCATCGAGCCACGCGTCACCCCCGCTGAAAGCGCTACCGGCAGAACCGGCGTTGATCAGCACATCAATATCGGCGGGCACGCGCGGGGTAATGTCGTCAAAACTCAGGAATTGTACGTCAAAGGGCAAACCAGCCAGAGATTCGATAACCCCCTGATATGCCCAGATTTCCTTAAACCACAACGCATGGGAAACCATATGGGTCTGCCACGTCCGCAGCTTGCCCCACGCATTCACAATCCCCACTCTGATCCGGGAGTTGATAGGCAGCTCTCCTGCGGGTTTATCGTGCAGGGATCGGAATTCATTGACGATTTCCTCCACCCGGTCGATAAAGTCGTGATGCGCAACCGCTAAGGAAAGATACCCGCCGTAGCCCATACGATCTAAGGGCTTACGAATAATGGCGCGCCGAGCCGTCATCCAGGAATTATTAGCTTCGCGCACCGGATCGCCGCCCTCGCGGAACACATCCGGGAAGAAATAGGGAAGAAAACGTCCTTCCGTGTAGCGCACTCCCGGAATATCAGAAATCATACGGCACGTGCAGGCATTACCGACCGAACCCACGACCGCGTCGAGACCGATGGATGGGAAATACTCCCCGTACGGTTCCGTCCCGATCCAGTTATCCCCCAAGAACATCATGGCTTCTTTACCAGCAGTATGCGCTTTATCCACCAGCACCTTTGCTTTGCTGGCAACCTGACGGCTGGTGTAGTCGATCCAATCCTTATAATGCGCAGAAGGCGTGCGGAACGGCGAGTTGTAATACCCAGCATCAACAAAATCTTCTGGGGTCAGTTCATACCCATAAGCTGCGGCGAAATCCTCTAAAGCGGGTAGAGAAACAGCAGCAGAATAGCCAAACCAATCAGCGAATTTTTCACGCGCCTGATCGTCAAACACCAAGGTGAAATGGTAAAAGAACGTTGTAAAACGGACAACATCGACTTCTGGGTGCTGCGCAAGCCACTGATCGAGGCCTTCTTGTACATGTTCCCAGGTTTGACGGTGAGCCGAATCATAGGGGCGGTCTTTACTTTTCTCCGGATCATCCGCCCAATTATTGGTGAGGTAATTGTAGATTTGAGTGGAGTCCCAAATCTGGCGCGCAAGGAAATCCACGGTATACACATGGTAGAGCTGAGGCTTTTCAATAGTGACCAATGCAGAATGGGCATCGTGATCAACTGGCCCAGAATTGCGAACTTCGCGGTCTTTGTCGATAGATACCGGAATTTCTTCAACCTTCCAGGCTTCGCTCGGCAGTGTTTCACCGGTGGTGCGATCGATCACCTGCCAATATTTCGCCACGTCGCACTCTAACTCCGGGGCGATCTGCTGAGCGAAATAACCTTGCATCACGTCAATAGTGAGCGGAGCATCCTCCACGCACGTCACACGCTCACTCATCAGATACATATGGGGAGCTTGTTGCGGGTTCGCCATGTACCACGCATTATCGCCCCGCGCTGGGAAATATGTGGCATACACCTTTGTTGCAAGCTCCGAGACGATCTTCGGCAGGCTGGTTCCGTCAGAGTTTCGAACTGCGTCGGGCTGTAGCCGCTTCACTAGATCCCGAATCTCTTGTTCCATTCCCTCTTCAATTGGTAGCGTAAGGCGTCCCGCAGTCATCTGTGCCCCCTCAGTAGTGCCATCATCGTAACCCATGTGCCGAATCCATCGAGACCTGCCACTACAAGACCTGTTCTCCGTCAGCTCCATGGCTGATGAGAACAGCTAGTGATGGCCTGTGCCGAACACAAGGCAACACAACGCACTGGCGGAGCTCGGAATACTCGAAAACACTCCAAGCCCGAGCAGTGCGCCGCGACCACGTGTTCGCGGCATCGCCACGGTTTCTTGCGTTACCATAACGATGCCTATCGGCACATACAGTATCAAAGTACCAGCATTCTTTGACGAAGATCCACCCGAGGATGCGAACGCATCGTCACCGATTCCCGATAACGCAGATGAGGATTACTCGTCATCACGATACGTCTTACTTGTCATCATTTTTACTGGGTTCAATCTCAACCTGTTCCTGAGCCACCGGATGTCCCTCCGCATCCTCATATGTCTCCTGTTCCTCGTTCCAATACACAGGATTTCCATATTTATCCAGATATGTTTCGGAGGAATAATCGTATTTTATAGGATTACCTTCACTGTCTGTACGGCGATACCATTCAGTAACCTCGGGCGCGGTGGAATCGAAATCAGCACCTGCACCTTCACCTGGCGCGGTCGGAATCACAACGATCTTGAAGTTGTCGCCGAAGCGCTTAATTCCGCCCACCACAGCTTTACTGAGCGCGGAACGTTCGAATTTCCTTCGAATCGTGAAGGGGTCGTTTGCCAGATCGCGCATCAGAGCAACAATCATCATTGCGACCAATATTGCAAATGGAAGCGACGTGACGATGATCAGATTCTGCATGCCCTGCAGAGCATCCTTACCGCCAATCATCATCCCAACGACCGATATTCCAGCCAGGCACAACCCCCAAAAGGCAGTCACTTTTCGGTTCGGAACAGGCTTGCCTTGCTGAGAAAGGGAACCCATCACAACGGACGCAGAGTCGGCGGAGGTAATAAAGAAAACAGCCAGGCATATCATAGCGATCACAGACGTGATCTTGCCGAATGGCAGATCTGCAAGCAGATTGAACAGCATGACTTCAGCGCCCTGATCGAGCTTCATATCGACGCCATGAATCTGCTTGTACATCGTCGTTCCACCGTAAATACTGAAGGAGATCAGGCACACAAGTGTTGGCGCCAAAAGAACGCCTGTCACAAACTGCCGGATCGTCCGGCCACGGGAAATGCGCGCAATAAAGAGGCCAACAAATGGCGACCAAGAAATCCACCACGCCCAATAAAACACCGTCCAGGATGACGAGAACGCCGCCGCTTCCGGCCCGTAGGAGGCAGACATGGAGAGCATACCGAACAAATCCGAGAGGTACTTCATCAGGGTTGAGGGCATCAAATTGAGGAGGAACACCGTCGGACCTGCAATAAAAATAAAAGCCATCAACAAGAAGGCCAAAGCCATGTTAATATCCGACAGCATGCGAATACCCCGCGATATACCCGATACTGCCGACGCGATAAAGCAGGCGGTAAGTACTGAGATAATTGCGATCAAGCCGGCATTACCCACTTTGCCAATTCCGCTAACGATCTCCACGCCCCGCGAAATCTGCATTGCCCCCATCCCCAAGGAAGCACAGGTTCCGAACAAAGTGGTTGTAATAGCGAGCATGTCGATGACGCGCCCAACCCCACCTTCGGTGATTTTATGCCCTAAAAGCGGAACGAACAGGGACGACATCAAAGGTACCCTGCCCCGACGGTACGTACTATATGCGATCGCACAGCCTACTAAGGCATACAGTGCCCATGCATTGAGACCCCAGTGGAGCATGGTCTGCGACATGGCATCGTTGAGTGCCTGCCAGCTCCCCGGTTCAGCATGTGAATGCATCGGCGGATCCATAAAATAGCTCATCGGCTCGTAGGGGCCAAAGAAGAGCAGCCCAATCCCCATACCTGCGGAAAACATCATTGCAATCCACGACGCATAGGAATACTCCGGCTTTTCATTGTCGCGCCCCAGAGGGATATTCCCATATCGGGACAGGCCAATGAACACCATGAACAGCAGGACAACCGCCGCGAGGATAGAGAAGAGCCACCCCGTGTTGTTGACGACCCACTGCAACGCAACGTCAGACACGTTACGCAGAGAATCAGTAGAGATAACACCCCACAGGATAAATGCAATGACCAGCGCACCAGTACAGAACAAAACGACTTTATCCGTACGGTATTTAATAATCTGGTCATCGACGGCAATACCTTTGACCAATCCCGGATGAATGCCATGTGGATATGGAACATTCCTTAGACGCTGGCCAGTCTGACGCAAAACGCGTGCAGTGGAACGAACGTCGAAAACTCGCGATCCCGCCTTCCCTCGGCCGTCACGCTGCGGCTTCCTGCTCGCTGATTTCTGCATCTTCAGAGCATCGCCGTTGCTGCTGCCGGCGTTCGTGTTGTCGTCATTGCTCTGGGCGTTATTGTTCTTCTTCTCAGTGTTCTTCTTCTCAGACATAGTTCGTATTACGTGATCCTCTACTTTTCAGGCCGCCACATCGTAGCTGCCTTATGCTGCGGTTGTTTCACTCAGGTCTACTGCGCTGCGCCCTCCTCTCGTTTTGCCCATTCGTCTCCCATACGTCAATTATCGTGGCGTACCGTCTTAGACCCTACCCCATAGGACGTCCCCGCTCAGGAGCCGGCACACCTCAGGCCGCCACGCCGAACGCTCACTAGGCCTGCCATTCACTGGTTGAGCGGCGCCAACCATGGGAGGAGCTACTCATGGGTAGGGCTACGCCAGTCGCCGGCGGCCACGCGAAAATAACAGTCAGGAACACATACATGTCTGATTTGGGAAGAGCAGTTCACTGGATCGACGACCAATGGCTCGATCAAGGAGAAACGAAAGACAGCTACAATCCTGCAACCGGCGAGGTCATCGGCACCTAGGTTTATCTTTGATGACGCCAGTCTCTCGGTACTTTCGTTGCGTCCACCGATTCCACACTAACAGCAATCCAAAGCCAACATAGGTCAGTGCAACAATGCCGGTACTCGTGGCAATTATCATCCACGTCGATGGTAGGGAACCAATTTCGCGCCAGCCTGCCCAGAGGATGAGCGGGGCAAAAACGAGCGTCAATATCAGCGCAAAAACCCACAGGTGTTTTTCAAACCAGTTGTCCGTCACCCTTCAGCACCTTTCGATCCCCTATTCTTTTCAGGCACCTAAGCGAAAAAGGCCGCCTGCATCGCCGCCATCGCCGGTACTCTGGACGCAGCAACGGCAGTGCCGAATACGTGGACAATCGTTACGAGATCTGAATAGGCACCTTGCACCAGGCGATGGTGCGATGTTGTATCAATCAACATGTGACTCCTTGCCTCAGGCACCCTTATCAGATGTTGCCTCTACGATAGGTAGCGCATCGGCTTTGTGGATACCGACAAATGTCGGTATCCACATCGTTAATCCGCGTCGTAGGATATAGGTGTCATCGTTGGACTCACAGAAAGCGCACTCTCATGGCACTCTCACGTGTTACAGCATTAGCCACTGTTTTCGCATTTCTGGCACCAGTAGCGCCTCTAACGCAGACTGTTGCCGCACACACTCAGCCGGCGGCACAGACATCGGTTACGTCTAACGTCGTGATCCAACGCCTCGTACCGCAAATATGCGACTTTTTCCCCAATTTCCCGGGGTGCGAGAAGTACCGTAAGCGCAGCTTTTAGCTCTCGTCTGTGGGCGCGATGCGCCCGGAACTACGGATGTCAATGATTTCGTTCATGTTCCCTCCCTATACACGCTCTGCCATGGTACAACCGATCTTGTTTGTTACCGCGGCAGGCGTGTTTGTCGTTATCGACGCGATCGTGAACGCTACCTTCTATCATTCCGGGGATGGAAACCTCTTGTTGAGTGTCGCCCTCTCCGTGTGTTTCGGGCTCGCTGGCTTTTTCCAAACTTTCGAATTTGCGTTCGTTGCTCTCCTTCTTGTGACGAACGCACTCAATGTTGCGCAGGCGTTCTCCGCAGCAAACTATGGCCTATTTATCCTGATCATCCTGTGGCTCATACGATCGTGGATAGTTCCTTCCGTCCTGGTACTGCTGGTCTACGGCATCACCTCGACGGTGGTGAGCACAACCCCTAGCCTGCAAGCATTCAGTTCGGCACTTATTTGCGTTTTGATACTGGCGATTGGCCTCGCTCTACGCTGGCAGAACAAGCACCGCCTGCTGGCACAGCGACAACTGGAGCAGGCAGAGAGAAGCGTAGTTGAAACCCGCGCGGAGCTTGCACGGCAGTTGCACGATACTACTGCAAAAGATCTTGCCCACGTCGCAGTTCTTGCGCAGGATATTGTGGTTCGTCATCCCGAGCTCAGCGAAGAAATCAACCCTCTGATTCATGTAGCAACCGATGCCGCGAAGCGCATACGACCAATGATTCTGACCATTGACACGTCTGCGAGCGAAGCAACCCTTTCTGAGGTTGTCCAACAAGCGACGCAGATGCTGCAAACGCGCAGCATCGTATTAGATTCTCAGGTGCCCGACGGTGTCGATGATGTACTAACACGTCAACAACAGAAAACCGGGACGCTGGCGATACGCGAGTGCGCCTCGAATATTCTTAAATATGCACCAGCTGGTTCCCGCGCAACCCTCGTCATCGACATCACCGACGAACCTCAAACGTTGACGATGGCGTTAAGCAACAAGATTGCCGATAAGCCTGTCACTGATATGAGCACCGGCTACGGCCTGGCGAATCTGCGCAATAGAATTCACGGCGAAGGGGGCACGATGGAAGCAACGAATGTAGGCGGGCGCTGGCTCATCTACATCACTCTCCCGGCAGGGCCACGGAGCGCTGCACCCGTTCAACGCCACAGCAATCGAGGAGTGAATGATGCCGAACAGTGACGAGATTCGAATCCTGATTGCCGACGACGACCAGATTATTCGCGACGGGCTAGCCAATGTTCTCTCCGCACAGGAAGGTCTGAATGTGGTGGCGACAGCTGCGACGGGTGCCGAAGTATTTGACCAGTTAGCGCTGCACAAGGTAGACGTGGTGATGCTTGACGTCGATATGCCTGTGATGGATGGAATCGAAGCAGCGCGCAGGTTGAGCAGAGAACGCCCTGATCTTCCGATTATTATGCTTACCGCATTTGAGCATGAGGATTCGCTCGGCCAAGCGATCGGCGCCGGAGTGAGGGGATTCCTCACCAAAGATATCCCTGCACCTGAACTGGCAGACCTGATCCGCAAAGCTCAGCAGGGTCAACACGTGATGGCAGAGCGCCCAACCGAAATTCTCACTGCCTCCTACGTGCAAAAACAACACTATCGTGAGCAATACTCCGATTTCATCGATGCTGTTCGTGCACTGCCGGACCATCTGATACCTACGTTCCGCCTGTTACTCAAAGCACTCCCAAACAAGAACATCGCTCGTATTACGGGACTCACTGAAGCGACAGTAAGATCCTACGTGTCCGATATTCTTGCTCTGACAGGCTGCGCAACGCGCGGCGAACTCGCCATTACTGCAGTAAAAGCTGGCATTCTCGAATAGCCGGATCCCTGACGAAGCCCATCCCGAAGTCCCTGACAAAGTCACAGCCAAAGGGGTTCCTCTCAGAATTCCTTCCAAGCTTCCTCCCAAAGGCACCCCAGCCAGGTTTTTTCCCAAAAAAGCCCCAGCTAAAAGCATCGTTTTTCTGTCACTGCACTGTGTCTCGTTGTGGATGCGCTTTCGACGAACGGCGGCTAGACTGTGAGGTGATGCACCACAATGTGTGAAGCGCCCATGTGTCGCCTCGCTAGGTTCTCTGGAGACGATACTGATGAGGGTGATCATGCACTGCGAAGCGAATCCTGTGGGCTATGAGGAATCCTATAGGCTTCCAGATTTTTAACAAGACGTGCGCTGCAATGGGGAAGTGATTATCATGACGTGGGTTAAAGAAACGGATCGCAAGTTTGAGTCCTATTTCGGAAGCGGCTTTATCCCTTTATTCGGTATTATCTCGGTCGTCGGCGGGATTATTGACGGCATTGTTGCCTTCATGTGCCGAGAATGGAGACTCATGCGTACCTGGATAGGGTTAATTGTTCTCGTAGGGATCGGGTGTCTAGTATATGGGCGGATCCGGCATGTTCACCGTAATCCGCCTCGCGAGGAACCGCACCAAGACTAAACCCCTCTACACAAGCGCCTCCTGACCATCGAGCCTCACTTATTAGCGCTGGAACTGGCACGTCGCATGTGGATAAACTGTGTATCCCATCCGCCTTGTGGGCATACACGGATTTGTCGTTGATTTTCTCCTGTCGTGACCCGCCACGGTCACGAGGTTGATGCTCGTCCGGTCTCGTCAAGCGCTTTTTGGAGGATCGCCGGTCGAACCTGTTGTTGTGGGTTGGGATCCTCTTTATGAGAACAGCCAGTGGTTATGTGTACACGGCTTTTTCAGTGGCGTGTATAGTCACAAAATCGTGACTTGGATTGCTACATCGTCGAGGAAGACGAAGACTCTCGCTAGCCTGCTAGAACCCATATAAGAAATCGGAACACAACCTGAGAATCTGCACCTTTTCTCGTTTTTGCTGTGTTTTTGTTGCGTGATGGCTAAACTGTGAGGTGATGCACTCGTGCGATGCATCACGGGATCAAACACACAGAAAGAGTTTTAAGGAGATGATTGCCATGAAGGTCAAAACGACACTCAGCTTTTTTGTTACTCTCATATTACTCACAGCGACTGGCTCGACAGCAGCTCACGCAGACACCACCGAACCCGAGACTGCACCAGCATTCTCATCCACACAACTCGATGACGAGAACACCACAGCAGCAAATCTTCCCACGACGATCGCCACAATCCTCACCGAGGCACAGTCCGCACCGCATGAGAGGAAGCTGCACGAAACAGGAGGAATCCTCTGGACACTCGTCCCAGAATCCGACCTAGACACCAGCAATACGCCAGCTATCCAGCCCTATTTCAGCGTCGGAGTCGGCTGGTACCTCTACATCTATCTCACACCCAACGACTGGAATTTCTTAACTTCAGCCGGCGCACGCGCAGTATCGAGCGCTATGTGTTCCCTGGCAGGAGGCGGGCCGGTCGGCGGAGTAGCTTGCGGCACACTTGGATCTATCATCGGTTCATATATTGGCAGTAAGACTGGGCCGAAAGGTAATCAATGTGCCGAGATAAAACTACGCGTTGGTACTAATCCTGTGGGTTATAAGATTTTTAACAAGACGTGCGCTGCAATGGGGAAGTGATCATCATGAAGTGGATTAAGGAAACGAATCGCAAGATTGAATCCTATTTCGGGAGCGGCTTTATCCCCGTGTTCGGTATTAGCCTCATTGGCGCTGGGGTTATTTGCGCCATCATCTCCTTCATTCGTCCAGAATGGGAAGCCGTACGAACCGGGACAGGGATAACTATTCTTGTGGGAATCGTTTGTGCAGCATATGGGCGAATCCGGCATGTTCACCGCAATCCGCCTCGCGAGGAACCACACCAAGACTAAACCCCTCCAAACCAGCGCCTCCTGACCATCGAGCCTCACTCACACAAAACAACACGATATTCCACGTGATCCCGAGCAGCATACTTGCTGCTCGGGATCACCCATGCGTCATGCAGTATTTGTGTATGTAGGCAGGTATATTGAGAGCTAGTGGAAAGAAGTCTCCTGATCGCTCAAACACAATTGCTGGACTTGGTTTAACAACAACCTCACTGTTTCCTTGATTTTCTTCTAAAACCCAGAATTGAAAACTCTACTTAATCCTATGTGCGGTCTCCTTCCGATTGCCCCGGAGGCCTCTACCGCCTCTACACGACTGCCTGCCTCTACTCACTGCACTACTACTACCACCACTAAAAAACACATGGCGAGCAACTCGCTCGACACGTCGTGAAGACCACACCGTGGTGGACTAACAAGCGGTACGCGTACCGATGTTTGTCGGTATTGCGGGTGGGTGGTGTCGGGCTAGCCTGAGCGTAGTGCAGGTGGAAAACCACCACACAACCGGAAACACGCTGGGTCAAGGAAAGGAGAACACACCACCCCCACCACTGGTGATCGGGATCCTCTCCCGCACACGCATGGTAGGGACTCGTGGCAGACCAGGGGCTCCCCACCCGCTCACACGCACTCGCCGAGTGCTCTTAGTCGTTTACCCGTTTTTCGATCGGAATCGAGTCATCCTCATGAAAAAGAAGAACCTCACACTCACCGGCCTCGCGGGCACAGCCTTGCTCCTGGCCACCAGCTTGCTACCTGCGCATGCTGATACCATCGTCAATCACTACCCTGAAACACCCACACTCAACCCCACACTCCCCATCATCAACACCTACCACGGGGCAGACCACCTGAAGGCGAATATTCTCAATCCCCACCCCGTGTGCAATGCAGCGCAGGATTACCGCACTGTCATTTACCGCGTTGACGACCACTTCCTCCCTGTTGGAACCATCTCCGCGCACAATCAAACCAACAGCACTATTCCGCTGACGCAAACCACCTCCAAGGCGCAGAGCATTTCCCTGTCCATCAACGGATCCAAGACCGAGTCCATCAGCTTCAACGGGTCAGGAAGCAAAGACAATGTGACCGCAGGAATCTCGATGTCCCTGACTAAAACACTCGGACTCCAAGGCTCCTACTCCCTCTCCTGGAACGTCGGCCAACAAATCGGCCCCTATAACGTCCCCTCCGGATACACCGGTGAAGCCACCTACGGATTCCGCGCCATCACGATGAGCGGCACTCTGCAGACCTGCCTCCCCAACGGCACCTGGGCTAACCCGACCGCCTACACTGCGTTCGTCCCCATCAAGAACGACGTCAGAGTACGCCTGTACAATAACCCTGCCGATGCCGCCGTACCTGCAGGCGAAGAGACCCACACCACCGTGGCACAGCCAACCGCTCAGCCCACGTCAGACCAGGCCACGCCTAATCCCGGACTTGACCTTGAACCTTACCTGACCGTCTCCGACCTGAAAGCCAAAGGCTTCGCCGGCTCCGTCGCCCTGCACATCAAGAACACAGGCACGCAGCGCTACTACGCCGACTTCCCCGCCATCTCCTTCAAGGTAGAGGTCAAAACAGCCGCAGGCCCACAAGGAGTAGACCGGCTCATCACCACACTCGGCTTCAAGGGAGCCACCGTCCGCGACCTCGGCTTCAACGAGAAGACCTCCACCCGCACCTTCATGGTCACGCTCTCCAATCCCATCCTGGCGGGAGAACAGCAGACCGTTGCTGCCTTCAGCTTCGGTGACGGC
>JAQYDG010000003.1 GCA_028724265.1 Actinomycetaceae bacterium
CATGTTGAGTGGACGCCTCGAGGAAGCAAACACGGCGCTCATGCAAGCCCGCAGCGATGCTCAAGCGGCACGAGATACGGCTGCGGAGGTGAACCAGTTTGCGACCAAGATCGCCACTGTGGTTGACCAACACACAACAGATCTTCAAGCAGTAAAGGATGTGGCACAGCGTGCTCGACTCACTGCCACCAAGGTTGAGGATACGGCGAAGCAGATCGACACGAAGCTCAAGCAAGCCAGCACCGAGATAGCACAAACGAAGCAGGCCGTCACCCAAGCAAGTACCAACATCTCGAATGCTCACAAGCGCGCCGATGACGCATACATGCTCGCCTCTGGTAGGCCCTCCACCGCGCAGGTGAACACTTTGATTGCGGCATCGGCGAACACGAAAAATACCATCACCTACTCAAGCAACCCGCCTTCTGGGTTTGGCAGCCGCATTGGTGATACCTGGTGGCAACAAACAGGTGGCCAGCTGCGCGGTCAGTGGCAGTGGGAAGGCAAAACCTGGGTGCAACGCAAGCTGCGCCATGAGATCATCGCCTCTGTTGACACTGCAACCCTCGTGGCAGGTAGTGCCCGGATGGGCAAGGCTGTTGTGGAGCGGATCGTCGGTGATGCCGCCTTCTTCGGCGTGTTGGCAGCGAACCGGATTGTGGTCGGTGATGGAACAAACCTGTGGGGCGATCCTTACTTCTATGCCTCCTATCCGGGCTGGATGAGCACAGATGGGAAGCTCAGCCGAAAGGCAACGGGAACTCAGTCGGGTACCTACTTCACCCACACTGTGATCGAGGTCCGCCCAGGCGACAAATTTGTGGGTTCGTTCCGTTTCTCCCGCTCGGATGGCGCCCAACAGATCGTTTTACACGCCCAGCGCCAGCTTGCCTCCACAGGTGAATGGAAATATTGGGGGCCCCTGGCAGCCACCACAAAAAACAGCGAAGCCACGACGAGTGTGCCGCTGACGGTCCCGGCCGACACAGCCAAGGTTCGCTTCGGACTATTCGTGGAAGCAGCCACCGTCACCGGAGCCGACGTCGCGGTGTGGGACGTGCAAATCCGGCGTCAAACACCAGCCACGCTGATCGAAGACGGGGCGATCACCACGGCCAAAATCGCGGCAAATACCATCACCGCCATCAACATCCAGGCAGGAGCAGTAACTTCCGACAAACTCAGTATCGCTAACGGGTTTATTACGAATGCGATGATCGCGAACGCCGCCATCAATGACGCGAAAATCGCGAATCTGTCGGCCTCGAAGATCACAGCAGGCACATTGAACGCCGCCCGCATCGCCGCAGGAAGTATTACCTCCGACAAGCTGACCATCGCATCCGGTTTTATCACCAACGCGATGATAGCGAACGCAGCGATCAATGATGCCAAGATCGCTAATGTCTCAGCGTCAAAGATCACGGCTGGGTTTTTGGCCGCTGACCGTATCGCTGCAGGCTCTGTTACTTCTGACAAGCTCACGATCGCTTCGGGGTTCATCAAGACGGCGATGATCGCTAATGGGGCGATCACGGACGCAAAAATCGGGAATCTATCGGCAACCAAGATTACGACCGGGACGCTATCGGCTGCACGCATCGCAGCAGGCAGCATTACCTCGGATAAGCTCACGATCGCCAACGGATTTATTCAATCCGCGATGATCAAAGACGCAGCGGTCACGAGCGCGAAGATCGCCTCCCTGGATGCTGGCCAGATCACCACCGGGTATCTCAACGCAGGCAGGATCGCCGCGCGCTCGATTACGGCGGACAAGCTCGCCACCAACGCCATCCAAGTAGGCCTGGCAGGCTGGACCAACTCCATCCGCATCAGCCCCACCCAGATCTCTTGGTATAACGGCTCCACCTTGGAAGGTAAGATCACCAGCGCTGGCATGCAGTTCTGGTACGGCACCCGCTATATCGGCGAGTTCGCGCGGCGGGCGCATAAGGACAAACCGAATGTGCAAGGCATCGTCAACCAGCTCGCCTATCGTGGCGACTACGTCGCATGGACCTACCAGAACACCAACGGCGGAGACTACTACACCTGCCTCACGCTCGACCCGAAAGGTTTGTTTTACGGCAAAGCAGGTATCCACCTTGGTAGTGATCTGCGTACTGGTGGCTACAAGTTCTACACCACCGGCTCTCGCTACGTGACCTTGCAAGACTGCACGCTGGCCGGGAAGGGCACGCATCCGGGCTGGGTAGGACAAACCGGGAATTCGAAGATCGTCTTCCACACCTACGACGTCATGGTCGTCACCAACGGTTCGTACTACAACATGACCCGCCTGTTTGAGCGCACCAAAGATTTGATGAGCCGGATGAACGCGATCCTCAGCCTGCTCAACCAAGGGTGGATCAAGTCTATTTCTGGAAGCGGCTCGAATATCACCTGGCAGTACTTCTCCACTACCGGCCTATCGGCCATGTCCACAACCCTCGCCTAGAAAAGGAAACCCCATGAAAATCATGCTCGCCAACCACCATCTGCAGCCCATCGCAGAGCTACTCGCTGGAATGCCGCTCAAAGCGGCACAATCTAGGGCTCGCTCGAAACTGCTGACGTTGGTGAAAGAGGCGATTGCCCGGTTCGGGGAAGACGAATACGACCTCGTCACCGCCTACGCCACTCTCGACGATAACGGCCGCCCATTATTCGCCGACGATGGCACCTTCGTCCTTGCCAACCCCGACAAAGCTGGTGAGTTCCTTGCCGCACGTACCGAATTGCTGGCCTCGGTCGCTGAAGTCTCAGGCCCCACCTACGACGGCCACCTCACAGACGTGAAAACCTTCCTCGACGGCTATGACGGTGAACTGTCTGGCGAAGCAGCCGAAGCCTACGACGTCCTCTACGACGCGATCACCAAGGACAACCAATGAGCACCGAAAACGAGAACACCGAACTGGCCGAACCCAACACCGATAAGCCAACGTCAGGCAAAGAAGTCCCGTTGCCGATTATCCCAGTTGAATCCGATGCCACGCCCGCAACACCAGCAGCACATATCGAAGCCCAGGAACTGCCAGTGTCCAAGGCGGCATCGTTCGACTTGAGTCTGCCAATTCTCGAGGTCTTGACCGACCCGACCATGTAAATCGCTGCGCAGCAGCACATTGTGATGCCTTCACCCCAGGTGGGTGTGGGCAATTTTTTATGCCTAGATAAGGACCACTCTCATGGCTATACACACCATCTGGCACACCATCCAAACCACCATCGCCGGTATCGGTGCCTGGCTCGCCGCTTACCTTGGAGGTCTCGACGGTTTGGTTTACGCGCTGATCGTCTTCGCCATCGCCGACTACATTACCGGCGTACTCGCCGCCATTTCAGAGCGCCGCCTGTCCAGCTCCGTCGGGTTCAGAGGAATCAGCCGAAAAATCCTCATCTTCACCCTCGTCGGACTCGCACACCTCATCGACGTCCATGTTCTCGGCACACCAGGCGTACTCCGGGCGGCGGTCATCTTCTTCTACCTATCCAACGAAGGCATCTCGCTGGTCGAAAACGCCACCCGCCTTGGCCTACCCATCCCCGCCCAAATGCGCGGCGCACTCGACGCGATAGCCAACCGCGCCGAGACCCGACCGCCACTGACCGAACCACCAACTACTGAAAACCCAACCGAAAAGGAGAATCACTGATGAAAAATTGGAACACCCTTGAGGCCGACATCGACCTCATCATGAACAAGCACTACACCCCAGGCAGGAACGGCCGAAAGATCGATAAGGTCATCATCCACCACAACGCAGGCAACCTCACCACCAAAGGTTGTTGGGACGTGTGGCAAACCCGCCAAGCAAGTGCCCACTATCAAGTCCAATCCGACGGCACAATCGGCCAGCTCGTGTGGGACTCCGACACCGCTTGGCATGCCGGAAACTGGGATGCCAACACCACCAGTATTGGTATCGAACATGCAGACGCCACCACAACCCCGTGGAGCGTATCCCAGGCCTGCCTCGATAACGGAGCACACCTGGTCGCAGCCATCTGCAAGTACTACAAGCTTGGTCGCCCCGCGTGGGGTAAAAACGTGCTTGGACACTCCCACTTCTCCGCTACCGCCTGCCCAGCATCCCTCGCCGGATCCCAACACCAGGCGTATATGGCACGCGCCGGGTACTGGTACGACCAGATGAGTGGCACCACGCCGACACCCAAACCGCAACCCGCGCCAGCACCAGCAGTCAATATTGATGCGTTGGCTGATGCGGTCATCCGTGGTGACTACGGCAACGGCGAGGAACGCAAGCGCCGCCTCGGGGCGAATTATGCCGCCGTCCAGAAGCGTGTCAACGAGAAACTCGCAGGCAAAACCACGACCAAGCCTTCCGTCAATATTGATGCGCTGGCTGATGCGGTGATCCGTGGCGAGTACGGCAATGGTGACGAACGCCGCCGCAGGCTCGGTGCGAATTATGCCGCCGTCCAGAAACGTGTGAATCAGAAACTCGGCTACTAAACGCTCCATCCTAACCGATGAGTCAATGGCCCCGCTGCTGCCCTTCGTGGTGGTGGCGGGGCCTTTTTCGTTTTCCTGGCCAAGGGGGGTGGGTGGTTATAAATCGGTGTGGCTCGAAGCCCTGTCAGTAGAGACCTACTGATGAGGAGAGCGCCGTGGCGAGTGAGATTACCCGTGAGCAAGTGATGGAGCTACGCCGCCGAGGCGCGTCGTATGGGCAGATCGCCACCAGTTTGGGCATGTCACGCAACACGGTGAAGTCGATCTGCCGCAGAGCCGACATCACCACCGCCTCGCCAGTCGAGTCTGAGCCTGCAAAGGTATGCGAACAGTGCAACGGCCATATCGAGCCAGCGGTAGCAGGGCAAAGGTTCTGCTGCGATGCGTGCCGCCTGGCGTGGTGGCATGCCCACCCGGAGCGGCTTAACCGGCAAGCGATCTACACCTTCACCTGCGCCGCCTGCGGTGAGGGTTTCGATGCTTACGGAAACAAGCACCGCAAGTACTGCTCGCACCCGTGCTATATCCGCCATCGCTTCAACACCCGAGGCGGCAGACCATGACAGGCGAGATCTTCGATGCCGAAGTCGACCTCGCCCGCCAGGTCGCCTTCATCGATCAACTTGCTCAGGCCGGTGCGCTCACCGAACAGGAAGCGAACACGGTTCTTGCCCGAATCGCAGACGAGTCGGCAGCTGTGGTGGGGGCGCTGATTGTGCGGGTTCGACTGGATAAAACCCGGGTTTAGAGCGTACATGGATACAACCACTAAACCCCTAGCCAACAAAGGAAAACGAAGGGCGAAAGGAGATTGATGCACGTGGGTGAGATGAGGGTGATCCCGGCAAAACTAGCCCGGCCACAGCGGTTGAAGGTTGCGGCCTATGCGCGGGTGTCCACCGAGCACGAACGCCAGTTGTCGTCGATTGCCGCCCAAGTCTCGTACTACTCTCATCTGATTCAATCCACCCCGGGTTGGGACTATGCGGGTGTGTTCATCGACGAAGGCATCACCGGCACCTCCACCAAACACCGCGACGGATTCAATGACCTCATGGACACTGTCCGGGCAGGCGGCATCGATGTGATTTTGACGAAGTCGATCTCCCGGCTCGCCCGCAACACCGTTGACCTGCTCGAAACTGTGCGTGAACTGAAAGCCCTGGGTGTGGCGGTGCGCTTCGAGCGTGAACAGATCGACACCGCCACCGCTGACGGTGAACTCCTGCTGACCCTGTTGGCATCGTTTGCACAGGAAGAATCCCGATCCATGTCAAAGAACGTCAAATGGGGGATCAGGAAGAAATACGCCGACGGAGCCATGCACTCGCGCCAACCCTACGGCTACCAATACGTGGGTAGTGACTTGGTCATCATCGAGGCCGAAGCCGAGATCATCAGACGGATATTTGCGGAGTTCCTTGCAGGCATCTCACCCGAAGCCACAGCCGCCCAGCTGAATGCTGAAGGGATCACGCCCAGGCGCGGAGCCAAGTTTCGTGGGAAGACGATCCGTAAATGGCTCGAAAACGAAATCTACACCGGCCGGGTCATTCTGCAAAAGTACTATCGGCCAAAAGTGTCAGAATCGAACTGTCATACCAACACTGGCGAGCTGCCACGCTACCTCGTCGAGGAATCCCACCCGGCTATCATCGACCAAGCCACGTTCGATGCCGTCCAAGCCGAGTTTGCCCGGCGCAGACATCTTGGACGTGGAGCCACACCCTCAGGTGGAACTACCGGGCTCACATCTCGGATCGAATGCTCTGTCTGTGGCAGGTTCTATCACCGTCGCACCAAGAAACGCCGCGCGTCGACATACAAGTTCTGGTGGTGCGAAACCGCCACCAAAGGCAAAGGCAACCCCTGCCGGGCACCCCAAATCCGAGAAACACACCTCACCAGGGTCTGTGCCAGCGTGCTCGGCCTCGACGACTGGGACGACGAGCACGCGCTCACGCACCTGACAAAGATCGTCGTCAACGCCGACCGCACACTCACCATCCACCCCACCAGCGGCGAAGCACCAGTGACGGTGAGCCTGGACGAGAGGAGCACACGATGACCACGACGCAAATTCGGCGCAAGCGGGTAACCGCGATACCTGCCACGAAAACACCCGGACACAATGCCACGGCGCAGGGTGTTCAGCGTCGGCGTAGAGTGGCGGCCTACGCGCGGGTCTCCACCGAAGCTGAGGAACAAGCCTCCTCCTATGAGGCGCAAATCGACTACTACACCCGCCACATTCAATCGCGTAGCGAGTGGGAATTCGCAGGCATGTATGCCGACGAAGGCATCACCGGCACCACCACCAGACACCGCGAGGGCTTCAAAAGCATGATCGCTGACGCCCTTGCCGGAAAAATCGATTTGATCCTCACCAAGAGCGTGTCCCGGTTTGCCCGCAACACCGTCGATACCCTCACCCACGTCCGCCAGCTCAAAGACGCAGGCGTGGAGGTCTATTTCGAAAAAGAAAACATCTGGACCTTGGACTCTAAAGGCGAACTACTCATCACCATCATGAGTTCACTTGCCCAAGAAGAATCCCGCTCCATTTCTGAGAATGTCACTTGGGGTCACCGGAAACGCTTCGCCGACGGGAAAATCATGGTGCCCTACGCATCCTTGCTTGGATACAAGAAAGGTGAGGACGGAAACCTTGTCATCGACGAAACTGAGGCCCCGATCGTGCGGCGCATCTACGCCCGCTTCCTTCAAGGTGCAACCCCGCAAACTATCGCCAAAGAACTCACAGCCGATGGCATTGCCACTCCGCGCGGCAAGACGGTGTGGCCGCCGTCCACTGTGCGGTCGATCCTGGCCAACGAGAAATACAAAGGAGATGCGCTGCTGCAAAAGAGTTTCACCACCGACTTTTTGACCAAAAACATGAAAGTCAACGAAGGTGAAGTACCCCAGTACTACGTCACCGGCAACCACGAACCCATCATTAATCCCGCCACCTGGGATGCCGTCCAAGCAGAACTCGCCCGCCGGGCAGGCAAAGGCACCTCCAACACGCACCCCTTCGCCAACATGATCATATGCTCTGACTGCGGCGGTAGTTTTGGGCGGAAAGTCTGGCACTCCACCAGCAAATACCGCCGCTACATCTGGCGCTGCAACAACAAATACAAAAAGACCCACTGCTGCGCCACGCCCCACGTCACCGAAGACCAGATCAAGAACGCGTTCGTCGCAGCCCTGACCGAGCGCGTCACCGACCATGCTGTTCTTGACGAGACGATGCGTCTGCTTGATGAAACCGTCTACAACACCCGCGAGCTCGAAACCCAGCAGAACAGGCTAGGGGAACGGATCGAAGAAACCATCACGCTGATGAACCAACTCATCACCACCGCAGCATCCACCGCCCACGACCCAGACGACTACGACCGCCGCTACCACGAGCTCGAAAACCGACACCACCAACTTGAGACCGAGCACCAGTACATCAGCGAGCAGATCGTTGATCTGCGACGCCGCCGAGCCCAAGCCATCAAAGTCCGCGACTACCTCGCCACCCAGCCAACCCTCGCATACAGCGATCAAGCCTGGAACACCCTCGTCGACCACGCCACCGTCACCAGCGACGGCACAATCAGCATCCAGTTTAAAGACAACATCGAACGCGACGAAAAGAGGGCTCCAAGCTCAATAGCCGGTTTAGGGAACCAAATATAGAAAAATCAATACGCTAAGGCGATCTCACGAGGTCACCCTCCGGGAGGGTGTTGGGCAAAGACTATCCCGTGAGCACATCTGCCACCGCACAGGAACTAAAATCCAAACGTGAGATCCGACACTGATATTTTTCGTAGATTTTAAGCATCCTTTCTTGTAGAATTAGCCATGTTGCGAAGGGTCACATGGAATATTTAAGGAGACATCATGAGTATTTTCGATCTGCAGAATTTGGGTGGCGGAACGGTCGAACCACAGGCACGATGGAGCACGTGGAGTTCGGGCTGCAACGTGTCGTGGAGCACATGGAGCGCAGGCTGCAGGGAAAAGTAAAAGCGAAATGCCGCGTCAAAGGATTGCAAATTTGTATTTCCACTGTGGCTAGACAGTAATAACCAAAAGGGCTATGCGCGTGGAGATTATGTGTTGTAATGTTTTGGCGCGGCATTTCTGTTTGTTGAGATGTTTTCCATTAAAAATCTTCTGTCTCGAAAACTAGGTTTAGTCCTGGTTTGTGGGCTCGCCACGGTCACAGTCTCTCTCGTCGGGTTGGTCCAACCTTTAGCGCTTAGATCACTGTTTAGCGCGATTGAGGAGAATGCTGAATTTGCACGACCGCTAATAGTATTGATTCTAACGTTCGTGCTGTCTTCGATTTTGGGATCCTTGGCTGGGTACTTGTCAGCTCTTTATAATGCCGAAACCACGCTATATGTACGAAAAGAGTTTCTCCGGCGTTATTTTTTACGTGACATTCAGCCTAGGAGGCAAGGCGAAGCTGACGGGATTGCTCTGATAATGAATGACGCGGCGCTAATATCCACAGGCGCAGTGAGTATTGTCTCGGTTGCTGTAGGTACGGGACTTACATTTATCGGTAGTTTAGTTGGAGCGTTGTACTTTTTCCCGATGGCAGTAGTGTCGGCTGGAATTCTTTTCGTTCTATTTTTCGTCGTGACGTGGTTTTTCGGTCAGCGCTTACGAAAACTAAGGATTGCCTTTCAAGATGAGAATGCAGAAACGACGCATGTTGTTGCGAGTTTAATAGGTGCGCGTCCGCAAATAATTCTGTACAACGTAGTCAGACAGTTCAGGGAAATTGGCGAAAAGAGCTTTCAGAGACTTTATAGGGCGAACCTGAAACTGGAGAAGACTCAGGCGATTTTGACTCCAATAATTGACGTATGCATGAAGGCAACATTTCTCGTAGGTCTTGGCGTTGCCGCAATTCAAGTGGGGGTTAGGAATTCGAGTTTTGGGGATTTTCTCGCATTTGCAGTCTATTTCCAAGCGTTCACCTCAAGTTTCCAACAGTTACTTTCTGTAACGATGTCAGTACAAGAAGCGAAGGCTGGTCAGGATAGAATCAGCTCTAGTTTCATCAAGTTTTCTCCTCCGCTTGTTCAACAGGCCGTTCAGGATGATTCGACTGTGGAAATAGAGGATGTTACTTGTGGGTATGTCCCATCGGAACCTGTCCTTCGAAATATCTCTTTTGTGATACCCGAAACGGGTGTAACAGCGCTAGTTGGAGCGTCTGGTAGTGGTAAGACGACGTTGTTGAAGATACTAACCGGTGAGAAAGAGATCGAAGGGGGAGCTGTTCGTTTCTCTTGTTCCTTAAGTGGTGCTGGAAGTATCGGCGTTGTGGAGCAGGAGATCGTGTCTGTTCCGGGTACATGGCGGGACAATATCGTTTTTGGGCGTAAAGAGATTACAGATAGCCAGGTAGAGGAAATTATGGTTGCTGTCGGTCTAGGACGAAACCTTCCTGAGGCGCAGCACCTTGCTCAACACAGCATTAGGGAAGCTTCAGGCGGTGAACTGCAACGTCTGATGCTGGCAAGGGCGTTGGTTGGGAATCCAAAGGCATTGTTTCTTGATGAACCAACTTCGAATGTTGATGGGCAGATGGAACATCTTATGATCGAAACGGTGAAGAAATACGCTCGAGATATTCCTGTTCTTATTGTGGCTCATAGGCCGCACACCGTTCAGGCGTCGGATAATATTCTCATGCTCAGGGAGGGCAATATTGTGTTATCTGGCAGTACCGGGGAATGTTTGCGGAGTTCTGAAGAGCTTAGGCACCTGTTAGGGGAGTGGAATCTAAGATGAACGTGAATAATGAAAGTATTCTTAAAGCTGTTAATGTGTCTAAGTCGTTCAGGTTCGGTGGTTCACAACGCAAACATAGGGTCTTAACTGAGGTTTCGCTTGAGCTTCACTCGGGGGAGTGGGTTTCCTTGATGGGGGCATCGGGTTCAGGTAAAACTACTTTTCTCAACTGTGCTTCGGGAATTATGTGTCCTGATGAAGGTGACGTGTTCATTTCCGGCGAGAGTATTGTGGCCATGGGTGATAACGAAAAAGCAATGCTTAGGCGAAAGAATTTAGCCTATGTTTTCCAAGATTATAACTTGATAGATGAAATCACGGTTGAGCAGAATATTGCGTTGCCTTTGGCTCTTGATGGTGCTGAGAATGTTGCTACTCGTGTGGGGCGTGCGATGGCCATGATCGGTATTGAAGAGTTGGGAGGAAAGCGTGCAAGTGTGCTTTCTGGTGGTGAGAAGCAGCGGGTGGCGTTGGCTCGGGCTGTGGCTCAGGAGCCGTTGGTGTTGTTTGCTGATGAGCCGACTGGGGCTTTGGACAGTGTGAGTTCTGAGAATATATTGGGGATATTTCAACAGTTGAAGCATACTGGCACCTCGATTTTGATGGTTACACACGATATACATGCGGCGTCGAAAGCGGACCGGGTGGTTATTCTGCGAGATGGGAAAATTGACGCGAGAATTTCCTCCCCTACAGAAGATCGGATTTTTGATCTTTTGCGAGAGAAGCAAGATGGACAAGTGTCATGAAAGAGGAAGTATCTCTCACTAAATTCGCGGTGCTTAGCTCGCTTCTCAATCGGAATCGGCGCGGTTTTTTCTGGACAAGCGTTCTCGGTTTGTTATTGAATAGCGTCATTTGGAACGCGCTGATGGGAGCACGCCAAGTCCGTGTGGCTTCCGGAGATTTTGGGAGAGCCGCGAACATAAATGCTCTTCTTGAGGTCACTTTTCAGTTCAATTTGATCTTTGCGATCATCGCAGCGGCAATTACTGCGATGCTGCTCATGACGGTGCTTAGTGCCCGCTATTCTTCCCGCATGAACGCCGTGAGGATACTGCGTTTGAACGGGTTATCTTTTAGAGATCTTTTGGTCTCGCATGGATTGGAAGCTTTTGCCTTTGGGGTTGGGGCAAGCGTTGTTGCTATGCTTCTATTTTTTCCGGCAGTGTGGGCATACGGGCAAGTGCTAGAGATCGCTGGGTTGGTGCCGGAAGATGTCACAATCCGCGGCAACTTCACGGCTGGTCTCCTTGTCTGTGTTGGGCTGGTTGTTTTTGTTGTTGGCGCATCCGTGGCTAAGACGCTATCTGTGTTCGAAAGAAAAGAACGATCCGGTTCTGCAAAACGAGGCAGCAAGGTTCTATATCTTCTCGGGCTGTTTATCGTAGTTATGCTCGGGATTCCGCTTATGATGCCAGATTCCCCGATCCCCGGCGATACGCGAATAGTTTTGATTATTCCCTGGGCGTGCGTGGTTCTTTTAGTTTATGGTGTGCGTATGGTGCAGGGAATCTCTGATTTTCTGCAGTGGCCGATGCGCAAAACGGGGAAGTTTCCGCGCTTAGGACTGGCGTTATCGAGGTTGGCTAGCAGTATGTCTAGCAGGATGAATCCTGTGATCCCATTGACTATCGTCATGGCTTTCATGGTTCCGCTTTCTGCTGTGATGGCAACGGGTAGAAGCGCCTCGATTGTCGAAATATACGATTCGGTTGATGCGCAGACGATCGCAACAACGCGGAACATTGACGATGCCGATGAGTTGGCGGCTGTTAGCAAAGATGTCTCAGAGACGGTTTTTGTCAGTACGGCTAGTGATCTTTATAAGAAGGATGATCCCTATGGGGCGGAGCAGCCCATCGTGGGACTACTTGATTTACGCCGAGCTAAAACTGCTTTTCCGACTATTAACGTAGTAGAGGGAAGTATCGAATCTGTGGGATCTAGTCAAATCGCAACAAGTGATAGCCGCTATCATGTCGGTGATAAAATGAGTTTTTATACGGCAAATGGCCGTGAATGCGTGTTATCTGTTGCTGCGGTTCTCGATATGCCTGCTCTTCTTAGGTTCAATGTTATCGGAATACCGGAAGATTCGCCTTGTGGGGGAATGAGGATTAGCCAAACAACAGCATATTCACACTTTGGAGTCGATGAGTTAGAAGAACATATTAAGGGGACGGGTTGGGAAGTCGCGACGAAAAGTGAATGGATCAACACCGGAATTTCACAAACTGAGCAGAATCAACGATCAGCTTTAATAGTTATGTTTTTGATCCCCGTAGTCATAGCTCTTTTTGTAACTGGAACGGCTGTGGGTTCGTACCGAACACTGATTCAACGCTCGAGTGTATCCCTGTTCTATGCGGGAGGAGCAAAGAGAGATTTTCGTATTATTAGCCTCTATGAGGCTATGCTTGGCTGTGCTGTTTCACTCTTGTTACTTTTCCTGGTTGTTGGTCTGAGTGCTTCGAGTCTGGTTCCCTACGCCCGGGAAGCCGGTATTTATCCGAGCTTAGATTACGCGGTTACCGGAGTGTTTCTCTTTGCAAGCTTGTCAGTTATTACGATTATCTACCTAGCTAGTGGAGATTTTGCGTTCAGGACAGCACGGAGGTGGCGGGGTGGCGAGACCTACTGAGATTGCTTATGTGAAACACAGTGGCCTCTTTTACTCGGATGGTGCACACAGAATCACAGAGGACGACAAGAACATCTTTCACGTAACTGCGCTGGTAGAAGAAACCCAGCAAAATGGGTCTAAAGAATGGGCTATCCATTCAGAAGATCCATGGGTATTTGTCAACTATAAAATTCCCATTCCAGATCAAGGGTGGAAAATACATGTTTCCGCTGTGCCAGATCAAGCGCAAGCGATACTCGCGTGTGTCGAGGAAATAGCGCTTAAGCTTAAATTCTCATTTAAGTTCCTCCGTTCACGCAACAAACTCGTGGAAAGTCTGGAAAAGTATGCGGACAGGGCACAATCGGGAAAGTTTATAGCTATATATCCGTGTGATGTGAAACATTTTGAGGAGATTGTGGTGCATCTCGTCTCCAGGTTAGAGGGATTCAAGGGGCCTGACGTGCTCACGGATGTCCGCTTTGGTACATCGCCCGTGCATGCTCGCTATGGCGGCTTTAAAAGAATGATCTGTCAAGATGAAGAGGGAAATCAAATACCAGCTATTCGAAACCAGGACGGGGTGTTGATTCCAGATGTTCGGACAACAAAGTTTGTTATTCCCGAAGGCGTCACGGTCCCTGTCATATGTACAAAGGCAATAGAAGAGAAAACGAAAAAACTGATCGGAGACGCTTTTGCGCCCTACCAAATCTATGATGCGATTCATTTTTCGAATGCGGGAGGTGTCTACCTTGCAAAATCAGAAATAGACCATACTACTGTAGTTGTAAAAGAAGGGCGTCCGTGGGTTGGCCTTGATGAAGTCGGAAAATTTGCTCATGAACGAATTCGACACGAGTATAAAGTCATTGATGAGCTTAGATCTGTGCCGGGAGTCGTTAATGGCTTGGGCTGTATCGATCTCTACGGACATACTTTCTTGTTGGAAGAGTACTTTGAGGGCGTTCAGCTAACGAGCTGGATTGCACAGAATTATCCATACTCGCGTTCAGGTAAACCCGATTCATACCTGGCACGTGTAACCGAGTTGATACGGAAAATTCGCGAAACGGTAGAAGAATGTCATAAATTAGGGTGGGCTATCTTAGATTTGCAGCCTATGAACATTCTGGTAGCTGATGATGAAATTCGTTTGATTGACCTTGAAGCCGCTACTAAGGCAGGAAAATCTGCGGACAGATCCCTTGGAACTCCGGGCTTTGTGCCAAGCTTTGAATGCTCTCCTTTTGAGAATGACTGGTTTGCATTTAACAATGTCTTGCTCAATATGCTTGTGCCATTAGTGCCCTTGAACGCGATCACAGAGGATCTAGAAAATGCCCAGATAGACAGAGCACGGGCACTTTTTGGTAAATTGGCAGACCCAATTCTTTCTCAGCTTCACCATTTCCCATCTCGACCTACCCCCGATATTCGATGCTGTGCAAACGATCTAGATTGCGATTTCAACGATCTCAAGGCCGAGTTAGAGAATGGGATTCTTTCGTGCCTGAACGAGGATCCCGCTGATCTTTCACTTCCTGGCGATATCCTACAATTTGAGCCGTTTGGATCACTGAGCATAAACCATGGATTGGCCGGAGTTTTTCCATATCTGTTGCATGAAGGGCGGGAGCGCTTTATGGGACGAGTACTTAGTGGAGAACATGGGTCCGCAGTACGCGGGTATTTATCTGGTATCGACGGAGCACTTTTACTCCTGGAGCAATCTGGTCTATTTGATGGAAATAGTGAGGTATTCCCGCTAGCCGATCCCGTTGTAAAGAACCCGGCAGATATTAGTCTGAGGACGGGACTATCTGGTCTGGTCTTGGTTGATGCTGTGCGGGCCTTGACTTCTGGAAATGTAATTCGGTCCGACGCTGAACAACGGGCAAGGACTCTAGCTGCTCTTGCGCAGACCCAGGATCAGATCGTGTCACGACAAGCGACGTCGGGAAGGCAAGCTGTTGGAATTTTGGACGGACGTCTTGGGGCGGCCCTGGCGTTGTTTTCTGCTGCAGAGATCTGGGGTATTACGGCATTGTATGACTCAGCCCGCACTGCGATCGACGTTGAACTCCGCTCCCTAGTTAGAGCGCCTGACGGGTCTGCACAAGTTCTTGACGCTAACCGTCTTATGCCCTACATGGCTGAAGGATCATGTGGTTTCTTGATAGCCGCTTCACTCTGTCCTTTGATAGCTCAGCATATATTTGAAGAGTTTTCGCCGGAAGAGTTTTGCAGGGCTACTAATATTCGGACAGTTGCAAACGGTGGTCTGCATTTGGGACTCGCTGGTCTGGTTCTTGCGCGTCATCTGGCATATCGGAACGGCTGGGTAACCTCGGACTTCGATAGAGCAGATTTCCACTATCAGCTTGCTCTGCATACTTTCGCTCCGAAAGATAGCCAAGGCGTACCGAGTGCTTTTCTTGGAGGACAGGGCGGGCTTCGCCTCTCCGCAGATTTCTCCACCGGAAACGCTGGTGTAATAAGAACGATGGATATAATAGACGGGCGTCGTAATCAATGGTCGATCTTCCCCGGTTTAGAACCCTTAAGTAGTATTTGGGCTAATTGACACCTCCCGATGTTTTTGCGAAGTGCACTAGCCCTTAACGTCGGCGCACCCACCTAGCCACTCGATGCACCCACCCAGAGCCTTGTATTAAAATGAACGTCTAAGTAACTAATTGTCTGCTGGTGTTGATGCTATTTCGCGCCGGCAGGTTTTGTTTTCTATTTTTGCTCCGAATCCCAGTAATCGAGTATTTCGGGGACGTGTTCGTATGCGAGTCTGGCCAGTTCTGGACTGTGCCAGCGTCGGAACAATCCGGCCTTGTTCTGGCGCATCAGCATTAAACAAAGTCGCGTAAATGCTAGGCGCACTTCGTTGGTAGAGAATATCTCCGGTAATGCGCCAACACCAGTAATGAGGGTGTCCACCTGCATCAAGCCGTAGTTGGAGTTGTTTCGGATTGCGTGTATGGCGAATTCTTTCAGTATTGTTTTCCATGGCGGATTCCTGGTCGCCTCTTTGGCGAGGGGAATTGTGCCTTGCGGAAAGTTGATAAATGTGACGGGCGGCTCTTTATTACCGTCAACTTCGCCAACAATTTCATAGGCGTGGCGCGGCATGAACATGACTTCAATCGACATCACGTTGAGTGTCAGTAATCGCCCGCCGCTGGTGCTCGGGTAGTCACTCACAGTCCAATAAATGCCTTCTTGATTCACGGCATCAGGAATACAAGCAATTGCGGCAGCAAGGTCATAGACCGCTACTTCAGCTAATGAAAGTGATTCAGGCCCATCTTCGATAAGCCATTTATTGCCAGCATATTTACTGCTGAGTAATTTTGTCGCCTGGCCAGGGTTTCGTGCGGCTGCAGTTTGAAACGTATTAATATCTGGTGATAGATTCCCGACAGCCCAGTGCTCCTGCTCAGCCACCGGAATATTCACATCTAGCTGCGATGGTTCGTGGTGACCAACATTCATCGCTTTGTTGCGGAGCGTCTTTCCTTGACTCTGGAAACGAGCTATTTCTGATCTTTCGATTTCGTCAAGAGACTTTGGTTCTGCAACTGGCAGGAATCGAATCGCCTCTATATCTTTCCATGGAGCGTCATGGTTTGTATGACCGTGGCGATGCTGCGCAAACCTCCTTACTACATTCTTCGCTTGGCCCACATAATAAGAACCATCGGCAAACTCGAGCACGTAGATGCCTCGGCGTTCGTCAGCATTGAAAAGCGAAGATATGCTCGTAAATTGGTCCAAAGGATATCTCACGTATTCGTGTGAGGTATTGGAGGCGCTGGTATCGTCCATGTTGACGATTCTAATTCGTACCAAGCACCTTGGAGTTTCTTGGTCTTATGCATCGATGCGCACTTGGTCGTCGTGCTGGTAAATGTCGACAGTATTATTTCCAGAGGTGATACTTTTTACGAGGTAGCTCTTGTCGAACGGAGCGTTGGTGATATGGAGTCCGGTGACGAGGTTGAAGTAGAAAGCCGTGAGAATTCCGAATAGCGCTATGGCGCTGGCAGCAATAATGAGCGCGATTTTCCTTAATTTCCACATTCTTAACTCAAGCAAATATGTGTTCATCTTCTTGTCGCTAACGCTCACTTGCTCGCTCTCAATGACGCAACCGTTGCCAGGCCGACAGCTACCTGCCCTTTCAGTAGCGCAACTTCAGTTCCGGCTCCAATCGTAAGCCCCACCAATGCAACAAGAGTCACGAGCCCAACGAACTTTGAAGCGTGCTGGGTTTTGTTCCTACCTGTTTTTGAGAGGATAGGAACATGTCTAAAAGGAATTCATAGGAGTTTAAGGATCGTGCGGTGCGGATGGTCTCAGACCGGCTAGCCGATGACCGGTCGTGTATGCAGTGGAAAGCGATTAGTGAGATCGCCCCGAAACTCGGGATTGCTCATGAATCGTGGCGGAGCTGGTACGAACAGTCACTCGTTGAGACGGGTGAGCATCATGGTTTGACGCGTGAGGAACACGAGGCTGATGCCGTGTTCTAGGTGGGAGTGCAACATCTTTTAGTCTTGGGGGTGTTGAAGTCACGAGGTAAAGGTTGTTGCACTCCTGTGGGTGGATTTTATCGGTGTTTAGGGTTTGGTGATCGGGTTCAGATCGGGAGGTATGTGGAGTGGGGTGTTCGTTTGCGTGGGTTGCGTTTGTGTTGGGTGTTCATCGTTCCACTGTGTTGGGGAAGTGAAGCGTGGCTGGTGTCGGCAGGGCTCGGATCACGCGAATTTTCGGCGGCTCTGGTGGGGTTTCTTCGTACATGCCGGGCGAGGTCGGGTTTTGATTTTGTTGTGATGGTATTGGTGAAAGCCGCACCACGTCAAGTGAGGTCTCATTAGGCGTATTGGTGAGGGTCGGATCGGCTTGACGACAAAAAGGCCGCGCGAATAAAGGTTTACATCGAAGGGCAAGCATTTGAGGATCATGCGGAGGCGTCTTCTTCTGCGGTTCAATTTCGGCAGTTGAGTGTGGGTTGGCCGTCAAGTTACTGCCTGTTTGTCAGTTCGTCAACAATAGCGGCAATCTGGCTTTCTAGCACTGGAAAGTCGCCGCTCAATGTTTCCCACACGATGCCGTCATCAATATCTTCGTACAGATGGATGACCTTGTTGCTCATCTGACGCACGAGTGCCCACGGAATTTCCGGATGCCGCTCCTTAACGTCGGAATGCAACTTCTGGCTTGCCTCCACCACGCGTGCAATCGTGTAATATGCCGCATAGCGTGTTTTTTCGCCAGCTAGCGTTTGTGCGAAAAATGAGTTTTCCCCGTCTGTCACGATTGAGTAGGCGACTTTGAGCGCTTCGGCCATTTCTCCAAGGCGGCGAAGAGCGACGGTGCGATCAAATGCGGTCTGCGATTTTCGGAAGCCATGTTTCACAAAGTAGGAGTCTCTCAAAGAATCGACATGAGATTGGCCGCTGCTTCCCAGTCCAAACTGTGGGGAGGAATCACTGAATGTACTCACAGCGGCACCGCCTCTCGCCGGGCAGAAGCAAGACGCGAGCTGTTGCGGCCATCATCGATTGTGACGTCAACGGGAACGGAGAGCAGGCTTTCAACAGCATGAGCGATGTCCATGATTCGCATCAGGCCGAGTTTCTTGGTCGTATGGAGCATCAGATCCACGTCCGAACTCGGCGAGTCTGTGCCCCGTGCGATAGAGCCGAAAATCGAAACGTCCGGGAAACCAAGCCGATCGAGGATTTCTTTTAATTCTTCGTGCAACTTGTTGACGACCACGCTTGGGCGCACCATTACTTGATTGCCAAGAGCCTCTTGTTCCTGCGGGGAAAGTGGCCGTTTGCGATGCTCGAATGCGCTGATATGTGGTTGCGGCACACCGCTTGCGCGTGCCAATTCGCGCTGGCTCAGAGCGCGCGCCTGCGCCGACGCAGGAATTCTGCGCCGTCAACGTCTGCCAGTGGAATGTACACATCCGTCACACTACAAATGATACCACGAGAAGGTATCAATCGGGAGTTATTGCGCGGTTGAAGTGAAGGCGGTGGAAGCGCCTCGTTGGCGGACGCAATCCAATTGGTCGTTTGACAATTCGGGATTAATAGTTCGGATTTGTGGGAATTTCATTCACGATTTGTCAAACGAAGCAGTGGTCTATGCACGTGGTTGGTGTTGATGGTAATTCGTGCAACCCAACCACGTGCATTCCACCAGCGTGTCACGCACATAGCGAACTGTTGGAAAGTGGGAGGTCGCAACACGGCTCACGGCTCAGTAGCATGAAAGTGAGCTAGCTCGTGGGTGATGGTGCGGATCATGGCAGGATACCTCGACACTCTGGCTTAACATTTACCCATTTTTCTCGTGTTTCTTACTCTTCGTGATGTGGACTAAGGAGAGAATGAACGCTAATGCAAGAGAAGTCCAAAATATTGGATTTCCTATAAAAGCCTTGCGAGCTGGTATACCAATGACTAAAAACCATAGACCAGTACCTACTCCGGCAATCACAATTCCTAAAATATAAAGCCAGAAAAATCGTCTACTAGAAACATGCTGATGCTGCACCTGTCATTCCTCCTCCAACTGCTCCTCCAACCAGCCCTAGAATACCGGCGCTTACTGTACCGACTACGGGAAGAGTCACAGTACCAACAGCAGCTCCTCCAAGACCTCCAGCTGATCCTCCTCCGATAACGCCGCCGCCAATCCCAAGCAGACACTGACCTACACCGCGAGATTGGATTAATGAAACAGTTCGAATGAGCACCCCTCTGTCGGTTTGCTTGTACTCGATGTCTACAGGCTGTCCGTTGACATCAGTGGCTGAACTTGGTAATTGCTCGGTAATTCCGTCTTGTGTCACAGTCGCATTAGTTTCATCAAAAACTACATCGTCAGCTAGTTTCCATAAAACGGTTGATTCATCAACATAAGAAACTGAACCGGAAGTGGTGACGGTGCCGAGGCTTTGAGATATCGTGGAAATCGAAAGTGTCTCGTCAAAGGAATTGGTCATTTCGCTTGCGTTTGCAGATATTGGGAACACTATGCCCAACGCAGTCACCGCGACCGCGACACCGATAGATTTGAATGATGCGTTATTCATGAGTAGGACTCCTTATGTTTCTAGCAGGAATCCAGTGAGGCTCCTGCTCTATGTGTAGGAGTGTCTCCACGCCCGGTGTACGATCCGGGAACGAAACAAAACCGCGTGGTTTCGCATCGCTCGGGACGCTCGAAACTTCAAACGTCCTCCGCGAAAACACCATCACACGAATACGCCGTGTGACTGTGTATGTTTTCTCAGCTCATCAGCTTTAGGATCACTTTATAACAGTTTGATAACAAAAGCAAGGCTAGTCGTGGGGCTGTGCCAGTCCTGCATCTAAGCACCGTCAGATGGGCAACAATGAGCTCCGCAAGCTATCTACAACTTCCCTGTGTCCCTGCCGTTGTTCGGGCGGTGTTCAATCTTTCGCGTGCTCTGTTGCTGGCTCTTTCACGGTCTACTGCTAGACTCTCTTTCATCTTCTTGAGATTATGATAACGTCAAGCAACGCAATTGCGCGGGTCGGATTTTGGCACGTGGAACTCGTCAATCTACTGTTCTATGGGGAAGTAAGAATATGCATCTTGCACGTCAAACGGGTAGCGCTGCCCCTAATCTCGACAAGGCTGCCAAAGAGGTTCCGCGTCCAACATTCTCAAATGTGGAGGAAGCGGATTTACGAATATTACAGCAGGTGCCGTTGCGGATTTAATTGGTATTAAAAGTTTTGTCGAAATGGTAAAGAAAGCCTAGTAGTTTTTGTATCTCGTGCATGAGGAGTTATGGTAGCTCAGATTATTGATTTGCTCCTTTTCGGAGCGATTGCAGTTTTTTATCTGGGAACGGCGTATCTCGAAATGCCCAACAAAATCGATAAGAAGACGAAGAAGAAGCGTACGTTCTACCAGCGGTGGAAGCTCGCCAAATGGCAACTACGTGCACAAATTGTCCTCGGTATTGCAGCTGCTTTCGTCGCATTGCTCGCCGTACTTCAACTATTAAGAATTGTCCCTTTAGCGTCATGAGTATATCTGGATCGCGCAGCTAGCTGGCAGCTTCCGCAGTGTCTTTCCGCCTAGTTTCGAGCAGTCGTCACTCGCCCCCGTCTGCCGTATTGTTCAGGCTGCTGATTGCTCAGGCTGCTAGTGTGTCACACGCTGGCGCACTACATAACGCGAAAGTTCCAGTGGCATGCGTATCGACTGGATACCTCTAAAAGGACTCGAGAGGCGTTCCAGTGGTAAATTGAGCGTTGCTAGGGCAGTGCTTGATCTTGCATGTAGAGGTGCTTTGTTAGGTTACATAGTTCTCTCAGCCTGTATGAGTGAGGGTACTGCCGTGCGTTTGAGACAAGAAGACGAAAGGGGCGTAATCGTGAATAGAGTTAAACCTTCCGGGCGGTTGTGGTCGTTAGCCACAGTATTTGTGCTGATATTTTCCGGTCTCGGAGTTGTGTGTGTGGGGGGGGCACACGCCATCCCGGGTGAGACTGGAGATGTTTATAGAGCCTACACGGTAGCGTCACCTGACACTGCCAACACCAATATTTACGTGTATCCGGATGGAGACAAGTCCCATCCTATCGTTGCGTATTGCTTCAATATACATAAGCAGTGGCCAGCCACGAGCCAGTCATATATGGCCGATAAGAATTTTTATCTACACAAAGATGTGAGCGGAGTAGCTTCGTTCGCTGATACTCCTCGTAGAGAAGGACCTGATGGAGCCGAACTTACGCCGGCAGCTTTTGACAACGCAGTTCTGCGCGTCATATTAAACGGTTATCCGAATAATTCGGCTTTGCAGGCTAAATATGGCCTTTCCGATGAAGAATTCCGTATGATAACTCAGGAAGCGTTCCATTATTACGCTGACAATACGAATGCTCCATCGAAGATCACGGCTAAAAACGTCTATGTTAAGGTCTACGATATTCTGGTTGGGAAAGTTGCAGATGATGCCATGCGGCCTGTGCCGGATAATGCTGTCATTAACATCCTCGAGTACGATCCAGATGGGCGTTTTAACTTTCAGAATCTCATCACTGTTGATTTCCGTCTTTTCGCAGGTGAAGAGCCGGCGATGCTGAACGTGAAGTTTTCGAAGGTCGCAGCCGGCCAGGGCGAGGAGCTTGCTGGTGCGACGCTGAGCGTAACCGGAGGGGATCACGTCTCCGAAAAGTGGGTGTCTACTGGTGAAGCGAAGGTGTTGACCCTTGGTGCCGGTGAATACACCCTGAAGGAGACGGCTGCTCCTGAAGGCTATCTGATTGCCAATGAGATCGACTTCCGGGTCACTGAAGAGGGTGCTCTTGAGGTCAAGGGAGCGGACGGGGCGTATGCTCCGGCAAATGATGCGCAGGTTCGAATGGTCGATAAGCCTGCTCCAGCTGTTGAGCCGACGCCTAAACCTGGGACGTCTGAACCTGAAACTCCCGAATCTGAGACGCCTGAAACTCCGAAGTCTGACGTTCCCAGGCCTGAGACGCCCGAACCGGAGCCTACTGAACCAGAGACATCTGGATCCCAGACTCCGAAACCAGCAACTCCTCAGCCTCGGACATCAGCTCCTTCGAAGCCAGTCAAGTCGTTGGCAAAGACAGGTGCAACGGTTGGCAGGCTAGCAATCGTTTCACTCGCGCTGACAGCGGTTGGCGGTCTGCTCGTGCGTCGTCGCCAGGACATCTAGTCTGGCGTACGCATCGTCTAAAGAGGGGTTTGGTTACTAATGGATCAAGCCCCTCCATTACGATTTCTCGCGCGTTCCACGTCCTTATCGAGGATATCTTTACACCAGACTCCTAAGCCTGCGCCAGGTTCACTTTAGTCGTGTTGCAGAGCGTGACAAGTGTGCTTGACAGGGCGATGGGTTGTCAAGTATGCTTGTCACATGAGCATGAAAAAGCTGTGGTTTGTCTCTCTGGTGTGTTTGGTACCAGGGTGGGTCTTGATGGCTGTCACTGAAGAAGCCAACACGGTGACAAGTTATGCGATCTATGTTCTGGGCGCGTTGTTGACGTTGCCGTTCTTCTTGGCGATCAACTTTGCTGTGCATCGCAACCGTGACGCTTCGGGTGCCTCACATGCTGACTCAGTGGAATTCCATGGACAACGGGAGGCGGAGTCAAAGACTTTCCGCGACGCCCTGGTGATCATGGCGCTTTCAATGATCGGACTCTCGTTGTGGCCGTCGGCTGTGCCCGCCGTTTGGATGGGTGCGGCACTTGCACTTGTGGCAGCCGATTTTTGGGTGCGATACTACCTGCAGATGCGTGCTGTTCGTGGCTGATACAACGAGCATTCTGCGGGATCTGCGTCAGGCTGCAGGCGTTAGCCAAGGTGAATTAGCTAAGGAACTGGGCGTGTCGCGGCAAACGATCAATGCGATCGAAGTTGGCAAGTTCGATCCAAGCCTGCCCCTGGCTCTGCGTATTGCGGAGCGCTTCGCCATGCCGGTGGAGGATATTTTTCGCCTGAAACGCTAAAGAAGCGCTAAAGATCGAACGCTAATATCGTGTGGTTAAGTGGCTGTGCGGCTGCGTGGTTATGCGGCTGCGTGGCAGGGCGCGTGTACGGGGCTGGGCTGTGCGCGCGACTGTACGGCCGTACGGGCGGCTACAAGAACAGCTAGTGCCTACGCAGCATGAGCGGTAGCGTTCCGTGCCTGGGTGGCCATACTTGTGCACACAACGATGTGTTGCACGTCTCAATCGTTCGTTCCTCTTTTCAATTGGCGTCTTCTCTGCCAGAATAAACGGGTTGCGCACGGGCATGTTGATGCCCTGTGCGTAGCTGAAGATTTGGATCGATACACCGGAAAACCTGAGGGATCATGCGCAAGTTTAAGATGTTCACGTGTATGCCAGTGGCGCCAACACATGTTGCGGCCACCTGCATGTGTGCGCGCCTCGGGCTGTGTATGTGCTGTCAACACTGAGTGTTGGATAACTGAGAATTGAGAACAACGGCGGAGAATCTTCCCACTGCTCCTGAGCTAACTGCGCGCTTGAATTGTGCTGGGCTGCGTGCCTGAGTTGCTCTGTGCTTACCCACGGTCGCGCTGTATTGCTTGAGCTGTGCGATGTGCCTGTGCGTGCTGCGCTGTTCGGCCAGTATCGTCGAACATGTGGTGACGAAGTCGGTAGCGTTCGGTGCTCTCGCGCCGGGACGTTGTCTGTCGGCGATCATGAAGTCAATCAGTGATAATAGAGGAACAGCACTCCGTCTCCGATAGCGCTGTTATGCGGTCAGCCATCCGGCTGTGTGCGTGGTGGCTATGGGTTGTGCTGATCGAGCAATACCTTGCGTCTGGTATCGCCTTCACGATACGTCGCCTCGTCCTCATCATTCACTCGTTCCCAACTCTCAATCGTCCTCGCCTGACAATTAACTGCTTTCTCCCCAAACATTTTCGTACGTTGTGCGTGAATAGCTCGTGCACATCTCGCGCGAGCAGCCGAAAAGAAAGGAAAAAATGAAACTCAAGAAATTCGTGGTAGCAGCTTCTCTCGCAGCCGTTTCACTCGTACTTGGCGCGTGCTCGAATGCCGCTCCCGACGCCTCCAGCTCCGCATCAAACAAAACTGCAACAACGTCATCAGACCTGCTGACGACGATTAAAGACCGTGGCACACTCATCGTTGGCCTCGAAGGCACTTATCCTCCTTATTCTTTCCATGACGAATCCGGCGAGCTCAAGGGCTTCGAGGTGGATCTTATTAACAAGATCGCTGACGATATGGGCGTCAAAACACAGTTTGTGGAAACAAAGTGGGATTCCTTGATTGCTGGCGTAGACGTGAATAAATACGACGTCGTGATCAACAACGTCGGGGAGACCGAGGAGCGGAAGCAGAAGTACGATTTCACGATCCCGTATGCGGACTCCATTGGGAAAATCGCCGTTCGGAAAGATTCAACGATGAAAAGCTTGAGCGATTTTAGCGGCAAGAATGCAGCGCAGTCTGTCACCTCGAATTTTGGTGCTGAAGCTCAGAAGAGGGGAGCCAAGATAGTACCGGTCGATGGCTTTGCTCAGGCGATTGACCTCGTCACATCTGGGAGGGCGGACGCTACGCTCAACGACTGGGTAACGTTCCAGCAATATCTTGCTGAGCATCCTGATGCTCCGATTCGTTTGCTTGACGACGAAGTGAAGGTCGGCACAGGAAGCCGTATTTTGCTGCCGAAAGGGCAAAAGCCGCTGCTCGACGCTCTAAACAATGCGCTGAAAAAGGAACTCAGCTCCGGTAAGGTATCCGAACTGAGCAAGCAGTACACCAATATCGATATTTCCGTGAAAAGCAAGTAAAGCACCAGCGGCGTGTCCACCGCTAGGTCGCTACCGTCCTGTGATTCACCGAGAGCTTCGTGGTAGAAATACAGGCGGCAAAACAGCTTGAGGCATAACCAGAGAGGCACAATGGATAGACTCATTCAGATCTGGGGAGAATCCTTACCGCAGCTCCTCGCGGCGACGGTTGGCGCTACGATCCCGCTGGCGATTATCTCGTTTGTGATCGCGATGATTATCGGCGTGATCAGTGCGCTCGTGCGATACGAGCACATCCCAGTGTTGAGCCAGCTCAGCGCATTATATATTTGGATTTTTCGCGGTACCCCTTTGCTGGTGCAGCTATTCATTGTGTTTTTCGGGCTGCCAAAGGTTGGGATTGTGTTCGGTGCATGGCCAGCGGCCATCATCGCGTTGTCGCTCAACGCTGGCGCATACAATTCTGAGGCGATACGAGCAGCTTTGTCATCGGTGCCTGAAGGGCAGTGGGAAGCAGGGTGCTCCCTGAACCTGACGCACACCCAAATTCTGCGGAAAATTGTTGCTCCACAAGCGTTGCGGATCGCGCTGCCGCCGTTGAGTAATAATCTGATCGACCAGGTGAAAGGCACATCGTTGGCGTCCACGATTACGATCGCAGATCTGGTGATGGTCAGCCAGCAAATAGCGGCTCGCACGTTTGAGCCGCTCATCCTTTACACGGAGGTTGCGCTGATATATCTCGTGATCAATACGGTGCTCACATTCGCCCAGTCGTGGCTCGAAAAGCGCACCTCACGCTTCATCGAAAACTAGGAGGCGGCATGCTGGCAGTAAAAGAAATGCATAAGAACTTTGGCGACGTACATGCTCTGAACGGTGTAAGCATCGAATTCCTTCGCGGCGAGACGACGGTGATCCTCGGCACGTCAGGCTCAGGAAAATCGACGTTGCTGCGCTGCTTGAATTTGTTGGAGACGCCCAGCAGCGGGCAGCTGTGTGCAGGCGAATCGACGCTGACTTTCCCGGGGAAGCCCAGCCGCCGGGACAAGAGTGCAGTGCGTTCACACTCTGCTATGGTGTTCCAAGACTTTCAGCTTTTTCCTCACCTGACTCTTCTGGGCAACGTGACTCTTGGTCCTGTCCTTGCCAAGGGAATCAAGAAAAAGGACGCAGAGGCCTATGGGCGCGAGCTGCTCGGCAAGGTGGGTCTGGCTGAGCGTGCGGACACTTTTCCCTATCAGCTTTCTGGCGGGCAGCGTCAGCGAGTGGCGATTGCGCGTGCACTGGCGATGAACCCGGAGTATTTGTTGTGCGACGAGCCCACCTCTGCACTCGATCCTGAACTGGGAGCCGAGGTGCGCCGAGTGCTGACGGATCTTGCGCGGGAGGGCGCAACCTTGGTGGTTGTCACTCACGATATGAATTTTGCTCGGAACGTTGCCGATCGAGTGGTGTTCCTTGCTGACGGTACCGTACAGTTTGACGGCACACCGCAATTGTTCTTTTCTGCGCCGACCAAGCGCATTGCGAGCTTTCTCGACGTTTTTGACGGATAGATTGTCCGTGCTCGTCGCTCCGCCGCCTTGGTCGATCGGCAAAATAATCGATAATCGCTGAAATAATCGCTCTGCTTGATTCCTCGAATCTCGGAGGGCAACACCCACCAGCCTAGGATGAAAGCCCCACACTGATGCTTTCTGCGGCTCCTCGGCCGGCAGCCTTTACTTTGTGCACTTCTTTTTTGTGTCGGCGTGTTGTGTCGGCGTGTTGTGTGGCGGGTTTGTGAGGCCGCTATTCTTGTGTCGCGCGTTGGTAGGCATGTGTTGGTGAGTGACAAGCGTGTGTGTGGCAAGCGTGTGCTTGCTGTGGGGGTGGTGTCTTCTGGATGCAAGCATGTGTGTGCCCTGGCAGTTGCCAGGGCACACACATGTTTAGTTTTGTGTTGTGTTGTTAGAAGAGTCCGGGGTTGGGCTTCCCGAAGTCGTTAAGCGTGTGGGTGCGGGAGTCGACATTCTGGTCGTTGCTGGTGGACACATCACCTGCTTCGCGTCCGATTTGGGTGACGCTGATGTAGTTCGTGAGGCGTCCTTCGCGCGTGAGGCCGTCACCGAAGCTGAAGGCAGCAACGGTCTGCTGTTCTCCCGCCAGGATGGGATTGGAGAGCGTGACCATGAAGGTGCGGGTGGAGGTCTTCTCGTTGAAGCCGAGGTCGCGGACGGTGGCTCCCTTGAAGCCGAGTGT
>JAQYDG010000004.1 GCA_028724265.1 Actinomycetaceae bacterium
CCCCACAAAAAAACCCCGCCCCCCCCCATAAAAATAAAAATTTAAACGGGGGGGGGTGTGCGCCCACATTTGGCCCCCCCCCCCCCACCGCCAGACCACCGCGGGACGGTTAGTCGCTTCAGGCTAGTCTGTTCGTATTTATCGGACGGTAGACGCTCTTTTGTGAGACGTCTCTACGCTCGATGTGAGATCTGCTGTTAGATCTGCTCGGGAACCATCTGGATGCAGCCGCATGGGCATTCCTGATAGCACACGCCGCAGCCCTTGCAGTAGTCATAGTTGAACTCGTACGTACCTGGCTCAATCTTGATCACAGCATTATCGGGGCACACAGCGAAGCAGTTATCGCAGCCGAAGCAGTTGCCGCAGCTCATGCAGCGGCGAGCCTCAAACACTGCCGAGTCCTCGTCCAGCCCACGCACGACTTCGTCAAAAGTATCGCGCCGGCGAGCTTCCTCGAGCTTGCCGCGAACCTGTAGCGGAGCATCAGAGTAGTACCACGTGGTCAGGCGGCTGACGGCTGCATCGGGATGCTTCGGCTCTGGCCGATACTCACTACCACGCAAGTACGCATCGATGTTCCTCGCGGCCTTCTTGCCGTGGCCGATGGCTACCGTGACGTTCTTATCCGGAGTTGGCACCATGTCGCCACCAGCGAAGAGACCCTTATGGCCGGTCATCATCGAGGTATCAACCTTGACGACGCCCTTCTCAATCTCGATGCCGTCCACACCGTTGAGCAGACCGAGATCCGATACCTGGCCAACTGCCATCACCACATCGTCTGCTGCTAAGGTCTCATACTCACCTGTCGGCTGCGGATAGCCATTCTCGTCGAGTTCCATCTTTTCGATCTGAATCTCAGATTCGCCGATCGAATCAATGGTGGAGAGCCACTTGACCTTGATGCCCTCTTCTGTCGCTTCCTCGTATTCCGACTGATGCGCAGGCATCTGCTGCTGGGTACGACGGTACACGATCACGGGATCATGAGCGCCCAGGCGCTGGGCGGTACGCGCAGCATCAATAGCCGTGTTACCACCGCCATACACCACAACGCGCCGACCGAGCAGTGGCTTTTCGACGCTTTCGTTCTGCTTATCTTCTTGCACCTCGTGCAGCATCTGGACAGCATCGACCACATGGGACGCTGTTGCAGCTGGGATATCCAAGTGCTTGCCCACCTGTGCACCCACAGCAATAAACACGGCGTCGTACTTATCCAGTTCGGCGTTGAGATCTTCAACCGTCGTGTTCGGCTTCATCGTCACGCCCATATCCTCAATACGCTTAATCTCAGCATCGAGGATATTACGAGGCAAACGATACGACGGAATGCCATAACGCATCATGCCACCGAGCTCTTCGCCAGAATCGACGACGGTAACCGTATGCCCCAGGCGTGCCAGGTGGTACGCAGCAGACAGGCCGGATGGGCCGCCGCCCACGACCAGAACGGTCTTGCCAGAAGCAGGATTGACCGGATCGACCTTCCAGCCCTTCTCCAGAGCCTGATCGCCAATGAAGCGTTCAATAGAGTTGATGCCGACGGCTTCGTCAATCTTCGCGCGGTTACATTCAACCTCACAGTCGTGGTAGCACACACGACCCATGGTGGCTGGGAACGGGTTGTTGACCATCATTTCGCGCCAGGCGCCTTCATAGTCATGTTCTTCAGCCAGCGAAAGCCATTCCTGAATGTTCTCGCCCGCCGGGCACGCCTTGTTGCACGGAGGCAGCATATGCATGTATACGGGGCGCTCAGTACGCCACGAACCCGTCAAGTCCTGCAAAGAAGAACCTACTGGCAGGGTAATGGCAAATGGCATGCTTTCTGCAATATCAGTCATTCTTTACTTCCCTTTCGGAACGAAATCAACGGTGTTCTCGTCTACAAGATCGAAGCGGCGAATATTGTAATCAGCCAAAGCCTGCATCCGCTTAATGACCTCGGGATCGCCGTTCTTCTTGAACAGGTGCGCAAAGCGCTTCTGCGGCTTCAGGTACTCCTCAACCGGCATCTTTTCACGAATCTTCGTGACGGAAGTAATTTCACCGTACTCGCCTTCGTACACAGGGAACAGACCCGTTTGTGTTGCCATGCGAGCGATCTTGACGGTGAGCTTCGAGTCGTGACCCCATCCCAGTGGGCACGGGACGAGCACATGAATATAGCGTGCGCCATGAATGCTCATCGCCTTCTTGACCTTCGCCTCCAAATCCCTCAGGTCGGAGACGCTGGCGGTGGCAACATAAGGAATTTCATGTGCCAGCGCAATGAGTGGCATATCCTTGCCCTTGCCCCAATCGTTGCCAGGCTGCGGACCAACAGGCTGAGTTGTGGCAGTACGTGCCGCTGGCGGTGTTGCACCCGAGCGCTGCACACCTGTGTTCATATACGCCTGGTTGTCGTAGCAGATGTAGAGCACATCGTCATTGCGCTCCATCATGCCAGAAAGCGTCAGCAGACCGATATCGACGGTACCGCCGTCACCACCCTGCGCAATCACGCGAGTGTGTGTATTACCCTTGGCCTTATATGCAGCCTGCACGCCGGAGGCAACAGCCGCAGCGTTGCCAAACAACGAGTGCATCCACGGCACTGTCCACGATGTTTCGGGGTACGGCGAGGAGAACACTTCCAGGCAGCCCGTCGCGTTGATCGCAACAACATCGCCGTCGGCGGCATCCATCGCGGCATCCAAAGCCATACGAGCACCCAGAGCTTCACCACAGCCCTGGCAGGCACGGTGACCAGATGTCAGTGAATTCTGCCGTTCAATTGACGACTGCACAGAACGGTCATCCTCGTCAACCAGACGGTTGCCAGCAGCCCACGAGCCTACCTGGTAAAAACGGATTTTATCGCGTACTGCGAGGTCAGTCTGAGGGAATGCTCCGGGTTTCGCTTCGCGTTCCACATCAATTTCACGCATGTGAGCCCTCCTTCATGCTCAGCGTCATCGCATCAGCTGCAACATGAGCAGCCATCGAACCTGAACGACGCTCGTTCGCCTCACGTTCAAGTTCACGATCTACAAGTTCCTTATTGAGATCCAAGAAGGTCAGATCCTCGGCTTTGCCGTCTTTGACGTCCTCGTAATAGGCATCCAACGATGCTTCAGTAATAGGACGGCCACCCAGCCCAGCAATCAGCGTCAGGATCTTAATATCCGTCTTCCGCAGCGCACGCTCGATGTAGAACGTCACCACTCCGCCGTTACCGTAGGAAAGTGTCTTCTCGAGGACGACGACGGTCTTTGCGCCCTTCAATGCGTCGTACACGGCCTCATATGGGAATGGGCGGAATGCGGTCAGGGATACAACACCCACCTTCTCGCCACGCGCACGAAGGCCATCCACAGCATCCGATACCGTCCCAGTCACAGAACCCATGCACAGAATGATCGTCTGCGCGTCCTCGGTGCGATACGTGTGGAGGAAGCCACCGGAATCACGGCCGAAAATCTCCTTGAATTCCTGCTGCACCTGAGGAATCAGCTTCTGAGCCTCCACCGTCTGCATATGCTGCAGGTATTTCACTTCGAGGAACGCCTCCGGACCCACCATAGATCCGATTGACTCCGGCTGTGTGGGATCCAGAACCTGACGCGGCTCGAACGGAGGTAGGAATCGAGCGATCTGCTCCTCCTCGGGCACATCCACCTGCTCCACAGCGTGCGTCAGAATATATCCATCCATGCACACCATCACGGGCATCGAAAGCTCTTCGGCAATCCTAAATGCCTGGACGTGAAGATCCGCAGCTTCCTGGTTGTCGCGTGCATACAGCTGCAGCCAGCCGGAATCACGCTGGCTCATGGTATCGGACTGATCGTTCCAGATGTTGATAGGAGCACCGATAGCGCGGTTCGCAACCGTCATGACAATCGGCAGTTGAAGACCGGACGCGTTGTACACAGCCTCGACCATGAACAACAGACCCTGCGAAGCAGTTGCCGTATACGTACGGGCGCCACCGGCAGATGCACCGATGCACGCACTCATTGCGCCGAACTCGGACTCCACATTCACATATTCACAGTTTTGCAGTTCGCCAGCCTTGACCATCCGCGAAATCTCTTCCACGATATGCGTCTGTGGAGAAATTGGATACGCGGACACGACCTGCGGATGACAACGCGCAACGGTGTGCGCAATAGCCTTTGAGCCCTCAATTTGCTCAAGCATTCGCCGACTCCCCCTTCTTGAGTTCGATCACATAGTCATAAGCAACCTGCGCTGCTTCAACGTTCATCTCGCCAACCTTGCCCGGGAAACGCTTGCGGATAGCGTCGGAAACCGACTCCAACTTGTACAGGTGTGCGAGTGCTGCGGATGCGCCCAACAACACAGCGTTTGGAATAGGTTTACCCGTATGCTCGCGGGCAATGTCCGTTGCCGGCACGGTGATGACGTGCCCTTCTGGCAGCTTCCGCGCAATCTCCGACAGGCCGGCGTCCTCAACATTCTTCTCGGTGTTGACGATCACGTAGGCCTCGTCAGTGAGACCAGCAAAAACATCGACGACAGCAATCACGGTTGGATCCTGCACGATCAACAAATCTGGGTTCAATACAGGTTCCCGAGTACGAATAACATCGTCACGAATGCGGCAGAACGACACCACTGGCGCGCCTGTGCGCTCAGAGCCGAACGACGGGAACGACTGTGCATGCCGACCTTCTGCGAAGGCTGCATACGCCAACATATCTGCAGCAGTCACCACGCCCTGACCGCCGCGACCATGGATTCTAATTTCGACCATGGCTCAATTCTATTTGGGATATTTATCCTCAATAAGGCTGCCACAATCCTTTTGATAAGCACAGCGAATTATGCAACGCGATCGTTTCGCAATAAATCGACTTTTCTAGGACTTAAGTCTCAGAAACATCCAATCTCTGTTCACATATGTGACAATGCGGACGCATATGCGAGCAACACGGAGCTCATCGCGGCGTTGAGTGACTCTGCACGGCCAATGAGTGGAACGGAGACGACCGCATCAATATTCCCTAAATCGTGTCCGAGAAACCCATGTGCTTCGTTGCCCACGATCCACACCGTCGGCCGACGAAGGTCAAAACTGCCGTGTGCGGGCTCACAACGCTTCGCATTCAATGACGATGTGACCAGATCCGTCAGCGACACATTCCCGTGAGCATCAGCAGCGAACACCTGGTAGCGATGACGATGTGCAGCTTCGACGAGCGAATCAACATCAACCTGTGCAGCGATGGGCAGATGAAAAAGCGAACCTGCACTAGAACGCACCACCTTCGGGGAGAGATAGTCCACGCTTCCCTGCCCCACGATCACGCCCGTGCCGCCAGCCGCGTCGGTGGAACGGATCAACGTACCAAGATTCCCAGGATCCTGCATCTGTGCCGCTGCCATCACAAAGCCCGTTCCCATCAACACGTCCTCAAGGCGTGAGCGTTCAGGCATGTGCGCAACGATGAACAGTCCTTGGCTGGCGCTGCTCATCGCATGAGCATCCTGCGCTCCCACTGGATGCGCCCACACCTGTGCGGCACGCGCAAGCTCCGCGATATCTGGGTGTGCCTTCAGCACGTCGTCCTGATAGAAAAAGTCGCGGACAAGGTCTGGCTGCCAGCGCAGTATTTCCCGAACTCCAGCAGGCCCCTCAACGAGGAACTGCTGATATTTGTCCCGCACACGGCGATCCGTCAATCGGGAAGCCCTCTGTAATCCTGATCGTGACGCCGGTTTTACTTTGAGCTGTTCCACGGTGTAGGTCTCCTTCCTCGACTATAAAAAACGGGGCAGAACCGTTTGGTTCCTGCCCCGTCACTCACTCTCACCGATCAGCCGTTGACCAACACCCGCTCGCCGACAAGCGACACGTATGCGGGCGCACACGGTAGACGGCGAACGTCATGCACGTGGAGCGTTCACATCCTCCGGCAACGCATTCTTTGCCACGGTGACGATAGCTGCAAATGCCTCAGGATCGTTAACAGCCATTTCAGCAAGCTGACGCCGGTCGATCGCAACACCTGCACGGGAAATACCCTGCATGAAGCGGTTATACGTCATTCCATGTGCGCGAGCAGCTGCATTAATACGCGTAATCCACAAACGGCGGAATTCGTTCTTACGCACCTTACGGTCGCGATACGAATACACGAATGAGTGCGTAACCTGTTCCTTGGCCTTCCGGTAGGAACGAGAACGGGTACCGCGGTATCCTGCTGCCCTCTCCAGTGTCGTGCGACGCTTCTTATGCGCATTCACAGCACGCTTGACACGAGCCATAGTGTTCTCCTCCTACCTCAGCGGCCCAACAGAGCCCGAACTTCCTTCATATTTGCTTTCCTGAACACCTGATCCTTCGAAAGCCTCCGCGTGACACGTGACGACTTGTGTTCAAGGAGGTGACGCTTACCGACACGCTCATGCATCACCTTTCCGGATCCAGTGACTCGGAAACGCTTCTTCGCACCGGAGTGCGTTTTCATCTTTGGCATATTCGCCCTTTCTTCTTGCCGTGATCACCACAGCATCCTCATGAAGAGTCTGCATTGGTCAGTGCCACACATAGGTAGCCCTGAGAAGAATTGCATCAATTCAAACTGGAGGCTGCCTCGTCAGTCTGCTCAGGCGAGGTTTGACCAGCCTGTGCTGCAGCTGCTTCTTGTGCAGCGCGTGCTTCCTTCCGGCGGCGCTGGTCAGACTTCGTCACCGTCTTCTTGCGAGTCGGTGCAAGTACGAGAGACATATTCCTGCCTTCAACACGCGGCTTCTGCTCAACAGTTGAATAGTCGGAAAGCTCTTGAGCCAGGTCATTGAGCAGCTTCATCCCAAGTTCTGGGCGCGACTGCTCCCTGCCGCGAAAACGGAGATCGAACTTCACCTTATCGCCAACACTCAGGAACTTTTGCGCCTGAGCCTTTTTCGTGTTGTAGTCGTTCGCATCGATCTTCATACCTAAGCGGATCGACTTAATCACAGTGTTGGATTGGTGACGCCGTGCTTCACGTTCCTTTTGTGCAGACTGGTACTTAAATTTCCCATAGTCCATCAACTTGGCCACCGGCGGATGCGCAGTAGGAGCCACCTCAACCAGATCGAGCCCAGCTTCCTGAGCTAATCGAAGTGCATCCTTGACCTGTACAACACCCACCTGCTCACCTGCAGGGCCAACAAGGCGAACCTTGTCCACATGGATGTGCTCATTAATGCGCAGCTCTTGTTTGATAACAGCTCCTCATTTTCCTCAACGTGCACGCGCACGGAGCTATCGAGGCAGCATCGCAGCATCTGAAGCAATGACGCTGCTGCACATACCCGGAACCATCTGGTGGCGCCAAGGTGGGATTTACTCCGCTTGCGTTTCGGCTTATGCCGACGACGGATAAAGTATAACCGATTTTCTAACGGAACTCATCTCGGTGTCACGTGGCATGAATAACAGCACCCGGCACACAATTTGGCACTCCTCAGGCAACCAGGTACATCTCACATAACAACAGGAACCAGTTGAACGAAATCCCCAAAACCGTGCGAGGAAAGAACGCGAGAAAGCTCCGTCAGAAGTTGAGACGTCCGATCCCTTCCGAAACCACGTTCAACACCCACGAAGATACGTGTGAGCCCATCGTCATCCATGTGCATCCTGACGCGCGCGCCTGCTCCATCTGCTGTATCTGCGAGGAGAGTACGAATATCCGCCCGATCAATGAGGAGCGTTGCATCGTGATCGTCTGCGAGCGCACGAAGCAGTCCGGTTGGAATCACATAGCCGGAGGCATACGGCCGCTCAGGGACGTGTCCGCCGGCGAACGAATCTGCGATCGGCTCCGTGTTGACCATCTGCGATTCATGCAACGGCAATGGATCCACAATGAGCCCTTTGCCACGCTCGGCCGCGCTTCGAGCCAGGTCGCGAGCGGCAATCGGCATCGGGCGCAACTTGGAGTTGAAGTGCATCAGAGCATCTAAAGAGGAAAAAACGGGATAAGCGCTGTTACCTTTCCACGAGCCACTCAACGCAAGCTCAGGAATCTCAAGCGTCTCGTTTTCCTCAATATGGGTGAGATCACGGGGACGCGGATGAGCCTTGATTCCTGCGAGCACTCGCACATGCGCCAGCGCATGGACGACGCCCCGATACCTCTGGATCGGATCTTCGATAGCGAAGGCCGCGGCCAATTCGTCAGGAACGGCTCCGGTATCTGAAGCAAAAGGGTTCGGGGTGAGTCTACGCATGCTCAACGCCTCCCAAATCTGAACCGGCGCTTTTTGTTCTCTGGAGTCTGACCGTCCGTTGCCGCCCCGCTGTCTCTCTTTTTGTCTGCGTTATCTGCGCCGTCGCTATCCGTCTTTGTATCGATCTTCTTCTCAGACTCCGCATCCTGCTCGTGCTGGTCATGCCTGCGAGAATTGCGAGAATCGTGAGAATCTCGCTCCCCTGGATTCTGTTCCCGAGAGGTGTGATGCTCGTTGGAGCCATCACCGTGATGCTTCCCGTGAAAGGCGAGTGTTTCGACATCTGACGCGGATAGTGAACCTGAGAGAACAGCATCGGAAAGATCGGCATCTCCAAGAACCAGATGTTCGATCGCTGGATCCAGTGCATCAAGCAGCAGCCCTGCGGGAATCTGTTCACCTTCTTGTCCATTCAAAAAGCGTCGCGCTCGCACCAGACCGGACACCCCTGCTTCTATGCCAACATCGTCCCCGAGATCGGCCTCAAGCTCCACAACACCATATTTGGAGAGCCGCGAAAGATAGGCTGCCACGGCTGACCCGTTATCGGAAGGACTCATATCCTCGTCCGCCGCATCCGGACCGGTAATGTTACGGATATCCCATTCGTCGTAGACCGGCTCGGTCAGTTCGTGATACACGGCAACGCCAGAATTGGTGTGCAGCACATGAACATCAAAATGCGCGACAGCAAGGATAGCCGCTATCACATCCTTGCTCTCAAACGGCGTCACAATCACGTAACGCTTGACTTCTTTGCCCACAGTGCAACCTTTCCTTCACTCTCCAACACGAAAAATGGCACTCCCGTGTGAAATTCTACGTGCTGTGGACAACCGATCTGCATTCACACGCGGCAAGCGAAACGCCAGACGATATCACACAGGGGAAATCTCCGTGTGGACCCGCCACAAACCGCGAAAAATAAGGATGCCCTAACTAGATACAGGACAAATGTCCTTTTAGTGTGGGATTTATCGAGACAGAGGGGGCTCCACCATGACGATCAGCACGACTTCATGCGAACAGACCGAGATCACACCCTGTACGCGCCCAGCACAGGAGTCTGATATTCACGAACAGAGAGACTCCAGCACTGGAATGGCATCAAAATTGAACTGGCTGCGCGCGGCAGTCCTTGGCGCGAATGACGGGATCGTCTCAACCGCCGGTCTCGTTGTTGGTGTATCCGGTGCTGCAGTCGGCGCATCAGCGCTTTTTGCATCCGGCATTGCAGGTGTGATTGCCGGCGCCCTCTCGATGGCAGCAGGAGAATACGTGTCGGTATCGACTCAGCGAGATACAGAGCGCGCCGCCGTTGAGCGAATACGGAAACTGATCGCTGCTGATCCGCTCAGGGAGCTGAACGTGCTGACCCGTCTGATCGAGGAAAAAGGCGTTCAGACCGACATTGCCACGTCGGCTGCTCAACAACTGACCAACGAAGACGCCGTCGGTGCCCACGCAAGATGGGAACTAGGCATCGAACCAGACTCGTATACGAACCCCTGGCACGCTGCCTTCGCCTCGATGCTGAGCTTCTTCATCGGTTCCCTCATACCCCTTATTGCAATCCTCGTGACGCCACACCGCTGGGCTGTTCTCGTCACGGTGATTGCAGTGACCATTTCGCTCGCCATTACTGGATCATCCAGCGCATATTTAGGCGGTGCTCCACGTATCCCGGCAACAGTGCGTAACGTCATCGGCGGCCTACTCGCCATGGGAGTTACCTATTGGATCGGCGTCTTCGTCGCGTCCCTCCGATAGCTGTCCCTCTAGACGCGTGGCGCGTCCTGAGCGCCGCCAAAACGGCGGTGACGGTGGATATATTCTGTGCACAAGCCCCACAAATCCTGCCGCGTGAAATCCGGCCACATCACATCAGAAAAGGCAAGTTCGGCATAGGCCGACTCCCACATGAGGAAATTCGACGTGCGCCGCTCACCTGATGTTCTAATCATCAGATCGACGTCATGCATATGCGGTGCATAGAGGTAGCGCGCAACCGTCGCCTCACTGATCCGTGACGGATTGAGCCGGCCGGACTGTACTTGTGAGGCAATAGCGCGCATCGCATCCACTATTTCGGCACGCCCCCCATAATTCACACATAAGTTGAGCGTCATTCGCTGATTATGTTGGGTGAGCTGCTCGGCAGCACGCAGTTCACCCAGAACTGAACGCCAGAGTTTTTGCGCGCGGCCTACCCATCGCACACGCACCCCCCACGCGTTCAAGGTCGCTGAATCATCGTGAATGGTCTGCCGTGAAAATCCCATCAGAAAGCGAACCTCTGCTGGCGAGCGCCGCCAGTTTTCCGTTGAAAACGCATAGAGAGACAGCTCGGGGATCCCGAGTTCCACGGCTCCAGCTACCGTCTCCATCAGGGCGCGCTCACCGGCCTCATGTCCTTGGGTGCGGTGCAGTCCTTGTTGATTCGCCCAACGCCCGTTGCCGTCCATCACAATTGCCACATGCTGGGGTAACGACTCGGGCGCAATGTGCGGTATATCGGGGGCATCTAGATCCATGCGGATAGCAGGATGAGGTGCATTCGGAACACTACGCGTCGTCTGAGTATCCATGTGTCATTCCATCCGAGAGTTGCCGATGTGATGTGTCTATCGTGGGAGCGCAGCCACGCGCAGAGATTTCAAACCGGCCTCCAGCTGCCACACCGTATAGGCGTTAATATAGCTTGTGACCACGTGCAGCGTGCGGATCCCCGCCTGCGCAGTATCCTTCCACGAGCCGGCCAGCAAAGCCACCATCAGCTGACGTTCATCGTCATTGATTCTCGGCGCTGAATGAGGGGCACACTGCGAGCACAGCACTCCGCCGGCACGCTCCGAAAAAGCAACCAGATCATCGGATCGCCCACAATTGGCGCATTCGCTCACGCTCATCTCCCACCCCGACAGACGCAGCGCGCGGAGAATATATGAATCCATGATGAGCTGAGCATCGTGCTCGCGGCGAGCCAAGGATGCCAACGCGCTGACCAACAGGAGGTAATGCGATTCGTCTGGCTCACCGTATTCGCTCAGATCGTCAGCCAACTCCACCATGGCACACGCAGCAGTATAAGCATCATAATCTCCAACGAATGAAGAGCCATATGCTGCGAGGCTGACGACCTCCGTCACGGTGTCGAGGTTTCGCCCCCGATACAGGAGCACATCAACACGGGTAAAGGGTTCGAGCCGCGCACCAAATCGGCTGGACGTTTTACGCACGCCCTTTGCAACAGCGTCTACTTTCCCGTGGTGGCGTGTCAGAATCGTCACGATCCGGTCTGCTTCACCTAAGTCTCTGGTTCTCAGAACAAGGCCGACGTCACGATAGAGTTTCACATAGACATTGTGCCACGCCAAAGCGCGAGGTCAAGGCAACGTTCGCTCACAGGATGGTCAGCGTCGTATGCGCCACATACAGATCGCGGACGCGAGAGACTCACCATCCTCGATGCCGGCATTCGATCTCATGGCCTCGAATGCCGCCGGATAGAACCTCACGCCCGCGCCAACACCTAGAAGCCGAAACGTTCCAACATTTTCGGGTCTCGCTGCCACGACGGAGACACCTTGACGTGAAGATCCAGCTGCACGTGCACGCCGAGCAGCTTGTTAATCGATTGGCGCGCCTTTTTGCGTATATGCGCAAGTTTCGCACCGCGATGCCCGATAACGATACCCTTCTGGGAGTCCCGTTCCACATGAATCGACGCATGAATCCTCAGGTGTGCTGCCTGGGCATTCTGAGCATCCGCCACAGGTGCCGACTGCCCGATGTGGACATCCCTGAGGGAACCATCAGCACCAACCTCGACGATATCATCAACCGTTACTGCGATAGAGTGCGGCAATTCGTCCCGCACATCCATCAATGCAGCTTCGCGGATGAGCTCGGCAATCATCACGTCTTCGCTCACATCGCTCACCGCATGCGGCGGATATAACGGAGGACTCACTGGCATCTGGCTGACGAGGACGCTCACCAGCTCATCCATATTGGCGCCCGTGAACGCGGAGACAGGCACAATATGGTCGATGCCTTCTAACGACCCCAGTGCTGCGAGATGTGTCATCAACGCTTCGTGGCTGACGCGATCGATTTTCGTCACTGCAGCAACTGTCCGGACTTTTTGATGAGCGAGAAGATTCATCAAGTAGCGGTCTCCAGGCCCAAGTTTTTCGTCGGCTGGTAGGCATAGGAGTGCTGCGTCCACGTCTGCCAGTGCGTCACGTACCATATCGTTAAGCCTGAGGCCTAATAAGGTACGCGGCCGATGTAAGCCGGGCGTATCCACGAGGATGAGCTGCCCGTCGTGCGTAGTCACCACGCCCCGAATGACGCGCCGTGTCGTTTCTGGACGTGAGGACGTAATCGCAATTATGTGCCCTACCATGGCGTTCGTCAACGTCGATTTACCGGTGTTGGGTCTCCCCACCATCGCCACGAACCCTGCCCGGTAGTCCGCCGCTCCCATTTTGTTCGTCGTCACGTCACTGGGAGTCACGTGCGCGCTCCCTTGCCTGAGTATTTTCTGCCACTACTTCCTCTATCTCTTCTGGTACGGCCTGGGCGAGCATCGTCATCAAACGCTTTCGGCGTCCACCAAAGCGATCTGCGCTCAACTGTATTCCACTCACAACAGCTTGAGACCCTGCTATCGGCAAACTGCCCAGCGTTTTAGCAAACAGCCCTCCGGCAGTGTCCACATCGTCGTCATCGAGACTGATCGCAAACAAGTCCCCGAGATCGTCTAGAGGCAGCCTTGCCGGTACACGGTAGAGTCCGTCGCCCAGATCTTCTACCTCCGGTTCAGCTTTGTCGTGTTCATCTGCTATCTCGCCAACGAGCTCTTCCACCAGATCCTCAATGGTGATTAAGCCTGCAATACCACCGTACTCATCCACAACGAGCGCGATATGCACCGCATCGGCCTGCATATCCCGCAACAGATCGTGCGCATTTTTAGTTTCCGGAACAAAAATAGGATCCCTCATCACGTCGGCAACTGTTTCTTCGCTGCCGCGTGAGACATGATGATGAACCCTCGCTACAACATCCTTCAAATACACCACGCCCAGAAGATCATCGACTGTTTCACCAATAACAGGTATACGCGAATAGCCGCTGCGCGAAAACAAGGTAATAGCACTATCCAGACTCTGGTCACGATTGACTGTCATCATATCCGTACGGGGCACCATGACCTCACGCACAAGAGTTCGAGAGAGATCAAATACAGATTCCAAAAGCTGCCGATCTTCGTCCGACACAGCATCTGACTCAGCTGCATGTTCAACAATCAGGGCAATTTCATCTTCCTGACGCTGCTCTGATTCTTCGTCGGGCTCGTCCATCTTTTGCGGCAGCAGGTGGACGATGACACGTGCTAATGGGACTACCAGCCATGCTGTCAGCTTCAGCGTCGTCAACGCATACGCACTGCCCAGCCTTGAGGAGACCACTGGCCCCACAACGACGAGCGCCCCACATTCCACAAGAATCGCCAAGCTCAACGCACGCCACACTGACCAGCCAAGGCTCTCAAACGCGCCCGCAATCAGCGTGCCAGAAGCTAAAAGTAAAAAGCTCTCAATCGTTGCCAGTGCGATCTGAGCTGCACTACGGATCGCCAGGAGGCCAAGCACGTATGAGTTCTGCGCAGCTTCAGCTCTCGTGACGAATTGGAGAGCTGCAAATGCTGCCGCATACAGGAGGGCAACAAGGAAAACGCCGAGGGCACACAGGAAGAGGATCGTTGATACACTGACCATGCTCTACTCCATTGTTGGTTCCGGAACGTGACCATCACCGTCATGGCCTGGGCGCGAGGCCAGCCACATCAACAGCAGGTGCCGTTGAAGATCGAACATCTCCTTACGCTGATTTTCTTCAGCGTGGTCGTATCCGAGGAGATGGAGAATGCCGTGAGTCACCAGCAACAGGATTTCGTCCATTGTGGAATGCCCGGCGTTCAACGCCTGACGTGCAGCAACGGAAGGACACACCACAATATCGCCCAGCAGTCCAGGCTCGGGCTCCTCCGTCAACGGTGCTGGACGCAGCTCATCCATCGGGAAGCTCAACACATCGGTCGGCCCGGGTAAGTCCATCCACTTCAGATGCAGTGACTCCATCGCAGCTTCGTCCACGAGCACAACATCCAAATCCGCCTGGGGGTGAACGCGCATCTGGTCGAGAACAAACGCAGCCAATGCTGAGATATCGTCAAGCTCCACGCGAGGCTCAAACCCTGATTCGTCATTGACTTCAATCATCTACCCGCTTCCCTTCCTGTACCACCTGGTCGCTCCCCGTCATGTCCGAATCCACTTCGGACGCCTCAGATTCCCCGCTGGCCTGTTTTACACCCGCCGCCTGCCGCAGGCGCGTCTGCCTTGCCCCAGATACACGGGACTCCATCTGAGCATCGTAGCGTGCATAGGCATCGACAATTTCGCCAACAAGTTCGTGACGCACCACATCTGCGGCTGAGAGCTCCCGAAAAGCAATATCTGGGATATTGCGCAGTATCTTTTTGACGAGGATCAATCCACTCGTCACGTGATGCGGCAAATCCACTTGAGTCTCGTCGCCAGTCACAACGATCTTAGAATCGAAACCCAGCCGAGTAAGGAACATCTTCATCTGCTGAGCTGTGGTGTTCTGGGCTTCATCCAGGATGACGAAGGAATGCGAGAGCGTGCGCCCACGCATATACGCCAGGGGCGCTACCTCAATCGTCCCAGCCGCCATCAAGGTAGGAATAGCCTCAGGATCAAGCATGTCGTACATCGCGTCATACAAAGGCCTCACGTAGGGATCAATCTTGTCGGTGAGCGAACCGGGTAAATATCCGAGGCTCTCTCCAGCCTCCACCGCTGGGCGCGTCAGAATAATACGCGACACTTGCCGATTCGTGAGCGCCTGAACAGCCTTCGCCATCGCCAGATACGTTTTCCCAGTTCCGGCAGGGCCGATCCCAAACGTGATTGTGTGGGAATCTATCGCGTCCACATAGTCCTTCTGGCCTACTGTTTGTGGGCGAATCCGCTTCCCGCGGGCTGAGATAATGTCACGATTCAGATACTCTGCTGGATTCGCCATACCTTCGCGCGTGAGGGCGACGGCACGTGCGACGGCATCTGGAGTGAGTCGTTCACCGGATTGGGCAAGTGCGATCAGCTCCTGAATAAGAACACGAGAACGCATTAACGCTGCCTCATCAGTGCTGGCAAGCGTCAGCACTCGTCCCCTCACATGGATCGTCACCGGGGATAGCCCTGCTTCCAATGCACGCAGAACCTCATCTCGATACCCCAGCAGATCCACCATCGCCAACGATTCCGGCACATTCACGGCTGCGTAGTGAAGCTCTTCGCCAGCTTGAACACCAGCTGCGGCCGTTACTCCTTCACGTGCGCTCGTCTTCGGCTCCCTCAAGCGCGTGTACCTCCCTGGTCAATCCTGTACCGAGTCCTGTTCACGCTGGTTGTGGCGCATTCGCCTGACCAACGATTCCATCGTAACAATTTGTGCAATCGCATAGGCGCCGGCTGACGATGAGCGCAGAACGTGGCGGGCAAGCAACACCACATGCGATCCCGCGGCTTGCAAAGCCTTCAGCTCTTCGTCATCGATACCCCCCTCCGGGCCAACAATAATTGTGACGCGCGCAGCGTGCATTGCAAGGTAATCGCCATCGTCCGGACGCAGCAGTTCACCCCAGTTGAGGTCGATGAGTTCACTCGTCGCTGCCTCGTGGCACACCAGCACGTGTTCGCCTTCGGAGACGGACTGCTCCACGAGGTGAACCAGCTGTTGGGACGTGACAACGTCTGCAACTGACGGAATCCAGGAACGTCGGCTCTGCTTGCTTGCAGCCCTCACAGTTTTGACCCATCGCTGCTTCCCCTTGACCGCCTTATGCGCCCAGGAAGCCGTCGAACGATGAGCCTGCCAGGGAATCACCGAGCACACCCCGTACTCAGTTGCTGTTTCGATCGCTTGCTCGTCGCGCCCTCCTGTTGCGAGCGCTTGGACAAGCGTAATCCGGACGGGATCAGGTGTTTCACGAACCACACTGTCCGTCTGCAGCACAACAGCATTCTGAAGAACCTGAATGACGTGGGCATGCACTTTTATCCCACGCCCATTCACGACGTCGATCTGCTCCCCCACCCTCGCGCGCTTTACAGCCGCCGCATGGCGACCTTCCTCTCCGTCAAGCCTCAAAGTTGCGGGTATATCGACCTCGTCGAGGTCATCGACGATGTAGACGGCTGCCGTCATTTTCCGAAAGCATCTTTCAAATTGTTCTTCAGGCGGCCAAAGAACCCTTCATCGGCACGGCTCAGATCCCACGATCCATGATCCTCTCCACGCATAGCGGACAGCTTCTTCACCAGCTTCTTCTGCTGCCCATCGAGCTTCGTCGGCGTGATCACGCTGATCGTCACGTTCAAATCACCGCGGCCACCCCTGTGCAGACGCCCAACGCCTAATCCTTCGAGTGTTGCGACGAATCCCGACTGCGTCCCAGAAGGAATATCGATTGTGCGAGTGCCGTCAAACGTGGTGATATCAACAGTTGTGCCCAGCGCAGCAGCCGTCATCGGGATGCGCAGCTGAGCGTACAGATCGTCACCGTCACGCTCAAACACAGGATCGTTTTCCATCGCTATCTGCGCAAACAAATCTCCGTTCGGCCCGCCGGCATAGCCAGCATCTCCTCGGCCAGACAGGCGAATACGCATGCCGTCGTCAACGCCTGCAGGAACGGTAATCGTAAACTTCTGTGTGGAATGTACACGGCCTTCGCCTGCGCACTCCGTACATGGATGCTCGATCACAGTGCCGTATCCGTGGCAATTCGTGCATGGTACTTCGCTGACCATGCGGCCAAGGAACGAATTCGTGACGTGCTGCACGCTTCCAGAACCGTGGCACACCGGACACGTCGTCGGGCTGGTTCCCGGCTCGCAACAGGTTCCCTCGCACCGAGGGCAGACGACGTACACCTTATGGGAGATTTCCTTATCCACCCCGAAAACGGCGTCGTGCAGAGTCAGATCGATCTGAACAACCGAATCGGCTCCCCTGCGCGCGCGGGACACTGGTTCGCGCGCCGCACGCGCAGACCCCGTCCCAAAGAACGAGTTGAAAATATCTTCGAACATACCGGATCCGAAGCCCGCAGCATCCCCAGTTGGAGCATGAGGATCCACACCCATGTCATAAGCGCGCCGCGCCTTCTCGTCCGAGAGTACGGCATAGGCTTCGTTGACGGCCTTGAACTCATCCTCATGCCCTGGACCCGCCACATCGGGGTGAAGCTTTCGCGCCAGTTTCCGATATGCCTTCTTAATGTCCTCCTGTGACGCGGATTCCGATACGCCAAGAGTTTCATAGTAGTTTGCCACTGTTGTTGCTGTACTTTCTTCGAGGAACCTATTTTCACGCTCGTCTATGTCTTATATGAGTATCACATATGAGAGGAAAGCTTATCTCTTCACGCAGTTTCCTGTTCTTCCTGCCGCAGTCGTTCTCCTGTGTTCACTCCGCCCTGTGCTCATCGTCTTACCGGGATGCCCTTGCCCTGACCTCCGGTGTGCACTCGCCCACGCCGGCTGCACAGGCTCTGCCAGACGCCCGCATTCCGAGCACCGATCGCTGTCCGCATGGTGAGCCCGCACACGTTCAATCACACAGTGAGGCAACACGCGATCAGGACTCCTCCTCATCGTCGGTGGGTGGCGAGAGAATATCACTGAGGTAGTGCGCAACAGCATAAACCGCCCGCATCGACTCCGGGTAATCCATACGTGTTGGCCCAACAATTCCTAGCCGCCCGACAGCAGTGTGGTCAACGTTATAGCCTGCGGTCACAACTGACGCCTCAGCTAACCCTTCGTGTTCATTCTCCTGGCCAATTGACACCGACACACCCTCAGACGCGGCGGAAGCAGAAGGATCCGACGCATCATGGTGGATCGACGTCATGAGTTTCAACAGGATCACCTGTTCTTCCAGCGCATCCAACACGGGTGAGATGCTCCGCGCAAAATCCTCCTCGTGCCGGGACAGATTCGCAACGCCGGCAACCGCAACCCTCTCCTCAGAATCTGCGATAAGCGCATCCTGGATTGTGTGCAGCACGATAGCGGTAATTGCCTGAACCGTATCACGAGCGCCGGTCACTGGCTCCTCGTTCATCGGCTGAGCTTCCGATGCCGAGCTCGTCAATGAGGAAGTTGCGTGGGATGACGCCGATGCATGAGCCCCCGTATCTGAGCCAGCCGAAGTTGCACTGGAGGCAGACCCCGCAACAGCAACCTCTCTGATCGCATCGAGATCCTTGCCATCCACAGCGTCGTTGATCAGCTCTGAAGCCTTCGCCAAATCAGTGATATCAATCGGAGCAGAAAACTGGAGGGTACGCTGCTCCACTCGCCCCGCCGCCGTAATAATAATCACCATCGCGTGCAGCGTCCCGACTGGAATAAGCTCCACATGACGCACTGAGACGCGCTGCAGGCTCGGATACTGAACGATGGCAACCTGATGAGTGACCTTCGCTAATAAGCGCACCGCTCGCTGAACCGTATCGTCAAGATCCACTGAGCCAGCTAAAAACTTCTCAAACGCATGGCGTTCAGCGCGGCTGAGCGGCTTGAGGCGATTGAGGGTGTCGACAAAGGAACGATAGCCTGCGTCCGTAGGGATTCTGCCGGCAGACGTATGCGGTTGCGCAATAAGCCCAGCTTCCTCCAGTGCGGCCATATCGTTGCGCACCGTCGCAGGTGATACGTCCAGATGATGGCGTGCAACAAGGCTGCGTGACCCTACTGGCTCTCTCGTTTCCACGTAGTCACGTATAACAGCCTCGAGAATGCGGCTTTGCCGCACGTGCTTCGGTTCTGGCTTCCCTCGCATCGTCACCTCCCCGCTGTGCTGCGAGACGTACAGCTGCTGTTATGTACGCTAGCACTCTATGCTTATGAGTGCTTATTCTACGCTGCCATTCGATGATAGGTAGTCTGAGAGTGTGAGTTTCAACCGACAGCTAAGGCACCCTCCTACACCACAGTTTTCTGACGATCGCTATGGACGTGACGTTCTCGGAGCGGATCCTCACGATAAGAGGATGCACGTTTTTCCAGTTACTGCCCAGCCTGGACTGGTTGTTGAGGATGTTGCAAGCGGTTTTGTCGGTGAAATCCTCAGTATCCGCAAAATTGCTGGCACGTGGGTGATGACGCTCGAAGGACGCAGGAGCGTTCGGCGAGAATTCCCCCTTGGGCGTGGGTACTGGATTGACGGGGTTCCTGTTGATCTACAACCGCCAGTCATCACTCAAGCGGATCTCGCCCATCAGCGTGGCGAAAAACTCGTGGCAGGGCATACCGTCACTGCGTCGGGTTCGCTGCACACCACTCAGAGAGCCCGCAGAGCCCGAGCATCCAGAATCTGGGTTGAAGGCAAACATGACGCTCAGCTGATCCAGAAAATCTGGGGAGAAGACCTCGCCTACGTAGGAGTCGTTGTCCAGGAACTCTCGGGTGTTGACCACCTGCTCGAGGTTCTCGACGAATTTGCACCGTCTGAGACTGCGCGTGCAGGTGTGTTAGTTGATCACCTCGTGCCAGGCAGCAAGGAGAGCCGCATCGCCAACGATGCGATGCGTATCCCAGGTGTGATGGTTGTTGGCCATTCTTATGTGGACGTGTGGCAAGCGGTGAAGCCGCACGCAGTTGGCATTCCTGCGTGGCCCGATGTTCCACGCGGCGAGGATATCAAAGTCGGTACGCTCGCGCGGCTCGGATGGCCTCACGCAACGGCACAGGATGTTGGCATGGGGTGGGCACGCATCTTGGATTCCGTTCACTCGTACAAAGACTTAGAACCCTCTATCTTGGCGCCCGTGGAAACTCTGATCGACTTTGTGACCGAGCCGGACGAGAACCCTACGTGAGCGCGTGACGGAGGCATAACACGTCAAGCGGGACGCATCACGTCAAGCAGGTCGCGTGGAGCCGACGCACGAAGCAAAAAGGATCGAATAGAGCAAGATGAGGTACATCTGCCAAGAGGTATGTGCGATCGGCAAATAGAAGCCGCAATAGACATAAAAGTGGCGGTGACAGCCCTCGTTGTCACCGCCACAAGAATGCAGGATCCCGTCCACTGCTCTGTAATCTGTGAGCCCTCCTCAAAGGACGGGCTTATAGATTACAGAGCAGGCGCCGTCCGCCGTCACTTTACCAGCTATTATTTTGTCGGCTGGTGCATTGTGGCCGTTGCATGCGGCGGTTACTTCGCCAGACGATCCTCAGCTTGTGCCTTCGTCAGAGGTTTGCCATCCAAGCCACCGAAGGGATGCAAATCACCGAAGACCTCAATGCGACCGCTCTGATCAATGCCACCAACGTTCACCGGATCAAAACCGGCAACAGCAATGAGCTTTTCTGCTGCAGCCCCTGCCACATCGTCATCAGTTGCATAGAAGACAGCAAAACGAGGATCCGAGTGAGCAAGGTCGCGTAGCTCGTCAGCAGACAGAGTGCCAAAAGTCTTCACAAAGTGCGCATCGGAGGGGACGCGCGCAGCGTTGAGTTCGCCAGCGGACTCGTTTTCACCAATAATCTTCACCGGCCCGTTATCCTCAAACTCGATCGCGTTGGAAGGGTCGATAATGACCTTCCCATGCAGCGAATCCGCGTTCTGTTCAAAGAACTCTTTCTGCTGCGCGAACCAAATCGTCGGAATCACGTAGTCGGCAGCATCCAAGGCATCTTTCACATCTACAACAGCCTGTGCAGTCTCCCCCAGCTCGTTTGCAAGGTCTTGCGCCTTTGACGCGGTGTGGTCAACGAGAAGAACGCGCTCGCCCCCATCCGTCAGGTGACGCGCCAACGTACGACCAATATTTCCCATTCCAATAATTGCGGTTGTCATCACTGTCTCTTTTCCATCATTACGCTCGAATCCTTTGAGACGTCTCCTTCAGTGCGCTCAAAAATCCGAACAAACGTCCTTTACCTCAATCTGCTCAATCTGCGTGGTCACTCGCCCCAACAACCGCCGAATTTTTCATCAATTCGTCCGTTGCCCACGTCAATCGCAGGGACGATCCCCACGCACCACTGATCTACATCGCCTCATCAGCAATTTCCTCCCACAAGCTATGAGCTCAGTACCGACTAAGGAATGAGTACCGTCTTCCCCGGCGTCTTCGATGCCCATACATCAGCAAAATCTGAAAGAGACGCCTGACGGTATGGAATCGTCACTTTGCCATCTGCAACCAATTGCGCCACATGCGTATAAGCCTCAGAACGCTGATCTGGGCTCAGGAGGAAGTTCGAATGGCCAACCATCGTAATCAACGTATTACGAAACTCCGGAGCGACGATCGTTGCCGACCCAACTGCGTTGCCGACCTGAACAAAGCGGCTACGTCGGTTCATGGCGCGAATGATCGGCGCAACCTGTTCGCCCCACACGGTATCCACCACCACATCAATACCGTCTGGCACTGCCTGGTGCAGTTGGGCTTCGAACGCGTCGATATGATCAATCGCCACACCCTCGACACCGATTTCGCGCAGTGCCGTCACTCCATCAGCATCCCGAACAGTACCAACAACGCGCGCACCTACCGCCAGACCGATCTGTGCCGCCAGGGTTCCCACTGATCCCGTCGCACCCGTGACAAGGAGAGTCTGCCCTTCCTTCAAGCCTCCGACGCCGATCGCAGCGGACCACGCAGCAATACCTGGCACACCAATCACCGCAGCGACGGCAGGATCCATGCCGTCAGGTACTCGAACAGTTTCAGCACCAGATAGATCAACAAATTGTGCAAATGAACCAAACGGAGCAGCTGGAGCCTGAAAATACACACGCGTGCCATCCGAGCGCTCAGCAACACCGTCGAAACCCAACACATCGCCTGGTTGATAGGATCGGAATGGGAAGCCGCCAGTGGAAATTGCCTTATCGACCGGATTGATTGACGCGGCAAGAACCTTCGCTCCGTCAGTCGGATCCTGAATATCAGCCACCTGTGCTTCATGTGTAGATGGACTCATCACTGCTGCTTTCATCGTCAACGCTCCCTATCGTAAAAGCCTGCATCGTGATGCGTCCTGCGACGCATTGCGAACACCGATGTTAACCGCCCTGCGAGCGAACTATTCCGGGTAGCCGATCAACAAGTAGAGACCGCTCTCGCGCAGTTCTTGAAGGGTAAAACGAGCCACTCGGCATCACACGTACATGCGTACAATCGAGCTATGACGAATCCGATTCTTGAAAACTCGCCCCTTCCCCTTGGCCTCCCCGACTGGGGAGCTATCACGCCGTCCGATATTATTCCGGCGCTTGACGAAGCCATTGCCGTGCAACGTGAGGCATGGGAAAAGATTGCGACAAACCCCGAACCGCCCACTATTGAAAACACAATCGATGCTTTAGAAGACTCGGGTCGCCTCCTCAACCGCGCCGCATCCATTGCATATACGTTCACCTCGTCAATTGGCGGGCCACAGTACGAGTCCATCGAAGCGGAAGTTGAGCAAAAGCTCACTGCGCATTTCAACGCGTACTACCTTGACAAGCGTATTTATCGCCGAATCAAGGCTCTCGACGTTTCGCATGCCCCTGAGTATGTCCGCACATGGGTTGACGACGAATTGAAGCACTTTCGCCTTTCCGGCATTGAACTTTCCGATGAGGACGCACACACACTCATGAGCCTGGACAGCCAGATAGCGGCAGCCCAGGTGGAATTTAACCATCGCGTGATCAAAGCGATGAGCGATAATGCGCTCGTTATCGCTGACGTGTCGGAATTAGAGGGCGCCGCGCCCGCCCAGCTGCACCAATGGAAACAAAGCGATGGAACGTTCCGTGTTCCGCTGGAAAACTATACGATGCAGGCGGCGCTGGCGCAGTTGGCGAACCCGCAGACTCGCCGGAAGCTGCTCGCAGCATCCCTTCGGAGAGGTTTTGGCGATCACGAGTCGTCAGATACGCGCAGCCTGGTGCTGCAGATCGTCCGTTTGCGTGCTCAACGCGCACAGCTCCTCGGATTCTCATCGCATGCCGAACTTGTTGCCCAACGTGAAGCAGCTGGCTCGTCACAAGCCATTATGGATTTGTTGACGAAAGTCGCTGACCGCGCAATGGCTGCGGTTACCAAGCAAAAGAGCACCCTCGAAGCGATGGCTGCTGCCGATGGTGTGGATTTTGAGGTTGCCGATTGGCCGTACTATCAGGAAAAGCTGCGCGCACAGATCGGGCTTGATAATGATGCGCTCGCGCCCTATTTTGAGCTGAACGCCACCGTGGAAAACGGTGTTTTCTTCGCCGCAAACCGGCTCTACGGCCTCACCTTCCACGAAAGAACCGATCTAGCAGGATACGTACCACGTATGCGCACGTGGGAGGTGCGCGACGAGTCAGGCACGACAATTGCACTGTTCCAAGCAGACTACGTCACACGTGAAGGCAAAAGCGGCGGCGCATGGATGGACGAAGTTCAGATGGGATCCGAGCGTGATGGCACTCTGCCCATTATTCACAACAATATGAACTTCCCTGAGCCGAAGAATGGTGAACCCCTGCTCCTCACGTGGGACAACGTCACCACGCTCTTCCACGAATTCGGCCACGCCCTACACGGCATACTAGGTCGAACATACTATCGCAGCCAGGCAGGCACATCCGTGCCACGGGACGTAGTTGAGATGCCCAGCCAACTCAACGAAATATGGGCGTCTCATCCGGAGGTTATCGCACATTATGCGCGCCACTATCAAACCGGAGAGCCACTCCCACAACATCTCATCGATGCCATCGTCGCGTCACAACACATCGGACAGGCCTACGACACCGCAGAGCTTGTTGCGTCGATGCTGTTGGATCAAGCATGGCACCGCTTGGCTCCTGAGGATGTTCCTGACGATGTCGAAGCCTTTGAACGCGAAACCCTGGCACGTTTCGGCATCGATTTCGTCCCTCCCCGCTATCGATCCACCTATTTTGCACACACCTTTGGTGGAGGGTATGACGCGGGTTATTACTCCTATATGTGGGCTGACGTCTTAGTTGGGGAACTCGAAGAGTGGTGGCACGCGCAAGATCGTGACTCGGATGGCGGTTTCCGCCGTGAAGTGGGTCAGGAATATGCGGAAAAGTTACTCTCCCGCGGATCCACACGCCCCTTCATGACGTCGTTCAAAGCCGTCGTTGGGCATGAGCCGAGCGCAGACGCCATGATAAGACTGCGCGGACTAGCGGACTAGACGCGAAACGTTCCGCTGAGCTACAACAGGGCTTCCCACAGCGTGCGTGTCACAGAATCCGCGAGCAGCCTCCCTTTGACTGTGAGCACGATTCTGTGCCGCTGCATCGCTGCATACGCATCAATCAGTCCATCCGCAAGAAAGCCGGCAATGACCTTCCCAGGAAGTGCGTCCGGAATCTGAAGGCCTTCCCGAAGCCTGATCGCCAACATGAGCTCTTCCTCGTCACGCTGACGCAGGGTAAGGATTTCGCGCCCTGCTGCAGGTGAGACACCCGCTTGCAGCCGCTGCGCATACGCGAGTGGATGCTTCACGTTCCAGAAACGCGTCCCGTTAATATGCGAATGCGCCCCAGGGCCGTAACCCCACCAATTCGCACCCGTCCAGTACGCCATATTGTGGCGAGACTCATGACCAGGATGCGCCCAGTTAGAAATCTCGTAGTTCCTATAACCCGCAGCGCACAGCATGGATTCAGCGAGTTCATACTTGTCTGCTTGATCGTCAGGATCAGGGGCCTCCATCGTCCCTCTCCGAATTGCCTGACCCATTTTGGTTCCCGGCTCAATCGTCAAGGCGTAGCACGAAATATGATCGACGCCCAAATCAATCGCACGGCTCAGGGAGGCGCGCCACTCGTCGCGTGTTTCACTCGGCGTTCCGTAAATGAGATCCACCGACGTATCCATCCCCGCATTGTGAGCCCACGTCACCGCGCGTTCGACGTTTTCAGGCGTATGCACTCGATCCAGAATCTGCAGAACCCTGGGCACAGCCGACTGCATGCCTACGCTCAGTCGAGTAAACCCACCTTCTGCCATCGTGTGCACCGAAGCCTCAGTGACGGTATCGGGGTTCGCTTCGCTTGTGACCTCCGCACCTACTCTGAGCCCGAAGGTGGAGCGTAAATAGGCGAGAATCCCGGTCAGCTGCTCCGCACTGACGAGAGTAGGCGTTCCACCACCAAAAAATACCGAGGTCAGCAAGCCATCTGATACCCCCGCCTCCTCGTCGGGCAAACCATTGGTTACTTGAGAGAGGTAGGCGCCTGGATACGATCCACTTTTTCCTGTGAACCCTGCATTCAGAGTGTGTACGGCGTGCTCAGTGCGCTCGGGGTGGCTTTGCTCGCCAAGGTTCAGCACGCGCGCCGAAAGGTCTATCTCTCGTTTGAGGGTCTCGTTAAAATCTGTCCTACCGGCTCCAGGTCCAAAACTTTCCTGCGTGTACGTGTTGAAATCACAATAGCCACACCGGACACGGCAGAACGGAATGTGCACATAAGCCGCAAATCCGTCCGTGACGTTAGGATCCGGGATCGTTCCATCCCTAGGCGCAGTCTCGCCTTCTGGAAGCTGCATGATCTGTCCTTCCTGTACAACGAACGTGCGACGCGACCTGCGCACCGGCCATTCGACGAAGCTATCGGCGTTACGCCACGCGTTGAGCGCAGATATCGTGGACGGATCTACCCGCATCCAGACCCCGCCGTTCAAAGCGGGTCATTGTGCGTTCCTCCCACCGTGGTGCAAAACCACCGCGGGCAGGATCGTCATCGGTGGGATCAGGATTCTGACCGGCGAACACGTTATCGAAATAAGGAGAAGCCTCGACCACATCACGAATTTGAAAGGCGTAGTTATCCCAGTCTGTGGCAAGCCTCCAGAGTCCACCCGGCTCCAGCACGTGCGCAACGGCCGTGGCGAACCCTGGCTGAACAAGCCTGCGCTTATGATGGCGCTTCTTCCTCCACGGATCGGGGAAAAAAGTCCAGACCTCGTGAGCACGCACCACATCTGCGTCCGTCACTCCGTCGGCTGCGACGAGCGGATCCAGTAGCATCTGCGTATCAGGCGTCTGCGTGTCAGGAGCAAACAACACTCCCAACGCCTGAGCAGCGTCTGCCTCCACGATACGAATATTGTGAACGCCAGCCCGAACCGCGTGCGCAACTACACGTGCCACGCCCACATGCCAGGCTTCGATGGCAAGAAGATTGACCTCAGGATGCGCCTGGGCGTACGCCACAGCCTGTTCTCCACTTCCTGGACCAATCTCTACAATCAACGGGGCAACACGGCCAAAATGAGACAGCGGATCCAGACGCGACTCCGGCGCAACCTGAGTTTCCGTCTCCCCGCGAGGGAAATCCAGCACATATTCTGATGCGTGCTCAGCCATGATGACGTCGAAGTTACGCGCCATCCGGCCACCGCGCCGATTGAATGATTTCACTCTGGCACGCGGGCGACCCTCACTCATACCCGAGGTCGATCGATCTGAGGCAGTGGCGCTCACGAGGGTCACTTCCCTTCCGGCATGTCTGCCGAGAGAGCCGCCACGAACGCATCGCTAGGAACCTCAACCCGACCAATGGCCTTCATTCGCTTCTTTCCCTCTTTTTGTTTCTCCAGCAATTTGCGTTTGCGCGTCACATCGCCACCGTAGCACTTGGCCAGCACATCCTTGCGCACAGCTTTGATCGTTTCACGCGCGATCACGCGGGTGCCAACCGCAGCCTGAACTGGGATCTCAAACTGCTGACGAGGAATCAGCTGTTTGAGTTTCTTCGTCATCTGCAGCCCGTACGAATACGCTTTATCACGATGGACGATCGCAGAAAAAGCATCCACAACGTCATGATTCAAAAGGATATCCACCTTCACAAGATCCGCCTGAACGTCATCTCCGGCTTCATAATCGAGGGAAGCGTATCCTTTCGTTCTGCTCTTCATCTGATCGAAGAAATCGGTGACGATCTCCGCCAGAGGCAACACGTAGTGGAGTTCCACCCTGTCCTCAGAAAGGTAGTCCATACCCTTCATCTGGCCTCGCCGCTCCTGGCATAGATCCATCAGAGTCCCCACAAACTCGGTGGGAGTCAGGATAGTTGCATTGACGCTGGGCTCATAGATCGCTTCGACAGAGCCGGATGGAAACTCGCTCGGATTCGTCACCGTTACCACCTGATGATCCTGAGTAACCACGCGGTAGTTCACGCTGGGTGCCGTAGCGATAATGTCGATGCCAAATTCGCGTTCGATGCGCTCCCGGATGATTTCGAGGTGTAGCAAACCAAGGAATCCACAACGAAAGCCGAAACCTAAAGCAACAGAGTTTTCCGGCTCGAACGTCAATGCGGCGTCATTGAGCTTCAGCTTCTCAAGCGCTTCACGCAGATCCGGATAGTCCGAGCCGTCAATCGGATAGATACCAGAGAAGACCATCGGTTTGGGATCTTGGTAGCCGGCAAGCGGCGTTTGAGCTGGCCGCGCTGCGCTCGTCACCGTGTCCCCTACGCGCGAAAGCCTGACGTTCTTGACACCCGTCATCAAATAGCCGACTTCCCCCGTGCCAAGGCCATCCGTTGCCGTCGGTTCTGGTGAGATAACGCCAATCTCTAGAAGGTCGTGAACAGCGCCTGTGGAAATCATTTGAATTTTTTCGCGTGACTTCAACGTGCCGTCCTTGACTCGAATATACGTCACGACGCCACGATAGGAATCGTACACAGAGTCAAAAATCAGGGCGCGTGCCTCACCATCTTCACGTCCCTGCGGAGCAGGCACTTCCATGACGATACGATCCAATAACTGCGCGACGCCTTCGCCGGTTTTGCCGGACACAGCCAGCACATCGTCCACATCCACTCCCAGAAGGTGAGCGATCTGTTCAGCATATTTTTCCGGCTGAGCCGAAGGTAGATCAATCTTGTTCAGCACTGGAATAATTGCTAAATCATTATCCAACGCCATATAGAGGTTCGCTAAGGTCTGCGCCTCGATCCCCTGCGTCGCATCCACCAGAAGCACAGCGCCTTCACACGCTGCAAGGGATCTGTTCACCTCATAGGAAAAATCAACATGCCCAGGGGTATCGATCATATTCAAGGCATAGGCCTCATCACCCACTGCCCACGGCAACCGTACAGCCTGAGACTTGATAGTGATACCGCGCTCCCGTTCAATCTCCATCCGGTCAAGATACTGAGCACGCATATCTCGATCAGCCACCGCGCCCGTCATCTGCAGCATTCTATCGGCGAGTGTCGATTTACCATGGTCAATATGCGCGATGATACAGAAATTACGAATACGGTTCAGCGGTGTTGAGGCAGGGCGGATGTCTGCGAGCTGGCGATCAGATGGAATGGGCACACTACTCCTTTTCAAATCTCTGGTCATTCTACCCGAGAGTAGATAAACGCACTGATCCTGAGATTATATATAGTGCGATTGATCCTGAGACTGTGCAGATGCGCAGTACGCGCTCGTGCAGTACGCGCGATGCCTATGCGAGGAGAGCAGTTTCGGTGCACTCGCCTCTTATGGTCATTTAAATTGTGGCACCATAGTGCTATGGCACTTTCGAAGAAGCTTTTAGGCAAGAACGAGCGTGTGATCCTCCATATGCATGAACATATCAAAACGCTGATCCCGAACTTTATTGGCGCACTCCTCGTTATTGCCCTCGCCATCGTTGCCGGTGTGATGCTGCCAGAATCGTGGCGGCCTGCCAGTATCTGGATAATGATGATCCTCGCCTTGTTGTTGCTTGTGGTTGTGCTCTTTGTGCCGTGGCTGAAGTGGTATACGGCCACATATACCGTCACAAACCGACGCATTATTACCCGCCGAGGCATTTTCACCAAGAGCGGTCATGATATTCCGCTCTCACGCATTTCAGATGTGAGCTACCAGAAGGATCTTCTCGATCGGCTGTTCGGCTGCGGCACGTTGATACTTCAAACATCCGCTGACGATCCACTCCTGCTGCAAGATATTCCGAACGTGGAGCATGTGCACGTCGTCATGACCGAGATGCTTTTCGGAATGGACAGTACTCCGAATGACTTACGGCCGACACATGACGAACTCGCTGCGCCGCAGGAGCCAAACACATCGCCGTACGGTGGCGGCCTCATACCCGACGACGGCGGCAGCACGAGCAGAATTGCGGAACCGGAGAACTGACCTATTACCGCGATGACTAAAATGATATTCCCGAAATAGTCGGCATAGCGGAGTCGCAGTGACGCCATACTGAGCAGTGACGTCACTTTGAGATGCACCACAGCCCATATGCACTCGCGATTTCGTGTCCAATTGCTAGACTAAGAGGCGGACTTTACACCGGTCGGGTGCAGGTCCGGCCTGACGCATAACCACGGTGCCCCACACCTCAGTCCGCGAAGGGCAATCCCTCAACCGACCATATTGGACATCGCAGCGCACTGGCGTTGTGAACGAACCGAAAGAGTAACTGTGGCAAATATTAAGTCGCAAAAGAAGCGCATCCTGACGAACGAGAAGCGCCGCCAGCGCAATCAATCGTACAAGTCAGAGCTGAAGACCTATGTGCGTAAGACGCGCGAAGCTGTTGAAGCTGGGGACAAGGATGCCGCTATTGAGGCACTGAAAGCCGCCAGCCGCAAGCTGGATGTTGCAGTGTCTAAGGGAATCATCCACAAGAACCAGGCGGCCAATCGCAAGAGCAAGCTTGCTGCACGCGTGAATAAGATGGACTGATTACTCGAATCTGTGGGCGAGGCCGGTGCTTCGCCCACATTTTTATATCTGTACGCAGAAAAACGGGGCTCTCGCGTCCTCGTCTCACTCAACGAGATCACAAGAGCCCCGCTCATATACCGGCTTTCATAGACCGGCTTTGCCTCACAGCAACCCAGCGTCGCAGCAGCTTAGCACCGAGTGTCTACCTGCTGTCAAGCATTAGACAAATCCTGGATTGCTGCTCGACAACGCTACGACAGAGCTACCACGCGTTGCTTGAACGTATCAGTCGTCGTTGATCGCCGCAGCGATATCCTCCACTGACTTCTTCGCATCGCCGAGTAACATGTCGGTGTTTTCCTTGAAAAACAAAGGATTCTGAACACCCGCATAGCCAGCATTGCCCATAGAACGCTTGAAGACGATAACCTTCTTCGCATTCCACACTTTGATCACCGGCATACCCGAAATCGGTGATCCTTCTTCTTCAGCCGCTGGGTTCACCGTGTCGTTCGCGCCGATCACGAGCACCACGTCGCAGTCTTCAATGGGAAACACATCCTCCAACTCGTCCATTTCGAGCACGATATCGTAAGGAACATTTGCCTCCGCAAGCAGAACATTCATATGTCCCGGCAGACGCCCGGCAACAGGATGAATCCCGAATTCGACGTCTACACCTTTATCGCGCAGTTTCTGCGTCAGGCTTGCCACCGCATGCTGTGCATTCGCTTGAGCCATCCCATATCCGGGCGTAATCAGAACCTTCGACGCATTGGACAAAAGCTCCGCAACCTCGGCAGGTGTGGTCTCCGTATGTTCACCGTAGTCCTTCTGTTCACCGGACACTGGCGCATCACCGAATCCGCCCAAAATCACGGAGATAAAGGAACGATTCATCGCCTGGCACATGACGTACGAGAGATACGCGCCTGACGAGCCAACCAGAGCACCAGTAATAATGAGCAAGTCGTTACCCAACGTAAAGCCGGCCATCGCGGCTGCCCATCCGGAATAACTGTTGAGCATCGACACAACGACTGGCATATCGCCGCCGCCAATCGCCATCACGAGTGTGATACCCAAAACAAGAGCAAGAACGGTAATCAGAATCAGTGGAGCAATACCACCAGATACACCGCGTGAATATCCCAACCACACCATCAATCCGATCGAGACCAGGATAATCACGACGTTCACGATGTTGTGTGCTGGCAGCATCCACGGAGCACCGTTGATCTTCGCCGACAGCTTGAGGTAGGCAATAATCGAGCCCGTCAACGTCACCGCACCGATGAAAACGGCTAAGCCAACCTCGCCCATATGGAACGCATTCTCCGGGGAATTCTCACCGGGAAGCGCGAGGAACGAGTTGTAACCCACCAAAACCGCCGCAAAACCCACAAAAGAGTGGAGCATTGCAATCAGCTCAGGCATGCCGGTCATTTCGACGTTCTTTGCCTTATACAGACCAACCACTGCGCCAATGACGAGCGCGATGATAATGAGAACGGCCGTCAACGGAGCATTCTTGTCGTCCTGAGAAATCGCAATCCACAAGACGGAGACGAGCGCAATCGCCATACCTGCAACGCCGAACCAGTTCCCGCGCTGAGCGCTCTCCTGTTTCGAGAGCCCTGCAAGTGCCAAAATGAACAGCAGAGCTGCCACAATAAACGCAAGAGTTTCAAGGTGGCTGTTGAAATTGATCAGCCCTAAAGAAACCTGAGGAAGTAACGTCTGCATCGAAAAATCAGCTCCTCTTGAACATGGCAAGCATACGGTGCGTCACAGCGAAACCACCAAAGATATTGATGGAGACAACGGCCGCAGCGATGAAAGCCAGGATTGCGATAGCGACGTTATCGCTTCCGATCTGAAGCAGCGCGCCTACAACGATAATTCCGGAAATCGCGTTCGTGACGGACATCAACGGCGTATGAAGCGAATGCGTCACGCTTGTAATCACATAGAAGCCCACCACGACGGCAAGGGCGAACACAAAGAAGTGCTGTGCCATGCTGACGGGAGCTGTTGCAATAAGCCACACAAAGATGACGAGTGCTGCGATCTTCCACCACCACCGCGAAATCAGAGAAGGCTCCGGTTTCACTGGCGCGGGCGCTGCAGTCTTTTCCTCTGCTGCAGCTGGAGCAGGTGCAGCAGAAACACTGACCGCTGGCGGAGGCCACATAATTTCACCGTTCAGGGTTACCGTGACGCCACGGACGATCTCGTCGTCCTCGTTCAAGGCAAGCTGACCGTCTTTTTCAGGAGTTGTGAGCTTCAGGAAGTTGACGACATTCTGTCCGTATAGCTGACTTCCCTGACCAGGAAGACGTGTGGCAAGGTTCTGATAGCCAATAATCGTCACGCCGTTGTCAGTATGCACAACTTCATCCGGCTTGGAACCATCGACGTTTCCACCCAGTGGAGAGGCGCCCATATCAACGATCACAGAGCCGGGCTTCATGGCCGCAACCGCCTCAGCTGTGATTAGGCGTGGAGCTGGACGTCCTGGAACCTGAGCTGTGGTGATGATGATATCCGATTGGGCAGCCTGCTGAGCATACACAGTTTCAGCGAGCTTTGCTTGGTCGGCAGTCATTTCCTTCGCGTAACCGTCTGTGGACTCCTGCTTGACAGGGATCTCAACAAACTGACCCCCAACAGACTCGACCTGATCTTTTGCCTCAACACGAACGTCTGTTGCTTTAACGATTGCGCCCATCGACTTCGCAGTGCCGATTGCCGCTAAGCCAGCAACACCTGCGCCGATGACGTACACCGTAGCGGGTGGGATTTTACCGGCTGCCGTCACCTGGCCCGTAAATACACGTCCAAAGGCGTTTGCTGCCTCGATCACTGCGCGATAACCGCCAATATTGGCAATCGAGGATCGCACGTCCATCGACTGAGCACGCGAAATGCGTGGGATCATATCCATTGCGAGGCCGGTAATATCCAAATCGTGGAGCTTGCCAATCACATCCTTGTCCGCGTTTGGATTCATACGCGAGATCAGGGTAGCGCCCTGATTCATCATATGAAGTTCCTCGTCAGGCGGCGTATCGAGAGTCGTGACAATATCTGCTCCCCATGCTTCCGCCTTCCCCACGATCTGCGCTCCTGCATCGGAATACTGATCATCAAAAAAACTGGCCGAATTCCCCGCGCCAGTTTCGACGGCTACGTCATAGCCGAGCTTAATCAGTTTCTTCACGGTGTCAGGAGTGGCCGACACGAGGGTTTCCGCCTCATGGGGTTCTTTAGGCACACCGATTAGCACCATTTCTCCTCACTGTTGCGATGCGGTCGATACCGCATCATTCGCTCAGGTCGCTCACGCTCCCTGTTCACTCGCATTAAGTCTAACTGAAAGTCATCTTTGATTCGGCGCCCGGCCGCTGTGGCAGCCTGGCATCCACCCGCTCTACACGTCAGTATGACGCGGACACGGAGCGAACATGCGCGACACGTGATGTCGGTACGGACATCCACACGTGAATACGTGCGCTTTCGGTAGACACTATCGAACATATCTGCGCGCTGAGGCCATCACCATCAGGAGATGTTCAACGATATATGCATCATCAGCAGACGAATCTTTCAATGCATCTTCAGCCGCTGCGAGCGCCTCCACTATTTTAGCGAGACCAGATTCACTCAAACCGCTGAGACGTGACCGAGCGTCCCTCGCCTGCCAGGCTGGCAGCGACAACGAAAAATCAGGACGCTGATCCTGTGCCCGCACCTGCAACATTTGGCGGACCTTCGCCGTGCATGCCCCCACGATGGCAAGTGCCTTCGTGCCTGTTGCCATTGCAGAACGGGTATGCGCTATTGCATCCCCAATTCTCCCGGATAGCGCTGCATCCGCAATCGCGAAGGAGCCCACAACCGAGCGCCCGCCGTAATAGCGATCCACATCTGCGACGTCGATATCCCCACCAATATCTGCTATCAGTTGCCGAACTGCGCCGTATAGTTCCTGAATATCTGAACCTTGAGCGTCGATTAATGCGTGAACCGCTGCAGCAGAAATTCGCTTCCCCGACTCACTCACGAGGTAGCGGATAAAGTCCTCTTTTGCGCTTACCTTAGCCAAGCTAGGGAGCGCGACCCTCGCGAACCCCGCACGCGCAGCGGCATCCCACAATTTCTTGCCGCGTTGAGATTTCGTCGAGTGAACGAACACGACCACAACGTCCGGCTCTGGCGCTCCGAGATACGCGATGCCCTCGTCAATGCCGGCATCAGTGATATTCTCACCCTTCGTCACGATGACGATACGCGGTTCAGCAAACAGGGACGGGCCGACGATCGTCATCAAAGCTCCCGGCGCAAGCTGATCCGCATCAACGCGATGAACTGAGGCTCCTGGATGGTCATGTGTTGCTTGTGTGACGAGGCGCTCAACAGCAAGATCGGCAAGAATCGGCTCCGCCGAATCCAGAACGACAACAGGTTGAGTCGGTATATGTGCCCACGCCTGTGCGCTGTTTCCTGTGCTGCGACGCGTACCAGTCGTAGCAGCCTTCCGTGAGCGTGTGCGTCCCGATGCCATAGTTCAAGTATGGCACGGCACATGATCGTGACATGCATCGCCTGCACTGCGTTCAACGTGCCGCGCTCGATTGGCCTTCGTGGATCTCTCTGATGTGCGCGATTACTCTTCACAGCCACGTCGAGCCATACGATATGTGCCTCGCTGAGTGAACAGCCTGCTATCCAGGCTCCGCAGCGAGGTCACACGTTGATTGGCCTCCCTCCACCACCGCAATTGTTGAGCATTCACGCGTCGATCGGATCGGTACAGAACCATAGAGGGAGAGCGCTTTGCGTGTGGGATGCCCATACGTATTTGTCCCCGCAGACACAAATGCCATGCGTGCCCGAACCGCGCGCGCGAAAGCCTCAGACTGATCAGAACTTCCGTGATGTGCGATGACGATGTAGTCAGATTGAATCGACGAAGCCGGAGGTTGCAGACGGGCAGAGCCTTCACCACGCACCGACGCCGTCGAGTCCGAGCGAAGCATCGCATCCTGTGATTCTTTCCCGGCATCAGCCATCACAATCACCGTTCCAGCCGGAGTATGAACCCGGAGCACGAGGGAATCGGCGTTTGCCGTTTTATCGCTGGACTCGGGTTGGTCTCGTGGCCACAGAATGTCAACATCTGAATAGTCAGGGTGGTTGGATCGCCACACCACGTGCGGCGCTAGAGAGCGTGTACGCGCTACTGACGACACCCACTGCTGATTCTCACGTGGAAACAAATTCGGTCCCTGCCACACTGAGGTGATCGGTACGTGCGATGCGACGTCACGCAATCCACCAATGTGGTCTGCGTGGTCGTGCGAGAGAACCAGAAGATCGATGTGATCGACGTGTGCGGCATCGAGGCACTGCACCACATGTCCGTCCTCGGGGCCGGTGTCAATCATGACAAGAGAACCCGACGTGGTGCGTGCAAGAAAAGCTGATCCCTGCCCGACATCGCAGATCACGAACGCCCAAGGTTCAGGGAGCGAATCCTGCGATACTGGCAGGATGTTCCACAAGCCGAGCACGAGTGTGAGAAAGGCTGCTATTGCTGGTTTCCCCCACCAGATGAGAAGACAGCCGCCTGCACACAGTATCCACGCGACCCACGCGGGGAACTCGTCACGCGTGATCGCTGCAAAAAACTCTGCAAATGCAGCCATGTACCACGTGAATGCACTTGCGAGCCGAAACAGCATATATGCGAGGGCAGGCCACGCAGCAGAAAGCAGCACGCCACACAGCGAAAGCACCGTGATGGGCGCAACAGCCAGAGCCACAGCTGCATTGACAAGCACGGACCACGGCGATCCATGAGGTGAAAATGTGGCTGAAATTGGAAGACTGAACGTTTGTGCAACGAGCGTCGTTGCGATCACCGACGCGAGCGAGCGTGAGAGGTGGGGAATGCGCTCGGTGAGTCTGGCAGAAAGAGAATCTGCGAACAGCACAATACCTGCTACCGCTGAGACAGAGAGCAGAAAGCCATACGAGCTCGCCATCCATGGATCCGTCATGCTCAGCAGAAGTGAGACGAGGCATAAACTCGTCATCGCATTCGCACGAGTACCGATTGCTAGGGCGAGCATGGCAAGGGCACCCATCAGCGCCGCACGGACAACCGAAGCTTCCGACTGAACGAGAATCACGAGGCCAGCCACAACGGTTGCACATCCCAGTGCAGCACTCAGACGGCGGCGTCGTCCCAAAACAATGAGCACGCCACCCATGACGAGGGATACATGCGCACCTGAAACCGCGATGATGTGAGAGAGCCCGACAATACGCAGCTGATCGGCAACGTCCTGGCTGACGAATGTCGTATCCCCGAGGCCGATTCCCGGGATCAGCGCCTGAGCATGCTCGGGAAACGTGCGTAATACGGTATGTGTTGCGTCCACAAGTTTCGCTCTTTGGCGATAAATCCACGGCGGCTGCCTGACAATAGTCGCAGAGTTGACTGTAAGCGCTGCACTTTCCCGGCGATGGGCAAGGGGCTGCAATCTGCCCGTGGCGTGTATCTCCATTCCGAGCCGCACCTGGCACGGCACATTCCGAATCAGGAGGCGAATGCCGCGTGAACGAACCTGCACACCCGATACCCCCACATTCGTTGATACACCCGATGAGGATATATGAGCACCATGGTGTTTTCCGACCACAAGGACGGATGCTCGCGTTTGGCACTGAGATGACCCCCACCGGGTCTTGATGGCAGAAGGATCTTGGAGGATCCTCACGCGCACATCGACGATCCGCCGTGCTGCTGCAGCGTCAATCAGTTCTTGTGGGTGACGGACTGCGCAGTGGACAGAGTAGGTGCAGGCAACGACACACATCACAACGATGCACAAGCAAAGCTGCGTCCACGCGGCGGACGCAGCTCCCTGGCTGTTCTCGTCGTTGTGGCTCGGCACAGCAACGTCTGAATGTGTGCAGACACACCGCGCGAGGATTCTCCTGGCTGCAACAACGGATCTCACACATACCGCAATTGCCGCCGCAATGAGCAGAACTGTTCCTGGGCCCGGGTCAATGTGCCGCATAAGTGCGAGGACAGAAGCCCCCAGGACATCGTTCTTCACGAGCACGGTGCAGGTGAGCAGAGCAACCACCGCTGAGGGGAACAGACGGAGGTCACTCATCACACTGCACCGTGCTGTGAGAGGTGCGCGAACTCAACCGAGAGATACAGCTATACCCGAACATGGTCGCGCAGCTTCGCCAGGGTCGCCTCGCCTATGCCCGACACATCTGAGAGCTGATCAACGGACGCAAACGCACCGTTATTCTCCCGCCAGGACACAATCGCCTGAGCAAGCGCAGGACCGATCCCTGGTAATGCTTCGAGATCCTGCGCACTGGCTTCATTGATGTTGACGAGCTGCTCCGTGCCAGACGAACGTGAACCTTTATTCTGCTCAGGTCGCGGAGCTTCGCCCACAGCGGCGACATGAATATGGTCAGCATCGTGCAGAATCTCAGCCAAATTCACCGCCTGAGGATCCGCATTCTTCGTCATGCCACCTGCAAGACGTACCACGTCGTCAACGCGCGAATCCTCGGGAAGTGTATAGACACCAGGCTTTGCAACCTGGCCAGACACGTACACCACCACTGTTCCGTTCTTTGTGCCCGCTGCGCCCTGTGCAGGTGTTTCTGCCGTGGATGAAGTATGTGCCGAAGCTGGAGTCGTGGCTGTGCCTGACGATGGATTCGTATCCGCCTGAGCCGGCGGATCCTCCCCCACTGCAGCCGACAGTGCGGGTGAACTGACGCCTTGGGCAGCTCGCTGCCACACGAAGATGCCACACAGCATCACGATGAGCGCGCCGGCAATAAGGGCAAACGCTTTGCGTGAGAGTTTCCAGCGGATACGAGATCCTCGATCCATCATCGCGGCAACATCTTCACCAGTTCCAGCTGACAATGCCAAACGCTTGAGGCTCAACTCCCGGGCGGGAGCGGTATCTTTGGCGGGCATTGCGTGCGGCTGACGCTCAACGCCCTGAGACGGAAGAGCTTCCACGTCCTCGTTGTTCAACTCAGCATGCCGCTCATTGTGGTCAGCTGGCCACGATGGAGAGAGGCGCTGTGTCAAACTGTTGAGGCGTGGAGGAGGTCGCATATGGCCATTGTCCTGGCAGAGAGAACCGACATCTAACGCTCAGTACACCACTGTGGACGGTATCGCCCCACGGATACGTTGTGGATCGTTCACGGACTCGGCGCGTCAACGGTGCACCAACTCGGGCTAGTTCGAGCCGCGAACTCAGGCCTCGAAGCTCAATGTGGCTGTCATCGATCGTTCTTCCCCCGGAGCAAGGCGCAAGCGAGGCACATAGTCGCCCCGATTGAACGCATTTGAGGGTGCCGAGCACGGCTCTAACGCGATTGACGTGCGTGGCCTGCCGGATACGTCACCAGTAAACACATGTACAAACGGCGCCTCAGTTGGCTCCTGCAATAAGGTCACGCGGGCAGAGCTCAGCGGATTGCTCACCACCGTCGCCACAACACCTACTGAATCGGGAACCAAATGCGTGAATGCCTGATCGATCTGCTTGGTGCCGATGTAGTCAAAGCGTGCAGGCTGAGTAATACCTGCGAGTGCAGAATCACCTGGTAGAGGAATGGCATGTGAATCCGTCAGCACTTTGCTGCGCGCCGGAACAGTCAACGAGTAGTTTGAGATGCCTGACGTTCCGGGAAGCTTCACATACGGATGCCACCCCACGCTCACCGGAGCATCGTCTGCAGCTCGATTCGTTACGGTGATTGTTGCAGAAATCCGTGACTCACCGTTCGTACCGAGCTCAAGCCCATACATCACGTCAAGATCGAGCATCCACGGATACCCTTCACGCGGTTCGATCGTGCCGTGGAGAGTCAACACCTCGTCTGAATCATCAGGATCGACGCGTGTAAAGTCAACGTCCCCAGCGAGCCCGCCCCAACCATTCTGATCGCAGATGCCTTCCAACACGTGTTCGGTGCCCTCGTAGAAGTACCGTGCATCCTTTATAAGTCCACTCCACGGCGCCATGACCATAGAGCGCGCGTCGAAATGGTTAAGTAATTCTGTGGCATTCGTGTAGCCATCAATAACCTGATTCCCCTGGCTCGGCTCCCACGAGATGAGCGTGGCTCCATGCAGGGCAATCAGCGCGGTTGCTCCGTTTGCCAAAGAAATTCGGAATGCCGGTAAACCGTCAAATTCCGCCGCCGAGATATGCATCGTCCCTACCTTTTTGTGCTGTTCAATGCCGATACTCTAGCGCACTTCACGCACAATAAGACGCAGCGTCCACACCATGTCAAAGCTGTGCGCGCCTCGCCGCAGAGCATGCAGCGCGGCGCAGAGCACAGTACTCAGCGCAGGGCGTGGCACAAGCCTACGGAACGGTACTCACCACCTACGGAACGATATTCACCAACTTCGGTGCGCGCACGATCACTTTACGCGGCTGGCCAGAAAGATATTTTTGTATCTTCTCGCTGCTGAGAGCCATCGAGGATAGATCCTGTTCCGAAATATCGACGGGCACCTCAGCTCTATCCCGAACCTTCCCCTTCACCTCAAACACTGCCGTCACCGTATCGTCATGAAGCAACGACTCGTCAGTCACCTGAGGGAAGGGAACACGGGCGAGGGACTCACCATGCCCCAAGCGACTCCACAATTCTTCTGCAATATGTGGCGCAACAGGCGAGACCATCAAGACTAAGGTCTCGGCAACAGTGCGAGGAACAGAGCTCAAACTCGTGAGGTGATTATTGAGGACGATCAATTTCGCAATTGCTGTGTTGATGCGCATCGATTCGTATTCGTGACGAACGTCGCGGATCGTACGCGCAGTGAGCTGCGCTGTTTGATGATCCGGCGCGTCGTCTGTGACCGTCACATCGCCGGTTTCCTCGTCAACGATATTCCTCCACAAGCGCTGAAGGAAACGCTGAGCACCCACAACGGCGCGCGTCTCCCACGGGCGCGACACATCCAAGGGGCCCATCGCCATTTCGTACACACGGAATGTATCAGTGCCATAGGTCTCGGCCATCGCATCGGGCGTGACGATATTCTTCAGGCTCTTGCCCATCTTGCCGTATTCGCGCGTGACCTCCTGCCCATGGAACATGTACACAGGTTCGCCGTCTGAGCCAGGAACTTCCTCAACTTCGTCTGCCTGAACATATTGCCCACGCGCATCTGTGTATGCGTACGCCTGCACATAGCCCTGATTGAACAGTTTGTGGAACGGTTCCCGGCTCGAAACGAAACCGAGATCGTACAGCACCTTGTGCCAGAAGCGAGCATAAAGCAAGTGCAGCACGGCATGCTCTACCCCACCAACATACAGATCGGCACCGCCGGATACATTACCGGTTTCTGGCCGCGGCCCCATCCAATATGCTTCGTTAGCTGGGTCAACGAAACGATCCTCATTCGTGGGATCCGTATACCGCAGCTCGTACCAGCACGACCCTGCCCAATTGGGCATCGTGTTGAGTTCCCGATGATACGTTTGAAGACCATCCCCCAGATCCAGCTGCACGGTTGCCCACTGCTGAGCTCGCCCCAGCGGTGGCTCGGGGCTTGAGTCCGCGTCGTCAGGATCGAAAGTGCGAGGTGAATAGTCATCGACATCGGGAAGAGTCACAGGCAGCAACGATTCGGGGAGGGCATGCATCTGCCCGTCGTCATCCCACACAATAGGGAACGGCTCTCCCCAATACCGTTGACGAGAAAACAACCAATCGCGCAGCCGATACGTGACGGCCTTTTTGCCGTAATGATGATCCTGAAGCCACGCTATTGCCGCCGCTTTTGCTTCATCCTTCGCCATGCCATTGAGGTTCAAAGACTCGTTTGCGCAATCGACTGCCACACCGTCGCCGGTGTAGGCACCCTTCGTCAGATCCCAGCTATATGGATCCTCACGCGGGCCGATCGTGCGAATAACGTCCAGATCATAGACCCGCGCGAACTCCCAGTCACGATCATCGTGGGCAGGCACCGCCATAATTGCGCCGGTGCCATAGGTGGAAAGAACGTAATCAGCAACAAAGATTGGAATCTGCGCTCCGTTGACTGGGTTCACGCCCCATAAGCCGGTGAACACACCTGTCTTGGTATGCCCTTCTGCTCCGCGTTCGACTTCCGACTTGCGTGCCGTACTACGACGATAGGCTGCCACAGCTTCACGGGGTGTTGCTGCACCCGCTTTCCAGGCCTCGCGTGTGCCATCCGGCCATTGATCGGGCACGAACAGAGCCTGGGCATCATCTGAAGCACCGAGACTCGTACCCCCAAGCACGGGATGCTCGGGAGCGATGACCATAAAAGTCGCACCAAAGAGGGTGTCGGGACGGGTGGTATACACTTCCAGCTGTTGGGTGCCGTCGTCCACTGTGACGCCTGAGATCTGAACCCCGTCAGCAAGCCCCTGAACAGGGAAAACCACGTGGGCGCCTTCAGATCGGCCGATCCAGTTCTTCTGCATTGAACGAACCTTTTCCGGCCAGTCGATCGTGTCCAAATCCTCCACAAGGCGATCCGCATAGGCGGTGATCCGCATCATCCATTGACGCATATTACGGCGAAAAACAGGGAAGTTACCGCGCTCAGAGCGTCCGTCTGCCGTCACTTCCTCGTTTGCAAGCACTGTGCCGAGGCCAGGGCACCAATTGACGGGTGCTTGCGCAGAATATGCCAGGCGGAAACCATTGATCACGTCCTCTTGTTCGACACGGCTCAAGGATGCCCATTCCCGCCCGTCAGGAACTGGAACTGTTCCATCAGCGAGCTTCTGACGCAGTTCAGAAATAGGACGCGCTGCTCCACGCGCGCTGGAATCCCGGCGCGGCGCATCAGGATCAAACCAGGAGTTAAAAATCTGAAGAAAAATCCACTGTGTAAAACGAACGTACTCATCGTCAGTGGTTGCAAAGGATCGCCGTTGCTCATGCGAGAGGCCAAGCAAATGAAGCTGACGATGCATATTGGCAATGTTCGTCTCCGTCGTCACCCGCGGATGCTGTCCCGTTTGAATGGCGTACTGCTCAGCCGGAAGACCAAACGCGTCATACCCCATGGTGTACAGCACGTTTTTTCCGAGCATGCGTTGGAACCGGGCAACAGTATCCGTTGCGATGTACCCTAACGGATGCCCCACATGCAGCCCTTTACCAGATGGATACGGAAACATGTCCATCACAAAGAATTTGTCGGCGGGAAGCTCAGCGTGAGGATCGGACAAATCGCCGGCAGGGTTCAGGGCATTGAAAGTCCCGTGTTCATCCCAATAGGCCTGCCACTTGCGTTCAATAGTGTTGGCTAAGCGTGCCGTATACCGGTAGGGCGTTGCTTCTTCAACAGCTGAATCGCTCATTACGTTCTGCTCCTCATTGTTCTTCTCGCTGGATTGGCAAGGCGGATGAGCCTAGCTTATCTGCAGCGGGTGATCTCACGGGTTCCACTTTATCGCGCTTGCACCAGCCTCCCTATAATGAATATATGAGCGTATTCACACAGATCATAGAAGGCACCATTCCAGGACGTTTTGCCTATGAAGACGACGTATGCGTGGCCTTTGCAACAGTTGAACCCATCACCCCTGGTCATATGCTCGTCGTTCCGCGTCAAGAAGTAGCGAAATACACGGATCTGGACGAACAGACGTGGGCACATCTGATGACGGTGGCTCAGCGGATCGGCAAGGCTCAGATAGAGGCTTTTTCCGTTCCCCGTTCGATGCTGATCGTCGCAGGCTTGCAGGTACCGCACACCCATATCCACGTGATCGCGGCAACGAGCGAGCAGGATATTCTTTTCGCCAATGCGCGCTCGGATGTTCCCGCCTCAGAAATGGACAGTGCAGTTCAGGCGGTGCGCACGGCACTTGTGAAACTGGGCTTTGGCCAGTATGTTCCCACCTCGATGAACGAACTTGACGAACACCGAAAGAGCGGCCAGCCCCAGCCTGCGTGAGAGCCTCGTGAAGCCTTTGCTTGAGGGCGTCGTGAAGCGATACCGCACGCACCTGAGATCCTGAACAGCCGCCAACGATGGACTTCCGTGCAGATTACAACACGTAGCTCCAGGAATCCTTAAAGGTGACGACGATAAGACCCACAAGAACAAGGTAGACAATCCCCGTGATCAGCCAGCGATAGCGGGCAGCAGAGCGTCCGAGCCGAGGCGGTGCAGGAATCCACCCTGACTGTGCCGCCCTGGCCCATACGTTAACGATCAGTGGAATCGTCACGCTCCACACGACAAGGCAATACGGGCACAAGCTGTGTTCAACATGGAGCGCAGTCCACTGGAACCACACGAGCCACACAGTCGCACCGACCATAGAAAGACTCAACAGTCGCCATATCCATACACTCAATGGGGTACGAAAAACGCACACGAGCCCGAGCGCTGTGATGCCAGCAAAAAACATCAGACCCCACAGTGCGTTGGGTATTCCAAACAACACGGTGTTGAAGTCTGAGCGAAGAAATGTGGAGCATCCGATCAAAGGATTGATATCACATGCCAGCGCAGCCGACGGGTCTTTGAGCAGTGTGATCTGGTCGAGCACAAGCCCAAGCGATGCCGCCATACCAACCAGACCCGCGAGAAGCATCACGAGAGAGAGATCCCAGGCAGCGCCGCCTGATCGCTGCCATTCACTGGGTTCCATATTTCTCCGTGCAGCAACAGACGCGAGGTATGCCTCAATCTCTTCGTCGCTTGCATTCTCAAAATCTGGCGAGTCTACTGCCAGACGCATATGTGCTTTGTGTTCTTTCATCGTTTTCCCGCCAATTCGCCCGTGAGTTCGCCTGCTCGGTGGCTACTTACCCTACATGCACGCACTATCCTCAACTCATCACAACGCCTTCAACATATGCCGCACAATCTTGCCAGTTTTTGACGGCATGCACCGATATTCCCGTGGAGAGAACAGGGTAATCGTTGCCACCTTTCTCAAGACGGTCACCGATAAAGATCATATCTGCAAGCGGAATCTTCGTATATTGTGCCAGCTGGCGTACCCCGTATGCTTTGTCGATCCCCTGGGCTGTGACGTCCACGGACGTACTGCCGCCCGAGGCCACGTCCAGATGCGTCAGCCGCGCTGCCACCGCGTCACGCAAGCGCTCCTTTTTCATCCCGTCAGGATCCCACGCTTTTTTGAGCTCAACAGGTGCACGCTGGCCAAGCGCGGAAAAGGTGATCTGAGAACCGCGGTCTTCAATAACCGGCCCGAATGTCTCGGTCTCCCATAAGCCCAGACGGCGCGCCTCTTCTTCGAGCACTCGAGCAGCCTCTGCACGGTCGGAAGGCGCAAGTTCGTGCTCATAGACCGCGTGCCACGAATGGTCACCGTACATGTAATACCGCATCCCGGATGTGGGCATCAGATGTAGGTGCTTCAGCTGAGCAACAGACGCCTCAAGATGACCGAGCACCTGCGTTTCAAACTGCTGGAAACGACCACCAGATATGATGCACACCTGCGCGATATCCAGCAACGCACGCAGCGCTGCCGCCATCCTGGGTGGTAGCGGAGATTTTGACGGCGCGAGAGTGTCATCCAGGTCGAATACATACATCTGGTACTGTGCCATCAAGTTCGCCTTTCATGGGTTTATTACTACGATTGATGCGTTAGCCTTTTATCTAAAGGAGATTGATATGGCAACCCCGCACATCGATGCATCTTACGGCGATTTCGCTCCTGCAGTCCTCATGCCCGGCGATCCACTTCGAGCACAACGTATGGCAAGTATCCTGATGCCTGACGCTCAGCTGGTCACTCATGTGCGGGGAATCACAGGATTTACTGGCGAGCTGCACGGGAAACCACTCTCAATTATGGCATCTGGGATGGGACAGCCATCCCTTGCAATCTATGCCACCGAGCTGTTCACTCAATTTGGTGTTCAACGCATCGTGCGAGTGGGTACTGCTGGTTCCCTACGCTTGGATGTTCACCCCGGTGACGTGGTGATTGCCATGGGAGCCCACACAGATTCTAATTTTAACGATGCGCTTGTTCCTGGGGTCCGCGTGAGCGCTGTCGCCTCGTACCGACTGCTGAGCTCGGCTGTTGCCGCTGCCGATGAGTCCATGCGCGTATTCGTCGGCACTGTTCACTCCGCCGACCACTTCTATGGAAACCCAGAAAGCCAAACCGAGGATCTGGCTGCCGTTGGCACCCTTGCGGTCGAGATGGAAACAGCTGCGTTGTACGGACTTGGAGCAAAGTTCGGTAAAGAGGCTCTGAGCGTGCTCACAATCTCGGATTCCATCGTCAATCCTGAAGAAAACATGGGCGCGCAGGAGCGCGAAACGACGTTCCAGAAGGCTCTGAAGCTGGCAGTCGCAGCCGCCTTAAGTGACGAGAACTGATCTCTTTCAAGAACGGATAGCTCGGCCAGGCAGGCGGCCGTTCGTTGTATTCCAGGAGCGTGACCAGATCAACAGCGCCAAAACGCCCAGTGGATTTGCGTCAGCAAGGATCCGCTGAATATAGTTCAACTAAACCATCTCGAGCAGCTGAGAGACGTGGCTCAATGACGCTGCAGCAACCCCGGAAGGCGGGTGCTTCTGCCACGATCGATGGAGGTCGACGTGATCGAACTACACAACGTACGCAAGGTGTACGAGCGCCGCTCAGCTGACCCGGTCAAAGCTCTCGACGGTATTAGCCTGACCGTCCCCGATGGGGTTATTCACGGCATTGTCGGAGAATCGGGCGCAGGAAAATCCACCCTCATTCGCTGCCTGTCCGCATTAGAGAAACCGACAAGCGGCGAAATCCTGGTGAATGGTCAGAATCTTGCCTCGCTTGCACCACGGCAGCTACGCGAAGCGCGCCGAACAATAGGCATGGTATTTCAGGGTGCGAATCTGCTCGATTCACGGACGGCTGCAGGCAACATCGCCTTTCCGCTCCACTTAGCAAAGATGTCACACGAACACATACGTTCCCGCGTCAAAGAAATGCTGCATCTTGTCGGGCTTGACGACCGCGCCCAATCCTATCCATCCCAGTTGTCTGGCGGGCAGAAGCAGCGTGTGGGTATTGCCCGCGCGATGGCAGACCAGCCTTCTGTCTTGCTGTGTGACGAACCCACCTCCGCGCTAGATTCAGAAACCACAACGCAGATTCTCGAATTGCTGCGTTCCGTCCGTGATCAGTACGGCGTGACGGTGCTGATCATTACCCACGAGATGAGCGTTGTCCGGCGAATCTGCGACTCCGTCAGTTTGCTCGACCACGGATCGATTGTGGCGTCCGGTCAAGTCTCTGACGTTGTGGCAGATGTGGCCTCGCCGCTTTCACGCCAAATCGTTCCGCTCCCCTATCTGCACCCAGACTTCGTCGCACACAACACGATTGTCGATGTGTCGTTTACTTCAACGCCAGGCGAGCCCACGGGCTCGAGAGTCCTGGCTCTGGCGGCTCGGCACCACGCGGATATATCTGCAGGTAGTTTTGAAACACTCGACGATGTGCAGGTCGCACGGCTAGCACTCTCTATTGAGCCAGAAAACGTCGAGGCGGCACTGAGGAGTTTCCAGGAAGCTCATGTGGATGCGGAGGTTCGTCGATGAGTACCCTATCCGCTGCGTGCGCTGCATTGAGTCTTCCGTCTGTCCTTCCCTTTGATGGAACCTGGTTTTCTAATCCTGTGGTTCAGCAGGAACTGTGGCCGGCAACCCTTGAAACACTGTATATGACGCTCGTTTCCGTCGTCTTCTCGGTGGTGTTCGGGCTGCTGATCGGGCTGCTGCTCACAGCGACGCGTCCTGACGGTCTTTTCCCGCACGCCGTGCTGTATTCAGTCTTGGGATTTATCGTCAATGTGGGGCGTTCGATTCCGTTTGTGATTCTGATGTTTGTGTTGATTCCATTCTCACGGATGGTTGTCGGCACAGCAACAGGATGGCAGGGTGCTTCTGTGCCGTTGACAGTGGCCGCCATTCCCTATTTCGCCCGACTGGTGGAATCAAACCTGAGTGGCGTGGAATCCGGCAAGGTGGAAGCTGCCGAAATGATGGGCGCTAGCAGAACGCGTATCCTCTTCTCCGTCCTCGTCCGTGAGGCACTGCCTACCTTGATACAGTCCACCACGATTCTGACGATTACATTGATTGGATACACCGCCATGGCAGGCACTGTTGGCGGCGGCGGCTTGGGTGCCCTTGCTGTCAACTACGGCTATTACCAGTGGATGCCAGACGTCCTCACCATCATCGTGGTGTTGATCGTCGCATTTGTCGCCATCGTTCAGGTGATGGGCGACATGCTCAGCCGGCTGGTCGATCACCGCTAAGGCATCGCCAGTCGGGTCAGGTACACAGCGGTGTGTACTCTCGTCGATACCCGCGAATACACACACCCAACTTACAATCGCGCATTGTATCGATACGCTTATGGCCTTAGCAGTATGACGTGGATCAGCGAAAACCACCACACGTCCACAACAAGCAACAGGCACTCTGACGGATCCGCCAATTTCCTGACGACCAGCGCGCAGCTTGCTGTGAAAGATATGTTCTCGCACTCCGCTCCTTTCACCTTCTGTTGCCTCGGCATCGACTCGTGACCGCGTCAGCGATGGACAGTGCAACACCTGTGCCATCCATCGGTCCGTACATCTATCGATATGTGATGAGCACCAGAACTCTCGACAACATCAACACACAAACACAGAAAAGAAGAAAACTATGAAAATCAAGTCATTTATCGCTTTCGCTACGGCCGCTGCAGCAACGTTCGGACTCAGTGCCTGTGGCTCCTCGTCATCCAGTGATGGCTCCAGTGCGTCGGCCTCGCAATCGGCCTCAGCATCCAGCGCAGGTGAGACAACGAAACTGGTTGTGGGTGTGAGCCCTGTACCTCACGCACAAATCGTTCAGTATGTGAAGGATAATCTGGCGCAGAAAGCCGGCTTAGACATCCAAATCAAGGAATACCAGGATTACGTCACGCCCAACCGTGCTCTCAACGATGGTGAAATTGATGCCAACTTCTTCCAGCACGTTCCATATTTTGACGAAGAGACAAAGACGAAGGGGTACAAGCTCGAGCATGGGGATGGCATCCATATCGAACCTATCGGTATCTACTCCTCAAAGGTCAAGGATCTGAAGGATCTGCCGAATAACGCCGTTATCGCGATTAATAACGATCCTTCCAACCAGTCGCGCGGCCTGAGGGCTCTTGAGAATGCTGGAATTCTCACGTTCACCGATCAAGAGAACCCAACCACAACTGGCATTGCCTCTAATCCGAAGAACGTCACATTCAAGGTTGCTGAAGCCCCTGCCATTCCGAAGCTTCTCCCCGACGTTGACGCTGCGATTATCAACGGTAACTTCGCTGTGGAGAATAATCTGACGCCGTCCAAGGACGCACTGTACCTCGAATCTGGCGAAAACAACCCATATTCGAACGTGCTTGCGTGGAAGAAAGATGCTCCGGCTGATAAGTTGGCAGCAATCAAGAAACTCGACGACCTGCTCCACTCTCAAGACGTGAAGGATTACATTTCCAAGACGTGGTCGGATGGTTCCGTTATTGCCTCTTTCTAATTCCCATGCACTTGTCTGATGTGCGACGCCTCATCTGGCATCGTGGATGTCATAAACCGATCCGGACGTTATGAGCGGTGACCTCGCTCGTCACACAGACAGATAACGCAGGCAGGTGCCGACTTCAGGGGCGTACGGGCAGCCCTCAGATGGTGGTGTGTTCAAGGATTGACTCCTTGAACACACCACCATCGTTTAACACCACTGTTTTATGTGCCGGATCCTCTGCTTTCGCTTCTCCCGCCTATTCCCCTCTCGCACCTATTCCGCCTCTCCTGCCTCTGCTGTTAGTCCTATAGTTGTGTTCTCTTCGTTAGCCCTGAAAGTCCTGTTCGCTGCTGGAACCACGCCACAAGTGGGCGCATGGCGAACACTGCTCTAGCTCACCCGCCATACTGAAATATTCACGCCCGCTCTGCGTTACACAATGCGAAACACGTTAGTAAACACGTTAGTGATGTCATCAGCTGGTGGCATACCCGTCTGAGGACGGCGAACAAGAGGAGATATACCCCATGGGGAACAAAATTTTCGCTGCAACTGCTGCCCTACGAGTTCTCGAAAGCTGGGGAGTCAAACACTTTTATGGTATTCCTGGCGGATCAACTGGATCGTTAATGGACGCTGCTTATCAGGAGCAGGATCGCATCTCCTTCATCCGCGTGCGGCACGAGGAAGTTGGAGCCATGGCAGCCTCGATGCATGCGAAGATGACGGGGCATATCGGCGTTGTGTTGGGCTCGGCAGGACCAGGCGGCACCCATTTGATGAACGGCCTGTACGATGCACGCGAAGATCATGTTCCCGTTCTCGCGTTAATCGGTCAGATGGCATCGAAGAATCTCAATTGGGACGCGTTCCAGGAGATGAATGAAAATCCTATTTATGCCGATGTTTCGGTATATAACCGCCGCGTCGTCAACGGGCAACAGCTGCCCCACGTCATCGATGAAGCCATTCGGCGGGCATACCATGAAAAGGGCGTCGCAGTTGTAGAACTTCCAACCGACTTGGGCTGGGATCTGATTGACGAGGACTCGTTCTATTCGTCAGCCGACAATTGGCGTGACTATCCACATCCAACGCTGAACGACGCTGATATTGATGCTGCAGTCAAGATCCTCAACGAAGCGCAACGTCCCGTCATCTATGCGGGTATCGGTACACGTGGTAACGGCGATGCGGTGGTTGAGCTGTCGAAGAAGATCAAGGCGCCCATTGTGTCCACCGCCATTGCAATCGATAATTTTGATGACTCCTATGAGGCTTTCTTGGGTTCAGCTGGCCGCGTCGGCCGAAAAACCGCTATTGAAGCCGTGAGCGAAGGGGACGTCCTGCTCCTTGCCGGCACGAACTACCCCTTCGCAGAGCCCTTCCACATGTGGGATCACTACGAGAAAGTGATCCAGATCGACATTAACAATGAGCATCTTGGTAAGCGTCACCACAACGATGCAACGATTCTGGGCGATGCCGGCGACGCATTGCGTGCGATCACCGCGAAAGCTGAGGAAAAGCCAGAGTCCGGATGGTGGCGTGCGAACGTCAAGAATGTGGCAAATTGGCGCGAATATGTGACGAAGCTCGAAACGAGCCGGTCGGGCACGCTCTATTCGCCGCAAGTGTTCGATGCGATCAACAAGATTGCTGACGAGGATGCTATTTTCTCGATTGATGTTGGCAATACCACCATGCATTCTGTCCGCCATCTTCATCTCACTCAGAAGAACATGTGGCGTACATCCCCAATTTTTGCCACCATGGGTATTGGCTTGCCGGGTGCAATAACTGCCGCGCTCGATTTCCCTGGCAGGCAAGTCTTCAACCTTGCTGGCGACGGCGCGATGTCGATGGTAGCTCAGGATCTTGCAACAGCAAGCTACTATCACCTTCCCATCATCAGTGTGGTGTTCACCAACAAGCAGTTTGGGTTCATTAAGGGCGAGCAGGAGGAGACGAACCTCGATTACTTTGGCGTGGACTTTGCCGATACTGATTTCAAGAAGGTGGCAGAAGGCTTCCACGTGAGAGCGTTTACTGTGAATGATCCTGCTGATCTGGATACTGTTTTTGCACAGGCAAAAGAAATCGCAGCCTCCGGTGAACCGGTTCTGATCGATGCGAAGGTGTCTGGCGCTCGCCCGTTGATCACAGAGTTCATTCCGCTCGACGAGAAGATTTACGGCAAAGAGAAGTCTGAGGCGTATAAGGAGCGTTTCGATGCTCAAGATTTGCAGCCGCTGCGCGTGTATCTTGAGGAGGAAGGTCTTGATAGTCGGCTCCTCGCGGTAGCTCAAGCTCGCAAGGCTGCCTCAGATACCAAGGCGGCCTCGGATACCGACGATTCGACCAATGCGGCGCACACCGAGGAAGCATAAGACGCTGGTCTTATACGACGCCAATATTTCATAAGTAAGGACTGGGGGATGAAGAACGTCTCTTCATCCCCCTTTCATATCTCCCTTTTCCTACATTCCCTTCGTCTGAAGTTGTTCGCGCGGCTTACCGCTCTGTTTGATAGAGATAAAGCGCATTTGTTTGATATCGCTTATCGCATGGTCTTGATGTAGCGTTCCGCATGACGCTTGTCGGGCGTAATCACAACGATCGAGGCACGCCTCCATCTTTGATACAACACTCTCGCTCCTGCTAAGGTTGGCTGTGATTGGCAACACGTTTATTCTTCAGTGTTGCCCCTCAAATAAGGAGACCTTATGAAGGCATTGATGTACTACGGCAAGGAAGACGTCAGGATCGAGGATATTCAGGAGCCTCAGATTCGCCCAGGAACCGTGAAGATTAAGATCGCATATGACGGTATCTGCGGATCTGACCTCCATCTGTACCACGACGGCCCAGGAGCGCCGGCTCCTACTGCCGACACGCCGCATCCCCTTTCCGGTGAGACCCTCCCTGTTGTCTTTGGCCACGAGTTCTCTGGAACCGTTGCCCAAATCGCTGACGATGTTGAAGGCTACACAGTCGGTGACGAAGTCTGCGTGGAACCACTGCTCGTCTGCGGCGAGTGTGCGGCGTGCAGAGCAGGGAAATACAATCTCTGCGAGAAAATGGGCTTTATCGGCATATCGGGTGGCGGCGGAGGTCTTTCTGAATACATCGTGGTTCAATCGCGTTTCGTTCACAAGACCGGCGCTATGGGTCTGGAACAAGCTGCGATGATTGAGCCGCTCTCGGTGACGGTTCACGCTGTGCGCCACTCAGGTGCAGATAAGGCGGATCCTGGTGTGGCGGTGATCGGAGGTGCCGGCCCTATTGGACTCTTTACCGCCGCTGTTCTGCGTGCGTACGGCCATACGACGATTGTGTCGGAGGTTTCAGAGGTTCGCCGCAATAAAGCCTCGGAAACAGGGGTTGCGGACTACGTTGTGGATCCATCAAAGGAAGACCTGAACGCAAAGGTACGCGAGGTGAGTGAGGGCAAGGGAGCCACGTTCGCATTTGATGCCGCCGGCATTGGTTCAGTGGTGGATCAGCTGCTGGACACGCTCGCGCCTGACGGTCGCCTAGAAATCATTGCGATTCACACACGCCCCTACGAATTAGCGATCCCCCGCTTGATGATGCAGGATCGCTCAATGGGCGCCTCCATCGGTTATGCCAACGATCACCCGGAGTCAATCCGACTTGTGAACGAAGGGCTTATCGATCTGAATCCGTTCATCACCTCGAAGATCAAGGTCGAAGACATTGTTGAGCAAGGATACAACAAGCTTCTCAACGACCGTTCGGAAGTAAAAATCCTCGTCAGCATGAACTAGCGTCATTCGCCAACACAATCAGTGTCCGCCTTTCGAAGCCGCCGCATGATCTTCGGAAGGCGGCATCTTATATTGAGCTGACGATGCTTTCAGCAGCTTTCCTCGACATCAGCGGCGTTACTCGTGTATAGCCGATCACCCCCTGATATAGGCACAAGCGTCAGAGGATCGATAAGCATCGAACACGCTGAAAAAGGAGTCAATAACAACACTCTCATTTCGGTTTTCTTTGTGTGCGCAACTTGCTATCGTTAGATCGGTGAGGCGCAGGATCTGCCTGTTGCGGCAATGAACCTGCCGTCATTGCATATTCGCAAAACAAGGGAGGCACTCGTTTTGAGCGCTGTCACGGTTATTTTGGTGATTGTGATCGTCACCGCACTTGCATTCGACTTCACAAACGGATTTCACGACACAGCCAACGCAATGGCTACCTCCATTTCAACGGGTGCTTTGAAGCCTTTCGCTGCTGTTGCAGTTTCTGCTGCCTTTAATGTCATCGGTGCTCTTCTCTCAGTTGAAGTTGCCACAACGATTACCGCTGGGATTGTGGACCTTCAGGCTCCTGCACTGGTTGACTCATCGGGAAGCGACAAGCTGCTCGTTCTCGTATTTGCCGGCCTGGTGGGTGCGATCTTGTGGAACATGTTCACCTGGCTTCTCGGATTACCCAGTTCCTCGTCACACGCAATTTTCGGCGGAATTATCGGCGCAGCCGTGGGGTCGCTGGGGTTGAGCGGCGTTCAGTGGAGCAACATTATGGGCAAGCTGATTGTGCCCGCTGTTGTCTCCCCGGTGATCGCCGCGATCGTGGCAGCATGTGCCACTGCACTCGTTTATTGGATTACAAATACCATCCCCGAGAAACAGAAAGCAACACACTTCCGTCACGGCCAAGTGATCACGGCGTGCCTCGTGTCGCTGGCTCATGGTGCTGGCGACGCTCAAAAGACCATGGGTGTGATCTTTTTAGCACTGATCGCAACCGGCCATGCGGACGCGACACAGCGTATCCCGTTCATCGTCATTATTGCCTGCGCAGCCGCTATCGCTTTGGGCACCCTCTCTGGCGGATGGCGCGTGATCCGCACGCTCGGCAAGGGCTTGGTCGATTTGGAACCACCGCAGGGGATGGCTGCTGAAGCTACATCTGCTGCTATTATCCTGACCTCGGCCGCAGGCGGAATGGCGTTATCCACCACGCACGTCACCACCGGAGCAATTATCGGCACAGGATTCGGCAAAAAGGGTGCGACCGTGCGATGGGGTGTTGCACTGCGCATGGTCTCTGCGTGGATTATTACGCTACCCTGTGCTGCACTCGTTGGTTTCCTCACGTACGAGATCGCAAAGGTGTTTTGGAATACGAGCCTGCTGGTGGGCGTGCTCGTGGACGTCGCAATCCTCCTCGCAACCGTCGCATATATTATTGTGCGCGCACGCAGGAATAAAGTTGACGCCTCTAACGTGAATGCTGAATGGATTCCAGACACCGAGACGATTGACTCGTCGATTACCGGCTCCACCGAAATCGACGAGATCCTCAAGCGCGACATGGAGAAGATTCTCTCCGGCAGCTTGGATTCTGCAGCTGCCTCGGAGATCGCAGCAACCCAGGCGCCTTCGCGCCGCCAAGCCATTGCGGAGTTGCGCGAGCAGCGTGAGAGCATTATTGCGCAGCTGCGCGAAATTGATATGCGGCTCGAATCTGAACTTTTTGCTCAAGCTGACGAGGATCCGACGACGCGCACACAGCATCGCAAAGCTCCTGGATCAACAAGCGAGCACGTCAAATAAGTGGAAGGGTGCGAACGATGACAATCTCAGAAATGGCGATCGCAATTCTGCGGGTGGGCGCCCTCGCACTGCTCTTTGGCTGTGGAGTTCCGAGTCTGTATGCGCTGGCAATGCGAGTACACGCTGGCAATCCCATCCGCAACGACAATGGTGAAATCGTGGGTGACACCGAGGCTACGCCCGCAATGAAGGCACTAGCCTACGCCGTATACGTTGTGCTCGCGGCTGTCATTTTCATCGCGATACTGTGGATCGCAAAAGGATCACTTGCCTACTATTTCAATTTCAAACCATTCGGTAGCCTGTAGCCTTACCCGGATAAGCTCGCGGAAAAGAATCCGTGAAGGTACCGGTGGAAGGTATCAATAAGAGTCTCTAGTGTCACAAAACGAGGATGTAGTGAGATGAAGCGAAACGCCCTTCGGTTGATACCGTTGCTGATGGTTGCGTCAGTTGCACTATCCGCGTGCCACTCAGCGTCGCAGGCGCGTCCGTCCACGCCAACACCGACGGCGGCTTCATCCTCGGTGAGCCAGGAATCGCCCTCTGCACAGCCAACTGCAGCTGAGTCAACGCCTGAGGAGCCTGACATCACACTTACTGTTGCGGCGACAGGCGATATTTTGCCTCATAAGCGTCTTATGCCCGACACCCGTACCAAAGGCAAAACACAGATTTCTCATTTACTCAGCGCCATCAAACCCTATATCGCAGGTGCTGACCTCGCTCTGTGCCACCAGGAAGCCGCTGTGGCTTTCGACGGAGTGGACTTTGAGGGCTTCCCCGAATTCCAAATGCCTCAACAGTGGATCTCCGATATTAAAGATCTCGGCTATGACGGTTGTTCAACAGCCTCAAACCACACCTATGATCACGCTTTTGAGGGGCTCACACACACCCTTACGACGTTGACGTCTCATGGGCTGGGCACCGCGGGCTCACAGAGCACTGAGAAGCAGCTCCCCTACCAGATGTATGACGTCACTAAAGACGGACGAACGATCAAGATTGCTCACCTGTCACTCACTTACGGTCTCAATCAGCAGTACGCGCGCGGAACCAGCGCGGCGAAAGTGCTCGGCTCGCGCCCCTGGTCTGTCAATGCGGATAACGTGGATCAGACGATCGAGTGGGCGAAGCAGGCACGGCAGGCTGGCGCAGATATTGTGATCGTCTCTGCTCATCAGGGGCGCGAGTACCACACCGAGCCGTCTGAAGGCCAAATCGAGTGGGGGAAGCGATTCGCTCAATCCGGTGTAGTTGATCTCTATATCGGTCATCACCCCCATGTACCCGGCGCTATCACGAAGATCCCTGGCGGTGTCGATGGTGACGGAATGTGGGCGTATTACTCCACTGGTAATCTGCTCGCATCGATGCAGCCAAAGAATACAACGGCGACGCAAGCAGAAGAAATTGCACTTGCCACCATTACTGTCCCTGCCCACGGTGTGCCACACGTCTCCCAGGCTGGGTGGGTTGCACTGACTGCCGATCTGAAGACACACCGCGTTGTCCCCATCAGCGAAGCATTGAGCTCACAGGCGTCCGGACTTGGTGAGAGTACACAAGCCGTACAAAAGCAGTACGCACTCCTCCATCAGGCTGTTGGTGACGAGGCAGTGGAACTCACCACGCCCCCACACCAGGACGATGCGGTCAAGGTTGTACCTGAGCCCCGTATTTGACGAGCTCCCCTGCCAATCCCAGACCAACGGATCCTAGATCAATAGCCGAAGCTATTGTGGCCAAGCTTTAGCCGCGCCGTTGTGTCAGCGCTCTCTCACGCCCGGTTGTTATACTCGGCAAGATACCTCTGGGCGTAGTCCGCATCTGTAGGACATTCGACATATTCGTTTCCTCGGGCACGCGTCGTCTCCACGCCCTTCGCAAGAGCCAATACAACGTGTTTCCCTGGCCAGTCGAGAATGGCACGTCGAATACATTCACCACGATCGTACTCAATGGTGTACGGCACACTCATATGCGCAGCGAGGTCCGCTGCGATCGATTCGAACGGCTCGTTATAGTCGTCCTCTTCTGTGATAAACACATGTGAACAGTACTGTGACGCGACCTCTGGCAGGTCTTTACGCCGGTCGTAAGCCTTGCCACCAGCTGATCCGAAGACTGCAAGTAAGTCGTATCCCGGGTACTCATTCTGTGCACCGGACATCACCGCATCGAAACTGAGCCTATTGTGCGCATAATCGACGATAACAACGACCTTCCCGTCATCCGAGGTGAAGACTTCCATGCGTCCAGGCACGTGGACACGAGCGAGCCCTTGACGCACATAGCTTGCCGGGACATGCGTTGCAGCACTCAGCGCGATAGCACACAGTGCATTGCTCACATTAAAGGCACCAGCAAGATCGACGAAGTACTCACCAGAGTAGCTGGCATCAATAGCTGCAGAAGTGTGCACCTGGAACCGGTATCCCCCTGCCTCGTGACGAATCGAGGAGGGATCGCAGTACATATCGGCCTCAGGCAGCATACCGTAGGTGGTGACGTCCGCTAATCTTTCACGCGCATAAGCCAACGTCCGCTGCGCGAGATCGGCGTCCAAATTAACAACGCCGCGGGAAGCATGATCAAAAATCGAGAGCTTGGACGTGTAATAGTCTTCAAAATCCGGGTGTTCGGAGGGACTAATATGATCCTGCCCAATATTCGTAAAAGCAACAGCATCAAACGTCAGCCCATCCACGCGCCCGTATTTGAGAGCCTGCGAGCTTACTTCCATCACCATATGCTCGATGCCATGATGCTGCGCCTGGAAGAAGTGCTGATATATTTCGAGGGGCTCCGGCGTCGTCAGGTGTGATTCCTCTTCCTCGTCACCCGCATAATTCTTGATCGAGGACAATATCGCGGGGCCAGGCTTTCCTAATGCCGTCAGCCAAGCAGACTCGATAGCGCGCATCATATACGTTACTGTCGACTTTCCTTTGGTTCCCGTGATGCCGATTGCTGCTAACTTGTCGGTTGCATGGTCGTAAAAGAGCTGTCCAAGCAGCACGATGGCACGGTGAATATCCGTGACGAAAATCATCGGAACCTGCCCTGCAGCTTGGCTCATCTGGGGAGAATCCATCTGCTGGTCGATCACACACGCGAGAGCTCCGGCACTCACTGCGTCATGAAGAAAACGAGGCTGAAAATGTGCCCCTTTCACAATAAAGATGCTGCCAGGAACAACTGTCCGCGAATCGTAGGTCACCATACTCACGGACTTCGCCATATCCACGTGGTCAGCGTTCTGAATCCGAAAAAGAATGCCTGCCTTGTCCAACGCTGACACGAAATCAGACACGACGTTACTCATCACGCACATCCTTCGCCACACAGGAGCCCGCTGCCCCGTTGAGAGGCACACGGCAGGTTCCCCGATTTACGATCTCTCTGAATGCACAGTACCACTGTTACTTTTCAGCGTGCGAAGCGCTCCCCTCACCCAGAGCCCGAATACCGAACGTAAACTGGAGTTCGTCATGTGGGGTGACGTACAGAAGATCTTCACCTGAACGGAACGCGTCGCCATGGGCAGATTCCGGCTCGACGGCAAGCACACGCCCCAATCCGGGGAATCCACTCCCATGCTCGGGCGACGCCGTGAAAACCTGAAGCCAGCGCGCCCAGCTGCCAGCCCACAGCTCTACACCGGTCTGCGGATCCTCCTGCTGCGTCAAACGCGCATGCACACATCCATCCGCACCCAGGGACACACCGCCATAGGTGTGATCTTGCCAGACTCCGCGCATCGGCACTCCACTGGAGAGTCCAGGCATCACAACGTCTGACGACTGAACCGGACCGGCAGGGACAGACCGTTGAGGATCCAGCGGAACATTGGTGCTGACAGGTAACGTCACAATAGTCTCATCAAGTGGAGCGCCCTGAGCAATCAGATAGGAATGAAAACCCCATGCAAACGGGACTCGGGCTTCGCCGTGATTGACAACTGTGAACGTGCAGGCCAGGCCGCTGCGGGCAGAAAGATCCCACCGCACGGTGTACTCTATCGGCCACGGATAGCCAGGCTGAGCGGGAGTATCAAGATGAAAAATAACCGAGGACTCGGTGTGTTCAGCCACATCCCACACAAAAGAACGAACGAAACCATGCAGGGCGGCGTGGCGCTCTTCATCAGTAATGGGAAGCTGAAACGCCTCTGAATCATGCACATAGCGCCCATCCGTCACGCGGCTTGGCCATGGCGCCAAAAACTGTCCCGCAGTCAGCGGTGCTTTCATTCCTCGGGGAAAGGGAGCAACAAGATCTTTTTCCTGAAATGTCAGCCCGCGCAGCGCAGCACCCACCGTAGAGAATTCTGCGGTGTACTCCCCGGAAGAAATGGCCACGGCATCATCGAAATCGAGGGGCTCCAGCGCAACATTGCCATTGGAATCTGGACGGTTGAGTGGCTGCGCAATTATTCGCGCCGCGTGAGAATCTGCCATGATCGCTCCTTATCGTTGCCGTGTTCTATTTTAGATGGTGAGAAGCGCCAAGAGTCCCAGAACGAGCCGAGGAGCGAGAATAGCCATGTGACACACCGCCTGATTTGCCAGTCGAGCTGGACTTCGATCCATGGGTGGGCAGGAGCGAAGCGAGGCCACCGGACTCAAAAAATCCAGAATTCGTCGCCGTTGTGGGTGAAATGTAGAGCCCAAGCTCATCGTCCACCGCACGAATCGCCTGCGATCGAGCTGTGGACTGTTCGTTTTCCATCGCGGCTGCAAGAGCCTCGAAAAAAACGAGGAACCCTACGCGCGAACTCATACGCCCTTGAAGAACCGACGGAATGACGATCGTGTGATCAGCATAGGGAAGCAGTGGCGATGAGGCACGATTGGTGAGCAGCACAGACGTTGCACCCCGTTCGCGCATCAACTCCAAGGCGGCACGGGCAGCGAAACTCGATCGGTCAAAAGCAGAGACGAGCATAACAGACCGTTCGTCAGCGCCAACCAGTTCCGATCCCCTCAACGCCAGAGTTGGAATCAGAACCATATTATCCCTGTGATAATGCGCCATCGCGTAAAAATACATAATGAGTGACGCATCCCCAGCAGAGTTCACGAGATACAGCGTGCGGGTGGAATCACGAACCAAATCCACCACGGTTGCAAAATCGTCATCAGTGACCAGCGACGACATATCCTGCAGGTTCGTCATTGCGGCGTTCACACGCTGACGAAACATGGACGAGGCACCAGAAACACCATCGTGCTTTACCCTTCGATCTGCTGGAGAATCAAAGTTCTCTGCCACCTCGGCGCGAAGTTCCTGGGAGAAGGCACGGAAGTCTTTGTAGCCGAGCTTTCTGATATAGCGAAGAACAGAGGCCGTGGACGTATGCGCTGCCTGGCACACATCATCCAACTTATCGAATGCGAGCTGTGGGAAGCGGTCAATAAAGTACTGAGCAAGAGCTCTCTCCGTAGGTGTGGACGCATCCACGCGTGAGATACGCGAATAAAAGGAATCTCCATGCTCCAAGTCGGCCATTATGTACTCCTTAGGTGTTAGTAACAACACTCTAACAAAGCGCATAAACATGCACAACGTCTATCCTTTAAACTGACATGTCAGCACGGGATTAAAGTCAAGGTCTCGAGCAAGCCTCAGGCATCGCCTTTCGTCAACGACACCACGATCTCAGCATGCGGAGTGTTGGGAAACAGATCCTCCGCAACAAAACTCCGCACCTGCCATCCAGCCTCGTGAAGTACCTGCAGATCCCTGGCACATGCTGCAATATCGCAGAATGCGATAACGAGCACTCTCCCTGCAACTGAAGCTAAAGCACGCGCCGCACGCGTTCCCAATCCGGAACGCGGAGGATCAGCGACAACAATATCTGCATGTAAACCGTGAAGAAAACGGGCATCAATAGACGCATGCGATACATGAGCCCACGGAAACTCACGGAGATTTGCACGTGCGTGTGCCACGGCAGATCGAGACCCCTCCCACGTTCGCAGCCGCCCATTCGGCCCGATTGCTTGGGCAAGGGGTTGCGAGAAAAGCCCAGATCCTGCATAAAGTTCAATGACGTCCATACCGGCGAGAATCTCGGAGGCGGTACGCAGCGCATCCATCTCCTCACGTACCGGAGCTATTCCCTCAGCTGCTGCCAGGGCACGGCACATATCGATGATGAGACGGGAAGGAGCCTCCCGATGCAGCTGCCAAAAATCAGAGGCACCCACGCCGTAGTGGAACTGCTGGGAGGAAAGAATAACTTCTTCCGCCACGTCCTGGCGGACGGGTCTACCAGCTAAGCTCAACACCTGGTTCCTGTTGATGACGACGCGTGGCTCATCCCCCGACGGCATCACGACGCGCACGCGATCACCGGGCTGCCACACCTGGCGCCACGACGGGGAGAAAACGTCCAGCCTCTCAGCGTCATCAGCGATAATAGGAAGACTGGTCAAGGGGTGAAGCTCATGTGAGAATGAATGCGTCATCGCTGGCCTACCAGCATCGTCAATCACGAACTCTGCGCGGGTACGCGAATGCCATCCACGCTTTGCTGTATCACGCTCGCTCTGGTGAACATGAAGTGGAGCGCTATCTACGGTTGTGTCGAGACCCTCGAGTAATCCATCCGTCTGAGCAACAGAGGCGACATGTTCCGCGAGCTGGCGTGACCCCATCCGAACGAGGGACTGGGCGAGCACATAGCCCTTCCACATCGCTTGAGCATCAAAACGGACATGCGATAATTCTGCCGCACCCACGCCTTCTGGGCCGGCATCTTCCCACGCTGGCTCGACCCGTGCAGGGTGCGGATGCTCGTGCACACGAACAACGTCACCGTAGGCCAGTTTGTTGCGCACGGCCTTCAGCGCCACCCGCACCGTCTCGCCAGGCAAACCAAAGCGGGCAAAAACTGTTCGCCCGTCCTCCTGGTGCCCTACCGCATAACCACCATTGGCGATATCAGTGAGCGTCAGCGTCACATCCTCGCCAAGATTCTGCCTATTCAAAGAAATCCTCGTCATCTGTGCCCATCACATAGGGCACTTCCGCTATTACGACGCCCGGCTCCATTCGCAAATCCGCCACAAGTTTGCTCGACGAACGGCGCAGAGTGAAAAACGAACCGACACCTTCCCGAACAAGATGCGGGAGATAAACCACGACGATATCCGATGTGTGCTGAACCCGCAATGAGTGGACGTAGTCAACGATGTGACCCCGCGTCGCACGCAGAGGTGTACCCAGAACCGTAAGATCGACCGGCAATGCTGCCCGGGCCCAGTCTTTTTTCAGTTGCGCAGTGCGCCGCTCATCGTAGTCCACTGTGAGAGCCATCAGCGTAGATAGACGCATGGAGCGCGCGAATGTAACAGTGCGCAGGGTCGGCGCATCCAGGCTCGACACCACGATAACGCCGTGAACTCGCGTTGCAAGTGTCCGCCCTTGCTTCACATGCTGCGCCTGGAGCTGACTGAACATATGAACGCTAGAAGATCGAAATACAAGAAGGATCACCGAGGGAACACCCACGCCGATTGCGCCGATCAATGATGGGCGCGGATATGCCACGACGAACAACAGAAAAAATACTGCGGCAACCAGCGTGAAGGCGCCGAACCCGTATGCGGCACGAGACGCTGATCGACGAACCCTATGATCGGCTGACTCCTTGCGATCCGTGCGTGAACGGCCAAAGAGAGCCAGGGAGAGCAATACTACTGGGATTGCCACGGTAAAGACCAGCGCGTTGACTTCGGCTTGAGGCGTTGAAATCCACGCCGAGAGGGCAGCTGACAGCAAGACGATCACAAGAACCGTCACCCTGCGCCACCTCTTATGATCGACGGAGACGAACCAGCGAGGAAGCACATCGTCCATCGCAAGCTGACGCAGCATACGGGGTAGTTCGTCATAGATCCCTAACACAAGGCAGCAGCAGGAGAACGCGAGCATCACAAGGACGAGGCGATACCATGACGTACCCAGCTGTGCGTGCGCCACCTCAAGGATGGGCAGGGATGCCGGATGGCTGGTACCGCGCATGTTCACGGTGAAGTACAGGGTAAGAATCACGACGCACCCAAAAACCGCGAGTGCGCGGCCGATTCTCGTGGGATTCACGCGTCGATGGTGAAGCGATGCTGAGGACTGCTCCGAAAACATGAGCGTGACGGCAGAGGGAAAGAACCCCGCAAAAAATAATCGCACAATCTTCGCGCGATCAATCCCCAGAACAACACTGTTGCTGGAAGAGGCGGGCTCGGTTGTTTCTGAGAAAAGGGCAGTCACCAGCACGATCACCAGACCCACGAAGCCCACAAGCACCGCTACACGAACCAGACGATCCGGCACGCTGACGCCGAACAGTAGAGGAAGAGCGAGCACAAGGAGTATCACGAGGAGTACACCGGTGCGAAAAGTCGGTATGCCAAACATTCGAATGCAACACAACGCGGCCACGGTGGCACCCAGAACAGCGAGGAGCGTAAATTCCATCACGCGTGCACATGCAACGATGAGGGTCGAGATGCGTCCAATATATGTCGATACAAGCGCGTGCCCAGATCTGCGCGGCGCCAGGCGAGCCATCCACACGATCGCCACATACATCGATACTGCTGCACCACAACAGACAAGGGCAGAAAAGACTACTTCGTGCACATGATTCGCACCGCCCGCCGCATACACGATCACCTGCGGAGTCACTACTGCCGCTACAAGCAGCGCAAGGCTCGCAACAGGCGTCGGCTCAACAAAAGAACGCTCAGCTACAGTTGAATCAGGATTCATCAGCTCAAGGCTACGCCCACGCGGCAAAATGCGCTCACATCCGCTATCGTTCAAGTGTGCACTACGTAATTATGGGATGCGGCCGCGTGGGATCCACGCTTGCAGCGAACCTTGCCGATATGGGTCATTCCGTTGCTGTGATCGACAATAATCCAGAGTCATTTCGCCGGCTTCCTGAGGATTTTCCTGGTCAGCGAGTAACGGGAATGGGCTTCGACCGCGATGCGCTTATCCAAGCAGGCATTGAGGAGGCTGTTGGATTCGCTGCTGTGTCCAACGGCGACAACAGTAACATTATCGCTGCCCGCGTTGTGCGTGAAACTTTCGGCTTGGATAACGTCGTGACGCGCATTTACGATCCCTCACGCGCAGCAGTGTATGAAAGACTCGGTATCGCCACCGTGCCGACTGTACGATGGACAGCCGATCAAGTGCTTCGGCACCTCATTCCGCTCGGTCCTCACTACGACTATGTGGATTCGGTCGCCCACATGACGTTGATCACGCCAGATATTGATTCCTCGTGGTTCGGACACACCGTAGCAGATATTGAGGATGCGACGGACGCCAGGGTGGCGTATCTGACGAGGCTCGGACGTGGAATTATCGCCAGCGCGGATCTTGTGGTGCAAGACGGTGATACGCTGCATCTGATCGCTGAACAAGATAAAGCTGGCGGCGTTGAGCATGTGCTTGTGAGGCCAGAACAAGAAGGTGACGCATCATGAAGGTTTTGATTGTTGGTGCAGGTGCTGTTGGGCGTTCGGTTGCCCGCGAACTTGCCCATTCTGCTTCAGATGTGACGATTATCGATCAGATGCCCGCTGCGATGAAAGTCTCCTCCGTTGCTGAAGCGGACTGGATTCTCGGTGATGCCTGCGAATTGCCGACCCTTGAACGTGCCGGCGCCGATTCCGCTGATGTGCTGGTTGCTGCCACTGGCGACGATAAAGCTAATTTGGTGGTGTCCCTGTTGGCAAAAACGGAATTCGGTATCCCGCGCACTGTTGCACGCATTAATAACCCTTTGAACGAATGGCTTTTTGACGATACGTGGGGCGTGGATGTTGCGGTATCAACGCCGCGCATGATGACGGCCTTAGTAGAAGACGCCATGGCCGACGGCGAGTTGGTGGATGTGATGACCTTCCAGCTCTCGGGCGCAACATTGCTGCAAGCGACGCTGCCCGATGACGCACCCGTCGTGGGCATGAGCATCGCAGAGATCGTGCTTCCCCCCACCATCGTAATCAACGCCATCATCCGCGATGGCGTACCGTTCACGCCTGAAGGCGACCTGACCGTTGACGGGGGCGATCAGCTTCTGTTCCTCGCAGCGAAGGACTCCCATCACGACATTGACGATATCCGGCCTCTTTTTAAGTCGGTACCTGAGGACGATGAAGGTGCTGAGGAACGTTCTCACCTTGATTCCTGAGCCTATTGAGGAGTCGTAACGACGATCGCTTGCTGCAGGCGTCGTCATGAGTTTAGCGGCATGCCTGGCACGGGAGGCAACGAACGCACGAGGTACCAGCTGAGCATGAGGACAACCGCGAAGAGTATCGGGCCGAGTCCAATCTTGGCGATGCCGAGCGCTGTGGCATATCCACCCAGTTTTAACGGCACTTCAACCACGAGGCGGAGAGCAAACATACCCACCCATATCCACGTCACGATCGTGTAGCGGCGCCGCGTGATAATCCTCTCAGCGCTCTCCCCTCGCTCACGATGCGTCCAGCTAAGCGCATCCCCACGCATCCAGCCAATGAGGATACCCATAGCTGGCTTACGCACAGCGATAGTGACCAGCAACAGCGCAAGATAGACGCCATTGGTCACGATCCCCCACATATAAAAGTTGGTTGCGTCGCCACTTTTGAACGCCCAGAGCGCGGAAATCAGAATAGCCACCAGCCCCGACACCGCAGGGGAAAGATCTTCCCGACGTACGAGCCGCACAACAAAGGCTCCGATGCTCATCAGACACGGAACGAGAACAGCGAGACCCAATGAATGCGTGACGAGGAGCAGCACCACAAACACAACCGTCGGAAGGCTCGATTCTGTGAGGCCGCGCGCACCACCCATTGCCTCCCAGATGTTGAACTGGTCACCTATGACCGCACCCAGGGCGCGCGAAGCAGAGGCACCCGCGTTCTCGGCATTCGCAGCATCACCGTACTGAGCTCGATCTTGGCGAGCACGCGCTGCCGTATCCGTCTGTGGTTTCACTTTCACTCCCTCGCCCAACGAGAAACACTGACTCCTCAAGCACCTCGATGCTTTGCTGTTGATAACCGATTGCTGTTCGTAGGCTCTATGCTGCTGAGCCGTCCGCTCGTCATACGCACCACAACGATACTGACGTGGCATATGGGGTACACACTACACAGATGCGTTCGCGTGCTGTTCATTGATAATGGTGTAGTCGGGATCGACGATCGTTGGTACCCCATGCGGATATGCCAGCGCTCCCCGAACGCTCACCCACGTTCCTATCCGTAGCGAGGTGACGTTGCGACGCCCTAAGAACACACAGGTGAGGGAGCCACGATCCGTTGCGAGCGACACAAGAAAACGCACCGCACGCCCTGAACCAGGGAAGGTCTGTGCCACAACTTGCCCAGTGAGCTGCACGTAGCGAGAGTTCATCGTACCTCTGTTATTTCCGGACCTTTCTGAGGAGGCAACAGTTTCTCACGTCCGTCAGCATCCGCCGACGATGAACGGGATCCCTCAGCTTGGGCAATAGGAAGCCGCAGCGGCAATAATTCGCGCGGCGGGTGAGCCTCGTTGCCGCGAACAACAACAGTATGGTCGAGCACGGTACGCACGAATGCATCTCCCTCAGCGATGTTGAGCGCATCGTCACCGGTCACCGTCACACGCAGGTACCACCGTGGCCCATCGAAACCGATGTAACGTACATGAGACACCACATGCTGTTGGGGTGTTGGAAATTCGCTCCGGATCTCCTTGCCAAACGTCCCGTCTTCAATATGAGACCGACCTTGAGCCTCTGCAATTTGATTCACCATATCTGCCCGTACATCGTCCCAGATGCCACGAGACTTCGGGGCGGCAAAAGCCTGCAGCTGCACGGCCGAACGCGGTTTGACCCACATCACACCCATCACAACTCGTTGCTGCGGATCAGTGACAACCTGAACGTTTGCACCGGCAATCGAGGCAAACATGAGTGAGCCAAAATCAAGGTAGTCCACGTCAGGGGCTTCGCTTAAACCATTGTAGGGGCCGTGTCCCTGGTTATTCTCAGCGATATCAACGGCATCAACCACAGTATCCTGAATGCCCGTCTGAAGAGCGGTGCGTGAATCCCCCTGGTAATCCGAAGGCACGCCGTCCTCAGATCGGTGAGCACGCTTTGTACCTCTGTTGCGCGAAAACAATCCCATATGAACTCCTCACAAATCTCATCGGCATTCGATAACCGTACGGTACCCGCGCCGCGCCCACAAAGGCCTCACTCGCGTGTGCACAGCCTCACGTGTGTACGGCGTGGCCTCGCACACCTGCATCGCAAGCCACACACTGCCTACACGCCACCGATTGAGCATGATCTCCAAACGACTCTAGCGTATAAGAAGTGCCGCCCAAAACAGTGCGGCCCTTCTTGGATTGGCGTCTCAGAATACGGCTGCATGCGCCTGTGGCAGGCAGCACTGAGACACAGCGCCAGGAAACCTCCTCGATCAAGCTTCCAGCGCTGCGCATTCCGTGCAGACCGGCAGACCGTTGTCATCGATATATGCCAGCTGTGAACGATGATGGACCAGGAAGCAGTGCGAGCACGTAAACTCGTCCTCCTGGGCGGGGATCACGTTAATAGTCAGGGTCTCATGAGAAAGATCTGCGCCGGGAAGTTCAAAACCTTCGGCAGCTTCCACCACATCCTCGTCGTCAACAGACGCAGAGGTCTCGCTGGCGCGCTCAGCCTGCAGCTGTTCAAGCGAATCTTCCTCCAGATCCTCGTCGCCTTTACGCGGTGCGTCATAATCAGTAGCCATGAATCAATACCCTCCAGCTTGTTGTGTGGGAGAAAAGCTATTCCTCGGTCCAAATCCAGTGCGTCAACAGCGCGTGGTGCATTGTACCTTCCCCTCGCAACCGTTGCGCGGACTAACTCTGTGCGCGGATATACTAGCAGACTCTGCCTGAATGTCTAGTGAAGTCCGTCATATATGGACACCCTCACGTGGACGCACTGTTGTAGACCACATCGGTGACTGGCAGACGATCGATGTGAAGTGATCGTAGATCTGAAGCGATAGTAACGGTGGAAACCAAACCGCGAGGGTGGCACTCTTAAGACAGACACAAAGGAGACCCATGAAAGACCTTCAACTTCTAGGAATAGCACCTGACGGCACCCACCTGATGCTGTTCGATGACGAGGGCTCCCGATACTCGTTAGCTATTACCGACGAGCTGCGCCATGCACTGCGCCGCGACGCCGCTTTGAGCGTAGAAAATCCTGCATTACGGCCACGCGATATCCAGGCGATGATTCGAGAAGGATTATCCATTGACGATGTTGCCGCTCAAAGTGGTTTGTCCCCAGATCATATCGACGTGCTCGCAAACCCGATTCTGAAGGAACGTCGATACATCGCTCAGTTAGCAAAAGATTTCCCTCTCACCATGGAGGTCGGATCCCTCTCCGTAGAAGAGCTGACAGCGTCCCGCCTCCTTTCCTTGGGTGTAGAACCGGAAACGATCACGTGGGACGCGACGAAACGTGGCGGAAAACCCTGGCAAGTCTCTGCTAGTTTTATCCGAGCCGGCGAAAACTACCACGCCGTGTGGGATGTCGATACCAACCGCCGCACACTTCGCGCTGCGAATGATGTGGCTCGCTGGATTTCAGAAACCACGCTTTCCGATACGCGCGAACCCGGCGACGTTGCTGCGCGGCTGACGTATGAGCGCAACACAGAGAGGAATGCTTCTGAGACAACCCACGCTGAGGTGCGCCGCGACGGGCATATTCAGCTTTTTGCGGCACCCGTGGCAAGCTTAGACGACGCTCGCAAAGCAGCCGCCGATGATGCACAGACAGGTGACGAGGAATCGAAACCCATGGGCAGCTCCGAGGCACAGTCAGACTCCTCGTCCTCAGACGCCACACACGTCACAGGCAGCAAACAACCCACAACAGGGTCAACGGAAAAGATCAATCGAATCCTGGCATCACTGGACGCACAGCGTGGAACACGCCAGCCTATGCCCGGCCTTGATACCGATGAGGATGATCCGATCGATCAGCTCACAGGACTGGCGAGTGTCGATCCCACACGCGGTGACCCCACGCAGGTAGTATCGCTCGTCACACACCAGGCATCATCGACCGATGCGGCGAGTCTGCGTCACAACCCGCATGATGCACATGTGATTGCACTCCCTACACCACACCTGGCTGCCGTGGATGATCCTGACGATGGCCATACCGCGCACGCACCAGCAGATGACCAGCCGGGCGCGAAATCCCACGGCGCTGAAGACAGCTCCGATACAGATGATGGCCAGCAGACAGCTCGCCCTGCCTCTCAAGCGTCCACCGCCTCCCTCGGTTCCACGGCTTCCCACACTTCACAAGCTGCTCGAAATTCCCAAACTTCCCAAGGGATTCACACTGCTCACACGGGCAACAGTACCGAGCAGGAGTCGCTCGACGGCTCGCACGGCGAGGCGCCGCAGTCGTCAAAGAAGAAGAAAAAGAAGAGATCAGGCAGACCCCAGATGCCGTCCTGGGACGATATTGTGTTTGGCCCAGCGCGAAGGTGAGCGCCATCTAAGCGAAGGTGAGCGCCATCTAATCCATGTTCTCGAGTTCTTCAAGCTCCTGGGCGAGTCCATCGTCAATCACATCGCCATCGTGAGGCGCTGGCGCCGAGTCCTGGGTTCCGTCCGGCGCAATTCCGTCAGGCTCGCACTCGGAGTAATCTCCTGAATGCTCAAGTCCGTCCTCCGTGCGACGCGCATCCATGGCTCCTAGTGTTCCCTGCCGATGCGCCGCTACAGCTGCCGTCATATGCTTCATATGATGGTAACGACAGAGTACCTCGTATCCCACCGTCGCACCGACGTCACCCACAACTACCTGATCGCCCTCGGTCACCATCAAACCATTGACCGTACGCGCGTTGTGCGTCGCACGCTTTCCGCACCAACACAACGCTGGAACTTGGAGAACCTCCACGCGGTCAGCGAGTTCGATCATTCGCGCAGATCCTGGGAACAGGTGGGTACGAAAGTCATGCGTAATACCAAAACCAAAGACGTCGATGCCAACCTCGTCAACGATGCGTGCAAGCTGCTCCACTTGATCGGGACTGTAAAACTGCACCTCGTCGCAGATGAGAAAATCAACATCCATACCAGACTGTCGTGTTGCCTCAACGGTGAGCCAAAAATCAGTTGTCGCATCCACGTCAATCGCCGACTCGTGAAGTCCAATTCTGCTGGAAAGAACACCTGAACCAGCTCGGTCATTCTGCGTAAAGATCAATCCATGTAGACCGCGCTGGGTGTAGTTATAGTTCATCTGCAGCGCGAGCGTCGATTTTCCGCAGTCCATTGTTCCAGTGAAAAAAACAAGTTCAGCCATCTAAACAACCTCGATGAGTAAAGGTATCAACATTTCCCGTGCGGTCAGTGAGCCGTGGACGCCCCTCATCACACTGTGCGACACATGGAATCGTGAGTCGGTCAGTGCCCAATCAGCGCGCTGGAACACCAGCACATCTCCTAAGACGCTGCGGGCAAAAGGGCTGACGTCTCCAAAAAGCCCGGAGTCAATAGCTTGAGCCTGTGTGAAAACCCAGCTCCTATCCCCGAGCTCCTCGCGATATCGACTTGCCACCACGTCTGGATCAACCCCCGGTTTCAGATACAACTGTAAACCGCGTTCCTCGCCCGAGGTCAGCTCGATATCTGCAGCAAGACGCTGATGCCGTGCAATATCGATTCGGTGCTCCACTGGAACGTCAACCATACCGTGATCAGCAGTCAGCACAATCGTGGTATCTCGCGGCACCATATGCGCCAACTGACGAAGAGCAGAATCAAGCCTCTCCAACTCGGCGGTCCAGCGCTCAGACTCCCAACCGTGAGAATGCCCCGCATGATCGACGTCGCCCCAGTAAAGATACACAAAATCCTTACCCTGCCGAAGCGCATGGGCGCTGGCAGCTACTCGATCCTCCAAGCTTTCGGCCGCGAGAGCTGGTGCTCCCCTCAACGCTGCTTCCGTCAGGCCAGATCCAATGAAGTCAGCGGGCTGCACCACGCTCACACGGGCACGATCAGGGGCGTCCAGAGACTCAAAGAGCGTCGGAACACTCTGCCACGCTCGAGGCGAAACCGTCTCGTCGTTCCAGGCAATCAAAGAAAAACTACGCCTCGATTCTGGTGCGCGCAGCTGATAGGAAAGCATCGCAGTTGCACCAGGCAGCTCCCCCGTGCCGGCGGCGGTAATGGCTGCAGCCGTGGTGGAGGGAACAACGCTCGTCATGGGATCCATCTGCTGGAATGAACGCAGCGTTGGAGCATGGCCGATCCGATCGGCAAGGTTGAGCGCGCCTAATCCGTCCACGAGCACACACACAATTCGACGAGACGATGGAATGCCAAGCGCTGTGCGATCCGCAGCAGACGTGGAGGAATGTGAGGCGGAGGGAATGCCCACAGCATCCAAGCTCGCTGAAATGACCATCGTGAGGTTACGCGACCCGGTGCGCATCATGGGTTCAGAACTGTTCACAGGCATCTGAATCCCCCTTTCCCGCGCGCTCTATTCTTGCACATTCACCAGCTCGGCACTGTGGGGCATGTCGCCGCATCATGTGTCCACATTCTGCCGAATTGTGTCGCGGCGCTGTGCCGCATCGCGCGGCATCGAGTGACTGGCCTACGCTGCAATCGCCTGCCGGGCATTCTGAACTTCGGGCATGTTTGCGCGATACTTGAACCTATGGCAGGTTTACGGACACGAACGGCGGCAGCTCCCGTCACTGAACACATCGTCGATATTAACGTTTCACAGGAAATGCGCACGTCATTCTTGGAGTACTCGTACTCGGTGATCTATTCCCGCGCGCTCCCCGATGCACGCGATGGCCTTAAACCTGTGCAACGTCGCATTCTCTTTCAGATGGATCAGATGGGCGTGACCCCCGACAAAGGACATGTGAAATCTCAACGTGTTGTGGGCGACGTCATGGGTCGATTGCACCCGCACGGCGATTCTGCGATTTATGACGCGATGGTGCGCCTCGCCCAGCCGTTTACGATGCGGCTACCCTTGGTCGATGGCCACGGCAATTTCGGCTCCCTTGACGACGGACCGGCAGCCCCACGATATACAGAAGCACGGATGGCGCCGGCCGCCCTGGCGATGACGGAGGGTCTGGATGAAGACGTTGTCGATATGGCGCCCAACTACGACGCGACGCTTGACGAACCAGTGGTTCTTCCGGCAGCGATCCCTAATTTGTTGGTCAACGGCGCATCAGGTATTGCTGTGGGAATGGCCACAAACATGCCACCACATAACCTTGGGGAGGTGATTGCGGCCGCACGGTATCTGCTCGACCACCCCTCTGCCAGTCTCGATGACCTCATGGCATTCGTACCTGGACCGGATCTGCCTGAGGGCGGCACCATCGTTGGGCTCGATGGAATTCGTGAAGCCTACGACACGGGGCGGGGAACCTTCCGGATGCGAGCACATGCGTCTATCGAAAATGTCAGTCCACGCAAAAAAGGTATTGTCTTCACCCAACTGCCCTATATGGTTGGTCCAGAAAAGGTGATTGAGCGGCTCAAAGATGCCGTCAACCGAAAGAAGATCACGGGTGTCTCCGGTGTTCAGAACCTCACGGACCGTCACCATGGACTGCGCCTGGTCGTGGAGCTTAAAACGGGTTTCAACCCACAAGCTGTTCTGGCGCAACTGTATCGCTATACACCGTTAGAAGAATCGTTTGGTATCAATAACGTTGCATTGGTCGCAGGCCAGCCTCAAACGCTTGGGCTGCGTGACCTTTTGCGCGTCTACGTTGACCACCGGCTTGATGTGACGCGCCGGCGCAGCCAGTTCCGGCTGAAGAAAGCGCAGCACGATCTGCACCTGGTGAATGGTTTGATGATCGCCGTGCTCAATATTGACGACGTGATCGCCATCATTCGCAATGCCGAGGATGCGTCAGAGGCCAAGCAACGGCTCATGCAAGGGTTCGACCTCACGCAGGAGCAAGCAGAATACATCCTGGAGCTGCGCCTGCGCCGTTTGACGAAGTTCTCTCAGATTGAACTTGCCAAGCGACAAGATGAGCTCAATGCACGCATTGAAGAATTGCGGGAAATACTTGGCAGCGAGACCAAACTTAAAGAGGTTGTCAGTGCCGATATGGCAGCCGTCAGCGACACATATGGCACGCCTCGGCGCACTATTCTTCTTGAATCGGACGGCGCGGAACCGACCGAATCTGTGAGCTTAGAGATTTCAGACGATCCCACCCACGTTGTGTTTGCTGCCTCCGGGCGTATTGCACGCACTGCAAGCAACGCACCTGTTGGCACCACTGGACCTCGCGTCGATGACGATGCCCTCATCTCCGTCGTGGCAACAACGGCTCGGGCTGAGGTGGGTATCCTCACCAATCTTGGCAAGGTGCATAAGCTTTCTGTATCGCTGCTGCCCCAGATCCCTGATTCTCCTCTCAATGCTCCCAGCATGCGTGGCGGCACGATGATCGATCAACTGCTGAGCTTCCACAAAGACGAACACGCCATTGCAGTGATATCCCTTGCAGACGACGCCGATCCGGTCGCTATTGCAACGGCGTCGGGAAAGATCAAACGACTCGCAGCAGGCCATGCCCTAGCTCGTGAAGACTGGGAGGTGATTAGCCTTGATCCTTCCGACACGGTTGTTGCAGCAGCCCCCGCACCAGACGGAAACTTCATCGGGCTTGTCAGCTCCGACGCACAACTCCTGCGTTTCGAGGCTGACGCAGTGCGTCCGCAAGGCCGCACTGGACGAGGGATCGCTGGAATCAAGCTCTCCGATGGCGCGCACGTGATTGCCATGGGTACTGGATCAACAGACGCACTGGATTCCTCCTTCGTCGTGACGATTGCGGGAGATGCACATGCTATTCCCGGCACCGATCCGGGGAGCGCGAAAGTAACACCTTTGAGCGCTTTCCCTGCAAAAGGCAGAGCAACAGGCGGTGTGCGCGCACATCGATTCCTCAAGGGCGAAAACGTCTTGTACTTTGCAGCGATTGCGTCGGACCCACTGCGCGCTCAAACACCGGACGCGCAACCAGCCGAGCTACCGGCTGTCAACCCGAAGCGGGATGCGTCCGGCACCCCCCTGGCCGTCGCTATTGCGGCAGTTGGCTGATAACGGTAAGCCGGTATGAACGTACGAGTGCCGAAAGGGAAAGGACGGACGCGGAAAGAAAGGATAGGCGCGGAAAGATAAAAAAGAAGCAGTATGTGCGGCACGAACGTAAGGAAGCAGTTAGCGCTCAATAAAACGCTGATATGCGGCCTCGTCACGCACCACATCGATTTCACCGATCATGGTGCGCAGGCCGTGGTCGGAACAGAACTGCCGCTTGAACGCATACAATCCATCCTCGATATCGGTGGAGAACACGCCGCCCATATCGTATTCACTCATACCATCCTCGATGGCGTCCAGCATTGCAACGTAATTCAACTGATAGCTGGGGAGCAGAGTGCGCCGCTCATTCGAGGAGGCAGCATAGGCGTAGAACGCCTTTTTGTTGTAGCTCACCACAATTGCGCTCGCAAGTGCTTGCCCATCCTCGTGCTCGGCCAGGTAGAGCCTTGCCGTGGGGAACGCTGCACACAGACGCTCAAAGTAATCGCGGGGTCTGTGGGTGATGCCCTGTCGCTGTGCCATGACGAGGGTCAATGAATAGAACGCATCTAACGCCTGCGGAAAGCCAGGGTCGGAATAGTGCAGCGAACGCGTGGTAACAGGAGCCTTCAGAGACTTGCGGATCTTATACCGCACCCCGCTGCGGAACGTCGCCAGCAGCGTCTGAGCGTCCTGACCACTGAGGTCAGCCACCATATTCATCGGAGGGTTGGAAAAAGCATGTGCATCCACGTTCTGGGGTGTACGCAGGCGCCACTGGCTCCTGCTGCGAAGTGCGTCCTCCAGCTCGTGAGAGTAAGGCACCTCAGGATCCATGCGCAGAACGAAACCGTGGCGACGCTCGATCGCCGGTTCCGCCTCCTTCACGAGCGCGGCAATAAGGTCAAGATCGTTCAGGTCGCACACTGGGCCGCGGGGCGCATAGAGAAAAGAGCTGTGTCCGTCATCGTTGGACACCGACAGAATAGACATCGCTGCAGCGATAGATCCGTCGTTGCCTCGAAGATACACATAGTCGGCATCCCAGTTGTTTTTCACACGCGCCCACGAAGGAGACTGCATCATATGTCCATGCGGATGCGTGGACACGAATTGCTCATATTCTGCGAATAGATCAGCACTTGAAGCTGCGTGTGGATCGATAATCGGCATTCAATTCCTCCGCCTGACTCTGCCGCACTTTCTGCGCCTGCTCACTGGACGCGAAGCACGCGTTGAACGTGGCACGGCACTTGCCCCTTGCATATGCGCAAGCACATCTTACACGCGCAAGACGCCGACGATCATGCTGCGCATGATCAGCACACAGGATTCTCAGAGGAATCTTCAGCTATCGCTGCTCGAACTGACCGTGCTGCCGCGCGCGCTGCGGCCGAATCGACATCTGTTGGGAGCCCGAGGCTCCGGTGCGTCAGCTCTTGAGCAACTCCACGATCCGGAGGGATTGAGTAGGATGCGTCATCCAAACTGCCTGGGAAGAGGATCGTGTTGTACCATCGCACGGCGCGGACATGCTGGCTACGGGATGCCTGACGTGCTGCGTCGGTATGCGCGTCATCAGCAAGCAGAATCGGGAAAAGTAACAGTGGCTGAGGCTCTCCTGTGTCGACCGCTGCGGGAACAGTGATACCTTCCGCGTCAGCAAATTCTTCTCGATAGATGCGAACAATGTCTCGACGGTGTGCGAGGTTGCTCGCCAGTGAGCGCAGATGTGTGAGAGCGGTGGCAGCCACCCACGGCGTCATCGCGAGATTCGGGTACTCCAGACGACCCTTTTGTTCGGCTGGCGTCACTGCCGGTTCGAAGAGTCTCACTTTCTGCAGAGCATGACGCACACCCTGATCCAAGCGTGAGGGGAGCTTCGAGAAGACGCGGATCTGCGTGAGATACGCCCGCGCCGAGAGCGCCGTGCGCATCGCAGGCTTGTGGAGCGAACTCAAAGAAAGGCGAATCTGGCGATCCACGTCTGGGTCTGTGGAAGCAAGCCGAGGATTGACCCAGATAGCACCGCCAAAGCGCGTGCTTGTGAGTATTTTTTGCACGCCAAAAGAATGCACGGAGATATCCGCAATCGGCTCACCGTCGCTGCCGCGCGCGAGGCGCCCGAGAGCGTGAGCATTATCCTCCATCACAATTGCGCCCAGATCGTGAGCATTGGATGCGAGATCCTCGTCATGGCGGTTGTCAAAGACGCCAAAGGTGTGCTGCAGAACCACTCCATGAACAGACTGACGAACAGGCTCTCCGTTCACCGTCAGCTGCGGAGAAATGCTCAATGTGTCGAGGTCAACGTCTGAATAGATCGGCGTGAGCCCAGCCATGGGAATAGGATCCACCGCAGTCGAGCAGGTGAAAAGCTGCGTGAGAATCGAGCCCTTTCCACGGACGCGCGCCACAGCCTCCCACACAGCGCACATGCCGTAGCGAGCCTTGAAAACTGGATACCAATCGTGAGCCCGTGTACCGGTGTATGCCGCCATCTGCTCGCACAAAGCTGCCAGGGCTGATCGTTTGCGCATACGCACCACTCTATTACGGCCATGCTGCCCCGAAGTCGCTATCATGAGCATAGATATCGTCATTCCAGCACAGGTATCACCAGTCACCGCATCACAAGCCACATCACAGGCCGCGTTACGAGCCGCATCATAAGGAGAATCCATGCTGAAAGCTCATCGACCTTTTCAACCCGTTATTCTCGGAGGCGATATTGGCGCCTATGCACTGGCTCGCGAACTCAACGACAGCTTTGGCTGCACGTCCATCCTTGTCACAGCCTATTATCCGCGCGCAATCCAGGAATCTCGCATCCTGACGCGCCGCTATTTCAAGCGAGCCAACGAAGCTGAACCGCTGGCACATGAACTGATCCGGATCGCTCAGGGTATTCGGCGTAAGCAGCCAACGTTGCCCTTGCTCCTTCTTGCCAATACGGACTGGCGAATCGATGCCCTCTCGCGGTTCCGCCCACAGTTGGAGGACTACTATATTGTGCCCATTCCTCAGCGCCGGACGATCGACCAGGTGATCAATAAGCAGAATTTTGCGCGCATTGCCCACAGCGTCGGGATGAGGGTTCCTACTACCTTCTACCAAGACTTCTCCCACGCTGACGATAGCGCCTGGCAGCCGAAGCCGCTACCGAACGACATGAGTTTTCCTGTGGTGGCCAAGCCGGCGGACAGTTCCACCTACGAACAGCTTTCCTTCCCAGGCAGACAAAAGGTATACCGCATTGAGAACCAAGACCAGCTTGACCGACTCTGGCAAGCGCTGCGGCGTGCTGGATTCCGCTCAACGTTCCTCGCCCAGCAGCTGATCCCTGGTGACGATACATGCATGTACTCTGTGACAGCATACGTGGATCGTCGTGGCACGGTGACAATGATGAGTGCCGCTCATGTGCTGCTCCAGGAACACCACCCTGCTATGCTCGGCAATCCATGCGCCATGATCACGGAGCCTTTGCCTGAGTTGACAGAGCCCGCGCAGCGGTTTCTTCAACGCGTGGATTACCACGGGTTTGCGAACTTCGACGTGAAGCGCGATGCTCGCGACGGCACCTTCTATTTCCTGGAAATCAACCCAAGGATTGGACGCAACAGCTACTACTGTGTGGGCGCGGGCATCAACCCGATGGATGTTCTCGTCGATGATGTTATCGACGAGAAACAACGACCAGAGGGCAGAGCAGATCGCCTCTCCTTGTACACACTCGTTCCACGTTTTCTACTCCGCCGGTACGTGCAGCCAGACACCTGGCGAACGATTTCATCGCTCTACAGATCCGGTAACGTGGTCAATCCGCTGCACAATCCGCGCGATGCATCCCTCAAGCGGAGGCGGCGCATCATGGCTATCGAACTCGGACTCGTCAAGAAGTTCAGGACGTACTATCCGCAACAAACTGAGACGGGATTCTGAGCATATGAGCCTGATGCCCACAAAACCAGCCCGCATGCCACGCGCATCCCGCCGCACACCGATGTCGCTGATTGGCCCGGCCTTCGTCGCAGCTGTCGCATACGTAGATCCGGGAAACGTCGCCGCAAATATTACGGCAGGCGCGCGTTACGGCTACCTCCTTGTGTGGGTACTCGTGCTGGCAAATCTGATGAGCGTCGTCGTCCAGTATCAGAGCGCAAAGCTGGGTATCGTGACAGGAAAATCCTTGCCGCAAATCCTCGGTGAGCGCCTGGGATCAGCACCGCGTCTGCTCTTCTGGGCTCAAGCTGAAATCGTTGCTGCAGCCACAGATCTCGCAGAAATCATCGGTGGTGCGCTGGCTCTCAACCTTCTTTTTGATCTGCCGCTGATATGGGGAGGCATCGTTATCTCCCTCGTGTCGCTGTTGCTTCTAGCGGTGCAAAACGATGGAAAACAGAAAGCATTCGAGCTGATTGTGATAGTCCTCCTCGCTGTGATCACCATCGGCTTTTTAGCTGGTCTCGTTATCCACCTTCCCCACCTCAATGACGTTGCGCATGGGCTCATCCCACGGTTCCACGGCTCAGAGTCAGTGCTTGTGGCGGCTTCGATGCTTGGCGCAACAGTCATGCCACATGCCATCTATCTCCATTCCTCACTTGTCAATGACTCCTATCGAGGCCGCAAAGAGTCCACCGCGCAACTGCTGCGCGCTTCACGTGTGGACGTCGTCTGGGCACTCCTTGTTGCAGGCCTAGTCAATATTGGGCTGCTCTTATTGGCTGCAACCGCGCTACCATCCATTCCAGGAACCGAAACTATCCAGGGAGCGTGGATCGCCATCAGGAATAACCTCGGCTCGGTTATCGCTGTTTTCTTTGCAGTCGGCCTGCTCACTTCCAGCCTCGCCTCCACCTCCGTTGGAGCGTACGCGGGAAGCGAGATTATGCGTGGTCTGCTGCACAAGAACTTTTCACTCGTCACCCGACGTGCAATTACCGTGATCCCGGCGCTCGTCCTCCTGGCACTCGGCATTGAGCCCACGTGGGCGCTCGTGGTGTCGCAAGTGGTGCTCTCCCTCGGTATTCCGTGCGCCATTATCCCTCTCTTCCTGTGTACCAGGAACAGGAGTCTGATGGGAACGTTCACCGATTCACGATCGACGTCGATCGTCTGTTGGGTCATCGCAGTTCTCATTATCGGGCTAAATGTCGCCTTACTGCTGATGATGTTCTAATCCAGGATAGACGCCCTGCACACCACGAGCTGCGGAAGAAATTCTCCGGCTCAGTTTCGTCGCCAAGCATCTTCTACACGATGAGCACAGCAGGAACGTGGAGGCATGTGCAGATTACCTCTGTGATACCGACATACATCATCATGCGAGCACGAGAGGGACGCGCACCGCTTCGCCCTTCACCACTGCGTTGCCGTGCAGGGGTATAGAGACGACTGAACAAGGCGTGAAATACCTCCTGACGAAGCGTCAGCACCACCCACATGCCTGCAATCCACCAGGATGCTAAACCGAGCGCGGCCAGGACGCACGCCACAGCAATGCCAAATCCATGAATACTCACCGTCAGGAACCGATAAACGGGATTGTGGGCTTCACGAACGAGTGATTTCACGTAGGGAACTGTGCTGACGAGGTAGCCAGTGACGAGGGCAGTGACGACAATCGGAACCGGCCGGCTATCAAATCCTGTCCAGATCTGCCCAAAGCTCGTTCCGCTGGAGCCGGCGTTCCAGGACACTGCACACATGAGCCCTGCCGCACAGACCATGGAAGACCGTGCCAGCAGGCCGTGTTCCTGATGCGTCAGCTCAAGGACAACGACAAGGACAAGAAGAGGCGCGAACACTGGGATCCACCACAGGAGGCTCACCCCGGTCACGATCAGAGTCACGACGCCGCAGATGAGGGTCGCCAGCGCCCACACAATCAATGGGAGAGCCGCCCGCCGTTTTCGTGCCACGCTGCGAATGTGTAACCACTGATCCCCCGCAAACAACGTGCAATACCCGGATATCCACAGCGCGGCAAGCGGCAAATGCACCCACCGGATGCCTCCGCCGATCATCCCGACGACGAAGGGCATCACAACCATCGCCCACGCACCGTGTTGATGCGAAAGCCAATGGACTCGCCCACTTTTTGTTGGCCGAGTGCGATGTTGCTGAGCTTTCTGGTGAGGTTTCATCACGCGCAGATTTCAGATCACTCTGTTTCGTTCTGTTGTGTCACACCCTTCAGGCTACAGATCAATATCCGCACGGTCGATCAACGACGCGCCCTGCACGATAAAGTCACGGCGTGGCGATACATCAGAACCCATCAGAAGGTTAAAGACGTCTTCTGCTTCCTTCAACGCCGCTTCGTCCTCCATCGTCACACGCCTGAGCGTGCGACGTGCGGGATCCATCGTCGTTTCCGCTAACTGTTGGGCATCCATTTCGCCAAGTCCTTTATAGCGCTGAATCGGTTCCTTATAATGCCGATTCTCTTTCGCCAGTCTGGCAAGGACGCGCTGCAGCTCATCTTCCGCGTACGTATACAGTACTTCACCCTTCTTTGCGCCTTTACCGGCAACTTCAACTCGGTGCAGCGGCGGCACAGCAGCGAACACGCGCCCAGCCTGAACCATAGGACGCATATAACGGAAGAACAGGGTGAGCAGCAAGGTGCGAATATGCGCACCGTCCACATCCGCATCGGTCATCATAATGATCTTTCCGTACCTCGCCTGATCGATGTTAAAGGTACGGCCAGAACCGGCACCCACCACCTGAATAATCGCGGATACCTCTGCGTTTTTCAAAATATCCGCCGGTGAGGCTTTTTGTACGTTCAGGATTTTCCCGCGTATAGGAAGCAGAGCTTGAAATTCGCTGTCGCGCGCCAACTTTGCTGTGCCAAGCGCGGAATCGCCCTCGACGATAAACAACTCTGTGCGAGCCACGTCCTCAGAGCGGCAGTCTGCGAGCTTTGCGGGAAACGAGGAGTTTTCCAGAGCATTCTTACGCCGCGAAATCTCCTTATGCATTCGCGCTGAAATCCGAGCCCGCATCTCCGCCACAATTTTTTCAAGGAGCCTGCTTGTTTCAGTTTTTTGATCGCGCCGATTCGATCCGAGTATCTTCGTCAGCTGCTCTTCCACAACTTTTGCAACGATACCTTTGACAGGTGCTGTTCCGAGGATTTCTTTTGTCTGCCCTTCAAACTGAGGTTCTGGGATGCGGACTGTGACCACGGAGGTCATGCCAGCCAGAATATCGTCCTTCTCAATGCGGCCATCCTTTGCAGTCATATGCAGTGCCCGCGCGTGACTCTCGATCAGGGATCTCACTGCTTTGACGAGACCTTGCTCAAAGCCAGACTGATGCGTGCCGCCTTCCGGCGTGCGAATAATGTTGACGAAGCTTTCCTCGACGGTGTCATACCCGGTGCCCCACCGGAGAGCCACATCAACGGTGCACAGGCGCTGCATGTCTTGCGGCCTCAAATGTCCAGTTTCCTCGTCCAGCACCTGCACTGTTTCCGTGAAACTTCCTTCGCCCGTCAGGCGCATGGTGGCGGTGACGGCAGGATCCGGTGCAAGAAAATCGACAAAATCCGTTGTGCCCCCGTCAAAACGGAACACTTCTTCACTTCTGGATGATTCTGACTGGTCGTTGCTCTGTGTCCGCTCGTCAATAATACGGATTTCAAGACCAGGAATCAGGAATGCTGTTTGGCGCACCCGTTCAACGAGTTCTTCATCCATGAAGGCATCTCCGGCGGGAAAAATCTGAGGGTCTGCCCAGTACCGCACACGTGTTCCCGTCGTATGCTTGGCGACCTTCCCGACGACGTCCAGCTTGGCGGCATCCGTAAAAGGCTCAAAGGCTGTATCGAGCGCACGATCGTCACCTCGCCCGTCGATCCAACGGCCAGGTTCGCCACGGCGGAACTGCATCTGGTACGTCTTTCCACCTCGATCAACTTGAACATCGAGCCGGGCCGAGAGTGCATTGACCACCGATGCACCGACACCGTGTAAGCCGCCTGAGGAAGAATACGAGCCTCCGCCAAATTTTCCGCCTGCGTGGAGCTTTGTAAACACGACCTCCACACCCGATTGATCAGTACCGGGAACGTTATCGACGGGAATACCCCGGCCATCGTCAGCCACCTCAACTGAACCGTCCGAATACAGGTGCACATCGATATGATGCGCATATCCTTCCAGCGCCTCATCCACAGAATTATCAATGATTTCCCATAGACAGTGCATTAACCCGCGCGAATCGGTGGAACCAATATACATTCCAGGACGTTTGCGGACAGCTTCGAGCCCTTCAAGGATCTGCAGATGGCGAGCGTTGTACGGTTCAGACTTTTCAGACACGCCCTCCATTGTAAGCAAAAGGGCGGATCGCGTATCCGACCCGCCCTGCTGATGTCACACTCTGGACGACGATCAGTCGAGATAATCGCGCAGCACTTGCGAACGCGAAGGGTGACGAAGCTTCGTCATCGTCTTCGATTCGATCTGACGAATCCTCTCCCGCGTCACGCCGTATACCTTGCCGATTTCATCGAGTGTCTTCGGCTGACCGTCAGTCAAGCCGAAACGCATCTTCACAACGCCGGCCTCACGTTCCGAGAGTGTATCGAGAACGCGCTGAAGCTGTTCTTGAAGTAGCGTGAAGCTCACAGCATCCGCTGGAACAACGGCTTCTGCATCTTCGATCAAATCGCCAAATTCAGAATCGCCGTCCTCACCCAACGGTGTGTGCAAAGAGATCGGCTCACGCCCGTACTTTTGCACCTCGATGACCTTGTCCTCCGTCATATCCAGTTCTACGGCCAGCTCGGCAGTCGTGGGTTCACGCCCAAGATCCTGCAGCATCTGACGCTGAACACGCGCGAGCTTGTTGATGACCTCAACCATATGCACCGGAATACGGATGGTTCGTGCCTGATCAGCCATAGCACGCGTGATCGCCTGACGTATCCACCAGGTCGCGTATGTGGAGAACTTGTAGCCTTTCGTATAGTCAAATTTCTCCACGGCACGCACGAGGCCGAGGTTCCCCTCCTGAATCAGATCGAGGAACAGCATCCCACGCCCTGTGTACCGCTTTGCCAGCGAGACCACCAGACGAAGGTTTGCTTCCAACAGATGGTTCTTGGCTTGGTGCCCGTCGCGCGCAATGACACCGAGATCGCGGTACTCTTTGGAGCTTTTATCAAAATCACCGGTTTCGCGCAGATGTTGAGCATACAGGCCTGCCTCAATGCGCTTGGCCAGTTCGACTTCCTCCACTGCATTGAGCAGAGAAACCTTACCGATTTGCTTGAAATAGTCCTTCACAGGATCTGCCGTGGCTCCTGCGACACGCAGGGTTTGGGCAGGCTCATCAGACTCATCGTTATCGGTAACTGTATAGGCGCCCTTCGCCTTCTTCAGCTCTTCCTTTTCGACGCGCGATTCCTCTTGAGCCTCGTCCTGAAAAGAATCATCAGAATCGTCCTCCGACTCTGCCTCATCGTCTGCGGAGTCCTCCGGATCCTCGCCCTCCTCGTCGTCTGCATCTTCAGCATCGCCCTCAAAGGATTCGTCGTCCGCGTCAAGATCGTGTTCCAGATTCTCCGAATCGATATCGGCGTCAACATCCTCATTGTCATGGCCAGAATCCGAAGCTTGCGCGGATTCTGCTGCGCTGGCCTCAGTTGCCTTCGTCGAACCCGCCTTTTTCCCCTTGCTTTTTGGCTTCTTCGACGACGATGCAGTCTTTGCAGTCTTTGCGCGGGGAGACTTCACGGACTTCTTCGGTTCCTCCACCGCCTCGGTCGATTGATCGAGCGTATGGTTGTCTTCATCTGCTTCTGCGATCGGCACTTTCTTTTCCGTTGACTTCTTTCGCGAGGCAGATGTCGCCTTCTTCGCTTCCCCACTGCGGGATTTCAGTGATGAAGCGGACTTATGTTCGCTCCTTGAAGAAACAGATTTCGTTGCCACTCGTCACCTTTCACAGGTTGCTTCATTGAGCCCACACCAGCATATGGGCAAAATTTAGGTTACCTGCATCAACACCATGTACCGAGATTTTGTTCCATATTCGCGCAACTGTGCCGTATTCCATATGTTCGCATGCTGCCGCCGGCTCGCACGCTTGCATGTGTGCTCTTATTCGTAAACTGCCTCTTCGCACGCCGCCGGCACTCGAACTGAACATCGTTCAGGCGTTCACGTCTCCCCAATGCATCCACGGAGCTGCAACACCTTCGCGCAGCACATCATCCATCAACCGCGCCATCGTATATGTGGCATCATGTTCACGTGCCTTCACAACGGCACGTCGCGCTCGATCCCACTGGCCACTCCACCACAGAACGTACGCAAGGCAGCCCGCCGTCACACCTTGCGCGTTGGGAACGCTCGCAGCACACACAGAAAGAATGTCGATGGCAGCACCGATGGACTTACGATTGATAGGGCGCTCTGACGCTCGCTGCAAGGATCTTAAAATCTGTTGATCTGACATCTGGCGGAATCGATCACCGGATAAAGCCCAGGCAAGGAACGCATCCCGAACCCGGACGATCTTCAGTGCTGCAACCATGGTACCGATCATCTCCGGCGTGACGGCTAGACCGTTCAGATCCACATCTTGGCCAGCGACGTGATCTAGCGTGAATTGTTTGAGCACCACGTCGATAGCAGAATACGCTGCCTGCTTCTCCATTCCCCGAGCCACAGCATCGGTAAAAGTACGCGACGCACGAGAAATAAATTGCTGATCGCCCTCGCTACGCTGATCACCTTCGTGTTCAAAAGCATCCAACCATTCCACGTGCGCATAGTGCGGTAGTGCACAGAAGACCGAATCCTCTGCGTCAGCCCAGTGCACAAACCGCCAACGCCTGTGTGAATCGACATATGCCACCTCATCACCGCACATCACTAACGAATGCATCGCAACACTGGCACGTCGTTCCGCATATGTACACATCTCATTGAGCCACTCAAGACCCTCGAGGATCGTCGTATACTCTGCGGGACTTATGTGCTCGCCTTTATCGCATCCATTGCCCAGCGGCATCTTCCACACAGCTGTAAAATCATGTACTCCACTGCGCAGCGCGAGGGCAGCAATCGCTGTTCCTCGTTCCTCAACCGAATCGCCAGGGTGGAACGTCTGAATCGGACCACATACAGGGTTGCCATCACGATCGTTGCCGCATGTATATGAAGGAAAGAGCACCACATCGTTGTCCTGTGTATCACGGCGCCAGCGCGTCACAGCTGCACAGTCCAGAATGCTCAGCTCTCCCGAACCACGAGGCGGCACGCTCAGGTTCGTCACTCGCGGATCTGGAACGGAAGAAAGTACATCGCGCAGTACCATGGACGTGCCCGAGCGACTCGTTCCATCTTCGTGCGTCGTTCCCATACATCTAGCCTTGCTCATGTGCCTAGTTTTGCGCAGATGTTGGAATATGAAGCCATTCACGCACCATGCTGTGGACTCGCTTTACCCAACACATCGTGTGAATCAAAAACTGTACCCACATTCCACGACGGACCTGCCCTCTACATGCCCTCTACACTTGAACTATGGATGATCGCCAGCGACAGATGCTCCACCGCTTTACAACCGATGTGACACGCTTTACCCACGAATTCGTCTCGTCAGAAGCCGATGCAATCCTCGGTTGTGAATCTTCTGATCTCATCAGCCACCAGAGCGGCGCTACGTCAGCACTCGGCCACGCGTCTGGTGATAATGGCACCAAGACAGCTGCTCGCTCAGCCGATACTCAAGCGCACCCCGCAGACCCCACTACCGGCGAAGAGAGAGCGTCAATCAAGAGCTTTATTGCCCCTGCTCTCGATCTGCTCAACGGCGGGAAGCACCTGCGTACGTTGCTTGTGTGGGCTGGATATGCTGCCTATACGCCCGTAACAGACGGTGCATACACATTGCTCGTTCACCTCGGATCTGCACTGGAGCTTTTCCACACCTCGGCCTTAATCCATGATGACGTGATCGATGCGTCCCCTCTGCGTCGCGGAAGACCCTCTGCACAGGTTCAACTTGCTCAACTCGCACAACACCATCGTTGGGAGAAACCTCAGAAATTTGGCACATCTGCCGCGATACAGCTCGGCGACTTTATGCTCTCCACCGCCTTCTCAGCGCTTGCAGACGCGTCCGCACTACTGCCAAGCAATACCACAGGGTCGGTGATGTCCATATTTTCACGTATGACGGCCGAAGTCGCCTACGGACAATACCTCGATATCGCCGCTGAAAGCGAACCATTGCCGCCGACAGACGCTCACGCCAACCAAGATCAGCTCGGTTCGGCCACCCTGCACTCGGCCGCCCTCCAGCGTGCACGCCAGGTCATCGCCCACAAATCCGTCAGCTATTCCACCGCAGGACCTCTGGACCTCGGAGCGGCAGCTGCTGGCGCAACAGAGGAGCAACGGGAGGATCTTCGGCGCTTTTCCACACCGTTAGGCTATGCATTCCAGCTGCGGGACGACGCACTAGGACTATTTGGAGATCCGCAGGAAACAGGCAAATCGTCGAGTTCTGATTTTCAGGAAGGCAAGCGCACCGCCCTCCTCATGATTGCGCGTGCACACCTCTCCCAGCCCGATGTGGCTTGGATCGACAGTCATATCGGCCACCCCTTGAGCGTCGAAGATCAGCAGCACGCCTCATCACTGATCTACAGTGCTGCTTTCGACGAGCACGAACACATGATCACTCGCCTTGAACACCGCGCTATCCAAGAGCTGGATACGCTCAACATTCGTCACCAAGCTGCTGACTTTCTCCGCGAGCTCACACACGAGATGCACCACCGCACCAAGTAGAACAGACAAGCAGATGTACGACCCACCCTTATTGCCCGGTAGATTTAGACTGTGACATTACAAGATCCGCTTGTGGGAGCCGAAGTCGATCATAGGTACACCATCCGCGCGCGCGTCGCTCGCGGCGGCATGGCGACGGTCTATCGCGCCCACGATTCTAAGCTGGATCGATCCGTCGCTGTGAAACTGATGCATCCGCACCTTTCAGAACAGCCTCAATTTGTTGAGCGTTTTCATAAGGAGGCATTGGCTGCGGCACGTATTTCGGATCCGCATGCCGTATCCGTGTTCGATCAAGGTGTGTGGGATACACCCCGAGGGCAACAGGCCTACCTCGTCATGGAACTCATTACTGGCCCTGATCTGCGAACAGAGCTCTTGAGGCTCGGTTCATTGCGCCTAGCGGATGCGCTCTCAGTCACTGAACAGGTTTTGAGTGCTCTGGCTGCAGCACACAACGCGGGCATCATTCACCGCGATATCAAGCCGGAAAACGTGATGCTCATGCAACCGATTCGGCCGCATGAGGATCCATCGGATGGGCAGATCGTTGCAAAGGTCACAGATTTTGGGTTGGCTCGCGCGGTTTCCGGTGCCACCACGTCATCCTTGGGGATGGGCACTGTGGGATATGTGGCACCAGAGATCATTACACAAGGTCGAGCCCTCCCCGCCTCCGATGTGTATTCAACCGGCATTATGCTCTACGAACTGCTTTCAGGGCGCCTTCCCTTTGAGGGCGAAACCCCTATTTCTACCGCATACATGCATGTGAATGCACCGATGAAGCGCCTTACGGAACTGGCCGACTGGATACCTGATGCTCTTGATTCACTGATCGGATACTTCACGGCGAAGAACCCTGAAGACAGGCCAACGGATGCAGGCGCAGCGCTCTCCGTACTACGCCGCTCACTCCGATCGCTGACTCCATCTATCCTCGCTCACCGCATCCCAACGGATCCCCGGGCAACAACCGCCAACACCGCGTCCGCCCCCACACAGCGGACTCAACAAGAGTCGCTCTCCGGGATTTCTGACGCCGATCCACATCACGATGATCACGCCCCCACGAGTGAAAATAACGCGAAAGACGGCTCGTCTGCTGCTGCAGACCCCAGGGCAGCTGTAAACCCCAGGTCGGACGACGCGCAAGCCAATACGCTCTCGGCCACCCAGTTGATGAACAAGGCGCATGCAGACGCGCACCATGCTCAGCTGCGCGCTCAACTAGGGATCACCGATGGCCAAGATCGGCGTGAAACCCGCGTGCACCGCAGCGCACTGCGCTCAACATCGAAAGCAGCTTCCACCAGATCGTCACACAAGCGACATGCCGTTATTTTTATCTGTCTCTTTCTCCTCGTGCTTGGCGTGGCCGGTAGCCTCGCATGGTATTTCCTCGCCGGCCCAGGAAAAGCAGTGACAGTCCCACACGTGAACGGACAAGCATATACTCAAGCCCTCAGCACCCTGGCTGATGCACATCTGAACGCGACAAAGTCGGAATCATATTCGGATACTGTCGCCCAGGGCATCGTCATCAGTTCAACGCCGGAAGAAGGATCGCGCGCTCGCGTGAATTCCCGTATCACCCTCACCGTATCTAAGGGGATCGAGCGAGTTAGCGTACCTGATTTTTCTGGTCTCTCCGAAGACGACGCACTCGCCGCAGCGAAGAAAGCCAAACTGACACCAATTATCGAACGCGAATATTCGGAGGACGTCTCCGAGGGGCTCGTCGCGAAGCAATCCTCCGAAGCAGGTACATCTCTCGATCACGATTCGAATATCGTTGTGACGATATCGAAAGGGCGCGAACCGCTCCCTATCCCCGACCTGACGGGAAAGAGCCAGTCCGAAGCAGAGGCGGCAGCCACTCAGGCCGGATTCGCACCGCATGTGACTGAGGATTTTTCGGACAGCATCCCCAAAGGCCAGGTTATCGAGCAGAAGCCCACGGACGGTACCGGTTTTCGGGGCGACACGCTGACCCTCGTAGTGTCAAAAGGCCCGGAACTCGCTCGCGTCCCCGACGTCTTCGGCAAGCAAAAGCAGGAGGCGCTCACTATTCTTAGCGATGCCGGCTTCAAGGTGAAGGTCAACACCTTCCTCGGTGGGGTCTTTGGCACTGTGCGCAGCCAAGACCCAGCAGCCGGAAGTATGGTACCCGTCGGATCGACGATTACCATCACCGTTGTGTAGCGTCCCTGATGTTGTTTTCGATCGTCGGCAACTTCTGCATGCCCACTATTTCTACATCGTCGGCTAGTTATTCTGCATCGCGCACTATTTCTGCATCGTCGGCGGTACTTCAGAATCATGACGGGGACGGAACCGCTGCCCGATTTCGTCAATGAGACCTCGGAACCACGGCGTATGAATATTGAATGGCTTCCCGCCTTTCAGACGACGAAAATCGATGAGGCTCAACATGTTATCAGCCTCCTCGTCTTCACCCACCACGCCGGAGAGCCGCTCTAGCCCACACCGGACGGCAAGGGTCGTCACCCGATCAATGAGTTCCAGATCCTCTGCATTCGACTTCCAGGCTCTGGAGAAGTACCCCGACTTCTCCACCAGAACCTTTTGCGCTCCGAGCCGATACGAAAAATGCGTCGCAAACCATTGTCCGGGGTTCACCGTATCCAGACGAATATGCCCAAAGGCATCACGTGCGACTGTTTCGCCAGCTGCGCGTTTGGAGGCGACAACAGCATCCAGACCCGCGGATTCCGAGAGGAAAATATTGACGGTGCCAACCCGATCCATAATGACTCGCAGACGTTCCGCTTCCTCGGCTACATCCAACTCAAGCTCAGGAATATACAACGCATGCACGTCCCATGGCTCCCGGGCAAGTCCTGCAGACGGAACCCACTTCTGCGACTTCACCCACTCGTGATAGGTGTATGTTGTGCGCGCAGCAAGGTAACCGCAGTCACGCCCCATCATTTCGTGGATAATCAACATGCGCGGACTCGACTTGCACTCCCCGATCACATGTTGGGCATACCGTGCCCCCTCCTCAGCTGCTGTCGCCGTACCCAGAGACTGACGAATCGGGTAAATATCGTTGTCGATAGATTTCGGGATGCCGACAACAGTCAGATCATAGTTATTGTCGTACAAATACGTCGCAAGATCGGCGGCGGTGGAGTTCGTATCGTCACCGCCAATTGTGTGCAGCACATCCACATGGTCTTTTGTTAGCTGCTCGGCTGCAACCTGGAGAGCATTCTGCCCTTCCTCGATCAAGCCACGATCGATCAGATCCTGCGTGTTCGTCAGCTTCACGCGCGAATTCCCAATGGGAGATCCGCCCATCGATTTCAACCACTCCGCGTGAATCCTGGCATCGTGATCCATGACGAGGGAATCACCGCGCAGAAGACCTTCATATCCGTAGCGATAACCGATGACTTCAATCGTCGGATCCATAAAGTTGTATTTCTGAATCAAATCTGCGACTGTCGTCGATAAGCAGGGAGCAAAACCCCCTGCTGTGAGTAGTGCAACGCGCTTAATCGCCATCGTTTGCCCTCCGTCTTCGCTGCTGATTGCCACACGTCTGTCACTGGCGTGTCATATCTCACTATTGTACTGTGCGTTAGGCTTTCTACATGGCACGAAAACGACACAAGATGAGTCATCGACACGTGAACGCAGAATTCGACGGAATCATGGAAAATATCGCTGAGCTGGACACCGCACCTGAGCTGGGATCAACCACTGGCCGTCAGCATGGTCCACGCGATTGGGCACCGCCAGCAGATGAGGAACTTGATGAAGGAGAGCTTTCTTCGGTGGACGAAGATGCTGTTCACGCATTTTCGATGCCCGCACAGCAGGCACGTAGGTCACCACTCGTCACGCTGCTGTGGATCCTCGCCGTCGCGGCAGCAGGCGCAGGCATGATCATGATGTTTTTTCCACACACCGCATCGCGCCCGCTGCGCTTCACCCTCGTAGGAATTGCCGCGATTCTTGCAGCCTTTGCACTTCTCTTCTCCACTCCCAAGCGTGGAGAAACGCGCGGTGACGGTGCATGGATCTAAGCCGACGATGGCAACGGCGGCGTCACATGCTCGTCGGCGACATGCCGTAGTTCATCCCTTAGTTCGTCGCAACCACAGATGAATGACGCCGAATCACATCCGCAGCCGTCTGAGCAAGAACACGCGGGTTGATGGGGAAATACACAGAAGCGTCCGCTCCCGACCACCGGGCAAGCCACTCATCCTGTGGGCGACCGAGGACAAGCATAAACGGGATCGATGGATCAACCTCATCCTGAACCATCTTGCCCACGCCCATACCGCCGAGTTTTGCTGCCTCGGCGTCAAGAATCAGCAGCGAAAAATCGCCCTGACGCGCATCCTCAACGACCATCGGCGCAGTTGCAACCTCTGTAATTGCCACCGGCGGCAGATCTGCAGCAACCTTGTTCCCTAGCGCTGCCTTGATTTCAGCACGGGTGGTGGAGTTATCTGAATACACCATAATCTTCAACGGTGCCGCTTCTTCGCTTGCCATTCTTACCTCCTGAACACATTCCCGAGAATGTGACTTTGTACCCTACCAAGTATAAATGCACAATGAGACGCTGCAGTCACGATGACGCGACCTAATCCATCACCGCGAGAACATCAACGACATATGCGAGAGCTGGTGTTGCCTGCTGCTGAGTTTTTGTGTCCCCATCCGACTTTGGCACAAGCAGCAACACGCGCGATCCCTGCGGCACACCGATGAGTGCTGACGTGAAATTCTGAGGATCAGACGTCACATTCACTTGCTGGGGACCAGCCGGAATGCTGGCAGCGGGCTCGCCTTGCCACGTTGAGCTGAAGACGGATCCATCCCAGCTCTGTACTGCATAGGCGACGATAACATTGCTGCCGTCCTTGATGCTCTTTCCAGAACCGCGAGCCAGGATCGTGGCCGAGATGCTCGTCGGCTCTTCGCTCTGCTTAATGTCAATTTTCGTCACAGGTTTACCGAGCTCGCCCGTGACACTGACAGGGACAGACTCATGCGTCAGCTGCGCATGTGCATCGCCGGCGGATTGAGCCGAATACGTTCCCAAGAGCTCCACATAGAACACAATCGTGTCCTTCCCGCCTATTCCTGCTTGCTCTTGGCCAGCCGACCCATAACCGAGCTCCGGCGGAATGGAGATTGTGAACGTGTCCCCGACGTGCCTGCCCGGGAATCCATAGATCCATCCCTTAATCATTTGTTCGAGTGGGAAGAAAGCGGCTCCGGAACGGGAATACGACGAATCAAAAGGATCGGGTTTCCCCCATACCTGACCGACATAGTTCACCAAGACGCTGTCCGAGGAGCCAACTGTTGCTCCGTCGCCCTTCGTGATCAGGCCTACGTGTAATCCTGCAGGAGGGGTTGATCCAGGCGGAAAACTCAGCACAGGATTGCCCGATTTATCCTTCGTGACCGTGGGCATTCCCTCAGTTGACAAGACGACTTCCGGCTTCGCCTCGTCGGTTGGTGTCTGCGATGCTGCAGATGCCGATGACGAAGCAGACGCGCTCGGTTGAGCTTGCGAGGAGCTGCCGTTCGAACATGCTGCGGCGCTCAACGCAACACCGAGTGCAACCGCAAGTGCTGTCAGCTTTTTTACTGCCTTCATACGAACCTCAATTATCCTTTGACTTGTTCTCCTGTATATGACATTTTTCCGAGCACAATCCCTCTTTGTGCCGTAGCCGTATTGCCCGTGCCGCGAAATTGTCCATGCCGCGAGCCCGATCGCAACCTCGTTGGCTTAGCTGCCCACACACGTCGAGACCGGCATTAGTCGAGTGCCCAGATTCGTGCTGCATGGGTAACGGTGGCTTCAAGCTGCGAGACGTCAAGGCGAGAATAGGCATACGCTCCGGATAGTCCCATCGACGGGATATCACCTCGCCGCATGGGTTCACCACCGTGAACAACCACAATGGGCACTGCCGCATCTCGTGCGAGGCCAGATGCCCGGACAAGAGTCGATGGTGTCTCTGCAGGGAGAACGCCCGTAATATACACCACAAGATCGTTGCGATCAGAGGGTCGCGTATCGGGCTTCTCAAAGACGAAATCACCAAAATCCTGCGGCTGAACATCCAGACTCAGAAGCACGTAGCCCACCCCGCCCAGTGCACCAGCAGCGGGATGGTGCATCACACGCAACCGCTGCGTCTCACCTGCAGCATGATAGCGACGATCCTCGCCAGTAAATTCGTCAGCCAACGCAGCGGCCTGAGCAACATCTGCAATATCCCATGCCCATGCGCTCAACTCCGTTTCCCGCACCTGAGCTGTACGCGGGTCAAGGCCAGCTGCGATCCAATTCTGAGCAACCCCGTCTGCGCCGAGCAGACTCTGAGTACGCGGCGTCATCACGCTCATCGCAGGAAATTCAGATGTCAATCGCTGCCGCGCAACACGGATAGCATGAGCCAGCGGGCTCAACGAACTCTCCTCACCTCCCGCGTCTCCACTGCCAGATTCTGGCACATCGAGCTGGACGCCAGCCAATCGGGAAAGCAGCCCGCGCCCGCCATCTGTCACGCGTCCAGGGGATGGAAGGACGATCGCCACCCTGGAAAACGACCCGGTTCTGGCTCGTTCGAGGTCAGTGGCAATGTCCTCACTCGACACATCGGACAATCCAGGAACACCAATTTGGGAAGGATCATCCTCACGTGTGTAATCCAACACAAGAGTGTCACCTGCAGCTGTTGCGAACACCGGCAGTTCCCGACCCGCGGTGCTCAACGCCTCCGAAACATTCCTCGATTGTTCGAAACGAAGAGCCCCCACCGATGCAGCCCAGTCCCACACGGGTGCGCCATCAGATATGGTCTGGATCATCACCTCATCATGAGGGCGCTGATCCAACCATGCCCGCGATGCTGCAGCAGCCACACGAGACGCCGGAATGCCCGACACGGGTGTTGCCAACATAAGAATTGAAGCCATACATCACGCTTTCCGCGAGTCTCACCTACGCCGTGTGAAGCCTGCACGACCCCCACAATTGGCTCATTGCGCACTTCATTGTAGGAGACCACTGCCTCGGACACACTCCACGTGTGGCCAACATACCCCACTATCGAGCGCATGAATGAGGGCGTTCGCCTGTGGATGAGTCGCACAGATTAGTCAACCTCAACCGCTGAGCCCAAACGCGCAATGAAGAGCGCCTCTGCGATCATGGCGGAACGCCAATCGGAAAGTGAAAGCGACTCGTTCTGTGAGTGGGCGCGGGTATCTGGGTCTTCAATGCCTGTGACCACGACCTCTGCCGATGGGAACATGCGCTGGAAATCCGCAATAAACGGGATAGAACCACCCACGCCCATATCCACATAGTCGTGGCCGAAACCCGTTTTCAGAGCCCAATGTGCAATCTGAACAACGTCAGAGTTCATATGTGCCTGATATGCTGGCCCGGCCTCAACAAGCTGAGCATCGACCTGCGCACCATCGGGCGCATGAGTCTGAAGATGACGAATCAGCGCATGAGCTGCCTCGTGTGGATCCTGCCCAGGCGTGACGCGCAAAGACAACATGACCTGTGTTTCAGGCCAGAGGGTGTTGGACGCATGCTCGACGTCTGGCGCATCGATACCTGTCACGGTCAGCGATGGCTGAGTCCACAGACGCGAGGCGAGCGAACCATGCCCGAGCAGTCTCATCGATCCCAACACCCCGGCGTCCGAGCGCAGATCGTCCTCTGGGTACTCGATGTCGGTCTCGTCATACGCGTTCAGCCCCTCAACTGCAAGCGAGCCATCGGGTGCCCACAGCGTGGAGAGGAGACGAATCGTTTCCGTCATCGAGTCGGCAACCGGCCCGCCGAACATACCAGAATGGATGGCGTGATCGAGCGTTCGCACGCGCACGGTCACCAGCGCATTACCACGCAACGATGTGGTGAGCGACGGTGTGCCGACCCGCCAGTTGCTGGAATCTGCCACCACGATGACGTCCGCCGCTAACTGATCCTTGTATTGTTCGATGAAATCCTTGAATGTTGGCGATCCAGACTCCTCTTCCCCCTCGAAGAAAATCCGAATACCGACCCCTGTCTCGTCTGAAAGCGCAGCCAGGGCAGCAAGATGAACCAAGATGCCCGCCTTATCGTCAGCAGCGCCGCGCCCATAGAGCCGCCCGTTCTTCTCAACGGTTGTGAATGGATCCGTATCCCACTGCGCCAGATCACCGGTCGGCTGAACATCGTGGTGCGAATAGAGCAGGACGGTTGGTTTTCCAGGCTCCGCCGGGCGGGAGGCCATCACGGCTGGACGCCCCACACGCCCATCGTCTGTTGTGATCTGAATAATCTGCGCATCCAAACCACGCAAAGCCAGAAACTCTGTGATCTTTTCTGCGTCACGTACCATATCCGGCTCATGCTCTTTGAGCCCCGAAACAGAGGGAATCGCCACGAGTTCATCCAGTTCCTGACGATATTGCGCCATATGCGCGTCAATTCTGCGTGTAATTTCGTCAACAGTTAACATGGGCTCAGTCTAGCGTGACGAGCCTCATAACAGCGCGCTTCCCATAGGCGTACCTCAGATGCACCTGATGCTGATCGCACGAACACATGTCCACCGTTCACTGCCCACAGTTATCGTCTGCACGTTCAGTGGGCTGTATTTTCTGCAGACAGCCAGAGCAGGCTCACCCGCGTAACAAGACGTGCAACAATAGAGGCATATTCTCGTCATTACTGCGTCTGAGCATTTCCGCTCACGTACATCGTAAACCGGCACGAAAGGATTGAGTGTGTTTTTGCGTAAGAAACCGGAGGAGGCTGCGCAGCAAAGCCCCAGTGAGAATGCCGAACAGGCACCCCGCAAGGGTTATACGCCCGGTAAAGGTACACCAACCCCGAAACGCAAAAATGCACAAGCTGCCCATTATCATCCCGTCATTTCCGACCATAAGAAATTGACGAAGGAGGAAAAAAAGGAAAAGCGAAAAGCTGAACGCGCCAAAGAGAACGAGCAGTATGCCCGTATGCAGGAAGCGATGCGCACGGGTGACGAGCGCTACATGCCCGCACGGTATTCAGGCGAAGTCCGCCGGTATGCCCGCGACTACCTCGACGCACGAACAGAGCTCGGCGAATTGATGGTTCCGCTGGCGATTCTGATGATCCTTTCCATATTCATCCAGCCCAGCTTCCCCCTCCTGGCCTTCCGACTGCTCATTGTGATGTATGCCATTTTCTTCCTGATGATTATCGACGCCATGTGGGCCACGCACTGCGCGCGCCTGTATGCCGAACATCACTTTGGGCGGCGCGCGATTCCACGCCCCTTCACGATGCAGAACTTCGGACGGTGCTTCACCATTCACCGCTGGCGTCAACCTGCGCCGCAGACGACGCGCGGAAACTATCCAGAAGGGATCAGCTTCGCTGCGCTACGGGAAGCCTTTGTGAACCACTGGTTCCATCGCAACGCGTCCTGACATCGCAAGCCGTTCTGACAGCGCAACGCGTCCTGAATTCTTCCCGAGGCCGTCCGAACCTTCACCCACGGATCCCGATCGTGAAGGCCCGGACGGTCGTCATTCATGCGGCGAAGCGAGTCGCTAATGCTGTGCGCGAGCGTTCCGGGCTGCGATCTTTGCAGGGTTTGACCACCACAGCTCCACCAGCATGAGGATCGTCACAACAGTAGGCAAAAAGAAGTACGTAGCCCCTCCCCCGTACCAGAGGGAAACCTTGTCGATCCACACCGGATGATAAAAAGCTGTGACGAGATAAACCAGAGCATTCGCAGACCACAGTGACCACGCGCACCGCCGCATTCGACGTCCGTTGTGCCCCGTGCCGATCATGGCAACAATCCACACAAGCAATGACATTATCGTCATCGCAGCGCGTAGCCTCTGGCCAGAATTGACGGCGTGAAGAGTTGGAGCAGCACCGCGGTACATCGCATATGCAACAAGAACACCTGCTATCACCAGCAACACAGTGGGCCAGCCCACCGCAGAGTGCCGTGTATCAGATGCTCCTTCAGGCGCAGCTCGTAGGCTTGCCGCAGTAGCTTCAGAAGCCGAAGACTCCCCCATCAATCCCTCCCATAACGTCAATCGTGAACCATTCTACGTTTCATGAATCCGCACGCACGCGCCGTAGATCAATGCTTTCGGATAGAATGGCCGGAAGATGGAGCCAAGGAGGATGAATGGCGAAGAGTAAGGCAAAGGATCAGAAAGCGAAAACGCAACACTGGTGGAACTATACGGCTCAGGCATATCAGGTCACCGCGAAGTCATATCCGTGGCTGCCGTGGGCATTGCTGGGTGTGACTGTGCTCGGCATTCTGATCGGAGTTCTTCCTGCCCTCACAGGTGGATCGTGGATATTTTCGGTGATCTTCGCTATTCTCCTCGGTGCGATGGCGCCCATGGTGACCTTGGGATGGCTCACGCGATCCGCCACGTACAAGCAGTTAGAGGGAATGCCAGGTGCGGCTTTTGCCGTGTTAGATGGCATTAAACGAGGATGGAATATCGAATCTGAACCGGTTCGTATCAACCCACGCACGCAGGAGATGGTCTACCGAGCGATTGGACGTCCCGGCGTTGTGCTCGTCGGTGAGGGAGAGAAATCGCGGGTAAGCAGGCTGGTGAATGATGAACGCCAGGCAGTCAAGCACGTCGCGCCCAATGCCCCTGTTCACGTACTCTTCGTCGGTACCGGGACGAATGAGGTGAGGCTCAGCAAGCTCGAAAAAACAATGCGGAAACTCCCCAAGGCGATCTCGCACCAAGAGGTTGATGCCCTCACTCGACGTCTCGCGGCGATCCAGAAGAACCGCTTCAATATCCCACGGGGAATGGATCCGACGAAGCCTCAGCGAATGAACCGGCGTGCATTGCGCGGCAACTAGACCGAAGCAACTCGTCTGAGGATTGACATTTCCCCGCGCATCTACTCGCTGCATGAGGCGAATCGACACGGTTCGCGCTCTTCGTTTTGTGGCACCGTACCCTGAGCCGAGGGTACACAGGCGTATTAGTACACAGGCACAACAGTATTAGAAAGGAACCTGATGTTTTCCTCTGCTGAAGAAGCCATCGCTTTCACCCGTCAAGAGGGCGTCGAATTTATCGATGTTCGTTTTTGTGATCTTCCTGGAGTCATGCAGCACTTCTCGATTCCAGTATCGGCCTTCACCGACGATGTTTTTACCGAAGGACTCATGTTTGATGGATCGTCCATTCGCGGATTTCAAGCGATTCACGAATCGGATATGAAGCTCGTCCCCGACGTCTCAACGGCGTTCGTCGATCCATTTGCTGCGCACAAAACCATTGTGATGAATTTTTCTATTGTCGATCCTTTTACGAACGAACCCTACGGACGGGATCCGCGAACCATCGCTATGCGAGCTGAGGATTATCTGCGCTCCACCGGCATCGCCGACACAGTGTATATCGGGGCGGAGGCTGAGTTCTATGTGTTTGACGACGTCCGCTTCGATTCTCGTCTCAATGGTGCCTTCTACTCTATTGATTCAGAGTCCGGTGCATGGAACACTGGGCGGGATGAAGACGGACATAACCTCGCGTACAAGACTCGCGTGAAAGGCGGGTACTTCCCAGTTCCGCCCAATGACCACTATGTTGACCTGCGTGACGAGATGAGCACGGCTCTCCTGAATGCGGGTCTCCATGTAGAACGTGCACACCAAGAAGTCGGCACAGGCGGACAAACGGAGATCAACTACCGTTTCAATACGCTCACCGCAGCGGGCGACGATCTCATGAAGTTCAAATACATTATTAAGAACGTCGCCAAACAACACAACAAGACCGTCACCTTTATGCCAAAGCCTATTTTTGGTGACAATGGTTCAGGCATGCACACATCGCAGTCACTGTGGAAGAACGGAGAGCCACTTTTCGCTGATCCTGCAGGATACGGCGGGCTTTCTGACCTTGCCAGGTGGTATATCGGTGGCCTACTGGATCATGCTGCATCACTACTAGCGTTGACGAATCCATCCATCAACTCCTTCCACCGCCTTGTTCCTGGCTTTGAAGCCCCGGTTAACCTCGTATATTCGGCGCGCAACCGCTCCGCCGCGATTCGTATCCCCGTCTCTGGCTCCTCACCCAAGGCAAAGCGCGTGGAATACCGCGTGCCGGATCCCTCGGCGAACCCCTATCTCTGCTTCGCTGCACAGCTGATGGCAGGCCTGGACGGTATTAAGAAACGTATCGAGCCAGCCGAGCCGATCGACAAGGATATCTACGAGCTTCCTCCCGAAGAACACGCAGAAATCCCACAACTTCCAGAAACGCTTGAGGATGCACTGCGTGCGCTACACAACGATCATGACTACCTCTTAGAAGGCGACGTCTTCACCGAGGATCTCATCAGCACCTGGATCGCCTATAAGATGGACAACGAGATTGCTCCGCTGCGCCAGCGGCCTCATCCCTACGAATTCAACCTCTATTTCGATATTTAGGCCTTCGTATTGGGGAAAAATAGCAGAGGTAATCGCAACATCTACGCTGACTGACGAGGCAGATCGCGGCCTCCGGATCAGCATTCCGGCACGATGATTCCTTGAGATACCGTGGAGGGGGTAAGCGTTCGCTCACCCCCTCCACATTGTGCGGCATTCTCCACGTTAATCGACCACAGATACGCACAGATATGTACCGGCAACTGCCGCAGCTTAACAAGCTAGGGCTGAACCAGCCACATGATCAGCAACTGCCAGGAGCGCCTCTTTTACTGAACCGAGTGCTCGATTCACCGCATCGAGGACAAGATCATGCTCAGTCGGCGAAGAAGAAAAGGATAGATCCGAGACGATCGAAATCCCTGCGACCCGAACACCGAGCTGATGAAGAGCAAGCGCCTCCAGCACTGTACTCATGCCCACCATGTTGAGTCCGGCGGCACGCATCAGTTCTGATTCACGCCGCGTCTGATATTCCGGTCCACGAAGAAACGCGTATGTTCCTCGGCGCCGCGCGTGCTGGGCGAGAATATCGGATAGTTCTTGATCCCACAGATTCCAGATGTCTGTAAAAACCGCCCCCGTGAACGGCGATATTCCCGTCAGATTCACGTGATCGTCGATCACCATCAGATCGCCAAGCTCCCAGTCACTCAGGCATCCGCCAGCATTCGTCAGAACAGCTGCCTCGATGCCTGTTGCCGCTCCGATACGGCACAGCTGGACGACCTCACTGGGCGTCAGACCTTCATACATATGGGATCGACCTGTGGCGACAAGGGCACGAACGTCGCCATGGGGCGTCGGCATCTGAATACTCAGCAGTTCCTGCCCATGGCCTTCTGCACTCGGCACCGGCACGCCGGACAGTGATCCGAGAGGAATCGATGCCACACGTGATCCGAGCGAGCGCGCGACAGACGCGTATCCAGAGCCCAACACAATGAGCAGCTGGTGTGACTCGCACCCTGTACGCGCCGCGATATCAGTAGCGGCATCCATCACGGATCGCAACCCTGCTGGATCATAGGCAAAACATAGGTCGAGTGCCTCGCTCCTTTGGCTCATCGATCCTCCTGCTGCCGAATACGCCGGTACGAAATAGCGAGATAACCGAAAAATCCAATAATCAGGGCAAGCAGGACGCCGATATTTGCGTCACCCCACGGCCCGTGTACGCCGCCTATCAACCCAAGCAGATATCCCTGCCAGTTGTTCCACGCTGCCTCGTCAGCGAAACCATTGGTCACCAGACCCCATCCGATAATAGTCGAAAGGATAAGGAGGACGATCGCGCTCCAGTTGATCCGAGAGTAGATACCTGAGCCATCGAACAGCGATGCCTCATCGTAGTCTTTGCGGCGCATCGCAATATCAGCCATCATAATTCCTGCCCACGCAGCCAGCGGGACACCGAGTGTAATCAGGAACGACTGAAACGGCCCGATAAACGTTGGCGAGAAGAACACCACGTAAATCGTGCCAATCGTCAAAATTGTCCCATCAATCAGAGACGCGAGCGGACGCTGAATCTTAATACCGAGCGTCAGCAACGTCAGGCCTGACGAATAAATACCGTTAATAGCACCGGAGAGAAGGGACAGGATAGCTGTGAGGAGGAATGGGATAAGGAACCACGTGGGCAGGAGCGTTGCAAGAGCGCCCACAGGATCCATCCCGATGTTGTCCGAAAGCTCGGAGGAGGATCCAGCCAACATCAGACCGAAGACAATCAGGACAGCAGGACCTAGTGCTCCGCCGAACGTGTTCCAGAATACGATTTGCACACCTGGGGTGTCGCGGCGTTGGTAGCGCGCCCAGTCAGCAGCGATATTCACCCATCCCAAGCCCATGCCGCTAATCACCATGGTGCCGGCACCGATCATCTGAGGAACCGATCCTGATGGCAAAGCAGTCAGTGCAGACCAATCAATTTTATTGATCACCAGAAGAACATAAATAACCGTGGTAATGCCAGTGATCCATGTGAGCCAGGTTTGGAGTTTCATAATAATGTGATATCCGGCCATCGCGCCGAGCACGATCAGAACAGCGACGATCACAGTTGCACTCACACTCACCGCTGTAGAATCTGACGATTGCCATCCCAGGCGAGTCAGCACGGTATTCGTCGCCAAAACGGCAGTGATCGCTAGCGTCGTCTCCCATCCGATGGACACCAGCCACGACATGATGCCCGGAAGCTTTGCCCCTTCAACACCGAATGCAGCACGGCTCATCACCATCGTTGGAACGCTGCCGCGTTTGCCGCCCAGCGCGATCACGCCACAGAAGACAAAGGACACCACAACCGAGATGACCGAAATAATGGTCGATTGCCAGAATGAGATACCCCAGCCCAGAACCCAAGCCCCATAGCTCATTCCGAACACTGAAATATTGGATGCAAACCACGGGAGGAATAGATCCCGTGGCTTGGCGGTTCGCTCGGAATCTGCCACAATGTCGATTCCCTGCATTTCGACGCTCGCCATCGCGTCTCCTTTCACACTGGACTTTCAGGCGCGCTCTGCTGTGAGCGACGTCTTCACAGCCTTAGTGTAGCCAGCGTGATATAGCGCCCATGAAACTGAACGATAAAATGAGCCGTATTTTACATCGGGCTCCGATGATCGTCTACGCCATAAAAGTACTGCATGACGAGGCTGCGCGCCCTGCGTGCAGCCCTCTGATAGTCCTCAGCAAGACGAATCGATCGATCTGACTCGTCCCGCCCCAGCAGATAGGCACACACATCTAGATCGTCAGGATCATGTGGAAGAATATTTGCCTTTCGTCCTGCACCGGCGATCGACCTCACATGGCGCAGTCTCAAGGAAAAGAGGTACGCCTGTATCAGCACTGACGCATCGGATGAATCCATCAGCCCTTCAGCCTGGGCGGCACGTAGCACGTCCACAGTATGTGTGCTCCGTAAACTCGGATAGGAACCGGCCGACTGCAGCTGAATCAGCTGAGCACAAAAATCGATATCCGTCATACCGCCCGGCCCGAGCTTAATGTGCCTCTGAGCCGGTACGCCCGCAGGAATACGTTCGGCCTCGATCCTGGCTTTTATCCGTCGAATCGACGCCACTTCGCCCGCAGGAATCCCGCCTGCGGGGTATCGGAAAGCATCCACAACCGCTGTCCACTGTTCAATGAGTTCGGCGTCTCCTGCAGCGGCTCGCATCCTCAACGATGCCAGCTTTTCCCACGGGAGAGCCCACCGCTGAAGATAACTGGCATAGGAGGTGAGACTCTTAGCCATCGCCCCCTGTTTCCCCTCGGGGCGCAGATCCATATCGACCACCACCCCCGGCTCCGTCGATGCAGACGACATCAGCTGAGAAAAACGCTGTGCGACCATCACGGCTTGTTGATCCGCGTCAACAGGATCCGCTCCCTGTTGAGCCTGATAAATCACCACAGCATCAGCATCCGAGGCGAAGCCCATTGCATAACCGCCCCACGATCCGGCAGCAATAACCAACATCCTGACCAACGCATCCTCGCGGGATCCTGCGACGGACGTGAGTGCAGCGTCTAGTGCGGCTTGAGCAGCAATATCCGTCGCATCACACAGCGCGTGTGCAGCCTGTTCCTCGCTGATCAAACGCAGAGCACAAGCCATCGCTGTACGCAGACTCTCGCGAAAGCGAATAAACCTTCCCTGCTGGTTTGCTTCCTCAGGAGTGGACACGCGCTGCATCATCCCCGCAAGCTCCGCTTCTAATACATTTTTTGGTCGTGGCACCAAATCGTCATCTGCAGAAAGCCACATCAAGGCTTCGGGGATTCGCGGTAAATACTGCGCAACTAGCTCGCTGGAGGCGAGTAAATGACACAAGCGCTGAGCGAGTGGACCACCGTCACGCAAAATCCGCATATACCAACTGGTGTGACCCATGTGTTCGGACAGCTGACGAAAAGCGAGAAGCCCAGCATCCGGCCTCGGTGCCTGAGCAAACCAGTGCAGAAACGCCGGCAGCAACTGCTTCTGGATCGCAGCTGTGCGGGTAGTTCCCTGCGTCAGCGATCGAATATGGTTCATCGCAGCAACAGGATCCTGATAACCTATTGCAGCCAAACGTGCATGTGCCGCCTGCGGGCTCAAAGACACTCCGTCTGCCGGCAAACCGGCTGCAACCGGCAGAATCGGGCGGAAGTAAATCTTGTTCTTCAGCTGAACAATCTCACGTTTCATGCGGGTATAGGACTCCACAAGATCGTCCGCACTCATCGATGACGAGGCCGAGCGTGAGGAGATGATCGACCGCGCGAGGATCCGTCGCTCGCCTGGAGCTGGCGGAAATTCGTGGGTTCTGCGCAAATATCGCAACTGCATCCGATGCTCGATCACACGCAGGGCTCGATAGTCGTGATCGAGAGCAGAAGCATCAGTGCGCGACACATATCCACCCGCACTGAGCGCCGAGAGCCCATCAATCGTGGATCGCACCCGCAGCGAAGAATCAGTACGCCCGTGGACAAGCTGTAAGAGCTGAACGCTGAATTCGATATCGCGCAATCCACCTTCAGCCAGCTTGATGTCCGAGAACTGGTTGGCTTTCCCCACCAAGGACTGCACCCTGGTACGCAGGTGATACGCATCAGCAACGAAATGAGGCCGCGCAGCAGCCTGCCAAATCATCGGCTGCACCATATCCACAAATTGCTGCCCAACATCGAGATCTCCCGCCAGCGGCCGCGCTTTGAGCAGCGCCTGAAACTCCCAGTTGTGAGCCCAGGTTCGATAATAGGAATCCATCGCATCCAGCGTGCGGACAAGCACGCCGTTTTTTCCTTCAGGTCTGAGCGTTGTGTCCAACGGCCACAGAGCATGAACCGATCCTGGACCGGAGAGAATGGTATTGAGTTCCTGAGCAAGCACTGTTGCCGATCTCACATACTGGTCAGGTGTGGCGATCCCATCTGGACAGGCGAAAAGCACATCCACATCCGACACGTAGTTGAGTTCCTGCCCACCCGTTTTCCCCATGCCGATAATCGCCAGAGGCGCATCGGCAGCTTCTGGGTGGCGGCTGCGCGCAATAACTAACGCTGATTCCACCGCACCTGCTGCCAGCGCGGAGAGTGAACGCGATACATCGGCGTATGCGGCCTCGGAATCAGGTGAGCACAAATCCGCCGCAACGAGCGGAATTAACCTGGCGTAGTAGCCTAAACGCATCCAGTCCACCACACTCGCGCGCGCCGGATCGTGCCGCTGAATCCACGCCGTTGCCCTCTGGCGTTCGGTCTCGTCATCGTAGTTCGGAATCGCGTGTGAGGATGCGCCAGCTGAGGATACGCCTCCTTCGGTGCTCTGCACCGCCTCAAGGCTCTCGATCAGCCACGGATGCGCGATCAGCACATCGGATAACGCCGGCGAGAAGCCCAAAATAGCGTAGACCGCTCGGCACACAGCAGAATCGGAAAGCCGAGACAGGATCTGCGCGCGCCTTGCATGCATATCGATAGCCTCACGCAGGCGTACATAGTGGAGGACGCACGCATCTGGATCTGCTGTCAGCGACGCCTCATCCAGGATGCGCTCAACGTCGTCTTCGCTCAGATGTGCATGCCTGAGGCGTGCCACGCTCTCTTCAAAGGTGGAGAAACCGGGAATAAAAGAGGGCTCGTCGCCCCGGCCGCGAGAACCGCGTGCAGGAATTCGTGCGGGCGATCTAGAATCGCGCGAAGGACTCTCGCTCAAAATCAGTCACCTGCCTGCGATAAGCATCCCATTCTTGTCGCTTATTGCGCAGAAAGAAGTCAAAGGCTTCCTCGCCCAACATCTTTTCCATCAGTTCTGATCTCTGCATCTGTTCAAGCGCCTGCGCAAGAGACGTGGGCAGACGCTTGATGCCCAGCGCTTCGCGTTCCAAATCCGTCATCTTCTCTACGTCCTCCTCGATCGGCTCCATCAGCTCCGCCTTGGAGTCGATACCAGCCATTCCCGCCGTCAGGATCGCAGCAAAAGCAAGATAAGGATTCACCGCAGAATCGGGTGAACGCACCTCAAAACGAGTTTCGTCAGGTTTATGCGGGTCAACAGAGGGAACACGCACCAACGCTGTGGAATTGTACGGAGCCCAACAGATCCACTGAGGAGCCTCCATACCGCCAGCCAAGCGCTTAAACGAATTCACGTGTTGATTCTCAATCGCCGTCATCTGTGCCGCATACTGGAGCACGCCAGCCAAGAAATAGCGAGCTGTCAGGGAAAGTCCATAGCGATCCGTCGGAGAATAGAACGCATCGTGATCACCTAAAAATAACGACACGTGGAGGTGCATCCCGCTGCCTGGCTTATCCGAAAAAGGCTTGGGCATAAAAGAGACACGGATACCCTCGTTAATGGCGACTTCTTCTAACACGGTGCGGAACGTCTGAATATTGTCCGCCATCGTCAACGCATCTGTTGCCCGCAGATCAATCTCGTTTTGCCCAGGCCCAGATTCGTGATGGGAAAACTCCACCGCAATTCCCATCTCCTCCAACATCAAAATAGCTTCCCTGCGAAAGTTATGACCCAGAGAGTGAGACACATGGTCAAAATACGATCCTGAATCAATGGGCACAGGAACCGCTGTGGGATCGTCATCGAGCTGAAAGAGGTAGAACTCAATTTCCGGATGAACCATAAACGTAAAACCCGCATCTTCAGCATTCAGGAGTGCGCGTTTGAGAATCGAGCGAGGATCGGGCAACGCTGGTGTGCCATCACGCATATCGATATCTGCAAACATGCGGGCATCCTGGCCGTGCGACCACGGCAGAATCTGGAACGTCTGGGCATCGGGGCGAAGCACCATATCGGATTCATACACGCGAGTGAGCCCTTCCACCGCAGAACCATCGAAGCCCACACCAGAGCGAAAAGCCTTCTCCACCTCCGCAGGAGGAATGGCGACCGATTTGAGTCTTCCCTCAAGATCCGTGAACCACAGACGCACAAAATGCACATCCGACTCGGCAATCTGCGTCAGAACATGTTGTTGAGTGGAATCCATCGAAGCCTCCTCGCATATGTTTGTTCCTTATTCTACGAATAACGACACAGCGCCACGCACACCAAAGAGCCATAGACTTGACCTATGAATTTAGCATCGCGAGCGCCTTTAGGCACACTGAAACCCGGCAAGCTCTCCCCCAAGCGACACGTCCCCAACGATATCGAACGTCCAGAATACCTGTTTCATTCTGGCCCAGAGCGCGTCACTGCCTCCGACGTCAAGGACGAGGAAACGATTGAGAAGATTCGCGTTGCTGGCACCATCGCCGCTGATGCCCTTTACGAAGCTGGGAAGGCCGTCCGTCCAGGAATCACCACGGATGAGTTGGACGCTATTGCGCACGAATACATCTGCGATCATCACGCGTATCCCTCATGTTTGGACTATATGGGGTTCCCGAAATCGATCTGCACATCTATTAACGAAGTGATCTGCCACGGTATCCCCGACTCCACCGTGCTGCAGGATGGCGATATCATCAACCTGGATGTGACGGCCTATATTAACGGTGTTCACGGAGACACGTGCGCGATGTTCTTTGCCGGCGAGGTGGATGACGAGTCACGCTTACTTGTTGAACGCACAAAAACTGCCATGCTGCGTGGTATCAAAGCGGTCAAGCCCGGACGAGAAGTGAATGTGATTGGGCGGGTTATCGCCTCATATGCCAAACGCTTCGACTATGGTGACGTCGAGGATTTCACTGGGCACGGCGTCGGTGAGGCATTCCACTCAGGCCTGATTATCCCCCACTATGACGCTGCACCGCAGTACAACACCCAGATCGTTCCCGGAATGGTATTCACTGTGGAACCGATGCTCACAATGGGCTCAATCGCATGGGAACAGTGGGATGACGACTGGACCGTCGTGACGAAAGACCGCGGGCGATCGGCGCAGTTTGAGCACACGCTTGTGGTCCGGGAAGACGGAGCAGAGATTCTCACGCTGCCCTCTGATCCGGAGGCTCTCGCCCTGGCACCGCAGCTGTAGGCAAATGAGCCGGCCGATACGCCGGGTTTTGTTCTGAGGGTCGGAGTGATTCGACCCTCAGCGGCGACCATCCATCTACGGCGTACGTTACCGCACGCCTCGAGCGATCTACCCGCGTGCTCAGCGAAGAACCTCTCTGCACGCTACATGATCTTGCTCCCGGTGGGGCTTGCCATGCCAACACAGTCACCTGTGCTGCGGTGGTCTCTTACACCGCCATTTCACCCTTACCGCCCAACGAGAGTTGGGCGGCGGTTTCTTTTCTGTGGCGCTTTCCCGCGGGTCACCCCGGGTGGGCGTTACCCACCACCGCCTTCTGCGGAGCCCGGACGTTCCTCGTCATCCACGTTTTCGTGCTGACGCGGCCGCCTAGCCGACTCATTTGCACACCTATTGTAGCGGTTTTTGCCTGTACGGTTTCCCGCTGTAGTTTTGGGTTTCGGCATGCTTGAGGCTCTCATTGTGTTGCACACAGATGCACTGACTGCCGAGCACTGACTGCTCTGCACCGCCTGTTGCGCATCTGTTGCACACCTGTTGCACTGCTGCTACACACCTCTTGCGCTGCTCGGCGCGACGAACGCGCTCAGACCACTAGCGGAGAGCGATCGTCCAGGGATCAGTTGGTTGAGTAGAAATCTCCATCGTCGGAACCTCGAGGCCAGCCTGAACCAGATAGTCACGCAATGCAGCACGCATCATGCCCAGCAGAGGCCACTCTGTTGCCCAATGCGTTGCGTTGATAATCGCGCAGCCGTGATTCCACAAATGATCAGTTGCCGGGTGATGACGAATATCTGCCGTCACATACACATCAGCACCCGAACTGTTCGCAGCTTCAAGTAAAGAGTCACCAGAGCCCGAGCAGATGGCAACCCGAGACACCATCGCATCGGGATCTCCGCCCACGAGCACACCTGCAGGAACCTGGGGCAACGCGTCAGCAACCCGCCGAGCAAAGTCGGCCAGGCGTTCGGGCGCGCTCAGGTGCCCCACCCCTCCTAAGCCGGTCTGTTCATCGAGCACCCGATCAATCTGCACGCCGAAAAGATCCGCAAGTGCGAGCGTGGAATGCTTCACATCGGCGTTGGTATGCGCAGAATAGTGAGCCACCCCGTGCCGATACATCTGCGCAACCCAGTGGCCTTTCGCACTCGTTTCCGCAATGTAGTTCACACCGTGTAAAAACAGTGGGTGATGCGTAATCAACAGCTGAGCACCACGTTCACAAGCCTCGCTGATCGTCGCTTCACACGGATCCACCGCGAAGAGGATAGAGCTCACTACAGCAGATGGGTCTCCGACCGTAAAACCTGGTTTATCCCAACTTTCCGCAGTTTCAAGCGGATAGATCGCATTCATCGCCTCGACGACGTCCCCGATATGCAGCACCATGGAGATATTCTACCGTCATGCGTGGTGGACCCGACCGGATTCGAACCGATGACACCTGCGGTGTAAACGCAGTGCTCTAACCAACTGAGCTACGGGTCCTGACTCACGCAATGATACATGCATCAACCCACAGTGGGCAAAAATGAAGCCAATGAGGCCACACGACGACGGTGTTGATCCGCCTCTGAGTAATCCGCCTCTGACGGCTCTGCCGGCTCTTAGCGGCGTTCGCCCCGGGCTGCAATACGAACAGCAATCCACCCGCCGGCGGGAATCGTCGTTGTGGAGATCAGACCCGCCGCATCTGCCGCTTCCTCGATTTCCGCCGCACGGACGTGTCCTTCAGACTGCGGGCCGGGAATCATCAGCCACACGGGTGAGGCGGGCGAATCCAAATTATCCCGAACGTCCAGGAAAAGATCGGCCAGATCATCCGTATCGCCATCCTCGGCACGCCACCACGCAATCGCGCCGTCGGCAATATCGTCATAATCCTCATCGACGAGGGCTTGCCCCGTCATCGTTTCAATCTGTTGACGAACTGAGTTATTGACGTCATCGTCATAACCGAACTCTTGGACGACACTCCCTTTTGCGAAGTCGAAGGATTTCATAGTTTTAGCGAACCGCATTTCGCTCGATTTTGCAAGTCCAGAACGGAGTGTGGGCACGATGGGTAATGCGATGTGTGAACTGTGCATATCAGAGCGTCTGTGCAACAGGTGCGCGAGCCTCATGCATTCGGCCACGTGACCCATACAAGGCAGGCGAGGCAGGCGCGTTCTGGATTATAGTATGAGGACGCGACGAAGGGACTTTTATGCGGCTTGTGCATATCATGTGGCCTGGCATGAGGATGCGGTGGCGTACGATTGCGGCCATCTTCGTACTTCAGCTTGGGCAGATTATCTTAAGTTTGTGGCTCCCAGCCCTGAACGCTGATGTGATCGACACCGGGATCCTGACCCGCAACGAATCATATATCTGGCGAACTGGAGCACTGATGTTCGTCATTACCTTGATTCAGTTCGTTGCATCAGCTGCCGCTATTTATTTTTCCTCGCGTGCCTCGATGGAGATTGGCAGGGATCTGAGGGCTCGCGCATTCCGGCATGTTCAGAGATTCTCAGCCGCTGACCAGCACCGCTTTGGAGCTCCGACACTGATCACACGCGTCACCAACGATGTGCAGCAGATTCAGATGGTCATCTTGCTCCTCTTTGCGATTATCGTCACAGCACCGATGATGGGGATCGGGGGCCTGGCAATGGCAATCCGTCAAGACTCCACGCTCTCCCTGCTCCTCCTGATCATTGTGCCTGCCTTGGCTGTGGTGATCTTCTTCGTGATGCGTGCCCTCCTGCCTCGCTTCGCCATCGTTCAGCAGCGGATCGACCGCATTAACACCCTTTTGCGCGAACAGCTCACCGGCGCACGCGTCATACGCGCCTTCGTTCGTCAACCGCTGGAAGCTCAGAGGTTTGACGAAGCAAACAGGCATCTGCGCTCCATTCATCTGCAGGTGGGATTCATCTGGAGCTTCTTTATGCCCATGGTCTCTGTGATTGTGGGGCTCTCCGCTGCTTCGGTGGTCTACGTTGGTGCACGGCGTATCGAGGTGGGCGGCATGCAGGTGGGATCCTTGTCCGCGTTCATTTCCTATCTCATGATGATTTTAGGATCCGTGATGATGGCAGGAATGATGGCGATGGTACTCCCACGAGGGGATGTTTCTGCGGCACGACTGAAAGAAATCCTGGATACCGTCCCGTCTATTACCGCGCCTGAAGAGCCCCTTTCACTCCCGAGCGGACGGCTGAGTGTTGACTTTGACGATGTTCAGCTGCGATTCGAGGAGGCAGAGAATCCCGTATTCTCCGGTATTAGTTTCCACATCGATCCGGGCACCCAATTTGCGATTATCGGATCTACTGGATCGGGAAAGACGTCTCTTGTGCGTTTGATCCCCCGCCTCGTGGATCTGACCCACGGGAGCGTGAAGGTCGGCGGTATCGACGTTCGTCGCCTTGACCCCCTTAAGCTCCGTGAGCGCGTCGCCTATATCCCGCAAACGTCGTTCCTCTTTTCCGGAACGATCGCGTCGAATGTGGCAGGAACGCTCAATGAGCGCCAGATTGATCGACCTCGCGTCACAAAAGCCCTCGATGCCGCTCAAGCTCACGACTTCGTCGCCGGGCTCGATCAGGGCATCGACGCACCCGTGGAGGCCGGCGGCAAAAACTATTCAGGCGGACAGCGCCAACGCATCGCCATTGCGCGCGCCATCTATCGATGCCTCCCCGATGCCACTGGCACCTCGCAAGCGGATGTCCTCATTTTTGACGACTCGTTTTCCGCTCTCGATTTTCAGACGGATGCCGCGCTCCGCATGAACCTGCCACACTATATTGGCAACATTCCCGTGATCATCGTCGCTCAGCGTGTTTCCACTATTCGCAACGCCGATCAGATCCTCGTCCTCGACGCTGGGCATTCGGCTGGTTTGGGGAGCCACAACGAATTGATGAGGTCGTCACAGGTGTATCAGGAGATCGTGGCGTCGCAACTATCTGCACAGGAGGCGCAATGAGCAGCGAATCCCATTCCATAGATCCCTATGCGAAGTCGCTGAATGCGAAAAACTCGCTGCGGCGGCTGTGGCGTGCCTTGAATAAGCAGCGGCTTAGAGTTGCTGGCATTGCACTGTTGATTCTGATTTCGACGCTCGCAACCGTCATAGCTCCGCTGTGGTTGGGGGATGCCACGAACGTCATCGTCGATGGTATTGGGGCTCCCGAGGGCATTGACTGGAACCGCTTGGTTCGTATCCTCCTCTACGTAGTTTTAGCCTACGTGGTCTCGTCCCTCCTCTATTTTGCCGCGGGGATCGTCATCCGCGTGGTTGTTCAGAATCTAGGCTACGATCTGCGTGAACAAGCCCAGCGCAAGATTGATCGTTTACCGTTGAGCTATTTGGATAAGCATCAACGTGGGGACGTGCTCTCACGCGTCACCAACGATATTGACAACATCACTCAGACGCTGCTCCAAACACTCTCCCAGATGATACAGTCGGCCTATCAACTCATTGGCATTATCGCCATGATGTTTTATATTTCCTGGGCACTAGCGCTCCTTTCCTTGGCAGTGATGCCTCTGGGCATCATCGGCACACTCTGGATTTTGAAGCATTCGCGTCCCTATTTTTCCAAGCAGTGGAAAGAAACGGGAGCCGTCTCCTCCCTTGTGGAAGAAAACTTCACCGGATTGGAGGTTGTGGAGGCATATAACCTCCAAGACGAGTTCGCCGAACTTTTTGACGATGCAAATTCCAGGCTCTTTACCGCCAGTTTCCGCGGGCAAACATTCTCGCAATTGAGCGAGCCGGTGATGAATTTCGTGACGAATATCAGTTTTGTGGTGGTCTCTGTGATCGGCGGCCTGCTGACGCTCCACGGCAGTATGACGATCGGCGGTATTCAGGCCTTTATCCAGTATTCCAGGCAGTTGACCGGACCTGTACAAGCGCTCTCGTCAATGGCAGCACTCCTCCAGTCTGGCGCAGCCAGTGGGGAGAGGGTCTTCGACTTCTTAGATACCCCAGAGATAAAACCAGATGTGAGCACTACCCTCGAGGACGCCGCCCAGCATGCACAACAGCGCAACGCAGGCTTCGTGGATGACGCACACTCCCCAGAGAATAACGCACACTCCCCTAAGATCGAGCATTCAGCCGATCGTTCCGCCGCACATTCCAGTGCAGCAGTGGAGTTTCAACATATTCGCTTCGGCTATCAGAGCGACCATCCCGTTATCCGCGACTTCTCCCTGAAAGTCGATCATGGGCAGTCGATTGCAATCGTGGGGCACACAGGCGCCGGTAAGACGACGCTGGTGAACCTCCTGATGCGCTTCTACGATCTGGACGCTGGGCAGATCCTTGTCGATGGAGTGCCAACCACCGAATTCTCGAAGGATTCACTGCGATCTCATATCGGCATGGTTCTGCAGGACACCTGGCTTTTTGCCGGCACAATCGAGGAGAACATCGCGTTCGGCCGCCCGGGTGCGACGCGCACCGAGATCGCTGAGGCGGCTCGCGCCACAGGCGTTGATCGCCTTGTGCGCCAGCTTCCGCACGGCTATCTGACCGAACTGAATGAGGACTCCGCAGGACTTTCTGCTGGCGAAAAACAACTCTTAACCATCGCGCGCGCCTACCTTGCTAGCCCGGATATTCTCATCCTGGACGAAGCAACCTCAAGTGTGGATACGCGAACAGAAATGCTCGTTCAGGACGCAATGAATCGACTGCGTGCAGGCCGCACGAGTTTTATCATCGCCCACCGCCTCTCGACGATTCGCAACGCGGATACGATCATCGTCATGGAACATGGGGACATCGTGGAAACCGGGAAACACGAGGATCTGATGGCACGAGGCGGGGCGTATGCCACGCTATACAACTCTCAGTTCCTCGGAGCGAAAGAGTGACAGAAAGCTAGCGGTAAAAGAGAGCTAGCTGCTGGATGAAGAAATAGCTAGCTCTTCGATGAATAGGTGCCGAACACTTTTTGCCCGCACTCGTCGTAAGCGGCCTTAAACTGGTCGATCTTCTCTGTTTTCTTCGCGTATGTGCTGAGGTCGTCAAACGTGCCGTGATTCTTTTGCAAAGCACCGATCTCCGCGACGACAGTCTTTTTATCGCTGTCACTGATCGAATCCGCCTTGGAAACCATGCAGCTGGCAAAATCGGTACGGAATCCTGACTCGTTCCATGAGGTCGAACTGCCTTGGGAGAGACGAGTTCCCTCCTGCGCAACAACAGCAGCGAGAGAATCCATTGCACTCGCATAACGATCCTCAAGGCTGGTGGACACCGATGTTGAGGGCGACGAAGATGCTGAGCTGTTATCCGTATTCGATGACGATCCTGAACATCCGGCAACGGATGCCGCCGCAAGCATCGCCACACTCAAATACACGGTGATCTTTTTCATCACGTCTCCTTACACGTCTTCAAACTTCTTCAGCGCTCTCACGCACCTTGGGCATACTGACCCATTGCCAACCAGACACGTCATCAACCTGACACTTCGCCAGCGCACGTGCCCGCCACAGCCTCCATGCACGACCCATCCACGCCAGTTGTGCCCCCACCAGGACTTGAACCCGGGACCATTGAATTATGAGTTCACCGCTCTAACCGACTGAGCTATAGGGGCGCTCAGACAAGTGTACCAGTTCAGCGCCATTGCGCCATTGCGCGATTCACCCATATTTGCTCCACATGCGCCGCACCTACAACGATCACCTGCAACAGAGGCGAGCGTATCCTTCTCTTTTTTCCCCCCCCCCGACCTCGACCTCCGCCTTCAGTTTCTGGCCTTCCGATGATCTTCTTGTCAATGCGTCTTCTGATCGATGCGTGTGACCAGCGCTCGCTATGATCGTGGATCCATCTGCCGGCGCTGCTCTTCTAATTGTGCCAGGCGTCGGGCGAGCTGCATATAGGAGTCGTCCTCGCTCGACGTCCTTCCGATAGCTGCGCGTACGTCAGCTATCTGACGTTCCACTCCCTGACGAATAAGCGCAGCAACAATGCCATGCACAAAAGCCTGAACATTGTCTGGGTTATCTTCTGGCAGCACCTCGGCTGCGAGCTGGGAAACAATCGCTTGTGTCTGCGCGGAACAATGCTGAGCAACTTCCCCAATAAACCAGCGGTCAGCCTCATAAATAGCTGCCATATCCTGCTGGCCACGATCCATCAGCTCGGCAACCTTCGCAGTAAACGCCTGAGCTCCACCCACGTCAGATATAGCGGCATGAATTTCGCGGTACGTCGCATCCGCGAAGGTTTGGCTCGGAAGCGCATCCATGTTCTCCAGCCCAGCCAACCAGGGCCACTGCAGATAGATCTCAATCGCTTGGCGTTCCACCCTCTCTTGCGGATTGCGCAGCTGAGAGAGCGGAACGAATGGCTGCGCCACAACCACACTGGTCTGAGTGTCAACAACCACGCCCTCGCCCGGAGCCTCGCTCTCAGAAGAGCCATCACCTGTGTGCTGCGTACCCTGGTGTTGCGTCAGATGTACCGGTTCAGGCGCCTTCAGCCGTGGTGCTCGACGCACAGCGGCAGCGACCACCGACTCATCCATTGCGATCCATCCGGCGACCTGCCGCACGTATTCTCCCCGCAAAACGGGATCTTTGATAGAGGCAAGGATGGAAGCAACATCCGTGAGCGCTGCAGCTCTCCCCTCCACAGTATGGAGGTCACGCATGCCCAGAACCGTCTGAATGACGAACTCGAAGAGCGGTCGTTTCGTCTCAACAAGCTGGCGGACGCCCTCATCTCCATAATTCTGACGAATCTCGTTCGGATCCATGCCGCCGGGCGCCACAGCCACAAACGTTTGAGCGCTAAACGACTGGTCGAACTGAAATGCGCGCATCGCGGCTTTCCGGCCAGCTTCGTCTCCGTCAAAGGTAAAAATGACTTCGCCACCCCACGATCGGCCGCCAGCAAACTGCAGACCAGCAGCTGACGTCGCCGAATCGCCCATCAGCCGCCTCACGATCTTCACGTGGTCTGCCCCGAAAGCTGTTCCGCACGTTGCAACAGCGGTTTCAACGCCGGCAAGCTGCGCGGCCATAACGTCTGTATACCCTTCCACAACCACCACACGATGATCGCGTGCAATCGCCTTTTTGGCACGTGCCAACCCGTAGAGCACCTTGGATTTGTGATAAATCGCGGTTTCGGGTGTATTCAAGTATTTTGGTCCAGGATCATCCGAGGAAATTTTTCGGGCACCAAAACCAATAGGTTCGTTCGTAATATTGACGATAGGCCACATCAACCGCGCCCGAAAACGATCATAGAGACCCCGGCTCCCACGGCTCACAAGGCCAGCGGCCTCGATCTCCTGGTCGGTGAAGCCGTGGTGGTGAAGCGTCTGCACCAGCGCATCCCAGGATTGGGGCGCATAACCGATTCCGAAGGTGAGCCAGTCGTCTTCTGTAAAACCCTTGCGCTCCAAGAATTCCCGCCCTGCTTGGGCTTGAGGCGTCAAAAGCTGAGCGCTATAGAACTGTTGAGCCACCCGGTGTGCATCGATCAGGCGTGCACGTGCCGGCCCTTTTCTCTCCTCGCGTCCTCCACCTTCATAGTGCAGATCGATATGAGCACGACGCGCCAAAAACTCCATCGCCTCGGTGAAACTCAGGTTCTCAATCTTCTCCACAAAGGTAATCACATCGCCATGCTCCCCACACCCGAAACAGTGGAAGTAGCCCATCGCGGGCCGAACATGGAATGACGGAGTTTTTTCGTCATGAAACGGGCAGAGGCCAACCAGAGAATCCATTCCGGCACGCTTGAGCTGCACGTAGAGCCCCACAACATCCGCGATATTGACGCGAGAACGCACTTCCTCAATATCTGAATGCCGAATGATGCCTGCCATGCATGTCAGTCTAGTTGGTCTGCTCTACCGACCGAATCTGATTATGCTGAGCGTTAAGCGCACGTCACTGCGTAATGCTCGCCTAATGCTCGCCTGTGTCCGCGCCATTCTCAACAGAGCGCGCAGCATGCCATCTATTAATGATCAACGGCACAGGATACGTTGCACATGGCACGGTATCCCCACTAGTGGTGCAGCATTCCAACAAATCGGGAATGCCACGCACGCGCCGATTGATCCGTCAGGCTCGCCACTTGATCAATAACTACACGCAGACGAGCCGCATCATCGGTTGCTTCATGATACATGTCGATAAACATGCGCTCCATGTGTTCTGGGTGTGAGCTGAGTACATCCACGAGGTCGAACAACATCGCCCGCTGAGCTGCTGATAGCGGCTGATGTTCCCGAGGCTCCATCACGTATTCAACAGCGATGCCCTTCATCACCAGGATCTCCTCCTGCGTCTGCGGCGGAATGACGAGATCCGCCTGATACCGTGCCACCGGGATATCCCCCACAGTGTCGCGGGTCGCATCAACAACAGAGTCGATAAACCGACCGATAATCCGGCTCGTCAAATTTTTCATTGCAGCAAGATCCGCATAGCTCCCACAAAAATGATCTGGCCATCCGTCCAATCTCAGCAGCCGATCGAAGGCGCCCTGAAGAGCATCCGCATCCGGAACGCGATACCACTGAGCGGTAGCCTCAATAATGCGATCCTGCTCCTCTGCTCGGCACAACTGCGCTGGATCGACGAAGCCCCGCACCACCGCGTCTTCCACATCATTGACCGAATATGCGATATCGTCAGCCAAATCCATCATCTGCGCTTCTGCACATCTGCGCGAACCGTGAGAACCATGTGCAAAACGAAATATCGGTTCATCGTCTTCGTAGACGTTGAATTTTTTGGGGTTCGTACCCGCCGGGTTCTCCCCATACTTCCACGGATATTTGATCATCGCGTCAATGACTGCCCTCGTGAGGTTCATTCCCACTTGCCTCATGCCTGCTGCGGGAGCATCACCACGATACGACGAGTGGAGTGGGAACAACGACGGTGCATCGTCAGCCGCTGGGTCTGTGGCAGCAGAAGAACCTCGCAGCTTACCCTCTTCAGAACGATCAGCGGAAAGCATGCGCTTGGCCTCGAGCCGCGTCACAAGGCGCAGCGTCTGCGCATTACCTTCAAAAGAGCCAATCTGTGCTGCAGCCTGAGCCAGGGCGCGCTCACCATTGTGACCGAAGGGCGGATGCCCCATATCGTGGGCAAGGCACGCAGCCTGAACAACGTCCTGGTTCGCACCGAGCACCTTCGCCAAATACCTCCCAATTTGAGCGACTTCCAGCGAATGCGTCAGGCGTGTGCGCACAAAATCGTCGGATTCTGGACCCATCACCTGCGTCTTGGCGCCCAACCTTCGCAGCGCAGCAGAATGCCACATCCTGCCAAGATCCCGCTCAAACTCCGAGCGGGATGACGTTTTGCCGGACTCCGGCGCGTACCGCTCGTAGTCTGACACCTCATACCCTGGATCAACATCGAGTGCGGCCATCACCCAATCATCTCGTCTTCCGTCTCGTAGAGGTGATCATGTGCCTGCGGGCTCAGCGTGCGCGACTCATACCAGTGCTCCGGCACTTTGACGTGCTTGAGCACACCAGAGCGTCCGCGCTTTCCGTGCGCCGCCGGCGGGAATGGCTCATCAAGCGGCAACGATGCCAAAAGCCTGCGGAGGTTCTCCATCGAATCAATCACAGCAAGGTGCTGACGGATCTGGCCACCCAATCCCCATCCACGCAAGTACCATGAAATATGCTTGCGCAGCTGACGCATTGCGCGCGCCTCGTCACCTCCGTAATGCTGAATAGAGAGCTCGCCATGCCGTTCAATCGTCTCGGCCACACGCCGCAGACTCGGCTCACGCCCTATCGCTACCCCATGCAGCGCAGCAGCGATATCGTAGAACACCCATGGACGACCTTGCGCCCCGCGCCCAACAGCTACACCAGCGCAGCCCGTCTGATCCATCATGTCTAAGGCATCCTGCGCCTCGAAGACGTCCCCGTTACCGAAGACGGGAAGCGTCGTTTCATCCACAACCGCTGCGATCGCATCCCAGTGGGAGTGACCGCCATAATATTCAGCTGTCGTTCGCCCATGCACTGTCAGTGCACTGATACCCGCATCCTCGCATGCGCGCACAGCATCATGAATGGTGGTATGCGCGTCGTCGATCCCTATCCGGAACTTCGCCGTCACAGGTACGGGCGCGGATTTGCCGGCTTCTTCAGATCCCTCACGAGTACCACGGACAACAGCTGTGAGCACTGCAGAGAGGAGGTCTACTTTCCACGGAAGCGCAGACCCCCCACCTTTGCGCGTGACCTTCGGAACGGGGCAGCCAAAGTTGAGATCGATATGATCCGCGTAGCCCTCTGCGACCAGGCGCCGAGCGGAGAGCTCAAGTGAATGCGGGTCTGTTCCGTAGATTTGAATCGAACGCACGGGGTCGCCCGGATCCGGCTGAACCATCAACCATGCAGCAGGACGATCCTCCACCAGAGCGCGCCCGGTCACCATCTCACACACCCACAGTCCAGCCGGGGCATAGCGCCCATCCGTATGTGCTTCGCTGGCCTTGACAGTGTGCGTCAGGTCGCCCATCTCCCCGCGCATCTGACGCGCATCGCGCACACCGGCTTCTGCTTGTTCTCGACACAACTGCCGAAAAGGAGGATCCGTGACGCCAGCCATCGGCGCCAAAATGAGCGGGGTTTCCAGCTTCACCGAGCCAATCTTCACTGGGCTACACACTCGATGTATCTCAGGCTGGGCAGATGGCGCCGTTGATTCGGCTGCGCCAGAGACCTCACGCACCAGCAAACCTCTGCACCATCAGGGCAGGAACATCGTCAATCGCCACTCGCTGCTGTTCCATCGTATCCCGATCGCGTATCGTCACAGCTTGATCCTCCAAGGAGTCAAAATCGACTGTCACGCAATACGGTGTCCCCACTTCGTCTTGGCGGCGATACCGCTTGCCAATCCCCTGCGCGTCATCAAATTGGATCAAGCCCAAATTCAAGCTGCGCAGCTTCTGAGCAAGCTGGTGAGCCACAGGTGTGAGCTTGTCGTTGCGCGACAGAGGCAGCACCGCAACCTTGACCGGTGCCAAGCGCGGATCCAGATGCAGCACAGTGCGCAGATCCGTACCCCCCTTCGAGTTAGGAACCTGCTCCTCCTCGTACGCATCAACCAAGAACGCCATCAAAGACCGTGTGAGCCCAAACGATGGCTCAATGACGTAGGGAACGAAGTGCTCGCCAGCGGCCTGGTCGAAGTACCGGAGATCCTGACCAGAAGCCTTGATGTGGTTGGACAGATCGAAATCTGTGCGGTTGGCGATTCCCATCAGTTCACCCCAGGGATTCCCCGCAAAACCAAAATCATATTCCACGTCGATAGTCCCTGCGGAGTAGTGAGCGCGATCTCCTTCAGGCACGTCGTACTGGCGCAAATGCTCCGGATTGATGCCTAAATCAATAAACCATGCCCAGGCTGCGTCAACCCATTCCTTAAACGCCTGGTCGGCCTCATCCGGACGGACGAAGTACTCAATTTCCATCTGCTCGAACTCGCGGGTACGGAAAATAAAGTTTCCAGGAGTGATCTCGTTGCGGAAAGCTTTACCCACCTGGCCCACGCCGAAGGGAATCTTTTTACGCGAGGCCTGCACAACATGCGCGAAATCAACAAAAATCCCTTGGGCAGTTTCAGGACGGAGGAAGTGAAGGCCTTCCTCGTTGTCCACCGGACCGAGATAGGTTTTCATCAAACCTGAAAACTGCTGGGGCTCAGTCCACGCACCTGGTTGGCCGGTCTCAGGATCCGGCACACCCGCGAGACCTCCCTCAGGCTCATGCCCGTGGCGCGCAACATAGTCCTCAATTAAGTGGTCTGCCCGATATCGCTTGTGGGTATGCAGGCTTTCCACCAATGGATCGGTGAACGTTGCAACATGCCCGGAGGCTTCCCACACTGCGCGCGGCAGAATAACAGAGGAATCAAGGCCTACCATATCGTCACGTCCACGCACGAAATGATCCCACCAGTTCCGCTTGATGTTCTCCTTCAGCTCCACGCCCAGTGGGCCATAATCCCACGCCGACCGAGTGCCGCCGTAAATCTCTCCTGCTGGAAACACGAATCCACGGCGTTTAGCCAGATTGATCACAGCATCCAAGCGTGAGGGTTCTTCCTTGCCCATCGGTATCCTTTCCGCACCAGTGACATGTCTATGGTTATTTTACGCGGCATGGACGCATCAGTGAGTGCATCCCATTACCCCGTCCCGTTACCGCTGTGCACCCAGTTTCCCATACCATCACTACTTGACAATGATTCTCGATTACTGTGATAATCATTCTCATGAAGATGACACTGAAGATCCTTACCGCCTCTCTGGGCGTACTCGCACTAGCCGCCGGATGTTCCTCTCAGGGCTCGGCTGGAGCGTCGTCGAGTTCAGCATCCACTGAGAGTAGCCAGGAGGCAGCACGCACTGTATCTGTGTCTGCGTCCTTCTATCCGGTTGCATGGCTCACCGAACAGATTGGCGGATCGCACGTTCAGGTCACATCCGTCACACCGGGAAACGTTGAGCCGCACGACTTCGAACTTGCCCCTAAAGATGTCAGTGCACTTTCAAGCGCGAATCTTCTGGTGTACGTCAAAGGGTTCCAGCCCTCGATGGACGATGCTGCAGCAACGGTTTCTGGCCCCGATATCCTCGATTTATCCTCAGCCGTCGATTTGAAGCCTGCTGATCCGGCCACAGTTGAAGAGGGTGAGAAGATGGGTTCAGATCCCCACTTTTGGCTCGATCCTGTTCGAATGCAAGCGGCAGCACAGGCTATTACTACCCAGCTGGCGAAACAAGACTCTGCTCATCAAGCCGATTACGATGCCAATATGAAGGCTCTGAACGAGAAGCTGACCGATCTGGATTCTCAGTTTAAGAACGGGACTCAGAAGTGTGCACTCACAACCGTCGTCACCTCCCACGCTGCCTTCGGCTATTTGACAAACCGTTATGGACTGACGCAGACCCCTATTTCCGGTATTGATCCAGAATCTGAGCCGTCGCCAGCCGAACTTGCGGCCGTCAAGAAGGTTGTTGAGTCAACCAAGACGACGACGATCTTTACCGAGGAACTCGTCTCTCCGAAGACTGCTGAAGCTGTGGCAAGCGAAACCGGTGCACATACAGCAGTGCTTTCTCCGATAGAATCTCAACCGGAGAAAGGCGACTACATCTCCGCAATGGAAAACAACTTGAAAGAAATTCGCTCTGCACTTTCATGCAAGTAAAGACCATATCCGAACAGAATAAACCGCTTGTTGAAGCCCAGGATGTCTCCCTTGTCCTGGGCTCAACGGCGGTTTTAGCCGATATTAACCTCAGTATTCACACTGGCGAGGTCGTCTCGCTGATGGGCGCAAACGGTTCTGGAAAATCGACGCTTGTACGCACGTTGTTAGGCATCTACAAGCCGACCTCTGGCACCGTCAGACTATTTGGGCACAGCCAGGCCGGTTCGCATGTTCCGTATACCCGCATTGGGTATGTGCCACAGCGTGTCAGTGCCGCCTCTGGCGTTCCAGCAACGGCACTCGAAGTGGTGCGATCCGGGTTGCTCTCTCGCGGCCACTTGCTCGCCGACCGAGGTCCAGCCGCAAAACGTGCAGCTCTGGATGCCTTAGACGCCGTCGGACTCAAAGACCGCGCGCACGATCATGTTCAGGTGTTTTCCGGCGGACAGTCCCAACGAGTGCTGATCGCCCGGGCACTTGTGCGTCAACCTGATTTGTTGTTCTTAGACGAACCCCTGGCTGGTATCGACGCAGAGAGTCGGCAAAAACTGACCGATATTCTTGCCGACTTGCACAGGCGCGGAGTAACACTCGTGATCGTCCTACACGAGATGGGAGAACTCGAAAACCTCGTCACGCGTACCCTGTACGTGGACTCCGGACGTATCACCTATGACGGCAGTCCCGATGAAGGCCCACAGACCACGTGGTTCCTGCACCGGGATGTCCATGCTCGGCAACGCCGGGCAGGGCATCATTCGCCTGGTTTGACGGGAGCGTGGCCTCATGTGGATCACTGATATGCTCGCCTCTCCGCTGATGCAGCGGGCTCTGATCGTTGCTGTGCTCGTCGGGTTTTCTGCTCCGATTGTCGGCACATACTTAGTTCAACGTTCAATGGCGTTGATGGGCGATGGCATCGGCCATATTTCGCTGACCGGTGTCGCGCTCGGGTGGATCGTCGGCGCCGCTATCGGCATTGAGCCGGTAGATGCTCTTGCTATTCCTGGGGCTGTTGTGGCATCTATTGCAGGTGCCACGCTGATCGAGCTGCTTCGGCTGCGCGGCCACACAGGTTCAGATGTCGCACTCGCTATGCTTTTTTATGGCGGCATCGCCGGCGGCGTCATTCTGATTCGTATTGCGGGCGGCACCACAACCAACCTCACCAGTTATTTATTCGGCTCTATTGCAACCGTCTCTACCTCCGACGTGTATTACACGATCGGACTCGCCGTGGTGATCGTGGCTATTGGGCTTGGCCTACGCGGACCACTGTTTGCGCTCTCGCATGACGAGGAATTTGCACGAGCCTCTGGCCTACGGGTGGCAGCACTCAATATCGTGGTGGCGGTTCTCGCAGCGCTGACGGTCAGCGTATCAATGCGAGTTGTCGGTGTGCTCCTGGTGTCTGCCATCATGATCGTTCCCGTCGCCATTGCGCAGCTTGTGAGCCACTCTTTTGTCAATACCATGCGAATCGCAACAGTGATCGGCATAATTGCAACCATCGCCGGACTTGTGATCACGTATCGTGTGGCAGCAAGCCCGGGCGCTATGATTGTTGTCCTCTTAATCGGCCTGTATATCGTTGTGGCACTTATCAAAGCAGGAACTGGATTCCTTGTGCGAAAGGTGACGGTGAAAAAACTATGACACATACAGCACAACAACATCGCGCGTCTGAACGGTCTGCCAGCACAGGCAGAAAAACCCACCAACGCGCAGTCATTCTGGCGTGGATGGAAAAGAACCGCGATTTCCTCTCGGCACAAGATATTCATACACGCATCAACGAGCAGGGCGAACACATCGGCCTTGCTACGGTCTATCGCACGCTTGCTGCTCTGGCGGAAGATGGGCATGTTGACGTCCTACGTACACAGACGCAGACGCTCTACCGCGCCTGCGAGACGTCGGCACACCATCATCACGTGGTGTGCCGACGTTGTGGGATGACGCTCGAAATCGAGATGCCTGAACTAGAAACTCTGGCACGCGCCTCAGCGCATTCGGCAGGATTTATCGAGATTGACCACGTTCTTGAAATCTCTGGCATATGTCCTTCGTGCCAACAGGAGCTCGCACAGCACGCCGACAGTAGCGAATTGTTAGGCAGCCCCGAGCACGCACTCGCGTAGTGCTCGCTGCTGTTCTCTCCTCGCGGCTCATTCTCTTCTCACGGCGGCGAACCACTCCCCCAGGGACGCCTTCGCCGTCTTGCCACGAGGAGTGGACAACCACTATCCCGGATACTCACTCCAGACCCATCACCCCACACACTGCGGAGGTATATCTATGACAACGCATGTTGCGCATGACCAATCTGTGACTATCGACGTCGATCTACCGATTCGACTCGGTCAATTCGTCAAGCTCGCATCCTTGGCACCCACAGGCGGCGAAGCGCGGGCAATGATTGAAGACGGCATGATACGCGTCAACGGCAAGATCGTTGAACATCGCAGCCACCAGCTGGCTGACGGCGACGTCGTCACGGCCGCAGGTGTCCCCATGCGTGCGATCGTCCACGGCAAGTCGAGCTAAGCGGAGGTATGCACGAGCTGAACGCGAGGCCATACATCCTGACCGTGCCCCCAAGTCCACACCCAAGAACGAGCCAGCTACCTAGCCCGCCTGAAGGTCAAGCCAGCTGGCTCAACGAGCCAGTCACTCAGAACGCGTGAGACCGAGCTCGACGGCTGTACGGGCAACCTCGCGCGCAACCGCATCAGGCACGCGAGGGTCGAAAGGCGACGGAATCACATACTCGTCACGCAGCTCATCCTCGGCAACCAGATTGGCTAAGCTCACCGCCGCCGCCATCTTCATCTCCTCCGTGATGTGAATAGCGTGAACACTCAGCGCACCCTTGAACAGACCAGGAAATGCCAACACGTTATTCACCTGATTGGGATAGTCACTCCGGCCAGTACCAACCACACGGGCACCCGCCGCTTTGGCGAGGTCATAATCAATTTCAGGGTCAGGGTTCGCCATAGCAAAAACGATCGGATCACTGCGCATTGACGCCACCATATCCGGTGTCACCTTATTGGGCACGCTGACTCCCACGAAGATGTCCGCACGCGCCATCGCTTCTTCGAAGGAGAGATCTTCCTGGCTCGTATTGGTGATCGCCGCAAGCTGGCGATACAGAGGGTGCGAATACGTCTGACAACGAGCGCGGTTGAGCACACCCCACACATCAAAGCCATAGATTTCTGCGATCCCCAAGTCGTGGAGCATTCGAATAATAGATGACCCGGCAGCGCCCACGCCGGAGACCACAACGGTGCAGTCCTCCGCTTTTTTCCCGACGAGTTTCAACGAGTTGATGAGAGCTGCTGTGACGACGATCGCTGTCCCGTGTTGATCGTCGTGAAAAACCGGAATATCGCATTCACGCTTCAGTGTCTGTTCAATGTCGAAACACTCAGGCGCTTTGATGTCCTCCAGGTTGATGCCGCCGAACGTAGGAGCAAGTGCTTTGACGATCCGAATCACTTCCTGCGGTTCATGAGTATCGAGAACTATCGGTACAGCATTCACTGCGCCAAAACGCTTAAACAGTGCACATTTGCCCTCCATCACAGGCAGGGCTGCGCGCGCGCCGATATCGCCAAGGCCTAACACTGCAGTACCGTTGGACACAACAGCAACGGTATTGCCCTTCCACGTGTAGTCGTACACAGAGCTGGGATTCTCTGCAATTTCGCGGCACGGCTGGGCAACACCAGGAGAATACATCAACGCTAAATCATCTTGTGTGTCCAGCGCTGCTGTGAGTTCCGTTGAGATTTTTCCTTTCAGCTTTTTGTGCAGCTGAAGGGAACGCTCATACACGTCTGCCATCTTCTACTCCTCTATGCAGCCTTGAGCCTTGATCACCATCATAGCGGGGAGCGAGAACACCCCCTGACGCCCGTCCAGGCAGGAGGATGCTTTTCCTGGCCACAGTGAGTCTTGCGAAGATCGGCTTGCTCGTGCCACACACGTCACGTACAGCGACCCATTCAGAAAGCAACTGGGTCAGAAGTGAGATGGCTAAGCTGCGGGCGCGTGATCAACAGTGAGCGCATACGACCCTAAGAGGATCTTGAGATCGGTGAATAACGCGTTCGATGGCGTGACGTAGTAGCTCGGATCAACCTGCAAAATCGTCGTTATTCCAGGACGCCGCACGTGCAAACGCACAGGAGCCTGGCCAGGATAAGAGCGCAAAATGTCAGTGAGTTTCTGCATCGTCTCGCGCGTACAGAACCGCTCTGCTAGAACAACATCCACCGGCGAATCTGGCAACGCATCCAAATTCGGAAAACTCAGCGTCCGTGCGGCCAGCTGCATACCGTTCTCGCGCTGGGATACTCGGCACGAGAGCGAGGCAACAGTATCCGTTTTCAGTTGAGCAGCCACCTGCTCATAGGTTTTCGGGAACACATTCACGTCTACGCTTCCCGTCAAATCCTCCAAGGTGAGTGTGGCCCAGAGCTTCCCATTCTTCTTTGAGACACGTGGCTGAATCGACGTAATCAGACCGCACAGCTGCACCTGCTGTCCATCGGGAATGTTCTCGTCATTCTCCAGCTGAACCACACTCACATCAGCGTTGCGCGTCAGAATATGCTCCAGACCTGAAAGTGGATGATCGGATACATATAGCCCGAGCATCTCCTTCTCCAGAGCCAACTTGTGCTTCTTATCCCATTCGGGGACATCCGGTACTTTGAGCGCAACAGCATCTGCGTCGCTCTGAGCCGCGGCACCGCCAAAGAGGTCAAACTGCCCCATCGCCTCGTTGCGTTTCACGCCCATCATGGCATCCACAGACTCGTCTGCAATCGCAAGCAGTGCGGAGCGCCGTTCACCTAAGGAATCAAAAGCGCCCGCCTTAATCATGGATTCTACAGCCCGCTTGTTGACGCTCAGAGGAACCTTCTTCAAGAAATCAGCGAACGAGGTAAAAGCCCCCTTTTCTTCACGCGCTTTGATGATGTCGTCAACAATTTGCTCGCCAACATTGCGAATAGCCGAGAGCCCGAAACGAATTTCGTCGCCAACAGGCGAGAATGCGGAGAATGACTCGTTCACATCCGGAACCAGCACCTTAATCCCCATACGCCTGGCCTCGCCCAAGTAGAGCGCAAGCTTCTTTTTATCATCCTTCTTCGACGTCAACAAACCCGACATAAACTCAACGGGATAATTCGCCTTCAAATATGCTGTCCAGTATGCGAGCAGACCATATCCTGCAGTATGCGATTTGTTGAAGGCGTACTTCGCAAACGGCACAAGAACGCCCCACAATGTATCGACTGCATCTTGTGAATAGCCATTCTTGAGCATCCCGGCTTCGAAATCCTGATGCTGAGCTTCAAGGACGTCCGCTTTCTTCTTCCCCATTGCTTTGCGCAACGTATCTGCTTGGGCAAGCGAGAATCCAGCAAGAATCTGGGCAATTTTCATCACCTGCTCCTGATACACGATCAGGCCATAGGTGGGTGCGAGCACCTCGTTAAGCGGCTCCTCAAGCTCAGGATGAATAGGGGTGATCTCCTGCAATCCATTCTTCCGCAGCGCATAGTTGGTATGCGAATTCATGCCCATGGGTCCTGGACGATACAGGGCGATCACAGCAGAAATATCTTCGAAATCGGTGGGCTTCATCTGTTTGAGCAACTGGCGCATGCCGTCGCCATCGAGCTGGAAGACGCCCAGAGTTTCCGCATTAGAGAGCAGCTGGAAAGTGGCCTCGTCATCCATCGGAATGGTGTAGATGTCCACCTCGCCCTTACCCACGGCTTTGATGGAGTTGATAACGTCATCGATCAGCGTCAGATTCGACAAGCCGAGGAAGTCCATTTTGAGAATCCCAAGCTCTTCACACTGCGGATATTCGTACTGAGTGATCACTGCACCATCTGCTGGGCGCTTCATAATGGGAATCACATCGGTGAGCGGCACGCTGGACATCAACACTGCGCAAGCATGGACACCCCATTGGCGTGAAAGCCCCTCGATGCCGGAAGCCATCGAGTAGATCTTCTGATAATCATCAGAGGAATCAACGAGGTCACGAAAATCGGTGGCTTCTGTATAACGCTCAGCATCCTTGTTATACACGTCGTGAAGCGGTATATCTTTGCCCATCACTGTTGGGGGAAGGGCTTTTGTGAGTTTTTCGCCCACCTCAAACGGATATCCCATAATACGTGACGCATCTTTGAGCGCCTGCTTCGTTTTGATCGTACCGAACGTCACAACCTGCGAAATTTTATCTTTCCCGTAGCGCCGTTCAACGTAGTCAAGAACCTCCAAGCGACGACGATCATCGAAGTCCATATCGATATCGGGCATGGAGACACGCTCGGGATTCAAGAATCGTTCGAAGATCAGACCGTGTTTGATCGGATCGAGCTCCGTAATATGCATCGCATAGGCTACCATCGACCCTGCGGCACTCCCGCGCCCTGGTCCCACACGAATACCGGCTTCACGTGCCCAGTTCACATAATCTGCCACCACCAGGAAATAGCCCGGAAATCCCATCTGAAGAATCACAGACGTCTCGTAGTCTGCTCGTTGACGCACATCAGCTGGGATGGAGTCCCCATAGCGTGAATGCAGACCCCTCTCGACTTCCTTCAAAAACCACGAGTCGAGGGTTTCTCCCTCCGGTACGGGAAACTGCGGCATGTAGTTCCCCTGGTTGTACGTCACGTTGCAGCGCTCGGCAATCATCAAGGTGTTCTCGCACGCTCCAGGCAGATCGCCGAAAAGATCCCACATCTCCTCAGACGACCGTAAATAGTAGCCTGTACCGTCAAAATGAAAACGCTTTGGATCCGTCAGCGTCGATCCCGAGTTGATCGTGAGCATTGCGTCTTGGATCTTCGCGTCGTCAGGATTCGTGTAATGCGAGTCGTTCGTTGCTATCAGCGGAGCGCCAATCTTCTTTGCCACCTCCAGCAGTTCGTTACGAACCCGCCTCTCGATCTCGTTATCGTGATCCATTACTTCCACAAAGTAGTTTTCCTTGCCGAACAGATCCTGCATACGCCCAGCAGCAGCGAGCGCCTCGTCATACTGCCCCAGACGCAGGCGCGTCTGTACTTCGCCAGACGGGCACCCGGCTGTTCCGATCAAGCCCTCGTGATACTGCTCCAACAGGTCGAGATCCATACGAGGGTACTTGCCCATTTGGCCTTCCAACGATGCCTGCGAATCCAGGCGCAGAAGATTTTGCAGGCCAGTATTGTTCGTGGCAAGAAGAGTCAAATGCGTATATGTACCACGAGCAGACACATCGTCCGATCGCTGGTTTTCCGTCCCCCACCGCACGCGGTTCGAGGTAAAACGGCTCGTCCCTGGCGTCAAATAAGCTTCGACACCGATAATCGGTTTGATCCCCTGTGCCTTCGCCTCTTTATAGAACTTATAGGTTCCAAACATATATCCGTGATCGGTAATCGCCAGAGCCTTCTGCCCCTGTGCCTTCGCTCGTGCCACAAGATCCGGAATCTTCGATGCACCATCCAACAGTGAGTATTCGGTATGAGTATGAAGATGCACGAAGTCTTTTGCCATGGCATCTATGGTAGTGGACAAGCCAGATGCCAAAAAGCGTACGCGTCACATTCCCCGACGCTCACCATTGCGTGAGCAAACCTGGGCAATTCAGGCCACGACGTGAGACCTCATCTGGCTGAGCGACGACGCCAGATCCTCAGGATAGGGAGCTTCAAACGTCATCCAGACCTGAGTGCGGGGATGATAAAAACTTAGCCGCTGCGCATGTAGCCACTGCCGATCCAAATGCAAGGCTGCTGCCAGGCGTGGATCAGCACCATACATCGTGTCCCCGACGCACGGATGACCAATAGCAGCCATATGAACGCGGATCTGGTGCGTGCGTCCCGTCTCAAGCTTGACGCTCAGCAGGGATCCGCCAGCCATCGCTTCCGTGAGCGTGTAATGCGTCACTGCACGTTTTCCACCCTTGACGATGCCCATCTTCCACTGATGTGACGGGGCACGGCCAATGGGAGCGTCGATCGTGCCGGAGAGCGGATCTGGATGCCCCTGCACAAGCGCATGATAAATCTTCTCAACACGCCGGTAACGGAAAGCATCTTTGAGTGAGGAATACGCGAGGGAGGACTTCGCCACAACCATACATCCGGATGTCCCAACGTCCAGACGGTGCACGATCCCATGCCGCTCCACCGGACCGAGCTGAGCAACCGGAATGCCCATTGAGACCAAAGCACCCAGCACATCTGGGCCATCGAAGTTCAACGATGGGTGTGCAGCGAGGCCAGCAGGTTTGTTCACAACAACAACATCATCGTCATCGTACAGAATAGGAATAGTCGCTTCGGGGGCACGCGGGATAACGCGCGGTGGATCCGGGAGGACGGCCTCAATTGTTTGACCGGCCAGAACGCGGTCGGATTTCCGCGCAACTCGCCCATCAACACGCACATCGCCTGCGTCAATAGTGCGCGCAGCCACTGCCCTGGACAACCCCGTGAGCGAGGCAAGATATGCATCTAAGCGATCGCCCTCATGGGAATCTGCTACTGGATAACGCCGCCGCTCACCCACGAAGCACCCCCTTTTCCACCACAATGGCGCTTATGACGCAACCTGGTACCACGTAACTCAGCGCGACGTAGCCTTGCGCGAAAACGCGATAACCTTCACTCTGCTGTCGCTGCTCGGCGCCCTTCATTCCCTTCGCTGACAGTTTCACTCGCGAAATCGATATGGCAGAAGGAGAGCACCACAACGAGACCTATACCAAGGCCAAGCGCAATATCGGCAACATTGCCTGTGAACCAGTTTCCCCATCCAATAAAATCAACTACTTCGCCTCGACCGAATCCTGGGCTCCGCAGCAAACGGTCAACGAGGTTGCCTGCCGCCCCTCCCCAGATGAGGCCGAGACCGCACGCCCATGCGCGAGAGTCGGTTCGAGTGACGAGAGCTGGAAGAACGAGAACAACGACGAGCGCAAGCGCCGTAATCGCGTACGTCGCCGAGGAAGCAAAAGAAAAAGCCGCTCCGGCATTGTGAACAAGCCGGAGCGAGAAAAAACCACTCCCCCGAACCTCGCCTGACGGTACATGCACCAGAGCAAGGTACTTCGTCAGCTGGTCGGCGGCGAGACAGAAAAGGCCGATAGCTACCGATCCCCTGAGGTAACTCGGCCTTTTCATCGGTGATGTTCTCAGTTTTGATCTCCCATATGTACCTTGCCGTTCTCCACATTCTGGAGCAGCGACTGCAGATAGCTCTTCAGGCGGGTGCGATAATCTGATTCGAAATCGCGCAGATCGGAAATCTTATGCTCCACAACGGCCTGCTCCGTCGCGAGCTTATCCAAGGTATTCTTGGACTGCGCTTCTGCTTGGCTCACAATCTGATCGTGCTTTGTATTCGCTTCCGATACCAGCCGATCACGTTCAGCTTCGCCCTCGGAAACGTACTTATCGTGAAGCTCCTGTGCCAGGGCGAGGATACCTGCCGCATTTTCGCTTGGGCTTGCCTCAGCTGCCGAAGCCTGAGCAGGTGCTCCAGCGCCATTGTTTAGCTCTGCCACCTTCGCTTGGGCAACCTTCACCTGGTTTTCAAGATCAGTGTTCTTCTTGGTCAATTCACCGATTGTTGCAGCGACCTGATCGAGGAAATAATCCACTTCGTCTTGATCGTAACCTTCGGCAGCCGTTGCCGGCTCCTTGAACTGCTGATTGACAACGTCATGTTCCGTCAGCAACTCCATAATTTCACCTCAATATAAACGTCCGATATGGCCGGTGCTTCTTTCGCGGCAGCCGTGAAGAAAAACACTCTAAGCACAGATTACCCGAAAATGTTAAAAAAGTGCCAATTGTGACGCATGATTAGAGCGAAAACTCCGCGCATCACCCTGCACTGACGTATGACTCGTCTACAACGAATACACGATCGCCAACTGGATCAGGTACCGCAAAAATTCCACCGCCACAAAAAGAACGATGAAGCCCACATCCAATGCCACATTCCCGATCCTCAACGGCTTGATGTAGCGCCCGAGAAACCTCAGCGGTGGATCTGTGAGTCCATACACCACATTCGCTATCACAAGCACGATCCCCTGAGGAGTCCAGCTACGCGACACGACACCCACAAGATCTAAGATGACACGTGCGAAAAGAACTAACACATACAGCTGCAGAAGCCAGAGCAAGATTGAAAACAGAATATACATATGTCCTTTTCACAGTGTCCGCGTTGAAGCAGGGGCGTCCAAGGTCACCGTTGCAGGCGTCATGAGAAACACGTTTTCCGAGATCTGATTTAAATGCCCGCGCAAACCGTAGCAGACACCCGATGCAAAGTCGATAATCCGCTGCCGCGACTCCGTTTGGGACTCCGAAAGATTCAAAATAACGGGAATATCGTTGCGGAAATCCTTCGCAAAACTCGATGCCTCATCGACGGTCTTCGGCCAGGACGTGATGATACGCGCCAAATCCTGTTCAGCTCCAACCGCGTGCATCACACTCGCATCGCCGTCCTCATAGGAGGCTTCCTCGTCCTCGTACGGCACCTCGTTGACGTAGTCGTCTTCCTGATAATCCTCGTCACCAACGGCTGCCCGGTTGACGAAATTGCGGAACATGCTCACGATATTCTCCTGATCTTCGTTGGCTGTATGATCCTCGCCCTACCTATTCATCTTCGTTCAGAAAGGCGGGAATTTCCAGTGGTGCATAGGCATCGTGTACACGCCCGCTGGTGGAGGAGGGTGCACTTTCGTTCGCTGGCTCGTCTGGCACGTCAGCTTCCGGCTGGGCGGATTGAGGTTTCACATCCACCCCACTGGCAGACGGCCGCTGAGCGGCATGCCGTGCAGAGCTGTGTGACTCTCCTGGCTTCTTCGCATTGGCGAGGAGGTGGTCGTCGGACTCGTCAAAACCAGCCGCAATCACCGTCACACGAACCTCGTCACCCAAGGATTCATCAAGAATAGTACCCAGAATAATATTGGCATTGGGATCCACATTCTCGCGCACCAACTGCGAGGCACGTGCCAGTTCTGGCAACTGAAAATCGTAGCCGGCTTGGAACCCGAGCAGCACGCCGTGGGCGCCGTCAATGGATGCCTCAAGCAACGGCGACGAAATGGCGTTCTCGGTTGCGCGCATGGCACGGTCTTCACCGGACGCCGAGCCGATGCCCATCAGAGCGGTTCCCGCATCCTTCATAATGGTCTTCACATCCGCAAAATCCACGTTAACAAGGCCTGGGATCGTAATGAGATCCGAGATCCCCTTGACGCCAGAACGCAGCACCTCATCTGCCAAATGGAACGCTTCAAGCACAGTCAGGTTATCTTCTGAAATTTCCAGCAGACGGTCATTCGGAATCACAATCAGGGTATCGACAGCCTGACGCAGCTCCGTAATACCGCTGGCAGCGTTGTTGGCTCGCTGTGTTCCCTCGAAGGAGAACGGCCTCGTCACAACCCCAACGGTCAGAGCACCCAATTCACGCGCGGTGCTCGCAACGATAGGCGCAGCGCCAGTGCCTGTGCCACCGCCTTCGCCAGCAGTGACGAACACCATGTCTGCGCCATCCAGAGCCTCGCGGATATACTCCACATTCTCTTCGGCGGCACGCTGACCCACCGCAGGATCAGCGCCAGCACCCAGACCGTGGGAGACATCGCGCCCAATATCCAGCTTGGTTTCCGCAGCAGACTTTAACAACGACTGGCCATCAGTATTGATCGCGATAAACTCCACGCCCGCAAGCTCATCCTGAATCATGCGATCCACGGCATTCACGCCGCCGCCGCCAACACCGATCACTTTGATATTTGCGGCATTATTTGAGGCATCCATCGTCGTTTCCTTTCAAAACCTCAAGTAAGGCTTGACGTTTTTCGTTGTTAACTTCGCGCATAACATAGAGACTTTATTTTAGTATTTCAAGCGTGACGCGCCGAACCACACTGAGTGTTTCACCTCTACGATGTTGCTGGGGCATCGGGAAGCGACACGTCGTACACCGTGGCGTCAACGCTCATCAATACACCGAGTATTCGCGCCTTCTTTTCAGAGTCTTGCGCGGTTCCCCATTTCACAGTGCGGCCGCCGGCAAGATTCAACGTGATCTGCCGCGAGGCACTCACGTGCACTGACGACACATCCATCTTCGCATCCGCCATGAGCGTCATAATGTGGACAACATCACGGACGGATTGCTGACGTTGTGATTCCTGCACGCTCGACACGTTGAGAACGGGCAACCCCTCAGTCGGCGCGCGGGGAATCGCCACGGCGTCGGCTCCTGTTCCAACACATGAGCCTGCCTCACCAACGCAGACCACCGGTGTTCGCTCCACAACGGTGATCGTTGCCGAATGCGGAAAATCACGGTGGATATCGACACTCTGGATAGCAGGATTTTGGCTCATTAGCCGCTGCTCAATCTTCGACACCGGTAGACGAGCAAGCGAGACTGAATCCCACCGTGACACCACTGTGCGAACTTCCTGCGGTGTGACGAGCGTGCGCGCGCCTTGTACCGTCACCGAGTCAGTGTGGAGGGCAAAAAGCGGTAAAAAGAAGATCACGAGCACGCTGAGGCCCACAACACCGAGCAGTACTGCCACAATGCCCACAATCCGGCGGCGCTTTCTTTTCGCGGCAGACCGATGCTGCCGCCTGGCATGATCTATTTCATCGGGTCGTGCGTGCTCCGGGGCACGCCGCGAGGAGAACATCGCCAACAGCTGAGCAGGCTGTGCAGCTTCCTGGGTGTGAGACTGCGCAGACGAAGGCGGTACCTCTCCGACCCTCGTGGTCTTCGCGTTGCCCGGTGTGCTACTCTTCTTGCCGTTCTTGGCGTTGTTCTTGGGGTCGTTCCGCGTTTGGGCACCCACACTCACACCAGAGCCGTTGCTCTGTGAGGAAGCCACCCGCCTTGTGGGCGCATACGGGGTTTGCTGCGCACGGGGTAACGGTGCGGCTTCACGGCGTCCGACCGGGCGAGCCTCATGAGTGTTGATCGGCCGTGCGTGTGGCGCGGGCGGCTTACGCATCAGCGTGAACTCCCCTCAGATCCAGTGTCAGAACCTCCCGAGATACCCCTCTCCTGCAGCCGCTGAAGAATAATCGGATCAACGTGATTAATCGATCCGGCCCCCATTGTGATAAGGACGTCCCCTTCACGTGCCATATCAGCCAACACGCGCGCCGCGTCGTTCATATCTGGGATGAACTGTGCGCGCCCATGCATTTTGGCCGTGATAGAGTCCCCTTCCTCACCCTGTTCAGGCACTTCACGTGCAGCGAATACGCTCGTCACAATCACAGAATCTGCCTTGAGCAGTTCCTGCGCAAATGCACGTGCAAAGTGCTGGGTTCTGGAATACATATGCGGTTGAAAAAGTACGCGCACATGCCCAGACGTCTTCTCCGCTTCTCCACGAGCAACGACGAGTGTGGCTCGCACCTCCGTCGGGTGGTGAGCATAATCGTCATAGAGCCTGACGCCACCGATTGTGCCCTTGAGATCGAAACGACGCCCCGCGCCGTCAAACTTCTCCAAGCCTGCAATAAAGGAATCCGGTGCAACGGAAAGATCTAACGCAGCGCTCAACGCACCAGCAGCATTGAGCATATTGTGAGCTCCTGGTACGGCGAGGTTGATGCGGTAATCCACAGATCGGAGTGTATACACGCCTGAAGCCATAATCTGCATATGATCCAGGGAGTCCACACCTGGCTTAAATCCGTATGTTTGCACACGGATTCCCTCCGAAGCAGCTTCGCGGGCGAGCTGCCGCCCCTCTGGTTGATCGGAGCACACCACAAGAAGTCCGCCAGGCTCGAGGCGCTGAGCAAACTGCACAAAGGCTGTGGCGTACGCCAACGCGGAACCGTAATGATCCAAGTGATCCGGTTCGACATTCGTCACCACTTCAACACGCGGTGTGTAGTTCAGAAAGGATTCATCCGATTCGTCGGCCTCAGCAACGAAGAATGAGCCTGAGCCGAGACGTCCCCCACTTCCCAATTCCTTGAGAGAGCCGCCTATTGCCCACGAGGGATCGTATCCTGCGCGGTACAAAGCGCTGGCAATCATCGATGACGTGGTCGTTTTCCCATGTGAGCCGGCTACCGCAATAAACTCCAGGCCGGATGCTGCTAAGGCCAGAGCCTCAGACCGGTGCATCATCGGCAAGCCCACACGGCGCGCCTGAACAAGTTCGGGATTCGAATCCTTGATCGCGGAGGAATAGACAACAATGGCATCCGGCGGGACATTCGCTGCTTTCTGCCCGATGAAAACGGTTACACCGCGTCCTGAAAGATCACGGGTTGTGTCTGACTCTTCACGATCCGAACCCGAGACTGTGGCACCCAGGGCAAGGAGGAGTTGAGCGAGAACGGACATTCCCGCTCCCCCAATGCCGATGAGATAAAAATGCGTTCCACTCACGGCACCCGCATGAGATTCACTCTGTGGACTCGACATCACACCCTCACTCATTCCCTATACGCGTCATGATTGCCTCGGCAAGTGCGGCAGCACTGTGGTGCGGGACGAGCCTGCTCGCGGCTCGACTCATTTCGCCTCGAGTCTGCGACGATTCAAGCAGAGGAAGCACCGTCGTCCGCACCGTCTGCGCCGAAAAGTCACTGTTGTGTATCAACACTGCCGCGCCGGCAGCAACGGAATCGGCCGCATTCAACGCTTGTTCTCCATTGCCAATGGCCAATGGAACAAAAACAGCCGGAAGGGACAGCGCACTCACCTCGGCAACAGTTCCAGCACCTGAACGCGCAACCACCAAATCTGCCGCTGCAAACGCATGCTCCATATCACTGACATAATCACGAACCACATAGTGAGAGGCACCCGCTGCGCGCGCCGCCTGACGAACAGGATCATCTTTGCCTTTGCCGCTAATATGAAGAACCTGGATATCCCGCATATCCGGCATAGCAGCAATCATTGCCTCGTTAATTCGCTGAGCGCCTAATGACCCACCCGTCACAAGCAGGGTCGGCAGAGCCGGGTCAAGACCAAAAAGCTGCGCAGCTTCACTGCGAGCCGCTTGTGCGTCGTGACGTCTACGTTCAGCGAGCTCGGCAATCGCAGGCCTCAACGGTAATCCTGTGACAATGGTTCGTCCGTGGTGCGCACGCAGCCGCGTTGAGGAAAACGTGAGTGCAACGACGTCAGCCCATCGTGCTCCCACTTTATTCGCTAATCCAGGGCGCGCATTGGCTTCATGCACAATAATCGGGATAGACGCCCGATGAGCCCCAATATACAGTGGCGTCGAAGCAAACCCGCCGAAACCGACAACCGCGCTGGCATGCAGCTCATCAATCAGCATTCGAGCTTGCGCAACCGCCTTCCGAAATCGCCGTGGAAATGCGACAGCATACGCATTGAGCCGACGCGGAAAGGGAACACGGTCGATCGTCCGCAGCTCGAACCCGGCAGCCGGGACGAGCTGAGCTTCGAGCCCGTCCTCAGTGCCGACGGCATACACCCGAACCCCTCGACCAGCAAGCTCCTTGGCTGTAGCAATCAAAGGATTGACATGCCCAGCGGTACCACCGCCAGCCAGAAGAACTGTAGAATCCTGCACTCTCCGCCCTCCTTATTCTGTGCTCTCGCATTGTGCACGCGTGCGTACGGCCATCTTCTTCATGCTCTCCGGTTCACACGTGTTCACACTCGACGTGCGCAGATGACCACCATAGCCACCGCGCTGCAAATATCACACCGACGTGGTGGCCGCCTAGGTATGCCGAAACACCGAGCGTGCCCTGCGTGCAAGCCGAGGTCGAATATGCAGACTCTCTTTAATACCCTGCATACTCGCCACCGAAGATCCCACCACACCGACCGACAACAGTGCTGCCAGAATAGCTGATCCCCCTTGAGAAATAAATGGAAGAGGGACGCCGAAAACGGGCAGCAACCCCGTCACCACCATCATATTGAGCATGGCCTGCCCAACGAGCCACCCCGCAGTGCCACCGGCAAGAAGCCGCGCAAACGGAAGCGGGTGAATGATCGCAATACGCAGCAAACCGTAACCGAGCATCACAAACAACACGATCACGGCAAGGCATCCAACGAAGCCGAGCTCCTCACCAATCACGGCAAAAATGAAATCGTTTTGTGCCTCAGTAAGATTGCCTGGCCACTTTTCAACTCCCGTCCCTAAGCCGGTTCCAGAAAGCCCTCCACTTCCAAATGCCCACAAGGCAAAATCTCGCTGAGTTGGCGTACGTGTTGCGGAGGTGGAAAACAGTGAATTGAAAAAGCTAAGGATACGAGAAATTCTGGAAGGATTGATGACGATCCCGGCCGTGGCTGCAAGCAAGGCACCCAGTGCCGCCACACCGAAATAGACAAGCCGATAACCAGCGAACCAGAAAATACAACAAAAGATCAGGAATATCACCAGGGCACTGCCCATATCCCGCGAAAGCGCAGCCACAAACAACAACGCTCCAGCCATCAGAAGAGCCCGGAAGGTTTCATGGACAAGCTCATTCGCCTCGTCAGGATGCAGATAGCGCGTAAACCCGTCCCTCGTAAAATGGCGCGCAATAAAACCTGAGAAACGCGAACTGCGAGACGTCGAAGACGCCACAGAATTTCCTCCGCTGCTACCGGAACGACCCGATACGCCAGCACGCCTGCTGCGCTGCCCTGAGCTGTGCATAGCGTGCAGTGGATCTTCGTGGCGCGCTTGACGCGTTGCTTGAAGGGTGAGCAGGCGATGACACGTCGAGAGCGTCCCTGCCAGGGCGATAATACCGACAAGTTTCACAAACTCACCGGGCTGAACACTCACCGGCCCCAAAGCAACCCAGGCTCTGTTTCCAGCAATTGTTCGACCGAGTGGAGTAAGCACGAGGAGCTGAAACACAATAGCAACCGCAAAAAGGAACGGCGTCAGCGACCGTATGATCCTCAATGGAACCAGCGTTGTCGCCCAACAGAGACCGATACCAGCCACGGCATAGAGGAGGTGCGTGCTCGCCGTTCCAAAAAGAGACGATGAGCGCCCCGACACTTCACGCGAAATAGAGGCGGGAGCAGTTGCGGAGAACACCATCGTCACGCCGATAGCGACAAGAATCAGCACGCAAACAGCAACGAGAATCAGAGCATTGCGCAGCTCATTGATCGTCTGAGAATCGATGCTACGATCCACTCTGGGTACGGAACGCTCAGCCACGGGCATCCCCCGGCGAGTCCGGCGTCTGATAATCCTCAATCCACGCCCGAGCACAGGCAATAAACTCATCGCCACGCTGTTCATAATTGACGAATTGATCATGTGAGGCAGCTGCCGGGGACAGCAATATCGTCATCAGGATCGGATCATGCAGACCCACGTTAGTCGATTGCCGATCGCCCCCGTCACCATATAAACCACGATGCCGCTCCCCTTGCCCAGCCGCAGCTTGGCCACTCATCGAAGATGCACCGCTCTCATTCAACGAAACGGAGACACCACCAGCGATCGAAACTGCGGCAGCAACCGCAGACCGCATCGGTTCTGGATCCTCCGGATCGATCCACTGAACCGGTACCTTAACCTGGTCGAGCGCAGTGCGCCACTGACTTTGATCCCGCCCCAGCACGACGACACCAGCAAGCTTTGGCTCGGCATACGCCACAAGGTCGTCGAAATGAGCACCCTTCGATTCCCCGCCGACGATCCACACCACACTGTGATCGTCCTGACTAGCAAGCGCAGACCGTGCCGCATGTGCGTTGGTCGCTTTCGAATCGTCAACGAAGCGGATATTCACATCGGTGCCAGGCGCGAGCGCACTGCCAACAGTATGGATCCTGTGCTCTGCCAGGCGAAATGCCCGCAGTCCTTGCTGGATCTGTTCAGGCGTCACTCCGATGGATCGCACCAACGTGGCAGCGGCGATTGCATCAAAAATGAGGTGCGGCGCTATTCCCTCGGACGTGCCTAAGTGGGCAACATCGGCGAGGGTAAAGAGCGGATCTCCGCTTTCCTCCCAGCGCCGAGGGTTAAAAGCCCGATCAATGACGAGCGCTTCCTGCCAGGGGGAACCATCGGGAGAAAACACACCCACATCGCCCACATCTGGGAAACCTAGACCAATACCAACCGCGCGCGCACCCTCACGCACATCGGCATCGTCCACCATCTGTTGAATCGTGCTGGAATCGACAGGGTACAGACACGCCCGCCGAACATTGTGGTATATACGAGCCTTCGCAGCCGCGTAGGCATCGGCGGAACCATGCCAATCCAGATGGTCATCCGCAATGTTGAGCACAACTGCTGCTTCTGGTTCCACCGAATACGTCGTCGCAAGCTGCGCAGAACTGAGCTCACACAGGAGAACTTTCTGGGCATGGGAATCCTGACGAACGGACTGGGTGACGATCGGATTGCCGATGTTCCCCACAGCGCGCGTTGCCAGGCCAGCCGCCTGGAGCATCGACAGTGCCATCATCACCGTGGTTGTTTTGCCGTTCGTCCCCGTCACGCACAACCATGGAGCTGACGCACCAGATTCATCGACCGCACGCAGGCGCCACGCAAGTTCGACTTCAGATAGTAAAGGGATCGATGCCTCACGTGCTAGACGAAAAAGAGGTGAGACCTCCGCAATGGCCGGTGCGGGAATGATCATATCCGGCTGTGAATCCATCACTGCCCGTGCTAATGCTTCGGGGTCTGATTCAACCTGGGCAGTCACAAATGGCCACGATGCAAGCGCATCGGTCACAGCTGCCTCACGTGCGTCAAAAGCATACAGTTGGGCATGCGTCAGTCTGCTCAGTGCATCGAGGCACGCCATTCCAGATTTGCCTAATCCCACCACGGCGACGCGTTTGTTATCAAATGACCGTGCTCCGGGGTTCGCCTGTTCCGGCTCCGAGGCCGTGGGCGCCGTCGCGCCTCCCATTGCGCCATCCTGCGCTGGTGTGCTGTTCTGCGTCACTGTGTTGTTCTGCATCACTGTGTTGCTTTGGGTCATTGGGCCGCCACCCACTCAGCATAGAAGAGGCCGACGCCTGCGAGCATCAGCAAGCCTTCGATAATCCAAAAACGTACAACAACAGTCACTTCTTTCCAGCCTGCGAGCTCAAAATGATGATGCAGAGGAGCCATACGGAACACGCGTTTCCCTGTGGCTTTGAAGCTCGTGATCTGAATGACGTCGGAGAGGACTTCAATAATGAACAGTCCCCCGATCAGAATCGCCAAGAACTCGGTGCGGGAGAGGATCGAGAGGCCTGCAAACGCCCCGCCCAGAGCCAGAGAGCCGGTATCGCCCATGAAGATCTGCGCAGGCGAGGTATTCCACCACAGGAAACCAAAACACGCCCCAACAATCGCAGCTGCTATCATCGCCAAATCTTGCGGATCTCGCACGTTATAGCACGCGGGCTCGGCCTGCAAAATGCCGTTACACACGTGATTGCGCTGCCACATGGTGATCAAGGCATAGGCGCCAAAAGCGAGCATGGACGCGCCAGTAGCAAGGCCATCCAAGCCATCGGTCAGGTTCACTGCATTGGACCAGCTCGTCACAAGAAAATTCGCCCACACAACGAAAAGCACAATACCAATACCTGCACCAGCAAAGCTCAAACTCAACGGAGTATCGCGCACGATCGAAATCCGCGTGGATGCAGGGGCGAGGTTCTGCGAAGACCTGAACATCAAGGCGAGTACCGCAAACGCGATACCGACTGCACCCTGACCGACGATTTTGGCCCACGGTGTGAGTCCGAGTGACTGTTTGTGGCGGATTTTAGCGAAATCATCCAGGAATCCAATAAAAGCCAAACCCGTCATCAAAAAGAGAAGCAGGATACCTGACGCGTGAGGTGGATAATGGAAAATCACGGCTGCGACGATGTAGCCCACCACGGTTGCGATCACAATAACCAAGCCGCCCATCGTTGGGGTTCCACGCTTCGTCAGATGCGTAGTTGGCCCATCCTGACGAATGAACTGACCCCAATGGTGAGTTGTCAGCAACCGTATCAACTGTGGTGTGAGCACAAGGGCAAGCAGTAAGGCGATCACACCAGCACCTAGAATCGCAAGCATCCGATCACTCCCCTTCTTTTCTTTGTGCAGGCAAGGATCCGTTGACAAGCCCCGCACGAACACTCTCCGCGACCCGCCAAGCGCCTGATCCATGCGAGCCCTTGATAAGCAGAGTATCACCCGGGCGAAGTACCTCGGTGAGGACGTTTTGTGCGTGATCAACATCGGAAACTGATATCGCCCTGGTATTCGGCTGCTGCGCCGCCATTTGGCCGAGCGTGTCACGATGGCTGAGATCGTGAATCGGCGCGCCAGCGTTCTCCGGCTGATCCTTGCCGTCGTGAGAGACCTGCTCCCCATCGCTGGTGAGTTGAGTAAAGCGACGCGTCGTCTGCTCCATCAGCGAGCCAAGACCTATCACGAGGTCGACGCCGGCGTGCACTAACTGCTCAGCAAGCGCACGATGCTCCTCCCTCTCGGTCTCGCCTAATTCAAGCATGTCCGAGAGCACCGCGATTTTTCTACCCGCGCCAGGCATGGCTGCGAGCGCACGAATGCTAGCAGCCATCGAATCCGGATTCGCATTATACGAATCGTCGATCATCTGCACCCCGTTGAGGGTCTGGACATCCATACGATGCGGACTGGCTGGACCATGCGAGGACAACTGCGCAGCAATAGTAGTGAGATCCACGTTCTGTGTCAGCGCAAGTGCGGCAGCCCCCAGAGCGTTCGCCACGTTGTGCTGCCCGACAAGTTTGAGAGTCACTGGACGCTGCTCGCCTGCGGCATGAAGGATAAATGACGCGTGACCAGCGGAATCGATATGTTCGTCGGTCGCAAACACATCCGTCTGCTCGCGCCTCGAGAAGTACGTGACCGGCCCTGCAGCCAGATGACTCATCGCAGCAACCCGAGAATCATCCGCATTCAAGACCACAGCACCGCCCTTGCGGGTGCCCGTCACAATCTCAGACTTCGCCTCAGCGACACGATCCAGGGATCCAAAATGGCCGAGATGGGCACGCGCAACAATTAATACTTCGCTCGCGTCTGGCTGTGCAATCGAGGTGAGGTAGCTGATATTGCCGATATCATCAGCACCCATTTCCAGCACAAGCGTGCGCGTCTGCTCATCGACTCGTAGCACCGTAAAAGGGAGTCCGTACTCGTTATTAAAGGATCCAGCCGGGGCGATCACGTGCTTTTTGCCATCCACAGCTTCAAAAATAGCTGCGAGCAGATCCTTCGTTGTCGTTTTACCGACCGAACCGGTGAGCGCAAGCACGCGGAGGGGGTACGAGGCTCGCACCCGTTCGAGGTTCCCGCGTGCCATTTTTCCCAGGGCATCTGTGATGCTCTCGACGATCACAAGTTTGTCTTCAGATGCTCCGGAGCTCAGAGCGACGTCGGGATTATCCGTCACGACGGCTAGAGCGCCTGCCGAAAGCACATCTGCCGCGAAAACGTTAGCATCGACCCGTTCGCCTGTGATGGCAACGAACACATCGCCCGGCCGCACGTTCCGCGAGTCTGAAGCGACACCGGTGACAAGAACGTCAGCGTCACCGACGAAAGTTCCACCAGTATCCGCCACAATCTCGGATAACGCAACGCTTAGCATCTTGGATACTCCTTTTTCATTCTCCACACACTATCGACTATGCTCAGGTCACTCGCACTGATGCGTGAACACCACATCACACCGCACACGTCCTCGCCGTAGGCGAACCGAAAATCGACGGCGTGCCTGACGCGACGAGGAGAAGAAAGATCCTACGGCGACCATGGGTACGTCCGCGCCGCTGAGGTGGAGAGCGGAATCCTCAACTGTTGAGCGGCGAACGCTCCGAAACGAGCAAATGCTGGTGCTGCCACCACACCGCCAAAACTCGGCTGCGGCGCGTGATAAATATCAACCGCAACAGCTATTTGAGGATCCTCTGCTGGAAGGATGCCCACAAATGAGCCATTTGCCTTCGTCAAATTGCCGTTCGCATCCGGAAGCTGAGCAGTGCCAGTTTTCCCGGCAACGTTGTATCCAGGGATGTGAGCCGCTGCGGCTGTTGCGCCTTTATGCGTCACGCCGGACATCATGGCAACGAGTTCATCAGCGACAGTTGAGTTCAACACTTGTGTCGGTTCTGCCGTTACCTGAGGCACCATCGTGCCGCTGTCGTCTTCAACTGCATCGACAATGTGAACAGGTACCGCCACACCGTGATTGCCGATAATGGCTGCCATCTGGGCAATTTGAAGCACGTTAGCGGTGTACCCCTGCCCGAACATCGTGGTGTAATTCTCTCTGCGTTCCCATTTCTGCCAGTTGTGCAGAATACCTCCCGATTCGGCCGGGAGTTCGATACCTGTGGGTTCACCTAGCCCAAACTTCTTCAGGTACTGGTAGCGCACTTCCTTTGATAGTTTGCTGCCAATCATCACAGTGCCGGTGTTGTAGGACTTTGCCAAAATACCCGTTGTTGTGAGCGTCTCCTTGTTATGGTTTTCCGCATCTCGGATCGGTTCACCGTCCGCAGTTGTCAGATGGTCAGGCACACGGAACACGCTCGTCGGATTCACTACTCCCGTATCCAGCGCCGCCGCGAAGAGTGCGAGTTTGCCAATCGAACCAGGCTCCACGGGAGCCTGAACCGCATGCGATCCCCACTTGTCTGCGCTGATCGAGCCGACATGGGAAGGATCCGGAGTTCCTGAATCTGCCAGCGCCAGCACTCGTCCCGTACCGATTTCGATAGCCACAAGGGAACCCCATTCGGCGCCAAACTTCGTCACTGCTTCATCAATTGCCTGTTGCGCTTCATTCTGAAGATCGCGATTGATCGTCAACTTCACAGCACGCCCATCGACAGCCGGTGTGCGGAGCGTCGTTGTATTCGGAATGACGGTGCCGTTGTCCGCAGTCTGTTGGGTCTGAAGTCCGTCTTTTCCAGAGAGCACGGAGTCAAACGTTTTTTCGATACCAGCCTGTCCGTTTGCAACCCCAAGAGAATCGGCAGTTTGCCCCACGAAACCAAGGATATTGCCTGCCACAGCGCCATTCGGATACTGCCTGCGTACGAACTGTTCGGGCTCAATGCCGGGGATGTTGAGAGAACTGATTGCCTTCCACGTAGCTGGCGCAACGTCCTTTTTCACATAAACGAACGTGGACTTCTGTTCCCCTCCCAGGAGCAATCCTCCCAGCTGAGCCTGATCCATCTTCAGAATCGGTGCAAGGAGCTTTGCTGCCTCAGCAGCCCCTGTTCCTTCCACGATATCCCGACCTGACGCGTCCTGTACCCGCTTACCGTCACTGTCCGTCTGATAATGAACATACTGTTGGATCTTTATTTGGTTGACGGCAACGTTGTAGCGTTCAACCGACGTGGCAAGCACAGCACCTGTGGAATCGAGAATATCGCCACGCTTGGAATGCAACACGAGCTTGCTGGTTCGAAAATCCGCAGCATTGCGCGCCAGACTCGCTCCCTGCACGGCCTGAACATCAATGAGACGAACTGAGAGCACCAGAGCACATACCACCACGAGAGCCATGACGATCACGATGCGCCGAACGCCCAGTGGCAGCTGGCGAACATGCGACACGATGCTCAGGCGAGGATGCCTGTCGCTTCGGCTAGCCACGATATTCCCCCATCATTTTCTCACTGCGCAGATTCTACAGAATCATCCTTCACACGCCTTATTTTTTCTCGTCCTCCTGTGCTTGTACGACGGTGCGAGTCTGAACATCAATATGGCGGATTGTCTGAGCCGGAACAAGCCCCAACTGATCAGCCCGCGCGCGAATAGCCTCGGGTGTTTGAGCCTTCGTCACTTGATCCTTGAGTGATTCCTGCGCCGTGGTTGCATCCGAGAGCTGAACGTTCACCCCCCGCAATTGATAGGCCGTCCTCACCGTCAACGTGTTGAGGACAAAGACGCTGACGAATGCGGCAATCAACAATCCCACACACAGGACAACCGTTGCTGCCACGCCCCTCTTCGGTTGAGGTGTTGCGACGAGGGTGAGGCCTTCGACAACAGGGCGGGTTGCACGAGGCCGTGTGTGTGGCTTCGTTTGCGTCATCGTTGCGGCCATGGCGATCCCTCTCCTTGTTGTCCTTGTTGCTTGTGCAGTAGCGGTTGTGACTGCTGCTGTGACCATTGTGGCTGTTGCGTCATAATGTGAACGTCCGCCGTGGACTGCGATCTCGCATCCTGAGCATCGGGATAAGGATACGCACTTCCGTCCTGGCGGCCTGAGCGCTTTTCAAGTGCGCGGACACGAACTGACGCCGCACGCGGGTTACGGGCAATCTCTGCCTCGTCTGCTTTGATCGCTTTTCGCACGACCAGTGAAAATTCGGGTTCATGCGGCTGCGTGGGCAGCAGCGGGTCAGCGCCGGAGAAAGGAGATGCCGCACTGACGCGTCGAAACTCGTGCTTGACGATACGGTCTTCCAATGACTGATAGGCCTCCACGCACAGCCGACCGCCAGGCGCGAGAACCTTTTCAGCGGCAGGCAACGCAGCTTCAAGTAATTCGAGCTCACTGTTGACAGCGATGCGCAGTGCTTGAAATGTGCGCTTGGCGGGATTACCTCCGCGGCGCCGGGCAGGTGCCGGGATCGCATCTTTGACTGCCTGGGCAAGCTGGGAGGTGCGCGTCATCGGTTCGGGTGCACTCACGATGTGATGAGCAATCGAGCGCGCAAAACGCTCCTCACCGTACACGCGCAGGATATGAGTCAGATCCTCCTCGCTGCTCTGCGCTATCAGTTCAGCAGCAGACCGACCACGTGAAGGATCCATCCGCATATCGAGAGGCGCATCCTGGGAATAAGAAAACCCGCGTGCCGCGTCATCGATCTGGAGAGAGGACATACCCAGATCCATCAAAATTGCTGCAATCGAAGCGCGGGGAGCATAGGTGTCCACCACCGACTCGATACGGTCATACGTGGTGTGGACAGCTCGAAAGCGCGAGCCAAAGCCACTCAGACGAGCACGTGCGAGGCTCAGGGCTTGCTCGTCACGGTCGATACCGATGACCCGTAAGGAAGGAAAAGTGCGGAGAAATGCTTCGGTATGCCCGCCCATGCCTAATGTACAGTCCACCATCACCGGTTCGTTCATTGAGTCAATCGCAGGGCTCAGAAGCTCAATACAGGTGTGAAGAAGCACGGGAATATGCAGTGCGCTCGGATCCTGCGACGTGATCCCACTTTGAAGGTTTGATGGACTCGTCGCGTGCTCTGCGGCCATCACAACCTCCTCGCATGCATCAGGACATATCGGCGATAGATGCCCACGGCTGAACTCGTCAATCCGGGATCGGGGAATTATCACGGATTGACGAGTTCAGAAAAGACCGGGAACAATATCGGACTCTTCGTCAGCGAAGGAGGCTTCGTATTCGTCGAGATACGCGTTCCACCTGGCAAGATCCCAGATTTCGACGCGATCACCTGCACCGATGACGGCGAGCTCTTTGTCGAGCATCGCGTAATGACGAAGATTCTGCGGAACAACCACACGCCCCTGCTTATCAGGGATTTGCGGGTTCGCTCCAGAAAAAAACACGCGGTATGAGCCACGGGTTATCTTCGACGATTCGGATGAGCGCGCCACAAGTTTCTGCCGCATGGACTCAAATTCGGAAGCCGAAAAGACGTCCACACAGTGTTCCTTGCCGCGAGTCATCACCAATCCGGCTTGGAGATCATCTCGAAAACGCGAAGGCAGAATAAAACGTCCTTTGGCATCAAGCTTCGGCTCGAAGGTACCCAAGAACATTCCACTCACCACCCCCACTGAGTTGATCTCCACTTTACTCCACTTTGAACCACTTTCCTACCACTTCACGACCACTCACCCACCATCGGCGTGATTACGCGCGTATCGAACACTCATTGCTGAGAAAAACCTTTTGATAAACTTGGAAGACAAACAGTTCTTACTTTTGTCACTACGCAGCAACCACAAGGACAACACACATGCAGACACCTACCACACACGTCATACGTTCTTGGCCATATTTTTGGCCCCCGATTGCGTTTGTGGTGCTGCTTGCATCACTGGTATTTCACCCCACCAATGCGTTCGTGGCGCTTGCGCTCACTGTTGTCTTGATCGGCGTTGTTCTCTCCGCTGTGGAACATGCTGAGGTGGTTGCTCACAGAGTCGGTGAACCGTTCGGATCTCTCATTTTGGCTCTCGCCGTCACCGTGATTGAAGTGGGAATGATCGTCATGCTGATGCTTTCAGATACTTCAGGCGCCACCACACTTGCACGCGATACCGTCTTTTCGGCCACGATTCTGACGACGAATATGATCATTGGTCTTTCTCTTGTGATCTCGGCCGGACGCGGCGGATTGGCATATTTCAATGAGGCCGGTGCAGCAACCGAGTTTTCAGCCGTGTTCGTCCTGGCCACAGGCACCATGGTTATTCCGGAGATGACGAAATCTGCGCCAGAAGGCATTTTTTCCACTAGTCAGCTCATCTTTGCGGCGCTCGTCGCTTTTATGGTGTGGGTAGCATTCGTCATCACTCAAACTCGTGGCCATCGAGACTTCTTCTTACCGGTGAAAAAGCACGGTGAAGTGATTACCCAAACCGAGCACGCCACACGGCCAAGCAACAGGCGGGCACTCGTGTCACTTCTGTTGCTTCTGCTAAGCCTTTTCAGCGTCGTCGGGCTTTCCGAGATCCTCTCTCATCCCCTTGAAGCCGCAGTCAAAGCACTCGGGATGCCCTACGCGATGGTCGGCGTGATGATTTCACTGATCGTCTTGATGCCGGAAACCCTCTCTGCGATCAATAATGCGCGAAACGGCCGCACGCAAATCGCCCTCAACCTCGGCTATGGGTCTGCACTGGCGTCAATTGGTTTGACGATTCCAACGGTCGGAATGATTTCCTTGATCAGGGGAATGCCACTCGTGCTCGGCCTGGAACCTATTCATCTGGCGCTGCTGACGATGACGGGGATCCTCTCGATTTTGACGATCAGCCAAGGAAAAGCGATGCGGCTGCAAGGGGCGATGCATCTGGTGGTGGCTGCTTCCTATATTTTCCTCGTTGCCGTCCCATAAGCTTCACCAGCCATCACAGTTACCAGCCGCTAAACCCCGCCTACAAGCCACGCAGCCACGCGTCGCCGCACAGCATCCAAGCTTGCGGCGAGGCGTCACCGCTGTGGACATTCGTCATGCATCGGTTTCCCGTATCGCACGGTGCAGCTGCTGCATTTTAAGATCAAGCTCATTGGCGGTTATCGCAGCTTCGCGCAGACCGTCCAAGTATTCTTGCGGCACATCGCTGTTGTATTTGTAGTAGATCTTGTGTTCGAGGCTTGCCCAGAAGTCCATCGCTTTTGTCCGAATCTGAACCTCTGCAATCGTGGGTTCCGGTCCTGAGGAGAGAAAAACGGGAATCTGAAGCAACAAATGAAGACTCCGGTAGCCGTTCCCCTTAGGATGCTCGATGTAGTCTTTCTCCTGCACCAGCGTCACATCGTCTTGGGACACCAGCAGATCCCGAACGGTATACACGTCGGATATGAAGCTGCACGTCACCCGAATCCCAGCAATATCAGTGATTTCCGCCTTCAGCTGTTCGATCGTACCGTTGAAATGCCGGCGCTGAATTTTCTCCAAGATTGATTCGAAACTCTTGAGTCGCGTCGTCACTGTGTCGATGGGATTATATGTGCCGAGCTCCCTGAACTCCTCCTGCAAAATGACGAGTTTCGTTTTGATTTCTGATATCGCAAACTTATACGGGAGCATAAAACGCATTGCCTGCGCGCGAATCACATGAACCGTCGACCGAATCTGCTCCGTATCACTGGGAACAAACGGCTCATAGGCAGAGGCGAGTAGCCCGTCGCCGCTCTCTCCTTCTGACGCGTACTGAGTCAGAAGCTCACCAAATTCTTCGCTAAAATCCCCTCGTGAGCCATCGTGATATCTCATATCCATCAGTGTAAAACCGTCTCCATCGGTGTAAAACAGTCGGCGCCGTACCCGCGAAATATACACGCGACAGCGCGGGATAGCGCTGCGACAACGTTGCGTAACAGGCACCTTGAGCACGGGAGACGACTGAACGGCCTCCAGTAAACCGCCGAGAACATACAACAATTACTGCTGACGACGACTACTGCTGACGACGACGCTCCCAGCGCTGCTCCTGCCTCTGCATAAAACTACCGTCAAATCGATTTCTCGGTGCATGCGCACGGGCGGAAACAACTTTTTCAGTCCTGCCTAGACCCATGTAATACACTCCGCCAAAAATAATCGCTACGCCTGCAACGCCGATAAGCACAATCTCCGTTGCAACACCGGCGACGAGGACGACGATACCAAGCACCGCCACCAGCAGCCCCACGACGACGTGACGAACTGAAAACTGCATCGACGCGCCAGCCTGCGCCTTCTCAGGCTCTTTCATCGCCGACGCGAATGAGGGATCCTCGTTCGTCAGCTGCGCCTCGAGTTCCTCCAGCATCTGCTGTTCATATTCAGAAAGTGCCATAGCGCCCTCCTAGCCGTCAATATCTCTAGCAATTCTAACCCGAAGCAGGCCGATTAGCCCTATACCTTCAACACATGCTGGCAGCGAAACGCCCAACCCAAGCGCGGATCAGCTATGAAGGATTCTCATCACTCCGTTGACGGCGGTGCCGGCCATGCGGGCGTGGGGATGGCGTGCCGCCACTAGCCTGCTCGTCCTCACTCTTCTGAACCGGGCTCTCGTGCATAGGGCGAGAGCCTTGTGCTGCAGCTTTTCTCGTCGCTTCACCTTGCGTCGTCTCGGATTCAGACGCTGAGGATCCTGCAGAATCGGCGCCAGTCACAGCTTCATCCCGATCCTCGGCATTCTCGGGATCCTCACGCGGAGAACGCCACACTGGAGTAGCACCAGCAGCAGTGTGCGACTTCTCAGTCTCGAAGGGGCGATAGCCTAAATCAGTAGTGCCTCTGCGCCCGCCGAGAGATCGAATCCGATCCATCAAGCCACGCGGGTCATAGGCTGTATGAGCTCGCATCCCCTCGTCATGCGTATCCACAGAGGCAAGAAACTGTTCTGCCGCCCTACCGATTTCGTCAACGCTAGGAATCTCAAATTCATTGGGCGGCGCCGGGACAAACCCTGGCATGGAACCGCGGGCATCGTAGTCATGCTCGATATGCTCGATGATCTCGCCGAGTTGCTCATTCTGCTCCACAAGTTGGTTCAACGCCTCATCTTCCTCTGCAGCCCTCTCCTGGAGATCCCCCACAGGAAAGCTGAGGCCAGTCACATGCGAGAGCATTCCGAGTGCTGCCGAGGCTCCGGAAGCAAACGTATGGCGCGCCATATAAAACGGCACTCGCACCGCCACATTCGTCGTGGCAACGTCGCCGCCGCTCAACAGATACTCAAAATAATCAGCAAAACCTCCCGAAAACCAGAAATCAGCTGGCATAGGGGTCGCTCCAACGTTCGGATCGGAGGAACGCACAGTCATCTCAGCAGGTCGCGTATGCGTAGCAGGCGCACCAAAGGAGGAAAGCGAAAAGATCCGTGTGATATGAAAATGGTCGATCACGTCCACCATATCTGACGCCAATGCGTCCCACGAGAAATCTGGTTCGGAGCCATGCAGCCGCAGAAATTCCCGACCCTCCATATCGCGTGCAAAAGAGAGCACCATACCTGAGCGCGCCATCGCCACGAGCTGTCCTTCGTGATAATGCATAGCAGGATGGACTGCTCGATAGTCCGTCAACGGATCCACATCGAACTGTGCCGCAACCCGCTCGTCAAGCTCCTTGAGCTGATTCGAAATCAGGTGCGAAATTGAACCAGCATCCGTCATCGGATCCAGAAGATTCATCACTAAGGTATCCACTGCAGACTCTGGTTCTGCGCTAAAGCTGACGAAGTGCGACATGTTTCCTCCCTTAGGTATTCTTCCACAGCACGCAGCCCTTCCGCTCCCCTATCGGCTCAAAGCGATCAGATGACCGTAAGCTGTATCTCCCCTTCCGTTACACCAGGCAAGTGCGGGATAATAGAAGGCCAGATTTTTTCAGGAAGGACGTCTCGTGGCAGTTTCCACTCATGACCGTGCGCCGAGCCCAAACACTTTTTCAAGCGCAAAAGCCGCTGCCATCGCAAGTGAACAACAGTTCGTTGATCGAGCTTACGGCCTTTTGGACGCCAAAATTTCCGACTATTCTTCGAAGCTTTCCTCCACACAAAAATATGATATTGATGAGGTCGACAGGACGCTGCGACGCACGTCGTACGCAGAACGCGATGAGGCAATCGCCCGCATTTCACGCGAGTTGCAGCGACTGACCAACGTGGAAGACAAACTCGTTTTCGGCAGGCTCGACTTCACGGATGGCAGAACTGAGCACATCGGCCGCATTGGGCTGTTGGATGACGACCAAGACGCTGTTCTTCTTGACTGGCGTGCTCCACAGGCTCAAGCTTTTTACCAAGCCACAGGTGCACACCCGCTTGGTGCCAAGGCACGGCGCCACATTGCTACGCGCAGCCGCACCGTCATCGATGTTGACGATGAGCTTTTGGAACCCACGGACTCATCCTCGACCGTTGAGCTCACCGGTGAAGGCGCTCTGATGCAGGCACTCGGCTCTGCTCGTAGCGGGCGGATGAGCGATATCGTCGCCACCATTCAAACCGAACAGGACGCGATTATTCGTGCCGATTCGCGCAAGCCACTGGTAGTTCAGGGCGGCCCCGGAACCGGGAAAACCGCCGTCGCGCTCCACCGCGCCGCCTATGTTCTGTATACAGAAAGAAAACGCCTGGAACGCTCAGGCGTTCTGATCGTGGGGCCAAGCCACGCGTTCTTGCGCTACATCGACAAGGTTCTCCCATCACTCGGCGAAACAGATGTGGTGACGTCAACGATCGCTGACCTGCTGCCAGGAATCCGCGCAACGGGAACAGAGAGCACCGAGGCGGCGGAAGTCAAAGGTCGGCTGGTGTGGAGGGACATCGTCAAACGCGCCGTTCGGGACGTTCTCGAAGCTCCTTTACGCGAACCGGTTCACTTCGAGCTCGATCGTGTGCGTGTTCAGCTGACGCCGATGGACATCGAACAAGCTCAAACCAAGGCGCGGCGCACTGGCAAGCCCCACAACGAGGCTCGTCAAACGTACGCAGCTGCGCTCGTTCAAACGCTGGCCACGCAGGTCGCTCAGGCGCGCAATCTTGACGAAGATGACAACCAATGGATCGCAGCTGATATCTCTGATTCCACAGATGCGCGGCGCGTCATCAACAGTCACTGGCTGCCATCATCACCCCAGTGGCTTTTAAGCTACATCTATTCGCATCCTCGCATTCTGGCGTCCATGGCACCGGAGCTCACCGAGAAAGACATCTCAGCCATTACGCGCGGAAAAGAACAGCCGATCACGTCAGCCGATGTTCCAATTCTGGACGAGTTAGCTGAGACTCTTGGAGAATTCATCACTGACGATGCAAGGCATCGCCAGGCAGCCGCCGCGCGCGAGCGACAAGAAATTGAAGCGTATGCAGCGCAAACGATCGAGTCACTCCATGTTGGCGACGGACGGGTGGCAGCCTCCGACTTAGCAGATCGGGTTCAAGATCAAGGTGTGCATTCCCCATTAGCTGAACGTGCGGCCAACGACAGGACGTGGACATATGGTCATGTGGTGGTTGACGAGGCGCAGGAGCTCTCTCCGATGGCCTGGGAAATGCTGATCCGCCGCTGCCCCTCACGTTCGTTCACGATTGTTGGCGATATTGACCAGCGCGTCAACGGCGCTCCCTCTGGAGGATGGAAGGATCTTCTAGGTAGGCTCGGTGAGAACTTCACACTCGCCAGAATGACCATCTCCTACCGCACACCTGCTCGAATTCTTGACGCCGCAGCCACCATGATGAACAACGCCGGATGGCCAGTGCAACCTGTGGTTGGTGCACGCGATGAAGAGGATTCCTTTCATATCGTCAATCTCCCTGTCGCTGCGGATGCGCAGACGAATAGTAGATCGACGACGCTGCCAGCACCTTCAGCGCATGTGGCTACGCGTTCCGGCAATCGTAGTTACAGCAATCGTAGTTCTGACACTCGCACCGCCACCACGGCGATGGATGACGTCACACAAGTAACCGATGCGGTCGTCTTAGAAACACAAAAGGCTGCCGCTCATCTAGACTCAATCTATGCCACAGGCGACGGACTGATTGGTGTGATTGTTCCTCAACAGTGGCTTGACCCGGTGTACAACGCCCTGGATCGAGCTCAGGCATTGCGCGGAATGACCGTCGATCGCTCAGGCATGGTTACATCGGCTCGTATTCATGTCATGAGTGCACAAGATGCAAAAGGCTTGGAGTACGACGCCGTGATTGTTCTCGATCCGGGAGTCATTTTCGCAGAAGGACCGGGGAACCTCTATGTTGCGCTGACGCGGACTACCCACACATTGACACTTCTTGCCGCAAGCCCTTTGCCGAGCGGTTTGGGCGAGTAAGCCCCGTCACGAAGAATGGGTCGCGGATTATTCACACATTCGAGCCGGAAACAACTAAGCTACAAAGCATAAACTTACGCTACCGTAACTTGTTGAAAGGTGAACGATGGGACGTATGCGAGAGTCCGAGGATGCACACAACAGAGCACACAGTGCAGGTATGAGTAGTGAGACAACGAGCGAGCAGCCGCCGGCCAGACCATACTATGCATCCGGAGTGCCTGCTACAATCGACATCCCACAATCGACGATCGACGAATATTTGGCGCAAGCCGCTCAACGCTATCCAGACCGTATTGCTACAGACTTTTTGGGCCGCACGCGAACATATAGCGAGCTTTTTGAAGAAACACGCCGAGCCATGACAGTGCTCTACGACGCGGGCGTGCGCAAGGGCGACACGGTAGCGGTTCTTCTGCCAAGTATTCCTCAACATGTGGTTGCGTTTTTCGCAATTCTCGGTTTGGGTGCTGTAGTGGCAGAACACAATCCTCTCGCGCCAACTGCAGAGCTCGAATCGGAGCTAGAACGGCATTCCGCCCGCGTGGTAATTGCGTGGGAAAAGACGATTGAACAACTTGTGGCGGACGGGAACGTCCACTCCCGCACGTATTTTTCTGTCGATGTTGCTCGTGCGCTTCCCTTGAGGAGCCGGCTACTTCTGCGTTTGCCGATCAAAGCTGCGCGAACCCAGCGCGCACAGCTGAAAGGAACAATTCCTCCCGGCGCGCTGAGCTGGGATGATGCAGTGTCGCTTGCACAGCCTTTTGTCCGCGATGTTGACGCTCAACAGCCCTCAATGGACGACACCGCCGTTCTCGTCCATACGAGTGGGACGACGGGTGTTCCGAAGGCAGCAGAGCTGACACATAGTAATCTCGGCGCAAATGCTGAGCAAACACGTCAGTGGCTCGTCTCGCTCAAGGACGGCGAAGAGACGATTGCGGGAGTCCTTCCTTTCTTCCACGCATTCGGTCTTTTGGCTCTTATCGTTTCGGTGAAAATCGCGGGTACCATCCTGCTGCTGCCAAAATTTGATGTGCCAGCCTTGCTTGCTGCGCATCGGCGGCATCCGATTACGCTGTTCCCAGGCGTTGCACCGATGTTCGATCGCTTTTTGAAGGGCGCTGCGCAGATGCGCGACGCGGGAAAACCCGTTGACCTCACGAGTATCACCTACGCATTCTCCGGTGCGATGGCTCTCGATCCCCGCATCGCAGCAGAGTGGGAGAAAGCTACTCATGGCCTCATCATTGAAGGCTATGGTATGACGGAGGCGAGTCCGATTATCAGCGGATCTCCGCTCTCAGCGGAGCGCAGGCCGTCCACACTGGGCATCCCGTTCCCGTCAACCGAAGTGAAATTGGTCGATCCCGACGATCCGACGCATGAGGTTGCACCAGGCGAAATCGGGGAAATCATCGTGCACGGACCGCAGGTTTTCAAAGGCTATCTTGGCATGCCAGACGAGACCCGTGAGGTTCTTCTCCCCGGCCGATGGCTGCGCACGGGTGATATTGCGAGGATGGATCGGGGCTTCCTCGTCATGGCTGACCGCAGAAAAGAAGTTATCATCAACGGTGGATTTAACATCTACCCATCTCAGGTTGAAGACGCCATCAAGACAATGCCCGGCATCCGTGACGTTGCCGTGGTGGGCATGCCAGAATCGGAGCGGGGCGAATCGGTCGTTGCTGCACTCGTGTTAGAGCCGGGATCCATGGTTGACCTGGACGCTGTGCGGCGCTGGACCCAGGACAAGCTCTCGCACTACGCCATGCCCAAATCCATCGCAATTTTGGACGAACTTCCGCATTCCATGATTGGCAAAGTGGTGCGCCGCAATGTAAAGGAGCAGCTGCAGAATTTCGAGCTGAAGTCTGGAGAATGGAAGCGCAAGGCAGCAGACTTTGCCGACGCGCATTCAGACCACATCGATTCGCTCCGCCAGGCTATGGCAGCAACTGTGAGCTCTGCAGGCGAGAAACTCGCAGAAATGAAGACACTGGTCTCTGAACCGAAACGCAGACATTCCGAACAGCGCACTGAGGAGAATAGCCAGGGTAGTGCACGGAATGCGCACGACGAAAGTCAGGAAGATGGTCGGGAGATCAATCAGCCGTCCGGAACACAGTCGCACTCTCCACGCCGTACGCTTAACGAGGAAACTAGCCTGCATACTCAGCACATTGACGACGCAAGCAGTCCTGACGAAGCCGATTAAGCTGCAGTTCTAAACTACTGCAGCGATGATCAAATGGTCATTCGCCGATCGCAAGTGCGAGGGGCTGTTGCTCTCCCCTCGCACTTGCCAGCTCGGCGCGCAACGAGGCAATCGCATTTTCAAAATCGTCAAGGGAATCGAATTTAAGATACACCGACGCAAACCGCAAGTATGCAACGGCGTCAAGCCGTTTCAAAGGAACAAGGATCGCGCGACCAATATCTTGGGAGTTAACATTCGCAGTACCAGCCGCATGCAGGGTATCTTCAACATCCTGCGCAAGTCTTTCAAGGTCGTCATCGCTGACCGGTCTACCCTGGCACGCCCTACGCACGCCTGAAATAACTTTCGAGCGGGAAAACGGCTCCATCGCCCCAGAACGCTTGCGCACCATGAGCATCATAGATTCGAAGGTGGTGAAGCGACGGTGACACGTTAGGCACTCGCGTCGCCGCCGAATGGCGTTTCCTTCTTCGAACATTCGGGAATCGACCACTCTGGATTCTGTGGAGTGACAAAACGGGCAATGCACCCTTTTAGATTAGGTGTTTCATATCAATTCCCGCAAGTACTGGTTGAGCTGCGCATCTAACTGACGCGCCTTCAAGCACTCGTCTTTATATCAGCACGCCAGTCTTATGTTAACTTTCATATCAGCACACCACCGGAAACCACAGGAACGCTGGCAGATAACACATCACCCACAACACCGAGAGCATCCAAGCCCGGCAGGAGCGCGTTAGTCACTTCCACCACAACGACAGCTGCAACAACCACGAAAAGAGCAAGCACGACTACAAACATCGCATGCGCTTGTTGCACCCCAAGTGAGTGCTGCGCCGGATGTGCACGGCGTTGAGGCGATGAATACCGTTGAGGGCGAGACAGCACATGATGTTGAGCCTCCGAGCTAGTGCCCTCACGTACACGAGCTGCGGGTACAGGCGCACGACCAGTGAATAAAACGCCGGCTGGTTCGACCCGAGAATCGACACGCTGCATCACAGAACGATGAGACCCTGGCTGTTCCGACTGTTCCCGATACGCCTGTTGCTGATGCACCGTGCGACCAGCGTTCACATTGCGACCGACGTTCAGCTTGCGACTGGCATCCGCCACGCCACTGGTATCCGCCGCGCTGTGCACGCCGCCGGGAAGATCCTGATATACGTTCTGTAACACATGCAGACTCTCTCCAGAATCGCCAGTGCCACCATAGTGAAGTTCTGGACGGCGATAGTCCGCAAAACGAGAGCTCTCCTCGTCAACAGTCAGTGCAGACACAATCAGTTCCTTTCGAACGTGTGTTCCGAACGTCTGTTCGAATTCTAACGCAGCTAGAAACAATTGTCTAGAACAAACGTTCGACAAATCGTGGTCAATCTGATATCTTTTAAGAGTCAGGGCAGACAGGCTCTCAACAAGTACATCAGTCGTTGAACCACTGTGAATGATTACTGACTGTGCAGATGTTATTGGGTTTATAGAACTGTGAGGGGGCGTCGTGGCACGGTATACGTCACCGCTAACGGATCGTCAGCGCGCAATTCTTCTGTGCGTTTTCACTGGGCTACAAGAGCAGCCCTACCCCCCAACGCTGCGCGAAATCGGACAGTCTGTGGGTCTTGCCTCAACATCGAGTGTGAAATATCAACTCGATGCCTTGGAACGTTCTGGTTTCCTCGAACACGACCCACGGCGCCCACGAACGCTTGTTGTGACGGCTGCTGGGCGTATTGCGTTAGGTGCAGCTGCACTCAATGGTGAGGGCGCTTCAGAGAGTGACGATTCTGCACACCGTGTGGCTTCGTCTGCAACTGAGGCGTATTCGACGCATGCCGCAAGCAGCGCACTGCAGAGGAATTCCAAGCCCGGAACGCGGCCAGATCGTGGTTCTCAGCCCCACCTAGTAGGCGCAGCTCCCTACGATGACGCCACACAGCCGGAACACGTGACTTCAGCTGAAGTCGCGTCACTGGATCTTTGGCGCAGACATGTGGAAAAGAATCCTCTCATGCTTGCCGCCCTGACCACTTCGAGCGACGATCTCGACATTTATCCCAGCCAGATGACGGACTCCACAATTTCGATCCCTGTTGTTGGTCGAATCGCAGCTGGCACGCCAATTACCGCCCAGCAAGACCTTGAAGATGTTTTTGAATTGCCCGAGCGGCTGACGGGAACTGGAGAGTTGTTCAGCCTTCATGTTCACGGCGATTCAATGATCGATGCTGCAATCTGCGATGGAGACTGGGTGGTGGTACGGCGCCAGTCGGATGCTGAGAATGGTGATATTGTCGCAGCTATGCTCGACGGAGAAGCTACTGTGAAAGTGTTTCAACACGCAGATGGACACACGTGGCTGCTCCCACAGAATAACGCCTATGCCCCGATCCCAGCTGATCACGCAAGCGTCCTCGGCAAGGTTGTGACTGTTCTGCGCTCGCTTGTATAGCGCTGTGCTTATGTAGCACCTTGCTCGTGCAACTCCGTCACTTAAACACCATCACTTCTATCGATAGGTTACTTATATACGATTTCACCTATCGATAAGCCCAATACTTTGTTTCATAGCCTTATACCGTTTTCCTTGTTTCGGCAGGCCATATCGGCATGGCCGGCTTGCAACATGTCAGCAACTTCTCGCGCTTTTATTCAGGAATGTCCACAGCTATTCGGGAAGGTCTGCGGCTAAATGCTCCAGTGCCCCGCGCACAACAGCCGGATCAGTCGTCGTCCAAAATCGCGGAAGTGTTCTACGCAAGAAAACTGCGTAACCCGACCTGCCAGCGAGCCGGGAGTCGAGCACCGCAACAACACCCCGATCTGTTTTCTTTCGTAGCAAGCGTCCTGCGCCCTGCGCTAACAACAGCGCGGCACGCGTAGCGGAGACCTCGATAAAATCATTGCCACCCCTGGCTTTAACGGCCTCACTTCTGGCCGCAATCAAGGGGTCAGATGGAACTGGAAATGGGATGCGATCAATGATGACGAGTCTATTCGTCATGCCAGGGACATCGACGCCCTGCCATAGACTCAACGTGCCGAAAAGACTGGCATGAACGTCGGAACGGAAATCGTCGATAAGCGCCGATAGCTGGTCTTCGCCCTGTACCAGGAGAGGAAGCTCAGAATGCGTGCGCACGTAATCTGCGGCCTTCTGTACAGCCTGCCGCGAGGAAAACAAGCCGAGGGCACCGCCCGCCGAAGCCTCAATCAGCCCGAGCATCTCTTCTCGACATTCGTCGCCGTATCCCGACCCCCTCGGCCGAGGCAGACGGCTCGCAATATAGAGAATCCCCTGCTTGGCTGGCTCAAAAGGCGTGCCCACGTCCATTCCACGCCACGAGTCGGCGCCCGAGAGGGCAAAACCTACCTGAGCTGCAAGCGAGGAAAAACTCCCACCCAACGCGGCGGTTGCAGACGTCAGAATCGCTGGCTTCTCCTCAAACACCGTTGAGGCAAGCACGCCTGCCACGTCCAAAGGTGCGAGATGCAGGGCGCGACCCATGCGCTCCTGAGAAATCCACATCACAACAGCGCCATCGCGGGCTGGGGCACTCAGAGCATCGACGATCACATCGTGGAGCGCCTCAACCTGAGCAACCACCACCTTTTTGCGCGCCTTCTGGGAATCATCGGCCGCAGAAATTTTCTTCAGATCGTCCATTGCTACGCTCAGGGAATCGGCTGTCTGCATCAACGCGGAGGCCAGCGCGGGCGGATAGTCTTTCAAACGACCTTCCTCCGCGTGCTCAAGCGCCTCACCCACGTCTGTTGCACATTTCTCTACAGCCAGGGACGCGACATGCATCCGCCTTAGACCGCGCGCGATCCGTGAGATCATGCCTTCGGACACAAGCGCCGAAAGGGATCCCGTCACTCGGTCCGCGAGCGCATGAGCCTCGTCCACAATGACGGCGTCAAATTCAGGTAGAACCGGCACACCTGAAGCCTGAATCCCAAGCAGCGTGTGGTTTGTGACGACGATCTGAGCGTCTGCTGCACGCTCACGCGCCGTCAGAGCAAAACACGACTGGGCAAACGGACACTCACTCCCAACGCATTCGCGTTTCGAGGTTGACACCTGTGCCCATGCCCGATCCGATACCGTATCGGGATAGTCATCCCGATCGCCTGTGAGCGTATGTTTGGCCCATTCACGCAGTTGCACAACCTGGCGTCCCACCACACTATCTGACGAAACCGCCTGGCCATCATACGAAAAGAGCGCCTCCTCCTGAGAACCGACACCATCCGAAGTTTTGCGCAGGCAGAGGTAGTTTTGCCATCCTTTGAGAACCGCAACATGGATGTCTTTACCTGCCGCAGCGCGCAGAGCATCAGTCACTTCGGGGGCGTCATGCATCAGTATTTGACGCTGCAGGGCAAGCGTTGCCGTGGATACCACCACACGCTGATGCGACTGCGCAACCCACGCAGCGGCAGGAACGAGATATCCCAGCGACTTGCCCGTCCCCGTGCCCGCCTGGACGATAATGTGCTCGTCGTTGGTGAGTGCATGCTCAACAGCCCTGACCATCTCAGCTTGACCTGGACGATCCTCTCCTCCTGCGGTGACGATGATATGGTGCAGTAGTCTTTCGGCATCCAGAGTCTCTGCCATCCGCCCCTCCTCTATTGCCGTTGTGTGGAGGATCTCGCTGGCATCTGCCCGTCAGCCTCAGCGTCGTTAAGCGCGGCGTCGTGAGGGGCAGCGTCGCGGGCGTTGGGCTCCTCGGCGCGCGGAGCGATCAGAGCGCTACTAATTGCGTGAGCAAGCTTCTCGTCTACTCTCGCATGGACATGCGTGCCCTCAGCAAGATACTCGTCACCCGAAAGGAGTTCACCATCCTGGTGAATGCGGGAAACGAGATCTCCGTGCTCATACGGGATCACTGTGTTGATCTCCACACGCGGGTGCGGCAACGCCTCGCTGATTGCGCGAAGAAGATCGCTGAAGCCCTCGCCCGTCACATTCGATATCACCACCGCATCGGGATACGCACCACGGAGGGCTGCAATGTCCACAGGTGACGCAATATCGGCTTTGGTCAGCACAATGATCTCGCGCGCGTCCGCGGCACCAGGCACCTCTTTAAGCACGTCATGAACGGCACGAATCTGACCGTGAGGGTCTGGGTGGCTCGCATCAACAACGTGGAGGAGGACGTCCGCTTCACTGGCAGCATCGAGAGTCGATCGAAACGCCTGAACGAGCTGGGTGGGAAGGTTCCGGATAAATCCGACGGTGTCAGCAATCGTGACATCACGATGATCAGGCATCTCAATTTTGCGGACAGTCGTATCCAACGTCGCAAAGAGCTGATTCTCAACCAATACCCCAGCCCCCGTCAGCCTATTGAGCAGCGACGACTTTCCAGCATTGGTGTACCCAACGATCACAACAGAAGGAACGCCGTTCTTCCTGCGCTGACGCCGTTGTTGAACGCGGGCGGGGTGCAAACGCTTAATTTCGCGCTTGAGTTTGCTCATGCGTTCACGAATTCTGCGGCGATCCAGTTCAATCTGCGTCTCACCTGGACCACGCGAACCAATACCCGCACCACCTGCGACGCGGCCGCCGGCCTGCCGGCTCATTGACTCACCCCAGCCACGCAGACGCGGCAGCAAATACTCCAGCTGTGCTAACTCAACCTGCGCTTTCCCCTCCGCGCTCGATGCATGGATAGCAAAGATATCGAGGATCAAGGCAGTGCGGTCAATCACTTTTGCGTCCACGACGTCCTCGAGGGCGCGCCGCTGGCTGGGTGCCAGCTCAGAATCGACGATCACGGTATCAGCGCGAAGAGCAGCCACACTTTGAGCAAGCTCATCTGCTTTCCCTCGGCCAAGATAGGTTGCAGGATCAGGGTGCTCCTTGTGTTGCACGAGCGTTTCAAGCACCTCGGCACCCGACGTTCGAGCCAAATCGGCTAACTCGCGCAGAGACTCTTCCGCCTCAGCACGTGTACGCTCGCTTCCCCACATCCCCACGAGAATCACACGTTCCAGACGAACGCGACGATATTCAAGCGCAACATCTTTGTTCAGCCGCGAAGCTTCATCACCGGAGCCAAGTTGGACGCGTTCCCTACGTTCGAGCCGGTCTTCCTCCCACCCAGACCAATCCCCGTAGGTGTCACTGACGTGGAGAGCCGCCGCCGGGCGATGCAGATCGTCGCTCTGATCCACATCGAAACGTGAACGTAGCTGTGTGCTGGCAGTCGTCTGTTTAAGGTTTTCACCTGCCAATCGAGACCGGTGATGATGAGTTTCATGTGTGACGTGTTGCGCCATTGCTTCCTTCTGAACACTCTGCAAGCCGAAACGGCACTTCTTCCTGTCTTTGTAGTCTATATCGGCCTTCGTCATCTATATAGACTCAGCCGAGAACCTGCCACCCCTTGACTGCCGCCCATTGACCTCCGCCCCTTGGCTGTCACCCTTGACGCATAACCATGCAATAACAGTTCATCTTGAGTCAGCACCGTGAGAGCGCCTATCGATCGTGAAGAGCACAACACGACGCGTCTTGATATTCTGAACGCGTGACACCTGAGTACTACTTTTCCGAACATCCACACTCTGCGGACAAACCACTATCGATCACGGTGAGCCTCAGAGGCACAACCTATCACGTGCAGACGATGGCAGGAGTCTTCTCCCACACCGGATTAGACAAAGGCTCAGAGATCCTGCTTGCGAAGGCTCCTTTCACACCGCTGAGCCACGGCAGCACGGTTGTCGATTTGGGGTGCGGATGGGGAGCTCTGACACTGCCACTTGCAGCCGAACACCCAGAATCACGCGCGATCGCCGTCGACGTGAATGAGCGTGCACGCCAGCTGACGGCACTCAACACTACGGAGGCACACACGCCAGTTGAGGTTCTGGATCCCGATGCAGCACTCAGCGCTGTACGTGCTGCAGGCGGAATTGATCTTTTATGGAGTAACCCACCAGTCCGCATCGGGAAGACCGCTCTACACAGCCTCCTTGATCCGTGGCTCGCGCAGCTGAAACCGGAGGGCAAAGCATTTCTGGTGATCAACAAAAACCTCGGCGCCGATTCGCTGGCAGCATGGCTCAACGACCGGGGCTACACCACTGAACGGATAGCGAGTAAAAAGGCCTTTCGTGTTCTTCAGGTGCATCACTGACTTACTGCTGGCGGCTGTGATACAGCGAGCTGGGAGCTGGGATATAGCGGTGATCATGAGATGCACCGGCGGTGATGCGTCGGATGGCTTCTTGACGAGTGCGCGCGCGGTGATGTTGCTTAGCTATTGCTGTGCGCCCAGTACACACAGAACCTGCTGGACGAGACTCTGAGCATCGGTGCTCCCCCTCAACCACTGGATACGCGGATCCGCTCGAAACCACGTGCGCTGTTTACGGGCTAGCTGGCGGGTCGCAACGTTGACGGCGTCACGCGCCTGTGCCTGCGTCATCGTCCCTTCCAGAACTGCCATTGCTTCCTTATAGCCTGTTGCCCGGCGCGCAGTTGGGGACTCCCGTAAGCCACGGTCAAGCAAGTCACGAGTCTCCTCCACTAGTCCGGCATCAAAAATGGCATTCGTCCGTGCAGCGATCCGCTCAAGTTCCTCTGCGCGCTCCCACATGAGCCCGATACGCACTACAGCCGGATAGTGGTCGGTATGCCGCGGAAAATGCGGTTGCGGCTTCCCGCCATTAATACGCAGAATCTCAAGCGCTCTCACAACTCTGCGCGGATTCGCCAGATCGATCTGACGAGCTTCCTCCGGATCGAGCCTTTGTAGTTCGGATACCAGAGACTCAATGCCCTCATGAGTCAACTGCGTTTCAAGCTGGGCGCGCACTGCGTCATCGTGCCCAGGAAAATTGAGCTCATCAAGCAGACCCGACACGTACAAGCCGCTTCCGCCCACGATGAGCGCCCTCTTACCCCGTCTGACTATCCGCTCAAGATCGGCACGGGCAGCAGCTTGATACGCTGCCACCGACGCTGCCTGCGAAATATCCAACACATCAATTTGGTGGTGAGGGATCCCGCGACGCTCGCTCAGCTTCACCTTCGCAGTTCCGATATCCATCCCCCGATACAGCTGGAAAGCATCCGCAGAGATGATTTCGACCGCTGACGCACCTCCAAGCGCTTCGGCAAGGTTGAGCGAGAGTTCCGTTTTGCCGCTCGCAGTTGCTCCCACGATCACGATGATCTGAGCCTGCTCGGATGAGCCGCGAGCTAAGCTGCGAGGCTCACCTTCTGCGCCAGAGCCCACGTACATCTTAGAACGTGAACTCAAAATGCGAGTGGTTTACCTCTGATTGCTGCGCCTGCTCCCTCAGCTGCATCCGACGTGTTTCGCGCGCGTGCCACGCATCACCGGCGCGGGTTGCCCGCACATCGAAAATACCGCCGTTCAGCGCAGAATCTGCAAGGAGAAAATGCGGCGCTCCGTGCGTCACTTGAGCCCGAACCATATCGCCTGGGCGCGGTTGTGCCGACTGGGGCATATTCGGAGGAAGAGCCACATGAACAAGACTGTTGTCTGCAGCACGGCCGGAGAGCCTGTGCGTTTCGCCGTCCTTGCGACCTTCACCCTCTGCGATCAGCACATCCACCACCTTGCCGACTTGCTTTTCGTTCTCCTCCAAGGAGATCTGGTTTTGCAGTTCAACTAGACGGTTATAGCGGTCTGCCGCCACGTCGTCTGGAACCTGATCCTCCATCTGCGCGGCTGGCGTACCCGGACGTTTGGAGTAGAGAAACGTAAACGCGGAGGTGAAACGAGCCTCACGAACTACATCGAGCGTCTGTTGGAAATCCTGCTCCGTTTCGCCAGGGAAACCAACGATAATATCGGTAGTAATAGAAGCATCCGGCATAGCGGCGCGCACTCGCTCCAGAATACCCAGGTACTTCTTTTGCCGATACGACCGGCGCATTGCCCGAAGCACACGATCAGAGCCGGACTGCAGAGGCATATGCAAGCTGTGCATCACATTCGGCGTCTGCGCCATCGCATCAATCACGTCATCCGTAAACGAGGCTGGATGAGGCGAGGTAAAACGTACCCGTTCCAATCCGTCGATGTCGCCGCATGCTCGTAGCAGCCGGCTGAATGCCTGCTTATCGTGGAAGGAACCCCCGTAGCTGTTGACGTTCTGCCCTAAGAGGGTGACTTCAATAGCGCCCTCGTCCACAACAGCACGAACCTCGCGGAGAATATCCTCAGGGTTTCGATCGTGCTCTTTTCCACGCAAATGCGGCACAATGCAGAAGGTACAGGTGTTATTGCAACCCACAGAAATAGAGACCCACGCCGCATACGCTGACTCACGGTGAGTAGGAAGCGTAGAAGGAAACACCTTCAGAGACTCCTCAATTTCCACAGCAGCCTCGTGGTTGTGGCGTGCCCGATCCAAGAGCACTGGCAGAACATCGAGATTATTCGTCCCCAGAACCGCATCAACTGCAGGTGAACGCACGACCATCTCGTCACCCATCTGCTGAGCTAAGCAGCCAGCCACCGCAATCTGCATTCCAGGCCGTTCAGCTTTGACCGACTCCAGTTGACCAAGATTCCCAAACAGCCGAGTCACAGCATTTTCACGCACCGAACACGTATTAATGATGAGCACGTCGGCGCCTTCATCACCGGCATTCGTTGCCCGTGCTGCTTTTTGCGGCACAAGATCCACCGGCACATAACCAGCCTGATCCATCAGGCCAGCCAGACGTTCTGAATCGTGAACGTTCATCTGGCAACCGAGAGTGCGAATCGCGTAGGTACGAGGTAAAGAACTATCGTCTATCATCGCACCCAACTTTAGCGTGCGGATCGGTGAGGAGAAAACCCTGCGAAGCTCCGCGAGGCTCACCGAAAGCGACAACCCTTGATGCGTGCCGGCACATGCACGAGAGCTGATACCGACACATGGAAGCGAACACTCCTGAACTAGGGCTGCTCAGATGGACTAGAGCAACTCAGCAGATATATCATCCTCCGACGTATCGTGGCTCAGCAATTCGTGGGCATGACGAATCGCAGCAGAAGCCGTTGAGGAGGAAAAACCTCGACGAGCCAGCGCCATCCACGTCCTTTTCTCAAGCGTGTCGGGCTTACCTGAGGACTGCATCAGCTTTTTCGCTGCAAAAGTCACGGCTGCATCGAACTCATCGTCATCACTAATGGCGGCCACAGCTTCCTCCGCAATATCGCCGTCAACTCCGGCTTGTGCGAGCTCACGGCGCAGCTGAGCCTTCGATAACGTCTTCTCAGCAAAGCGCGTGCGCACAAACACCTCAGCAAAGTGATGATCATCCACCAGACCTAGATCCTCAAAGTGATCCAGTAGATTCGCTGCTACCTCGTCCGAGATACCTCGTTCGTTGAGCTTGCGCTGCAGCTGTGCACGTGAGCGATCCACCATGGCAAGTTGACGCAGAATGATTGTGCGACCTCGCTCCTCCTGATCTTCGAGGCTCAACGGCTGCTCGTGATCCTTGGAACGAAAGGTACTCCTACGCCGCATCGCCACGACGAATGTCCTTACTCGTAACGTCCGAAGCTGCAGGATCTGTCCCCTGTGCCTGAGCACCAGCGTCAGGCACAGCGCTATCGTCAGGTTCGCGGATTCCTGCTTTCACAAGAATTTTAGCTTCAATCTCGTCGGCTAACTCAGGATTGTCTTTCAGGAACTGGCGCACTTTTTCCTTGCCTTGCCCCAGCTGATCACCTTCGTAGGTAAACCACGATCCAGACTTGCGAATAACGCCGAGCTCCGCGCCCATATCAATAATGGAACCCTCGCGAGAAATACCCTCGCCGTAGATCACATCGAATTCGGCCTGTTTGAAAGGCGGTGCCATCTTGTTCTTCACGACTTTAACCTTGGTGCGGTTACCGACAGCACCATTGGCGTCCTTCAATGTTTCAGTTCGCCGAATATCCATACGCACCGACGCGTAGAACTTCAGCGCCTTGCCACCAGTCGTTGTCTCCGGCGAGCCGAAGAACACACCGATCTTCTCGCGTAGCTGATTGATAAAAATCGCCGTGGTACCAGTGGAGGAGAGTGCGCCCGTCATCTTGCGGAGCGCTTGGCTCATCAGCCGAGCCTGCAAACCCACATGGGAATCTCCCATTTCTCCTTCGATCTCAGCCTTCGGCGTCAAGGCAGCGACCGAGTCGATGACGATGATATCAATAGCGCCAGACCGCACCAGCATGTCCGCAATTTCCAACGCTTGTTCACCAGTATCTGGCTGAGAAACAATCAAGGCGTCAATATCAACGCCAATCGCCTTTGCATACACCGGATCGAGAGCATGTTCTGCATCCACAAATGCAGCAACCCCACCAGCCTTCTGCGCATTAGCAACCGCGTGCAAAGCTAATGTGGTTTTTCCAGATGATTCTGGACCATAGATTTCTACAACGCGACCGCGAGGAAGCCCGCCGATTCCCAACGCAATATCCAAGGCTAAGGAGCCTGTCGGAATCACTTGAACATGCTGCGCGGGCGCATCACCCATGCGCATCACAGAGCCCTTGCCAAACTGCTTATCGATCTGCGCCAGCGCAGCCGCTAGTGCTTGTTCGCGGTTGTTCGTCGCTGCCCCAGCAGACTTCGACACTGCCATCGTTCCTCGCTTCTCTTATTCGTTATTCGCTCACCGCGGATGAATAGAACAGGCCTCGTTACGACTCTCCCTCGCCGGGATAGCCGAGATCAACATTATGCCCAGCCTTCGACATCACACAGCGCATCACGTCACCCTGTGGATAACAGATACCCGATGTAGATCTGTGAATAAGAATACTACCGAACGTCTATTCGATAAAGTCGAGAAAACCTCTATGCGAGCTATGCCTGCCACGCCTGACGATCATCCGGCTTCACACGATGAGCAAACCGATACTTTTCCGGCATATCCATCGCACGAATCAACGCATCCCACACACGCTGCGGATCCATACCCGCGTTCAAAGCCTCTTGAGGCGTCTGTTCGCCCAGCGAATACAGAACGAGGTCTTGGATAAGAGAACGCCCTTGACTCGGGAAAACCCAGTCAAGGGCACTATAAAATTCAGACTCACGCATTGATGGACACCGCTCACGCCACTGTCGAAAGTTCAAGACCAGGCCCAGGGACTGCAGAATGACCTGAAACGGTCTTCACACCGTCAGCGCCCTTACGCGGCACACGCATCGGAACAGCACGACCCTCCCGAATGTCCATGCGATCAGCGACAACGCGCAGCACATGCGAAAGCGGAACGTTCAACGCTGCCGCAATAGAATCCAGCAATTCACTCGACGCTTCTTTTTGCCCACGCTCGACCTCGGAAAGATATCCAAGCGACACACGCGCATCCGACGACACCTCACGTAACGTTCTCCCCTGACGCTGGCGATAGGCGCGCAACACTTCACCAAGTTCGTGGCGCAACAACACATGCTGTGGCTCCATATCGGACTGAACGTCCTCATGTGGACGATTGACGCCGGGGCGCAAATTTAACTTCATCATGATTTATTACCCACCATCAGCTTCTCCTCGCATCAGCCACCGCTCGCTGAACGGCGACCTCTGCGATCCTTTGCTTTATTTAACACGCTACGTCAGGCACCTATTCCCACGCCCGAAAAAGCCTGCGTAGACGCTGAGAACAACAGGCCAGGGTCACATGCGATTGGTTGCTGTGGGTGTGGTCAGCAAGGAATCCACAAGACGCAGTGCGGCACGCACGCTCTGAGCCCTCACCTGTGCTCTGCTGCCCTCAAAATGATGCAGTTGAGCGATATCACCTAGCACACCCGTACATGCGATCCACACCGTTCCAGCGGGCAGCCCATATTCTTCTCCGGGGCCAGCTACTCCTGTGGTTGACAGCCCAATATCGGCTGCCAGCACGGCCTGCGCACCACGTGCCATCTGCAATGCAACCTGCTGATCAACAGGACCAGTTTGCTTCAAACGACCCGTATCCACACCCAACACATGTGCCTTCACGTCAGTTGCGTAGCTGACGACACCTCCTCGGAACACGGAGGAAGAACCCGGCACGCTCACACACGTGGCCGCAAGAGCACCACCCGTCAACGACTCTGCACACGCAATCGTCATTCCCCGTTGGATGAGCCGCCGCATTACTGACGTGACGAACTGATTACCCGCCGGCACATAATCCTTGGGCTTGAGCCTATCGAGGGAATCCTCGGAATTCGCCTTCGCTTTGTGATCCTTTTCTTTGTGATCGTTGCGGTCTTTGGGCTTCATTTCTTTATGCTCTTTGGGCTTCATTGGGCGGACACCGTCAGGCACATGGTCGATTGTGAGGGACGTGTGGTCAGATACGCGCTTGTTCTGTTTCTTTGACATAAGTTTCGCCACCTTGGTTCCCGTCACAGAGCTACTCGTTGCTCTGTGTTGCCGGAAGAGTTGTCGCCGGATAAGTGCGACCCGCCCGCGTCAGGTTAATCAGCGCCCTCATGCGCAATCCGCCGTGCGTCTTGGATATAGCCCCACGCGCTGGTCAGAGAGAAATACAGCGCCACAGCAATCAAAGCCCACGATGCCCATACCAATACCGTTGCAACAGCCTGTGGGAGAAACGATGACCATGGAATCAACAGGCCTGCAATTCCGAAGCTTTGCAGAGCCATCTTAATCTTTCCCGCCTTGCCCGCTGCCATCACGTGCTTTTTCACCACGCTCATCCGTACAGCAGTGATCAGCACCTCGCGCGCGATCAGAAGGACTGTTACCCACCACCACAGCATTCCATGCCACGAGAGCATCACGAGCGCGACAGATATCAACGCCTTATCCGCGATTGAATCAGCAAGTTTGCCGAAGTTCGTGACGAGGTGACGGGATCGAGCAAGGTACCCGTCCAGCTTGTCCGTGCCAGCCGCGAGAGCAAATACTGCCCACGCTAATGCTGCACGCATCGGCGTATCAGCCCAGTACACCCACACAAAAACAGGCACCAGAACTAGACGCAGCACAGTTAGTGCGTTGGCAATATTCACCACAGGTGCTTTTTCGCTCTCCGTTGCGCTCACTCCCCTCGTGCGTGCGAGCGCGTCATGCGCTCTGTTCGATAGGCTACCATGCTGCGAGGCTGCCCTGAGCCCATTATCCGCGCGCTCAGCAACGAGCAAAGCCGCAACCGGTGGCGTGAAGCTCTGCGTTATCCGTATGCACACTGCGTTATCGGTGTTATCGGTTGCGCGTGCGCAGCCCCTCGTCACACATCCGTATCCTGTTCTGATGCTGGTGCAACCTTCAACGGCGCATCGTAGGGGCGCGCTGCGGAGGAACCTTCCCACCGCGTCCCGCCAAAATCGCCAGTATGCGTCGGCATCACACGTGTTGCGTTGGTGACTCTGTTACTCCAACTCGCAGCTCCAGCCGCTCCGGTGGCGTTGCCAGCGGTACCTGAAGCCGTGCTCCCCTCATTCCACGCAAAACTGGCTGCGCTCTGAGGATCGTGTCCCTCATCACCAGTCTCCCCTGACCCGACGCTGCTCACGCCGCCTCTGGTGCTGCTGTGACTGGCTGAACTGTCTACAGTCTCGCGAGGATCGGCAGAATCCGAGGAGCCGTATTGAGAGACCTGGGCTGATTCACCTTCGGATGCGTGCAGGTCTACATCCTCCCCGCGAAGCAGGGCAAGGGCATCGTCCAGCTGATCAGGGCTAATAAGGACGGTGCGCGCCTTAGAACCCTCTTGTGGCCCCACGATTTCGTACTGCTCCAGCAAGTCCATCATGCGGCCAGCCTTGGCAAAGCCAATGCGCAACTTGCGTTGAAGCATCGACGTTGAACCCATCTGCATTGTGATGACGAGCTCAGCTGCTTGAAGCAGAACCTCAAGATCGTCACCGATTTCTTCCCGCTGCTGTTTCTTTTGATGAATCTCCTGGAAGTCCTCGCGATAGACCGGTTTCAGCTGAGCTTTGACCGAGTCCACAACCGCTTGAATTTCATCCTCGTCCACCCACGCGCCTTGCAGACGGATCGGCTTGAGCCCTGCCGGCATAAACAGAGCATCGCCTTGCCCGATCAGCTTCTCCGCACCCGATCCGTCAAGGATCGTCCGGGAATCCGCAAGTGAAGAGGTCATGAACGCCAACCGCGACGGAATATTCGCCTTGATCAGACCCGTGACCACATCCACAGATGGACGCTGAGTAGCCAACACAAGATGAATTCCAGCGGCTCTGGCCAGCTGTGTAATCCGTTGAATGGATGCTTCGACATCGCGCGGGGCAACCATCATCAGATCTGCCAGCTCGTCAACCACAACAAGGAGATATGGGTAGGGCGCAAGCACTCGGTTCGGATCGTGCGCATGAACCTTTCCACTGCGCACAGCAGCATTGAATTCGTCGATGGTTTTATACTTGTACGCCGCCATATCGTCATATCGTGCGTCCATTTCCTTGACGACCCATTCCAATGCTTCTGCAGCCTTTTTGGGGTTCGTAATAATAGGCGTGACGAGGTGCGGAATGCCGGCATAGATAGAAAGTTCAACACGCTTGGGATCCACCAGCACCATGCGCACTTGCTCTGGCGTGGTACGCATCAAAAGGGACACAATCATGGAGTTGATAAAACTCGACTTACCGGAGCCAGTTGCGCCTGCGACCAACAAATGTGGCATTTTCGCCAAATTGGCTACAACAAAGGAGCCCTGCACATTCTTTCCGACACCCACGGTGAGCGGATGCGTTGCACGCCGTGCCGCCGATGAACGCAAGACGTCGCCTAGCAGCACAGTTTCTCGATCCGTATTGGGGATTTCAATGCCGATTGCGGACTTTCCAGGAATCGGGGAAATAATGCGCACTTCCTGGCTCGCCACGGCATACTTGATGTTCTGCTCCAAAGCGGTGATACGTTCGACCTTCACGCCTGGCCCAACTTCCACTTCGTACTGGGTGACTGTTGGACCGCGCGAGAAACCGACCACATGCGCATCGATAGAAAACTGTTCAAAGACCCTCGTCAACTCTTCAACAACCTTCTGGTTCACTGCGGTTGCTTCTGCATGTGGCTGGCCTGCTTTGAGCATCGCAAGCGCAGGGAGGTGGTAATCACTGATCGTGCCGGAACCAGGCTCGTTGACGCCAGCAGTCTGTGCTGCAGCAGCCTGAGCCGCATCACCCGATACTGCAGCGCCCGACGCCGCTGGTATTGCGTATGTCTGCTGTGCCTGAGCAGCTGGAATATTCTGCGGACGCGCCACCGATCCATGGTCGGCTGCACGTGCATAGTCAGGTGATGATGCTCCGGTTCTTCCGCTCTGACGGTCGGCAGCCTGCGACTCCTCCAGAGCATACAGTTCATCAGTCAGTACCGTTGTCTCGGCGCCTTGAGACCCCCCGCTAGCGCGTCGATTCCCATATCCGGATGTAACTCCACCAGCACCAGCCGAAGAATCTGCCGCATCTGTGAGATCCAGCCCGCCGTCAGCGACATCTAGCGTGTGGGCAGATATAACTTGCGTAGCTGCCTGAGTCTTCTTCTTTCGGTTCTTGCGAATCCTGTTCAACAGATGACGTGCGCTGGCATCCTCGTCAACGTCAGCCTCATTCGTGGTGGGCGTTTCATCGTCCGCAGCACCTCCCTCAGCATCAGCCGAGCCCTCGTGTCTATTGCTCTGATCCTCAAGATCCAGGTCGCCTGAGGTCTGGGATAACGCAGTCACGCGGCCTCGATTGGCGAGGCGGTGGTCGCTCTCCGCTTCTTCCCCGTCACGCCGAGCGTGCGAAGCGTGGGATGCGCGTTGACGCAACCACAGGAACACGTCGTGAACCGTTGTCTGCGTCATATAGAGCATCGTATAGATGATGCCAAGGATGACAATCGGTACCGCTGCCCACACCGAAAAGATCACAACGAGCGTGTTACCAAGCATCCAGCCGATCAAGCCGCCGGCGGACTGCGAGGCACCAAAATCGTGAAATGGCGAGGGCGCGCTCGTCACAATTTGGGAGAACGCCGCTAAGAGCACCACAATCAGAGCGAGTCCCACAATGAAACGGCGCGATCGGGCGCCCTCATCCTGACGAACCCGGAAAAACGCGACGGCGACACCGAGGAAAACCAACGGCAAAATAATCGAGAGCACGCCGATCAGGCCAGCACCTGCTGTGTGGATCACCGTGCCGAAGAGACCCCCGAGGCCAAACCACTCACGCAGGGAGGTCACAATGGCAAGTGCAAGGCACACAAAAGCTACGCCGTTGCGCCTCACAGAGTCATTCGGCCTGTCCTGCTGCTTCTTATTCTGCTTCTTGTCCTGCTTCCGCTCGGTATCCGCTACCTCACGGCTGGGCGTCTTTCGGGTCTTTTTCGTCGCCAATGCTTAGACCTCCACCACTGTCGGCACAATCATCGGAGCACGCTTGAGGCGTCGAGCAATCCATCGACCCAGCGCGTGGCGCATCGCCTGCTGCATCTGATAGGTGTCACCGTTGCGATCCAGCACATCCTGCAACGCATCGGTGACAGCTGGAAGAATTTCGTCAAAGACGGATTCATCCTCTGCCACTGCCCGCGCCTGAATCTGAGGACGGGAGATAATTTGGGCATTTTTCGCGTCAACCACGGCGAACACCGACACAAAGCCCTCATTGGAGAGAATCTGGCGATCCTTCAAGTCCGACTCTGTGATGTCATCAATCGACGAGCCATCCACATAAATGTTGTGGAAGAGAATAGATCCCACCACGCCGCATTCCCCATCGTGCATGTCAACCACAGATCCGTTCTGCGCAATGATCACGTTCTTCGCATCCACACCCGTCTGAACGGCAATTTTTCCATTGGCAAGTTGATGACGAACCTCCCCGTGGATCGGCATGGCATAAGCCGGCTCCAGGATGTTATACGCGTAGGAGAGCTCCCCCTGGGCAGAGTGACCGGACACGTGAACCTTCGCATTTCCGGAGTACACCACGTTCGTCCCCAGCTTCATCAGCCCGTTGATCAGCGTAAACACAGAGTTTTCATTGCCCGGAATCAGAGATGCCGTCATCAAGACGGTATCACCGCGCTCCAAAGAAATCTTCGGATGCGCTTTGTTCGCAAGCCGCGAAAGAACCGCCATCGGTTCGCCTTGGGAGCCTGTTGCCATATACACCCGCTGTGCCGGCTCAAGGGACGGCATCACATTCAGATCCACAACTGTCCCCTCTGGAATGTCCAGATATCCCAGATCAGCCGCAATCGTCATGTTGCGCGTCATCGAACGGCCAACAAAAGCGACTTTACGGCCATAGTGAGCCGCAGCATTGAGAACGAGCTGTACACGGTGAACATGCGAGGAAAACGTCGCGGCTACGATCTGACCAGTGGAGCGCGCAAACACTTCGTCGATGACGGGGCCAATTTCGCTTTCTGAACGAATAAATCCAGGAACCTCCGCATTGGTAGAGTCACACATAAAAAGATCGACGCCCTCCTCGCCAGCACGGGCGAAAGCACGCAAATCAGTGAGCCTGCCATCGAGAGGAAGCTGATCCATCTTGAAATCACCGGTGATAAAAATATTTCCCTCCGGCGTCCGCACGAACACCGCCAGAGCATCAGGAATCGAGTGCGTGACGGCGATGAACTCCATCTGGAATGGGCCAACCTGCTCGGTATCGCCCTCCTGCACCACAAAAGAGTGAGGTTTGATGCGGTGCTCTACCAGTTTCGCTTCCGTAAATGCAATCGTCAGTTGGGAACCGATAATCGGAATGTCTGGCCGAAGCTTCAGAAGATAGGGCACTCCCCCAATATGATCCTCGTGCCCGTGGGTGAGCACAATTGCTTGGATATCGTTGACGCGATCCTTCAGGTACGTCAAATCTGGAAGAATCAAATCCACGCCTGGCTGCGACTCCTCCGGAAACAGCACACCGCAGTCCACCACAACCAATTGCCCATGATATTCAAGCACGTTGCAGTTACGGCCTACTTCGCCCAGACCGCCTAAGGGAATGATCCGTACAGTATCGTCGCCCAATTGTGGAGCTTCAGGATTTTCTAGCACAGTCCTATTGTCTCACGGACAGGGCGCGACGAGGCACAGGAAAACTCACTGCCCACTGTTTCGTGACGAACACGCCGAAAAGGACGCCTTCGAAAACAGGTGCGGTTGCGCAGTTAGGCGACGTCGTCTTGCGCTGCGCGAATCCTCTCGTCGATTTCGGCGCGCAAGTCTCCTCCGGGCGCAGGCTGCGGATGCGTCGCCGCAGATTGGCCAGCGCGTTCGTCGGTATCCTTCTTCAAAGCCTGGACGGTAAGTTCAAAAACGTCGGACACGCGCAACGCCACTACCTGCTTGTAGAAATATTTTTGCTCTGCGGGCATGACGCGAATGCCTTCAAATTCCTCAGGCACGGCATCGATAATCTGATCGATTCCACGCTTCGAGAAGAATGCATTGCCGTTATCAAAAACCGGAGCGAGCGTCTGCTTTCGAGTGGCGTTGTCCCGCAGGATTCCCCAATTGCCGTTGTCTCTGTCGTTATTTCCAATCAACGCGTCGACGATAAACATGTCCCAAAACCGCTGTGTAACGCCAGGAATCGCGGTAAGCGTCGGTTGTGCCGCGATCGTGGCGAGCACTTCCTCAAGCAGCGTGTCCGATCCTGAACCGCAATACGAATCGAGATCGGAGGACATAAATGCATTTTTGATCTCGTTGAACGGGATCAAACGTGCTGTTTCCCGGCCTTTTTCAAAGGTGAAATCCTTGCACGCAACAACAACCTTCCCTGCGCGTATGCCAAGAACCGTCTGATGCACCGGGATATTCAATGCGGCATAAATTTGCGAGCCCAAATATTCGCTGAGAGGACTCGTCGTATACGACATGTGGGGATTGTGCCGACCGCGCGTGGATTTCGGAAATTTGAGCATCCACACGTCACCCTCATATTCAATTGCGAGTTTCGCTCCACCATCGCCACCGTAGAAAAAGTCTCCACGAATAAGCGCATGATCGAAATTGAGAAGCTCCATGCAACCGGCCTCCAAGCTAAACGGCACAAAACATCAATCTGCACCCCTCAGCAAACACCCCGTGCTGAAATCGTACTACATGATCCATTTCTCACGTGGATGGATTCTCCAATGGCCAGGAACTGTCGAGCCCTCCCCGCTAGCTAGCCGGCCGATGGACTCGAGCGAGGGTTTTGAGCTGACGAACAGGCCCGGGAGCATAGTGCTTGACCGCAGGCCGGCGGGTCAGAAGCCAGTAGAAGAACCCGAGCAGCAAGGCGATGCCCAGCCACGTAACGAGCCACCATGGAAAGTGCGGGAGGTCCGAGGTTTGACCGGCTTTGTCGGACGCCGGCGTTGGGATGATTCGCTCGCCCGTGATGACGATGCGCTGCGTGTTAATGCCCAACGGTGTACACGTGATGAGGGTGGCAAGGTCTTTGCCCGGAACCGCTTTAATTGTCGCGGTGTCTTGCGGGTCCACAATTTTGATGTCGAACACGCGGTAAGCCAGGACTTGCCCGAACACCTCGATGGTGAACTCATCGCCCTTTTTCACGCGGTCTAGGTAGGTGAACATTGTGGCGCTTGCCAGGCCACGATGTCCTGTAATCACCGTGCGCGTGCCTGCACCGCCCACCGGCAACGCGGTACCCTGCAAGTGACCGGCACCCTGGAGTAGTGTTTCGTCTGATGTTCCATGATAAACGGGCAGGTCGACGTCCGCGCTCGGCACTTTGATGCGCGCCATCAAACCCGTGTTGTCAACAGCCAGCTGCTGTTCGTAGGGCTTAATGCCGTATGTTTCGGGAGCCTTACCCTGCTCGCGAATCGTCGGGACGTGGCCGGCGATGTCGACGAGGTTCCCAGAAGCAAGCATGCTGTTGTACTTTTTAGCCTCCTCGAGCTGCTGTTCTTCAGGAGGCCGCGCGTCGGCCGCGATTTTCGAGTACGCGTCGACGATCTTGGCTTGCTTGTACTGATTGATCCACTGCGCGGCAAATGGATAAAGAAAAATGGTTGCACCCGCGAACATCAGCAGAGCTGCGATTGCGGGCAACAAACGGCTAGGCCGCGCCCCCGCTTGGGAACGCGGCCTTACGCTCGCACTTGCTTGTTGTGCGTGTTTAGCCATGAACTAAAAGCGTACCAGCAAGGTCACTGATTACTCAGCGTCGTTCTGCTTGCGGCGGGCAGCCACAACACCGAACCAAGCGCCGGTACCGGCAACCAGCAGACCCAGAACCGTGAGCAGCACCAGACCCTGAGCACCAGTCATTGGCAGGTTTGGAAGGATACCGGAATCAACCTTGGTATCGGTGAAGGTTTTCGTCACAGGACCTGCACCCTGTACGACTTCCTGGCCTGTTGGATTGATCTGGTATCCGGCTGGCGCCGTCGTTTCCTTGACGCAGTATGTTTGCCCTGCAACGAGGAGCGCATCGCCGCTCAGAGCCTTCTTCGCGGCATCAGTCTGACCCTCAGCCCACGTGGAGGTTTCGCCGTTGGCGTCGGTTGGTGCCAACCGATGACCGGTCGATTCGCCAGTCACATTGGCGCACTTACCTGGATACACCGTAAAAACAGCCCCGGGCAATGTTGTGGATTCATCACCTTGCGCATTCTTCACCACAGTGAGCTTCTGCGAGGTCACGGTGGTGGGATCTGCAGCACCATCAGCATCGGAACTTGAATCAAAACTTGTATCGTTGATAGTCGTCGTTGCGCTGTTTGCCAACTGCGTCAGATCGTTCACTGTGGCACGGATCGTCACCGTCACCTTGTCGCCTGAAGCGAGATCGCCCAGCCCCTTTGCGAAGTCAACTGTCACCTTATTTGGGTCATCGACGCTCACGGTATTCGGGACCGTCTTTGAAACGCCGCCGGAGGAGGCAATAGTAACTGTTACGTCATTGTTGCTCACTTTATTAACACCGGAAGGCAGAGGATCAGAGATTTTAAAGGTCTTGAGCTTTTCGCCTTGACCGAGCTGTGGAACTGTCTGTGTAATCGTCCAGGTGATGGTATCACCTTGGAAATTAAGCCCCGTTGTATCAGTGGTCTTGACTGGTGTTGTGTCGTTGGTAGACACCGTGTTCTTGGGGTACACATTCACATCGTTGACCCACTTTGAACCACCGCTGAGGTACGGCACGGTGACGAGGAAAGGCGCAGACTTCGTCAGAACCTTCACGGGCTTCCCGCCTACAGTTGCGCCCGTATCATCCGTTTCTGTCACCACATATAGTCCCAAATCGAGGTTGGAGAACGTCGCTGTGCCATTTTGCGCTGTGGTCTGCTCGCTCGTGGATGTGCTGACTGCATATGTCTTGCCATCAGCACCTGTGACGTTCTTTCCATCGGAATCCAGGCTGGCGTGCTTATCTCCCTGTCCAACAGCAGTCCACCCGGAACCGTCGGCGAGATTGATGCCTTCAACCTGAGCAACTGTGAACTTCACGCCATCAACAGGATCGGTTGTCGGCGTCGTTCCTGACCCATCCGGTAGAGCCGACCCGCCACCAGGGTTGGCATACTTATGGACGATAATACTGCCGTTTGTGAATGTGTATGCTGGATCAGCAGCCTGAGCTGGGATTGTCCACGCTCCCACGCCGAGGATCGCACACGCGCCTGCGGCGATGGCTGCGAGTGACCGACGCAGATGCGTCGCACGTGTTGTCATTTCGCTTCCTTTTCTCTTCATTTGTGTGTCTGGCGTGGTCGTGCGATTTTCGTGCCAGCTTTCGGCCTGATATTCGCATACTCACCGTGACATCTCTGATAATAAACTCGTCGTGTTCTGAGTGCATATTTCTCAGAATTTTAGATACGTGCGCATCGTTATCTCGATGCTCCTGAATGGCATCTGAATGTGTGCCGTCCATATTCGAGTTGACTCTTGCGTTTCTCCTGCTTGATTCCCTTTCTTGCTGACCTTTATCACACCATCGAGATGTGATAGCTGCACTGTCTTCTTTGCTCACTCCGTCGAGGAGCTCGCCTGCCTGCGCGAACGCCGAATCGCCTGCAACGCAACGATCGTTGCAGCGCCCACAATGACACCGCCAATAAGTGAAAAGACAAACTGACCGAGCCCTCCCGTCAACGGCAATCCGGGGAGCATACTCGCCTTCACCTTGATGTTCACAAACTGGTTATCCGTCCATGAGGCAGGCCGATCCATTGGCTGCGACACGACGAGGGGACACTCTGGAGGATCGACGGTGCGTGCAACGCAGCTCACGGAACGATCCTCTGGGTAAACAGTGATGCTAGCATCCTGGTTCGAAAGAATATAGCCGCCGGGAGCCATGCTCTGGATAACGGTGTAGCCGCCAGGCCGCGCGCGCACGTTCTCCTCGCGGATAAAGCCCGGCCTCGGATCCTGATCGAAATACCCCTCACACTGTGCGCCACCAGTGTCGGCAGTCCCCTGGCAGTCCCGCACGATACGATCCACGGACGCTCCCCGCTCATCCTTATATCGGAGAGTGAAGCGAGCTCCGCCCAGCGCGTTGCCATCCTGGTCAACCGTCTGCCATGTAAGGGTCGCACCTGCCGTAGCAGTCACCGAGTTTTGTACTGTCACTGGTGCAGGGGATTCACCGATCAGACTGCTTGCTGCCGTCAGAACATTGTCAAACTGCGAAAACTGAGCATCTTGGTTCGTGCGATACGTCAGCGAACCCCATCGATACGCATCCACCCAGTCATGATGTGTTGATCCGAGAGCCGTGAACGGGGACGACGTGGCATCGGATCGATCTTCAGGCAGATTCGGCATCGTCACCTTCGTCTGTGTGACGGTACACGTTGAACCGAGAGGGATTTTGCTACGTTCATCAATGGGCACAGTCCGAACCGACCCTGTCGTTGGCCAGAAATTGGCCGGCGTGAAGCTATACGTGCCATCGACGTTGTGGTATGGGCTTGAATCCGGCACTGTACACGTCCACGTTCCGGAATATGCATAGCTATTCACCGTCTGCTGTATGTCTCGGCGTGTTGTATCGCCAGCAGCCAGCCCTGTGGCACTGGTATCCACGATCGTGCGCACTGTGAAGGTGCCATAAGGCTGATTCAGCATCGTGCAGTCCAGGATCGAGTTCTCTGCGAGACCGCTCAGCTTAAAGCCGGGCTGGGCAGCATCCACCCCACCGATATTGGTGTACACACCCACGCCTGCTGTGGTATCGGGGTATGCCCATATGCTGTCATCCCAGTCAGCCGGCTTCGAGCGTGCCACGCAGCGCGCATTGTCCCACGCACCTGACGCGTTTTTGTGTGGATACACCTGGTAGAGCGCTGTTCCATCATCATTCGTCTTTTGCGATTGAACGATCTGTGTATCACTGTGAGCAAATGATGTGCCCGCACGTGAGGCAGCTGGATTGTTGATAACAATAGTGCTATTCGCCGTATTCGTAGGATTCAACGCAAGATTCCATTGAAGGTGACCAGCACTCTGCGCCCCACTGACGCTCGTCGTCCTTGTATCGGTCTGAACAGGTGTCTGCGCGGAGAGCAAAGCTCCGTCCTGTGAAGCAGGTTTCAGCAGACCTGCCTGCGCGATGGAGCCTCCCGCCATCAGGGTTGAGCCGGTGAACTGCCACCCATTATTGACGTTTGTTCCGGTTGCTGAATCTTGATAATTCGTTGGTTCACCAGACTCGTCCACAACAGACGTCGACAGGTCGATACCTGGCGAGAGCAAGGTCACGGCATGATCCTCAACTTCACCGTTCTTCATCATCGACGTCGAAGCACCAGGTTTGACGAGTTGATCATCAGTAGAAATCATCAGCCGGAGCGCACTGCGATAAGCCCCGACCTGGTCGGAGAGCAACAGCGGCTGCAGCTGCGAGGCACTCCACGTGAGCGTAGCAAACCCCGAAGGTTCGCATGTGGTCGTTGTTTTTTCGCTCCCTCCTGGCTGCGTGTCGAATTTGCCGTTATGGTTCCAGTCCAACCAGCCCGCCACATACGACGTGCCAGTTGAGGCGGGGGTACATTTCACCGTCAGGGAATAATCAAATCCAGTACGGGGATAGACAACGAGCCGATCAACTGCGTCCTCATCGTCAATGGATGTACTCCCCTGCACATTCTTATCGGCCGGGTTCGTATCGTGGATGTCGTCGCCAACCATCGTAAACCACCCATTTTCGGTGGCCTTCCCCTGCACCGAGTTAAAATCGGGGTCTCCGGATTGCGCTCCCAGACGCGGCAGGACGGCAGAAAAATCAACCGTCGCTTGACCAGCTGCCGCTGCGCTCACCGCTGCTTTGCTGGTTGAGCTCAAGTTGTCTGAACCTGTGGGAATGTTGTCTCCTCCGGAAATCTTGGGTTGAACAAGCGCAGCTGCAGTGCCATACGAACTCAGAGCATCGCCCGTGTCTGCGCTGACGACGACGCCGATAGCGATTGCATTAAACCCGTGAGCATCAATATGAACGTGCGCACCCACCGCATTGCGGGCAAAAGTCGTCAAAAACGGCGCTCCACCCGTGCACTGACCATCAGAAGAAAACGATCCCATCTGCAGCGTATGATCCCGAACCATGGTGCCGCTCAGCCCGTTCCGTTCAGGATAGAGCTCTGAGCCAACATACAAGCGGTTTTGACTTGAGCAGCCGGCTGGAACCTCATATTCGAGCACATGCCACCACGGTGTGGCATTGCCCTGTACCTCCGGCGTAATATTCACAAACTCGCCGCGGTCAATCGCCTCAGCATTAGCGAAAACCAACCCATCGAAAGGAATCGGCATCGTCGAGCCATCGTCTTTATGCAGTGTCAGATCACAATGGATATCGAAATCCTTCGGCGCGCTGTTTGTGCCCAGCCCCGTCACTCGATGAGCGCCGTAAAAATTGTCCCAGCTGTCACCACTATAATTCCCAGGCATATAGGGAGCCAAGCCGTCAAAATTCGACTGGATTCTCCCCGACCAAATGTTTGAGAGCGTACACGTTGTGACCAGTTGAGACGTGTCAACATCCGTGGTGCTTGTAAATGTGGCAGGGATATCCCGCTGTTGAAGCCACTGAGACTTGTTACCTGTGAACGTCCGTTGGGAACCATCCTTCATCACAGCCTGGGAAAAATCGACCCAATCGATCGTGCCCAAATACGGCTCGGAGAAGCCTGCATAATTGCCAGTCAAATCGCCGCCTGACGCGTAGTAACCGCGGGCGGAAGGCAACACGCTGCTGATACCTGTCACTGCCAGGGCAAGCAACGCTGCGGCTACAACCGAGAACAGCAGGCGGATACGCCCCTGATGTGCAGCAGCCAAGCCATCGTTGCGACGGTTCCTCATTAACATGCTCCCCACACGATCCAACCTCATCGCCCCACCGCCAAGGTTCGCACCCAGCTAGGGACAATCGCCACCTTTCTATTCCAATTTCACAATCACTCAATTTCGCAGTTGCTCAGTTGTGCAATCACTCAATGTCGCAATCACAATATCCTACGTGCAATATCTATGCGGAAATACCAGTACCGCTATCAGTGTACGACCTCACTCAGTGTATGGAGGTTCCACCATTTTGTCTGCAAACGAACAAACCTATATGTAAAATTAGTCTACCGAGTTCGCACATCCCGCTCAATGTGTACAGCGCAACGAAACAGCATACGCCGTCTTACACGCGTACCCGCCTCCCACCGGCACTTATCCGGCAAGCATAGCGCAGGCTAAGCTGAATGTATGATAGAAGCAAAGCCTCAACCTTCCCTCTCCGTGCGCCCTCTTGAACCAGACGATGCGCCAGCCGTGGCTCTTATCCAGCGTACCCAATGGAGAAACTCGCTCCGCAGGGCAACCACACTCGACGAACTCGAAGTCGATGAGGTGCTTCCTTCTGCTTCACCACTTGAAAGCGCATGGTCATCGACACTTTTGCATCCGGCGCCGACCGCGTCAATCGCTCTGCTCGGCCTTGTCGGGGATAAGCCATCCGGCTTTGCGACAGCAGTTCCCGCCGTCCAAGCCGACCCATCGGCGGCGCGCGCCACGCCAGCGACACAGGGAAATCCACACAACGATTCCGCTCACGAATCCATTCGCAACAGCACGCACAGCCACAGCAGCACGCACGTCATGGAAATAACCAGCTTTGGTATCCAGGCCCAAGGACCACAAAGCCTGACCCTGGCGACGCTCATCATGGACGCGCTCGCCGAGGAATCTGCCGACTCTGGATTCTCCGAGCTTCAAATATGGGCTTTCGCTGGCGACGATGGAGTGACGAGATTCCTTTCCGCACAAGGCTTCGCACCAACAGGATATCGCCGTCGTTTTCAGATCGGAGCAGGCAGCGCAACACAGCATCTGTGGCACGTGCACATTGAGACGATGTGAACGCGGCGGGCGCGCCCTCCGCGCTCCGGCACAACCTACTTTCCACCAACGATGACAGTGGAGAGCGGCGCACGCACAAGGTCTGCCGCAAGGGACTTCACGTCGTCAGGAGTCACAGCGCGCACAGCATCCAGCACAGCATCCTGCGACTCAACGTATCCCGCCACAAGTTCGGCAGCTGCCAGACGATTCATTTGATAGCTCGCGTGTTCTGACGCAAAAACCAGTGATGCACGCACACGGCGGATGGCGCTGTTCACTTCCTCATTCGTCACGCCGCTGTCTGCCATTCCCTCCAACGTCCCGCGCATCAGAGCGGACACCTCGTCAGCCGATTCAGAAGCCGTTGCAGCATACAGCGCAAAAAGGCCGCCCTCAGGGAAAAGCGCCGGAAAAGCATAGGTCGCATATGCGAGGCCTCGCTCTTCACGAACCGCCTGAAACAGCCGGCTGGATGTCCCTCCGCCCAATATCATCGAGAGCACCGAAAGCGTATGCCGACACGGATCATCTGAAGGCATAGCCGGCATACCCAGCAACACAGCAGATTGCTCCACCGGTTTGTCGATTCTGCGCTCAATGCCGGAACTATAGCTGATCGGAGCAAAACGGCGACGGGCGTCGGGCGGTGCTGATAGGTTCATATTCCACCCATGGGATGAGAGCGTGGCCGCAACCAGTTCTCTCAGAGCCTCATGCTCAACAGCTCCGCTTGCGACAACCACTATTTCCTGAGGACGGTAATGAGCGGAAAAGTGGGCAGCGAGTGCGTCACGCTCGAGTGCGGAAACGGTCTGAGGCGTTCCACCCACGGGACGCCCGAGCGGATGATCACCGAAAACAGCCGAATAGAGCGCATCCTGAGCCACATCGGTCGCATCGTCGGCGTACATGGCAAGTTCCTGGAGAATAACACCCCGTTCCGTTTCCATATCAGCAGGGTCAAGGCGTGCACTCGTCACCATATCTGCGAGTAAATCGAGTGCTGGAGCAAGATCGTCAGCAAAAACATGGCCATAATAAAAAGTCTGGTTCTTCGCGGTCGCCGCATTGAACTCACCGCCAAGGTAATCCGTTTCCTCTGCGATCTGCTGAGCCGTGCGGTTCGCAGTTCCCTTGAACAGCAGATGCTCAAGGAAGTGAGTAGCGCCAAAGGTGCCTTCCACCTCATCGCCAGACCCTGCACCCACGCCGATCCCAACCGATACCGATCGAGAATGAGGCACCGTTGCGCTCAGTACCCGCACACCCGCAGGGAGGACTGTGCGCCGGATCAGCGTGCCGTCCTCGTCAAACTGCACATCGGATCCTGTCAGTTCGATTTTCGCCATACGTTGTCCTTTTCAGTTCTTTGCAATTCGCCGTCATCGTATTTCCGCCCTACGTAGCCTAGCCGCCAGCAGCGCGAGCACAAAAAGCCGCGTTGACAATCTCCTGGACAATATTTCCTCATGCCAACGGAGGTGAGAAACAGCCCCAAAGTGCGCCCCACAAAGAGGCCATCCACGTGCCACAAACACTGCATGAATGCATCAAAAATGGGCTGTTTCACACGTCGTGTGCAAAACAGCCCATCAGCCTCATCAAACAAAATGTAACCGCGGATTGGCTCGACACACACAGTAATGCGCGTCGTCACACCTCGGTACAAAAACTAGTCAACAGCACTTAGGCGTCGTGATCTGCGCTTTCACCAGATTCGTTGCCCGCGTGAGCACTAGTACTTTCGCTCTTATCGCCCTGCGTGTCCTCCGAGCTGTGACCTTCGTGCGTCCGGCGGCGTTGACGAGACCCTCGACGCACGGTGCGGCGCCGATCCTTATGCTCGTGCTGGGAATGGTCATCCTGCGCGGATCGATCCGGTGATGCGTCGTCTGGCTCGCCAGTTTCACCATCGACCACCGCTTGCAGGGAAACCTTCCCGCGCGGATCGATCTGAACAACCTCGACCTCAACCTTATCGCCAACGTTAAGCACATCCTCCACGGCATCCACACGCTTACCGCCAACCAGCCGGCGAACCTGGGAGATATGAAGCAGACCATCACGCCCTGGAGTGAGAGCGATAAAAGCGCCGAAACTCGTTGTCTTCACAACGGTTCCCATAAAGCGCTCGCCCTCACGCGGCAGCTGAGGATTGGCGATCGAATTAATCATTTCGCGCGCCGAGTCTGCGCTCGGGCCGTCATTCGACGCAATATAGACGGTGCCGTCTTCCTCGATAGTGATCTCCGCACCAGTTTCCTCCTGGATTTGCTTGATCATCTTGCCCTTCGGGCCGATGACCTCGCCAATCTTGTCTGCGGGGATCGCCACGGTAATGATGCGCGGAGCCGTTTCCGCCAACTCGTCAGGGCCAGAAATAGCTGCGTCGATAATATCGAGGATCGCAAGGCGAGCATCGTGCGCCTGCGCGAGTGCCCCAGCGAGCACCTGAGCTGGAATGCCGGTGAGCTTGGTATCAAGCTGCAGGGCTGTCACGTAATCGCGAGTGCCAGCCACCTTGAAATCCATGTCGCCCATCGCGTCTTCGGCGCCAAGGATATCGGTCAGGGTCACATACGCTTGTTGACCATCCACCTCGCCTGTGATGAGTCCCATCGCAATTCCGGCAACAGAAGCCTTCAATGGAACGCCAGCATTGTACATACTCATCGTGGAGACGGTGGTGGAAGCCATCGACGAGGATCCGTTAGATCCCATGGTTTCCGCAACCTGACGAATGGTATACGGGAACTCCTCAACGCTGGGAAGCTGAGATTCCAAAGCCATCTGAGCCAAGTGCCCGTGCCCGATTTCGCGACGCTTCGGGGAACCGACACGGCCAGTTTCGCCCACGGAGTACGGCGGGAAATTGTAATGCGTAAAGAAACGACGATACGTGTACGGAGTCAGGTTATCCAGCTGCATCTCCATTTTGAGCGTGGCCAAAGTGGTCACACCCAGTACTTGAGTTTCTCCGCGTTGGAAAAGAGCCGAACCGTGCACGCGTGGCAGCACTCCCGCCTGCGCAGTAATCGTACGAATTTCAACGGGCGTACGACCATCCATCCGCTCGCCGGTGCGCAACACGTGATCGCGCATCATTTGCTTGAACACGTAGTTCACCGCAGCATCGATCTGTGCCTCAGACTCGGGGAATTGCTCAGCCAATGCTTGCTGCGTCTGAGCAATGATCTCGCCCAACTTTTCTGAACGCTCCAGCTTATCGACGATACCGAGCAGTGAAGAAAGCGAATCACCCAGATGCTCCCGAACTGCAGCAAGCTGTTCATCCGTGTAATCCGGGAACAAAGGATAATCCTTCGTCGCCTTACCACACTCAGCCCGCAGCTTCGCCTGAGCCTCAACAAGCGTGCGGATCACGGGCTTGGCAGCTTCCATGCCTTGAGCGACCACATCTTCGGTGGGTTTCGTCCCGCCAGCTTTGATGACGTCGTCGGCACCCTCTGGCGCTTGAGCCTCTACCATCATGACGGCGACATCGTCACCCACCACACGGCCTGCAATCGCCATGGAGAACGTGGCTCGCTCCAACTCTGCCCACCGAGGGAATGCGACCCACTGCCCGTCGATAAGCGCCATACGCGTACCACCAACAGGACCATTAAATGGCAGATCCGTCAGGCTCGTACTCATCGAGGCAGCGTTGATCGCCAGAACGTCATACGCATCATCGGGATGCACCGTCAACACCTGCGCGTGAACCTGAACCTCATTGCGCATGCCCTTGATAAAAGCTGGACGTAGTGGACGGTCGATCAGGCGAGCAGCCAAAATGGCGTCCATGCCTGGCTTCCCTTCCCGCCGGAAGAATCCGCCCGGAATCTTGCCGGCAGCATATGATTTTTCTTCCACATCAACCGTCAGTGGGAAGAAATCGAAGTGCTCCTTTGGTTCCTTCGATACCGTCGTGGCAGAGAAAACAGTTGTTTCTCCATCCAGATACGCCAGTGCTGCTCCGCCAGCCTGCTGGGCGAGAACACCAGTCTCAAAACGAATCGTGCGCTTCCCAAAGCTTCCATTGTCGATCACAGCTTCAGAAAAGTGAACATTTGGACCCTCCAACGGGACCTCCTTATTATTTCTTTCTATCTTCTTACCTGCGGCCGTCAGTGATCGCACACACCGCTGCACACATGCGCGTACTCTGTGGATGCCGTCACCGAAGGCCGCTCATCACGCAAAAAGGCGACCTTAAAGGCCGCCTTATGTTTCAGTGTTAGTGGCGAATACCCAAGCGCGCAATCAATGAACGATAGCGCTCGATATCTTCGCTGGCCAGATATTTCAGCAAACGCCGGCGCTGGCCAATCAGGAGCATCAAACCACGACGCGAATGGTGATCGTGATGATGCACACGGAAATGCTCTGTTAACTCGGAAATACGAGCAGTAAGCAGTGCAACCTGAACTTCAGGAGAACCAGTATCGCCCTCATGGGTTGCGTATTCACGAATGATTTCTTGCTTCTTTTCCTTTGAAAGCGCCATGACGCTCCTTTACTTCTCGCTGCACGGAGCCGTGAGCATGTGCTCAGGCTTGCTTATCCGTGGCCGATCTACGGCACATATAGTCTAGCAATTCACCCACAAGGACGGAGCAAGCCACGTACGCGAGATTCGTCACCCTCGCGCAGGCGAGCTTGTGCCACGGAAGATCGTTCACTGTGCTGTAACCGCGTGAGGATCCTGGCGCGTGGCCGGCGGAACACCCAGCACCGCAGAGACGTCCAACAAATCCTGATCCATTCGCTCAAGCAATTCCTCAACGTTGGCGAACTTCTCCATTGGCCGTATTCTGTCCACAAGATCCAGCGCAACGAATTCACCATAGAGGTTCAAATCTGATCGACCCAACACATGCGCCTCAACGGTTCGCTGTACGCCTCCAAATTGAGGATTCGACCCTATAGATATTGCCGCAGGCAAAGTCTGAAGAGGATCTGCGACTAGTAACTCCACGACCCCGGGATGATAGTGCGCACCATCCCATCCGGGTGGAAAATCAGGAATGCGACCTAAGGAGAAGCGTTGCAACCACCCCGCATACACACCGTCGGCAGGAACCTCACCCATCTGATCGCCCACAACATTCGCCGTTGGAAATCCCAGGGCTCTCCCCCTCTGATACCCGTGGTGCACTCGCCCCGTCAAGCGATGGAAATGCCCAAGCGTTCGAGAGGCGGAACGCACGTCGCCCACGCTCAGATCGCGCCGCACCCATGTCGAACTCCACCGTTGACCATCCTCCGAGAGAAGATCATCGACGATAACCGCATCAAAGCCCTCGTGATCGGCCATCTGCTTGAGCAGCTGTACATCGCCCTGATTTCCAGCCCCGAAACGTGAGTCGCTACCCAGAACGATCGCCCGCGCGCCGAGGTTCTCCAACAGCTGCGTGCGGATAAAACCCTGAGGACGAGCACGCGCGTAGTCCTCTGTATAGTGCTGCACATACACAGCGTCCAGGCCTAGGCGCGCCATCAACGCCAGGCGGACATCCAAGCTTGCGACTTCCTGAAACGGGCTATTCGGATGATGGACACGCACCGGGTTCGGATCAAAGGTAAGAGCCACTGCGGTTGAGCCTGTACGCCGCGCAGCCTCGATTGTTGCGCGCAGCACAGCCTGATGCCCACGATGTACGCCATCGAAGACGCCCACCGTCGCTACCGACGCGATATTCGCCGGTACATCGGAACTTTTGTGCCAAATTTCCATGGTTCAGCTCCTCACGATCCGCTCCACATGCGGCATATTCTTACCTGTCGTCGATGCCGACGGGCTCGCCACAGGCAGCGCAGCACTGCTACGGTCGCTCGCTGAAGGAGCCTGGGCATCGCGCTGATGGGCATCGCATTCTAGGCGACGATCCTGACCTTGCTGCACGCTGCGGTCTGATTGGATCTCGTCACCTGCGTACGGAAAATCCTGTGGGCGAGCAAAAACTGTACGTGGCTGCCAGCGATCTGAATGGAGCACAACCAATGCAACAAGAACATCTCCATAGATAGCCGCAGCAACTGCAGAAGTATCAGTATCGTGACCTTCAGAATCCTGTGGGGACGTGTCGCGTGCGAGTGGACGCACCGTATGTCGTTCCATACGTATGGAACGACCAAAACTCAGCGAGCGCGCCTGGCCTGAATTCACACGGATCGTCGGCACAAGGCGTTGAGCCGAGCGTGCCATCGGTGCAACAGGGACAAGATCTCCGGCAGATACACGCTCAGAAAGATCCTCAAGACGAAACGCTTCATCAAGCCCGAAGGAACCGATACACGTCCGGCGCAACGACGTCACATAGCCCCCACAGCCGAGAGCCGAACCAAGATCCCGCGCAAACGCCCGAATATAGGTTCCAGCACTGCATTCAACAGTTACATCGACATCGAGAATAGGGACGGAACAGGAATCCGCCCTCTGCACACCAGCACGCGGCTGCTCGCGGCGCAGCGCGGAATAGATGGTGACGCTCCTGGCGGGAAGCTCAACATGTTCGCCGTCTCGTACACGCTGATAGGCGCGTTTGCCCTGTACCTTGATCGCGGAAACAGCACTGGGAACCTGACGAATCGTCCCTACCATCGTGCCAAGTGCCGCATCGATGCTTTGTGCAGTGATGCCCGAGGCTCCGCGAACACTCGTCACCTCGCCCTCCGCATCCTCAGTGGACGTCGTGACACCCAGACGAATCGTCGCTTCGTACGATTTTCTCTCACCCTGGGCATAGGTCAGCAGCTTGGTTCCGGCGCCCACACCCACGATCAACACACCTGTTGCGAGTGGATCCAACGTTCCGGCGTGCCCTACCTTCCGCGTGCCCGTCAACCTGCGCAGTGCACTGACCACATCATGGCTTGTGACGCCCGAGGGCTTATCCACGATAAGGATTCCGTCGCCAGGAAACTCCCCACGAGCAAGATTAGGAAAGACTGGCGGCATCAGTATCTCCGCGCTCATCCATAATCCTGGCAAGCTCAGCCGCACTCAAACCACCTGCGGGATTGAGCGGCGAATCGTCGCCAACCGTATCGCTGTCTGTGTCCATCGACCCCTGGCCAGTGCCCTCGTCATCGGCTGCGCGCATCACGCTGCCAGGCGCAGCCATCACAGGCGACTTCCCCACCTGACCTGCGCTATCTTCCTGCCGCAGCACCTGTGCTTGACGCGGCTGCTTATACGGATCCGCGTCACCGGCGGGCTCAGCACCATCAGAGGCCGCAGCAATCTGGGCATCCCGCGCTGCAGCAGCCGACAATGCTGCTTCAACTGTTTCTACCGTCTCAGGGATCGAATCATAAACGAATTCAAGGGAGGGCGTGACGCGTAACCCGAGGCGTGCACCCACGCGTGAACGCAACTTGCCCGTTGCGGAACGCAATGCCTTATGGGCTCGATTTTTCTCCGCGTGATCACCCAACACTGTATAAAACACCTGCGCATGCTGAAGATCCCCCGTCACACGCACATCCGTCACTGTGACGTTTTCCAAGCGCGGATCCTTCAAATGTCCATTATGCAACAGCGATGCCACAACAACACGAATACGCTCCTCGACTTTACGAGTGTTCTGCGTGCTCATCCTTGCTCCGATCAATCACTATGGGGCGGAGTCCGCACACCGCGACACCCCGCCCCACGTCACAACGATTCGTTAATCCCGAGGCTTTTCCTGCATATCGTACGTTTCGAAGGTATCACCCTCACGGATATCCTGATACCCCAAGGTGGCACCGAACTCATGTCCATCGAGAACCTCGTTCACATCATCCTTCTCGTGACGAAGCGAAACGATCTCAAGGTCAGAAGCCACCACAACACCATCACGTACCAACCGAGCCTTCGCGCCCTTCTTAATCACGCCGGAGCGAACCACCGAGCCAGCAATATTACCGAACTTGCCAGAACGGAACACTTGACGAATCTCGGCTGTCCCCAGCTGCACTTCCTCAAAGACGGGTTTCAGCATGCCCTTCAAAGCCGCCTCAACATCTTCGATCGCGCGATAAATCACCGAGTAGAACTTCATCTCAACGCCCTCGCGATCCGCCATTTCCTGAACGCGTTCAGCAGGACGAACATTGAAGCCAATGATCACCGCGTTATCGACTGTTGCCAGATTGACATCGTTCTGAGTGATAGCACCCACACCACGGTGAATAATCTGAAGCTGAACCTCATCGGCACCCACTTCGATATCCAGCAACGAGGACTCCAAGGCCTCCACAGATCCGGACGCGTCACCCTTGATAATCAAGTTCAGCGTCTGCAACGTGCCTTCCTTGAGAGCCTCATTGAGATTCTCCAGGCTGATACGCTTGCGACGCTTGGCCAATGTTGCTGCACGCTTGGCAGCCTCGCGCTTGTCCGCAATTTGGCGTGCAGTTCTATCGTCAGAGGCAACGAGAAGTTGGTCACCCGCATCCGGCACCGAACTCAAACCAAGCACCTGCACTGGACGCGATGGACCGGCTTCCTCAACAGGTTTGCCGTTCTCATCAAACATGGCACGCACGCGACCAGACGCAGTACCCACCACAAGAGGATCGCCCACACGCAGAGTACCGGTCTGAACCAAAGCAGTAATAATCGCGCCGCGACCCTGATCGAGCTTCGCTTCTATTGCCACGCCGCGCGCAGACTTATGCGGATTGGCACGCAAATCCAACTCAGCATCAGCAGTGTAGAGAATTGCTTCCAGCAGATCCTCGATGCCCAGGCGCTCCTTAGCCGAAACGTCGACGAACATCGTGTCTCCGCCGTATTCTTCCGCTACAACGCCATACTCGGTGAGCTGAGCGCGCACCTTTCCGGGATTCGCCCCAGCCACATCAATCTTGTTGACCGCGACGATCAGCTTCACATTCGCAGCTTTGACGTGGTTGATCGCCTCAACAGTCTGCGGCATCACACCATCATCAGCAGCAACCACCAGCACAGCAATATCGGTGATATCTGCACCACGCGCACGCATCTGAGTGAATGCTTCGTGCCCTGGAGTATCCACGAACGTCACAGCGCGCTGCTCGCCCTCATAGGTCAAATGAACCTGGTAGGCGCCAATCTTCTGAGTGATACCACCCGATTCCGTCTCGATGACGTTCGTATGTCGAATCGCATCCAACAGCTTGGTTTTGCCGTGATCGACGTGACCCATCACCGTCACAACCGGAGGACGTGCAACCATTGCGGCATCATCTTCCGCCGCCTGCTCAGCAGCAAGGTCGATATCGAAAGACTCCAGGATCTCTCGATCCTCGTCTTCAGCAGAAAGAATCTGTACGTCATAGCCCAATTCAGCGCCCAGCAGTTTGAACGTGTCCTCGTCCAAGCTCTGATTAACGGTTGCCATTTCACCCATTCGGAACAGCACCGTAATCAACGCTGCCGGGCTTGCACCAATCCTCTCAGCAAAATCTGCGAGTGAAGCACCCTGCCTGATACGCACCTGGGTTGAGCCATCGCCATGGGGAACCTGCACACCTGCAACCATTGGCGAGGCTTGTGCTTCCCATTCTTCCTTTCGCGCACGACGATTCTTGCGCGCATGTTGAGCGTGCGATCCCTTTCTTCCGAAGGCACCCGCAGTTGAACCGCCACGCGAGCGGCCACCAGAACGCGTGAAACCACCCTGACGCTGCTGAGAATTATTGGCGCCGCCAAAGCCGCCACGATCATTGCGTGAACGCCCTGGCCGTCCAGCACCTTGCCGCGAGGCAACCGCATCGCGTCCAAGGTGTGTGGGCATCAGATTTGGCGAAGGGTGCGGAGCATGAGATCCATGGTTTCCTGCCCCAGCCTGAGGCCCACCATGCCCTTTACCGCCACCGGGACGAGGCATCCCCTGCTTGGAGGCAAACGGATTATTACCAGGACGAGGCCCACCATGTCCCCGACCACGTTCCCGTTTGGCTTGCTGAGCTTCCTTCGAGTGCTGAACAGCAGCCTGATGCGCGCGAACCGCAGACATCGGCGTTGGCCGATTTTCTCCAGACTGTGAGGTAACTGCGCGTGGTTTATCCTGCGCAGCACGACGGTCCTGGCCTGCTGAAGCTGCATCGCGAGCAGTTGCGTGATCACGAGTGTTCGACGCCGGCGCGTTCGCGCTCCGAGATTGTTCAGACGCTAGGCGCTGGGAAGATTCGCGCTTCGCAGATTGACTAGGAGCAGCCGAACGATCGGACGCACCGCGAGCCGAGCCAGGCTTGGCTGCCGAGGGGAGGCCAGAGCGAGACCTCACCGCTGACGGCGTCGGCGCATGCGGTGCCACATTCGCAGGTGACGGATGGGCAGCCTCGGGACGCGCCGCAGCCTCTCCACCCGCATGAGGGTGGCCAGCGTCCGCTGTCTCTACGCCAGAACTAACCCGAGGCGCAGGTGACTTTCCACCGTCGGGCTGAGACGAAGCGGAGCCAGAACCGCTATCGCTGCGCGGTGAAGAAGCAGAAGCACCCGCCTGAGCCTCGCCAGCATGATCGCTGCCTGAGTGATCAACCGCCGTATTATCACCAGTTGTCTGCGCGCCTGCAGTTTTGTTGGTATCAGGCTTCTTCTTACCTTTACTCGTGCTGCCCGGCTTCTTATCCACGACGTCGGGATGCGCCTCAACATACTCCCGCGCCTTACGCACAACGGGCGCCTCGATAGACGACGACGCGGATTTGACGAATTCGCCTGATTCGCGCAGAACCTCCAGCAGCTTCTTGCTGGTCATCCCCAGTTCTTTGGCAAGTTCATGGACGCGGACTTTTGCCACAGCTCTCCTTCTTCTGGGCCATCACACATATGCCCTCACGCACGTGTACGACACACGACATTTCCCCCAGCGCGACGCCCACCTTCGCTCTGGGCGCGCTGGCATACCTGATTTAGTGTAGCGCAGAAAACAGCCGGAATATTCCTCTGTGATCTGCCCAATGGGTCACGGCAGCGCCGTATCCTCGTTAGTTCGCGTCAGCCTCCGGAGCATCTGAAAGCTCCGACTCACCGCGAATATCGATCCCCCAGCCCGTCAGCTTGGCAGCAAGGCGCACATTTTGAGCTTCCTTACCGATCGCAAGCGAGGTCTGATTATCTGGGACAACCGCACGGGAAAGTCTCTTATCCCGGTCAAGAATATCGACACGAAGAACACGTGCCGGCGAAAGGGCTGACGCAATAAACGTGGCCGGATCCTCAGAATAATCAACGATATCAATTTTCTCGCCGTTGAGTTCCTGCGTCACAGCGCGCACCCGCTGGCCGTTGTGCCCGATTGCGGTGCCTTTTGCATTCATGTTTGGGTCGGCTGCCGAGACTGCCAGTTTCGTGCGATGCCCAGCCTCACGCGCTAGCGCTTCGATGGTAATCGTTCCATCCTGAAGCTCTGGCACTTCAAGCTCAAAAAGCTGGCGAACAAAATCAGGATGGGTGCGCGACAGATGCACCGAGGCTCCGCGCGCACCAACCGTCACATCCAGAACGAGCGCACGAATGTGGTCACCATGCTCAAAATGCTCGGTCGGCACTTGTTCCGATGCCCGAAGATACGCATCCTGATCGCCCACTCGGATCACGAGATCCTTCGACTCTCCAAACTTGCCAGCTCGGCCAACCACAATGCCGGAAACCAGCTGACCCTGCCGCCCTTTGAAATTCCCCAGCAGGCGATCCGCCTCCGCATCACGAATACGCTGAGAAATAATAGAACGAGCCTTCATCGTTGCAATACGGCCGAAATCTTTGGGTGTATCGTCGAACTCGCCGATGACGGTGCCATTTTCGTCAACCTCAGGCGCCCACACACGCACTTCACCACTGGTGGGGTCAATCTGCACACGCGCATCTTTAATGTGACCCGGCGTATCCATATACACGTGCAGCATTGCATCTTGAACGGCTTCCAGTAGCACGTCCACGCTTAGGCCGAGCTCTTTCTCTACGATACGGAGCTCACTCATCTTGATGTCTACCATCACGCCTCCCCAAGTTCATCCTGCAAACGCACAACTGACCGAGCACGCTCAATGTCCTCTAAGGCGATCCGTGACCGAGTCTCGCCTTCCTGAAGTTCAACGCTATCACCAAAAAAACCCGTCACCGTGCCCGAAAGCTGATTCCCATCCTTGAGCTTCACGGAAATCGTGTGCCCTTGTTCACGCGAAAAATGACGCGGCTCCCTCAACTCCCGTTCTGCACCTGGGGTCGAAACCTCCAAGGTATAGGCTCCGGCAACAATATCATCATGCTCATCTAACTCGCGGGAGATTTTCCGAGACACCTCGGCAAGTTGATCCGACGTCACTCCGCCAGGTCCGGAAGGTAAATCAACCACGATTCGCACAACCGTCCGAACGCCACCTCGGCCAACTTTGATCCCTTCAAGAAAAAGCCCTGACTGCACGACGATCGGTTCAACCGCCTCCACAATCCGCTGCTGAGCTGCGATATGGGAGTTCTTCTGCGAACTCTCAACCCTCCGAGCAGGCTTCGAATGGTAACTATTCCTTTGATCGTGACGATGTGATTGTGCCATGTTTGTAGCCTAATCGAGAATAACGAACCACGCTGCACCAGTGCGATACCCCATGTCACGCCTCGAAGGCATGGCACAATAGCTCTTATGAACAAAAAGACGCATCCTGGGGCAATTCTGTGGTCGGTGTTTGTTATTATCACTGGACTATTCGCCGCCGCCCTGTACATGTCCCATCCGCGTCTCTCAGATGACGTTCTGTACGGCATCACGCCTCACGCGGAAAGGATACGTGTTCAGCTTGCGAACCGCGCTCACCGTCTCGCTACGACAGCTCAGACGGCTGGGTTCACATCTCTCGCCACAGATACCCGCACATGGGCGACGATCCTCGACGCCATGGGCGATACGCCAGCTGCGCAGAAGACCACTGCCGATACGAGAAGCAGCGCATCACCCACGCAGATCAAGGGTTCGACGACGAAAGCAGCCTCCACCATCACATCAGACCTCGCCAACGATCTTGTTGATTTTTCGAACAGCCTCTTTCAGGCCGCAGGTTCGACAGGTAGGGACACCGAACGAGCCGAGGCATATTTGACGATCAGCCTGCTCAGCGCTTTCCGAGCCGGTGCAGGCACGATTCCCCACTCAAGCGCGTTCGCTTCTTTCCCTCCCCTGAGTGAACTCACGTCCTTGGTGGGTACGAGCGGTGCTAGCCAAGGCGGCGGCAATCCTGTGATCGGAGGCGTTGTGGGAACAAGTCCGGCAGAAGTGACGGGAGCCCTCCTTGCACCAGTTGTGGATATCAGGCCTCTTGCCGCAGGTATTCAGTGGCTGCAGACTACTGACGCGCAGGTGTCTACACTCAGCGACGCCTCCACGGGATCCGCGCAGAAAACGAACACCGCACATCCGAATACACAGGAAGATACCGCTTCAGCGCCTGATTCAACTGCCGAGGGCGACAGGCGCACCAATCGAGCAATACTCACCGAGCTGGAACGTATTCAGGAAGCAGCGTTAGCGGCTGGTGCGGACGATAACCGGCTGGCATATGCCGCTGACCCAGGCACAACGTCGTCATCAGAACGTGCCACCGGTCGCACCGCGGCGACACTCGCGGCTGTGCAATCCCTCCTTCATGCGGGAGCACAAGCACAGAACAGCGCGACCCGCCAGGCCACACTGTTTACAGCAGCCCAGTTGATCAACACGGCACAGTTTGGAAAAGCATTGCCGAGTACCCTCACTCAAGTGTACTGAGGCACAGAACTCACTATGGCACAGAACTTACAGTGACACGGCAGCCGTGCATAACGAAGCTCACTCGCCCCGGAGCGAGGCAAGCACATCGGACACGTCATCAAGTGCGCACTGAACAGAACTGGCATCCCTGCGGGAACGCACTTCAACAACCCCGTCAGTTGCACCCCGGCCGACGACAACGGCATACGGCACACCAATCAATTCATAGTCCGCGAATTTCACCCCCGCCGACACCTTCGGACGATCATCCAGCAGAACGTCAAAACCCATATTTTCAAGGTGCTGGGCAACGTGAGCGGCGATATCCAGCTGTGTACCCTTTCCTACCGCAATCACCTGAACATCCGCGGGGGCAACAACTGCCGGCCACATGAGCCCGGCGTCATCATGGTTATACTCTGCTAATGCAGCCAGCACTCGCGACACGCCAATCCCATAGGATCCCATCGTCACCACACGGGACTTGCCATTCTGATCCAGTACCTTCAAATCCAGTGCTCCAGCATATTTACGACCCAACTGGAAAATATGCCCAATCTCAATACCGCGCTCGATACTCAGATGACCCGACCCATCCGGCGCGTCATCACCCTCGCGTACCTGAGCAGCTTCAATTCGGCCATCCGCCTCAAAGTCTCTGCCATAGACGAGGTGCGCATCGTGCTTCTCTAGCTCGTTCGCCCCCGTCACCCACGCACTCCCGCGCGCGATATGCGTATCCAACAAATATCGGATAGCACCCGAAGAATCCTTCTCCCCATCCTTGAGAATGTGTCCGCGCTTTTGAGGCCCCAGCACCTGCGGACCGATATAACCAGCCACTAGTTCAGGGTGCTGCGCCAGATCCTCTGGCAAGGCCATCTCGACTTCTGCAGGCGAAAGAGCTGCTTCCACACGTTTCATGTCCACGTCCCTGTCACCAGGAAGCCCAATCACCAGGAGCTCACGTGTGCCATCTGGTTTGGTTGCGACCACAACGACGTTCTTGAGCGTGTCACCTGCCTCCCACGAGCGATCCTCGCGCGGAGCGACAGCATTGAGAACCTTCACAAGATCCTCAATCGACTTTGCATGCGGCGTCGTGATGACGCGGGGCGCGGGCTCAGCCGAAAAATCAACGTCGGGCGGTATTGGCGTCGTCACAGCCTCAGTATTAGCAGCGTAGCCACTCGGGGCAGAAACGAACGTGTCCTCTCCGATCTGAACTGGGAACAGGAACTCCTCGCTCTTCGAGCCTCCCATAGGGCCGGCAAATGCCTTCACGATGACGAACGGCAAGCCCAGGCGAGTGAATATCCTCTGGTAGGCCTCGCGCACACGCGCATAGGAGGAATCCAGCCCAGCATCGTCAAGATCAAAGGAATAGGCATCCTTCATCACAAACTCGCGACCACGAATCAACCCTGCGCGCGGACGTGCCTCGTCACGATACTTCGTTTGAATTTGGTACAACAGAACAGGGAGCTCCTTGTAGGAGGAGTACATGTCCTTGACCAGAAGTGTGAACATCTCTTCATGCGTGGGCGCGAGCAAGTAATCGTTGCGTTTACGATCCTGCAGGGTAAAAAGCTCCGGACCATATTCTGACCAGCGCCCTGTCGCTTCGAATGGCTCGCGGGGAAGGAGGGCTGGGAACAAAACCTCTTGCCCATCGATTGCGTTCATTTCCTCGCGGACGATCTGCTCAATCTTGTTCAGAACCTTAAGCCCGAGTGGCAGCCAGGTGTAAATGCCAGGCGACACGCGGCGAATATAGCCGGCACGTACCAGCAACTTGTGGCTCATAACCTCCGCATCAGAGGGATCTTCACGCAATGTTCTGAGGAACAGATTCGACATTTTTAGCACGGTGCAAGCCTACCGTTTTAGCCACAGGCACGTGGACATCTGGCGAGGACTCCCCTGTGATATTGAGGATCCTCCACAGCTGAGCTGATGCAACCCTAGCTCACCAGGACGCTTGCCCAACGCCCATACTCGCGGAAGCCGACCACGTCATAGACCGCGCGCGCCCGCGTATTAAAACTGTTGACGTACAACGACACGCGTGGAACCTGAGTGAGGAGATCTTGAACCACTCCTGCGAGGGCATGACGTGCAATACCTCGGCCACGGAATTCAGGATCTGTCCACACGCCCTGAAGTTGCGCGCATTCCTGGCTCAGTGCCCCCACATCAGCCTTAAAAATGACGCGCGTCGGCTCATTCGGGTCGGTCACAATATATGTTCTGCCCTCAGCAGCGTACTTGCTTGTTCGGGCGATAAAGCCCGCTGCTGACCGCGTCGTGGGATCGTAACCCATCTCCTCACGAAACATCGCAATCGCGGCGGGAAGAACAAACATGTCTTCCCACGGGTGTGCTTTGCGCAGCCGTGCATCCGGTTGCACCAAGGGCGGACGATCGATCACAAGGCAATACTGATTCGAACGAATTTCGCGTGCCGATCCCAGACGGCCTTGAAGGGCGTCCCACAACTGGAGAACCTGATCCTGCACGCCAACGATAGACCCCAGACGTGTGAACGTGGATGCCACATAGGCTGCCGCGCGGTTCAATGCTTCGTCAGGTAAACCCACAGGAAAAAGATTCCAGCCTAAGAAAACAACACCATCGAGCTCACCGCTCCACGAATCCTGCCAGCCGAGAACGGGAAGATAGTGCTGAAATACTCGCTTGCTGGCCTGGGATACATTCGCTACGCTCTCGCGCGCAAGGATGCCGTCCACAGGATGCGCATCGAGAAACTGCAGGACGGCATCCCGCTGCACATCACGCATCCGCATCAACATGCCGTGTGTGCCTGACATATCACCACCTGATTTTCCATGCCGCGTGAACCCAAACGACGGTACGCTACACCATAAGGTTGCGCACGAAGCCTCAGCACGCTGCCCATCTGCCCACGCAGAGCGCTGCTGCCTAGTGAAGGGGCTCCTGATCGCCTTACGCCATCGCCCTACGCGGCAGGTTCAAGTTGATCGGCCATCTGGTGCGCAAGGTCAACCAGGGTAGGGACAATTTCATCTTCCGGAACAGTCTTGATCACTTTCCCGTGCACAAAAATCTGACCCTTTTCGTTCCCAGATGCAACACCCAAATCTGCTTCTCGCGCCTCACCCGGCCCGTTGACGACGCAGCCCATCACAGCAACTCGCAGCGGCGCTGTAATTCCTTTCATCGCTTCCTCTACCTTTTGGGCAAGGCTCAGTACGTCAACCTGTGCACGGCCACACATCGGGCAGGAGATGATCTCCAGTTCCTTCTTACGCATTCCCATAAATTCCAGGAACTTTGTTCCGACTTTCACTTCTTCGACGGGGTCGGCGGACAGCGATACGCGGATTGTATCCCCAATGCCCTCAGCCAACAGTGCACCAAACGCCGCGACAGACTTAATCGTGCCCTGAAATGCTGGGCCAGCCTCGGTCACCCCAAGATGCAGCGGCCAGTCCCCTTTGGAGGCGAGCAGTCGATAGGCCTGCACCATCGTCACCACATCGTGATGCTTGACGGAAATAGCAAAGTCGTGAAAGTCGTGCTCTTCGAACAGCGACGCCTCCCACACAGCCGATTCAACGAGAGCCTCTGGGGTTACTCCGCCGTATTTCTTTTGAATACGCGGATCGAGACTCCCCGCATTGACGCCGATGCGCAGGGAAGTTCCGTGATCCTTCGCAGCCGCACAGATCTCGCCAATCTTATCGTCAAACCGCTTGATATTACCCGGGTTCACCCGCACGCCGCCGCAACCGGCTTCAATCGCCTCGAATACATATCGGGGCTGAAAATGGATATCGGCAATTACAGGGATCGGAGAATGCGCCACGATATCTGGAAGCGCCTCGGCATCACGATCCGTGGGACACGCCACCCGCACAATGTCGCAACCGGCCGCAACCAGCTGGGCAATTTGTTGAAGCGTTGCATTGACGTCACGCGTTTTCGTGGTCGTCATCGATTGGACGCTGACCGGCGCATCCCCACCAACCGCAACTGAACCTACCTGAACCTTGCGGGACAGCCGTCGTTGAGCTAAAACAGGCTGATTGTTTTCCATCGTTGCCTTTCAGGTCTCGATAACAGGAGTGAGTGGCACTGAATCTGCCTGTGCGTGCATGGGCAGGTTTAGAGTCCGGACTTCAGTATGGCACGAGTGCGGCGTTTTGCCCAGGCCTCATACTCCTCGATCACGTCAAGCGTGATGTCGCCTGGGGTTTCGACCTCGCCCAACACGCGCTCGATCGTATCCACGATCTGAAGATACGTAATTTCGCCTGCCAAAAACGCCTCAACAGCAACCTCGTTTGCCGCATTGAACACTGCAGGGTGGACAGGGCTCGCCTTGAGTGCATCACGGGCGATGCGTATCGCGGGAAACGTCTGATCGTCCACAGGCTCGAAGGTCCACGACGTCGCTTCGTCCCAGCTGTGCGGACGTGCGACAGATCCCAACCGCTCAGGCCACGAAAGCCCGAGCGCAATGGGCAGATGCATATCTGGAGGCGACGTCTGTGCGATGACCGCGCCATCGATAAACTCCACCATGGAGTGCACCATGGACTGCGGATGCACAACAGTCACAATCTGCTCGGCAGGCACATCAAACAGCCACGCTGCTTCTATTACTTCAAGGCCTTTGTTCACTAAGGTTGACGAATTAATCGTCACCACCGGTCCCATCGACCAGGTCGGGTGGCTCAACGCCTGAGCAGGTGTCACACTGGCAAGCTCAGATCGACTCATGCCTCGGAACGGCCCGCCTGAGGCTGTGATGATTAAGCGCGCTAGCTCGGAGCGCCCATCTTGATTCTCACTCGTCAAACCACGATGATGAACGCCTGATCTGAGCGCCTGCGCAATAGCTGAATGCTCAGAATCGACAGGTACGATCTGACCAGGGCGAACAAGAGCGTCCCGCACGAGTGAGCCGCCTGCCACTAACGACTCCTTATTGGCGAGCGCTAAGGTTGCACCGCTCGCAAGCGCCGCAAGTGTGGCGCGCAAACCGATTGAGCCTGTTATCCCATTGAGCACCACAGCCTGCTGAAGTGCTTCAGGATCGCTGCGCTGACGTGCGTCGAGTGACAATCCATCCACCGCCATCGATGCAATGTGCTCATTTGCATCTGATCCAACAACCACCTGCGGATGGATGCCATAATGCGCAAGGGCCTGGGTGAGGTTTGCACGAGCGGAAGGATCAGCAATGCCAACGGTGGGCACATCGAACTGAGCAGCTTGACGTGCCAGTAGGTCACTGTGAGCTCCGCCAGCCGTCAAAGCCCGAACTCGAAAACGATCCCGATGCGAGGCAATGACGTCCAACGCCTGAGTACCGATAGATCCTGTGGAGCCGAGAATAGTCACATCGCGGATCGAATCGTGCTCGTTCATCTCTGCTCCACCGCCACGAGTACAGAAAACACACGATCCAGGAAGACGTCAACCACAGCTTCCTGATATGCTTTCTCCCCGCGTGCCGCAGGAAAAGCCCGCCGGCGAACCTGCAAGGACGTTAGCCGTTCGTCCCCGTTGAAATACGCGGCAATATGATCCATAAACGCATCGACGTCACTTGTGCGATACCCCCATTTTTTCGCGGGCGCAAAACGCTCGCCATGAGGCCTGAGCAATCGTGGATAAAGGGTGGAAGCTTCCTCATACACGCTGTTGAGCCATGCTTCACTGCCCTGAGAGGCGATGACCGCCTTGCGCTTACGGTGGAGGAATCGCCGATGAAGTTCGTCCACAAGCTTGTCAACCGTCGCGGGCTGGTAGCCGTTCAACGACGAGCTGAACGTCACATTCAGAACATCCCGTGGATCGACGTCCTCATCAGATCTGTAGGCGACCTGTGCTGCACGAAGAAAACTATCCACTTCTGCAACGGCATAACCCCGCGAAAAGACTCCTGTGCGGCGTATCTTCTTCGTCGCATTCCCACTATCTACCATCATCAACCCCTTTCACGTCAGCTGGCTGGTTCAGAGTGCGAATCTGAATAGGAATAACGATAGGCGACGTGCTGATCCTGGTCGTGACGACGCTCCGAGGCTGGGCTCACAAACTTCGCCCACGCGGCGCGCATATTCGGGTGAGCAACCTTTTGCGCACGCAGATAATCCTCAACGGCCTGCACTGCATGCTGGCTGCGTGCCGAGCGCACCGGCATATCGTAGGCAAGCTGTCCACACGCACCGTCAATGTCGGAGCCACGCGTGTCACGTATCGTCGTCGTAATGCCCGCTAAACGCAGAGTCTGAACGAAGGTGTCTTGAACCTTCGCACTGGAAGCTGTCCATATCGATCCAGGCGTTGGATTGAGCGGAATGGGGTTCACATGCACCCATCCACGGCCACGCGCGTTGAGCTTGTCCGCCAATAACTGTGCCCGCCAACGGTGATCGTTAATATCCTTGATCAACGCGTACTCCACCGACACACGTCGTCCCGTCTTCCGGAAATAATCACGTGCAGCGTCCAAAATCTGATCGACCTTAAACCGCGCATTGAGCGGTATCAGCCGATCCCTCAGCTCGTCGTCGGGCGCATGCAGGCTGATGGCCAATCGCACCGGGAAACCCTCGTCAGCCAGTTTGTTAATCAAAGGCACCATGCCAACGGTGGACACCGTAACGCCGCGGGCACTGATTCCAAAGCCTGACGGCGCGGGCTCAATGATTCGGTGCAGCGCACTGCGGACGTTCTTCCAGTTGGCTAACGGCTCCCCCATACCCATAAAGACCACGTTCGAGACGCGCGTTGAACCGCCGGCGAGCTTCCCGCTCTGCGCGCATACCATTGCAAGACGCACCTGCTCGGCAATTTCGCCGCCTGAGAGATTGCGCGTCAATCCAGCCTGCCCCGTTGCACAGAACGGGCACGCCATGCCACACCCAGACTGAGACGATACACACAATGTAGTCCGATCCGGGTACTGCATCAGGACCGTTTCAATCAAGGCGCCATCCACTGCTCTCCACACGCTCTTGAGGGTTCGGCCTTCATCGGCCCACAGGTCTGTTACCTTTTCAAGCAACGGCGGGAAGATATGTGTTCGAATATCCTCTGCCATCGAGGATGGAAGATCCGTCATGGATGAGGGGTCAATGCTGTGGTGCTCGAAATAGTGACGCGAGAGCTGATCCGCACGGAATGCCGGATATCCGAGCTCCTGGATACGGGCGCGACGCTCCTGAGGATCCAGATCCGCCCAGTGCGCAGGAGCTTTTCCTTTCACATGCGCTACTTTCGTCTGCATCTTCATAGTCGCGGCTTTCGCCTCGGGATATGCACCTTCAGCACCAGTACTCGCCGCGCCGATCCTTTGAGCTTCCGCCACTCCTCAACCTTCTCTCCTCGTCCCGGCGATGAGTCGGGTACATCATCGCATAGACAGCCACACAGCGGATTCCGATGGCTGTGTACCAGCGGCAGCGTGAGGCAATCGCTCTGCCCGTGAGGCTCGTGCTACAACCGGCAAGTTCTTGTTGCGTTCGCACAGCAGGCACTGAAAGCACTCCTCCAGTCCGCCTGATCCATCCTGGCTGCATGGGCTTATATAGCCTACATGCATATCGAGCCCGGAGATAGCCCGCGCTAGGCAACACGTGAGAGGACATACCCCAGGACCATGACGCACGGCGCCCAGAGCAGAATGGAATCCACCCGATCCATCGCACCACCGTGCCCGGGGAACACCGACCCCAGATCCTTTACACCCAGATACCGCTTCACTTTACTTTCCAGGAGGTCGCCGCCAACAGCAGCGAGTGTGGCAAGAACACCCACCAGCACGCCCGCAGGGAGGTTCAGAGAATCCACATATATGCTCATCACGCTGGCAACCACCACCGTCAGCAGGAGAGATCCAGCAAAACCCTCCCAGGTTTTTCCCGGAGAAATCTTCGGCGCCATCTTGTGTTTACCGCAGAGCACGCCCAATGCCCAGCCCCCAGTATCGGACGCAACAGGCAACAACACCAGACACGCGATCAGCCAACGTGCCTGAGCAAATGACACAAGCGATACCGCGCAGGAACCTCCGATACCCACCCAAGCGACGATCAACAACGACGGCCATATATCGCGCCGCCCATGCCGAGGAGGAATCGTACACCACATGACGATCAACACCACCCAGATCAGGGAGGCCGCAAGCGCATACGCCACGTTCGTCACATACGAAAAACCTGCCATCATCCACACAGCGAGGACGACCGGAACGAAAGGAATATCAACACCTTTCAGCATCCACGCACCCGTGAGTTCCCACACTGCCAACGTCATGAACGCTGCGACAACAAAGCCGTAAAAGGGCAACCACACCATCGCCGCTGCAACGATTCCTAAAAGCAACAACGCTGTGGGAACAGCCGCCTTCAGGCTGCGCCCGGCTTTGGAATGCGAGGCGCGTGATGGATGCGGTGGGCGCGGTGGATGCGGCACAAGCGCGAGAACGATCTTCCCCAGAGCGCCCATATCGTTCATATGCTGTGAGAGCGCTCCAGACTGTCCAGGAAGATCGACGGAGTCGTCCTCAGACTTCAAGGAGCTCTTTCTCCTTCTTATCGAGCAGACCGTCTACCTTGTCCACATACTGCTTTGTGAGCGTTTCCACCTGATCCTGGGCGCGCTTCACCTCATCTTCGCCGGCTTCCCCGTCTTTCTTGATCTTCTCCAGGGCATCCAATGCGCGGCGGCGAGCACTTCGCACAGAAACCTTGCCATCCTCACTCTTCGCGCGCGCGAGCTTCACATATTCCTTGCGTCGCTCCTCGGTCAGCGGTGGCATATTGATACGCAGCACATTGCCATCATCAGTAGGATTGAGCCCTAAATCGGACTCCGCAATAGCCTTTTCAATCGCATGCATCGCAGTGCGGTCATATGGAGTGATCAGCACAAGCCGCGCTTCCGGAACCGCGATAGACGCCAACTGCTGCAGCGGCGTCTGAGCTCCGTAATATTCCACCATAATGGGATTGAACATTGCGGCATTCGCACGTCCAGATCGAATCGCAGCAAATTCATTTTGAGTGGCCTCAACGGCTTTTTCCATCTTGTCCTCTGCATCGAGGAGCACATCGTCAATCATTCTCGTTCTTGCCTTTCTGCATCACATGCTCTTTGCATCACGAATTGCGGGATATCACGCTTCACTGAGCTGAGGCATGACGAGTGTTCCTATCTGCTCGCCGCGCAGAGCTCTCGTCACATTTCCCTCCCCTGCAAGGCCAAATACCTGCATCGGAAGGCCGCCATCCTGTGCCAGAGAGAACGCTGCACCATCCACAACACGCAAACCGTGAACCAGGGCATCCTGAAAGGTGAGCTGCTCGATTTTTTCGGCGCTGGCATCCAACTTCGGATCGGCGGTGTAAACGCCATCCACACCGTTCTTCCCCACCAAGAGCGCATCGGCCTTCAGCTCTAACGCGCGTTGTACCGCAACGGTATCTGTAGAAAAGAAAGGCATTCCAGACCCCGCGCCAAAAATAACCACACGCCCCTTCTGTAAATGCCGAATCGCCCGAAGCGGGATATATGGCTCCGCTATCTGCGTCATTTGAATGGCTGTCTGCACACGAGCAGGAGCACCGGCGCGCTCAATAAAATCCTGCAAGGCCAGCGCGTTCATCACTGTACCGAGCATGCCCATATAATCGGCACGAGCCCGATCCATTCCTCGCTGCTGAAGCTCAACGCCTCGGAAGAAGTTGCCGCCACCCACAACGATGGCAACCTGAACGCCCTCCCTCACTGCTACGGCGATCTCACGGGAGATCCTTGTCAACACATCCGCATCGAGGCCGACTGCTCCACCACCGAAAACCTCCCCAGACAATTTAAGGAGCACGCGGCGGACGCCGTCGCCGTTGAGGTCAGAGTGTTCAGGCATTAGTTTCCTCCCTAGGTATCTATTCCTCACCAAGATTACCAGCTAGCACTAGCGCCGAATACCAAGGCGCAGCAGAGGCAGGAAACAGCCGAGCGATCAAAAAATGGCGGATTTTTAGACACACAGCCTAAAAAATCCGCCATTATCATTGAAACGACGTCAATCCCCGCCGGTAGGAATCCCGGACACCAGGATTCTCATCGGCAGAATCTCGGTCGGCGTTCTATCTCGATCGGCGCGTTACTCAGCAGAAGCACCCACGCGGAGACGAACGAAGCCCGTTACCGTCCCGCCGGTCTTCTTCACGATATCGCCCACGCTGAACTGCGGATCACGCTGATATTCCTGATCAAGCAGAACCGATTCCTTCAGCGACTTCTTCACGCGGCCTTCCACGATTTTAGCCAACACCTGTTCGGGCTTTGCCTTGTACTTCGGATTGGCTGCAGCCTTCTCCTCTTCCTCGACTTTCGTCTTTTCCATCGCAACACGGGTTTCCGTCTCACGAACTGAATCTGGAATATCAGCTTCCGAAAGGTACTGAGGATCCATCGCAGCAATTTGCACCGCAACGTCGTGCGCCACGCTCGCCGCAGCGTCGTCGGTTGCGACCAACACGCCAACCTGTGGTGGGAGGTCTGGATTTGTGCGATGCATATAGGCCTCAACATGATCGCCCTCGAGAACGTAGAGGTGTGAAACCTCCATCTTCTCGCCCATCACCGCAATCAAACCATTGATACGATCCTGCACTGTGCCGTCAGCAAGAGGGGCAGCCAGGAGCGTTTCAACATCTGAAGCTCCAGAATCGACGGCAGCAGATACGATCTCCTCCGCCATCGTCGTGAAGTTTTCGTTCTTCGCAACGAAGTCCGTTTCCGCATTGATCTCAAGCAGGATACCGCGCTTTGCATCTTCAGAAATGTGGTACGCCACTAAGCCATTGCCAGCGGTACGGCCTTCGCGCTTTTCCACCTTCTTTGCGCCTTTGACGCGCAGAATCTCGATCGCCTTGGCAATATCACCATCGGCTTCCACCAAGGCATTCTTAGAATCCATCATGCCTGCGCCTGTTTTATCGCGCAGTTCCTTGACAGCAGCAGCTGTAATCTTTGCCATAGTACTCGTACTCCTCACGTGGTTGGCTGCTTATTCAGCTTCTGTTTGAGCTGCCTGTGCAGGAGCTTCGGCAGGCGTTGCTTGTTCGGCTGTCGGTTCCGCAGCTTCAGCATCGGTTCCTTCACTCGCCAGCAGCTGGGCTTCCCACTCCGGCATCGGTTCTGCATCAGCTGACGCGTCCTGCGCAGACTCGGCCTTCTTATTGCGTTCAAGCAGACCTTCCGCTACAGCGTCCGCGACGATCTTCGTCAACAGCTCAATCGACCGAATAGCGTCGTCATTGCCAGCGATCGGATAGTCAACTTCATCAGGATCGGCATTCGTATCCAAAATAGCGACAACAGGAATGTTCAGCTTGATCGCTTCTGATACTGCCAGGTGTTCCTTCTTCTCATCCACGATCCACATTGCCGATGGCAGTTTGTTCATATCGCGGATTCCGCCGAGAGTCTTGTGGAGCTTATCCATCTCGCGGCGCATCATCAGCAGCTCCTTCTTAGTACGCCCTGAGGATGCAACATCGTCGAAATCGATCTGTTCAAGCTCTTTGAGCCGCTGAATACGCTGATGAACCGTTTGGAAGTTGGTCAGCATACCGCCCAGCCAGCGCTCGTTCACATATGGCATACCGACGCGCTCAGCCTGCTCGCGGATGACCTCCTGCGCCTGCTTCTTCGTGCCGACGAACAGGATCGTGCCGCCGTGTGCCACGGTCTCCTTGACGTAATCATAGGTTCGATCAATATCCGCCAGTGTCTGCCGCAGATCCAAAATGTAGATGGAATTGCGCTCCATCATGATGTACGGCTTCATCTTCGGATTCCAGCGGCGGGTCTGATGCCCGAAATGTACGCCAGCTTCCAGCAGCTGGCTCATGGTTACTTGCGCCATGATTATCCTTTCCAGTGCGCCATGCGCACGATTCGGTTATTTATCTGTGGAGTATGGCCACCTGCCTACGTCCTCAGATACCTGGCACTTCCAGATCTGCGCCCGCACTGTGTGCTGAATGTGCGTTTCCCTCCAGGATTCGCCCACACACGCACTGCAGAGCAGGACCGGTGCAGAAGAGTCGGCGACCCTCCCCAACGCTCGCTGAGGAAAGAACACCGAATACAAAGTGCGCGAAATATTCGTCGCCACAACTCGATTCGTCATGGCTCTATGTTGATTTTGTTCTTTATTCCGCGTCGATTGCTCAACGTCGGAAGCTGTAGAGGTGCTGCTTGCACACAGCTACAGCCAACCGCTTAGTTTAGTGCGAATCTGCCGATATCAAAAGCCGGATGACAAATGCAGCTTTCATACAATCCACATCCAGGGCAGGTACATCGCCATCCACAGGCATGTTCACGTTGCTTTTTCTCGCTCGTGCCCGGCTCCCAGAATATAGCTATGCAACTGACACATCCACGCAGCGCAGGCATGACACCACATGGCACAACCCCAGACCAGAATGACGCACCAGCCCCGAATGACCGGACAATTCCGCCTCACAGTTTCGGGAGCGGGCACGCGAGAACAGTCAACGGCTCACGTACTGCTCACGTTCACACCTCACAACGAGTCTTCACACTCCTCGTCGCGTTGGCCATGCTTTTGTCGTTAGCTTTCTGCACCCCAGTTGAAAGCGTGAGTGCCGCTGCCATACCCTCATCCCTCCCACAACACGAGCACGCAATCGCCACGGGTACTCTGCTTCAACCCACAAACACCCTCGTGAACGACGCGACAAAGCCCCTATACGCCGCACACAAGACGGTCCAGCGAACAGACCCACAGCGATATCTATGGCCGACTGGCAAAAAAGCTCTTGTGATTCGGGGATTTAGCGTGGGTGAACACAATTGGCTTCCCGGCCACAGAGGGGTGGATTTAGACCTGAACGCTGGGCAGCCCGTCTTCGCCGCGCGCGCCGGCACTGTGCTTTATGCAGGCATCCTCGTAGATCGTCACGTCGTCTCCATCGAACACGATGACGGCATACGTACCACCTATGAGCCAGTGAACCCGTCGCTTTCCGTCGGGGAACACGTTCACGCTGGTCAACAGATAGGCACCCTGGAACCGGGACACTGTTTGCTAGGTGACTGCCTGCATTTTGGAGCCAAACGCGGTAAAGACGACTATCTCAATCCGCTGTTCCTGCTCCATGCACGCCACATTCGACTCTATGAATAGTGCACGGCGCTATCCACAAAAATAGTGACTATTCGCCACTGCCCACCACAGCGTTTCCGTCATGCTCGCGGATGGGCGAGGCGATACGCGCCCATCAGGCGCTGCGCACTGACATGCGTATAACGCTGAGTTGTGGCGAGAGACGAGTGACCAAGCATTTCCTGTACACTACGCAGATCTGAGCCCCCATCGAGCATATGGGTGGCTGCCGAATGCCTGAGCGAGTGTGGAGCAACGTCCGGAAGACCCGCATCGGACGCTGCACGGTGCACAACATCCCGCATCGACCGTGGATTGAGCCTGCCACCCCGTGCGCCGAGAAAAAGAGCTGTGGTTGGTTCCTTCTCAAGGTTGTGCCGAACCTCCAGGTAGCGCATCAACGCACGCTGTGCCGGCACGCCGTAGGGCACGATCCGCTCTTTATTTCCCTTGCCGATAACGCGTACTGTGCCATCCGGGATGAGCGACTGTACATTCAATGCGCAGAGTTCACTGATTCGCAGCGCCGAACCGTAGAGCAGTTCGAGCGCAGCCCAATTGCGGATCTCGATGGCGTCACCGCTTTCTGCACGTTCCCGCGCACGCTGAAGGAGAAGAGCCACCTGACTTTGGTTGAGTACGCGCGGTAGACGGTTATGCACTTTCGGTGATTTAAGGTTCTGCGCTGCATCCCGCTCGGTGAGACCCTGCTTGAAGAGCCAGGCAGAAAAATTTCGTATCGCAGCAGTGTGACGCGCGAGCGTCGCTTTCGCCTCCTGCGGTGGAAACGACGCAAGCCAACTGCGTACATCGTCCAAATCAAGCAAGGTGAGATCCATCGGCGCGACCTCGGGTGATGCAGCGTCCTGCTGCTTCTGAACTTCACTATGCTCGTTGGGTTCACGCACTGACTCATGGCCGCTCACAAGCGCCCCCAAGAACAGCAAAAAAGACCGCGCATCAGATACGTAGGCTGTGACGGTGTAGTGAGAAAAGCCACGGCGCAGCGCCAGATCTCGTTCATACGCCTGCAGAATCTGGTGTGCGGACAATCGCCGAGGTGTTGGATCCTGTTCCACATGTTCAGGCTAGTCCATTAATCTGGCGAGTCGATTATTCAGATTCGTCGATTGCTCAGGTTCGTCGAGCGCACTTACTCATTGATCGCACTTCATTGCGCTGAATCAACCGACAACTGAGCTAAGCCACAAGCCAGACGGCGTCAGACACCAGAAGCAATCCGTCAACCACAACGCTGCCAAGAGCAGGGTCGCATCAACGTGTCACCGCGGTGAGACCCCCACGCTCCGGTTCAGTTTCCACAGCGTGCCATTCGTTGACGCGAACCCGCGCAGACTCAGTTCCCCAAGTCCTGCCAGTGCCTCCTTAATACTCACGCCTGCGCGCGCCGCGACCTGTTCCACGCTCGCACCGCGCCGAAATGTCAATCCTTCCGCACATCGAACCGCAAGCTCAGAAGCCGAACTCTCAAGCTGTCGGTGCCACGCCCGGGTTCTCAGCTCGGCATCGGTATGATGCTCGTCATCCTCAGCCACGTGTGCTGCTGCGCTGGCTCGCCACGCCGTGCCAGTCGAACCGTGCTGCCTTTTGCCGGATAGACGATGAGCTGCTTTGCCTGATCCGCCTCGCTCCTGCTTACCTTTCATCGGCGTCGAGGTCTGGCCTTCATCTGGAATAAGCTCAAGCACATCCTCTGGACGCGTGATACAGATAGCACCCTGGCGAAGCAGCCTCAAGCATCCCTGATAACTCGGCATCGTCAACGAACCCGGGATAGCGCCTAACGGCCTGCCGATCGTGAGTGCGTGATTCGCAGTGGAAATTGCACCCGACCGGAACGGAGCCTCGACGACGAGCGTCACTGCGCCGAGCGCAGCAACGAGACGGTTGCGCGCTAGAAATCTGTATCTGAACGGCTCGCTACGGGGAGGATATTCCGAAACAATCACACCTGAGGAGGCAAGGATGTTGGAGAAGAGTTCAGCATGTGCCCGCGGGTAGGCTCGATCGACTCCACACGCCAGAACACATACAGTTGTCCCACCTGCGTCCAGGCAACCCTGATGTGAAAATGCGTCGATACCAAATGCTCCCCCAGAAATGACGGTATAGCCGCGGTGAGAGAATTCGCCGGCAAAACTGTGTGCGATTTTCTCCCCATATCGAGTGGAAGCTCTGGAACCAACCATGGTAATGCCAGGTTGAGAAAGGGCACGAATATCACCGCGATACCACAAGCCTAACGGAGCATCGAGACCCAATGCGGACACGCAGCTCGGCCAGTCGGGATCCAGAGGGCACACAAACTCACAGCCGGAGTCCGGCTCATCGGCGCCCTGCGTTGGAAAGGCACGCGCCCCCTGGCTCTCAACGCCTTGACGGTAACTTCCTTGACCGTAGCTCTCGAATCCTTGGAGCAGCTGTGCTGGTTCATTACTTGTTCCGAGCGCCGCAGCCAGGCTGCGCGTATCAACGGCAAGTGGGAGTCGGGAGTCTTTGCCTGAGCGCAGCGCGTGCAGCCGCAGTGCCCATCGCTGGAAGTGACGCTGGGCGTCAGGAGTCGAAGGAGATTGCTCGCCCTGATTGATAAAATCCACCAACAATGTCAGCGCACCCACATAGCCGTGCTCATCAATCAACAGGTGCGCAGCTTCATCTGCGCCCTCACACACATACGTCCAAAACTTCGCCGCCTCCCTCTCAAGATAGAGATCCTCATTCGTCAGCATAAAATCCTCCTTGAGCATGAATACTGAATGCGAAGGCAATATCGTCTGTTTCCGGCATATCGTGGTGAGCCAAATCGGCAAGTGTCCAGGCAAGACGAAGTATTTTCGCACAGCCTCGCATCGAAATTCTGCCGTGAACAAGTGCCTGCTCTATCATGTTCTGCGCGCTGGCCGCTAATCGCGTATTGCGCTGCAGCCAAGCTGCATCAAGCGCAGCATTCGTTGCCATCGTCGTATCTGCCAGCCGTCGGTGCTGCCGTTCACGCGCCTCACATACCCTCGACCTCACGTCAGCGCTTCCCCGTGCTGAGCTGCTGTGCATATCCGAGGCGGTCAGCCGACGCAGAACAATCTTGATATCAAAACGATCGAGCAGTGGGCCACCGATCCGTTGAAAATACATACGCCGCTGCGAGGCAGAACATCGGCACCGTCGCGGCTCGTCGATATAGTTTCCACACAGGCACGGATTCGCTGCGCCAACAAGTTGAAACTGCGCTGGGAACGTGACGGATGCTTTCACGCGGTCAATTCTTACCCGCCCTTCTTCCATGGGTTGACGCAAAGCTTGAAGGGCAGGCCGAGAAAATTCTGGGATTTCGTCCAGAAACAAAACCCCATGATGAGCCAGCGTTGCGGCTCCCGGATTCGGCACAGGTCCCCCGCCGATCAACGATGACGCAGATGCCGTATGGTGCGGAGCGACAAAAGGTGCACGCGTATTTAGGTTCCCGTCAAAATCGCCCGTCACCGACCTAATCGCCGCAACCTCAATCGCTTCGTTGTGTGTGAGTTGAGGAAGTATCCCTGGAAGACATTGTGCAAGCATCGTTTTCCCGATACCGGGCGCGCCCGTCATCAGCATATGATGGCCGCCCGCAGCAGCCACCTCCAATGCCATTTTGGCCTCATCGTGACCACGAACCTCGCCTAGATCTGGAAACGGGGGTTCAGGAGTTATCTTCGCTGGCTCCAAGGCGGGCTGCGCAGGTATTGGGCCGCACGTGACGCCAACAAGCTTGGCCAGCTGGGTCAAATGCCAAGCTTCCACCGTATTCGCACCAGCGAGGGCAGCTTGCTCACCACATCCGAAAGGGACAAAGAGCCGTGGATCATACTCAGGTATCCGATTGCTCTGATCTGGCTGCGCGATCGAGACCTGCCCGTCAGCAGGATCACAGCTTCCCGTCGTCTGGGCACAGAAGCCGAGAGCCGCAGGAAGAATTCCATGAACCGGCCTAATGCTTCCATCTAAGCCGAGCTCACCCACATACGCATCACGAGTGCTCACCCGCCCTCCCATCGCAGCAAGGATTGCCATCGCGATGGCAAGGTCGAATCCTGTGCCCGACTTCGGGATATTCGCCGGAGAGAGATTGACAGTGAGCCGTACCTGCGGAAATGAGATACCTGAGGACGAGAAAGCTGCACGGATCCGCTCCCGTGATTCATTCACCGCGGTATCAGGAAGCCCAACGATCGTAAAGTGAGGTAAACCAGAAAGCATCACTGCCTCGACGCCCACAACCGCAGCACTCACACCGATCACAGCGAGCGCCTGTGCTTTCCCCACACTCATGACGCCACATTCCTAATATGTTCCAAGTCCCACCGTCCGTCTGCGTAGACGGTAATTGCAATAACGTCAACGGCGAGCAAGAGTTCATACGTCGGCAGCGTACTCGCATACTGCGCAACGAGGCCGCGTAATCTCCTCAGCTTTATAGGCGTGACTGCATTCAGAGCGCTGACCCTGGAGGAGGCTCGTCTCGTTTTGACCTCGATGCCGACAAGTGCCCGTTGATTCGCCGGTTGCGCCACGATGTCGAGTTCGCCGTATCGCGTACGCCATCGTCTATTCACAATTCTCCATCCAGACGAAACCAGATAAGCACAGGCGAGATCTTCGCCCCGGTCACCTAACTCACGACCTGTCAGATGCTCAGGCATACAAATATGCAGCCACCGGTTATCGGCATATGCTGGATGTTCGATCGTGATCGTCATACATCAAAGTACACACGCTCACTGCGTATCACAGAAGCGCACGGCACGCCACAGTGGATGAATCCGACGCACTGCGCCCATGTGAATAGGTTTTCGGCCCGACGCGCCCGGAGCGAGCGACGTCTCAGCGACATACAGCTGGGAAAGCCGCTAATCGTCCATATCTAGTTCGCGGGTGATATCTTGCTTATTGAGTTCCTCCACGTTCAGGTCTTTGAAGGTCAGCACGTGAACCGAGGGTACGAAGCGCGACGTGCGGTATATATCCCACACCCACGCATCGGTGAGAGTGACATCGAAGAAAATATCTCCATTTTTTGATGACCGAACGTTCACATCGACGTCATTAGCTAAATAAAAACGCCGCTCAGTCTCGACAACATAGCGAAAGATCTTAATAACATCGCGATATTCACGATACAAAGCAAGCTCATTTTCTGCTTCGTAATTGTCAATGTCACCCAATTTAAGTCCTTTCTTTGCCTCGATAAGTGTATCGGCAACGTCGGTCGTAGAGAAAAATGACGAATTAGTGCGCCCCCGATACGTGCCATGAATGACGATGCCAGCGCGTGAGACCCCGATCCGCAATCGCCTGTCGATGCGTTGGCGAGGCATACCCCTCATTGGAATCCCAGCCATAGTCAGGATAGAGCCGAGCCAAATCTCCCATGAGCTCGTCACGAGCCACCTTTGCGAGCACTGACGCGGCAGACACCACAGCACATGTGGCATCCCCGCGAACAACGGTCATCACAGGGAGTGCAGGAAGGAGATGTTCCATATCGCCTCCTGGAACACCAAACTGCCGACCAGGAAATGAATCCGTACGAAACAGGCGGCAGAACAGCTCAAACTGCTGTGCGATATCGCCGTCTTCTGGCCTCGACGCACTAAACCAGTCGTGTGAGCCGTCAAGCAGGATAGCATCAGGGTAAAAACCTGCAACCGCAAGCTGACTGAGCGCCGCTCGCGCTGCCCACCGCAAAGCCTGAATGATACCCCACTGATCCACCACAGAAGGCAGAGCATAGCCCACAGCACTGGCACGAACCCACCTGCGCACGGGCTCAACAAGTCCAACGCGCGCGCGAGGAGTCAGCTGTTTGGAATCAGCAAGGAGTGCTGGAAAAGAGTCCGACGTGCGCGCATCAATCAACGCCACGCCAACGCCAACTGGACCAGCCGGGGACCCGCGCCCCACTTCATCGATGCCTGCAACAATGGCGTCATTCTTGCCCAAGGCTCGACAAACGGAAGCCAGAAGCGCTCGTTCAATATCGCGACGAGGACGTTCACGCACACGAACTCCTACGCCTGCGAACCACGAGCTTGAGGAACGTTCGCGAATACGGCTGATCCGTCAGGAAGCCCACCGAACTGGCTCAACGGATAAAAAATCAGCGAGACGCGGCCAACCACATTATTCATTGGCACAAAGCCATGGTTCTTATCGTCCTGATGAAAACGTGAATCCGAGGAATTCGCACGATTGTCGCCCATGACCCAAATCATGTGCGCAGGAACAGTCACGTCAAATGGCAAAAGGGACGGGTCGGTTCCAGGATCAAGATAAGTCTCATTGACTTTCACGCCATTGATTTCAAGCGGCTCACCCGCTCCGCTGCACACAATGTGGTCTCCAGGAAGCCCGATGACGCGCTTGACCAAGTGCTCATTGGCATGCTGCGGAATAAGCCCAACTGATTCAAGGACGCTCGTCATTTTGGCAGAAAAGCCCGTCTGTTCAGGAATATCAGCTAACCACCGATCAGGATCGACAAAAACCACCACATCTCCGCGGTGCACATCAGAACCGGATGCCATCATATTCACTGCAATCCGATCACTCGGCATCAGCGTTGACTCCATAGATCCGCTCGGTACATAAAACGCTTGGAAAAAGAACGTCTTAAACACCACTGACATCACAAGTGCCGCAACCACGACCCCCACAATCTCCACAAAACCACGCAGCCTCGACGGTTTCTGAGGGGAAATCAGCGCCATACCGTCATCTTCTTCAGGAACCTGCGGCTGCGGCATCTGGACGTGCCGTGGAACGTGCTTTTCTGGGGGATATGACGGCGGAAGCCCGCGAGACATATCGTGGTGGTCGTTTGACGCCCCGCCAACGCCACCCGTATCGTCCATATTCGTGGGTTCTCCTTCCCTCATGTGACCTTGTGTGAGTATCACTGTGCCCGCGAACCTGAACGTCATCGCAACGCACCTGTGCAGTGAGCACGTTTACAGTGCAAGTGTAGCGGGTTTTATTGATTCTCAGCACTCCGAGCATGACGCTTGCCGCACAGTCGCACCGGACGGTAATCGAGCGTGAGGAGCCACATAACAGAAGACATTAAAAAAGTAGGACGGAGGCAACCCCCGCCCTACACAATGCCCCGCATCGCTCACTGTGCTACAACGCCGGCATAGCTACAACGCCAACATCGTCTGCCGGCATCTTCACGGTGCTCGATGCGATGCCACGCTCCACAATCATGAGGAGACGATGCTCTGCTTGTGACGCACTGCTTACTTCGCCTGGTCGATACGGCGTTCCTTGATCTTCGCCGCCTTGCCATGGCGATCGCGCAAGTAATAGAGCTTTGCACGCCGCACATCGCCGCGGGAAATCACCTCAACCGACTCGATCGATGGGGAATGCATCGGGAAACGACGCTCCACACCCACACCAAACGAAATCTTGCGAACAACGAACGTCTTCGCAATACCGGCGCCGTCTTTCGCAATCACAACACCCTGGAAAGCCTGGGTACGCGTCCGATTGCCTTCCACAACCTTCACGTTCACACGCACGGTGTCACCAGCGCGAAATTCCGGGATATCGGTGCGAAGCATAGGCTTCTCGACGAAATCGAGCTTTTGCATTGTTTATCCTCCAGCTGTTGCCGCAGATCACCAGCCTTACCCGTGGTACACGCCCGCTGCGCGTACCCCATGCTCGCCATGATGCGCACCTCTGCGGCAGCGCATGCATCACGTTCGGCGAGGAACCACTCTATTTTGCCACGTTCAGCTGCTCGGCGCACCACACAAGGTACGCACGTGGATGTTTTCATGCTCACGAATGGTCACGGACGCTCACGCCTCAGGTGGCCGTCGATGCTGCTGAATCCCACCGCCTTCAACACCTCAAGATCTTTGCGATTGAGGTGCGTCGCATCGAGTGCCTCGATCATGTCGGGTCGGAAACGAGCAGTCCTCCGCAATGCCTCGTCGCGCCGAAGCCGATCCACCGCAGCATGGTTACCACTCGTCAGAACCTCAGGAATAGAAAGACCACGCCATACCTGTGGGCGAGTATATTGTGGATACTCGAGCAATCCAGCCGGGGAAAACGACTCCTCCACAAGCGATTCAGCGTTACCCACCATGCCCGGAAGCAACCGGCTGACAGCCTCGATAACGGCAACAACGGCGATTTCTCCACCGTTGAGTACATAATCCCCCAACGAATACTCCACAACACGGACTCGCTGCCGGTAGTAGTCCACCACGCGCGCATCAATTCCCTCATACCTTCCGCACGCGAAAACAAGATGACGCGCATTATCTGCAAGATTCTGGCACAAGTGTTGCGTGAGCGGCTCGCCTGACGGTGTAGGAACCATCAGCACTGTTCCTTCCGGCACGCTCACGCGACTGCCAAGACCAGGCTGAACATCCTCTCGATCATCCGCCTGATCATTGCTCGTATCCGAACCGGTGACGTCTGCAGAGTCGAGGCTCAACACGTCATCCAAAGCTCGTCCCCACACATCGGGACGCATCACCATACCTGCACCACCGCCAGCTGGCGTATCATCAACAGTTCGGTGAACGTCATACGCCCAGTCACGCAGATTGTGGATATCGATCTGGATAATAGACTTCGCTTGAGCCTTACCCACTAAGGAAAGGTCGAGCACGTCAAAGAACTCAGGGAAAATCGAGATAACCGAGAATCTCACTGATCGTTATCCTCCGCATCTCGAACCACAGGCGCATCGTCACGCGGAACCATATCGAGACCCTCATCACTGAGTAATCCTGGCGGGGCATCGATAACGAGGTAACCAGCATCCACATTCACGTCAGGAACAATTTGGCGGACGAAAGGAACAAGGACGGTGGACGAGTCAGCCAGGCGCACCTGCAGAAGATCCTGAGCCGGCATCGGCTCGAACCCAATCACACTCCCGAGCACGGATCCGGACGGATCTCTTGCCTGAAGACCCTTCAATTCATGCAGATACCACGAGTCTGGTTCCCGATTGTCTTCTTCGTCCGTTTCGATCGTGAGCGCCACTCCACGTAGTTCTTCTGCTGCACTCCGATTCGTCACGTCATCAAAACGGGCAAAAACACTCCCCTTCGCCTCGCGCACATTCTCAAGTGTCAAGGGGCCAAAATCCGCTGGGTCAGTTTCAAAGGTCGCACCAACAGTTAAGCGCTGGTCAGGATCGTCAGTTCGCACGTCCAATTTCACCTCGCCTTTGAGTCCATGCGCACTACCGATCACTGCAACAACAAGCTGCATCACAATCCTTTCATGTCCCTGCAGTATTGCACTCGGGCGTCATACCTCACTATGCCGCCACAACCGATGACGAAGCCAGCACAATTGCGGCACCGCACTGCACGTTATGCCGCGTCCCACGTCTGATGAGGAAGAGAATCGCAGGCGAAAAGCAAAGGCCGGCACAACATCGTTGTAACCGGCCTCAGCCTTTTGCAAGCATTCTGCACAACACTCAGCGCACGTCAGTTTCGATGACGTCCACACGCACGCCCGACTTTCCAGCCAAGGCATTCATCACTGTACGCAGCGCCCGTGCGGTGCGACCATTACGGCCGATCACCCTGCCGAGATCGTCAGGGCTCACACGCACTTCCAGCAGGCGGCCTCGATGAGTACTGCGTTCGCGAACCGTCACATCGTCAGGATTGTCAACAATCCCCGAAACTAAATGTTCTAATGCGCTTTTGAGCATTAGGCATCCTCTCCGGCACTGTCAGCAGCCTCATCCGCTGACTCGGCAGCTCCCTCGCTCGCAGCTTCTGCTTGAGCCTTTGCCCTCGCTTCGGCTGCAGCAGCACGAACCTTTTCTGCCTCATTCTGCACGGATTCCACAGCAGACTTGCGTGCCTGATCCGTATCCACAACCTCCTGCGCAGCAAGATGACCCTCTGCACCAGCCAAGCCCTTGAACTTCTGCCAGTCGCCGGTAATCTTCAACTGCTTGGCAACTGCCTCTGTTGGCTGTGCACCCACCGAAAGCCAGTACTGCGCCCGATCAGAATCGATCTTGATCAGCGACGGATTCTGCTGGGGATCGTACACGCCGATCTCCTCGATGACGCGCCCGTCACGCTTCTTCCGCGAATCGACGACCACCACACGATACTGCGCAGCACGGATTTTACCCATGCGCTTCAAACGAATCTTTACTGCCACTTTTGCGGCTTCCCTTTCTTGAACACTTGGCCGATCTGCATAACAGTGGGAGAAGTTATACACACCGTCCGCCGAGGGGAGCACTGCACAATGAGAGGGGTACAGGCCACCCAGAGCAACAGTGATTATTGTGCCATTGTTCGTACCTTTCAGCAATCTGTTTGCTTCAGTTGCATGGTGCAATTGCTCGCACTTTAAACGCAACCATGCGCACCAAGCTTCTGATACTCCACAATAAAGTTATGGCACAATCTCCGAAGGAACACGTGAATCTCACCCGATACGCCTGGCTATCGCTCGCCGCAGCTGTCGCAACGATTGTTCTCAAGACCTCAGCCTATGCGGTAACGGGCTCAGTTGGGCTCCTCTCTGACGCGGCAGAGTCACTGGTGAATCTCGCTGCAGCTGTGATCGCGCTCCTTGTGCTTCGTACTGTTGCGAAGCCTGCTGATTCTCGATATACCTTCGGGAGATCAAAAGCCGAGTATTTTTCTTCAGCAGTTGAAGGATCAATGATCTTTGTTGCTGCCGGGTTCATCATGTACGCAGCCGTCGGTCGTCTTCTACATCCTCAGGCAATCGACAAGCTGGGTGTTGGACTCGTCATCTCTGTCATCGCATCCCTCATCAACGGGGCAGTATCACTCGTCCTGTTGCATGCAGCGAAACTCTATCGCTCCCCCACCCTGCACGCCGACGGCATTCATCTCGGGACTGACGTGGTGACAAGCGCAGGCGTCGTGATCGGCGTTACCCTTGTGGGCATCACCCATTGGCAGCCTCTCGACCCGATCGTCGCACTTCTGGTTGGAATCAATATTATTGTTGCCGGCTTTAGGTTGGTGCGCGGGTCATTGGCCGGTTTGATGGACGTGACGCTGCCTGACGCCCAAAATAAAGCGTTGTTAGCCGTTCTACGCCAGTTCACCACACCGACAGTCCAATTTCACGGCTTACAAACTCGAGTGTCAGGGCACGAAGCCTATGCAAACGTGGATATTCAAGTGCCCGGCCAGACCAGCGTCCTTGCAAGTCACCAACTCGCTGAGGACGTTAAAACGGCGATGAAGTCTGCCGTTGACGACCTGCACGTGATGGTTCACGTAGAGCCAATCGAAGATCAGCTTTCCTATGAGGATATTCCTGAGGGATATATCCCCATTAATATGGAGAACCAGGAGAACCTGTAGCAACGCGTCAACCCACCGCCCGGACTGCATGAGCTGAGCGACCACGCGGCTGAGCAGCCACGCTACCGGCACTGTTGAGTGACGAGATTCTAGTGCAAGAACTTCGAGAGCTCCGCTATCTGTTCGGCGTTCGGTATCTGTGGCGAACCGCCCTCAGCGCCCGGTTTCGGTTTTGCGCCAAAAGCGCTACCTGCTCTCGATTGCGGTGACTGAGAGTTGAGCCGTGCTTGCGCCTCTGCTTCCTGCCGTGCACGTTTTGCCGGATTCCCGCTGCGGCCTTTCTTGTTTCCTGATTTCTTCTTTACTGCCCGCTTCGCTTTACGAGATCCGCCGCCCATGCCCGGCAGCCCTGGCATACCTGGCATTCCTGCACCAGACGCCATGCGTTTCATCATCTTCTGGGCCTGTTCAAAGCGCTGAATAAACGCATTAATCTCCTGAACGGTGGTTCCGGAACCTCGTGCTATACGCGCGCGGCGTGACCCGTTGAGTATCTTCGTATCGTTGCGTTCCGCCGGCGTCATCGACTGCACAATGGCTTCCAGGTGCACAATCGAGCCTTCATCAAAATTCTCGAGTGCTTCGCGGTACTGCCCCATCCCCGGAAGCATACGGAGCAGCTTCTTCATCGAGCCCATCTTCTGAATCTGGTGCATCTGATCGACGAAGTCCGTCAACGTGAATTCGCCAGAGCTCATCTTGGTGGCAAGGTCACGCTGCTGCTGCTCATCCCACGTACGCTCCGCTTGTTCAATCAGCGTCAGGATATCTCCCATATCGAGGATGCGCGACGCCATCCGATCCGCGTGGAACTGCTCAAAATCTGTGATCTTTTCACCCGTGGACGCGAAGAGGATAGGTTCGCCCGTCACACCACGCACAGAGAGCGCCGCGCCGCCACGGGTGTCACCATCCAGCTTCGAGAGCACCACGCCAGTGAAGCCAACACCGTCTTTAAATGCGTTCGCAGTAGCAACTGCATCCTGACCGATCATGGCGTCAACCACGAAGAAGATCTCGTCAGGCGAAACCGCATCCCGAATGTCACGTGCCTGCTGCATCATTTCTTCGTCAACGCCCAGGCGCCCAGCAGTATCCACGATGACGACAGAAAAGCCGTTGCTATCCGCGTATTCCACGCCCGATTGAGCGACCTGAACGGGATCCCCCACGCCGTTGCCGGGCTGCGGAGCCCACACCTCGACCTCGGCACGCTCGCCCATCACCTGCAGCTGCTGGACAGCGTTCGGGCGCTGTAAATCGCTGGCAACGAGGAGTACCTTGTCATCCCCACGCTCCTGGAACCAATAGCCAAGTTTGGCAGCCAACGTCGTTTTGCCTGCACCTTGAAGGCCGGCAAGCATAATCACCGTCGGGCGTCCATGCGCACGCGTAATCTCACGCGCCTGCCCACCAAGAACCTCCACAAGTTCCTGATAAACAATCTTCACCACCTGCTGAGCGGGATTGAGCGCCTGGGACTTCAACGTCTCAGTCGCTTTTTCCCTCACATCAGCAGTAAACGTGCGCACAACGGGCAAAGCGACATCCGCATCAAGCAATGCACGCCGAATATCCGAGACGGTCTGTTCAATATCCGATTTAGAGAGTCTGCCTTTACTCCGCAGCGCTTTAAACGATCCCGTGATGCGGTCAGATAACGAATTGAACACAGCTACCCTTTCGGCGCCCGCCCGAACGGGCACATTTGCTCAACACTGATAAGCCTTGAGCCATTGTACTGAATCTCAATGGCTCACGATGTTTCTACCTCGGCACTGCTAGGATTGCGACACCAGTGCATCGACGAAGCTCTCGGGGTCAAACGGTGCGAGATCATCTGGCCCTTCACCGAGCCCGACAAACTTCACAGGCACTCCGAGCTCCTTTTGCACCGAGACCACGATGCCGCCCTTTGCCGTGCCGTCGAGCTTCGTCAAGACGATACCCGTCAATCCCGTGACCTCGGAGAAAATCTTCGCCTGACGCATACCGTTTTGCCCGGTTGTCGCATCAAGGACAAGCAGCACTTCAGAAACTGGAGCCTGCTTGTGCATCACACGCTTAATTTTGCCAAGCTCATCCATCAAACCTGCTTTGTTCTGCAGGCGGCCTGCCGTATCGACAAGCACAACATCCACACCACGGTCTTTACCCGCTTTAACAGCATCAAACGCGACCGACGCCGGATCCGCGCCTTCTTTTTCTGAACGAATCACATCGACGCCAACCCGGTCACCCCACGTCTGCAGCTGATCGGCTGCAGCGGCACGGAATGTATCAGCCGCACCCAGCAGAACAATATGATCTTCGGCGACGAGGTAGCGCGCCAGTTTACCAATCGTCGTCGTCTTCCCCGTGCCGTTCACGCCCACAACGAGTATCGCGGCAGGATGGAGGCTCCCATCTTCGCCACGAACCGGGTCGAGATTCAGAGATCGATCCAGCGTCGGATCAACCAAATTCAGGAGCTCATCGCGTAAAATCCCGGTGATGCGTTCCGGATCCCGCGTCCCTTCAACTTGGATGCGGGTACGCACGTTCTGCAAGACCTCATCCGTCGCGTCAAGACCGAGGTCCGCCATCAGCAAAGTGTCTTCAAATTCTTCCCAATCGCTTGAGGAGAGATCCGAACGAGAAAGGATGGAGAGGAGTTTTTTACCAAAAGCCCCAGAATGTGCCAAACGCGAGCGCAGCCGCTGAAGACGGGTCAGCCCACTCTCTGGGACATCAACAGTACCTGAAGCAGGCTCTGATACCGACGTCGATCCATCGGCTGTCACATCCTGTGGCAGAGCATCGAGACCGGCCTGATCGCCGATGCCTTCGCCAGCCTCCGGCTCGTGCACAGGAGATACACGCCTGCCCGCCCTGAGCTCCTCAGCTGCAGGCTCTTCAGTGGCAGTGCGTTGAGAAGCTGTGACGTGTTGCGAGGAAGAACCCGCAGCAAGTTGTGGCCTTTCTTGAGCGGGCGGCAGTTCCTTGTGATGATGTGCAACGCTGAGTCCGAGCGCGAGAAGCAGAACGACCAGAACACCCGCGACCCACAGGATAGTTGTCGGCATAAGTAACCTTTCATCCAGAAAATGCATCTACCCGCTATTTTACCTACATCACATTTTTTACTTTCATGACCATGTCGCCGAATCTCTACAGTTTCTCTACAGTTTGATCCACACAGATCCACGCACAGAAGCAGGGAGATGACGACATACACGTGACGATACGAATACCATGTTAGGAGCGGTACTACGTAAAGAGCTGGAAGTCGATCACAACGCAAGGAGGGGCATCGCTGTACTCAACGATGCCCCTCCTCCACACAAGCGACCAAGCTAGGCAGCTACGACGTGCTAGGCAACGACAACCCCTGGCCGAACATGCGGATATGGGGTGTGCTGAGGACGAGGAAAACGAGCGTGACCTACACCCGCTTTTGTTTTCCGCTCACCCTGCACAGAGCCTCGGCCGGCCGCACGCGGAGAATGGTCAGAAGAGACATCAGGCTGTCCTGCGTCCTCTACTGTATCCTTATCGGATTTACCCTGCTCGGACTCCTGAGCGCGCTTGAATGCAGCCACCTTCACCGCGTTAGGCAAGGAGAACCATTCGTCGAGGAGATCATCGGGCGTCTCTTGATCGTCAGACGTCGGAAAACTAGCGAAAACGTCATCTACACGAGCAACATTGACCTGAACATCAAACTGCTGGGGTTCGAGCTCTTCATCTTTCCACGCCTTCATTGAATCAGAAACCCACTCGCCCACATCATGATGTTCGTAGAACACCGACAGCAGCACAGCCACTGCTATCAACACAATCACCACAATCAATAACGCCACTAGCACCCTTTAATTATCCCGAATTTCTGATAAAAAGCGCTAGACCACGCCGATCACGAAGGCTGTGAATACTACCACCTTGGTAACGTCCTTGTAACCTTTTATATCGAAATTATAACACGCCCAGCTGGCTCTCCCGCGTCGGCGTGATGGATCTTCACGCACGGAAGCCGTCTGTGTCTGAGGAACCGTGTGAGGCGTTTCGAACCACATGACCCTCGTCATCCATCAGATCCGCCATCCTTTGAGAAATCACACCAGAAACCCCATCGTCGTGCATGGCAACGCCATAAAGGGTATCCGCAATCTCCATCGTCCGTTGTTGATGCGTGATCACAATCAACTGGGAGTGCGTTTTCAATGTGGAGAAAATCCCGAGCAGCCGCGTCAGATTCACATCGTCAAGGGCAGCCTCCACCTCGTCAAACACATAAAAAGGAGACGGGCGCGCAATAAATATTGCAACGAGGAACGCCAGCGCCGTCAACGAGCGTTCACCGCCGGAAAGCAAACTCAGCTGTCGTACCCGTTTGCCGGCTGGACGTGCGTAGATTTCGATGCCCGTCGTCAGCGGAGAATCAGGTTCCGTCAGCACCAGTTTTCCTTCACCACCAGGAAACAACTGCGCAAACACCTCCGCAAACGCCGTCTGCACATCCAGTAATGCTGAGCGCAACACATCATTCACGTGGTCATCAATACGCTTGACGATATCCAGGAGATCCTTCCGGGTCTTTTTCAGATCGTCCAGTTGATCGGCCAAGTATTTCTGTCGTTCCTCCAAAGCCTTATGCTCCTGAAGCGCAAGAGGGTTGACGGTACCTATCCTCGCGAGCGACTTGCGTGCTTTCTCTAGGCGTTCCTGTTGTTCATCTCGCCGATATGGCACGTCTCCGGCTTCCGTGTGGACGAGCTGATCTGGCCCGTATTCCGCGACGAGAGTTTCTGGATCCGTTGCGAGCTCCTGACGCACGCGCCGCGCTAATTCGTCAAAGGATTGCGAAGCAGACGAGACCTGAAGTTCGGCTCGATGCACCTCATCCTGCTTTCGATTCAGCAGCGAGCGCGCTTCTTCCAACGCTGCGCGGCTATTCGTGAGAGTCGCGGCGTGGGATTCAGCTGTGCGTTGGGCTTCACGTCGCTCAGCTGCCGCATCGCGTGCCAGCTTCTGAACGATATCTAGAGCTGCTTGTGCAGCCCGACGAATACTCTGCACACGCTGGGTGAGTATTTGCCTGCGCTGCTGAGCCCGCGACTCTCTGTCGAAACGTGCCTGAGCGGCCTCAGCCTGCTTCACAATCCGGTCTGCCGTCCCCACCGCAGCCCTGTAGCGTTCTTGAGCCGAACGCTGAGCAAGCCGGGCAGCCGTTTGTTGTTCACGCGCCTCATGCAGTGCACGGCTGGCAGCGGCGTGTTTCTCCGAGACTTCCCGAATTTGAGCGGTCAGGGAATCGTCTTCGGGCACAGCGCGCAACTCTTGGCGTTCGCGCCATGCTGCTTGCCGCTGCTCCAAATTCTGACGAGCCTCATCTCGCGTGCGGCGCGCCCTGACAGTTTCTGCTCTCCTCGCCTCGAGCGCTGCCTGCGCACCAGCGAATGCGGCCTGACGGTGCGCGAGTTCCGCGGCAGTTTCGCTCGCTCGCGTGCGCAACGATGTCACCTCGGCACGTGCCCGAACAAGGCTGTGCTGAGCGTCATCATCGCGACGCTCAGCATCGCGAACCGCATCCCGGGCTTGTGTGGCTTGCTCCTGAGCTTCTCGAACATATCGCTTCCGCTCCAGGATTGACGACCCAGCTTCACCACCTGTGAGGGAGGCACGTGCAAGGATATCTCCATCTTTCGTCGCCACCACTCGCGCTCCTGCCGCTACAGCACGAGAGGCAGCTGCCGCATCGGGTGCAATCCACACTCCGTCAAGCAAAGAAACGAGGGCGCGCTGAATCCCTTGATGAGCTGAGTGCACGGCAGTGAGCGCGGGACGTGCACCTTCGCGGGCGGCGGATCCAGAGCTCTCATCCTGCTCATCTGTACCGTGCGACGAAGCAGGAGCACTCTCGGCACTACCCGACTGAACATCGCCCTCACCCACATCGTGCGCAACGTCGTTTGGTTCAGCGATGAGAACACTCAGCCGGCCGACGCCATGTTCGACGACATCGTGCAGCACGGAGAGACCATCTGGAAATGACTCCACCCACACGCCCGACGCAAGTCCCTTCAAGGCCGCGTCGATAGCTCGCTCCCACCCCGGCTCGACGACCAGAACGTCGCGCGTCAAACCTCCTATTTCCGGCTTGTTCTTCTGCGCCCAGCTCGTTGCATCATCTGGTTCGAGAGTCGCGCTAAGCGCCTCAACACGCGCCTGTGCGCTCGCTAAGTTTTCACGGGCGCGGGCAAGATCGGTTCGTGCACGATCCGCGTGAGCCTCCTCATCCAGGAGTGCCGCTTCTGCAGCAGCAAGCACATCCGTCTCCGACTCCGCTCCCGTATCAGTACGCGTGGACTCTGCAGGCTGTAAAGAGGCGAGATCCGCATCAGCCGCATCGTAGGCTACACGCGCGCGATCTTCTCGCTCCTGAGCCTCGACGAGGTGACGTACTGCTCGATCTGCCGCATCAGACGCAGCTTCAACCGCCGTACGCGCCGAATCCAGTTGCGCCTTGCGTGTGGCATTCGCTTCGCGCATATCGGCTGAACGACGCGTCAGATCCTGAAGCAGACGCGCTAAGGACTGTTCTTCCGCTGCCCGCGCATTCTGGGTGTTGTTTGCTTTTTCAAGCGAGCCCGCTGCATCATCCACGTCCTTGCCCAGCTGTTCTTCCTTGTCGCGCGCTGCGCGAGCACGGGCATAGAGATCTTCAGCTTCGTGGGGCTTGAGTTTCGCATCTTCATGACTGAAACTGTGGAGCCTTTCATCTGCCACTGATACGAGCCCGCGGAAACGCTCCTGCAGCGCAGCAAGCTTTTCCACACGCGTATTGAGGTGAGTAATCTCAGGGGTTGATCGCGCCACAGCGTCCTCGAGATCCGCGACTGCGGCACGCTGCTCGTCCACATGACGATTCGCGCTCACCACAGCCTTCTTCGCTTCATCGGCAATGCCCTGCGCAGTACTCAGCCGCTGATCTGCCTGGAACACATCGTCCGCAAGCAGACGCGCCCGCGCATCACGTTCTGTCGCTTGAACAACTTGTGCGCGCCGCGCAGCCTTCGCCTGACGAGCCAATGGACCTAGCTGTCGACGCAGTTCTGTTCCGAGGTCATCAATACGATCGAAGGATGACTGCATTCCCTCAAGTTTCCGAAGCGTCTTTTCTTTTCTGCGCCGGTGCTTGAGCACACCCGCCGCTTCTTCCACAAAAATTCGACGCTCTTGCTCCGAGGCTCGAAGGACGTCGTCAAGGCGGCCTTGTCCAATGATGACGTGCATCTCCCGTCCCATGCCGGTGTCAGAAAGCAGCTCCTGAATATCCAGGAGTCGGGCAGGAGTGCCATTAATAGCGTATTCGCTGCTGCCTGAACGGAACAGAGTACGGGAAATCGTCACTTCAGAAAAATCGAGCGGCAACGCATGATCGGAGTTATCGATGGTGAGGCTCACCTGTGCTCTGCCCAATGCATCCCTGTGTGCGGTTCCGGCAAAAATGACGTCCGCCATCGACGTACCACGAAGATTTTTCGCACCTTGTTCGCCCATCACCCACGTGAGTGCGTCAACAATATTTGACTTTCCAGATCCGTTCGGGCCAACAATCCCATTAATACCCGGCTCAAAATCCAGCCGTGTTGGTGAGGCGAAAGATTTGAATCCACGCAAGGTCAAGCTTTTCAGGTACACAGGCTAAGTGTAGGGCATCGGGCATCTCCTCCTGCGGATCCGCACAGCCACAACATGCTGCCACAACGAGGAATTTTGCCGCGTACGCTGCGTTTTCATTGGGGTATCGGCATACCCACGATTGGAGTTTCGATGAAATACGGCATTACGGCGGCAAGTTCCCACTATGGAAGTACCGTTATTCAGACCATGCTCAGTGCAGGCGTCGACGAACAGAATATCGTGGCATATGCTCGGCATCCCAAGAACCTCGACGTTCTTGAACGCCGGGGCGTCACTGTCCGTGATTTAGATTACGCGCACGACTTTGCCGGCAAGTTCGACGGTGTAGACCGGCTGATGTACATTCCCACGCGAGATTCGTCACGAAGGGACGCGGTGGCGCAACGCCTCATTGCAGAGGCCGAGCGGGCAGGAGTACAAGACTTCGTCTACATTAGCTTTATTAATGCCGATCGTTTCCCGGATAATCCGCTGACACCGGATCACCGTGCCACCGAGCAATTGATGGACGCATCCGCGATGAATACGCTGGCGCTCCGAAGCGGTTACTATACCGAAAATATTTTGGAGTCGCTTCCGTCGTATCTGAGCCGCGGTGTTCTGCCGAGCACGTCGCGCGACGGTAAGATGTCCCTTGCCTCCCGTGACGAGATGGCGCAAGCAGCTGCGAAGCTCTTTATCGCACCAACCTTTGAGACCGGTGTGAAAACCTTCGCTGGAGCAGCCTACTCAAAGGCTGACGTCGCACGGATTCTCTCTGATGCGACAGGAGCGAATATCGTGGTCAAGGAACTGGAACCGGCCGACTATTATGCAGCACTTGTTGAGGGCGGCATGCCAGAAGCCGCCGCAAAGGTATACACGGGCGTTGATGTTGCTGTTCGCCGTGGTGCTCACTATACGGAATCGACGGATTTGGCAACGGTGCTCGGGCGCAACCCCCGGAGTTTTGAAGACTCTGTACAGGCGTGGGCGCGAACCCAACACAATGGCACCGAAACGGCAAGGTAGAGTCCGAGACAGAGCATGACGAACACGCCCACTTCCGGCAGGAGGATTCTGTCACTTGCGCTTCCGGCCTTAGGGTCACTGCTTGCCGAGCCACTGATGGTTCTCGGTGATTCCGCTATGATCGGGCACGTTGGTACCGCTGCGCTCGCCGGGCTGACTGTTGCCTCGTCAGTCAACGTGCTGATCACCGGCATGTGTATTTTTCTGGTGTACAGCACCACGGCAGTTGCGGCACGAAAACTCGGTGAAGGTGATCAGGCCGGTGCGGTTAAAACCGGCGTGGACGGAATGTGGCTGGGCCTGATCGTCGGGATCATTCTGGCATCTGCGGTCTTTATGCTCGCGCCGTGGATCATGTCACTGTTTGGCACCGATCAGGCCGTTGCTCGTGAGGGAATCCGCTATTTGCGTGCGAGCAGCGGAAGTCTTGTTGGCATGATGTGGGTTCTTGCCGGAACGGGAGCGCTCCGAGGCCAACTGGACACGAAAACACCGCTGATCATTTCGGTATTCGGGGCTATCGCAAACGTCTTATTCAATGCTGTATTTATTTTCGCCCTGCACATGGGCGTCGCCGGCGCAGGTGTAGGGACAACACTGGCGTGTACAGGAATGGGACTCGCTTTCATGGGGAAAGTTATACGCGGTGCTCGGCTTTCCGGCGTTGCGATGCATCCAGAATTCCATGGGATCCTTGGAGCGCTCGGATCCGGCATCCCGCTCATGATACGTACGGCAACGATGCAGGCTGTGATTATGGCAACCGTCTGGGTTGCAGCAAGCCAAGGAACAGTTGCTGCTGCAGGGCGTCAAATCGCCAATAGCACGTGGAGCCTCACCTCAAATATTCTCGATGCGCTGGCCATCGCCGGACAAGCGCTGGTGGGGTTTGAACTTGGCCACGGTGACGAAACGCGGGTGCGTGGACTCGTCACAACACTGACCACATGGGGAGTAATCGCCGGTCTCTGCATCGGTCTGATTCAAGCACCGGCTGCATTTTTCTGGCCTCAGCTGTTCAGCTTAGATCCTGACGTTGTTGCCGGGGCGCGCATCGCCCTCTGGGTTGCCGCAGCGTTTATGCCTCTGGCCGGAATCGTCTATATGTACGACGGGATCTTAATCGGTGCGAACGACGGCTGGTATCTGGCCGTCGCAGGCCTCGTCAACATGGCTCTCTACGCTCCATCACTTGCGGCGGTATGGCTGTGGGCGCCAGACGGCGCGGCTGGATTAGGTTGGCTGTGGGCGTGTTACTGCGGCGTCTTTTTCCTCGCCCGATTCCTCACGCTTGGGCTTCGACTACGGACAAATGGCTGGACTCATCTCAGCTGACGGTGACAGGCCAACGACCACAGTACCAACCCGTCCATCAGCTCGATAAAGCCCTACAACCGGTGAGCCGAGACAATCGGTTGTAGGGCTTTATCCGAGGTAGCCAGTTAACTGGTCAGCTAGCTCGTCAGCCGAAACAATCTGTTAACCGAGGACGATATTCTCGAATGGCTCGCCGGCCAGTGCATGACGAATCTGGCGCTCAATCAGAGCCTTCATCCTTGGCTGCATGGCGCGCGAGTTACCCGCATTATGCGACGTAATGATCTTCGCAGCTCCCCACAGAGGAGAATCGGCTGGAAGCGGCTCCGGATCGACTGTGTCGATCAGCAAATTGAGGCGATCTCCTTCGGCGGCCAGATCCTCCGTCACAGCAACGGAGCCGCGACCGGCGTTGAGGAAGTAGGCGCCATCCTTCATCTGAGCCAGAAAGTCCTTGTTAACAAGACCCTTTGTGTGTTTGTTCGCCGGAACGATGACGATCACAACATCTTGCTCTGGCAGAAGCTTATTGAGCTCATCCATACCATGCACATGACCGAACTCCTCGTCACGCGCATGGGAGGCAACCAGCGTCAAGTCAACTTCAAAAGGCTTCAGCCGCTGAATAATAGCACGGCCAACGCCGCCGACGCCGATGAGCATCACTTTCTTGTCCGCTAGCCCATCGACATAGAACTGACCCCATTCGTTGTGATCATCGTTGTGAACAATCGTAGGAATATCGCGCACCCCCGCTAGCAACAGGGTCAGCACCATTTCAGAAGTGCCGGTCTCATGCACCGTTGAGGCGTTAGCAACCTGAAGGCCTTCGGGTACGTTCTCCGGCAGCATATCAAAACCAACAGATCCAATCTGCAACAGACGAGCACCGGCGTTCTTTGCGATATCGACTCCATTCGCCGGAGTCCAATGGCCGGTCAGAATAATGTCGAAATGACCCGGCTCAGGTGCGGTGCCGTCCTTCTTAATATCCCACCGCGTCACATCCACGCCGGGAATGCCGATGTCAAAATCCCAGAATGGATCAATCGATACTTGCAAATTCGCCATGTTGCCTCCCATACTGATCTACATCACAAGCCAACGCACTCACACACAAAATATTTCATGGTCCAAAATATTCCGCGATCAATGAGGGGGCTACGCCTCATCCGGATTCGCTTTTCCCATCAAGGCACGCACATTGCCAACCAGCTCGAAGCTGCCGAGAGCAACGACCACCGGCGGCGTCAGATCTTCAGCGGAATCCGTTTCCGCGATCGCAGTGGCGTGATCGATAGCTTCAGCAAGGTCAGGCTCAACAACGACGCGATCCTCACCAAACACTCCCCTGGCGATCTCACCCAGCTGTTCAGGATCCATCGCTCGCGCGCTCTCCATACCCGTCACCACCACGGAGGCAAGCACGGGCTCCAAGACGCCCAGATAGTCTTCCTGATCCTTGTCACTCATCTGCGCAACAACACCCACGATCTTGGACTGAGGATAGTATTCGCGCAGCGCACTCACCTGCGCTTGAGCTGCATGCGGGTTATGTCCGCCATCCACCACAACCAGAGGGGAGGTACGCACCACTTCTAGCCGCCCTGGGCTCGATACGCTCATCAGCGCCCGCTCCACCACGTCACCGGGCAGAGCAGATCCATCAAAAAACGCCTCGACGGCAACAAGAGCAACTGCAGCGTTGTGCGCTTGAAACGCTCCGCGTAAACCGAGAGGGATATCGGTGTAGGTGGCAGCGGGAGTTGTGATCGTCACCATTTCGCCTCCGACAGCAGTTTCGCGGTGTATCACACGGAAATCGCGGTTTTCCAACAGATACCTCGCATGGTTTTCCTCCGCGCGCGCAGCTGATAGCTCCACCACCGACTCTCGTTGAGCCGCAGAAACAAGTATTTTTCCTCGTTTGAGGATGCCCAATTTGGTGTCCGCAATCTCCTCGATTGTGTTCCCCAGCCACTCCATATGATCCAAAGCAACAGGAAGGAGCACCGCAACATCAGCATTGATCACATTCGTCGCATCCCATTCTCCCCCCATGCCGACTTCCACAACAGCAACGTCGATCGGCGCATTGGAAAAAGCGTCGTACGCCATAACGGTAAGAACCTCGAAGAAGGATAGCCTTGGTCCGCCTGCAGCCACAGACTTCTTATCGACGATGTCGATATAAGGCTTCACGTCATCCCAGGTGTCGATGAAATCCTCACGAGAGATCGCCCTTCCATCGATGGAGATGCGTTCGCGCATGTCTTCCAAATGTGGTGACGTGAAGCGACCTGTGCGCAAGCCGCGCTCCCGCAGCAATGCTTCGATAATTCTGGCAGTGGTCGTTTTGCCATTCGTCCCTGTGATATGGATCGCGTGGTAATTCCTTTCAGGATTGCCAATCAGCGCAAGGACGTCTCGCACCCGATCGAGCGTCGGTTCGAACGCGTGCTCAGGATTCCGACTCCAAATATCAGCGTAAATCTCCTGTAAACGGGCATCGAGTTGAGAACGAGCCGCGAGTTTTTCAGCCTCCGTCGGTGCTTTGATAGGCGCCTGATTCATAATGTCCTCGATGACGGAGGGATCCGGGCCGGCGATTTCCGGGCTCGAAATTGCAGCTTTAATGCGCTGATCGAAACGCAGATCCTCTGCCACTTCTTCTGGTGTACGTGGATCCTCGCCTTCGCCTTGGATCATTCCAGCTTCTTCCTTTCCTCGCCGTCTTCTCGCCGCTCCAGATTCCTGAATGCCGCGAGGAGAATACACGCGTGTCGTACCTTGACGTTCAACCTAGAACAGCCAACACAACGCGCGTTCTACCGATACGATTAACGCTACACGCCACACGATTATTCATCGTGCGCACGGATTGCCTTCGCCTGAATTATTGCGTCTCCGCTTCCCTACCGGTTGCCTCTTCTTCCCTACCCGTTGCCTCTTCCTTGTCTTTGTTTCGGTTGTGTGCTTGCTTCGGTTATTCACGGCCGTCGTTTCGATTGCCACGCATTGTCCTTTCGGCTGTCCCATCTCGTCAGCTTGCCCCGTCTCGTCAGCTTGCCCTATCTTGCGTGCGACCACTGCGGACTGTCGTCATATCATGCCCACATCGTGCAACAGAACAAAAAAACAGCAGCATTGTTGGATGTTTTTTCATTGCGATCTGCCTCACTGATACGAGAGACTAGAAGTGATCTGCAGAGAGCTGACTGTCACGCGCATCTGCATTGGTGGGGACGTGTTCAGCTCGTCAAAGGTGATGAAGAGGAAGAACAATGCTCGACCAAGAATCTATGCTGCGCGAAAAAGTCGCCGACCTTGAACGTCAGGGACGTTATTACGATATGGTTCAACCGCTCGAAGAACTCGTGAGTCTATTGAGCTATCGATGCAGCGGTGGCGGATGTTCCACCGCACGCGAAACACCTGAGTACGCTGCCGCACTCGACCAGCTGGGTGGACTACACCGAAACCTCGGCAATCTGGATCGCGCACATGATATTTATCAGCAAGCGGTGATGACCAGCGCTACCGTTTTCGGCACCGACGATCCGAATTATGCCACCACGCTGAACAACTACGCAGGTCTGCTGAGGCTGCGTCAGGACTTTGATGGAGCAGATGACGCGTATCAGCGAGCTGAAAAAGTATATAACGCCACCATTGGCCCAACCCATGTCCTGACAATTTCCTGCCTGAACAATCGTGGTTTGCTCCGCCAAGATCAGGGACGTTTCGATGAGGCTCTTGAGCTCCACCACGAAGCACTGCGCCGCCTCCGTTCTGTTCCTGGCAACGAGGTAGCTGAAGCGACAACACTGAACAACATTGCGAGCGTACACGCCAAGATGAAGGACTACGCACAGGCTCGCCAGTATATGGAAGAAGCCTCCGAGATCTACGAACGCACAGTTGGCAAGCAGTCCGATCTCTACGTGGGGCAGCTACATAATCTCGCTTCAATCCAAGCTCTTTCAGGCGATTATGAGGGAGCCCTTGAACGCCTGGAATGGGTTGCTCAGCGCAGCCAGGAGATGTTCGGCCCGCGCAGCGACAATACACGTGCCGCGCTGCGCAACCTCGCAGCAGTCTATGATCACCTCGGGCAAACCGAGAAAGCTCAAGCCGCGCGTGCACAAGCGGATCGGGGACTCCACTAACGCTGCTGCACGACCTATTCGGAGAACGGAGACACGGTGAATGAACCCGTGAACAACACGTATATTAAAGGGCTTGAGCGCTCCTCCATGTGGTGGATGATCGACGTTGCACCCGCACTGCAGGAACGCACCCCAGAGCTCTATCCCTACATCGCAGCAGGGCTTGTTGGCGACGGCTCTGACTGCTTCGGTTTTGACGACGACATTTCGCGCGATCATGACGCAGACACGCGCGTGAAGATATGGATACCGATTGGCATCGGCGGCGAGGCGGCTGAATACCGTATCCGCACTGCCATCGGCATGAGCACGAAAGGGGTGGTGAGTGTCGAAGAAATCCCACACTTTTACCGCCGCTATACTGGGCTCGACTTTTCACCCAGCACATGGCGCGAATGGTTCGCCATTCCTCAACACAACCTCGCAGCAGCAACGAATGGCGACGTTTTTTACGATGCCTCTGGGCGTTTCACCCAGCGCCGCGATGTGTTGTTGGATTATTATCCGGCAGATGTGCGCCTCAAACTCCTGGAGGGTGCAACACTCCAGATGGGTCAGGCTGGTCAGTACAACTACTCACGCTGCTTGAAGAGGAATGAAATCGTTGCTGCAAGCATGGCAAAGAACATTTTTATCAAAAATGCACTGCGTGCTATTTTTTTGTTGAACAAGCGCTATATGCCTTTCTACAAGTGGGCACACCGCGCGGCACGTGAATTGCCGATCCTCGGCGAGGAGGCAGCAGTTCTTCTCGATCGTATCGCTACTGAGCAAGACGCCACCGAAGACATCGAAATTCTCAGCCAGGCTGTGATTGATGAACTGCATCGCCAACAGCTCTCCAGCAGTAGTGCAGATTTCCTTGTTGATCACGCACGAATACTTCGTGAACAAATTATTGAGCCAGAGCTTCGAAAGGAAAATCCATGGAAACTCTAAATTCACACGACAATACCGCCAGCGCCACATCTGAACGAGACTCCATTATCAGCGAAATTATTGACGCTGAATGGGAGATGTTCACAGCTGTCAATAACGTTGGCGGCCCGGCTGCCTGCCAGAGCCAGGATGACACTTTTAGAATTATGAGAACTGCACAATTCGCCACCTGGAGCCTCGACACCTTGATGAGCTACCACCGCGACGTGCTTGAAGCCCGAGTTCAAGGCCGGAACTTGATGACGGAGAAATACGCACGCATGATGGCCGTTACACATCCGGACGAATATGCAAAGATGGAATCGCTCCTTCCCGCGATCTCACAAAAAACGTTTGATCTTGTGGATGCAATTTGCGCACAGCACGAGATCTGGGATCGCCAAGTGTCAGAAGAATTCCCTCGCTTACGTGGTCGAGGCCGCACCCGCAATGACGATGCCCAACTCGGTGCTAATCCCACTGCCAGCACATACATGGCTGGGGAGCTGCTCACGTACTCGCTGCCCACACTCGAAAGCCTGATGTCGGACGTCGAAAATGCGATGAATCATGGTAAGAATCTCGTGCGTGACCAGCTAGAAGCCACCGTCAAACAATATGGGTGGCCTGATCTGGAAACAGCAGAAGCCCATCAATAAGATCACAGTGCTGCAACAGCGGCCAATGATGAGAGCCAGCGCCTGAGCATCTGAGCGTGCGCGGGCGCTGCTAGTTCCATAAGCTGCTACGCCCAACCTCGGAGGCCGCCTCCATATATTGGACATCTCCGATAGCTTGAGAGCCTCGCTGTTGAAGAGCTCGATGTTGAAAGGCCAAGCTGCGATCATCGTTGACATATTGTGATCCACATACAAATGGCTGATTTCGGGGATCTCGAAATCAGCCATTTGTCTTTTAGGCCTCTATTTCTTTAGCGCGCTACACACACTATCGGCAAACACCAACCTCTCTATAAGCACGCACTATTTTCACGCGCGATCGACAAAGACGCACGAAGTGCGCTCTATCGATACAACACGAGCCACATCGAGGTCGCGTACCTGAACCTTTAGAACGGAGTGTCGGAGCCAACGTAGCAGGTCAAACCGGCACGACGAATACGCTCAGCGATATGCTCCATCAACTCGTTTGACGGGGTCTGCAGATCCTTACCTTCGTATTCGACGTCCAGTTCCTCATACTTCGATTCGCCCAGACGATGGTACGGCAGGAGATTGATTTCTTTCGTGCCTATCGACTTCACAAATTCAGCAGTCGCATCGATATTTTCGTCGTCATCGTTGTACCCCACAATCACAGGGATGCGTATGATCTGCCGCAGCTTGCCTTCATGCGCTAAATCTGCAATATGGCGAAGATTTTCGAGAATAACACGGTTGCTTTTACCAGTGGCAGCCTTGTGCTTGGCCGGATCCATCTGCTTGAGGTCGTTAAACGCCCAGTCCACATTCTCGTAAATCTTGGAGAGATGCTCCCAGGGACCCATCGACGATGTTTCTACCGCCGTATGAATCCCCATCTCGTGCAAGCGACGCAAGAAATTGGCAACAAAACGGTATTGTTGGGCAATTTCTCCGCCGCCCACAGTGACGCCTCCCCCGTCGCCCCAATACCGGGAGTCACGCTCAACGCGGTTCACAAGTTCATCCAACGTATACACTTTCCCAGCGATACCCAGAGCATCGTGGTAGCAGCCATCCGCACACGGCATGTCTTCACAATGCAGGCACTTGGAACGGTCAATTTTGATATACGAGTCTGGACCATCTGCAGAAATGGCGTCGTACGGGCAAATATGGCGGTCGATGCATGCATGGCACTTATCGCACTTGGAACGCTTGTACATTATTTGGCGCTGCATATGAATGCTCTCTGGGTTAGAGCACCAATAGCAGTGTAACGGGCACCCTTTAAAGAACACGAGGGTGCGCGAACCTGGACCGTCATGCACAGAAAAACCCTGCACGTCGAAAACCATTGCTTCGTTCTCTGGATCAAGTTTCATCGGTGAACCTCTTCATCATTTGCAGCGCGGCGTAGCCGGACTGCCTTTTGTCAAAATCTTGTTAATGCGCATTGCCAACCAAATCGCGCCCTTACCATCTGAACTGGTGAGGTCAACGGGCAACAATTCAGCAATTTTCGCTATTCGGTAACGAACCGTGTTGACGTGAACATATAGCTCCTTGGCTGCCGCCGCATACGAACCGTTGACCTTCAAATAGACTTCTAAGGTCTCCAACAGTTCGTCACGGTACTGCGATTCCTGGTTCAGCAGTGCCCCGAGAATAAAATCCACATATTCGCGTGACGCGTCTGCCGAACAGAGAGCCGCAGACAGGAACAGGTACGAACCCAATTCGTCATACCGAATTACCTTTTCGGATAACGAGAAAAGCTCAATGCATTTCACTGCATAAAACGCGTTCTCAGCGGATTGGTGTATGCCTGCGATGCCGCTTCCCGCCTGACCAATGCCAGCAATAACGTCGGTTATCGCCGGAGCCGCACTCAGAGCATTCACCACCGATTCAACAATTTCTGAATAGCGCTCTGGAGTGTGTTTCTCCTCAGTAAAGATAATCGCTACACCCCGCTCCCACGGGCAGACGAACAGCGTCTCTTCCGACCCGAGAATGCTGTGGAGCTGCTGTGAGACAGTGTTCATCGCCCTGCGTTCCTGCTCCCCAAAAAACGACGACTCTGTAGTGAAATTTCCTGTCTGCGGCGAAAAACTAATGATTGCAATACGCATCGGCTGTACATAGTTGAGACCGATCAGGTCCGCCAGGTGCAGTGCGCGGCGTTCGTCCATCTGCGGCTCCGAGATGGCAGCGAAGAAATCCCTGCGGGAAGTCAGCGACGAGGTCTCCACCATCGCATGCTGCGACATATCGATCGTGAGAACCTCTGCAAGAGACGCGAAGAAGTAAATATCCTCGTTACTCAATGGCTTTTCGGCACCGACCATACAGACGTATCCGAGATTTTCACCCGCATAGACGATATCTGTGGCGACCAGCTGATACCCCACACCGTAGCTGTCCCTGGCCTGGAGGCTATATATAGTCTGTCCCTCTGTGACGGCAACCTGCTCAAGGGTATCGCCAGCGGTGATTGCCTTCTTCACATTCCGCCCTAGCTCAGACACATCAATGTCGGAGTCACCTCCATCGAAAGATGTCCCAAGGAAGTCGAAGTCGGCGGAGAGGATAGCGACCGGATGATGCAGGTAGACTGCCATTCGTTCCGCGTCGTGGCTCAGCACATGCGGGCCAGATAAGTCCCTGACCATGTCGGTAAATAGTTTCGTACGCCGTTGTTCGCGTGCCTGTTCGGCCTCTGAAATCATCTGAAAGACGATGCTGGAAATTCGAGCCTGGATCACGCCTTCCGGCAGCTCGATGATGGGAAAACCTTCCTCGTCACCGAGCTGGAGGACGGACTGTGGTACCTCGTTGATATAACGGTGGGTCTTCAGAGCAAGGCAGGCTGCCCCACCATCAATGAGGTCGCGCACCCACTGAAGGAGTGCTGCCTCATCAACAGTGCCGTTCGCCTGCCCGAAAAAACTACCCACGCCGTGGACAAAATCATTGCCGTTCAGCCAATGCGCAATATCGGGGATTTCAGCCACAGTAACAGACTCGACAGGCTTGTCGAGATTTTCAGCGCCGGCCAAGACATGCGCACCCTCAAACTCGGGGTGCTGCAAAACCCGCCGAACAGTAACGCCGCTATACATCGAGCATCAACGATTCCTCTGGTGTGCCAAGGTCTTCTTCCGATGCTTCGACCCCAGACACCCCCGTCTTTGGTTTCGCCATCAGAATGAAGAATGCCGCTAACAAACAGAATACACCGAGATAGCCGAACACGATGTTGAATGAACCCGTCTTGCCTAAAACATAGGAGGAGAGCAGAGGCCCGACGAGTCCGCCAACGAAACCGTAAGCAGTGAAGATGTATCCGAAGATCAGGCCGAAGTATTTCAAGCCAAAGAGGTCAGTGCCGAGCGGAGCCGTCACAGCAAACAACGTGCCAAAAGCAAAGCCGACGAGCGCACACAGTACACAGAGCATCACAACGTTGTGGACGAACGGGAGGACGAAATAACCAACAGCGGCGAGCACGAAAGTGATCGCAGCCAACATGTTTCTCCCGATGATGTCCGAAAGAGCACCTGCAACGATACGGGAAACACCGTTGGTCAGGTTGAAGGCTGTCAGCAAGGCAACCGCAGCGACTGCATACCCACTGGCCGAGAGGTATTCACCGTAGCCGGTGGAGAGCGTCACCATGGAAATGCCAGCTGCTCCCATAAAGCACCACGCGAGCCAAATAAACCAGAACGACCGCGTACGCACCGCAACCTTGGGCTCCACATCGGCGGCCGGCACTGAACCGGAGGAGTCATTCGCCACGCGATCCATCAACTCCTGGCGAGCCAGCTGCTGCTGCTCGGTCATAGGCGTTCGATCAGGCATTTCGGTAATAGCAGCTGCGATCAGATTCGTCACGATAATGAGGACGATCGTCGCCCAGCCCATACCGACATATCCGAATGCATCGAACATGACCTTGAACAGCGGCGACATCACGGCCGCAGAAAGGCCGAACACCAGGTTGACGATGCCCGTCACCAGGCCACGGCGATGCGGATACCAATTCTGCACTGTTGCCAACGAAGGAGAGTACACAAAGCACGACGCAGTTCCGTTGAGGAAAGCGAAAAGGTACAAGAGCCACACGTTAGGCGAATATATGACAATGAGCATGCACACCACGAGAATCGCCGTTCCCACAATATAGGATCGGCGCGTACCGAGTTTCATATGCCATTTGCCGGCGAAAAAGGTGAAAATACCCAGCGATAACACAACGAAGGTCATAATCCATCCGAGCTGGCCGGGCGTGGCGTTGAACTTCTGTGCCCAAATGGATTTCATCACGCCTGGATACCCGAAAATTAATGCCCCAGACCAGAACGTCGAAAGTGCGGAACCGATCACCGCATTCCTGGCATAGCGCTCGTAGCCCGCATAATCAGCGACAGGTCGCGCTGCTGGCGCATGATGATTTGTAGTAGTAGCCATCTCTGCATCCCAAAAACTAACAAAAACTAACAATACACAGGTAGTAAAAGGCGGGGCTGGAACTCAACAGCTCCAACCCCGCCCGGCTGGATCACAGCAATCGAGATTAGATCTCGTCGTACTCTGTACGTGCGATCAATTCATCCTGGATTGGCTTGGCAACCTCAACCCAATACTGAGTAAAGCCAGCCACACGCACCAACAAGCTGCGATATTGATCCGGATGTGCCTGCGCATCCTTCAACATACGGGAGTCAACCACGTTGAACTGAATATGATAACCACCCTGATCCATGAAGGACTTGATCATCTGCAGAAGCTTCTTCGAGCCCTGAGGCCCCTTGATCGAGGCCGGATGAACCTTCATGTTCAACTGCGTGTTCTTGAAATCGGAATGGTCGATCGTGACAGCCGAATTCAGCACCGCATACGGGCCATTCAGGTCAGTACCTGGATATGGCGACTGCCCGCCATCAGCCAAGGTCACGCCTGCCAAACGACCATCTGGGGATGCAATATCCGCCTGGCCGAGTGGTCCGTGTGTAGACGTCGAAAGCATCGAGCCAACCCACTTGCGCCCGAACGGATCTGTTGTTGCCTCTGTTGCGTCACGGAACGTTGTGGAGACGTCAACATAGATATCATCCACATAGTGATCATCGTTTCCGAACTTTGGTGCGCGATCGCACAGTGCGTGGATCCGCTCCCAATCCGGATTGTCCTTCACCTTGTGCTGTTCCATCATCGAATACTTGCCCGTAATCAGAGCGGATTCGTAACCGAAGTTGTTCAGCAGTGCATCCTTGAGTTCGTCAAGTGTGAAAGCCTTGTCCTCATAGACATTCTTCCGCAACGATGCGAGGGAGTTCGCCACATTCACCTGGCCGGTGATCCACGTTGTGAAGCAACGGTTGTACCGGTTGCCCTCATGATCGATATCGGCACCTTTTTCGAGGCAGTCGCTGGTCAGCGCAGAGAACAAAATCGGTTGATCGATCTCGAAGGCGGACTTGGTCTTGAAGTTGTACAGTTCCTGGAAAATCCTCGTCACTTCGCGGAATTTGATCTTGAACTCATCCATGACGTCGTCGAAGGTTTCAAACTTCAGATGCTTTTCAGGGAACACCTGCACGCCCGTACGCGGATCCTTACCGTCAAAGAGAACAAGTTCAAGAATCTTCGGCACGTTGATGAAGTTGATGCCGCTGGATGAATAGGAGCCAGCACCCACCTTGCCGTAGGCCATCGCCCCAGGCTGAATCTCCAAGCAGCCGCCAACAGACCAGGAACGGGCATCTTCAATGGTGATGTTTTCATCCTGGAAGTACTTCATGCAGTATTCAATACCAACGCGGTTATTCACCCACGCAGGCATACCTGCACCCGTCTTGTTGCATTCAATAGCCTTGTTCAGGAAGGCCTGCGAAAGCCTGCCATCGTACAGAACTGTCAGGGTCGGCGAAACAGTCGGCATATTGATGCACGCTTGCAGGAACAGGATCTCCAGCTCGTTGTCACCGGCTGTACCGTCTGGGTTCTGGCCACCCAAGCAAATATTGTTGAATGTGTTGCCAGCCAGAATACCCGTCGTCGCTGTTGACGTTGCAATTTCCAACTCTGTGTACTTGACGCGCATGCACTCAAGAACCTCTAGCGTGAAATCGCGGGTGATCTTTCCTTCGTCCATATCCTTCTTCCAATATGGATACAGGACAGCACCCAAACGCCCCGGCGAGAAGCCAGATCCCTGCATTTCGTTGTAGACCTCAAGCTGAGCAGTCCAGTGCAGCTGTACTGCCTCCATGAAATCACGCGGAGGATTCTCGGTGACCCACTCCAAGCGATCTGCAATATCGAGGTACTCTTGCTTCTGCTTCGCGTCATTCTCAATGGAAGCGAGGCGACGAGCCTCAGCAACATACTTGCGCATCCAGGTCTGGACGCCTTCGATCGTTGCAATCGTGCTGAGCCAGAACGCAACCTTGTCCACGTTGTTGCCTTCGTGGCAGTTTTCTTCGATCAGTTCGCGGCAACGCTTCTTAATCCCCTCGAAGCCGAGCGTAAAGACGATCGCATACGAGTTGACAGAGCGGCCGTGACGGTTGCCGTATTCCATATCGGAGCTCATCAGCACGGCATCCTTGAACTTAACCAAGGTGTCGTACTCCGGATGCATTCGTCCCCACATCCAGGACGTCTCTTCAACGGATGCCCTCTCCCAGTACTGGCACGCCTTGAGCATGTCCTCATACTCGCTACGCGGCAAGCCATAGCGCTTGGAGATCGAAATCAGGTCTTCGGTGTCCTCAGCGACCACGCCGCCGCCGGTGGCAAGAATCGTCACATCTTCCAAAGCCTTGTTCGATGCGCGGCCTTCGAGCCTCTTCGCACGCTCCTCTTCCTTCAAGATTGCACTGTTCGCAGTCCATGGAACCAGTGAGGCACCGCGGACGTAGCGGTTGCGGCTCATCACAATCAGTTCGCCTGGGCGGATATTCGGCTCCAACGCCGAGAAAGCCGCCTTGAAGGCGAGGCCACGACGCAGAACAGGGTGGTTGCCTTTTGCTTCTTCCCACGCCTTGGTATAGGCAATCGGGAACGAGCAATCCAGCATCAGCTTGGCGTTGTAGTAATCATTGATCAGTTTCTCGGCGCGGGGGCTCGCTTTGCCCTTGATTTCGCGATCCTCAACATTCTGAGGCCGCTCGCCGTATGTGAACGTCATTTCGTCTGGCGTTTGAGTCTCAACAGCAGTCATTTGTTTTCTCCTTGAACCCTCATGGCGCATGTGCATCTGTGCACGGTGCTTTTTGAGTCACTTTTAGAGTAGAAAAATCCCAGAAATAAGTCATCGGAGATTCATACAAACGTTGCTGACATCAGTTAGCTAACGCATACAAGGCTGGGACTTTAGCCTTGTACAACCGCTGACGACGGAGGATGCGCGTACATATACTGAGATATTTTTCCTCAAACATCCTGACAAATACCCAGAACAACGCTACACGGATTTCCTTAAGGACATCGCAGAAATCACCGAAAGTGGCGGATCTCCAGGATCAAAGCCCGGAAGATCCGCCACTGTGTGAAACCCAGTGCGGGAATCCTATTGCGCGAAGACGCGAGGATACCCCTTCGCCTCGCACTACCGCGTTAGTCGATACGCGATTACTCGGCACCTACTGCATCGCCACTTCCCGCATCGGCACTCACCTTTTCCACGTCGGCATTGATCGCTCCCTCGGGAGCATCGGGGACAACGACCATCGACGTTGCAAGGGTTTCGCCGGCGATCATCTGCGCATATGCGTTGGCCTGGTCTTCACGATCAGCAGGTACGTGCAACGTCAAGCTAATCCGATCCTCAATATGTAGCCCGGCTGCTTTACGAGCATCCTGCACAGCACGAACCGCATCACGCGCGTAGCCCTCTGCTTCCAGCTCTGGCGTGACAACCGTATCCAAGGCAATGTACGCACCGGAGGGCAGCACAGCCGCGACGCTGCCTTCTGGAGCAATGACATGCTCGGTGATCTGATACTGATTTTCAGACAAATCGACACTCTCGCCGTCAATCAGCACCCGCACACCAGTGTCGGTCTGCTCGTAATTCCCTGCCTTCGCCGCCTTGAACAGCTTGGACGTGAGTTTGCGCTTTTCTGGCTCTAACTCAGCAGGCAGGACGGCCATGGTACGCGTCACGCTCATACCGGAATGTGCAATATCGTCAAACTCGACGTTCTTCACATTCACTTCCCGTGCGATCAGGTCAGCGAACCGGTCAAGCTTCTGTGCCGTCACAACCGAGAGCTTAGCCAAGGGCAGACGCACGCGCAGCGAGTTAGATTTGCGCAGCGAATGCGTGGCCGACACAATAGCGCGAACCTCATCCATTTGAGCAACCAATTCGTCATCCACACACGTTTCAGGAATGACCGGATAGTCAGTGAGATGCACAGACCGTCCGCCCGTCAAACCACGCCAAATTTCCTCGGCAGTCAACGGGAGCAAAGGCGCAGCAATCTGCATCAGCGTCACAAGCGCTGTATACAGCGTGTTGAACGCGTCCGGATCCTCGTTCCAGAACCGATCCCGAGTTGTGCGCACATACCAATTGGTCAACACATCCAAGAAGTCCTGCACAGCAGCGCACGCCTCCGGGATTTGATACGTGTCGAGATCCGTGCGCACGAGGGCAGCCAGCTTATACAACCTGGCCAGAAGGTAGCGATCCTGAACGTCGAGTTTTCCAACCGTTACCGCATCAACCCAGTCCACGATGTGTGCGCTGAAGCCTTCCCCGTGGTTCGCCGCATTCGTATAGAGAGTGAAAAACTTGTAGGCATTCCACAGCGGCAGAATCGTATGACGAACCGCGTCACGAATGCCCTTCTCGTTGACGATTAAGTTCCCGCCGCGCACAACAGGCGAGCTCATCAAGAACCAGCGCATTGCGTCCGAGCCGTCACGATCGAACACCTCGTTCACGTCCGGATAGTTGCGCAAGGACTTGCTCATCTTCGTCCCGTCATTCCCCAACACGATACCGTGAGAAATGACGTTGAGGAACGCCGGTTTGTCGAAAAGCGCAGTGGCTAACACATGCAAGGTGTAGAACCATCCACGCGTCTGCCCAATGTACTCCACGATGAAATCGCCAGGATAGTGAGTTTCGAAATGCTCCACGTTCTCAAAGGGATAATGCTGCGAGGCATACGGCATCGACCCTGATTCGAACCAGCAGTCCAGCACTTCGGGGACTCGGCGCATCATCGATTTCCCCGTCGGGTCATCTGGATTGGGGCGCACGAGCTCATCGATATAGGGCCGGTGCAGGTTATCTACCTTTACACCGAAGTCCTTCTCCAACTGTTCAAAGGATCCATACACGTCGATACGCGGATAGTCCGGATTATCCGACTTCCACACGGGAATCGGAGCACCCCAGAACCGGTTGCGTGAAATCGCCCAGTCGCGCGCGTTGGCCAGCCAATTACCGAAAATGCCGTCCTTCGTATGTGCCGGCACCCAGTTGATCTGCTGATTGAGCTCAACCATTCGGTCTCGGAAATCAGTGACCTTCACGAACCATGACGATACTGCCTTATATATCAAGGGCTTGCGGCAACGCCAGCAGTGCGGATAGCTGTGCGTAAAGGACGCGACACGCACCAAACGAGCTCGAACCTGCGGATCGCGCTGCGCAATTGGACCCGACTGATCGCGCAAATCAGCGATCACGTAGCGATTCGCATCAAAGACATTAAGCCCTGCATAATCCGGCACGTCTGGGGTGATATTCCCGTCGTCATCCACAGTGACAACAACCCCCAGGTTGTTCGCAGATCCCGCGATCATATCATCCTCGCCGAACGCCGGCGCAAGATGCACCAACCCAGTACCATCCTCGGTGCTCACATAGTCAGCAGGAATGATCGTCCAGGCTTTCGATCCCGGACCGTTGTGTCCAGCCTCGTCAGCAGTCCCATCGGCAACAGCAGATGCCTGAGCATCCTCGAAATAGCCAAAAATCGGGGCGTAGTGCGTTCCCACCAGCTCGGATCCCTTAAATGGCTCGGATACCTGAGGATCCTCACCGAGTTCCTTGGCGTAATCCTGCAGTCGTGCCTGAGCAACGATCACCGTTTCGCCCTTCAAATCGCCCTCTACAGGTTTGACGCGCACGTAATCGATGTTTGGTCCGACAGCGATGCCGAGATTTGCTGGCAGCGTCCATGGCGTCGTTGTCCAAATCAACGCCAGCTCCCCAGTTTCCAGACGCATACCGACGGTCACCGTTTGATCGGTGCGATCCTGGTACACGTCGTCATCCATCTTCAACTCGTGGTTGGAAAGCGGCGTCCCATCATGCCAACAGTATGGCAAAACCTTGAAGCCCTCATAAATGAGCCCCTTATCGTAAAGCGTCTTGAACGCCCAGAGCGTGGACTCCATAAACGTTGGATCCAGCGTCTTGTAGTCGTTGTCAAAATCCACCCACCGTGCTTGACGCGTCACGTACTCGCGCCATTCCTGGGTGTACTTCAGGACGGACTTGCGGCACGCATCGTTAAAGGCTTCAATACCCATGCCGTTCGGGCCTTCGATCTGGGACTTGTCCTCAATACCCAGTTCGCGTTCGGCCTCTAGTTCAGCTGGCAAGCCGTGGGTATCCCAGCCGAAACGCCGCTCCACACGGTTACCCAGCATCGTCTGGTATCGGCCAATCACGTCCTTGACGTATCCCGTCAGCAAATGGCCATAGTGAGGCAAACCGTTGGCAAACGGCGGGCCGTCGAAAAACACGAATTCTTTTCCGCCCTCTTCTTCTGTTGGGCGCTGATCAATCGACGCCTGGAATGTGCCATCTTTCTGCCAATAGGCGAGCACATCCTCCTCCATCTGCGGGAAGGAAGGATTTGCAGGCACATCTTCAGTGCGATGAAGCGGGTAATGCATGAGTGTTTCTCCTGGTATTCCTTATCCAGGCGAGGACGAACCTGACACTTGTCACGTCCGCGGTACCACCCCGCTTGCCACTTGCGTGGCCGCTCGTGTGGGCTGATGACGAGCCCGTCCGCTCGGTTCTACTAGTTGGGATAGGCGCAGAGCACGAAGGCTCAAAACCCTTCTCGACTTCGCAGTATGGACAACGACACTGCGCACCGCAAGGCCCCGCATCCCAACGTTCTTCCGAGAGCTCCCCGGTGATGCCCGATCCCACATGAACCCCAGCACAGCAAGAGCCACGTAGAACCGGCCGGATCACAGCAATGCCATTATTTTAAGCACACCGATCAGCCGATGCCGTGCTGCAGGGCACATGAACCCCGCCACATCCTGAAAATCGAGGATTGTCTTTTTTGTGCCCGCTCAGCCGTTCTCGGTACGAGAGCGCTGTCGGCGCTTTGTCACACCGGTATTCGATTGAGCGGGCACACAATTAATGTTGCACGAAGTGCTTTGGTTATGTTGCACCAGGAACTTGCTCGGCTACTGAGCCTTCCACGAGGCTGCTGCGTTATCGTCAAAGACGAAGTTCCCGTAGTACTCGATCGTCACCGTGCCTGCTTTGAACGGAACCTTACCAGTAACCGTGCCGTTTGCGTTCAACGATCCGCTCTCGAGCAACTTAACGTCGTCAAACATAGGAACTTCGGGATTGGTCGCCGCGCCATTGGCGTCCACGCCTTTCCAATCAAAGGAGTCGTAGTCTACTTTCTCCTTACCGGTGTTGGTGTAGCTCACAGTAGCTACCAGATAGGTATCCCCAATCGTGTCTTTCACTTCTTTATCCACAGCATCGACAGAAACGACAAGCCCATTGCTCAGCGTCGCTTTCGTACCCACTCCTAAATTCGTGGTGGCAGCAGGTTTGTCTGCATCTTTCTCTGCGCTCTTGTCAGAGGCTTTTGTTGCTCCATCGGTTTTTGTACCATCAGCAGCCTGGCTCGTCTCGGTCACCTTCGGCGACGAGAACTCTTCATCGATTGCCTTGCTCCAGGAATTCTGCAACACGAGCGCGATAACAATCGCGAGGATGTTCAGGACGAGACCCGCAATGGCAAGTCCCTTGCCAGTTTTCTTTCCCTTCCTGATTGCGACGAGACCGACAATAGCGAGAACGACGCCAACGATACCGAGCACCACAGAAAAGTTGTTGAGAATCGGTATCCAGGAGCCAAGGATCGCCAGAACACCAGCCACGAGTGCTGCGATGGCAAGGACTGAATGTTTAACTGCTGCCACGACCACTGTTGGCGTTGGTGAATCCTGAGATGCCGACTCAGGAGTCGGAGATTCCGTCATGATTGTGTCCTTTCAATTGTAGCTATGACAATCCAACTTTTCCTCGGGGGGGGTCAAAGTCAAGCTTCCATGACGGGAATGAGATTTCTGCCTAACTCATGCAGATACGTTCACACCCGGCTTGCGTGATGCACCGTAGTTGAAGGAGCTACACAATCATCACCACGTTCAACACCCGCAGAATTCCACGATCGATTTCTTGGGGCATGACGGAATTCTCCGGCGGTGAGAACCTTTGCGCTGGATAGTGGAACTGCGGCACTCTCACCAATCAGAGTGTGGACGAGCACGGTTGGTTTCACACTGGCGATATGGCAATGTATGACGCCAACGGCAGGTACTATCTTGCCGAACGTACTATCTTGCAGGACGTAGAAAGGAAATGATTATTTCTGGCAGGGAAAATATTTACCCCGCCGGGCTTGGAGACTCGATGGGGGGATACCCTGGCATCGACAAATGGAAACCATAGGAGCACTGCCTCGCTCTTTTTTCCCCCCCCACCACCGGCAAGGTGGATGCACGCGCGCTCAAAGAACTCGCTGCCACACTAGCGCCCCACTGTAAACAGGAATGAACTGCGGGCAAGAGCGATCGCTGTGGGAACAAGAGCAATCATGCTGCATCGGAAATCCCTATTCATTCCGCGGAAAACAGCGCCGCACGCTGTGCTCTGCGCTGCGTGAGCACCCACACAAAGCGACAGCGCAGCATGCACGAATCGTGTTCGGATTACCTAACTTGCACGCCACATAGTCGCGCATTAGAGTCAAGACGAATTGGCGCGCAGATCTCACGACACGCGCGCGCAGGGAAATGATTCCCCTTTTCATCGCTCGCCTTTCAAGCGAGACAGCAGTTTTCAAGGAGACAGCAAGTTATGGCAACAAACGTGTATAAGACGCTTTTGAAAATCGTAGGCGTCGTCTTAGCACTGATCGGCATCGGCGCGATGATCGGCGGCAACTTTGCCAGCGGTTTCGTCAAGGATCAGCTGAAGGCTCAGCAGATCACCATGCCAGATGCATCCAAGCAGCCGACCGAAGCCCAGGGCGGCGATTTCACTCAGGCAGATGTGGATGCCCTCAAGCCGTTCTCGAACACGCAGCTCGATTCAGGCCCGAAGGCTAAGGCATATGCAGACAATTACATTGCTGTCCATATGCGCAGCGCAGCAAAGGCTGCAGGCGTTCCAGAGGACAAGCAGACATTCGCCGGTATCGGTGAATACATCAACGAAACGTACGCTCCTAAGCTGACGGATGAGATCAAGGCTGATCAGCCGAACCTGAGCGACGACGAGGTCAAGGCTCTTGTGAAGAGCGAGCCGAACAACAAGGACACAAAGTACGAAGCTGCAAAGACCATCGGAAAGCTGGATGCGCTGCGTACCAACTCCTTCTTCGAAGGCAACATGCTCCGCGGCACGCTGCTGAGCGCATATGGTTGGGGTCTGATCGGAACCATCGCGATCATCGCAGCTTGGGTTCTGATCGTTCTGGGCGTTCTGTTGTTCGTAGCCGGCTTTGTTATCAAGGGCAAGAAGGCTCCAGTAGTCGAAAAAACAACCATCCAGGAGTAGCTGAGGGATACAGCCTAGGTTTCACTGGCTGAAAGCAGCTGCCGCATCGGGCGGACGTGTTCGGGTTCATCACACTACGCGGGGACTTTGACACGTCAGAGCGGATAACTCCTGTATCATGCAACAAGGTGGGACGAGCGTGATCGCTTGTTCCACCTTTTGTATGCATGATCGTTCCTGCCGGTTTGTGCGTTACCTAGCCGCCGGTGCGCAATAATCGCAATTATCACAGTTGATAAGGCACTCTGGTGCATATTAATATCGAACTTTGGCGAATCGCTCTTTTCACATCGCTCTTTCGAGCCATGTGCTGTGTTATTCACGGCAGCGCTCCTTTATTCAGGCCACCGCTCCTGCCGGCTTCTGCCGAACACAACAGACTGCGGCGGTGCCTCGTTCGATTGAACGCCTAGGGCGTGGAAGAATAGGTTTATGACGAAATTAGGCAGCTTGAAAGATCACAGCACCGTCCCCGGCAAAGCCAGCCTAGAAGGCTTGGAGACGCGATGGGGCAAGCTCTGGAACGATGAGGGTACCTACGCCTTTGACCGCACTGCGCAGCGTCAGGCAGTTTATTCTATTGACACACCTCCGCCAACGGTCTCGGGATCCCTGCATATTGGCCACGTGTTCAGCTATACCCACACTGACACGATCGCTCGGTACCAGCGTATGAAGGGTAAGGCAGTGTTCTACCCGATGGGGTGGGACGATAACGGTTTACCGACAGAACGTCGCGTCCAAAACTACTATGGCGTTCGCTGCGATCCCTCGCTGCCCTACGATCCAGATTTCGTGCCACCCCAGCAAGGAGGCACAGGCAAATCCATCAAAATGAAGGATCAAGTGCCGATTTCGCGCCGCAATTTCGTTGAGTTGTGCCGGAATCTCACCAAAGAAGATGAGCAGCAGTTTGAAGCGCTGTGGCGCTACCTTGGGCTCTCGGTAGATTGGAATCAGCACTATCAGACGATCGGCGAAAAGGCACAGAAGGTCGCTCAGGCGGCGTTCCTCAAGAACCTCGAGCGCGGCGAAGCGTACCAGGCCGAGGCTCCCGGACTGTGGGACGTGACGTTCCAGACGGCGGTTGCCCAGGCCGAACTGGAAGACCGTGACTACCCCGGTGCCTATCACTCCCTCGCATTTCATCCAGAGGACAAGGCTGCTGCAGCAAAGGCTGCTGAGCTAGGTGCGAAGGTTGACGATGCCGGGAACATCCTGATTGAAACAACGCGCCCAGAACTACTGGCAGCATGTTGCGCGCTGATCGCTAACCCTGATGACGAACGTTTCAAGGATCTTTTCGGCACCTACGTGACGTCGCCAATCTTTAATGTACGCGTCCCCGTCCTTGCGCATCCCCTCGCTGAGATGGACAAGGGCGCAGGTATCGCAATGTGCTGTACATTCGGTGACGTCACCGACGTGGTGTGGTGGCGCGAGCTCAAGCTGCCAACGCGCTCGATTATTGCCAAAGATGGCCGCATTCTCAGCACCACACCCGACTGGATTACCGATGCCCGCGGACGTTCCATGTACGAAGAAATGGCTGGGAAAACCACGTTTTCCGCACGGAAAGTGCTCGTTGACGCCCTTCAGGTATCCGGCGAAATGATCGGTGAGCCCACGCCAACAATGCGTAAGACGAATTTCTTCGAAAAGGGCGATAAGCCGCTCGAAATCGTCACCTCCCGCCAGTGGTACATCCGCAATGGCGGCACCGACTACACCGAGGCAAACGGCAAAAACTTGGCCGATAACCTCATTGCTGCCGGTAACGACCTGGACTTCCATCCGGCGTTCATGCACGTTCGATATGACAACTGGGTGAACGGTTTGAACACCGACTGGCTGATTTCCCGCCAGCGCTTCTTCGGCGTGCCACTCCCACTCTGGTACAAGGTAAACGAAGCAGGAGATGTGGATTACGATGCAATCCTGGCGCCTCGCATCGACCAGCTACCCGTTGACCCCACCACGGATGTGCCAGACGGATATTCTGAGGAGCAGCGCGGACAAGCGGGTGGATTCGTCGGCGAAGTGGACATTATGGATACCTGGGCAACCTCCTCGCTCTCACCTCAGATCGTCTCCGGCTGGCTGACGGATCCTGACCTCTTCGCGCGGGTGTATCCCATGGATTTGCGTCCACAAGGGCAGGATATTATTCGTACATGGCTGTTCTCCTCCATGGTGCGCGCCCATCTGGAATTCGGTGAAAACCCCTGGAAACATGCCGCGATTTCCGGCTGGATCCTGGATCCAGACCACAAGAAGATGAGCAAATCCAAAGGCAACGTTGTGACGCCCATGGGGCTGCTGGAAAAGCACGGTGCGGATGCAGTCCGCTACTGGGCTGCTTCTGCGCGCCTCGGAGTGGATGCCACCTTCGACGAGCAACAGATGAAAATTGGCAGGCGCCTTGCCCTCAAGATTCTCAACGCGTCCAAGTTCGCGTTTGGGTTTGCCGGCGAGGGCGCACCTGTGAACCTGGATGCCACTGCGGTGACCGAACCAGTTGATCGTGCCCTGCTCGCTGGCCTTGCTGACGTTGTGGATGCGGCAACAACCGCCTTTGACTCCTACGATCACACCAAGGCGCTGGAAGAATCCGAAACCTATTTCTGGCATTTCTGCGACGAATACCTCGAACTCGTCAAAGATCGCGCATACGGTTCTGATGCTGCGGCAGCATCAGCTCAGGTGACTCTCAACATCGCCATTGACACGTTCCTGCGCCTGTTCGCCCCCTTCCTTCCCTACGCCACAGAAGAAGTCTGGAGTTGGTACCGAGAGGGATCCGTTCACCAGGCTCCATGGCCAGAATCCGAACCGTTACGCACGATAGCGGGCACGGATGCCGACCCTGAGATTTTGCGAGTGGCCGGCGAAGCGCTCAGGATTCTGCGCAAAATGAAATCAGACGCAAAGGTGTCGCAGAGAACTAGTTTCGCCTATGTGACGCTCACCGTGGCGGAGACTGACCGCACAAGGCTCGATGCCGTCACGGCCGACCTGATCCGCGCTGCGCACGTGCGTGGTGATTTCGGCATTCAGAATCGCGAGATCGGCGAACCTGCAGGCGAAGGATCTGAGGCAGATACTGCTGTACAGATCGCCGATTACCTCCTCGACCCAGCACAACCGAAGGTGAAGTAGTCCGCACGATTCATGATGCCCCTCGCCGCAGACGCGTGAGGGGCGTCGAATGTCTTCCGTCGCTCGCCGCGTCAGTTGTGTCGCGTCACCACCTCAGATGCGCATCGTCACCACCGCTTTATCGCTAAGTTACGGTATAGTAACTTAGCGGAGCTGGAGGGATGCTCGAATAAGAGCGGCTTGCCTCAGCGACGCGTCATGCCCGAGGCTGACGAAGGCAAGCCCACACTACGATTTGAAGAAATGAAGGAGACCCACGATGGCTGTTGAAAAGCACGATGTGAGGGTTTCACAAACGCCTGCCACCATAGAAATCACAGACTCGATGACGATACCGACCGTCTTGCGCCGCATTGCTCGGGAGAATCAAGACCGCGTCGTTATTGAGAAGAAGTCATCGATTAATACCTGGGTTCCAGTCACATGGCGCGAGTTCTACAGTGAGGTTCGCGCCCTTGCCCGCGGACTTATCGCGCTGGGTGTCAACCAAGGCGACCGCGTAGCGATTATGTGCCGCACGCGCTATGAATATACCGTCGTGGATATGGCACTGCTCTCGGTAGGAGCCATGTCCATTTCTATTTACGAAACCGATTCCACTGAACAGGCGCGCTGGATCATCGATGATGCACACGTGCGTTTTGCCTTCGCCGAAAGCGAGCAGATCAAGGCTGTGTTGGAACCTGTTCAGGAAGCCGCCCCGTGGTTTGAGCGCACATTCGTCATCGATGAAGGGGCAATCGCCCAGATTTCCGCACTCGGAAGCGAGGATCTCGATCGGGAACTGGATCGCCGTATCGATGCCGGGCGCGCCTCGGATTTGATGACGATTATTTACACATCCGGAACGACGGGACGTCCAAAAGGCGTGCAGATCACGCATAGGAATATGCTTCACCTGTCCATCAACGGTCCTCTTGATCCCGACCTCGCGCCCGTATGTCAACGCGGCAAGCGCACACTCCTGGTTCTGCCAATGTCGCACGTATTCGCGCGCTTCTTCAACCTCGTCGCGCTCTTTGCAGGTAATCCGATCGGTTATGTCCCTGACACAAAGAGCCTCGTTAGCGACCTTCAGACCTTCCGGCCAGACTACATGATTCTTGTGCCACGGGTGTTCGAAAAACTCTACAACGCAGCAGACGCCCAGGCAGGGCATGGGATCGCGCTCAAGACGTTCCGCTATTTTGCACGCGTCGCCATTGCCTATTCCCGCGCCATGGATACACCGGAAGGCCCCTCAGCAGCGCTCCGTGTGCAACATCAAATCGGTGACAAACTTGTCTACCACCGCATTCGCACTATTTTAGGTGGCCACATGACCCACGCGATCTGCGGCGGCGCTCCGCTGGGTGAACGCCTCGGGCACTTCTTCCGCGGCATCGGCTTGATCGTCATGGAAGGCTGGGGGCTGACAGAGACAAACGGGCCAGCAACGGTGAATTCTCCACGCCGCATGCGTATCGGTTCCGTTGGGCCTGCTTTCCCCGGAACGATGGTCACCACCGACGAGGACGGCGAGATTCTCGTCAAAGGCGAGAGCGTCTTCAGCGCCTATAACAACAACGAAAAAGCAACAGAAGAATCATTCACGCCTGACGGCTTCTTCCGCACAGGCGACCTCGGATACGTTGACGACGATGGCTTCGTCTGGGTGACTGGCCGCAAGAAGGAGCTGATCGTCACTGCAGGCGGTAAGAACGTCTCGCCTGCGGTGCTCGAAGACCGGCTGCGCGGCCACCCGCTCGTCTCGCAGGTAGTTGTCGTCGGCGATCAGAAACCGTTCATCGCCGCCCTCGTCACGCTCGATGAAGAAATGCTTCCACAATGGCTGAAGAATCATGGGCTTCCCGCGATGTCTGTGTCTGATGCGGCCACGAATCCCGCTGTCCTCGCCTCACTTGAGCGCGGCGTTCAACGCGCCAACCAAGTTGTGTCCCGTGCAGAGTCGATTCGCAAATTTAGGGTTCTGACAACAGACTTTACGATTAGTAACGGGTATATGAGCCCGTCGCTCAAAGTCAAGCGCGCAGCAGTGCTCAAAAACTTTGCTGGGGAGATCGAAAAACTCTACGAGGGTGTCTCCTCACCCGGTCAACAGAACTGATGCCAACAGAATAAGGAACTTGCGGAACGTTATCCCGCAGAACGCAATACGGTGATGCCTACGGTCTCTCGGTGAATCCTCAGATCGCAGGCATCACTGTTTAATAGCGCATATCTCAAGCTCGCATGTCCATTCTTTTTAGGATACTCATCCCGTACCCTGAGCGCAGAGCATCAACGAGCAGCCGCCTGTGCTCGAACCTGTTTCGTGATCACAGTCGGCTGCATCTGGCCACGAACGGCGGGGGCGTCGAAGATAATCTTTGAAACGTCTGTACGCGAGGGAATGTCAAACATCGATTCACGCAGAAGATTCTCCAAAATAGAGCGCAGTCCGCGCGCGCCAGTGCCCCGCTCAATTGCCTCACGCGCGATCTCGTGCAGCGCGTCATCAGAAAAACTCAAGCCCACACCATCGAGCTCGAACATACGCTGATACTGACGAATCAAGGCGTTCTTTGGCTGAGTCAAGATGGCCACCAAGTCATCCTCATCGAGAGTCTGTACTGAGGCAATGACGGGAAGACGCCCCACAAGCTCGGGTATCAAGCCAAACTTATGGAGATCGTCAGGCGTCACTTGGCTCATGAGGTCGTCCTGTGTTTCCAGCCCTTTCAACTGCGCACCAAAACCGATCCCCTGCTTCCCCACTCGCTGAGACACGATATCCTCCATACCGGCGAATGCTCCAGCGCAGATGAACAAGATATTAGATGTGTCGATTTCCACCAGATCCGTCTGCTGAGGGTGCTTGCGACTACCGTGTGGAGCCACCATCGCCGTCGTTCCCTCAATAATCTTGAGCAGACCTTGCTGAACTCCTTCACCCGACACATCGCGGGTGATGGATGCGGACTCGGATTTGCGCGAAATCTTGTCGATCTCGTCGATGTAGATAATCCCCACCTGGGCGCGCTGCACGTCATTGTCTGCGGCTTCGATCAGGCGCAGCAGGATATTCTCCACATCCTCGCCCACATATCCTGCCTCGGTCAACGAGGTAGCGTCCACAATAGCGAATGGCACATCGAGCATGCGAGCCAGAGACTGGGCAAGGTACGTCTTCCCCGTACCCGTTGGGCCAACCAGAAGGATATTGGACTTCCCTAATTCGACGTCGTCCCCAAACGCCGCCTTCCCATCAGTCTTCGCCTGCAGAGTGGCCTGGACGCGTTTGTAGTGGTTATAGACGGCGACCGCAAGCGTCCGCTTAGCAGAATCTTGACCGATGACGTAGCTGGAGAGAAAGTCCGCAATCTCGTGCGGCGTCGGCAGATTGTCGAAGTTGATACCTGCACCATCGTCTTTCGGCATCTGGTTGGCAAGTATTTCGTTGCACAATTCCACACACTCATTACATATGTAGACGCCAGATCCGGTGATGAGCTTCTTCACCTGACGCTGAGTTTTCAGGCAGAAAGAACAGCGCAACTCATCGGCTGCATCGACACTACGCGTCACGATTGCTCCTTCGGAACGACGATGTACCTATCTCGATGACGACGTCCGCCATCGACGCACCCGCTGCCTCAAGGCACACGAGCACAGGTAACACTCCGCCTTTGTGGGAATACATAGTTGAACTACACACAGTGTACCTGCTCGTGCAGCCCGTAGCAGTGATCCCTCTCCCGAAGCTGAACGAACGCCCTTCCCACTTCTCACTTTGGAGCGCAGAACCGGTAGTGCCCCATATGCGTGCAATAACTCCCACGATGAAGCTCGCACTCCGAAGGTGGCCAATCGTGGGGTACCATAAGTGAAGAATTGAGCCGCAGGCGAGCTAAGGCAGAGGATCAACGTAAAACGCCCGCGGCTATCCCCTATCTCGGAATGTGTGTATGACGAAGAACCTCATTGTGCTGGTGAAGAACTTATCTGCCCGAGCGCTGCCCACAACAGCGACTGTTCTTCTCCTTCTCCTCGTGTGGGAATTGTGGGCACGCGGAGGGAGCGGGCAGAGCACACTCATCTCTTCCCCCACAGATATTGCACACGCATTGACTCGCAGTTGGGACACACTCGGGCCGGCCACCGCCACAACAGCACTTGAAGGCACCGTCGGCTTCGTCGCAGCAGTTGTGCTCGGGATTCTAGTGGGCATGCTCCTCTATTGTTCACGGCCCGCCAACCGCGCCTTTTTCCCGATCCTCTACGCCGCGCAAACCATGCCACTCATCTCCATCGCCCCTCTGTTCCTGATCTGGTTCGGTTTCGAGATCACGGGGAAAATAGCGATCGTCACAGTTTTCGCCATGTTTCCTATTGCAGTTCAAACCATTCGAGGCCTTGAGGCAGTTCCGAGATTTTATTCAGACGTTGCCCTCACCAGCGGAGCCACCCCAGCGTGGACACTGTGGCACGTCAAACTGCGGGTTGCAGCACGGCAAATATTCGGCGGCATCAAGATATCAGGAGCCTATGTGTTCGCCACAGCCGCCACTGCTGAGTATCTCGGAGCACGCTCAGGTATCGGAATATGGCTCCAGGCAGCGTACAACTCCTTTCAAACGCCCCTTGTGTTTGCAGCAACAGTCGTCATCGTTGCACTCACTGCGATCCTTCTCCTCATCGTGCTCGCCACAGAGCAGCTTCTGCTTGGATCTGCTGAAGACGAGGATATCTAAGAGCCTGGGTAGGCGAAAAGCCGATCCGGGAGAGCTACAAGCCTAGGTAAGCGAAGAGCGTGGCCAAACTCCCGAAAGACGGACCTCGGGACCAAGAAAAAGAAAATCCTAGAAAGACGCAACAGCAGCGTCAAACAAGGAAAGGAAGCGCCGCGCATCGACGGCCAGGGCAACGTGCGTCACAGGAGCATTCGGATTATTCAGACCTGCCGCATCGCCGACCGTGCGCCCGCGCACTTCCGGCTCATGTCCAGCTGTCTGAGCCTGCAACGAAATATCGAAGCAGCGTACAAGCGTGGGATCCACAGCTACAGCCACTGCAAGAGGATCGTGAAGCGGCATCCCTTCAGCCTTCGCCTGCTGGCCTTCCATACTGGCGTGAATGCCGAAGTCTGCCACAGACGCGAGGAATGAGGATCGGGCCCTTCCTTGCGCCCGCCACGCGGCGCTGACGGATGCGGACAAGATACACTGGTGAGTCACATCAAGACCAACCATCGTCACGCATGATCCGGAGTGAAAAAGCATATCCGCCGCCTCTGGATCTTGGATGATGTTCGTTTCGCTCACCCCGTCGTAGCAGTTCCCCGGCTGCGTGAGCGCACCGCCCATGAACACCACGCGAAGATTCTTCGCAATAGAGGGATCCAGACTCAGCGCGTCCGCTACATCCGTTAGCGGCCCGCACGTCACGATCGTCACGTCCGTGCCATAGGTACGCACAGCATCCACAATAGCTCTGGCGCCCTCAGAGGACGGGGTACGGCCATGCGACAAGATTTGCGAAGCGCGCTGACGCGTCACCGCAATCCTGGAGGCCGGCTGCGCATGAACATCCGTGTCCCGATACCCACCAACAGACACCGTCCCGATAAGCGGGGCAGGATCCTGAACAGGTTCTCTTGTGTCGATCTGAGCGCCAAAATCTCGCGCATCCAGATTCGCCAGGCCATTCGCGCCATGGAACGCCTCGCAGCCCGCATCTGGAATGAAGCTCTGCGCCCAGACGGGGCACGTCGCACCGGAATACACCGGAACGTCTGTTCTCCCAAGCACCTCGAGCACCGCGCGTGTATTGCGCAGCGCAGTCGCTTGGTTGACGTTCCCATAGCTAGCGATAACGCCACAGACCTCGGCACTCTCACTTCCCAGCGCATAGGCAAGTGCTAATGCGTCGTCCACGCCGGTATCGATATCCAGAAGGATACGTGTTCGTGTCACTGTATTCATGGTGTACCTGCCTCTTTTCGCCGACCCGTTGGCTCTCCCCGCCAGCCCCTTGACGTCTGTCTGCTTCTAATCTACGCGCCCCTACTGATAAGCCGTGACTGATGTGCAGAGGCTTTTCTTTCACATCTGCGGTGTTTCCACGCACCGAGTAACGATCCGAACTCTAGCCCTGTGACGCGTGAGAGTCCTTCGCCTCGTGCCCCTCACGCTGAACGGCAGGATCCAGAAAGTCATTTGTCGCAAGGGAATCCACTTTCGGAGCCGCAGAAAGCGTGAATCCGTTGGCATCTACAAGCGCGCCGGACGCTGAGAGAAAATCGAGGTATTGCTGCACGCCCTTCTTGTCTATTGTGCCGAGAGCCCAGTGACCAGATGCAACAGCAGCCGCATCGCCCCAATACTGTTCCTGGCGAATCTTCGTCATGCTCGCAGCTGCGAGATCCAGGGGAACATTCGCACTCTTCGCCTCCTGCACCAGGATATGAGCCGCCTCGTCAGGATGAGCATAAGCATAGGCGTAACCTTGTTGCGTTGCCTGAACGAAGCTGCGCACGAGGTCAGGATCGCGGGACATCAGGTCTCGATGAGTGATGATGCCGATCGAATCAGCATTGCCCGGCACTCCGTAGTCAGCTTCTTTGAAGCATCTGAGTGCAGGCCCGTTCAAACGCGACTGAACGCCTTCCCATGTGTCATAAAAGCCGCCGAAATCAGCCTTCCCGCTCTGAAGAGTCTGGAATGTTGACGTCCCAACGGTCACCTTGTCGAAAATGCCTCGACCCCCATCGAACTGAATCATGCGCTTGACGACGGCGTCAGACTCGCTGGTACCGAATGTTGCGAACGTCTTGGAATCGAAGTCTTTGGGTGATGTGATCGCAGTTTCAGACGCCAGAGCACACCAAATTGCACTTGGCTTCTGCTGGACTTGCATGACCATGGCGATGCGGGCGCCTTTAGCGTCATCTATTCCCACATTCGTGAGGGTCGAAAGTGCAAAATCTGCCAGAGAAGAATTCACTGCTTGCTCCGCACCCGCCTGTGCGACTGCTGTCACAGTCACGTTCAGTCCTGCCGCAGCGTAGTAACCCTTGTTTCTCGCCACGTATATCCCAATGTGATTGGTATCTGGAATCCAGGAGAGCATAAAAGTGACGTTCCGTGTATGCCCAGAACGAGAGGCGCCAGAGCCTGAAGAATTCGGCGATGAACTCGACGGAGAGGAACCGCACGCTGTGAGGCTCAACAGAGCCAGGCAGCTAGTAAGGAGGATGACGATGATATGCCACAGCTGATGCTGTCGATACGGGTACTGGACGTGACGCAAAACGAGCCCCTAGGTCGTGATCTGAATGCCGCGCATCTGGGAACCGATATGGAGAACGAGTGCAATGGACATGCGGAACACATTGCGACAAACGCTCATTGATCGTGTTGCTCGTGCTGCTCGAGTTGGCGAACAGCACACACGACCTTCAGCGGATGCGAGGCAGACACGCGGAAAGGTCCTCAACATTCCGCACTTATGGTATCAGCACATGGCATCGTGTGCAGCGGCCCAACGCGGTTGAACCCGACAGTATCCAGGCCGGCAACCGTATGCCAAGACGTGACACGCAGCGAGCCGATACAGAGTGAGGAGGAGCAGGCTTGTGTAGCCTTCTCCTCCTCAACTTCACGTACAAACCACGAGAACACGGGGCTTGTCGCCACGATGCCACGTGAGCGCGCGGACGCTACTTGACGAGCGACTTTGCGCCAGAACTGCCCTTGCGTGGCTCAAGCACCTGATCCACAATGCCGTATTCAAGGGCTTCTTGAGCGGTCAGGATCTTGTCGCGCTGAATATCGCGCTCAATATCCTTCGGATCCTTCCCCGTGTGATGAGCCAAAGTATTGATAAGCCAGTTATTCATCCGGTCGAGCTCGTCCGCGACGATGGCAATATCAGATGCCTGACCCTGTGTACCTTGGATCGCTGGCTGATGGATCAGCACGCGCGCATTCGGCAAGGCAAGCCTGCGCCCAGGAGCACCGGCAGCCAGCAGCACAGCAGCTGCCGAGGCGGCCTGACCGAGGCATACCGTCTGAATCTGAGGCTTGATGTACTGCATCGTGTCGTAGATAGCCGTCAGAGCCGTCATGGAGCCACCAGGCGAATTGATGTACATCGTAATCGGCGAATCCGGATCCTGTGCTTCAAGAACCAGTAGCTGCGCCATCACATCGTCGGCAGAGGCATCGTCAACCTGCACGCCCATGAAGATAATACGATCCTCAAAGAGCTTCGCGTACGGATCCTGACGCTTGAAGCCATAAGGCGTACGCTCTTCAAAGGATGGCAACACGTAACGGTTCGTCGGCACAAGGGGAGCAACCGCCTGTGGAACGGGTGCCGTATCATTCGGAACCATGTGAGTATCAGAACTATTCGACATCATCAGTTGTTATCCTCCGAACCTTCACTCCCAGCTGGGCCGGCTGCACTCATCAACTGCGACTTTTCAATAATATGATCAACGAAGCCATATTCCAGGGCTTCCTGAGCATTAAACCAGTGGTCACGATCAGAATCTGCAATGATCTGCTCCACCGTCTTCCCCGTATTCGCAGCTGTGATCTCCGAAAGCTCCTGCTTCATGCTCAAGATGAGCTCGGCGTTGATGCGAATCTCGGTGGCCGTGCCCCCAGCACCACCCAATGGCTGGTGCAACAGAACGCGCGTATGCGGCGTGATATAGCGCTTGCCGTGCGTGCCGGACGTCAGCAAGAACTGCCCCATTGACGCGGCCATGCCCATACCAACCGTCACGATATCCGGCTGCACATACTGCATCGTGTCGTAGATCGCCATGCCAGCAGTGATAGAACCGCCGGGGGAATTGATGTAAAAATAGATATCTTTATCTGGATCCTGCGCTGCCAACAACATCATCTGGGCACAAATCATATTGGCGTTTTCATCTTTGACTTCCGAACCGAGCCAAATAATGCGCTCCTTCAAAAGTCGGCTATAGACAGAATCACCCAAGCCGAAGGGCTGAGATTCTGCTGCCATCAATGGACTCGACACACCGATTCCTTCCTTGCAAGGTCCAGCACGCACCCACACGTACGCACCAGAGCAAGCTTCACATTCCGCATATAAGGCTAACGCGTCAGCCGCCAATTCGGTGGCCGCTGACGCGTCTTTTCGCTCCAGGCGTTCGCTGCGGGTCTACAGGGCAGTCACTGCCCAACCCGCAACGTTTCGTCCACTTTCAGTCCGCGTACGCAGAAAGAATCGTCTTGCGAGCCTTTCCGGCTTTTTCAGCTGCGATCACGCGAGCACGCTCCGCCTCGTCAGCATCAGCCAGATAGGCCAAAACCTCATCGACCTTGGCGTTAGCCGGATCAAAGTCGCTCTTCTCGCCGCTTTCGCCGGCATCTTCTGCCTGCGAAGGCTCAACCGAGGAAGAACCCTCCTCCGCGTTTCCAGCCTCGTCAGCCGCGGCGTCGGCATTGGCCTGTGCGGCGGCTGCGGCGTCTTCAGCAGCCTTCTTGTGCTCTGCAATTTCCTTCTCTGCCTGCTCCAGCGTCTCCTGACGCTTCTGTGCAAGCTCAGCGAAATCAGGCACAATCTCTTTTTCAGGCTTCTCGCCAAGAACCTCGGTCGCATCAATGGCGTTACCGTCAGCATCTTGAAGTTTTGCCAGGCGGAGTGCAGCAACCAGAGCCTTGCCTCGGCGCAGCTCAAACGCAAAATTATTTACTTGATCCGTCTGAACAGCAGCGTTAATAAACTCGTTCGGATCGATACCGTACATTTGCGCCTGCTGGAACATGAACTGAAGCAAATCGGGCTGGTCTACTTCAGTGTTGAACGCCTCAGCATATTCATCCAGGAGGAACTGATCGGCCAGCAAGTCAGCCGTTTCCTTCTTGATGGCCTCCTTGCGATCCTCGTCATCTGCAGCGCCCTCGCTCTGAATGCGCTCGTTCACCTGCTGATCCACCAGATCCTGCGGTACATCGATCGACACTGCCTCGCGCAGCTTTTCCAGGAGGAGATCACGCGCGCCGTTCACGCGGTTCGTGGCCTTGTCCTTCCCTACCTGCGTGCGCAGATCCTCACGGAGCTCATCGATGGTGTCGAACTCGCTGGCCATCTGCGCAAACTCGTCATCCGCTTCGGGCAGTTCCTGCTCCTTCACCTTCTGCACGGTGACAGTGATCTGAGCCTGTTCGCCAGCATGTAGTCCGCCGGCCAAAGGAGCTTGGAAAGTGTCTGAATCCCCAGCGCTCATGCCTTCGAGAGTCTCGTCCAAGCCATCGATCATATCGGCATCGCCCACATGGAACGAGTACTCGGAAAGGGAATCAACCTCTTCGTCATCAATCTTCGCCGAAAGGTCGATGACGGCGTAGTCGCCCTTCTTCACCGCACGATCCACGTCCTTCAACGTGCCAAAACGTGCCAGCAGAGTCTGCAGCCGAGCGTCCACATCCTCGTCAGACACATCCACATTCTCCAAGTCGAGAGTGATCGACGCAGGATCTGGAAGCACGATAATCGGACGCGCAGATACCGTCACCGTAAACTTAATTGGCGTTGTCGCTCCGCGATCCAGTGGCAGATCCGTCACATCAACCATCGGCTGGCCGAGGGGATGAAGGTCAAGATCCTGCGCGGCCTGCTGGAAATACTTGTCCATCGAGCCGTTCAATGCTTCTTCGATAATTGCTGGCCTACCAAACTGGGCCTCAAGTACACGAGTAGGCACATGACCAGGACGGAAGCCAGGCAGATTGACCTGCTTGCTGATGCTCTTGGATGCTTTATCGATTTCTGGCTTGAATTCCTCGAACGGAACTTCAATATCCACTTTCACCTTTGTGGATTCGAGATGTTCAACGGAGCTTTTCACTGAAATATTCTCCACTCACTCTGCAGGTTTTCCCTGCGTACAACTTGACGATGTTACCGGACACGCTGCAGCAGAAGGCCGCAGCGTCCGAAGAATCGGCGCGAAGCAGCTTGTGCGCGCATACTCCTCTATGTTACGGCAAAGCGCTCAACGATAGCCACATCGCTTGACGAACTCTGGCGTACTCCACATGCGCGGCATAGCGGTGAATCGCACGGCATCGCACACTCCCACGCACTCGTGCACTCTGACGCCGAGCGCACACTGCCTCGTTCCCGCACTCGCCAACGCTTATGTGCCGATTTCCTGCGCTTCATAGCGTGTTTTCACTCGTTCCCACGCTCGCCTAGGCTTGTGCCCTCGTAAGCGTGTATGCCACCCATGCCCTGTGGCTCCTCGCCCAGCTTGCGTGACGCATGACGGCGTTATCCGCGCCGGCGCGATGGGTGATGCTGCGATGGATGATGGCGTAACGGGCGACGGCACGTGATCCGTATCCCAATCGCGGCAACCACAGAGATACCCGCAAGAACCCACACTGCAATCGAACGCTGGCGAGCCGTGGAATCCGCGAACGTCACTCCCGAATAGATCGGCACCGCCTGCACACGTGAGGCTTCCTGAAACAGGCCACTGCTCACAAGCACAACCCCGCGCGCATCGACAACGCCGGAAATGCCTGCCGTCGATACTTGTGCGACTGAACGCCGATGCTCGATTGCGCGGAATCTGCTGATGGCGAACTGCTGCGCCGCCTCGCCAGAATAACCGAACACGTAGTTCGACGTTGGAACCACAATCAGATCAGCCCCCTGCGCACCCTGCGTGACGACGTCGTCGAAGGCAACTTCGAAACAAATAGGGGTCGCAACCCGAATCTGCCTTCCTGCTGCCGTAAGCTGCAGCTGCGCAGGCTTGGAGCCGGCAATCATATCCGGTTTAATCTGTTGGAATTGTGCGGAGATCTTCCCCATCACCTGCGGCATCGGGAGGTATTCGCCGAAGGGAACGGGATGTTGCTTCGAATACAGTGAGCCCAGCGTCCCATCAGGCAGCCAGACGACGTAATCGTTGCGGCGAGTATCCCCGTCAAACTTCTGCGTCCCAAGCAGGATAGGTACGTGCACCGATTCGGATGCTGCACGAATCAAAGACGCCGCATCGCGGTTGGTACGAAAATCGTCTTCCGATGCCGATTCCGGCCAGAGCACAAGGTCTGGCTTGTCCTGCGCAAGACGCACTGTAGCCTCCGAGAGCCGCCGCGTCACATCAAGGGAATGCTGAGCAAAATCCCTGGTCTGGATCATATGGCGTAACTCGGAATCATTAGCAGCCGCTTGCTCCGCGACATTTGGTTGAACGATCGCCACATTGAGGCTCGATGTTGGTTCACCTGCATCGTTGAACACCCACGGGATGACGACAAGGACAAGCGCGATGCTCAACGCCGCGAGACTCGACGTGACCTGACCATGCGACAAACGGAAAATCCCCCAACCAACAGCGATGGAGACCACAACCGCAGCGAAGGTGACGAGGGGTGTCGAGCCGAAGGGAGCGAGATACACGAGGGGCGAATCCACGAGGCTGAACGCGATCGACCCCCATGGAAGCCCGCCGAAGGGAATGCGGAAACGAAGAGTTTCCACACCGACGAACAACACGGCAGCGGCAAGCACCGAAACAATCAGCGACACGGTATGCACGTGCCTGTCAGTGCGTGTAGCTTGCCGAACCGGCATGAAAATCCACGACCACATCACACCGATGACCGCAGCAAATACAGCTTCGAGGCCGGCTAGCGCGATGCGAGCAGCCACGATTCCCGTCGCTACATACGCCCAGTCAAACGTCAGGTAGTAATAGGTCAAGCCCCACACAAAACCGTATGCACCTGCCGCCCACGCGCGCGCCCGCCACACTGCTAACCACAGGAAAGCAACACCAATAAAAACGAGGAACCACCAGCCATGCGGCTGCGCAGCCAGAGAAAGGCACGCACCGCCGAGCGCAGCGAGAACGAGCCGGTATGCTCCGCGCACAACGTTTTGATGATTCACGCGAGCATCCTGCTGTGTGCTCCGACTATTCTGACCCATCTCAGCCGTCCTTGCTGCTCCCTCTGCTGCATTGCTCTCACTGCTTGTGATGAGGCTACCAAGCCCGCTCCCAAAAGCGAAACAAGGCAAACAAAGACCCATCTCTTCCCATTAGACCGTGTGACATTCCGTCCACGTTGTGAATCGCGCGAATCGACGGCGCGTTTCGTCGTACACTTTTTTCATGGCAGAAATATCAGGAGTCCCGAATACAGCAAGCGAAGCGACACCGGCAGCTGCGCCGTCGGAAATTGTCCATGAGACCCTTTCGTGGCCCGCATTTGGCGAGGCATCACGCTGGATTGCACAGGCGATCTGGGATTCTGGTTGGATGCCGGACTTGATCGTCGCTATTGCACGCGGTGGCTTGTTACCTGCTGGCGCCATTGCATACTCGCTCGGTGTAAAAGCAATCGGCACCATGAACGTCGAGTTCTATACGGGCATTGCGGAAACGAAGGACGAACCAGTGCTGATTCCTCCGCTGATGGATCCGTCAAGCCTGGAAGGCAAAAAGGTTCTGGTTGTTGACGATGTGGCTGACTCAGGGAAAACCCTCGAACTCGTTCTGAACATGATTCGTGAAAATGGTATTACTCAGCTTGACGGCGGCGAACCCATCCGAGTTGCCGAGGCTCGATCCGCGACCATCTATTCCAAGCCGCGCACGGTTGTTGAGCCGGATTACGTGTGGAAGAGCACGGACGCATGGATTGATTTCCCGTGGTCTACACTGCCCCCAGTGTCCGATCCAGACTCGACCGCGGCATAAAACGAAACTCAGTGTCAGAATCGGGAGGAAGTTTCCTCTCAATTCCTCGCTTTGACGACGTGGGATCCCCCTCATGGAGGATCCCACTTTCAGTACCTCTGCGGACGTGTATCAGTCTCGGGAATGATGCCAGCCTGCACAGCGGATCTCGCCTCGTTGCCCCCCCCGGACTCGTAGAACACGGGTCTGGCAGACGAGGATCCAGCAGAACACACGCTCAGCGCACAGTAGGCTGCACGGATGGAAGGCCAGGCGAACGCCTAATCCTCGTGCTCCGCAACATCGTCCCGCGCTAAGCCGCCAAGAACCTGCTCATCTTTCCGATATTCGCGGTGCGGAGAGTGAATGTGAAAAAATACAATATTAAGCAGGATGGCCGTCAAAGCTCCGATGACCACACCAGCACCGAAAAATACCTGCGCCCATGCGGGGAACGCTTGGGCTATATCAGGCTTGAACGTCACTAACATGGCCAAGCCGAGCGATGTCGTCACTATAACAGCATTGCGGTTGTCATTGATGTCTGCTTTCGCAATGGTCTGCAGACCCACATACGCCACATTCGCAAACAGCGCTAACGACGCTCCTCCCAGCACGGAGGAAGGGATCGAGTTGACGACCGCTCCAGCTTTCGGAAGCACACCAAGCAGAATCATCAACACCCCAGCGCCCGCAGCAATCCACCGCGATTTCACATGCGTCATACGCACCAGGCCTACATTCTGAGCAAACATTGTGTAAGGGAAGGAGTTCAACACGCCGCCGAGCAGGGTCGAGAGCCCATCAGCACGAATCGCCGCAGCAATATCCGCGCTTGTCACATCCTTACCAATAATCTCGCCGGTAGCATATACATCGCCCGTTGTTTCCAGCATAGTGATCAGCATGACGATGAGCATCGAAAGAATGCCTGTGAGTGTAAAAACAGGAACACCAAAGTGGAACGGCGTGGTGATTCCAACAACGGAGGAAGTCGTAATCGCATGGGTTGCCACCGGATCCATATGGCCAGTCATCGCCGCCACAACGGTTCCGCCCACCAGGCCAATCAACACCGCTATCGAACCGAGAAAGCCTTTGAAAATTCGCTGAACAAGCACGATAACAAAGAGCGTTCCGAAACCGAACGCGAGATCAACCCCGGACGGCACGCCCTCGGCGTGGTTGATGAAGTCGTTGGCAGACACAGCAAGGAGCGACGTTCCCATCACAAGGAGCACGGTTCCCGTCACAACGGGTGGGAAAAATATGAGGAGTTTTGCAAAATATGGTGCGGCCAAAAATGTCACAATACCCGCAACAATAATCGACCCGTAGATTGCAGGTAATCCTTCAACACCGCCCTTACCATTGGTTGCAACCATGCCGATCGCCACAATCGGGGCAACGGCCGTCGTCGTCACGCCCTGGATAACCGGCATACGCACACCAATTTTCTTCGTGATGCCAATCGACTGAATCAACGTCGCGAGCCCACATGTAAAGAGGTCTGCGTTGATCAGGTGAATCGTTGTGGCCGCATCGAGGTGGAGTGACGAGGCAATCAAAAGCGGAACGATCACCGCGCCAGCGTAGAACGCTAGGACGTGCTGAATCGAGAGCAACGCTAGCTTCCCGAGTGGGGGTACGTCATTGACGCCCTCCGCCTTGACGCCCTTCGTCGATTTGTTCCCCAGGCGTTTGCCCTCTTGACCCTCAAGGGTCTTATTCGCTTCGATACGTGCAGCATTCTCGTTGTTTTCCACGCGTTAATTATCGACGCGGAAACATAACGCCTGCCGCACGACCACCATATGGACAGCGGATTTCGTCACAGAAGCTCTGCAGATGGGTGCACGTGCTACCGAGGCACACGCCTCGACCCACGGACGCTGGTAGCGAGGATCGTCAGAACACCTCCCACCACACAGTACACTGCAACAGGCCATGTCCACTCCGTCGCGCTGAGCACATCCCAGTCTTGCATTGTATCGGGCATGAATCCGATCATTTCTACGAGGGCAAAATATATGATGACGGCAATTGCCCACGGAAAGCGTACTGGGCAAAAACGCTGAACGACCAGCGAACATCCAAAGATAAAAGCAAAGGTCGCTGCCCACGCCGGAGGATACGGCAGACGCCGAACCCACTCCAGCGCACAAAACAGACCCGATCCTGCGACGAGTGTCACGAATGCTGCGTGCCGACTAACGCGCCGCAAAATACCTGTATCTGCACTGTCGAAGTCTGTTCGCACACTCAGGCTATTCACAAAAACTCCCGCACACACTGCCTCTGCAAGTGATCGAAATGGTATTTGAACGAATCCACCGAAGATGGGTAGAGCCACGGACAGCGTAGAGAACAGCAGCAAGAAAATAACGACAGCACCCGTCAGCACGCACGCCTTGGTGAGCTCATGAGTCTTCCAGTACAGCTGAAGAAAGCCAGGGGCAACCTGATACGGTTCGTCGCTCCTCCAATGAGTTCCCAACAGAATATCCCCCCTCCTTCTCGTACTCGGCCATCGCGTTATGAATGTCCTATCTGACTTATCGGACTATTCCGCGATAGATCCCTGCAGACGAGATCCGGTATTAATCGCGTCGCGGCATTCTCGTTTCCGGTTTTCCACCTTTATCCGATTCGCTAGCTTTATTCTTTTACTAACCTTGTTCCTTCCTTATTCTTTGACTGGAATACCTTGCCCGAGCGCTGCCAGCGCATCTAACTGCTGACGAACCCACTGACGCTGTTGGTCGAAGGGCTGGGCTGCTATCTGCCGAATCATCTTCATATCCACATCAGGACCGCCGGAAAGCGGCGAATCCGCACCAGCATGAATCGTCACATCTGCCCACGCCTGAAGCATCCACAAGTGGCGATAGTAATCGTCCGTCGTCTCGTCAGGCGGAATGATTCCATCAGTCATCTGAGCAACCACGTTTATCGCCCAGTCTGAAGAGGCGAACCACGTTGAACCGCCGTCAATGTTGAAGGGTGCGGAGGAGGCATCCTTCGGATCCGCAAGTCCTTGTTCCATGAAGCGGTCAGGAACCTCAAGGCCATATTCCGATAGACGATGCATATTGCGCGAAAGAACCTCAAGTTCCGGCATGTACTTACGATTATCAGGCCATACACAGATGCGCGGCGAGGTGTGAGTACATAAAGCTTCAGCGCCACCCTGCCTTTCCTGAACAAACGGCGGCATCAATACGAGGGTCGGGATCAATGCGACAACGAACGCAGCCGAAAGCACAAGGCTTACCACAGCATAATGCCGAGGCAGCCAATGCCGGGAAACCAGCGGAGCAACACCGCCATAGTACGATGCTGCCAGCAGAATGAGGAGAGTAAAGATCGCGAGTACTGACACCTTTCCGATATTGAGCACGGAATGAGGGTACCCAGAAGTGACGTTAATACTGTCCTTGCGGCCGTTCCAGTTGACTTGGAGAATAATAAATGTGATGAGGAATGCACATACGCTACTGAACCAGCCGGAGAGCAGTGCTCCACAGATGCTCCCTATCGTTACACAGATCAGTACTTCCACAATGCCCAATACCACGTAACTCACCGGAAGAAAACCCACCGAGTTGACGCGGAACGTGACAACACTCGCGACCGCAAGACCAACACCGTATGGAATAAGTGCAATCCCGAAAAAGCGCAAAGAACTCATAAAATAATATCGAGAGGGTGGCGTACTCAGAGCAGACATCAACAATTGCGCACGCCGAAAGTTTGATGCGCGATACGCCCAGTAACAAGCGAGAATCGGGCCGCTCACAACCAGCGGAACCTGGGACACAACCGCTGTGCGCGACCAGATTCCAACCCATGACGGCGGATTATGCATAAAAATAAGAATCACATTTATTATGCCACACAGAATAATTGTCCCAATCAAGACACGGTGTTGAACCAGGCGCAAGGACAACGTGTGTATGCGCGTTCCACTCATCATACCGTCGATTCCCGAGTGACAGCGAGGTAGCCTCTTTCAAGCGGCGAATCCCCAAGGCTTTTTCCTTGGCCTTCACGAGCGAGGCCTTCTACACTGCCTGCAAACAGCTTCCGCCCATCATTAATTACCGTCACGCTATCTGCGATCACAGCCACATCCTCGACGATATGAGTCGAAAGGATAATCGTTGTATCACGATATTCTCTCAGCACCTCTTTGAACGCATAACGCTGTGCAGGATCAAGCCCAACAGTCGGCTCATCGAGAAGCAGAAGTGTAGGTGATCCCACGATCGCAGCGGCGAGCCCCGCGCGCTGCCTCATACCGCCGGAGAGCTTGGAGATCCGTGACGAGGTCCGGGCTGAAAGCTCTACCTTATCCAGCGCTTCACGAGCGAGACGTCGCACGTCTTTGCGATGGTATCCCCCTCAATTGCGCAACATAAGCGACCAGTTCGAATACCGTCATCTGCCCGACATGCGCAAAACCTTGAGGCATATACCCAATCGACGGGCGAACTTTCAGTGCGTCAGTAAACGAATTGACCTCGACGCCTGCAACTGTCACACTCCCCTGCTGAGGAGTCAGCTCTGTTGCCAGAAGACGAAGCAAGGTTGATTTGCCAGCGCCGTTTGGGCCACGCAATCCGTGGATGCCCGACCCAAACGAAGCTGAAAAATCATCGAAAACTGGCGTCTTGCCATGCCGAAACGACACGTGATCCAGGCGAGTTTCACCACTCACGTGATGCGATGATTGCGATTCCACAAGTGTTCTTTTCCTGAGACATTCGATAGAGCATTGAATCACACGACAGCGAATGATTCTGCGCCTCCCAGTATGCCGCCACGGCTGAACACATGCAACTAGAGAGCCTTGACTAAAAGCAATGCCGGCGCGGCTTCATGCTTGCAGTTCGCATTTCATCTTTCAATTGCGTACAATTGATCGGGTTGCACGGGGTATGGCGCAGTTGGTAGCGCGCCCGCTTTGGGAGCGGGAGGCCGTGGGTTCAAGTCCCGCTACCCCGACGCATGGGACGTTCGCTTGTGCATACGCTGGTGTCTTGTATCAGTAGCGCTGCTTCAAGCGGATGAACCAGGAACAGCCCAGCCACGTCAGCGACTGTAGCTATTCCTCGTCCCAATGCGGTACACTATCGTTATCGCTAACGCGGTGTACTGCGCAAAGCAGTGCGGATGTAGCTCAATGGTAGAGCCTTAGCCTTCCAAGCTAATTACGCGGGTTCGATTCCCGTCATCCGCTCCACTTAGACGTCGATAATGATAAACGCTTGTTTGCGTTAGCGAGTGCAGCGTAATCAACCGCCTGCTTACGGGCGACCGTTTTCCGGTATTTCGCGTCCCATGGGATGTACTGGGCTTGGCAAATGTCTTGGTCTTGCGCCACTCGCTGGTTTCGGGCGATTAACTCATCGATTTCGTCAGTGAGGCTACGAATCTTCTCACCGCGAGAAGCGGCTTCCGCCTCGAGACTGGTTGAAATGGTCGTTGCTTCCTGGACCCTTTGCCTTGTTTTCTATTATCGCTGGCAGTGATTGTTGCTACCAATATCTGTTCTCAACTTCTTGTGGTATGTGATAGTCAAGAGCTCGGTACACGCGTTTGACATTCCACCAGCTCACCCATTCACAGGCGGCGATTTCGACCCCGAGTACATCCACCCACCAACGTGTGTGGATGATCTCGTTCTTATACGAGCCGTTCACATCCTCAGCCGATGTCAGCAACCCACAACTGATTCGGAGCCAGCACCCTGAAATTACGCTGAACCAGACCCGGGCGAGTATCAACATTCCTGCTCTTACGTGTCGCCACTGGGGTCTTGCCTTTGCGCTTACCCTTCACGCCAGCCAGAACCATGATCCGCCAAGTCTGCTCACGCCCAATCTCAATATCACGGCGTTTAAGCGCGTACCACATTTTGCGCACCCCGTATGCTCGCACGCGCTCACGATCGAGCATTCCTGAACACTGATCCGATCCTCGACCAAACGAACCACTCGACCCTTCGCTTCCTCATCAAAAATCTTAAACATAACCCAAATCCCCCCCATCCACTCAAACAGAAGAAAACCAGAACCATTTCACCTACTAGGGTGTGACGACCGGTCGGAAGTGGGAACGGCTCGAAACCTACGTCGGCAAATTTCACGGCTGATTCAATTTCAAATTGAGAATCCAAATAGAAGGATATCGAGGTTCAATGCTTTGTTTTAGAACTCGTACGCTAACCTGTGACGTAAGTTCATGCATCTGGACGAGTTTTCCAGTATCGCGAACGACGGGGTTCTCTTTAGAATGAACCAACTGTTCAATCTATTCTAAAGAGAACCCCGATCACCCAAACAGGAGGCTGCTTCTATTTATCTTCTTTTCGAAGGAGGTTGATAAAATCTGGCAACAACAAGAACAAAGAAGCAACCAAAGCGACCCACCAATAGTCCCAACTATGTGAGATCTTCGTCGTTAACAGCAGCAAAACGAAGAAAACAATGACGAGATCCCGTACAAAACGTACCCACTTCATCACAAGAAACACCCCCCTACAGCGTCCCCGAGGCGGACCCAGCCGGAAGCATCAGATCTATACCAAGCCCAGCCTCCTCCGAAGCAACAATATCTTTTCCCAAAGTGGTCAAATTCAAGTTAAGCGAGGTGTCAATCCCCTCAGATACAGATGCGTGCTCAATAGTCTTAGCTGTCAGCTCTTCAGCAGAATTATCCCAATCATCCGCTTGAGCCACTCCAGTCCAACTTGCGAACAGTGCAATCGAAATAACAAACGAGGTTGTGCGCCTCAGTTTCAACTTCAACTCCTTTACTAAAACAACGCGTAGAAAACCGTCGGCTCAATCTCACCATTTAAGGGTAGGTATAACTGAGGACTTTTGCTCTCCTGTCTTCTGTAATTATCGATTGGGGACTGAAAAGTGAATACATCAGCAGTCCTCTGCGAACTGCTACATGAAATGATCTGGGTTTGCTTCCTCGGCGTTTGCCTTGTTTTCTATTATCGCTGGCAGTCATTGTTGCTACCAATATCTGTTCTCAACTTCTTGTGGTGTGTGATAGTCGAGAGCTCGGTACACGCGTTTGACATTCCACCAGCTCACCCATTCAAAGGTAGCGATTTCAACCCCGAGTACATCCACCCACCAACGTGCGTGGATGATCTCGTTCTTATACGAGCCGTTCACGTCCTCAGCCACAAGATCGATCTGATCACCACGATCACGATTCTCCCACCTAGATTTTTGCAGCCACTGACGCAGCGCACTAGCACTGACACCAAGCTTGGGCGCCATCTGCTCGCACACGCTCACGATCGAGCATTCCTGAACACTGATCCGATCCTCGACCAAACAAACCACTCGATCCGACGCTTCCTCATCAAAAATCTTTGACATAACCCAAATTCCCCCATCCACTCAAACAGAAGAAAACCAGAACCACTTCAACTGGCTGCTATCGTTCGCTTTTTTGAGCGGTAATTCCTGCCCCAAAACCACGCTAACATGAGAATGACGATAGCTAATCGTGTCCAGGAGGAATTTTGGATCGCGATGAGGCCTATCGTAGCTGCCATATAGAGCAGAGAGTAGAAAACTTCTTTGGGTCCTTCTCGCACCCGCCATGCCAGACTCCAACACATAACTGCCGCGAGCATCACGTACTCAAGTATGTTTTCTAGGGCTACCCATTCAGACGTGGCGAGGTTTGCTGCCAGTGCAATTAAAAGCCCACACCACGCCGCTTCTGGCAGAAACTCGAAAGAACGTGTGTGACTTCTATCGGGAAGATCTTCGCTACCTCGCATTTCAGTTACCCTCAATCTTTACAATAATTGGCGGAAATGCCCAATCTGAGTAAAAAGTAATGCCTTTTCCTTGGTGCAGTGCTCCGACGACTTTAACTGCTATATCTGCAAAAAAGGTTCCACCTAGTGCGCCAGTGATAAGGCCCGCTGCTGTTCCTCATGGCCCAGCTAGAGATGTGAGGAGCGGCCAAACTGCCGCTACGGCGGCAGTACCATTCTCAGCAGCAGTCGCTAAGAACGCAAATGTTCCAGCTTGTAAATCAGCGTTAGAAATGTGAAAGAGTTTCGTTGCGCGATCGCTTATAGCTGTGGTAGGTCTGTCTGTGATGCTGATGAAGGGTGCTTGCCCAGCCGCAAACTTATGGAGGAGATCCGTTTCGTCAGCCGTAAAGTTATATTTCGACTGTAGTTCCTTATCGGATACTCTGACTGTAAATTTCCCAGGTGTAACGATGCTGGTGCGAAACGCTGAGCCCGCTTTCGCAATCTTTGTTGCGAGCTTGACGGCCTCAGCGTTCGTGAGAGAGATTGACTCTCTAGAATCGCTATGGGCGCTCGTGAGGGACGACGAAGCGTTGAGTGGCATACTGCTTGCAGTTGTTTCTGTAGCGTTGGCTACTCCTACTGCCGATATTGAGAGGGTAAGTACACATGTGCTCGCCATGGCGAGTAAAGAGAGCTTTTTCATTTGTTCTCCTTATGTGTAGCGTCAGCAGTATTGCTGGCAGTAAGTACTTCTGTATGGCGCATTTTTGTTGCGCTAAGTTAAGGAGATCACAAGAGCACTGCTTTTTGATACCGACATTCGTCAGTATCTTTCTCGTTGGCGTGCTCCTAAAATACTGTGAGTAATAGCCTCTAAAATTATCCGATGAGAGGTTTATTGGCTATGTCTGTTTCAACTCTTACTGTCGCTCTGGCTGCTGTAGCGATGCTGATGCCGAGCATTTCGCCGTATGTAGTTGAAGCCACCGAATCTTCATACACCGTAAGTGTGGAGCAGAAATCAGATTTACTAGCTTTAGCCCCCCTATATGTAATTTTTTCCAAATTGGCCAGGGTGTGAGAAATATAGAGCTTACTGAACTGATCAATCTTGGTTCAGCGTAGGCTCCGATATTTGTTTCCTCAATACGTCCGCTCTCAAATGGTTCAGCCAGCAATGTTTATGGTTGCAGAAGCTTTTTTGTGCTGCTCGATATAGGCGTTTCGACCCTTGGGCTGTATGGCTTTGACGTCAAGCATCCACTGCTATTTGTTGGTGCTACGGAACCAGTGATCCTGAAACAATCTATATACTCAATAATTTAAGTGACGAGTTAGCATACTATGGAGAAGATGGAGCCTATGATAGTCTGAAGGTTGGTTCTGACACACATCAATCTGCCGGCGCGATGAAAACACTGGGCTGGAACTCATTTGCATCTTGTGTGGGTACTAGACTTGCAAAAAGCTTCGGTATAGACGCCCTCAAGCGAGCCTTCAATAGCCAAGTACGTAGCGCACTTAAATCGCATAAGTGGAAGGTCGCATCATCTATTTTGTATCGTAACCTCACAAGAATACTCGGAAAGAATGGTGCGTCCAAAGCTATTAAGAAAATCGCATCCAAAGCTCTCCCCGGTGGATTACCCGGGCAAATAGCATGGAATGTTGTAAGATGTGGTTTCAAAGAGATTTGGTAGTTCGATGTCCAAAAGGAAAAAGAAAAGGAACTGGGATCTTCCCAAGCCGTTAGCTCTTGTGTTCACCATCGTCGTTATCCTCGCTATACCCCTGCCATTGGCGCTCTACTTTGGTGGCTTTGACTGGATTACCCACGGAAGCCACGCGGGTCTGAAAGAATTTATCTTCACCTACGTATTTGGCCTTGCGGTGCTCTGCCTCAGTCTCGGATCTGTCATGTGGAAGGAGCATCGCGAACAAAAACATCAGGAGACAGAAACACACGAATTGAACGATGAATCTGTGTTATAGGTGCTCGACGGGCAGGTGAATTAAAGCGCGGTGTCCTCCTACAGGGTAGATCCTTCGTCCATTTGTTTTTTCACGTAGTCACGCAAAAGCGGCAGGTCAAACCCCACCACTCCCCGCTTTCGCTCGCCCACAACACCCGCTTCGATGAGCCGACGCCGGTACTGAGCCACCATTGAGCTTGACCAGCCAAGACGCGCCGTAATATCTGCAATTTTGCTATCACCGATATCGCGCGTCATCGCTTCGAGAAATTCAATATCTCGCTCCGATAGATCGCTATAGCTGGAAGCTACCACATGAGATTCCAGCTCTGCCCTAGCAGACTCCACGCCTAGCTGCATATCCCTCAGAGTAATAGTGGTACTGTTTGGATTGATGTCCCACGCTCGATACCCAGTCAGCTGGATAAGGTAGGCAAATCCTTCGCTTGCCGTCACTGCCAGCGTCAACGCTGAGTCATCAATCGTTCGTCCAGCATCCCGAATAGTCCTTACGAACGCTTCACGCACATCGTGATCCTCAATTCGTCCGATGTGACGAAGTTGAGCGCGCCGAAGGAACGAAACATCTTTATTACTGAGTAGTCGAGACACCACTCCTGGCAGTCCCGCCATCAAAAGAGCTACTTTTCTATCTTCAGCTACGAAAAGCTGATACACAGAGACTAGCTGAATAAGCTCATCAAGGCTCGGATCAATCTCGTCTACCGTGATGAGAAGGCCCACATCTTGCTCAGAAAGTTGATCCAAAATATCCGTCATTCGAGACCGCCAATTAGCCTCGCCCAACGTCGTGGCTGTACGATCGACATGGGCTAAATTTCCGATCCCCACATGCGCCGTCGTTGAATACGAGTTCGGCGCGTCGATCAGATGGGATGAATTACGCCGAGCATTTTGCTCAATATCCTCGAGCATTCCCGGCAATGCGGCAGTACGAGCTACTACCCATCCACTTTCCTGCGCCATCTGAGCCGCAACAGAAAGAAGCGTAGTCTTCCCGGTGCCGCGCGCACCATACAGTACAGTTGTTAGTTCCAATCGCCGAGCGGGAGCGGCAAACGCGTGCCGAAGCGACGCCAGAAAACGAGAGCGACCAGCAATATGTTCTGGAATCACGCCAAAGGTAGGAGTAAACGGATTGATGTATTCGCCCACCATACACACCTCTCCCTTTGCTCCTCTTGAGTGCGAAGCATCACCATGCTTCTCTTATCTCAACCCGACATGTAAGCCTATTCTATACGCCTCTAAGTAGTTCTAAGTAGTTCTAAGTAGTTCTAAGTAAGAAGATGTTATCTTACACGCTGAACACAATAACAGTGGCTCGTTCTACTGAACTTGTTCCAGTCACAGATCCGAGATCCGCCTTAAAACGTGCGTTCGTATGTCGCGCGGGAACCACCAACTAGCTTGGGACGATATATCAACGCCGTGGCGCGTGCCTGGCCAACCTGATTATTCGTCAGCCGGATTGGCTTTTGGACGAAGCGGATATGCATTCCAATCTCAGTATCGCCAATGTCTAGGCCGACGCTCGCCTGTATATGCTCAACACACAGTGGACTTTCGAAATACTCCCAGGCTGCCATGCTTGTTGCTCCACCCGCATGGAGACTCGGAACAACACTCACGACCTCCAGTTCACGATGCGCATCGAGCGCAGAAGCATCAATGGACAAAGCCCTGTTGATATGTTCACACCCTTGAACCGCGAGAAAAAGCCCGTGATCCTTTACCTCTGACGCAATTCCTGCAATGATGGCGCGCCCAATCTCCTGGCTCGATCCCTGCCCGATCATCTCGCCCCGAACCTCGCTTGTGGACGATCCGAGAACGAAGAAATCACCTTCTCGGGTGAAGGACGCTTGTGCTAACAATTCGACGACAGCCTCATGTGCCTGTTGCGAGATACGTTCCATATCCAGTGCCAGTTCAGCCACGATCACACCTTCCGATCACACCATGTTCCGACTACATCGTCTTGACCACACCGTCATTTATAGTGTAACGCCCGGCACATACTGTGAATAGCCCTTTTCACACGCAGGGGCGAAAAAAGGGTAAAAAACAGGGGCAGTTAATACACTGCCCCCACACACGACGTATGCCGATCCACGCTCGCACACGCGCGTGATGTTCTCAGTCCTCCGGCTGCAACAACCCGCTCTGATAAGCCTTTGCTAGCTTGCGCGGAATGCGCAGGTCGTGTCCATTCACGCGAATGGTCTGCAACTTCGTCAGCTTCGCTTTCCACGTAGAGCGGCGAGCATGGGTGTTAGCACGCGACATCCGATGCTTCGGTACTGCCATCGTGGCCTCCTTTTCCTCAGGCCGCCTCAGCGACCACCAACGTTCACTATCGCAAGCTCAGCTTGCGCGCACAAAGTAATAGTCTAGCCACCTTCAGAACCGATCGCCATGCCCTCCGGGAAACAGAAACGCCTCATTCCTCACATATTCGCCATCCTTATGCGGCACCACCGCCTACACTAGCCCATTCTCGGTGCGAACACATCGCAGGTGCACCTTCCCCATGCTTCCTACCAGTAGATCCGGCTCCTGGCATTTCCAGAATCAACGCTCTGGGCACGCACGATCCGCCATACTCTCCGCCATACTTAACGTATGACGTTTGATGACGCAGACACCCGCAAGCCCAACGAGTACTCCAGTATGCTTTTTCTCGAACCGCACGCGCACCTCCACTTTGAACAAACGATCAAAAAATCCAGGTTTATTGCCGACGCATATGCCATTCCTAAGCTCGATGACGCGAAACAGGCCCTCGACATCGTGCGCGCATCCACATCTGACGCACGCCACCATTGCCACGGATATGTGCTGTACACCAACGGACAGCTCACCTCACATTCCTCCGATGACGGAGAACCAACTGGTACAGCAGGCCAGCCGATCCTGAACGTGATCACGCACATGAGCCTCGCCAATGTTCTGGTTGTTGTGACCCGATATTTCGGCGGCACCTTGCTAGGAACCGCAGGACTCAGGAGGGCATACGCAACGAGCGCACGCCGCTGCCTTGCTGGTGCACAGGTTTTTACCCACGTCGATCAACCGATATACGCGGCAAGCGTGACACTCGCGATGGCCGGAAAAGTCGAAGCCGCACTTCGGCAAGCAAACATCTCACTGGATGCGCATTACTCGGACTATTCAGCAGCATTCATCATGCCAGCCACTGATGAAGCCACACTTCGACGGCTCGTTCTCGCAATCGATTCCTCAGCTCAGTTCGCTCGCCTCGGATCCACCAGTGTTTCAATTCCTGCAGGAACGCTCCCTACAGATGAAACCAGATGACAGCTCCACGGTTCAGCGTGCGACCTCACCTGCAATCTCACCTGTGCATGCCATTCACCTACCCCGCGCGTCCCAGAGAAGAACGGGCGTACCTATGCAAAACGCTGGCAGCAACTGTTCGTTGACATACCAGCGTTTTCGACTGTGCACCGTGTGGGACTCGAACCCACAACCCACTGATTAAGAGTCAGTTGCTCTGCCAATTGGGCTAACGGTGCAACAACAACCATGCGCCATTGACGCGTGCTTGCGTCTATAAATATTACAGACGCAGTAAACGAAAGGCAAATTGCGGGCGTCACCGAGACGAAGAACACGCTTCACACTGAATATGGCACACTGGGATCATGAGCGACGAGAAGAGCACAGTTCACAGCACGCCTGCAACACAGATGCCGCAGCCCGCGCTCAATCTAGCCTTGGACCGCTTGGAAGATGCCTTCGGGCTCAATCCCGATCCAGATTCGATCGCTCGGGAATTCGAGCAGTGGGCAGAATCAACCGGGAGGCCGCTGTATCCGCACCAGGAAGAAGCTCTCCTTGGCGCATTGGACGGTGCACATCTGATCGTCTCAACACCCACAGGTTCAGGCAAGTCAATGGTTGCCCTCGCCGCTATTTTCACGGCCTTGGCTCACGGCAAAACTGCTTTTTACACTGCTCCCCTCAAGGCGCTCGTCTCGGAGAAATTCTTTGACCTCATTCGCGTGTTTGGTGCGGATAATGTCGGTATGATCACCGGCGATTCGACGATCAATGCAGATGCCCCTGTTGTGTGTGCTACCGCGGAGATTGTCGCAAATATGGCGCTCAGGCAGGGATCTGACACACCAATCGACGTTCTGGTGGCTGACGAATTTCACTACTACAGCGACCCTCAACGTGGATGGGCATGGCAAGTGCCGCTTCTTCAGATGAAAAAGACACAGCATATTTTGATGAGCGCAACACTCGGTGACACGAGTTTTATCGCGCACGATCTTGAGCAGAGAACCGGCCGCGAGACTCTCACTATCGCTGACGCACCACGTCCCGTACCGCTCACATATGAGTGGTCACTCACCCCTCTGTCCGAACTCGTCAAACAGCTTGTGACGAACCAGAAAACGCCTGCCTATATCGTTCATTTCTCACAAAAGGAGGCGGTCAAACAAGCGCAGGCCATGCTCGGGCTTCCACTCGTGACCGCGCAGCAGAAAAAGGCTATTGCAGATGCACTAGGTCATTTTCGTTTCGGTGCAGGCTTCGGCAAAATACTCTCGAAGCTCCTGCGTTCTGGCATCGGAGTTCATCACGCCGGTCTTCTACCCAGGTACCGGCGACTTGTGGAACGCTTGGCGCAAGCCGGCCTTCTGCAGGTGATTTGCGGCACCGATACGCTGGGCGTCGGTATTAACGTGCCCATACGAACCGTTGTTCTGACCTCGCTGACGAAATTCGATGGAGCGAAATCCCGACATATGAGTGCGAGGGAATTCCACCAGATCGCAGGGCGTGCAGGACGTGCGGGCTTCGACACGGAGGGTACCGTCATCGTTCAGGCACCCGAGTATGCGATTGAGAACGCGAAAGCGCAAGCCCGCGAAGCGAGCGCGTCGTTCGTCAACGGCAAACAAGTGAAGTCCGGAAAGAAAATCGTCAAGAAAAAGCCACCGGAAAACACAGTGCTCTGGAGCGAGAAGACCTTCGAGCACCTCGTTCATGCCCAACCAGAAACTCTCCAGTCGCAGATGCGCATCACGCATGCGATGATCCTCAATGTCCTTCAACGGCCTGGCGATGCGGTGAGCGCTGTTGCAGACCTCGTCACTCATAACCATGAACCGCACAGTGACTCGAATCCGCTGATACGACGCAGTGTTGATATCTATTCCTCCCTCCACAGCGCGGGTGTGATCACTCACCACGACGTGACGTGGCAGCGCACGCACCCAGGAGAGTCTGCAGTCAGTTTCGCACGCGACGTACCGGACGACTTTGCTCTGAATTCACCGCTCGCACCCTTTGCTCTGGCTGCGCTAGATCTGCTCGATCGCGAGAGTTCTTCCTATCCTCTCGACGTGATTTCCGTGATAGAAGCCGTTCAGGAAGATCCAACACCAGTTCTCTATGCTCAAGAGCACGCAGCAAAAAATGAGGCGATCACTGCGCTGAAGCTCGCGGGCGTTCCCTACGAGCAGCGGATGGCTGAGGCCGACTCGGTCTCGTGGCCAAAACCCCTCCAGGATCTGCTTGTGGACGCCCTCCACACGTATAGCCAGACGAATCCGTGGGTTGATGACAAAGATCTCAGCCCCAAATCGGTGGTACGTCAGATGATCGAAGAAGGAATGACGTTTACCTCGTTGATTTCCAGATACGATCTGGCCAGGAGCGAAGGCGTTGTGCTCCGGTATCTCACTGATGTGTACAAAGCTCTGCGCCAAACCGTACCTATTCAGGCACGCACAGCCGAACTCGATCAGATGACTGAGTGGCTCGGCTCGATGGTGCGCAGCGTAGATTCGTCACTTGTTGACGAATGGGAAGCGCTGCGGGAAGGAAAAGTGCTGCCGATCGACGGATCCGGTATGAGTCTGCTGAGTACCGAGATGACTGAAGATGACGAAGGAAGCGAAACTCAGCTCGCATTCGGTGCGGACGCCGATGGCTACCTTGCCTACACCGCGAATCTTTATCAGCTTCGCCGCCAGATACGCACCACCGCATTTCGCTATGTTGAAGCATTAGAACGCGAAGACTGGGATTGGCTGGACACGCACTCCGCGCTGGGCAGCTGGCCGGGCGCACATCTGTGGGATTCCGCCGCATGGGACACAGCAACTGCCGATTACTTCGATGACTACGACGATATTGGCATCGACACCTCATCCCGATCAGCTGCTTTTTTTGACCTGAACGAAGAACCACAGGTTGCAGATCTGGTGACGGCAGGCATCGATGCGACGGCTGCTGCTGACCTTCTCGATGCTCACGACCCTGGTCGATTGTGGTTGTTCCACCAGATTTTTGACGACGGAGTGGGCGATAACGATTGGGGATTCTTCGCCCTGATCGATCTCGATGCGTCCGATCAACGCGATACGTTAGATTTCCAGATCGTCTCTGTCGGGTCAATGCCAGGCCAGTAAGACGTACGATAGTTAAGCGCAACGGAAGGAAACACCATGTCACAGGATCGGATAGACAACACACCATCACAGCATGCTGGCAGCGATGACTCAGCGATCCCACCAGTGGAAGCTATTCCGCTCCGTTTCCACGCCCTCCTCGATCGGGTACATGAGGCCGAAACTCGCGCAGGACGCCCGCAGGGTTCCGTGACGGTCGAACTGGCTGCAAAATTCCAAGCTCCCGAACGCGTGCTCGCTTCCCTCAACGCTGGAGCTACCCTGCTCGGGCATAATATTATTCAGCAGCTGAGTGCCTCAGAAGAAGCGTTGAAGGCCATGAATGCGCCCGCACATCGCGTCCACGTCATCGGGCATGTGCAGAAGAATAAAGCACAACATGCTCTCCGATACGCGCAGTGTATCGAGACCGTTGACGATGAAGCGCTCGCAGCGAGGCTGGATCGGCTGCAGGCCGCCCGAATTGAGCGTGGCGAAGCGGAGCCTGGCAGCACATTCGATGTGATGATTCAGGTGAACTCGTCCGGAGCACAGTCCCAATTCGGTATTGACCCGAGTCTGGTTCAACACCTCGCTCAGAGCATCGCACAGCTGGATCATCTCCATTTGATCGGCCTGATGACAATCGGGGCGCATACCACTGACGAATCCGATATTCGCCGCTCCTTTGCCACAACACGATCCTTACGAGACAGCCTGATTGACGCCGGTTTTGCCGACTGCACACAGCTTTCGATGGGAATGACTCACGATATGGATCTGGCAATTGAAGAAGGATCCACCATCATTCGAGTTGGTACCGCCGTGTTCGGGCCGCGCCCGACGCCAGCACAATAAATGCCAGCATACGAGCCGGATCAATGGACGCGACACAGGCAGGCAAGCCGCGTCGCAGCGCACCCAGCCAGCCACTGTCAGAATTCCTGCTCGCCTGTACGTTTGCTTCCTCGTACTTCGCCGTTCCCTTTGTCTTCAACAACTTCCGAGGCTTTCAACAAGAAATCACACCATGATGAAAAACGACGCGCAATCCGGCGACGAGACTTTTGACGGATATACCGAAGAAGAAATACTCAACTTCGACTTCAGCGAGCTCTTCGCCCCCGCAGGTATCGACGAAGAAGATCTCGCTGAAGAGTGGGAGAACGTCATCGCAGAGCTAGCAGATCAGCCTGCCGCCCAGCGCATCGCACGTACACTTGCCGATGCTCAACTGCCGCTGCCTGATGTACACCAGCCGATTGCCAACGCCACTGCCATTCTGGCGTGGAGCGAGCAGCGCATCGCATTAGTTGACGGCTGGAACGCCTCAGCAATCGTGGAGTTGTATGGCTTCTCAAGTGTTGATGTGAACGATCCGGCCGCCGCCCAAGCATTGATATGGCACTTTCAGGCACGCGACGACTCACCCACACGCTACAACCGATAGCACGCCGATAGAGCAGAGAGAAAACGGCAGCCACGACCAACACGGCCAACAGCCAAGAAAAAACACCGTTTACTCGTTCGCGCGTCGTTCTGCCGGCGTTCAGCTCTCCGTTAATCAGCCTTCCGTCGTGAGTCGGCTTTCGTCCTGTTAGCGAAGACCGTCAAGAACTTTTTTCGTCCCGGAAAGCCCCAAGCGATTTGCCCCGGCCTCTACCATTGCCAAGGCTTCTTCAGCCGAGTGGATACCTCCTGCGGCTTTGACCCCCATCGATGAACCGACAGTTTCCCTCATCAGCCTCACCGCGTGAACGGAGGCACCACCTGCCTTGTGATAACCCGTTGACGTCTTGACGAAATCCGCCGATGCCGCTGCCGCCGCCCTGCAGGCACCTACAATCTGCTCATCCGTCAGTGCAGCAGCCTCAATAATCACTTTGAGCACTGCGTCGGGGATAGCTTCACGAATCATCGTCAGCTCAGCCTGAACAGCATCGAAATCGCCCTCAACCACATGCCGAAGGTTAACAACAGTATCAACTTCGTCCGCGCCTTGAGCAACTGACAGCTTCGCTTCGGCAGCCTTAATCTCCGGACGCACAGCACCGGAAGGAAAGCCGTTGACCACGCACAGCTTCACATCGCCTAGGTCAATATCATCAGGCAGAGGAAGCATCGACGGCGATATGCATACCGATGCTGTGCCCCACTCTTTCGCTTCTTCAACAAGGGTGCGCACCTGATCCATCGTCGCTTGCGGTGTCAGCAAGGTATGATCAACCATCTGTGCGATTTGAGCACGCGTATACGTCATTCGCCTATCCCCTCTTCATCTGTGTGAATCAATGCTTGTGGTGTGCACGGTATTTGCATGCGGTTTACCCGCGGTGCGGCGATCTTCGTGGCTCTTGTTCCACGCGATACCGCGTACGTGCTGTATGTCGCGCCGCGTCGTTGTTCCTCGCCGCCGATGCCTAAGCCGCTCAAGAGCACAAAATCGGCTCTCGAGTGCAAGACCCTCGCTAGGAAAGGTCGTCAGCGGATACACGATCCAGGACGACGGACTGAGCACGCTCTACGGGTTCTTCAGCAATATGAAGCGTACCAGAGAGCACATCCAATGCTCGCGGAATACGATCTTCTTCGTCGGTATGCAGCGTGAGCAATTTCTGCCCTTTCACCACACGATCGCCCGGCTTTGCGAAAATCTCGATGCCCGCACCCGCAGAAACGGGATCCTCCTTCCGCGCGCGCCCAGCACCGAGCCGCCACGATGCAATACCAACATCGCGAGCATCCAGATCCTGCACAACGCCATCGGCGGACGCAACAACATCGTGTGTCACACGTGAATACGGCAGTTCCGCGTCGGGATCGCCGCCCTGTTCACGAATCATGGCACGCCACGTATCCATAGCCTGCCCATGTGCAAGCGCGCCCTCAACATCCGCATCCGGCTTCCCTGCAGCAGCGAGCATCTCGCGGGCAAGAGCAAGCGTCAGCTCCACGACATCATCCGGCCCACCTCCGGCGAGCACCTCCAGAGCTTCGCGCACTTCCAGCGCATTCCCGACCGTCAATCCCAGCGGAACGCTCATGTCGGTAAGGAGGGCAACCGTGTGCACTCCAGCATCCTGCCCGAGCTGAACCATCGTTTCGGCCAGCTGACGCGCCTTGTCGAGCGTCTGCATAAAGGCACCAGAGCCGACTTTCACGTCCAGAACCAGAGCGTGCGTGCCTTCAGCGATTTTCTTGCTCATAATCGATGAGGCAATCAGCGGAATGCAATCCACCGTCGCCGTGATGTCACGCAGAGCGTAGAGCTTTTTGTCAGCAGGTGCGAGTTCTGCTCCAGCCGCGCAGATCACTGCGCCAGAGCCCTCCCCTAGCTGCCGATAGATTTCTTCGTTGCTCAGATTCGCTCGCCAACCCGGAATAGACTCCAGCTTGTCGAGTGTGCCGCCTGTATGCCCAAGCCCCCTGCCGGAGAGCTGAGGGACTGCCACACCAAAACTCGCAACGAGGGGAGCCAGGGGCAACGTGATTTTATCGCCCACACCGCCCGTTGAGTGTTTATCTGTTGTGAGACGCCCGAGCGAGGAAAAATCCATGCGTTGGCCAGAATTGATCATGGCATTCGTCCACTGAACAATTTCACGCCTGTTCATTCCGTTGAGGAAAATAGCCATCGCCAAGGCACTCATCTGTTCTTCTGCGACCACGCCTCGCGTATAGGCATCAATTACCCACTCAATCTGAGCATCGCTTAACGCTGAGCCATCGCGTTTCGTCGTGATCACGTCGACGGCGTCAAAAGGTTCTGCCATTATCATTCTCCCTCTCGTGACGATGGTTTGTACGTTGATGTGCTCACGGCGGCAAGATCTGTCGGACCAAAGAAATCTGGAAGCATCTGGGCTACTGTCATCACGCCGGAGGGCATCTGAATCTGAGCACCGGGCGCAGCATGGTCAGCGATCAGTTGGCGGCATCGACCGCACGGCGACACCACGTCTTCGTCGCCATTCACACAGATCACAGCCACAAGTTTTCCAGCCCCCTCCCGAACGAGCTGCGAAACCATGCCGCACTCTGCACACAGCCCCACTCCGAGGCTAGAGTTTTCCACGTTGCAGCCGGAAACCAGTGCACCCGTATCAGTGAGACCGGCAGCACCGACAGGATACCCTGAATACGGGCAATACGCGTGGCTCATCGCGCTTATTGCGAGCTGACGCAGATCGTCCCAGTCAACGAGACCCACAGCTGCCATCATTCCCCTTCTCTCACCGCCAAGCCTCGTCATCGCACAGACTAATATCGACAACACACGAGGCACGAACCTACTTCAGATACGGAATGTTCTCCGCAGCCGGTGGACGGCTCTTCCCGACGAAACCCGCCACAGCAATAATCGTCACCACATACGGAATCATGCTGACCACCTGGCTTGGAATAGAACCGTTCAAGCTTGGGATCATCTGAGCAACAGCAGTGGCGAAACCGAACATCACCGATGCACCCACAGCACCGACTGGATTCCACTTACCCAGAATCATCGCAGCAAGGGCGATGTATCCGTTTCCGGCAGACATGTTGTTCGTGAAAGCAAGCTGAGCACCAATCGTGAAATAAGCCCCGCCCAAACCCGCAAGAGCAGAAGCTAAAATCGCATTCGCACTACGCGTCCGGTTCACCTTGATACCGACAGTATCTGCTGCCTCCGGATGCTCACCAACTGCACGCAGCCGCAAACCCCACCTGCTGTGATACAAGAAGACGGTCAGGAACACGGCGATCACATACATGAGGTACACAAGAATTGTTTGGTTGAACAAGGCCGGCCCGATCACAGGAATATCCGCAAGAATCGGAATTCTGATCGGATGCAGAGCGTACTGATTTGTGTTGAACCTCTGCTGCCCCTCGCCACTCATGATGGCGTCATAGAAGAACGTCGTCAGGCCAAGAACCAACACGTTGAGCACAACACCGACGATGATCTGATCCACGCCGTATTTCACGGAGAACAAGGCGAGGAGGGCGCCGACGAAGGCACCGGCGAGCGGTGCGAACACCAGCCCAACCCAACTCATATGAAAGACCGAGGTGGTCAGCACACCTACGAAAGCACCGATCAGCAGATCGCCTTCAATGGCGATATTAACAACGCCTGAGTGCTCGGACAAAACGCCGGAAAGTGAGCCAAAAATGAGGGGCGTTGATAATGCGACCGTCGTAACGAGCACTGACGTAAAGGTCACCGAACCATCGGAACCTGCGCCTGCAAACACAAGAAAAGCGAGCACCGTTATCACCGTCATGCCGACCATAGCGACCATATCCAGTGCTCGGCCGCGTGAGCCGTATTTCCCGCGGCTCAGCGTTGAGACCAGGGCCCATGTGCTACCACACACCGCCAGAATAAAGAACACCCACAGCGTCGCCGGCGCGCTCAGGCTGAAGTCTGGGATCGAGTAATGCTGATCGCTTGAACCGAGGCGAACCGTCGTATGTCCGTGAGCCCTCAGCGCGAACAGAGCAATCACAACAGCCGCAATCGCATACGTGATGGGAAGCTTCCAGCTCAATTTCGACTTCACGTCATCCGCATGGGATCCCGTACGACCTGTATGGCGCAATGCGGGGTTTTGTTCCTGCTGCCCCTGAGGCTGGCTTTCGATCATTGTATGACGTGCCATCACTGAGCCTCCTTCACGTCGTTGACAGGACGAGGACGTTGATGAACCTGGTCGGCAATATTATCTTCGGCTAGCTCATGTTTTTCGGAGGCCTCAGACGCGCCAGATGCCTCAGATGCGTCAGATTCCTCAGGTTCCGACGCCTGACCAGAAGCAGTGTCTGACGCCGAGGATCCTTCAGCGAGGCTCGCAACATAGCTTCGCAGTGTTTTCCCGTCAGGCTGAGGAAGACGGAAAACGAACCTGACAAGTGCCGGAGCAGCAATCAGCAGCACGATCACCGACTCCAAAATCAGAATCATGTCGATCGGGACCCCCTGAGTCTGCATCTTGTATCCGCCAGCTTTCAGCGCCCCGAATAACAATCCCGAGAAAAATATGCCCAGAGGCTTGTTGCGCCCCAACAGTGCGACGGTGATCGCGTCAAAACCGATCGTGCCTGCAACACCCGTGGATACTCCCTGGTTTGCAGACGGCATCGTACCCAACGCTTCATTGGCGCCCGCAAGTCCACAAAACACGCCAGCAACAACCATCGTCCACGTTGTCACCGTTTCAATGGACATTCCCGCAGTCCGTGCCGCATGTGGATTAGCACCGACGGCACGCACCTGAAACCCAAAGGTGGATCGCTGCACCATCCACCAGTACACGAAGGTGGCGACGATAGCGATCACCAATCCAAAATGCAGTTTGAACGGAGCCGGCAGAATAGCTGGGAGCTGAGCGGTCTGAGCGGCAATAGGAGTCAAAGGCTGATTGGAACCTTCTGCATGCCACGACGGGAGCGACAGAATATAAGAAATTGCCAGAGTCGCTATCGAGTTCAGCATGATCGTGACGATAACCTCGTTCGCACCCGTTTTAGCCTTGAGGAAGCCCGCGATGCCCGCATACACACCGCCCGCGAGCATCGCAGCTGCCAGCGCAACAACCAGGTGTAGACCCGCTGGGAGGTGGAACGTAAAGCTCACCCATATCGCTGCCAGAGCGCCGAAAATCACTTGGCCTGCTCCGCCGATATTGAACAGCCCTGCTTTGAAACCGAAACCGATCCCCAGACCAGCCAGAATCAGGGGAATTGCGTAGAAGAACGAATCAGTGAGCGGTTTGATTTGCCGCACGAAAGAACTGGAGTCCGAATTAAAAATGGCGCCTTTGAATAAGTACACGTAGGCGTCAAGGATGTTCGCGCCGGTAATAGCGATAAGCAAAGCGCCAACCAGGAAAGCAATAACGACAGCGAGCACTGACACAACCCACCCCGAACGCAAGGATGTGTGCACCACGCCCTTGAGCCACATTCCGAGAGTCGGATTCTTGTGTGTATTCACTGTGCTGGGATCACTGTGTCCACTCACTGGGCTACCTCCCCACTCATATCTGAACGCTCCGGTGCGGCACTCTGAGCCGCATTCCGATGGGGCGTGACGTCCTGGCTCGCGGCGGTGTTCTCAGCACTGCCGGCCTGAGCAATTGCTTCGGAAAGCGGAACACCAGCCATCATGAGACCAAGCACATCGGCTGGTGTGTCGGAATCCACCACGCCGACCACCGCACCGCGGTACATGACCGCAATCCGATCAGCCAAACTGATCACTTCGTCGAGTTCGGAGGAAATCAGTACAACGGGAGTCCCATGATCCCGCTCACGAATAATCCTGCGATGAATAAACTCGATGGATCCTACATCGACGCCACGCGTTGGTTGATCGGCAATCAGGAGCTTCAGATCCTGACTCATCTCGCGCGCCACAACCACCTTCTGCGCATTGCCACCAGAAAGCGTTGAGATAGGGTCACTGATTTTCCCCACACGGATATCGTATTCTGCTACCACATCGCGTGCATGTGACGTAATCGCCTGCGGATGCAACGCGGCACCACGTGCAAAGGGCTTTCTCCTAAACTGGTCGAGCATGAGATTCTCAGCGACAGAAAATGAGGCAATAGCGCCATCTTTCGCCCGATCTTCTGGGATAAAACCTATTCCGCTCTCCAGGTGATCGCGCACAGATGCTTTGGTGATGTCGTCCCCATCCAGCAACACACGTCCTTCATCCGGCTTTCTCAACCCAAGCAACAATTCGGAAAGCTCAGTCTGCCCATTACCCTGCACGCCAGCAATTGCCAGCACTTCACCCTGACGAACACTAAAAGAAACATGATCTACCACGTGGGTGCCGCCCGAACCCAAGAGCGTCACGTCGTCCAGACGCAGCCCAGTGTCTCCCCGATGTGGCGGATCCTTTTCAACCTGCATCATCACCGGCCGCCCGACCATCATAGTAGCGAGCGACGCCTCCGTATCCTCCGGGCTTGCCTGACCAACCACACGACCGCGACGGATCACAGTAATATCATCGGCAACAGCACGGACTTCGCGCAGTTTATGCGTAATAAAGACGATCGAGGTTCCTGCGTCCGCGAGAGCTCGCATAATCGTCATCAACTCGTCGGTTTCTTGGGGCGTGAGGACGGCTGTGGGTTCGTCCAGAATAAGAATTTTTGCGTCCCGCGAGAGTGCTTTGACAATCTCCACGCGCTGCTGGGTTCCCACAGGGAGATCTTCAATATACGCATCGGGATCCAAATGAAAACCGAAGCGGCGCGATACTTCGTTCACCCTCGTCTTTGCCGCTGCTTCATCGAGCAAGCCAAACTTCTTTGTTGGCTCGTACCCAAGCGCAATTGACTCAGCAACCGTGAAAACGGGAATCAGCATAAAGTGCTGATGAACCATGCCGATGCCGGCCGCGACGGCGTCACCAGGACCGGAGAATTTCACAGGTCGGCCATCCAGCAAAATCTGGCCTTCATCCGCCTGATACAGGCCATAGAGGACGTTCATCAATGTGGACTTGCCTGCGCCATTCTCCCCGAGCAGCGCGTGGATATGACCTTCCTCAACAGTGAGATCAATATGGTCATTGGCAACAAGTGAGCCAAACCGCTTGGTAATCCCCTTCAGCTGAAGCTTCACACCGATCCCCTTTCCACTCAGCCTGAGGAGGCTCGGCTGCCCCTCAAGCAGACCGAGCCTCACTCCACCACGCCGAGCCTTACACTACGTCAGACCATTCTGATTGTTGCTGATGCGCTCTTACTTTGTGGAGCGCGGATCACCAGTGGAGGTGACCTTCAAGTCACCGGACTTGATCTGATCGGTCAGCTTTTGCAGCTCGTCCTTCAGCTCTTGTGGCACCTTGGAATCGAAATCGTGGAAAGGCGCAAGAGACACGCCGCCGTTTTGCAGCGTCCCCACATACTGTTCATTGCTGAACTTGCCGTCGATATCAGCTTTGATCGTGTCCTGAACAGAGGCACCGATTTCCTTCATCACCGAGGTGAAGACGACCGACTTGTAATCCGGATATGCCGTATACCAGTCCGAATCAACACCGACGATATATACGTCGTGCGCCGCCTGAGCAGCCTGTGCCGCACCGGCACCCACTGGGCCGGCGACCGGCATAATAATATCTGCGCCCTGGTCGATGAACTGTTGAGCTTGGGTCTTGCCCTTCTGCTGGTCATCGAAGGTATTCACAAATGCGCCCTTCTGCGTAGCCTTGTCCCAGCCCAGCAGCTGCACATTCGTTCCCTTAGCCTTGTTGTAGGCATCCACACCGTCAGCAAAACCATCCATGAAGATCCACACCGATGGAATCTGCATGCCGCCGAACGTGGCAACCTTGCCCGTCTTGGTAAAGCCAGCAGCTGCATATCCAGCAAGATAGGCGGCTTCCTGTGTAGCAAACACCAGAGGACGAGCATTGTCCAACGTAATTTGCTTGTTCGACGTGTCGGTGAACACGGAGTCAACCAATGCGAACTGCAAATCCGTGTTGGCCTTGGCCGCTGACACTGTTGCCGCATTCAGGTTGAAACCGACACCAATAATCAACTTGCAGCCGTCATCGACCATCGACTGCGTATTTGGTCCAAAGTCAGCATCGGACTTGGACTCTGCTGTGTTGGACTGAATTCCATACTCTTTGACGGCCTTATCCAGGCCAATCTTTGCCGATTCGTTGAACGAATGATCGTCCCAGCCGCCAGCATCCGACACCAGACACGCCTTGAAATCCGACGCCTTCTCCCCAGACGCTCCTGCTGCAGAATCGGATGACGATGACCCACCGCATGCGCTCAATAGCATGGCCGCCGCACCCATCAGTGCAGTAATTTTCGAAGCCTTCACGCGAAATCTCCTCAGTGATCGTTGAACGTTGCGCTAGCGCCCCCTCCACAAGCTCCAGCGCTAGTCGTTCCTCCATTATATGGGATAACCACAGGGAAGCTGCTGCTCACGCACAGGATGGTGAAACATCGAACAGACTATAGCAAATCGCTACGACCAGCACGATCCACGTCACGAATGATGTCTTTGACCTGCTGCGCGTCTTTGGTACTCACCACCAACAGCACATCGTCCATGTCCACAATGGCAGCGTCATGAATTCCAACAACAGCAATCGGCTTGTGTGAACCGAGAACGAATGTTCCTTCTGCATTCTGGCGGAAGACTGGGGCGGCTGAATCGTCATCGTGCACCTCGCCTGGATCTGTGCGGTGTTGGTATGTGCCTGAGTCCGTGCCATGTGCTGCGGCGTACAGCGCCGTAACAGCAGCCCAATCCCCAACATCAGACCAGCCCATGGATACAGGAACTGTTTTGACCATCCCCTGCTCTGCCAAGGGTTCAGCCAGCGCAATATCGATGACGGACGGTTCGAGTGCATCCCACATGCGCCGAATATCCGGGGAGGAAAAAGCCTCCACGCCTGCTGCTCCTGGCAATGGCATCGATCGGCTCCCCCGCCCAGGTCTCGGCATGCGTTCCGATAATTGTGCGCCTAATTTTAGGGTAAGCGGATCAAGATCGGGAACAAGATCGTGGATATGACGCAGTAAGGCATCAGCTCGCGCCACAAAAATGCCGGCATTCCACACATACTGCCCCGAAGCCATATATGCTGCCGCGCGCGCCGCATCCGGCTTTTCAACGAATGCTTGCACAGGATACGCGGAGCTCCCGGACTGATCCAGACTGAGCAATTGCCTGCGTGCATTGGCGGACAGCGCCACTTTGATATACCCGAAGGCTGACGAGGGCCCCGTCGGCGTAATACCAATGGTGACGAGGCTGCCATCACCGGCTGCCTGCACCGCAGTCGAAACAGCCCTCACAAATGCATCCTCATCCCTCACCACATGATCAGCGGCAAACGAGCCAATGACCGCATCGTGATCCATCGAAGCGATGAGCGCCGCACATGCAGCGAGCGGAGGCATCGTTCCGCGCGCGGATGGCTCAGCGATGACGTGAGCCTGCGGGACCTGACGCGCAACGGCAGCGACGGTTGCCGCACTCGTCATCACCCACACCGAGTCCGCTAGTGGCTCTACACGTGCAACGGCCTGCTGCAGAAGCGATGAGCCGGATCCGAGAGGATCCAACAGATACTTTGGTCTCTCTTTCCGGGACATCGGCCACAGCCGTGTTCCAACGCCACCTGCCAAGATCAGCGCATAAAAACTCATAGATAAAGTCTAAGATGCACCCTGATGCATCCACCCTCATGCATTCGGCTGCAGCCTCAGCTGCGGGAAAATTTCTGTGAGGAACCCACTGCTGCAAGCAACACTGAGAACAACAGAATTCTGGCGCCCAGATAAAGCCACACAAGCAGCGTGGCGATCGCCGCGAATGGCGCAAGGAGCTTATTGGATGCAACTGAACCAATAACGGAGGTGCCGACGATCTGCAGGAGTGCACTGAGTAAGCCGGCTGTGCCTGCTCCCCACCACAGGTCGCGCCTAGGCATACGTACACCAGCCATAAAGCGAATGAGGAAAGCTACGATCAGCGTGTTCACGCCCCAGCTGACGAGAAAAGCCCCGGTAGCGAGGACTGCACGCAGAAAACCGCCTGTCAGTCCCAGACTGCGCAAAATAACTGCGCCCACAGACGACGACACCGTTGATATGGCAGACGATGCCACAACTCCGAGCGCTAGCACGGCAAAACCAGCCAGAGCTCTCAGCGTTGTGGCGGCAAAGGTGCCGGCTGAATCACCTGGTTGAGTGATCGCCTCAATCGATGACGCAATGGCTTTCATCAGCGAAAGAGCGCTCCAGAGCAGCACGAAAAAAGAAATAACGGACGCGAGGGTGAAGACTGAATGAATGACCAGCGAGGAGGGATCGAGCAACCCGGGATTATCCCGGGTTGCCAGGATTCCAGGTAGAGCCGTGTTGATCGAGTCAATCACAGTTCGAAACAGTTCTGGACGGCCAGAAACCGTCACCATGGCGATCGTCATACCAATCGTCAGTGCTGCGGCAAGGGAAAAAATGCCGGTATATGCGATGCCGCCAGCCAGGAGATTGCCGCGAACAACGTTGTAATGCTTCGCCGCCCGCATCACCCGAGTGTTCATCAACCACGCGAGGGCAGCTTTGGCGCGCGCAACCGTCGATGACGAGTCCAGCTCCTGCGAAGGAGCAGACTGCCCGGCTGCGCTATCCTCAGAGGGCGTAGTGGACGAGGACTGGTGCGTGGTCACTGAATCGTTCTGCGTAGCTCGCTGCCCGCTCGATTGCGAATTCCTGTGCTGCGTGTGCGAGCGGTACTTCCCCGACGTGTCCGCTTGCGAATTGATAGTCGATTCTCCATCCAACATTGTTGTCGAAGGCTTTTCCGCGTTGACTCCACCAGCTGTAGGGGCCATCGACCTCCCCCGCCAGATCGCGCACAACATCGTGGAAACCCAGATCGCGCACCCACCGATCAAGATAAGCAATCTCTTCGTCGAGAACACCGGAGGCTTTGTTGTGGTTTGGTTTCCAGTTTTTGATGTCATAAGGGCTCCGTACAATATTGAAATCGCCACCCACGATCGTGGGTGTTGCAGACTGCGCATACTCTGCCATCAGATTCTCAACGCGATCCAAGTGCGCATATTTTTCTGCCATTTTCTCTGGTTTTTTCGCATCTGCAGAATGAAGATACATACTGGTGACGCGTACCCCCACATCCGGGAGATCAACACTCAGAACTCTTCCGGTGTCACCATCTGGCTCGTCGGAGCCGATACCCCGAGAAACGTCGCCGAGTGCGAGGGAATCAGCAACGAGGACGGCGACGCCTGCCCTACCTTTGATGCGGCTGGGCTCAACGACAACCTGATATCCGGTGCCGTGAAGAAGATTTTCGGCGATATCAGCATCCGCGCGTACCTCTTGGAGCAGGAGCACATCTGGGGCAGCATCGCTGAGCCAACCCAACATCCCCTTGCGGACTGCTGCGCGGATTCCGTTCACATTGAGCGTGGCCACAAGGAAATCTCCACCATCACTCCATCGTTTTTCCCTCGTCATACCCCCAGCCTACCTGAGGCATCAGCACGGACAGGAAAACCCGTGTCACGCGCAGCGTTCACACACACTGCACACCCACCACTGCGGCACATGCACACAAAACGTCTTATACGTCAACGAAGCGGGCCTGCGCATGTCAGCGCAAGCCCGCATATGTATCGCTCTGGATGTACCGCCTCCGTATATCACTGCTGCGGAATTACCTGATTCCCTCTATTTCTCGTTCGCTTCTGCCATATGTTCTGCAATTTCAACCACATTCACGAGCAGCATCGCACGCGTCATCGGGCCAACGCCGCCCGGATTCGGCGTCATATACGCAGCAACATTAGCCACCTCAGGATCCACATCACCATAGATCTTAGCTTTGCCCGTTTCAGGGTTCATCTTGCGCGTCACACCCACATCGAATACAGCAGCGCCCGGCTTCACCATATCTGGTTTCAACAGCCCTGCAACACCCGTTGCCACAACGACGATATCTGCCCGTTTCGTATGCTCAGCCGTATCCCGAGTACCGATATGGCAGCAGTCAACAGTCGCATTCACCTCCATATTCGTCAGCAACAGACTGAGCGGACGCCCTGCAGTGGTGCCTTGCCCGACGATACATACATTTGCACCGTCGAAATTCACACCGCCACGCCGCCCGAGTTCGAGAATTCCCCGTGGGGTACACGGCAGCGGCGTCTGGGGAAGCGTTGTACCGGAGAGCACGAGCTGCCCGAGGTTCGCTGGGTGCAGACCATCCGCATCCTTGCGAGGATCAATCAGCCCGATCAGTTCATCTGTGGGCATGCCTTGGGGAAGAGGCAGCTGAAGAATATAGCCGGTGCATGCCGGATCCTCGTTGAGCCTGCGTATCGCATCCTTCACGTCATCTACACTGGCATCCTGTGGCAGATCAACGCGCAGCGAGGAGATACCCACTTCTGCGCAGTCTCGGTGCTTGCCAGCTACATACACCGCCGAGGCAGGATCGTCACCCACCAGAATTGTTCCTAAACCAGGTGTCACGCCTTTGGCCTTCAACGCTTCGACGCGCTCCTTCACTTCCGCCTTGATCGCTGCGGCGGTTGCTTTACCATCGAGTTTGACAGCACTCACCTCATTACTCCTTCCACTTCGCTTTCGCTCAGTTCCTTTTTTCCTGTTTGATCAAGTGTGGTATACATCGGGAAATTATCAGCTAGGGTCTTCACGCGAGCGCGGAGCTGATCGACTGACGCCTTGCCCGTCAGCGCCAAAGCAATCACATCGGCCACCTCTTCGAATTCAGCGGCACCAAAACCGCGCGTAGCCAATGCTGGGGTGCCGATGCGCAGACCGGACGTCACTGTTCTCGGGCGCGGATCCCACGGCACAGCATTCCTATTGACGGTAATACCGACATCGTGCAGAAGATCCTCGGCCTGTTGGCCATCGAGCGTGGATTCCCGCAAGTCAACGAGAACAAGGTGGACGTCAGTACCGCCGGTGACGACAGAAATACCAGCATCCCGCACGTCCTGATGCATCAAGCGCTCAGCCAGAATCTTGGCGCCCTCTAGGACGCGCTCTTGGCGCTCTTTGAATTCAGGACTACCCGCAATTTTGAGTGCAACCGCCTTTGCAGCGATGACATGCTCTAATGGCCCACCCTGCAGGCCAGGAAACACGGCGGAATTGAGTTTTTTCCCATATGCTTCGCCGTCGCGGGAGAGGATCATGCCGGAACGCGGACCCGCCAACGTCTTATGTATCGTCGAGGTCACCACATCGGAATACGGGACAGGGTTGGGATGCAGACCTGCCGCAACAAGACCCGCAAAATGAGCCATATCGGTCCACAGGTACGCGCCGACCTCGTCAGCGATCTGACGGAATGCGGCAAAATCGAGCTGACGCGGATAGGCACTCCAGCCCGCAATAATGACTTTCGGATGTGTGTGAAGCGCACGCTGACGCACGATATCCATATCGACCTCGTAGGTACGAGGGTTGAGCTCGTAGGACTCAGCATGGTAGATCTTTCCTGAAAAGTTCACCTTCATGCCATGCGTCAAGTGTCCGCCGTGGGCTAGTTCCAAGCCCAATACGGTATCACCTGGTTTCATGAACGTCATATACACAGCCTGATTCGCCGGTGCTCCTGCATGCGGTTGAACGTTGGCATAGTCGGCGCCAAACAACGCCTTTGCCCTCTCAATTGCCAGTTGTTCTACCTGATCGACAAATTCACAGCCGCCGTAATAGCGCTTACCTGGGTATCCTTCCGCGTATTTGTTCGTGAGCACGGATCCCTGACACTGCAACACCGCCCTCGGAACGAAGTTTTCACTTGCAATCATTTCGAGATAGGTACGCTGGCGATCCAGCTCCTGATCCAGCAGATCGGCAATCTGAGGATCGACGCTCGCAAGGGGTCGTGTCAATAGTGGGTTTTCTGCCATTCGTTTTCTCCTCACAACCACGGTGTTGTGGCTCGATACGTAAAGCCAGGATTCCAACTCTGGTTATTCTGCCTTTACACTGGTCTCACTTCGATACTATTCGATGCTGGGGTGCTGATATGCCCACATACATGCGTGACGCGTTCTGAGTGTGGACGACGTGTACTTCCTCCGCTTCCTCCTCTTCTAGTATCTTTCTATTTTCTGTTCTTCTATTCCCCTGTTATTCGCCTATTTCTATTCCTCTGTTTCTGGCCGGCACATGAACTCTCTTTCTGGCCAGCACATGAACCGAGCAGCCGCACGCACCCCGTTGTTACGGCGTGCTCGATCCACATGCACCCCATCCGCTCATACACTAACGCCCAGAATCCTGGTGATCTGACCGATCCTTGTGCTCAAGATAGTAGTGAATAAGTGACGCTGTTGACGAATCCTGCGCAGCAATCACTGCCTCGTCGCCAGCAAGGGCTGGAGCCAAGTCGAGCGCAAGCTGCTTCCCCAGCTCGACACCCCACTGATCGAAGGAGTTAATTCCCCACACCGCGCCTTGCGTGAACACGATATGTTCATAGAGGGCGATCAGCTGCCCTAACACGCTCGGAGTCAGTTCTGGAGCCATAATCGAGGCTGTGGGCTTATTGCCAGGGAAAACACGTGCAGGCACGATATCTTCCGGCGTCCCCTCCGCTCGCACCTGGTCGGCACTCTTACCGAAAGCTAAGGCTTGCGTCTGAGCAAAAAAGTTCCCCATGAACACATCGTGCTGACGAGCCTCGCCATCGCGTATGTCCCACGCGGGTTTCACAAAGCCGATAAAATCAGCGGGTATTAGCGCCGTCCCTTGATGAATCAGTTGATAAAAGGCATGCTGGCCATTCGTTCCAGGTTCGCCCCAAAATATTTCACCGGTCGTGGTCGTGACAGGAGACGAATCGTACCGGACTCGTTTTCCGTTGGACTCCATCGTCAACTGCTGCAGATATGCCGGGAAACGATGCAAGTACTGCGAATACGGCAGCACCGCATGCGTTTGAGCTCCCAGAAAGTTGGAATACCACACATTGAGCAAACCCATCAGCAGCGGCACATTGTGCTGGGCATCCGCAGTGCGAAAATGCTGGTCGATCGTATGGAATCCGGAAAGGAATTCCTCAAACACCTGCCGACCGAACACAATCGCAAGCACCGTACCAACAGCGGAGTCCACAGAATATCGGCCACCCACCCAATTCCAGAAACCAAAGGCATTCTGGGGATCAATCCCGAATTCCTCGACTTTTTCCAGATTTGTTGAGACCGCAATAAAATGCTTTTTCGTCGCCTGCGAGGTGTCAATACCCCTGTGCGCAAGCTCCTCAAGCAGCCAACGACGGCACGCACGGGCATTCGTCATCGTTTCTACCGTCGTAAACGTCTTCGACGCCACGATGAACAACACGGTCTCCGGATCCACATCCTTGAGAGTTTCAGAGATATCAGTGGGATCCACATTGGAGATAAAACGAGCTTCCATTCCTGGACGTACATATCGCTTCAAGGCTTCGTACACCATCACCGGTCCGAGATCAGATCCGCCGATGCCAATATTGATAACAGTGGTCAGAGGTTTACCTGTGACGCCCGTCCACGAACCGTCAGCAACGGACTGAGCGAAAGCATAGATTCGTTCAAGCACCTCGTGGACATCAGCAGCGACGTCAACACCGTCTACAGTCAAGCTCTCACCCCGAGGCAACCGCAAGGCGGTATGAAGCACCGCTCGATCCTCACTGACATTGATGTGTTCACCTGTGAACATCGCTTCACGCCGCTCAGCCACGTGCGTCTGCTCCGCCAGCTCAATCAGTGCGGCCAGAATATCGTCGTCAATCAGTTCTTTCGACAGATCCACAAGCAGATCACCGGCGTTGAACGTGTAACGCTGAGCTCGTTGAGGATCGGCAGCAAAGGCCTGTGCCAAATCAACCTGAGAATTCTGTGCCAGAGCTTTCAATTTCGCCCATGCCGGAGTCTGCGTTGCGTCAACAGGTTCCATTGCTCACCTTCTATCGAATCGCGTGATCGGGATACGTGGTCGCCCTCCGAGCGTGCATGCCGAGCTCGAAACACGAGTATCCCTGAACCATTGTATGCTCTATACCACATCAATGGAGCCCCTCTACTGCACGACCCGCATTCGACTCGGACTGCGCCGCAGTGGCAGCCGCCACATGGTAGCACGCGTTGTCGTATCAAGGCAGAATAAGAACGTGACTTCAACGAACACAGATTCGAGTATCAAAGTCGGTATCCTCACATCAGGCGGTGACGCCCAAGGGATGAACGCAGCTGTTCGCGCCGCCGTCCGTACTGTGCTTCACCAAGGAGGCGTTCCCTACGCCATCTATGAAGGCTGGCGCGGCGCCGTTGCCGGCGGTGACTTTATCCGTGAACTGAAATGGAACTCAGTGTCCAAGATTCTTTCCACCGGCGGCACGCAGATCGGTACAGCTCGGTCGGATAAATTTAGAGACCTAGCTGGCCGTAAGGAAGCTGTCTATAACCTTCTTGTTCACGGCATTGACCGCCTCATCGTCATCGGCGGCGACGGATCCCTGACTGGCGCAAATCTCCTTGCTCACGAGTGGACTGACCACGCCAAACAGCTGATCGTTGAAGGCCGTATTGATCTTGAACTGGCAAACGCTCACCCCCGACTGATGATTGTCGGGCTCGTCGGGTCAATCGACAATGATCTCGTGGGTGTCGATATGACGATCGGTGCGGACACTGCACTTCACCGCATTATCGAAGCACTAGACGCGATCTCGTCCACAGCAGCCAGCCATCAGAGAACCTTCGTCATCGAGGTCATGGGACGCCGCTGCGGCTATCTTGCCCTCATGAGCGCCGTTGCTGGCGGATGCGACTACGTCCTGATCCCCGAGCGCCCGCCACACGACGGCTGGGAGCAGGACATGTGCGACAAACTTCGGGCTGGACGTGCTGCCGGACGCCGGGACTCCCTGGTTGTGATTGCCGAGGGCGCTCAAGATGAACACGGACACAAGATCACCGCGGACTATGTCCGTCAAGTCCTGGTGGATCGCCTCGGCGAGGACGTGCGCGTCACCTCGCTTGGACACGTACAGCGCGGCGGAACACCGAGCGCATATGACCGGTGGATGTCATCGACGCTCGGCTACAGCGCTGCGATTGATGTGATGGAGGCTGACGAAGATTCCCAGCCGCGCATTATTGGTTCGAAGGACGGCCAAATGATCCGGCTGCCTTTGATGAAGGCCGTGAAGGCCACCGGTGCCGTCAAGGATTACCTGGATAACGGAGATTTCGCGGCTGCCCTGAAATCCAGAGGTAAAGGCTACCGCGAAATGGTAGACATTTTTGACACTATTTCCTCCCCCACCCAGACTCACCACCTCTCCCATTTTGAGGCGCATGAGGATCGTGCCCCACGCGTTGCCGTTCTTCACGCTGGCGGACTGGCAAGTGGCATGAATCCTGCCGCGCGCGCCACGGTGCGCCTCGGCTTGGATCGCGGTTTCACCATGCTGGGCGTCCACAACTCATTTAACGGACTCATCGCTGGCGAAATCGAAGAACTCGCCTGGGGGGATGTGGACTCTTGGGTCGGCAGCGGAGGCGCTGAACTTGGAACCAAGCGGGACGTGATCGCGGATAGTGACTTCTATGCACTCTCCAGGGCTATTGAAAAATACGAGATTGACGCCATCGTCATGATCGGAGGCTTCGTCGGATATGAGAGCGCGCTCAATATGCGCAACGCGCGCGTGCACTACCCCAATTTCAAGATTCCCGTGGTGTGTATCCCCGCCTCGATCGACAATAACCTCCCAGCTGCCCAGCAGTCGGTGGGGGCAGACACCGCCTTGAACAATATTGCGATCGATCTTGACCGTATTCGTCAGTCTGCCGAGGCCACGAATCGATGCTTTGTTGTTGAGACGATGGGTCGCTCGTGCGGATACATTCCAATGGTGAGTGCGATCATTGGCGGAGCTGAACAGGTGTATATCCCCGAAGTGGGTATTACGCTGGATCAGATCGTGGAAGATACTCATAAAATGCAGCAGTCCTTCGAGGATGGGCGGCGCGTGTACATGGTGGTGAGGGGACAGCAAGCCTCCGACGTGTATTCCACAGATGCCCTGACACGCATTTTCAACGAAGAAGGGCACGGAGTATTCGATGCGCGTCCTGCTGTTCTCGGCTATATGCAGCAGGGTGGCAATCCGACACCGTTCGACCGCACGCTGGCGATCCGCTACGCTCATGCAGCCATCAAGGAACTGACGCATCAGTTCGAGAAAGGCAAGAAACACTCGGTCTATATCGGGAACGGGAAAAAAGGCTTCGAAGTGTATCCGCTCTCGCATATGGATGACCAAGTGAATATTGAGCTTCGTCGCCAGTGGGATCCCTGGTGGATGCCGCTTTCTGACGTGGTCTACACCGTCAATGACAGGCGCGACACCACAGCGGTCAGCCGCTCGCCTCTGCTCAACGTCGAAGAAGAACACAAAGCGGAGGACTAGCCGACCTTGAAGACCAGCGCCGGTGACAACCCATGCTGCTGAGAGTGCATTAGTGCGCCGGTGTTGGCGCGCCGTTGTGTTGATGTGTTGGTGCTTGTAACCTTCTGTGACGAGCACCAACACTCATGCTGTTTATGCCTCGGCATACTGCATGTTCGCGCGTCGACGTGCTGCGTGTGCGCGTCTCGACGTGCTGTTCGCACCATGCTGCATGGAGTCGATAGAAAGCGGGATTCTGGGCTGCCTGTCTGAATTCCCGCAAACAGGCAGCTGAACAATCCACTGTGCGATCAGGCAGCCGTGTCATCCTCCGGCTGAGCCTCAACATTGATGCGGTCAATTCGGCGTGCATCCATACGTGCCACCGTGAAGGAAAGCCCTTCCCACGTCACCGTGTCGCCCACAGCGGGCATATGACCCAGCTGGTACACCACGAAGCCCGCTAAAGTGTCGAACGGACCGTCTGGCAGTTCCCTACCCAGCGCCTTGAACACGTCAGACCTGCTGGCCAAGCCATCGAAGTTCTCAGTATTGCCGCGCCGGATAATAATGGGCTGTTCACGGTCGTACTCGTCACGAATCTCGCCCACAAATTCTTCGACGATATCCTCAATTGTCATAATGCCGTCCGTGCCGCCGTATTCGTCCACAACCACGGCAAGATGGGCGTGCCGCGCCTTCATCTCCGTCAGAGCGTCAAGCACAGGCTTGCCCGTAGGGAAATACATGACGTCCCGCACAAGGTCACGCACATGGCGGGCTTTCAGCGGCGGCAGAATGAGATCGCGGATATGGATAAAGCCGATCACATCGTCATCGGAAGAGCCTTGCCGTACGGGATAACGCGAGTGTTCCAAGCGCGACACTTCCTGTTGAACATCATCGATCGTTCGATCTGCGGACACAAACTCCACTTCAGTACGAGGCGTCATGATCTCCTCAACCGTACGATCACCGGCCTCTAACATACCCACCAGCATGTCGCGTTCATCTGTGGAAATTGAATCTTGGCTTGCAACAAAGGCTCTCAGCTCACCGGCTCCCATCGTCTCCTTCTGCTCTGAAGGATTCCTGCCGATCAAGCGCAGAACCGCATTCGTCGAGATGCCTAAAAGCCAAATCACTGGACGGAGCAACGCAGTAATCGCATTGAGCGGATAGGCAACCATGCGGGCAATAGTCACAGCTGACTGCAGCGCGATACGCTTGGGCACCAGCTCACCAAACACAATCGAAAGGTATGCGATCACAATCGTCACTGCCACAAATGACGTTGCCGCTGCGCCCGAGGCAGACATTCCCCACGAGTGGAGAACCGGAGAAATAATCGGAGCGATTTCGGATGCCCCGAATGACGCGGAAAAGAAACCCGATATCGTCACACCTACCTGCACGGCGGAAAGGAAGCGATTCGAATCACCAGTGAGCTTACGAATCACACGCCCAGAGCCGTATTTTTTTGCCATATCGTCAATCTGAGTTTCCCGCAAGGAGACGAGTGCCATCTCGGAAGCGGAGAACAGACCACCAATCAGCGTAAAAAGCAGGACGAAGATAACGTTTTTTACAAGCGGATTCACGCTCTCAATTCTGGCAGAAGTTCATCACCTCGGCATTTCCGTTCCACGCTGTGACGCAACAGCAGCTTAGACCACAACAAAATTCACTGCAGCCCACGGCGCGAGCAAGCCGATCCCCGTCGCAAGGAAGAGGCACACCGCCACATCCTCCGCCTTCGACCGTACTGCAGGAACCCAGCCAGCAGGCGCTCCGACGCGCAACGCAGCATAAATAACGAGAGCCCCAGCGATAAGCCTCGATGCAAGCACAGCACTATACAACACGCCGACACCGCAAATACCTGCGACGACGAGCACAATCACGAGGTAATATGCCGGTTTGGTTTTCGTCATAGTTGTTAGTCTAGTTCCGCAGCCCGCGCAATGACTCGTTCCACACTGCCGCGAACGCCACGCAGGCGATAATGTGGAACGGTGCTTGGAATAGTAGGAACCGGAGTCAGTGGCCTGCGCGTTTGTGCGGAGTTGATCGAAGGCGGATACAACGAACCCATCGTCGCGTGGGATGCGGAAAACCGCGAGCCATATGATCGAACACATCTGTCCAAAGACCTTTTCCATCGCTACTTTGAGCCACTGGCGGCTCAAGGATACGGAGACCTCGCCGAACTCGGCGTCCAGGTGAGGCATCTGGAAGTGCGCAGCATTCAGCAGCGCAGTAGCGCAGTGAGCACCGGCCTACCCACACGGGCCGAGTCATCACCCATGTGGATGGTCACGGATGACGAGGGCACAACAGAGGTTGACACGCTTGTGATAGCGTCCGGAACGAGCGTTGAAGCCCGCATTCCGGGTGCTCTGCGCCTGCAAACAGCTCAGGACGCGGAAGACCTTCTGGATGCACTGCAAGGTGCACATCGCGTTGCGATTCTCGGTGCTGGATGGACAGGAACAGAGCTCGCCTCTGCTCTTACTGATGCGGGCATTCATGTGGATATGTATTCCGCATCCGGGCACGTGCTGCGTTCTGATCTGCCAGGCGTCGGCGACGCCGTGATAGGCGCATGGATGCAGCAAGCGGGCGTCGGACTTCACCAAATGCCACCGCACACACCCGCCCTGGAAGGCTACGACGTCGTCATTCAAGCTTTTGGCTCACGCCCAAATACTCAGATCGTTGAGCCGTTTGCCGATCTCACTCCCTCAGGCACAATCGTCACCACGCTCGCAGGCCAGGTACTGCGGGACGGCACACCCGTACCAGGACTCTACGCATCTGGGGACTGCGCCTCAGCGCTTGATCCCGATGGTGGTTTTTTGGCGGGCAATCACTGGAACAGATGCCTCGGGCAAGCATCCCGTACGGCAGCAGCGGTCCTCGGCAACCCGCTCCCCGCTCGCTTGGAGCCGGCGGAGATCTTTTCTACCCAGTTTGGACACGAGGTATCGCTTGTCGGCACTCTACCAAAGCCGGCGGACGCTCCGGACACTCACGAACGCACCTCAGAGGGCGAATCCTTCACCTGGACAGATGCTGACGGGACGCTCATCGCCGCATTTTCCTACGATTCCCCTCGGGACGTGTCCAAAGCCCGCAAGGCCTTGAGAAGGAAAATCAGCTGATACCCGCATGAACTACCTGCCGACTCGCATTATTTAATACTCGCATTATTTAATAGCAGTAACGGCAGGGAAATAATGGCAGAATAACCCAACGCCGATGCGAGCAGCCGATGCGGGAACTGGAGCATAACGCACAGCGTTGGGCGCCATGCCGAACGTTCCCTGAATATCTATCCTCGCTCTGAACGCTCTCACGTAGAATGGAGAGTGATCGGAGAGGTAGCGATGAGTACATTTCTGTTAAAATTGGGTCGCTCATGTGCACGCCACGGCTGGCGTGTTCTCGGTGCATGGGTCGTTATCATCGGTGTGCTCGCCGGCATTGCAACAACTGTTGGAATGCAGCTGACCAACGACTTCGAAATTGGGGAAACAGAATCGATGACCGGCCTGAGCGTGCTCAAAGAACGGCTTCCCCAAGCTGCAGGCACAGCGGAAACGATCCTCATCACATCGCGCTCCTCGGATATCGCTTCGCACAAAAGTGCGATTCACGACTACACCAATCAGCTGAGCACCATCGACGGCATCGATCTTGTGTCGGATCCATTTTCTTCGGAAACCAGAGAGATCTCTGAGGACGGAACAGCCGTCCTGATTCAGGCTCAGGCAGACCAAACGGTTGCCGCCTATTCAGCCGAAGAGGGTGGAAAACCCGCGCGCGTCAAGGCCTCAATTGCACGCTACTCCACCCAATTAGAGAAGCGCGATCCGGCACTGACCGTCCACGTCTCCGGTACCATCGGGCAAACTGCAGGTATCGAGTTATCGAAAACCGAAGCACTCGGCGTGGGAATCGCAGCTATCGTCCTCTTCATCGTCTTTACGAATGTTCTTGCCGCTGCTACACCGATCATCACAGCATTCCTCGGCGTAGCAACGGGTATGCTCGCTATCCTGATCGCCGCAACCGTCGTCTCGATTAATGCCGTCACTCCTGTTTTGGCGGTGATGATCGGGCTTGCGGTCGGCATCGACTATGCGCTGTTCCTGTTGAGCAGAGCACGTGAATACCTTCGCGCTGGCCACGCGCCAACAGAAGCGGCTGGCAGGGCGGTTGCTACCGCTGGATCTGCAGTAGTTTTTGCCGGCATGACGGTCATCATTGCACTCTGCGGCCTCGCAGTCGCCCGTATTCCTTTCTTGACGGCCATGGGTATTTCCGCAGCCCTGATGGTTGCCGTTGCGGTGAGCGTAGCGCTGACGGCCGTCCCCGCAATTATCGGTCTGCTGGGATACCGCTTGATTTCTGTGCGTCACGCCAGGTATTCCAGTACGCCTGAGCCCGGTGGATCACCCGAGTCAGCCAAAGACGCCCCAGAGCGCCTACCGTCAACACCGTCCGTGCCGCCGGACCTACACACAGGCACTACTCCCTCCCCCACACCCACTGCAGAAGTCAGCCCTCGTACAGAGGTGCACGACCCGCATCATGGGCACAGCTCAGAACACCTCACGCTCGGTTCGCGCTGGATTAACATGGTGATGCGCGCTCCCTGGGCTTTTGCCGTAGGAATCACAGCGCTGCTCGCTGTGGCAACCGCGCCGGTCTCTGGCCTCTCGCTCACGCTCGTCGATGCCGGATACGAGCCTCAAGGCTCCCAGATGCGGCAAACATACGACGACATCTCTGAAAAGTTTGGTGAGGGCTACAACGCCCCGATTATCGTGATTGCAGATATGGCGCAGTCAACCGATCCCCTCGGCTTAGTGGAGCGTATGAAGTCCGATATTGCCGCCCTCCCTGGAGTCAGCCACATCAGCCTCGCTACACCGAACCCAGATGGCACGCTGGCATTCATACAGATTATTCCTGAGGGCGGACAGGCAAGCCCAAGCACACAAGCTCTCGTGAAAACCTTACGTGCTCACGCTCCGTCGCTTGAACAAAAATACGGAGTCCAGCACCTGATGGTCACGGGCGTCACCGCTGTGGCAGTGGATATTGCCAGCGTCCTCAACGGTGCCATGTTGCCGTTCGGGATTGTCGTCGTCGGCCTCTCGCTGATCCTGTTAATGATCGTGTTCCGCTCCCTTGCGGTGCCCCTATCAGCCACGATCGGCTATGTGCTGTCCTTAGGCGCTGGCCTGGGCTCGGTAGGTGCTATTTTCGGATGGGGATGGTTCGCTGACTTCCTCAAGGTGACGAAAGTGGGCAGCGTGATTTCCTTCCTGCCCGTCATCGTGATGGGTATCCTGTTTGGCCTTGCCATGGACTACGAAGTCTTTTTGGTATCCCGAATGCGCGAGGTTTTCACCCGCACTCACGACGCTCGCCGCGCTGTTCACGATGGTTTCGTGGCGTCCTCACGCGTCGTATGTGCCGCCGCCCTCATTATGACGAGTGTTTTCGCATTCTTCATTCCTGAAGGAAACAAGTACATTAAGCCGATCGCCGTTGCGTTGACTGTTGGCATCTTCTTTGATGCCTTCCTTGTGCGTATGACGCTGATCCCCGCTGTGATGACAATACTAGGTGAACGCGCATGGTCGATGCCTCGCGTGTTAGAACGCTGGCTCCCCACAGTTGATGTGGAGGGAGTCGGTCTTGAACGAGCCTTGGAAAACAGCGACTGGACAGCTCAGCATGGCTCAGCCCTTGTCCGCATGAACCACGTCCGTGTTCAGGATCGCCACTCCATTGCCCTGCAGGACGTCAATCTCGTGCTTCGTGAGGGTCAGCTCGGCTATACCCGAGTTTCCTCTCCACTCGCTGCCTCCGCCTTGGCCGCCATCGTTACGGGACGACTGCAGCCAACAGGAGGGATAGCCGTCATCGCAGGGCACGTCCTTCCGGACGGCGTGTCAGCGATTCAAGGGATCTCGCAGCAGATTAATCATTATCGGATGGAGAGTATCAGCCCACACAGCCAACTCGTGGTTGCCATCGACCCAGGCACAGCTCAGTGGCATATGCTGAACGACCTCATTGAGGCTGGGCATACGGTGCTTGCGATCCTCACCGGCGACGCATCTGCGCCAGACCACATCAGTCACACCCTCGTCGATACGCGAGCGCAGGCTGATCACATACTGAAAAATGACTCTCTACAGGATTCAGACGCGGGCGCACAGCAGACGCTCGCCGTTGGGAGGACATCATGAAACCGTTTTGGCGCCGCCACTGGCTGATGAGTATCATCGTCGTGCTGATCCCCGCCATCATTTCTCTCGTTGCGCTCAATGCCCGCGCTTTCCAGACCACAAGCGAGGCACGGCCAGCCGCAGCAATCGTCAACAACGACGAGCCCGTCACTCTATCAACCGGCCAGATGCTCCCTGCCGGGCGTCAGATGATCGCTGAACTCACTGACCCGGATCGGGATTCTCAGTTTGAGTGGAACGTCGTCACGTCGTCGACCGCAGCAGCAGGGCTTCGCAATGGAACCTACGCGGCAAGCTTGACGGTGCCTCCCGAATTCTCCCGTCGCGTGGCATCAGTTCTGGAGGGCAAGGATACTGCACCAGGCGTGCTCACCTTGCGCACCAATGGCCAGTCCTCCCTTGCAAACGATCTGTCGAAGGACATTGTTCAAGCAGCGAGTAAGGATCTCGGAACAAGTTTCACCGTCTCGTATCTCACCCAGGCACTCTCGGCAACCTCAACAATAAAAGACGGCATGGACAAGGCTGCCGACGGTGCACAGCAGGTTGCGGACGGCGCTTCTGAATCAGCGCTCGGCAGTGGACGGCTTGCCGACGGTACGCAACAGGCTACTGATGGCACCACCCAGCTCGCAGCTGGAGCAGCAGCACTCGCGAGCGGAACGCAGCGCGGAGCTGACGCCGCCACCCAACTTTCCTCCTCGCTCCCACGTCTGACGGAGGGAACGCGCCAGCTTTCGCGCGGCATTCTTCAATATACGGGCGGTGTGCTGGCAACGAACGACGGGGCTCAGCAACTTGCGGACGGCACACGCCAGCTGGACAATGGCATCGCACAGTACATTCAGGCAGTTGCACAGGCCAACGACGGGATTCGCCCACTTTCAACAGGTGCCCACTCTTTGGCTGACGGCGTGAAGGCGTACACCGATGGCGTACACCAGCTGTATGCAGGATTAACAGAACCACAAGCTGGGCAACGCACATCGATGGTGGAAGGTGCTCACCAGCTCGCTGATGCTCTTGGTGTAGCGTCCACGCTCGTCAACAAGAGCATCGACGGTCTCAATGCCTTCGACCCCTCGGGGCTCCAGGATGCCGCAGCCGCATCGGACGCAGCAAGCAGCGGGTTTGAGGAGCTGACGCGCCTCATTGATCTGTGCGCACAGGGCAATCAGACGGCGTGTGCGCAGGCACAGAGTGGAACACGTCAGAGTGCCTCGCTCCTGGCTACCCTGCGCAAGAACCTCCACCAAGCAGCCGACGCCGCCACACAGTCCGCGCAGGGTATCGCCGGACTGAAGGGACTTGCCGCACCTATCACGCAGCTCACTCGCGGAGCGTCCGGGCTTGCATCGGGGCTGGACACCATCTCCGAGCAGATGAAGACGAACATGCTAGGTTCAGCTGCGCAACAGCTCACGCACGGATCAGCAGGCCTTGCCGAGGGCATCGACAAACTCGGCTCAGGGCTTGACCGCCTGACGTCGACCGGTTCAGACCTCGATAATGCCGCAGCTCGCCTTGCCGGTGGTGCACGCAAGCTCACCACGGGTCTGGGTACACTGGCGGCAACGAGTGACTCATTGGCTTCCGGCGCCTCGCAGGTGCTCGATGGTACCCAACAGCTCACTCAAGGAGCACCACAACTCGAACAAGGAATCACCACGCTCGCTGAGAAAACGACACAGCTCGCTCAAGGCGCAGCACGCGCAGCCGAGGGAAATAAAGCGCTTGCTCACGGAGCCCGCGAACTATCCGCTGGCCAAGGACAGTTGAAAGACGGCGCAGCACAGCTTGCTGATCAGCTCTCTTCGGGTGCACGCAACATTCCGACCTACTCCGCACAAGACGCGCAACGCACCGCCGCTGCCCTCGCAGATCCGGTCACCACGTCAACACATATCTCTGAAACAAATTCGGTGACGAGCATGGCAGGGGGAATTGGATCAATCGCGCTCTGGCTCGGTGCTCTTGGAGCAGTGGTGCTCCTTGGGACGATGAATCGAGCTCGCATGGATATGCCGCTGACGCCGCTTCGCCTGTTTGCCCGTTCAACCCTGTCCATATGTGTTCTTGCGCTGATCCAAAGCGCACTCCTTCTGGCAGTCATGGCTGGCCTAGGCGTCAAAATGCACAACTTCGCGGCAGTGGGTGCGTTCGTCCTTCTCTCCTCTGCTGCAATGACGGCTATCCATATGGCATTCTTTGCGCTCTGGGGGATGAAGGGCGGTACGATCGCTTCGCTCGTGGCTGTGGGTATTCAAGGCGCGTTTGCTGGGAGTATCCTCCCTTACGCCACCGGCTCCGGTATGTTCGCCGGACTGCGCGGCGCTCTGCCTGTGCCGCAAGCTGCTGACGGCCTCTCGTCGCTGCTCACGCGCGTGGGCTCGCCAACGGCAGCAATCTGGGTGCTCGTCTTCTGGATTGTGGTCTCTATTGCTGTGACGATTCCTGCGATTTCCCAGCGTCGAACGCTGAGCCTGGCTCAGCTGAGGGCACGCTTGCCGCATCCTGAATCTGCGGCAGTGGCGTAGTGTCTGTTTGATCTGTGCCTGTTTGATCTGGGTTCTCGTCTTTCTGAGGACGAGAGGATGGCTTCCACGCTCGGATGCGAGTTCCCATGTGCGCAACCGATCGCAGGACATGGCCACCGTGTATCCGGCACAGTGAACCGAGCACAGAGGGAATCCCAACACCCACGATGAGGGCGATCATCAGACGCCACCAGCTGACACCCACCTGCTGCAGACGAGCCGGGCCGATTGCCCCGCTTGCAAGCAGGCTCACAACGAGCCCACCCAGAGCGAGGATTCCGGCAAGACCAGCGGCCGCCCAGTACACATTCTGGAAACCGCGCCACCTGTGCCCATAGATTGCTCCAGTCACCAGCATGATCAGTGGAATCAGCATCACGATCCACCACATTGAACCTGGATGCGGGAGCGCACCCAGAACAGGCAGTGCAGGCAGCGGCATCGTCACAGTGCCGAAGGGCGTAAACGATGTTCCCGCGCCAACCACAAAACCAGCACCGAGCACATATGCCAGTGCCCAGACCATGAGTGTGGGCAGCCAGAGTGCCTGAAGAATGACGAGTAGAGCGATGCCTGCTGCATTCGTGGAATACGCCTGAATGATGGAGCGCACCGTGGAGAGGTTGACCACGACAGCCACGCAGACGGCGAGAAGAGACAGAGCGACAAGGATCGTCAGGATAGGACGCATCAGTGTAGACGCATCCGATAAACCCGTACGCATCGCTGCGAACTGCGCAGAAACCCATCGTAAGAAACTGCTCCTGCTCCCAGGGAGTGCTCCACTATCTGCATCCTCAGAATCTGTATTCGGACTCTCGTCAGTGGCGCCTGGATCACTCCTGACTTCGCCTACTTCGCTTACTTCAGTAAAACTGTGTACTCCGCCGAATGTGCCCTCGGAACGCGCATGCGCGCCAGCCTCTACACGCTGGAAGGACAGTCGTGCGCACGCACCCGCCGTAACCGATATCAGGGCAACACCGAGCGTGCCAATGTACCGGGATGCGCCTGCAGAAGAGAGGAGTTCAATGATTGTCACAACGACGATCGCGCAGATCGTCGTGATTCCCACATCCGACCACAGATGAACGGCTGCTCTTTTCGCACAGAAATAGAAGACAAGAAAGTGGATAACGGTGAGTGTGAGCGGTATGAGGGCAAAAGTAAACCCGCCAACTGACATCGGGGCGCCAAAGCTGAGCAACCAGATCGACGTGCCCACCTGCAGCGCACTGTACCAAGTTGTACCCTGCAGGAATGGCGAACTCGCCGCAACAGTAAACGCGAAAACCGAGATCAACACAACGACGAGCCATGGCCACAAGAGTGCCTGCACGGAAGCTGCAGCGAGCTGTACGATGCGCTGAGCCGAATATCGGCGCTTCATTCGGTCTCCTTTACGTAGAATTGGCGCGTTAGCGGCTATCTCCCGACCGCCAACGACTGCGCTTCTGCCATGACTTTGACGAACTCAGGATGGCCTACCGTCCGCTTGTGGAGTCAAGATCGCTCTGTATCGTCACTCGTCAACGCGTGTGAGCGGCGCAAACCGCAGCATAAGTCGCTTCGTCACTCCTGAGTCGAAGCGCACCTCGGCAACAAGGCTTCGACCCTTACCGCTCAAAGCCATAATAGTGCCCGTGCCGAACGCCTTATGCTCCACAGCTTCCCCAACGTGAAAGTGCGAGAGGTCTTCGCCCGCACTTGTCTGCAGCTCACCTGCGTGATGTGCTGCCTGTTGATGTGCTTCCTGCGCAGGGCGCTCATTTCTGCTGGAAACGGCGCGACGGAGTTGGTCGTTCAATCGCTTCTTGTCGTGAGCCGACAGCACAGGTTCTGTCTGAGGATCCGAATGGCCAGTTCCACGCATGTGACTCTGCAACGAAGAATCGCGCCTGGAGCCAGAGCCAGTGAGGCCAGCCTCGGAAGGGCCGCCTAAAAGCCCTGGTGTAAAATGCCCAGATTCTGCATTGGTGTCCCCATGCGCGGAGCGAGAGTATTGCAGACGTCTTCCGCCGCCGTTTCCAGTTCCCCCGCTGTTTCCGATCCCCCGTCTGTTTCCGGCTCGTCCTCCACGCCACTGATATCCCGAGTATCCACCTGCGCCCCACGCAGGAAGCTCCGCGTCGTCCCACTCGCTGCGCAGAGTGTCCACCGAGGATTCGTCACGCCGCCAGTCGATGAGCTCCGGCGGAATCTCCTCCAAAAAGCGCGACGGCGGGAATTCCTCGGGAAGACCCCACAAGCTTCGCACGGCTGCACGCGTCACGTACAACAGCTCCTGCGCTCGCGTCAATGCCACATAGGCGAGCCTGCGCTCTTCACTCAGCTCATCCGGGTCATCGAGAGCGCGCGAATGCGGGAAGATGCCATCTTCCATACCGGTGACGAAAACAACCGGAAATTCGAGGCCTTTCGCGGTGTGAACAGTCATCAACGTGACGTCCCCATCACCGTCCTCGTCTGTCACCTGGTCTGCATCAGAGATCAGAGCAACTGAGGAGAGCCAGTCGTCCAGTGTCCCCTCCGGTTCTTGTGTAGAAAACTCCTCAGCAACCGTATGCAGCTGCGCAATGTTGTCTAGGCGAGCTTCGTCCTGCACATCCTTGGACTCCTTGAGCATCGCAAGATACCCGGAGTTTTCCATCACATCCGAGAGCACATCTGCCGGTGGACGACCAGACTGAGCCTGTGCACGTGCAGCTTTGAGCATCGCTGTGAACTGAGCCAGAGAATTGCGAGCCTTCGCAGAAAGACCCTCAACAGCAACATGCTGATCACGGGAGACTTCGGCGCTGGTCTGCTCTGCATCAGCTTGCGTGGTGTCAGACGTCAGAGTAGACGCATCGATGCCCAACGGAGCCTCGGGCTGCCACCCCGCATCCAGCGCATCGCAAAGCACATCCTCTAACACGTCAAACAGAGATTTGTGATAGCGCAGGGAATGGATTTCGAGGGCTTCCTGTGCTTTGTGGCCAATTCCGCGCCGAGGCACATTCATAATCCTGCGCAGGCTCACCACATCATCGGGGTTCGCCACAGCATGCATGTAGCTGAGTGCATCCTTGATTTCGCGCCGATCGTAGAACTTCGTCCCGCCCACCACTCGATATGGAATACCGGCACGCACAAACTGTTCTTCTACTGCCCTACTTTGTGCATTCGTCCTATAGAAGACGGCAACATCCTTGTATCGATAGGGTTTTGTGGAGCTGGAAGCATGCAACGTTTCGATTTCGTCCACGACAAAAGCAGCCTCGTCCGCCGCAGAATCCGCAACGTATCCGACGATTTTCTCACCTTGGCCGTGATCGGTCCAGAGTTTTTTCACTCTGGTGTGCTCGTTGTGCGCAATCACCGCGTTGGCTGCCGAGAGGATGGTTTGGGTCGAACGATAGTTTTGTTCGAGCATAATCACTTCGGCACCCGGAAAATCGTCTTCGAAATTCTGAATATTGCTAATCGTTGCCCCACGGAATGCATAGATCGACTGGTCCGCATCGCCCACAACTGTCACATGTCCCTGGACTGGATTCTCACGCGTGCCGGTGAGCTCCCGAATCAGCACGTACTGCGCATGGTTCGTATCCTGATATTCGTCCACCAGGATATGCGTGAACCGTTCACGATACCGGGCAGCAATATCTGGCCGCGACCTGAACAACTGCACGGCTTTGCTGATGAGGTCGTCAAAATCCAGAGCATTCGCCTCCGCCATTTTCGTCTGGTAGAGCTCGTATGCCTGGGCAACAATCTCCTCATCACGCTTCATCGCTCGGTCAGCGGCTTGCGCGGGGCTCACTAGCTCGTTCTTCAAGTCCGAGATGTGGTGAGCAAGATACTTGGCACTGTACGTCTTCTTATCGATGTTGAGCTCGGTGATGACGCTTCCCAGGAGCTTTGCGGTGTCGGCCGTATCGTAAATCGTGAAGCTCGATCGCAGGTTCAACGCGTCGTGTTCCGCTCGGAGTATGCGCACGCAGGCCGAATGGAAGGTTGAGACCCACATGCGTCTGACGACCGGCCCGATCATCGAGCCAAGCCTCTCTTTCATTTCGCGTGCGGCCTTATTGGTGAATGTGATGGCCAAAATATTCTCCGCACTCGCCTGGCCAGTTGCGATCAGATAGGCAATTCGTGACGTCAGAACCCGAGTTTTCCCGGAACCCGCACCTGCCACGACCAACAGCGGTCCGCCGTTGTGTTTAACAGCTGCCTCCTGCTGCGGATTGAGCCCCTGCAGAATGCCGGCGATTTGCTCACTGGATATCACGGCGCCCGGCATGGCTCCGCGTTCGGGTATGTGCGCAGGCATCGAACCGCCACGCAGCGCGCCACTCTCCGTGACGTCTGCAGACTGCACTGGTGGCCTCACCGAGGACGTCATCCGCGCAGGTGGACGCTGAGCCGCGCCCTTGCTCTGCTCTTTCGGCGTTTTCTCCCATGGTTTCGGTTGAGCTGAGCCGGACACTTTTGCTTGAATCTGTGCCATAAGTGACGCATACGTATTCTCAGATTGAGCATCAGAGCGGTGTCCGCGCTCTGCAGGCTTCTCCCATTTCTGTTCGCTGACCATAGGAAACTTAGTCTACCTGTGCTGATGAGCATCTGAATTGAGGCGGCCGCCTGAGTTTGCTCACATGCCACGATGCGGCGTACGGTGCATACAAGATAACTGTTGCCTCAAAAAAGCGTGATGAATTTGCTCTACCTCGCACTGTGACCTCACAACGAAAAGGAGTTGTCCATGCCAATCCATATTGATATGACGTCGTTTGAAACGATTGGGTTCGCAGTGCTTTGGCTGTTGATTGGCAATGGTATCCGCGATCACGTGAATTTCTTCCAGCGCTTTGCGATTCCTTCCCCGGTGATTGGCGGATTTCTTTTCGCGATTATTAATCTTCTTTTTAAGGTTTTCAACCTTGTTGACATCACCTTCGATGTGGGGCTGCAAAACTTTTTCATGACGCTCTTTTTCACCTCCATTGGTTTCGGTGCGTCCCTCTTCGTCCTGCGTACCGCCGGCCCGAAAGTCCTCTCCTTTTTAGGGGTGGCAACGCTTCTGGTTGTTTTCCAAAACTTCGTCGCGTTGGGGGTCGGAAAGCTCATCCATGTGCCATCTGCTATTGCGTTGATGACGGGATCGACGGCAATGACAGGTGGGCACGGAACCGCAGGTGGTATTGCACCAATCATTGAGCAGCAGGGCATTTCTGGCGCATCCGTGGTTGCGTATACAGCCGCAACTTTCGGGCTGATCGCAGGTTCACTGCTTGGCGGCCCGTTGGCCAACCGTCTGATCGTCAAACATGATTTGCTTCGCAAACGCACTGCCGCTGCGCACACCTCAAGCCGCCGCGCGCGATCCACCGCAGACTCACAGGGCGGCGCAGAAGCGGCACAAAGATCGCAGGCCGAACCCGAACAGATGGCAGAGCGCGCCGAATCTGCACCTGAAGCACGTACAGCTGAAGTACACGCGACCGGAGACGACGCATCCAACGACGACAACCTTTTCACACCCCAGCCACATCTTCTCGCGGCAGACCGTATCGAAAAGGCATTTATCGCCCTACTTCTCGCACTCTTCTTCGGTTCCTTCCTGACGAAGGGACTCAACCAGCTGCTGGCGCTTGCAACCGACAAAGCCTCCTTCCCCGTCTACATGGGACCGATGCTCGTTGCCATTGTGATGCGCTACATTTCCGATCGTACAGAAACTGATCGTCGTCAGCTGGTTGCAAACGAGGAAATCGCCGTTGTAGGCGACGTATCCCTCAATATCTTTTTATCGATGGCTCTTATTTCCATCGACCTATACCAGCTTGCAGATCTGGCTCTGCCCATGTTGATCCTGTTGTTGAGCCAACTTATCCTCATGGCCGTATATGCCTATTTCGTCACCTTCCGCGTGATGGGCTCGAATTACGATGCGGCAGTACTTGCCGGCGGACACTGCGGCTTTGGTATGGGAGCAACGCCGAACGGCGTAGCGAATATGCAGTCTATCTGCAATAAGTTCGTGTACTCCCGCACCGCGTTTTTTGTGTTGCCGATCGTCGGCGGGATGTTTATCGATCTCGTCAACATCACAGTTATCAGCGTTTTCCTCGGATTCGTTTTATAGCGCAGGTACCGCGCAGGCGCGTACACATATCAGCGAGCTTTCGTGATGGAGCACCACCTGCCGCCTGATTCACCCCTCGGCACTGCGTGAGCCTAGCTCGGCAGCAGCTGCTCGACTTTCTCCATGTACTCGTCGTCAGTCCAGTGCCGAGCCGGCAGGTACTTCGCTTTGTACTTCAGCGCATTGCTCCGCGTTACTTGACCGAGGTGTTTAAACGGCACACCGCCAACGATCTCGCCCGGCGTTGTCGATTTCGTCACGACGGCATTAGGCGCAACAATCGTCATGGGCGCCAGAACTATGCCACCTGTGACATTCGCACATGCGCCGATCGTTGTCAGGGGCTCTATCCGAGGAACAGTCGTACGTTTTCCGGTTCGCTCGTCGAGGCGTCCTCCGCCCCCATTTCCTCCTATAGTGACGTTTGCCCCGATCGTCACAAATTCACAGATATCGGCCAAGGGATGCACAATCACACCGATGCCCCCGTACCCGAAAATGACTTCACCCCTCAGCTCAAGAGCCGCCGGCACATAGCTATTGTGTAGCAGGTAGTTGAGTCTTTCAGCCCTGCCAGCTCGTTCCGTATCTCCTTTGATGTAGTACCGATGAGCAGTCTGCCAGATGCGATACGCACTCGGGATCTTGTCTCCGATCTTCGGAATAAGATCGATCCACGGATCGACGAGGCTATCCCATCCAAAACGAGCGCCATTCCTTGCGTTCGTAGGCCACGGATCCACTCCAAGCCTTTGGAAGAACGGAGTATCTGCCAGCGTCTGCGGTTCGGAAGGGTGATGGGCTTGGTTTTCCTTCAGCTTCTCGACCTCCTGCGCAAGCGCGCTTACAGCATTCTGAAGCTGATGGACACGCTCCTCGACCGACTGATCTTCGAGGTCTTGGGTGCAGCGGTCGTGTGTACGGTGTTCTTCGTCCATGATGTCCTCTTTAGCGAGCTATCTGATCTAGGTCGGCAAGAAATCTCAGTTTAGATGCGAGTGCTGCATAGTTGTTGGGATTATGCTCCTGCGCCCACTCGACGAATTCTTTGAGGTGATCGTCAACAAAAAATGCAAATGACGAGTCCGGACGTGATATCACAGCTAAGGACTCAGATACTTCTGACTCTAACGACGTCCGGAAATCCCACTCGCTCTCCACAGGTCTCCGAGAGGGAATCGGATACGGCGTGATCCGTCGATCCATCACCAGATGCTCAGCGCCCTCGACCTTCGCCCCTGCCTGATCAATCGTTGAACCGCGGTGATAGCGAGAATCAAAAACAGCCTTGGTATATGGAACCTCGAACTCCAGCAGAGGCAGTTGTGGATCGAACACGGAAAGAACATCGTAGATGACGCGGCCACTGCGCTGCTCCGCCGCTGGAAGCCCACGAAAAGCCCGCAGTAGATATGGTGAGGTCGCGAGGCTGATGGAAACCGAATTCTCCGGCAAAATCGGACGAGCAGCGAAATGAAGCCGCGACCTGAGGTTGACGTAGTGGCTCTCAATTTTGTCTCCGAGCTTCTGCCCAGGAAGAACCTCAAATGTGTGGAGGAGATCTGGGAAAAATCGATTCACCATCTCGTCGCTGACAAACCGACCCCGCGGTTGACGCAGAGCCTGCGCAATATGCTCAGCGGATGCTGGAAGCTCAGGGTCAGCTTTCGAAAACTCGATCACTCCCCAATTCGTGCGGTACATTTCGCCGCCGCCACCCAGCATTCTCACCACCGGAGTCTTGAAGATACCGGAGACCGGTCGGAAATCCGCGGGTGTTATCCAGTGATACGAACCAAAGATGTGGCTTCTTCTTCGCTCAATATTCTGTGCGACGGAGTTATGCGAAAAACCGACAATGCGTGGCATGCCCTCATAGCTGCCACCATATCGGGCAACGAGCCCGCTCCCGATTCTTAAATCGAGGGCGAGCATAGGCGATGTTGCTTGAGCAATCGTGTTGAAGATGACGCGATGCTGAAGCCCTTGGCTCACGAGAGCACCGAAAATAATGCGCGAATCCCTCCCCCCGGAAATATCGGCGAGCACCGGGTACCCACTGTTGACGACTGCACTCACATTCTGTGCTACGTCCTCAGCACCGGCATGGATCAGTTCCCAATACTCATCAGGTTCGAGCACCGAGAAATCCTGTACGTGGGTGGAGACCACAACGCCGTTCCCTCCAACGGTGATCCGCGAATGTGTGGGGAGAACTTGCACTCCCTTAACCGGCGTGGTGAGCATGTTGAAATTGAATGAAAAACCCGTCTGGCCATAGAAGACGGAAATAGCGTTATTCACGTCGATGGAACGGAGGATCAAAGCCGCTAAATGCAGCCGATTCGTCACGAGGGAATCCGAGTAGAAGAGCATATTCATACCGAAGATATCCGGCTGAATAGTCGCAACCGAATCGCCCAATCCGATCACCGTATATGTGCCCGCCCCGAAGTGAGACGGCTGCTGAGCTAGCGTTGTCGGTCCGACATAAAACCTGCCATCGACGACGCCAGCCCCAAAGAACAAGGTGTCCGCACCAACGGGATACCACGAATAGAGAGTGTAATTCTCTTTCGTGACCCGATACGCGCCCAGATCTGTGAGCAGATCATCGATCGCGGGCGTCGTTGTTCTTACAATGACGAAGTCCGCCTGCGGGACATCTTGCGGAACGAATCTCAATGCAGCCATAGAACTGACCTCCTACACATGTGAGGACGACACATACACATTGACACTTACACTGTGGCGTGGCAAGCGCCTGAGCAAGCCACGACTCACCGAGCGCCTATCGATGCCGCCCAGTTACCGGCGCTGCTTAGCTGCTCAGTGTTACTCCCACTCGATCGTTGCGGGTGGCTTGCTCGTTACATCCAGAACAACTCGGTTGATTTCAGGCACTGTGTTGGTGATGCGCGTCGAAATCTTCGCCAACACGTCATACGGAATGCGAGCCCAATCTGCGGTCATCGCATCCTCGCTCGTCACCGGTCGTAAAACAATGGGTGACCCGTAGGTTCGTCCGTCCCCTTGAACCCCAACGGAATGCACATCAGCAACAAGCACAACCGGGCACTGCCAAATTTCTGAGTCCAAACCTGCAGCTGTGAGTTCTTCACGCACGATAGCATCTGCTTCGCGCAAAACTCGAAGCCTCTCACCGGTAATCTCGCCCACAATACGAATAGCCAAGCCCGGACCAGGGAATGGTTGACGCGACACGATCTGTTCGGGGACACCCAGTTGGCGTCCGATTGCACGTACCTCGTCCTTGAACAGCGTGCGCAGGGGTTCGACGAGCTCGAACGCCATGTCCGAAGGAAGCCCTCCCACATTGTGGTGGCTCTTGATCGTCGCTGCACCGTCACCACCACCGGACTCCACCACGTCGGGATAGAGCGTTCCTTGCACAAGGTACTTCACATCTGTGGCGTCCGGCCCTAGCGAGGCAACGACCTGCTTCTGTGCCTCTTCGAAGCTGCGGATAAATTCGCGGCCGATAATCTTGCGCTTCTGTTCGGGGTCAACCACGCCTTGAAGCGCCGTGAGGAACCGATCCGTTTCATCCACAGTGATCACACGAATACCGGTGGACGCCGCATATTCGCGTTCCACCGCCTCGCGTTCGCCCTTCCTCAGCAGGCCATGATCGATAAAGAAACACGTCAGCTGATCGCCAACAGCCTTGTGGACAAGCGCTGCAGCAACAGATGAATCTACTCCGCCTGACAGTGCGCAAATCACCTGCGCATCCCCCACCGTGTTCCGGATTGCTTCGACTTGGCTGTCGATAATCGAATCCGGAGTCCATGTGGGCTCAATCCCGGCACAGCGATACAGGAAGTTCTGCAGAATCTGCTGCCCATAGTCGGTGTGAACCACTTCAGAATGCCACTGAGCTCCCCACATCTTCAGTTCTGGAGCCTCAAAAGCGGCCACAGGTGTTTGAGCCGTACGCGCTGTGACGGTAAAACCTTCAGGTGCTTGTTGAACAGCATCCGAATGGCTCATCCATACCGACTGATCGGCGGGCGTGCCAGCAAAGAGCTGCGACTCGGCTGCCGAATCTGTCAGATGAAGTGCCGTACGCCCATATTCAGACGTTCCCGTTTTTCCGACAATGCCGCCAAAAGCCTGAGCCATCAGCTGGAAGCCATAGCACGTGCCGAACACGGGCACACCCAGATGGAAAATCTCCTCGTCCATATGCGGAGCATCCTCCACATATACCGACGCCGGGCCGCCAGAAAGAATAATGGCAGCCGGGTCTTGTGCCTTCACATCCGCAGCGCTGATCGAATGAGGGACAATCTCCGAATAAATATGTGCCTCCCGGACGCGGCGTGCAATGAGCTGCGCGTACTGGGCACCAAAATCCACCACGAGGACGGGATGCAACGTTTGGGTATTTTCACTCACGTGCTTAGTGTACGTTGGCTGATGCATGTGATGCATCGAGCCCACATCGTGAAAACGAGGCAGGCGCGCGGGCAGGCGTCCGCCTGAAGCGGCTTGCGCGCTTGTTCGTCTCAACACAAACGCGCAGAAGCGGAGATCTCGTCTCATCAATCCGACTACCGTTAAGAACGATCGAGAAGCTGCCTGACGCTCAGTCTGACACTCAGTCTGCAGACTCTGCCTCTCGATTGCCCAGACCGTTATCCGTGAGTGCTACGCGAGGAAAGTCCATCTATGGCATGTATCCATTGCCGTCGCCGCATACACAAAGCTTTGATGGCCACGCTCATCCTCGTCACCACAGCGATGGTGACGGGCTGTGCGTCAGCACCTGACAGCACACATGCACAGACCACAGCCGAAGCAAATAGCGTGAACGTGGGGTTGCTCATTGAGCCGGCGGGTCTCAATATTATGACGGTCTCCGGCGCAGCGATTCGGCAGGTGGAGCTGGGCAACGTCTACGAAGGGCTCGTCCGACTCAATCATGATGCAACAATCAGCCCCCTTCTCGCCTCGGCGTGGGACGTGTCGCCTGACGGGCTGCGCTATACCTTCCACCTGCGCACGAACGCCACCTTTTCCGATGGGCAGCCCGTCACCGCGTATGACGCGGCCGCATCACTCAATGAAGCCTGCGGTAAGGCATGCGCCCAAGCGTCCACTCCCCACTCATCCCCTCGGCTCGCTGCTGTTCAATCTGTGCGGGCAGCCGACCGTTATACCGTCGTGGTTACTCTGCGCGCCCCGTCATTCCAGCTGCTCTCCATCCTCGGCACCGACGCAGGTGTGATAGTGCCAGCGCATCCCCGCGTCAACCTGAATCAAGAAAGCGATGGCTCCGGCCCCTATCGCATCAGCGAGTGGAAACAAGGATCAACACTGACCCTGACCCGTAGAGCGGACTATTGGGGAACACCGGCAGCCAATGCACGCACAGTTTTTCACTTCTACTCCGATCAGATCGCCGCGTCCAATGCCCTAGCCGCTGGCGACATCGACCTCTTTACTGCCCCTGGCGAGTCCACACTGGCAAAGTTCAGCGATAACCCCGCCTACACGCTCACAGACGGCCCGCAAGACTCGTGGATGATCTTGGGCTTCAACAACGCGGATCCGATTCTGCGTGACGCACGGATACGTCACGCCATACGCCAAGGAATTAACAAAGCAGACTTGATCAGAGTCCTTGGGGTCCCTGCTGATAGAGTCGGCTCGGCTGTGGCGCCCGGCGACCCGTGGTTTGCTGATATGGCCACTATCGATGCCTACAACCCCACTGCCGCCAGAAAACTCCTTGCGCGCGCGGGTCATCAGCAGATAGATATCACTCTCAAAGTGCCCAACACATACGACGCAAAAATGAGCGAGTTTATCGCCGCAGAGCTATCTGATATTGGGATACACGTCCACATTCAGCGCATGGAGTTCGCCGCGTGGCTTGCGGAAGTGTATACCGAAAAAAACTATCAGATGACGATCGTCCTCCACGCCGAGCCATGGACGCTCGAAAACTACGGAAACCCAGACTACTACTGGAATTATGCGAACCCGCAGGCTGCCGCGCTACTTGAAGAAGCGCAGAGCGCGCCGACGGTGGACGCGGGGGCTCGCGCACTGCGGGAGCTGGCTATGCTCGCCTCCCGCGATGCAGCGAGCGACTGGCTGTACTCAGCAAAGAGCAACATGATTGTGTCCACTAGGCTCTCTGGTTTCCCCACCGCACGCACCGGAAGCCAGCTTTTCGTCTTTGGGATACGGAAGAGCGAGACCGCACCGAGCAATCCTGAACCTGCCCCACACACTCACAATCGCGCCGCCGGAGCTGCCGGAGTGCACGGAGAAACGGGCATGCGCAGGGATACCAGTAGGTACTGAGACGGCAGGCACTGATGGCACACACAACGTTAGCTGAAACTCTTCATCACCGGAGGGAGCAAACCGCTGCCCTACGCTCTAGCCGCGCGGCGCGTCTGGCGGCAACGCTGGGATGGACACTCGTTGCGCTGCTGCTGGCAAGCGGCGTCATCTTCTTTACTCTGCATATCCTCCCCGGGGATGTCGCGGTGCTCAAGGCTGGCACCGAAGCCACCACTGACCACGTGACAGGGCTGCGCACCGAGTTAGGCCTCGATCGGCCGCTGTGGATTCAATATGGATCTTGGCTGCTAGGCCTCCTCCGCGGGGATTTGGGAGTCTCTGCTATTACGAGCCAGCCCATTGCGGCAACCATTGCCGCAAAGCTTTCCGTCACCGTGCCACTTGTGCTCACGTCGCTGCTCATTGCGCTAGCTGCCTCGATACCCCTCGGCACTTTCGTCGCCTTGCATCGACATGCACGAGTGGGCAGTATTTGTGAACTCATTATCCAGGTCGGAGCGAGTATTCCTACTTTTCTTCTCGGGTCGCTTCTCGTTGCGCTCTTCGCTCTGCACACCGGCTGGTTTCCGGCCACCGGCTTTCCACAGTCCGGATGGCATCAGTGGAGCGCAGCTGTGCGATCCTTGGTGCTTCCGATCGGTGCGCTCACCTTGCCACAGATTGCTATTTTCGCCCGCTACGTTCGCAGTGCCGTCCTCGCTGTGACGAGCCGCGACTCGTTTCGAACCGCGCGCGCACAAGGCCTTACCGTTCGTGGCGCTCTGCGTCACTCGTGGCGCCAGGTGGCGCTGCCGTTAGTGAGTGTTCTTGCCCTTGATGTCGCTGGTTTGATGACAGGCGCTGTGCTGGTTGAACAGGTGTTCGCGCTTCCTGGGTGGGGAGCTTTTCTGGTGACGAGCGTTGCCGCGCGTGACTTTAGCGTCGTTCAGTCGATGCTGTTCATCCTCAGTGCCATCGTCATTCTGGTGATGGCATGCGCCTCGATGAGCACCGCATTCATCGATCCTGCTGCACACGGACGAGGAAGGGATATATCACGATAGAACCCACGACTTTGCTGCGTAGATCTCACCGCCTCGGTGAGCGCATTGCACGGCTCTCCTTATCTGGGAAAACAGCCCTCGTTGTTCTTGCGCTCATCGTGGTGGGCGGGCTTGTGGCACTTGTCTATACGCCCTATTCTCCCTACGCGATCCGGCCGTACGAGCGCTGGCTTCCACCAAGCCTGCTTCATATCTGCGGAACTGACGGGCTTGGCCGTGATCTTTTTTCCCGGCTCGCGGCCGGTAGCGCGCGCACTGTGCTGACAAGCGTCACCGCTGTGTTCATCGCAATAACGCTAGGGGTTCTGCTGGCTGCCCTGATTGCTACGAGTCACCGTCATGTGTCCGGAGTACTGCAGCGCGCGGCGGATTTGTTCATCGCATTCCCAACCCTGCTAATTGCCATGCTCCTTGCGACTGCCTTCGTCGGCTCCAGCGCAACCGTTGCTGCGGCGATCGGTCTTGGTTCCGTCAGCGTCGTCACACGCACCGTTCTACCTGAACTGTATGCGAGTGTACGCAGCGAGCACGCTTTGCTCGCCCAGCAGTCGGGAGCGAGTTGGTGGTGGATCGTCACACGGCATGTGGCTCCGGATATTATGCCGACCCTCACGGTTCGTGCTACTCAGCTGCTCGGTACTGCGATTTTGGCAGAATCCGGCCTGAGTTACCTCGGGCTCGGCCCACAGCCTCCAGCACCCTCGTGGGGACGCATGTTGGCGGAATTTCAACCTGAGATTGGCGTCCATACCTGGCCACTGGCTATCACTGCTGCCGTTCTGCTTGCAACAGTGATCAGCTTTGCGATTGTGGGTGACGCGTTACGCGATGTTTTTGATGTGCGCTTGGAGGATCACAGCTGATGCGGAAGGATTCGGCAACAACCGATATGATGGCTCGCCCAACAAACCAAGGTTCCCCGCGTACTTCAGGAGCACCCCCCGCTGCGGCGCTGCTGGATGTGCGCGGACTCAACGTCACGTATTCCGATGCGTCCCAGCCGACCGTTCACGACGTGTCGTTCACCGTCGCGCCTGGAGAAAAACTGGGGATTATTGGCGCATCCGGATCAGGAAAATCCCTCTGTGTCCTGAGCCTGATCGGGTTGAAACCCGCGCGCACCCGCGTTGAAGGCGCTGTCATTTTCTGCGGTCATACACTCAATTTGAATGACGATGTAGCGATGAGCCGAATTCGCGGCTCGCAGGTAGGCATGGTATTCCAGGAGCCACTGACCGCCTTGGATCCCACTCTGACGATTGGTACGCAGCTCGTCACAGCATTGCGCACACATGGCAACCTGAGGAGAGCACGCGCTCGATCCGCGGCGATCAAACTCGCTGCGCTTATCGAGCTTCCCGATCCGAAACATGTGATCGACAGATATCCGTCTGAGCTTTCTGGCGGTCAGCGTCAACGGGTGGTGATCGGCATGGCCATGAGCTGCCAACCGCAGCTCGTCATCGCGGACGAGCCAACGTCTGCCCTCGATTCTGTGACGGCACGCCGCACCTTAGATGTGATGGTGCGGTTGAGCGACCGGTTGGGATCCGCACTGATTTTCGTCACGCACGATATTGCACTCGCTGCCTCGGCATGCGATCGTATCCTCGTGATGGATCGCGGCAGTATCCTGCAAGACGATACAACAGAGCATGTTCTGGCTCATCCTGCCGAACCGTATACGCGCGATCTGATTGATGCTGCACGTGCCCAATCCACGCCTCTTGTCCGCACGCAGGATGGTACTATGCCGCTGATAACTGTGCCACTGGATACGCTGCAGGATAGTGAGCGGCAGCCTGTGCCCGTGCGGACACCGCACACGCAATCGGCCACCGGTCAGCCATCGACTGTTGGCGCATCGTCAGTAAACGGGGGACGATCAGCAACTGACACACTCGACGCAGGAGCACCCAGCATAGGCGAACCCGGCACAGGAGTACCCAGCGTAGGAGGATCCGGCACAGGCAACCACAACGCAGCGGAACGCAGCACAGCGGGATCCAGATCCGGCACAGTGGAACCCAGTTCCGGTACGGACATGCCGGTACTACTCGCTGCGACCCACCTGAGTCTGCGCTCCTCCTCCACTGGGCACATGCGCATCGATGACGTGAGCGTGAACATCAAGCAATCAGAGACTCTGGGAATTATCGGGTCGTCTGGTTCTGGGAAAACGACCCTGCTCAGTCTGCTAACCGGGCAAATTGCCCCCACCAGCGGCTCCGTCACCTATGCTGGCCGACCGGTCACCGTCGGCGGCTATGGAGCAAAGCCATGGCGCCGCGATATTTCACTGGTGATGCAAGACCCTGCCTCGTCGCTGGCACCGGCAATGACGGTCTCCGCCATCGTAGCCGAACCAGTGCGTTTGCTGGAGAAACGACGAATGAGCATCGACGAGGCGACAGAGCTGCTGGCCACTGTTGGGCTGGACTCCAGCATGCTAGCGCGGTACCCGCACGAACTCTCTGGAGGCCAGCGCCAACGGGTCGCTATCGCACGCGCCCTCGCCACGCAGCCACAAATCCTGATAGCTGACGAACCAGTCTCCGCTCTCGACGTTCTGACCCGCGAACGGCTGATCGACCTCCTGGCACGCGTCGTGTCGCTCCGTCACCTCACCCTTGTGATGGTAAGCCATGATCTTGCCTCAGTAGCACGCTTAGCTGACCGAACGATCGTTATGGATCAGGGACGCATCGTGGAGGACGCAGCGACGGCTCGCATCCTCCATCACCCCATTCATCCAGTAACACAAGCATTGGTTGCAGCTGTTCCACGGCTTGCGAGGAGCGAGGGAGTGTAGCGCTTAGCACACGCCCTGTGCCATCATCGCCTCAGCCACTTTGAGGAATCCAGCAATATTGGCACCAACAACAAGGTCACCCTCGTGTCCATAGTCGCGGGCTGCTTCAGATGCTGAGGAATATATTGCGGACATAATACTCTGCAACTTCGTATCCACATCGTCAGCCGTCCACGTCAGATGCTCTGCGTTCTGGCTCATTTCCAGCCCCGACACAGCAACGCCACCAGCATTCGCCATCTTGCCCGGCGCAAAATACACGCCATGATCCTGGAAGTATGCGGTGGCCTCAACGGTGGTGGGCATATTCGCGCCTTCTGCAACATACGTCACGCCAGCAGCAACAAGAGCCTTCGCATCATCGAGAGTGAGTTCGTTCTGCGTCGCGCATGGCATCGCAATATCCGCAGCTACATGCTGCCAGGGAGTCTCACCCGCATAGTAGCGTGCACCAGCCTTGCGCTGTGCATAGTCGGCAACACGCCCCCGCTCCACTTCCTTGATCTGCTTCAGAAGCTCAACATCAATGCCCTCGGGGTCCTCAACGTACCCGTTCGAATCCGACACGCTCACAACCCGTGCTCCTAGCTCCTGAGCCTTCTGAACGGCATAGATTGCCACGTTTCCCGAACCGGAGATGACGATCCTCTTCCCCTCAAGGGCATCGCCGCGCTCAGCAAGCATCTGCTCAAGCAGGTACACAGCTCCATAGCCTGTTGCCTCCGTTCGGATCAACGACCCGCCGTAACTCAAGCCTTTCCCTGTCAGCACACCATTCCACTGGTGAGCCAGGCGCTTGTACTGGCCAAACAGATACCCGATCTCGCGAGCACCGGTGCCGATATCACCAGCGGGAACATCGGTGTTCGGACCGATATAACGCACCAGCTCCGTCATGAAACTCTGGCAGAATGCCATCACTTCACGGTCACTCTTCCCTTTAGGGTCGAAATCGGATCCACCTTTTGCGCCGCCCATCGGCAAGGTCGTCAGCGAGTTTTTAAAGATCTGTTCAAACCCCAAAAACTTGATAATCGAAAGGTTCACAGAAGGATGCAAACGCAGCCCGCCCTTGTACGGGCCAATCGCCGAATTGAACTGAACGCGATATCCACGATTCACCTGCACATGGCCGGCATCGTCTACCCACGGCACCCGGAAGATGACTACCCGTTCGGGCTCAACAAGGCGCTCCAACAAGCTCGCCTGCTCATATTCTGGGTGTGCGTCCAGCGCCGGCTCAATACTCGTCAACACCTCCGTTGCTGCCTGAACGAACTCCGGTTGATCGGAATAACGCGAAGATAAATCATCAATCACGCGCTGTGCGTATGCCATATTTTTCCTTTCGTTGGGCTCTGCCTGTGCGGGTTACGGGACGCCACATGGCAGGTTTCCACCCTGATTTTATTCTCTGTGGCTGGCAGCGCGCGCATCGTGGACACGCGAGACAAGCCAGCGTGCCACAACGCAGATTATGCCGGTGGCAACGACATCCCACACGGTATAGCCAAGCGGCAAATCAAGCCTCATCACGCAGCGGTAGAGCACAAAACCTGCTCCCCACGTGAGGAGGTTCACCACATCGAATGCTTCGTCAATCGAATCGCGATGCATCACACAGTAGTCCACAATCAACACGGCGATCATGGGAGCAAACACGCTTCCGATCCAATACAGAAAATCAGTAATGGAATCCATATTGAAAAGCATTGCGGCGAGGGTGCCCAGCAGCGTGACGAGGATCGCAATATATTTTCCGTTGATCCTCCGATGTAATGCTTGGGCGGAGACCCCCGAGCTGTATGCGTCGAGAAATGTGGTGGTGACCGTCGAAAAAATGATCACGAGCAAGCCGAGCGCACCCAGACCAGTACGAACCAGCATCTCGGCAATATCCGAGGTTCCAGTGAAATTCGCCATCGCAAAGCCAATCATGTACATCCAGCAGCTCACCACACCGTAGACAATCGCCGAGGCCGCACTCGCGGCGCGGGGTCGAGCAGCCACACGCGTGTAGTCGGAAATCAACGGTAGCCATGAAAGAGGCATCGCAGCTGAAAGTTCAACGGCTGCAGAAAAACTCATCGCATCACCGGATGCACCGGCGCTGGATCCGGAGCCAACGATCTTGACGGAAATCACGAGCGTCATCACAAACAGTGCCGTCATCGCACACCAATTGATCCTGCCAAGATTCGTCAGACCGATCAGAATCCAGACGATAATCAACCCGCCGACCACAAGATCCCATACCCAAGCCGGAGCATGGAAAACACCATGAGCCGCGCTGCCAGCATCATAAATCATGATAGAGGTCCACCCTGCCAGCTGCACAACGTTTAGCGCAGCAAAAAGTTTCCCACCGTGGTAGCCGAACGCAGCCTGAACAGTCTGCATCGCAGAGCGCCGGGTCAGCGCACCAATCAAGCCTGCGGCAAAAAGCATTGAACACCCAATCACGTGCCCCAAAAGAATAGCCGTGAATGCCCGGGAAAAACCAAGCGGAGCAAAGGCGGTTCCCGTCAAGATTTCTGCGACCGAGAGCCCTGCTCCGAACCAAATTAAACCGTTTTCTGCTACCGACGTGCGATGATTCATCGTCTTTTCCTTGTGTCTGTTCTCTATTTTTTAGGCCACGAGAGCTGCTGATGTGGATCGCTGGTTCACTCAGTGCATCTGCATCCCATACTCGGTGTCCATCACTGCCCAGGCGTGATTCATCGGACCGGAGCCCGCTCCCACATCCAACCCATCGGCAAGCGCGGCGCTGACGTAGCTTTTCGCGCGCGCAACTGCGTCCGGCAGAGGAAAGCCCTTCGCCAAATTTGCCGCAATGGACGACGCGAGGGTGTCCCCCGTTCCATGCGTATTCGTCGTGTTGACCCGTACTCCGGTAAACCACTGTTCGTAGCCATCTGCCGTGACGAGAACATCGTTCGCATCCTTGCGCGCATGCCCTCCCTTGACGAGGACTGCCGTGTGATAGATTTGCGCCAATGTGCGAGCCGCTCTCACCATGTCCGCTGCATCAGAAATCGTGGTGCCAGCAATGACCTGCGCTTCGGGAATATTAGGGGTCAGCAGGTCTGCAAGCGGAAACAGCGACGTTTTCAACGCCGCAATTGCTTCGTCTGTGATCAGCACCGCGCCTGAGGTCGCAACCATCACGGGATCCACGATCAACCACCGCGGCTGATAGAACCGCATCCGCTCCGCAATAGTCTGCACAAGAGCCGCTGAGGAAACCATACCGACCTTCACGGCATCGGGACGAATGTCCTCGAAGACGGAGTTGATCTGCTGGGCAAGGAACTGTTCAGGAACATCAAAAATACCTTGCACACCCAGCGTGTTTTGAGCAGTGAGCGCGGTGACGGCACTCATCGCATAGACGCCGTTGAATTCCATTGCTTTGATATCCGCCTGGAGTCCAGCGCCTCCCGAGGAATCGCTGCCTGCAATGGTCAACGCGGTTTTCATTGTGCGTTTCTTTCCCATAGTTCTTCCCCACAGTCCCCCGTGTCCTTTTCATATTCCCCTTATGCCTCGGGGATCATGTGCTGTACAAGGCGATCGAGTTTTCGCGCTGCAGTTGAAATATCTGGAGCCGCCATAATCGCTGAAATAACAGAGATGCCAGCAATACCGGAGTCCGCAAGAAAAGCCACATTATCAGGGGAAATACCTCCGATCGCCACAACCGGAATCCGCACTGCGTGACAGATTTCATGCAGCGTAGAAAACGAGACAGTCGCTGCATCGTCCTTCGATGACGTGGCGAAGAGTGCACCAACGCCTAAATAGTCTGCTCCTGATTCCTGCGCGTCCAACGCTTGCTGCGGCGTCTGTGCGGACACACCGATAATCTTGTCCCGCCCCAGTACTGCACGCGCCGCATGCACGGTTGCATCCGATTGCCCGATATGGACACCGTCCGCATCCACGCGTGCAGCCAGGTCAACATCGTCGTCAACGAGGAACGGAACACTATAGCGCCTGCACACGTCACGCACCAAGATCGCTTGCTGACGCCGCTCCTTCGGGTTCAGCGGGGCGTAGACATTCTTTTCACGAAACTGCACACACGTCACTCCACCCTCAATGGCCTGGCGAACCACATCTGCGAGGGATCGTCCAGCAAGCCACCGAGAGTCAGTGACGAGGTACAGCCGAAGGCGGTGGCGTAGATCCAGCGGCGGAAAAACCTCCCCCGATTGACGATGAGTACTCTGATCCATTTGGCGTCTCCATTCCACGCAGCTCGCCGTCGTGGAATTGCGTGCTCGCCCGCATGCACCCGGCGCGTTCATCCAGCAATGCGCCACGATGTGCACCGCAGATGACTCAGGTCAGTTCCCTCCGGTGGCATTATCCACATCAGGTTCAAGGGTCGAAGTTGAACAAACTTCCTCTCAGTCCGCTTATGGCGAGCTCCCCGTCATTGGCTAGTATAACTCCGCTCAAGAGTCACTGATCCCGCAGCAAACGATATTGAATGCGGCACTGATTCACATTTTTACTCGCACTATACAACAACTCATCTGATCCACAGGTACCCCACCACCGATCAGAGATCCGCATCGTATACGCACATATGCGTGGGATAATAGGTGTATATGTGTTCTTTCGTTGTTGCGAATGCGACGAACAGACACGAGTACTGCGGCAGTGCAGACTCCTATTTCATACTGTGGAAGGAAAGAAGTTGGCTCATTCAGTCTATGTGACAGCCATCGAAGCTAACGCTGGCATACAAAAAACCGCGTTGGAATATATCGCATATTTGAAGAATCATGGACATCGCGTGGGTGTTTTTTTTGCACATCCCGACGGCGATATCGCAGCGCGCAACGATGCCATTGAGCTTGCACACGCGGCTGGTCAATCCGCAGACCTTTCTGCAGCATGGGGCATTTCCTATCAGGAAATCATCGACAACGAAGAGGTCGCATTCCGCACTGCCATCGAACGTTTTAATGCGTTTGCTGCCGACTACGACACCGTTGTGATCCTTGGTAGCACAGACCACGACCCTATTCTTGCTTCCACAGTTGCACTGGACAGCCACTTCGCAAGCAATTTTGGGGCAAATGTGGTGGGTGTTCTTTCCGGAACAGATCGCAGCGCCGCCGATATTCAGATGCGCATCGCTGCAGCGTCACGCACATTCAACAGCATGCATGCTCCTCTGGTTCTCGCCGTTGTGACGGGAGCAGACAGCACCTATATGGATTCACATCCGTCACAGATCGACACAACAGCAGTATTTGCGACAGGGCATGACGTTGACTTCGCCACGATGAGTGTCGAGGCATATAGCCGTCTCGAATCTGCCACAGAGGGGTCTGGCGTCGTCACGCCTGCGGCCTTTACAAGCCTTCTGATGGAACGAGCACGGGCAGCACATAAGCGTATCGTGATGCCTGAATCAGACGATGAGCGCGTGCTGCAGGCTGCCCACAAGGTTCTGCGTGACGGTATTGCTGACGTGATACTGCTCGGTGATAAATCAACGATCCTTGCACGTGCTCAGCGATTAGGGCTGGATCTTGCTTCTGCAACCTTTGCCTCACCTTTGGACGCGGAATTGATCCACAAGTATGCCACTGAATTTGCTCGTTTACGGGCGAAGAAGGGCGTTACCTACGATCAGGCTGTTGAGCAGCTGACAACGGACGTCTCCTATTTTGCGACGATGATGGTGCAGATGGGCGATGCCGACGGAATGGTGTCGGGTGCGGTTCACACCACAGCGAACACGATTCGTCCGGCATTGCAGATCATCAAGACCAAACCCGGTACCAAACTCGTCTCAAGCGTCTTTCTGATACTGCTTGCGGATAAAGTGTGGGTTTTTGGCGACTGCGCCGTCAACGTTAACCCCACCCCCAGCCAAGTTGCTGAGATCGCAGTGTCCAGCGCTCAGACTGCCACGCAGTTCGGCATCGATCCCCGCGTTGCGATCCTCTCGTATTCAACTGGAACCTCTGGTGTTGGACCCGACGTCGATGCAGCACTGGAAGCAACGCAGATCGCTCAGCAGATTGCTCCCGATATTCCACTCGAGGGTCCTATCCAGTTCGATGCTGCCGTCTCCGAGGATGTTGCCCGCGTCAAGGCTCCACACTCGACGGTGGCCGGGAAGGCAACGGTTTTCACTTTCCCATCGCTCTCTGCGGGAAATATTGGATACAAAGCCGTCCAGCGCGCGGCCTCAGCCATCGCAGTCGGCCCCATTCTGCAAGGGCTCAATAAACCTGTGAACGATCTTTCCCGCGGCGCCTTAGTTGACGATATCGTCAACACCGTGGCCATTACCGCTATTCAGGCGGCATAAGAGCCATCAGAGCGCCGCAGTACCGTAGCATTCATGGTGAACACTCGTTAACACATTGAGGAGAATACATGTCAGTCTTCGTCATCAACTCCGGTTCGTCATCTATCAAGTATCAGCTGATCGATCCTGAGGACGGCGAGGTGATCGCGTCCGGCATCGCCGAGCGTATTGGCCAGCCGATGGGACACGTCAAACACACATACCGTGGCTCAAGCACAGAACTCGACGAGCCTATTGAAGATCACGGCGTTGGGCTCACGCGAATTATCGACCTGTTCGATAAAGTCGGACCGGATCTTTTCGACGGGAGCGTGAAGGCTGTTGGCCACCGCGTGGTGCAAGGAGGAAAATTCTTCAACCGTGCCGCCGTGATCGATGACGACGTCCTTCACAAAATCGAAGAGCTCGCACCGCTGGCGCCGCTACACAATCCGGCTCACCTCAAAGGGATTCGAGTCGCTAAAAAGTTATTCCCTCAACTGCCACAGGTGGCCGTGTTCGACACTGCGTTTTTCCAGGATTTGCCGTCCGAATCAGCTACTTACGCTCTCAATCGCGAAGTTGCGGAGAAATACCAGATTCGCCGCTACGGTGCACACGGCACCAGCCATCAGTATGTGTCCGGCATCGTCGCTCACATGCTTGGGCGTGACGATCTGAAACAGATCGTTCTGCATATTGGGAACGGCGCCTCCGCCTCCGCAGTCGTCAATGGCAAAGCTGTCGATACATCGATGGGCTTGACGCCGCTAGCCGGCTTGGTGATGGGTGGACGTACGGGCGATATCGATCCAGCCGTGGTTTTCCACCTGCAGCGTGTGGCGGGCATGAGTGTTGACGATATCGATCGACTGTTCAACTTTGAAAGCGGCATGCTTGGCTTGACAGGCGAATCAGATATGCGTTCCGTGCGGGATCTTATTAACGCCGGAGACGAACATGCACGTGAAGCGATCGACGTGTACGAGCATCGGATTATCCACTACATCGGCGCATATTGGGCTCAGATGGGCGGGCTAGATGCCATCACCTTCACAGCAGGTGTGGGCGAGAACGACGCGGACGTCCGTGCAGAGGTTGTCGAAAGGCTCTCCCCGTTTGGCATCGCGCTCGACGAAGCTAAGAATCAAGAACGCTCGTCCACGCCGCGCGTCATCTCCACCCCCGACTCCACTGTGACGGTTCTCGTGGTTCCGACGAATGAGGAGCTCGCCATCGCGCGCCAAGCGATGGAACTGTTGAGCTAGGTTGAGCTCACGCGTCTGGAAATGCGTCTAGCTTGGCGAAGGGGTGCAACGCGCGTAGGTCACAGCTTCCGTTGCCTGCAACGTGCGCGTGTTGCGCCTCAGCTACCACCGTTTTCAGCCGCGATTTTTCTTCGCGCGGAGTGCGTCACTCAACTGCGGAAGAACCTCGTAAAGATCCCCCACAATTCCGTAGTCAGCTTCCTTAAAAAGCGGTGCCTCTTCGTCATCGTTGATCGCAATGATCGTTGAGGCACCTGTGATGCCTGCGGTGTGCTGGATCGCACCGGAGACTCCCACCCCAACATAGATTTCGGGTGCAATCACCGCGCCGGACACGCCAACGAATTCGTCCTTGCCGATCCAGCCGTTCGGAATTGCCAGCGGCATCGTACCTGCACACTCGGCACCGAGAACATCCGCAAGCTCCCGTGCTAAGTCCAAATCTTCTTCCGCCTCGAATCCTAGGCCAGCCACAACCACGCGCCGAGCCTGCGCGAGGCTATGATCCGTCGCAGCGTCTGGTACCTCCTGAACAACGCGAACTGACTGATACTGTACAGCCTGGTCGAGGTCTTCCAGCGTCAGGATCGGAACATCAGCTAGCACATCGCCTGCACCGTCGTCCGGTACCGCAGAGTCATCCACGATTCCTACAAGCCCATGCTGTGCATTCAGAGCTACGGTCTGAAGCAGAAGCCCACCATAGCGAACGTACTCGACGCTCCTGGGCGAAAGCGACCTGACGCCTGAGACCATCGCGCTCTGTGCAGCAAACGCAGCAGAAGCAGCCAAAGAACGCCCCGCCGGCCTGTTGGGAGCAATCAGCACGGAGCCTGCAAGGTCAAGACGGCCGTCTGCAACCGCCTGCGCAACCACAGGAGCGTATGCTTCCAGTGGCATATCAGGGGCTGCATGGACGCGGATGCGTTCTATCCGTTCGAACTGTCCATTTTCGCCACCGGACTCGATGACGGCACGCACGAGCATCCCAATATGTGCCAAATCCTCGCCATCGTCCAGAATAAAGAGCTTCGCCACTATCTGCCTCCCCACATCGAAGTTTGTTTCGAGGTTCGTTGAGCACACATCACAGGACACCATCCTGATCCAGGGCATGCATAAGATCGTCAACTGCGTCCGGGCCAGCGAAGATTTTCCCTTTTCTTTCCTTCGGTTCGGGCAAACGAGAACTCACAACAGCGTTCTGCACACTCATCGTATCGACGCTCGCAGCAGGAATAACCGTCACAGGGCGGCTTGCCGCCTCACGTATTTCGGACGCCGAGGCCACGTGAATCGCCACCGAATGAGCCACAACCGAGATCACTGCTGGACCGGAAAGATCTATCACGCGATGCCCGCTGCTGGTTTGCTGTGTGAGCCTGAAGCTGGCTGTTGCGGGAGAAGCAGAGGCGGGGGCAGCCACGTCAATAGCCGTGACGTTTTCGAATACAGGCCACCCGAGAGCGGAGGCGAGAAGCGCAGGAACAATACTGCGCGATTCATCCGAGGACGCTTCACCACATATCACAAGCGCAGCGTCATCTACCATGCGAACAACAGAGGCCAGTGCCGCGGCCTGACGAGTCGCACTCCACCCCAGCGTGGCATCGTCAACAGCGAGAATAAGCCTATCCAGACCAGCAGACAACGCAGCCTGTTTCGCCTTCGAACTTGCCGCCAGCTGCGCACCGACGCTCACGCCCACAGCTTGCACACCACACTGAGCTGCGAGATTGTGCGCAGTCTGGATCGCAGTACGCTCGTACTCCGACACGCGAGGCCTTGCATGAGTCCAATCCAAGCTCGCGTCGCGGCGAACATCGACGTCGCTGATATCGGACGCATATTTATATGCGGCAACTATCGTCATCCTCTACCCTTTCTTCCTCCCCTATTGTCCCTTAAATATTCAGGAGGAACGTCCACTGGCGGATCAATCCGCCCTCGTGTGAGCAGCCCAACGAAGATTCAGCCAACATACTCTGTTGCCTCAACAACACCTCTATGGTTAACTAGTAGTGTAACTAACCAATTGAGTAGCAAGGAGCCAACAGATGAAGTTCGATCCGAACATCCCCATCTACCGGCAAATTGCTGACGATATTCGCCGCCAGATTCTGACGGGGGAACTTCCCGCCGGAAGCCAGCTGAAAAGTTCGACACAATACGCCACTGAGGAACGGATCAACCCCGCCACCGCAAACAAGGCATTTAATCTCCTTATTGCAGATGGCATCGTAGAAAAGCGCCGGGGTATCGGCATGTTCGTGAGCCACGACGGGCCACACAAGCTCCGCGAAGCTGCTCAACGCACATACGTCGCTCAAGTTCTGACCCCAGCTTTGGAAGCCGGCCGCACATTGGGCTACACCCCATCCACCATCATTCAGTTTGTACAGGCATATTTTGAGGAGGCTAACCATGCACCCATGGAATCTTGATATCGCCAACGTGAGCTTTCATTATGCGTTCAGCCGCGATAACGCACTCGAGAACATCAGCCTGAGGATTGAGGCGGGCACCCTCACTGGCTTGCTCGGCCGCAATGGATCAGGCAAATCAACGCTCGGAATGCTCATTGCGGCTCAGGCTCACCCTAGCCACGGAAGCATCCTCGTCAATGGGGCTACCGTGTGGGAAAATGCCGAGGCAATGGCGGGTATCGCCCTAGTGAGCGACGATACTCCCGTGTTCAAGGACTCGCGCACGGAGGAAACGTTGAAACTGTGGGCGGCATCAAGGCCGCAATGGGATGACGACTGGGCTCATACGCTGCTTGACGCGTTTGGTATCTCTACTCGTAAAAAACCTAAAAATATGAGCCGTGGACAAAAGTCGGCACTGTTCGCCAGCCTCGGGTTAGCAGCCCGCACACCGATCACGATTTTTGACGAGGTTCACCTCGGCATGGACGCCGTTGCACGCGAAATCTTTTATCGTGCACTGTTGAAGGATTTCACTGCCCACCCCCGCACGATTCTGATCTCGTCACACTTGATCGAAGAAATCGAATCGCTCCTGGATCACGTCATTTTACTCGATCATGGCCACGTGATCGAAGCGGGAGATGCCGATGACGTCCGCGCCCGTCATACCAAGGAAGGCGATGTTCCCTCGCTGACTGATGTTCTGATGGATTTGACGATGAACGACGCCCAACGGCAACTGATCGGCCAATAATCTGAACGGAAACCTCAACACGGAGGAGGCATAAACACATGGAATCCACAAGAGACGTGACGCCGGGTGCACCAATAAACTCCGACATTCATCAACAGGAGGCGAGCGCCCCGTTACAGGCATCAGCTGGCCATCCTCAGCGCAAACCCGAGCCAGCCCCTCATCTGCAAGCCACCGAATCTGCACCCACCACAACAGCTCGGAAACTTCTTCGGTACACAGCCCAAGACAACGCGCATTTTTTCCTGCGGTGGATGCTTATTTTCTGGGCGGGAATCCTCCTGCTCTTCTTCGTCACCATGGTTGCATCAACGAGGAGTCTCTCCCCAGAACACTTCTCTATTGATCTATCGGGTGAAAGTGTTTATTCGGGCGCGCGTACGTATATCGGCACCATCATCGCGATAGGAGGTTACGCAGCTCTGCTTGCCCTCTTCATCCTCGGTATCCGTATGGCCGTGCGCGTTCGCGCATATACGGAGGCAGGCATTCCCCGCATCGAATCCGTCCGGCTCAATCTTGCCTCGTCAGCACTGATTTCAGTTGGCGGGGTGGCGCTCGCCGCAGCCGGCTTCCTCGTCTTCGTCATCTTCGCCAGGCCAGTTTTCCGGCACACGCTATCCTCCGTGAGTTTCCTGCTGTGGATCCTCCTTGCATTGTGCGTATGGTTAGCACTTTTCTCCACCATCATCTGCGGACTCGCACTTGGCAGCCTCTATGCCAGGGTAGGAGTCATCTGGATTATTGTCGGCTACATTGTGTACGTCATTCTCGATGGGTTGACGGGATCTCGCGTCACGGACGCCGTGACCAGCACAGTCACACACGTTTCTGGATGGCTGACGGCACACCTTGTTCTTCCGCTTGTTGGTATGGGATCCTACTCCGATATGGCTGATGCTCTTTCCGTTGCTCTACACGACTCGGCACAGACTATCAACATTGGATTCTCACTAGGCATTACCAGCGTTTCACTGGCAGCAATTTTGACGATCGTCATTGCAGGCGCCATTTACTACGCCGCACAATGGCGCATGTCTAGCCGGCGCAGCTAGCAGCCCCGCCCAGACGGCAGAGTGAGGCAGTACATATCCGCAGCAAGATTCCGGTAGATTGAGACGAGACTTGTTCCAGATCAGCAGCGCATATGCAGAGTACGCGGCATCTAGATCACGATGAATATCACGTTGACCAACACAAGAGGAACTATGACTATCACCATTGAAAATGAAGCATCCGAGGAACTGCTCACTGCGATGAACAAGCTTATCCCTCAGCTTTCGAGCTCGACCCCACAGATGGATGCTCAGACCCTGAAAGCCTATCTCGAGCAGCCGGGCGTGTATCTCTTCGTCGCCCGCAGCGATGCGGAACCTGATCAGGGCGCTATCGTCGGAATGAGTACACTTGCCACATTTCGCTTGCCAACTGGCCTCAGAGCGTGGGTAGAGGACGTCGTGGTTGACGGTGCCGCCCGCGGGCAGGGAATCGGACAGCGCCTTGTGGATGCGATGGTTGCCTACGGGCAGGAAATACACGCAAAGTCGATTGACCTCACAAGCAGGCCAAGCCGCGAGGCAGCTAATCGCTTGTATCAGCGCAGCGGATTCGTTTTGAGGGAAACGAACGTCTATCGTTACCACGGATAAAACTACTGCTAAAGCTACGGCTAAGACTGCTGCGTAGAGCGCGTATCAGATTTCACACGTCACCTGGTCACGCAGGCATCTGAACAAGAAAGTAGCCCCGGAAAGTCCATCAGGATCCGGGGCTACGTTCTGAACACACACCACGTGATGAGTACACTGTTCCAAGCTCAATTCCGTGCATGTTACTCCGTGCACGGCGTTTTAACACATCGACGGAGTACTTTTTGCGCCGCCTCGCTTATACCTCCGACGGATGGTAGTTAGGCGCGGCAACCGTCATCTGCACGTCATGTGGATGCGATTCCTTCAACCCAGCAGCCGTCATCTGCACAAAATGACCGTTCGCCTGCATCTGAGGAATCGTACGCGAGCCGGTGTAGAACATCGTTTGATGCAGACCACCCATCAGTTCGTAAAGAACTGACGCCAGCGAACCCGTGTAGGGAACCTGCCCTTCGATACCCTCCGGAATGATCTTCTCGTCACTCGTCACATCAGACTGGAAGTAGCGATCCTTGGAATAGCTCTTCTTGCCTCGGCTGCTCATCGCTCCCAGCGATCCCATACCGCGATATCGCTTGAACTGCTTGCCCTGCACGTACACAACCTCGCCAGGAGCCTCGGCACAGCCAGCCAGTAGTGAACCCAGCATCACAGTGTCCGCCCCGGCAACGATCGCTTTGCCGATATCGCCTGAATAGTGCAGACCGCCGTCAGCAATCAGAGGAATACCCGCGGGTTTGCACGCCTTTGACGCCTCCAAAATAGCGGTAATTTGCGGGACGCCAACGCCGGCGACCACACGCGTGGTACAGATCGATCCCGGACCGATCCCTACTTTCACCGCATCAGCGCCGGCGTCGATCAAAGCCTGGGCTCCGGCCTGGGTCGCAACATTCCCGCCAATAATCTGTACTGCATCGAAACCGGAATCGTGACGCAGTCGCGAAATCATATCCAGCGCAAGTTTGGCCTGGCCATTGGCGGAATCAATCACGATCACATCCACACCAGCATCAGCAAGAGCGGTGGCACGATCCCACGAATCAGTGAGATAGCCGACTCCCGCACCCACCAGCAGACGTCCCTCAGCATCTTTGGAGGCGTGCGGATACTGCTCAGCCTTCACAAAGTCCTTAACGGTGATCAGCCCAGTCAGCTTGCCCGCCTCGTCAACCAGAGGAAGCTTCTCAATTTTGTTGGTTGCCAACAGCTGTGCCGCCTCAGACCGTTCAACTGAAGACGGTGCAGTGATCAGCGGCATAGGCGTCATCACATCAGATACATGCAGTCGATCAAAATCCGCGGGCGGGACGAATCGCAGATCCCGATTGGTGACGATGCCCAGCAGCGTTCGGTCTTCGTCAATAACGGGAAGCCCAGAAACGCGATAGTACGCGCACAGTTCGTCCAGATGCGTCAACGTCGCATCAGGTTCAATCGTCACCGGATCCGAAATCATGCCCGATTCAGATCGCTTGACCTGCCGCACTTCCGCTACCTGGTCATCAATCGACAGATTACGATGGATAATACCAATCCCGCCCTGGCGAGCCATCGCAATCGCCATCCGAGACTCAGTCACAGTATCCATCGCCGCCGAGAGAATCGGGGTGCGCAAGGAGATCTTCGAGGTAAGTCGGCCAGTGGTATCTACTTCAGAAGGAATCACATCTGTGGCTTCTGGGAGCAGAAGCACATCGTCATACGTCAAACCCATCGTGATGGGGTCAGAATAAGGTGCATAGTTATCACGTGCCATGCCACCATCGTAATGGCGAATCGAGCCCCCATCGCGTTGCCCACGATGTGACCGTGTGAAGTTGAACGCAACCAACGCTCTCGGCGACGTCCTTCCGAGCTATCACCTATGGCCATTCCACCGACGTATCCGCGCGTGCGATCTGGGGCAGTACGCTCTTAGTAGCCCCCATCCCCAAGATCGACAGTTACTTTTCCATCCTTATCCAATTTCACCGGGTAGCGACCACCATAGACGGAGATATCATTCGACTCGGCTTCCCATGGTTCACTTTCGCTGTACCTCTGCTTGTAGGTCACACGCAGAGTGCCATTGCCAATGACGACGGATGTGCCGTCCAGAGGATTGGTACCGGTCTCACTGTTCCCCGACGACGTGACCTCAGGCTGTGTGGACCATGACCGCTTGATGTCTGTGATCGCTGGGCTGGAACCCCGACCAGTGAGATCCACCATATGGCATCCGGTGACGAACTTATTTGACGCCATGCATTCGGCTAATTTGTCCTGAACCTGCTTGATCGCCTCAGTAATGGCCTTATCGGTAAACGACGGCGTGAAGGAGATGTCAACCGTGTTGTCGTCTCGAGACGAGAACACAGGGACGGTAAACTCCTGTGGATCGCCGAAGGCGACGTAATCCGTCGCCGCGGGCGGGGTCACCGTGTAATCGCCTGGCAACGTCGTGAGTGCCGTCGTTTCTTCCTTCACCTCGACATCAACGCCGTTGATTTTCACTTTATCTGCACCCGGGAGCGGGCTGGCCGCATCCTGAAAACTGATCACGCTGGACTCTATATCCTGAAGAACCCACGTTTTGCTCCCTTGCAGCTTCAGGTGGAACGTCACCGGATGCGAGGACTCCCCTTGCTTGACACGAGCAATCACCGTCGCGCGCTCATTTCCCTCGTCACTGCCGAGAAAATCTTTATTATCTGAGTCATCACGAACATCAGAAATTTCCTCAAGCTCTGGCCGGTTCTTGGCCCCACGATACACGTCATTACTCACGAGATTCGGCTGTTGACTGCGCACGGACTCATCAACCAAATTCCATGCTGAGTTAGCGTCACCCTCGTTGAGTGCACTCAGGTAGAGCTTGACTGTTCCCTCAGGGCTTTCCTGGGTTGCGACGCCGAGAATCTTATTGAGCCCGCCAAAGACGAAAAGCCACAGTGCAACGATCGCAAGGATAATCGCAATAATCGAACCGCCGATCGCAAATTTCGTCTTCTTCGGCAGTGGCCGCCGCGGAGGCTTCGGTGCCTGTGGGAAGGGTTGGGGCGCTACGTAGGGCGCAGAGCTTGCCGGTGGGTAGCTCGCAGGTGCGTCAGTTGCTGGCGCGTAGCCGCCTTCGACATTCTGCTGCCCTTGGGGTGCCCGAGCAGATCCAGCAGCCTGAGTAGGCTGCGCATTTCCCCATTGCTGCACAGGGACTTGCTGCCGTTCAACCCCCGGTTGGAACCCTTGTGCGGGTCGACTCCCTTGTGCCTGATATGCACCCGGCATCGCAGACGCAGCCGCATTCTGATTCTGAGTGCCCCACTGGATCGGAGCAGGTTCGGTTGCCTGATTGAGACTCTGAAACCCTTGGGAATCTGCGCGAGGAGGCACAGATGGATTCTGCTGCGCAGGATCACTCTTGAGCGAAGCGCTCGAATCAGCCTCACCGTGGCGAGTGCCGGCATGGGTGGTTCCGTCACTAGGCGGGGGAACGTTTGGATCACGGTCATTATTGTCTTGTTCCACGGGAATCAGCCACCTTTCAGCCGCAACAACTCAGAATCATCGACCGCGCGAACAACGCGTGCGACACACTTATCAGCTTATTTGCACCATATCAGAAAGAGGCCAGCAATATGCAAAAGTGGACTAAGCATAATGCTTAGTCCACTTAGTTTCGAGTATTGGCTATAACGCGCGCGCCGCCACTACCCGTGTACTCGCGGCTCGCGCAGCCGCCACATCACTTTTCGACGATGGCAAGAACATCGCGCGAGGAGAGAATCACGTACTCCTCGCCCTGGTACTTCACTTCCGTGCCGCCATACTTCGAATAAATCACCACGTCGCCCTCAGCAACATCCATAGGGACGCGGTTACCCTTATCATCAATGCGGCCAGCACCGACGGCCAAAACCTTACCCTCTTGCGGCTTTTCCTTCGCCGTATCCGGCAAAACGATACCAGAAGCTGTGGTTGTTTCAGCTTCCAACTGCTGGATCACAATACGATCCTCCAGCGGCTTAATAGAAACGGACATCCGTGCCCCTTTTCCTAAATCTCACCGACGCTGATCGCGTACGCAAAACGCTCCGCAGCGCCGACCCCTTGAGCTGTTGTCACACCTGGTACCGAACCCGCCGTCGCGGGGGTCGAGCCCGATCCGGGCAAGTGCATATCCATAACCAACGTGCACCGACTGGAATTTGTTCCACATCGAGCACAGCACGCTCTGGATCACACCCACATGAAAGCCTATGCATTAGTTGGCACTCGGTCAAGGAGAGTGCCAACATTGCTAGCCGTCATTTCGAGAGAGCTGACGCGTTGTTCTATGCGACAATTGCGAGTGTGAACTCCGATTCTGACGACGATCTCAGCTGGCTGGTGAGCGAGCGCGGCCAGGCGGCATTAGCTGACGTCGAAGCAGCCATCGCCGCCTGGTTCACCACACCAGCGGGTGAAAGTGAGCAACACAGCAGCGCGCAACTGCCCCTGGCTCTGGTCCAACAGCTGCACAACTCCCTGCAACACGCCGGATGGAATTCAGAAGAACGCGCTGCCCTCATCACGCAGGCTGAGCTGCGGCGCAAGGCAACAGCCAAATTTCCGGATGCCGCGGGATGCCTGTTCTTCACTCCGGCAGGACTGCAGCAAGCAACCAGATCTCTTGTTGCGCGATACCACGCTCACATGTTCGCGCAGCTCGGTGCTAGGTCTGTTCTCGATGCCGGCGCAGGCATCGGAGCAGACTCGCGGGCGTTCGCGCTGGCCGGGCTGCAGGTCACAGCCGTTGAACTGGATCAGCAGACGGCGGCCTTATTGAAGGCGAATCTTGCAGACTTTCCCCACGCCCAGGTCATTCACGCAGATAGCCTCACAGTTGTCGCGCACACACAGTTTTCGCCTACTGACGCAATCTGGATGGATCCGATGCGGAGGGACGGCGGCAGGCGCATGATGAAACCCGAACAGTGGATACCGCCACTATCGAGCGCACTGAGCGTAGCAGGCCGCGCACCCATCAGCGGTATTAAGGTGGCTCCGGGAATCGCTTATGCCGATCTCCCCACAGATGCATGTGTCGATTGGGTGAGCGTGAACGGCGATCTTGTGGAAGCCGTCATCTGGCGCGGACCTGGGATCACACCGGGCAGGCGCGCTATTGTGCTCACCGATAACGCGCCAAAGCACCAGCCCATCGTCGTCACTGCGGACGCATCAGATCCCACACAGCCACCCGTTTTGGTGCCACCCCGCGCTTTGGATGCGTCCCTGAATGACGCGAATCGCAGCGTCATCCTGGATCCAGATCCTGCAATTATTCGATCTGGAGCAATCAGCTGGGTTGCCCAGACCTTCGGCCTTGCACCCACCTCGCACAAGATCGCGTACCTGGCAGGACAACAGAACGCCCAGAGCGTGTTGCGCCTGCACGCATTCGGCTCCCTGTTCGACGTACTCCATATCAGCTCCATAAAGCCAGCTGAACTGCGAACTTTACTTCGCCAGGAAGGCTCGCCAGATATTGAAGTGTTGGAACGCGGGGTTAACGTTGATACGGCAAAATTTCGCAAGGCGTTGCTGGCGGGCACCGATCGGCACCAGCGTACGAACAACGAACGCCTCAGTGTTATTCTGACTCCGATTCTCGGCCGCCGCCGGGCTGTCATTGCGCGCCGCATCCTCAGACCGATAGCCGGCGTCACAACACGTCACTGAATTTTCAGGAGAGCTTCAGCAGCTTCTGGAGCCTCGGAACCGCCGATGGCCGCCACAGCAGAGAAATCACCGACCAACGCGACATCGGAACCGTGATCGCACAGGCTACCGCCCTGCCACAGGTACCGTCACGATCTAGGTTAGAAATGGATCGTATCCAGGCTCATATTCGTATCGACGGTGATATCCATCGGCGAGGGCTCAACGCCATTGCTGACCAGTTCCCACCCCAAGGCCGCAATCATCGCACCATTATCCGTGCAATAACGCATCGGTGGAATGCGAACCTTAATACCCCGCTCGGCGGCACGCTGGGCGGCAAGCTCCCGCAACCGAGAATTTGCAGAGAAACCGCCACCGATGACGAGTGTGTCGCAGCCGAAGGCCTCACACGCATTCAACGCCTTCGACGTCAACACGTCATTCACTGCCTCCGAAAAACTGGCAGCAATATCCTCCTTCGGCAGGTCCTTGCCCGCATCAGTCAAACCCTCAATGTAGCGAGCGACCGCAGTCTTGAGACCAGAGAAAGAAAAGTCATAGGGATGATCGTGCTTATCGCGTCCCACCGTCAATCCTCGCGGAAAGCGGATTGCTTCCCGATTCCCGACTTGCGAGAGTCTATCGATATGCGGCCCGCCCGGATATGGGAGCCCGAGCAGCCGCCCAACCTTGTCGAAGGCTTCGCCAGCCGCGTCATCGAGTGTTCCACCCAGCTCCGTCACATCAGTTGCGATATTGGTGACGTTGAGGATCGACGAGTGTCCGCCTGACACGACAAGCCCAATAAAATGCTCCGGAAAACGCCCATCAACAAGCTCATCAACACAGACGTGACCCATAATATGGTTCACTCCATACAGAGGTTTCCCGATCGAATATGCCAGAGCCTTCGCTGCAGACACACCCACCGTCAGCGAACCAATCAGCCCAGGGCCTGCCGTCACCGCAATAGCATCCACCTCGGCAAGATCCACATCAGCCTTGTCCAAAGCAGCATTCAGCGTCGGCACCATCGATTCCAAATGCGCGCGTGACGCAATCTCGGGGATAATACCGCCAAAGCGGGCATATTCGTCCATCGACGTGGCCGTCACATCTGCCAAAAGCTCGCCATCACGAACCAGCGCCACGCCTGTTTCATCACACGAGGTCTCAATTCCTAATACTGTGCTCACGTCCGCCTAGCCTACCTTTTCCGCTACAAAGAAGGGTGTCCAGTGAAACATCGAGGCGCATCACCACGGCGTCATCGTCGCCATAATAGCCGCGGCGGAGCCCCACATCGATAAAACCCCTCTGTTGGTACATGCGCCGTGCCGCACCATTCTGGCTGCGCACCTCCAAAAAAACTGCCTCGGCACCCGATGCCACGGCGCGCAGCAGCATCAGGGTAAGCAGGTTGTTCCCGACGCCGCGCCCCCGCCAGCTGCGCTGTACTCCGATCGTCAAAATCTCAGCCTCCGGCCCAAGCCCTACTGCGCCTACACCGACCATCTGTGTGACTGGGGTGAGCGCTGGACGGTGGTCTTCGCACGCATACACAGCCGCCTCGGAGGTGGAGAGAGTACTGCGCCACATCGCCTCGTTCCACGCTTCGCTGCCGAAGATCTGAGCATCAAAGTCGGCCAACACACCAGCCATGCCTCGCGACGGCTCACGAACGTCAAGCCCGATGCTCGCAAGTTCTGCTCTCACACCGTCCTGTGCCCTGACAACCTCCTGGGCTCTTATAGCGTCCTGCCCCCTGACAGCATCCTCACCTCTGGTAACGTCCTGAGCTTGGTCCGCGTCCGAATTGTTCACGCGATTGTTCACGCGACTTTGTACCCCGTACCCTGGGGCTGAGCTTTACCCGATTCTTGCACGTCAGGCCGGCGCAAATACTGGGGTTCTGTTCCCAAATCGACGTCAACGCCCTGATCTTTCAGATCGAGCAGCTGCCATGCCCTTCCCACAAGAGCCTGCGGTTCTGCCTTGACGATAGTCGCATCTGCTGTGAGTGGCGCGATGTCTTGACGTGGGGCAACCAGAAGACCTGGATCACGCCGCCTCATCGATTCGACCACCTCGGGCTTCACAACGGAAGCAGGCACCTGAACACTCAGGTTACCCGTACTCGGCTCCACCACCCCCGCTAGCACATAGAGCTCCTTGCGGCGAGCGTCAATCACGGGATACACGCGTTCACCCGGCTGTGCGAAGCCGTCCATCACCGCGCCTAGTACCATCGCTTCGAGTGACGATACCCCATAGAGCGGGATGCCCCAGCCGCGTGCCAAGACTCGGGCAGTCACTAAGCCCGCCCGAAGACCTGTGAACGCTGCAGGTCCCGTCCCGGCAACGATCGCCTCCGGTTTCGTCACACGAGCTTGAGCCATCACGTCTTGTACCATCGGCGTCAGGGTCTCAGCATGATGACGAGAATCCGCAGACTCCATACGTGCCACCACGCTGAAGCCACCCTTGAGCCCCTGTTCGGGCGCATCTACAACGCCAACGACCGTATGGTCAGACGTATCTATCGTCAGAACTTTCACAGTGTTTCGTCCTCTCATTCACCTCAGAATCGTGCATTACGCGCCGTCGTCACGTGGATCTTCCGGGCGCATCAGCCACACGAGCCCGCCCAGCAGTATCAAAACGCCAGCCATCACAAGCGCAACACGCCAGACTACACTCGAATCTCCCCCAGAAGTGTCCCCTGTACTGGCTTGCTGCGAAAGACCACGACGATTCGCAGGCGCCGCAGCCTCGCTCCTCACAGAAGCAAAAACATCGGTGGACACAGAGCCAGCCACCACATTCTCTGCAGCAGTGTCGAGTGGGGAAATCCTGCCATCACCGGAAATTAGAAACCACCCAACGATCACCGGATCAAAAACGATCGTTGAGCTCCTGGGCGGATTTGCCAGCATCTGTCCGAAATCCTCATCTTGTTCGATCAGAACAACTGTGCCCTTCCCTTGATGCCACAGGAACGTCATCGCGCCGATCACGTCAGTGTTCTGGCGTATTGGCGCAGCCCAATACTGTGACGGCACTGGCCGAAGTGACGTGGCACCGGGATTTGGAAATGCGAGGACGTTCATTGGCCTCCCGACGTCGAGCTGAGACACATGCGCTGCGTCAATGCGCGGCATAGTCGTACTCGCCTGTGCTTTGAGCGTGTTGAGCCCCTGCGTGCGAAGCCACGCTGTGACGGATTTTAATTCTTGCGCCTCGCCTTGCGCTTCCCCTGAGCGCGCCTGCGTTGGTTCTACGTCCGTTGGTTGCGTATCCTGCGGCGCTGTGTGGTTCGGTGAAGCAGTAGGCACCAGAGAGCCGAGCGAAAAACTTGAGGTGATCCCTACTGCGGTGATCCCCACAAGAGCGAATATCCGAGCCAATGCACGCACGTCAGTTGCCACGCTCCGACCTGAAGCTGTCTGCCCCTGAGGGCTTCGGCTCGTCTGGATAGTCGCCACCGCTCATCGCATCTTCGGACACTGTGCGCACACCATCTGCGCCTGGGATGAGTGTGCGAATCTGCTCAATAATCTGCCTGGCTCGCGCGCCGGTTGCCGAAAGCTGGAGTGTACGCGGAGCATCTGGGCTGAGTTCTGATGCCTCGTCATCGAGCGCCATTCCAGAGGGACGAGTGATCGTAATCGTCAGCCGATCGTCTGCAAGTACCTCAACTTTGCCCTCGCCCCATTCCACAACAGTGGCAGATTCCTCCAGCGACGTATCCAGATCCAGCGCATCGAGTTCTTCAAGGGACTCTAGTCGATATGCATCAACATGCACCAAGTCTGCCCCTGCGCCAAGCCGGGGATGGTGTACTTGAGCGATGACGAAGGTCGGCGAGGCAACGCGGCCAGTCACGTCCATACCTTCGGCAATACCCTGCGTCATTGTTGTCTTTCCGGCTCCCAGCGGGCCGGTAAGCATCACAAGATCACCAGCCCTCAGCAACGATCCAAGAACACGGCCGAAAGCCCGCATGTCATCAGCATGCGGTACAACAATGGTCGTAGCATCCGCTGCCACATTATCTGCGTGTACGGTCACTTGTGAACACCTCACTTGACTACAATCCTTGTCCCGGATTGACGACGTCTCTTGACAACTTTTGACAGCTTTTTCGTCCCTACCAGTGGAAGCCTAGTGAAGACGCGTCGCCCTCGGATATTTCAACGGCTCAGTTCCATGTTTGCTGCGATAATACACACGTGGAATTCTCAGCGAAAGCGCCGTCGTCACCTCGTAACCAATCGTTCCGGAAAGGTCCGCCCAGTCATCTGCTGTCGCATATCCATCGTGCGCATCGCCGAACAGCACTGCTCGATCCCCTTCCTTCACCTCAGGCTGAGTCTGAACCATAAATTGATCCATGCACACGCGCCCCAGCACATGTGTACGCTGGCCGCTGATCGTCACCGGACCACAATTCGATGCATGACGCGGTATCCCATCGGCATATCCCACCGGAATCACAGCAATATGAGCCGCATGATCCACAACGGCCGTATGCCCGTAGGAGATACCTGTGCCGGCTGGTACATCGCGCACTTGCATCACAGAGGCAGAAAACTGCATCGCTGCACGCAAGTTCAGCTCTGAGGCGCTCGCAACGCGCGTATTCGGCGAAATCCCATACAGCACCGCGCCTGGCCGAACCATGTCGTAGAGAGCCTCTGGATGCCAAAACACGCCCGAGGATGCCGCCAGATGATGAAGCTCAATATCCAGACCCGCAGCCGCAGCCTGAGCACGCAGCCGTTCAAAACTGGCCACTTGAACGGACGTAAAATCCCGGCCTGCCGCATCGAGTTCGTCGGCGCGGGCAAGGTGGCTCCACAAGCCCACCACGCGAATGTGCCCTTCACGTTCAAGGCGGTGAGCCCGTTCAAAAGCTTGGCGAGCATCAGAAATAGCGAACCCTCCACGCGCCATGCCGGTGTCTACCTCAATATGGATAGGCGCGCACACTCCTAGTTCTGCTGCTGCACGAGCCAGCGCCTCAAGGCTCCAGAATGCGCCGATAGACACCTCGATATGAGCCTCCAGTACCTCGATAAAATCCACATCGGGCGTAATCACCCACGCCGTAATACGAGGCTGCGGAGTGAGATCCGAGAGTGCTTCGCGCAACTGGATAGCTTCACCAATCTGTGCAACACCCAAATAGTCCGCTCCAGACGCAAGCGCCTGACGCGCCACAGCCTCACGACCATGCCCGTACGCATTCGCCTTCACAATGGCCATCACCTTCTGCCCGTTCAGATGATCAGCCACCTGCTGAAAGTTGTGGTCGATCGCATCGAGGTCAACGGCTAGCGTTGCCGGAAAATAACGGTTCATTCTTTAAGTGTGCCACGAAGTGCGCGAACTACTGCACGAGCGAGTCAAACGCAGCGGGAATCGAGGACGCCACATCGAGGGCAGTGATTGGATGCCCAGGCACAGCACGCTGAGCACGCTTGTGCGGAACCGGGCAGTTGCTGGCCCCACATGTTTGTGACGCATATGCTGCTGCGCGCCCGTGCAGAGCAGTCGCCAGGGCTGCAACCTGTGCCACACTCACGTCGGGATGTTCGCCGCCCCCGAGACGTGACGAAGCCCATCGAGCGAGCAGTCCGCCCACAAGACCCGCGAGGACGTCCCCCGCACCGGCGGTTCCCCTCCATGCAGGCGCACCACCCACCACGAAAAGCGGACCGGTGGATCCACAAATGTAATCAACGGAGCCCTTGAGCATCACCGTTGCACCCGTTGCTGTTGCAGCCAGGCGTGCAGCGCGTGCCGGGGCATTCTCCACATCTTCCCGACTCAGGGTTTCGCCAACAGAGGCGAGCAGCTGCGTCATCTCGCCCGCATGCGGGGTGAGCACGATATTCTCCGAGAGGTCTGCACCCTGGGCGAGCACAAGCGCGCCCGCATCGAGAACCACCGGCTGATCCTCGGCCAGCGCTTCTTGGAGCCGACGCGCCGCCTCCTGCCCGGCATAGCCTTCCATATCGATTCCAGACCCGATGACCCACGCCTGAACACGTCCCGCCGTGGCCACCACATCGGGGAATCGCTCAACAACAATTCGGGACAACGCATGTGGCGCTGCATACCGCACCATCCCCGCACCCGCGGCACGTGCACCTGCGACGGAAAGGATTCCCGCCCCTGGGTAGCGTTCCGACCCCGTCATCACGCCAACAACACCGCGCGAATACTTGTGGTCGTGAGCATCCGGCAAACGTAGCAGGGAGGCGAGCTGTGCGGGCTCGGGCTCGACGAGTGCTGGCTCATCAGGTAAGTAGGCGTCGTATCCAAGCGGAACGAGTTCAACGTCGCCCGCGTAGTCGCGCCCAGGCTGAAGATGAAGACCCGGCTTGGAGGCGCCCATCGTCACCGTCACATCTGCTTGAAATGCCGGACCGGAGACTGATCCGTCATCGCTATCCACTCCGGAGGGCACGTCCACAGCAACGGCCAGTGGGAGAACTTCGCCGCGACGCCGGCACTCGGCGAGCGCATCGACAACGGTAGCTGCATTCGAACGCAACGCGCCGCGCGCGCCAATTCCGACCAAGCCGTCAATCCACACGTCCGCGTGTACAGCCAGATCCTCCACCAGCGACGTCACGCTGCGAGCATCCTGCGGAGCACGATAAATTCGAGCACCCGCACGCCGGGCAGCTAAAAGACCCTCCGGATGCGTATGTTCAGGCACCGCTTCAAGTACGTCCACCTGCATGCCACGGCGCGCAAGGATCGCTCCAGCAAAAAGAGCATCCCCACCGTTATTACCACCACCAGCGAGAACGAGGATTCGACGTCCGTAGAGAGCATGGCCAGGAGAGCCGGCTTGCTTGAGTCGGCGCACAATCACAGAAGCAATCCCCTGCGATGCTCGCATCATCAGAGGCTCCCCTGCATCGAGTAACACCTGTTCAGCGGAACGTATATCCGCAACGCGATACGCCTTCATACCCCAAATCTAGCAGCTGACAACCGAACAGCTGGAAAGCTGCGCGCCGCAGACGGGGTACTGGGTTTCTTTCAGTTCGCTCTTGTCGAGTTCAGCCCTTTTCCGATTTGTTCGTTTCCGTTCGTCTATTCGACCGTGACTGACTTCGCAAGGTTGCGCGGCTTGTCCACATCAAGACCCTTCGCTTGAGCCAGCCGCAGCGCGAACAACTGCAGAGGAGCAACGGTCACGAGAGGCATCATCAACGTTGGGGTTGAGAGCGGAACCCGAAAAACTTGATGGGCAAACTCCTCCACGGAGTCGTCGCCTTCTTCGGCAATCACAATCACATGAGCACCGCGCGCGCGAACCTCCTGCACATTGGAGAGCACCTTCGCATGCAGCTCAGGACGCCGCGGTGTGGGCACGATGAAGAAGACCGGAAGCCCTTCCTCGATCAAGGCAATCGGTCCGTGCTTGAGCTCGCCTGCCGCATACCCCTCGGCATGAACATAGCTCACCTCTTTACACTTGAGCGCCGCCTCCAAAGCAACCGGATAACCCACATGCCGACCGAGGAACAGGAAGCCATCCTTATCCTTTAGTTCCTCGGCAAGCGCAGTGATGCGAGGCTCCTGCTCAAGCACCTTCTGGATGCGCTCGGGCATCTTGTTCAGCTCATCCAAGTAGTCGGCGACCTCGTCCACATACTTATTCCCGCGCAGCTCCGCCAGGTACAAACCGAGGAGATAGCAGGCGGCGATCTGTGCAACGAACGCCTTGGTTGACGCCACCGCAATTTCCGGACCGGCATGGGTGTAGAGCACGGCGTCAGCTTCGCGTGCAATCGACGACCCATGCGTATTCACAATCGCCAATACCTTCGAGCCTTGCTCGCGCGCGTGTCGAATCGCCATAATCGTATCCATCGTCTCGCCGCTCTGCGAGATGGCAACAACAAGCGTCTTTTCGTTGACCACCGGATCCCGGTACCGGAACTCGTGCGCAAGTTCAACCTCAACGGGAATGCGGCACCAATGCTCAATCGCATACTTCGCCACATAGCCTGCATATGCCGCAGTACCGCAGGCCACCACAATAATCTTGTCGATACGGCGGAACACATCCTCACTGATCGATGACGAATCCAGTCTCAGTTTCCCGTCGGTGCCGAGGCGGCCGCGAAGGGTTTCCAGCACCGCAGTGGGCTCTTCACGGATTTCCTTCTCCATGAACGTCGAGTAGCCGTCTTTCACAGCGGCGTCAACGCTCCAATCCACCGTAAAAGGATGTCCCTGTGTGGGGTTGCCGTCGAAGTCAACAATCACCACGTGATCGGAATACACGTCCACCGCGGTGTCCTGCTCAAGCTCCAACGCATCGCGCGTTTCGTCAACAAAGGCGGAAACATCGGATCCCACATAGTTTTCACCCTCACCGAGCCCAACAACCAGGGGAGAGTTCCGGCGTGCCGCCACCAGATGGTTCGGATTGTCGCGGTCAATCGCAACGAGTGTAAAGGAACCCCTCAGTTTACGTGCCAGGCGGCACATCGCCGCGAGCAGATCATCGTCTTTGGCGAGCTCAAGAGCCAGATGGTGAACGGCGGTCTCGGTATCTGTTTCGCTAGCCAACGCAATACCACGATCAGCAAGCTCACTGGCTAGCTCATCTGCGTTTTCAATGATGCCGTTATGAACCAGAGCAACGCGGCCATCGAAACTCAGATGCGGATGCGCATTCTGATCGGTCGGTCCCCCATGTGTAGCCCACCGAGTATGTCCAATGGCGAGAGAAGATTCAGGAAGTGGATGCTTCGCCAGCGCATCAACAACGTTCGTCAGCCGCCCTGCTTTTTTGACAACGTGAATCGTTCCATCGGAGCCGATCGTTGCCACGCCTGCGGAATCGTACCCGCGATATTCCAGCCGGCCTAGACCCTGCAGAGCTACCTGAACACTGCGATTGCTCGCATCAGCTCCAACGAACCCAACAATTCCGCACATAAGACCTCCACACGCCACAGATGAACACGGCAAGACGTCAATAATCTCATAAAGCCTGGTTGTTAGTGTATATCGAAGCTCACAGTCGAGGAAGCGTACACACCCACTGCAGATCGCGCGCATATCACAGCGTTGTTTTCGTCCACCCGCTGCCCGCCATTACACTGAATACGTGAATTCAGGCTATTATCTGCATTTTGAGCATGACGAATGGGCACGGCTTGCAGCAAACACAGAACTCCCCCTGACCATTCACGATTTGCGTACCCTGGCAGCCTTGGGCGATCCTATCGATATCGCTGAGGCAGACGCGATTTACCGCCCGCTCGTCGCGCTCGTGCACATGTACAGCGACTCGATTGGGCAGCTGTTACAGCGCACCAACAACTTTTTAGAAATCCACCAGCGGCGCACACCTTTTATTGTGGGCGTGGCGGGATCCGTTGCCGTTGGCAAATCGACCACGTCACGCCTCCTTCGTGAGCTGTTACGCAGATACCCAAACACGCCGAGGGTGTCCCTAGTCACAACCGACGGTTTCCTCTACCCGAATGCGGAGCTGGAACGCCGAGGCATTATGGATCGCAAAGGTTTTCCGGAATCGTACGACATCACCCGGCTCTTAGATTTTCTCCGAGCGGTCAAATCGGGTGAGCGCCGCGTCAAAGCGCCCGTGTACGACCACGTCACGTACGATATTGTGCCTGACGAACATATCGAGGTTGATCTTCCCCAGATCTTGGTGGTTGAAGGCCTGAACGTGTTACAGCCTGTGTCACACCTATCCACGCAGAACAATGCCGTTGCGGCCAGCGATCTGATCGATATTTCTATTTACGTAGATGCTGCAACACAGGACATCGAACGGTGGTACGTGTCCCGAATGTTCAAACTGCGCGAGATCGCATTCTCCGATCCACGATCCCACTTCTTTTTCCTCCACGACACCACGGACGAGGAGCTGACCGAATTCGCGCTGTCAGTGTGGAACACCACCAACCTGCCGAATCTGATCGAAAACATCCTGCCCACACGCGAACGCGCAAATATCATTCTGCACAAGAACGCAGATCATATTATCGACGGCGTTGATATTCGCAAGCTTTAAAGCTGAAGGTTGAGGAGTGTCCGGGTACGCATCAGACACACACCGGCACACTCCCCAACCTCCGAGGCCTCGTGAGAGAGATCTTTTCAGAAGCGAAAAGACGGGAAGCCTTATACGAAGCCCGATTAAAAGCGAGAAGCTTTATAGGCTCAGGCGTTCCTTCACCACATCAGCCAGCCGGGAGGCAACATCCTGCGCATCTTCCGATGTTGCTGCCTCGACCATCACCCGCACAAGTGGTTCCGTGCCCGAGGGGCGCAGCAGCACTCGGCCCGTATCCCCGAGGTGTTCTGTTGCCTTCGCAATCGCATCCTGCACACCGCGATCCTGAGCAACGGCATTCTTGTCCACATTCGGCACGTTGATCAGCACCTGCGGCAGGCGTTTCACCACCGAGGCGAGCTCAGCCAAAGACTTATCTTGACGAGCGACCTCCATCGCCACAAGTAAAGCCGTCAGCGTTCCATCGCCTGTGGTCTGGTGGTGCAGGTTGATGATGTGCCCCGACTGCTCGCCGCCCAGCATGAATCCACCGCGACGCATCTCTTCGAGGACGTACCGATCACCTACCGCCGTCTGCTTCACCTCAATTCCGTGATCACGCATAGCCAGGAGCAAACCCAGGTTGCTCATCACCGTCACGACGAGCGTATCGTGATCCAGTTCGCCGCGATCTTTCATCGCAAGCGCCAAAAGACCCATGATTTGGTCGCCATCCACGACATTTCCATCCGCGTCCACGGCCAAGCAGCGGTCTGCATCGCCGTCAAAAGCAACACCGAAATCTGCGTGGGAAGCCTTCACGAAAGCCTGGAAACGCTCGGGGTGTGTTGATCCCGCATTCAAATTGATGTTATATCCGTCCGGGGACGCGTTGATCACGTCCACGTGCGCCCCGGCCTCGCGCAGAACAGTTGGTGCAACCACACTGGTGGCACCATTGGCACAGTCCATCGCAATATGAAGGCCTTTCAACGGCACATCGGCACGTGACACCAGATAGTCGATGTAGGCGTGCTCCGCTTCTTCCGAGCTACGCTCAATATGCCCTACTCCGTCACCCGTTGGCCGAGCCCACTCCTGCCCAAGCAAAGCTTCGATCTTGTCCTCTTGCTCGTCAGGCAGTTTATAGCCCCCACGCGCGAAGAATTTAATGCCGTTATCCGGCATAGGATTATGGGACGCACTGATGACGACGCCCAGATCCACGTCCGTCGATGCTGTGAGGTATGCCAGACCCGGAGTAGGAAGGACATCCACGTGCTCCGTGTCGACACCAGCACTCGCCAAGCCGGCTGCCACAGCCTGAGCGAGCATCTGCCCGGATACCCTGGTATCCCGCGCAATCACAGCCCGCGGTTTGCGATCCAGCGCGACGTCAGCGGTCAGCACGCGCGCTGCCGCCTCGCCCAGCTCCAGAGCTAGACGCGGCGTGAGATCTTTATTCGCTAACCCGCGTACACCGTCAGTACCAAAAAGCCGTGGCATCTAAGCCTCCTCAATGTTGAGAGAATCCTTTACCGGGCTTTATCCTACGCGGCGCGCACCCTCAGATGGCTGAGCCTGAATAAATTCCGGCCTATTAAATCCCTTCTCGCTGAAGGCTTGAGCGATCGCAGCTGCGCACCCTTCTACAGACTCCGTGCGAACAAGCGCGATCGCAGAGCCGCCAAAACCTCCGCCGGTCATCCGAGCACCCAGGGCACCATAGCTTAAGGCCGTCTCTACAACTGTGTTGAGTTCATCGGTGGACACCTCATAATCATCACGCAACGAGCGGTGCGAGGCACTCATGGCCTGGCCAAAACCCACAAAGTCACCTGACTCCATCAAAGCAATGGCGTGGCGAGTCCGGTCAATTTCCGTGAGCACATGCCTGACGCGATGCTGCACAGTGGTCTCCCACTCAGCGGCGGAAGAGCCCTGCGGGACCGTGCTCTGTGCCCACGCCTGCGCAACCGTATACGGATCGGAAACATATCGGAGGCTTGCGCTCCCAGCGTAGGCAGCCACACCATCGATGACGCCGCGCCTGCTCGCATACTGCCCGTCAGCAAGGGCATGCGGAGCATTCGTATTGCAGACCAGAATGGAGAGACCCGCCTCCTCAATGCGGAACGGAACCTGCCGGTAAGAACCGTCCCCAAAGTCGATTGCCAGTGCATGGCCGCGGCGCCCTAGCATCGCTATTTTTTGATCCAATCCGCCCGTAGCGGCACCCACGACCTCGTTTTCTGCCCGCATCGTCGCATCAACGAGCGCGATACGCTCATCTTCGTTTGCTGGTCGGTGCTGCATCAGTTCCACAGCAGCGATGGCGACGGCGCACTCGATGGCGGCGCTAGAGGACAATCCGGCGCCCACAGGGACATCGCTGAGGATTGCGACGTCAAAACCCTGTGGCCTCCCGTGCTCGGCACCATGATCCACTCCAGCACCATGATCCGCCCCAGCACCATCAGCCGCGCTGCGCTCATCACTAGTTTCGTCGCTGGAGTCCCTTAGCAGCCCCGCTTCACGTGCTGCCCAGAGGGAACCAGCCATATACCCGATCCACGTGGAAATCTTCGATGAACCGACCGAGTCGGCTGGAACCTCGCGCACACCGCCCGGCATGCTCGCTGAAATAAAGCGATACACGCCCTCCGAATTCCGCGCTACAGCAGCGAATGCAGATTGAGCAAGCGCGAAGGGCAGGCACAGCCCACCTGCATAGTCCACATGCTCGCCGATAAGATTCACCCGCCCCGGCGCAGCCCACACTCCTTCAGGACGATGCGCATACGTCTGCTCGAATAAGCGCGCGGCACGCGAGCGATTCTCTTCATCTGTTGCGGCCTGTGCCCACTGTGGTTGTACGTCCATGATCTCCCTCGTACGATCTTCCTCGATCTTGCGAACCACATATATTTTATCGACGTTTTCTCAATACTCGGCAGCGCGACTGCTCCTGCAGCACACTCGGGGCTAGGCGCGTGAAACACAGTCGATCGGCAATGCTGAAAGCTGAGCTCTGGTGATCCTGGTAGCCTCGATTCACCACCCGCCCCGAGAAAGATCGGCACAGAGCACCCTTAGGCACAAGAGCCTCCTGCAGAACAGGGCTCAAAATGGCAGGCAAGAAAAATGGGCGGGAATATCCTTCCCGCCCATACTGGTATCAGCCTGCCGTATACGATCGCTACGTACAATGCGTGTGCACCGTATACACTACCGATGATCTGTCTACGCTGCCTGCGATGACACGTGCCAGCGACAAAACCCGTCTGCGGCGCATCGCATTCGCATAAAAACCTCGATCAGCGCTTGGAGAACTGCGACGCCTTACGCGCCTTCTTCAAACCAGCCTTCTTGCGTTCCACAGCGCGTGCATCACGCGTCAGGAAGCCTGCCTTCTTCAACGCAGGACGATTTGCTTCCCGATCAATCTCGTTCAACGCGCGCGAAATCCCGAGACGAAGGGCTCCGGCTTGCCCGGAAACGCCGCCGCCATTGATACGTGCAACCACGTCGAACCGCCCCTGCAAGTCCAGCAGTTCGAATGGAGCTTCAACGAGCTGCTGATGCAGCTTATTCGGGAAGTAGTCGGCCAATGTGCGACCGTTGATTTTCCACTCCCCTGTACCCGGGATCAAACGAACACGGGCAACTGCTTCCTTACGGCGACCAACAGCCTGGCCTTCAGCCGTTGCGGAAGCACCCCGACCAACCTGAGCGGTATCTTCGCTTTCGGTGGTGTACGATCCGGTAAATTCCAGATCTTCTTCTACAGTTGTTTCAGCCATAAAATCCTATACCGTCCCTCACTGAGCGATCTGCGTCAAGGTCAGCACTTCCGGCTTCTGGGAAGTGTGCGGATGCTCCTCACCACGGAAAACCCGCAGCCGCGTCAGCTGCTTGCGGCCAAGTGTGTTCTTCGGAAGCATACCCCGAACAGCCTTGAGAACAACCTCATCGGGCTTCGTGTCCATCAGCTCTGCATAGCTGGTTTCTTTCAACCCACCCGGATAACCAGAGTGGTGATATGCCTTCTTCTGCTCCAACTTTGAACCGGTCAAAGCAACCTTATCTGCGTTGATGACGATCACATAGTCGCCACCGTCAGCGTTCGGAGCAAAAGTCGGCTTGTGCTTCCCACGGAGGAGGACGGCAATCTGAGCTGCCAGCCTTCCGAGGACGACGTCGGTGGCGTCAATCAGATACCACTTGCGTTCAATATCCCCGGCTTTAGGTGAATACGTGCGCACGAGCGTAGCCTTCATTTCTACTTACAGCTAGGCATAACAGCGCCTAGCGTTGATCACAATTAATTCGTATTGCTCTGCCAACGGCGAGTGGGAATAAGCACCGTTTGGGGCATACACAACATCTCTTGATACTACGCGATCAACGTTTTCTGAGCAACAATCCGCGCGATATGTGATACAGACAATCACATATCGCTCACATATCCTTGTTGTTGCGCCTGTGCAGGCTTGTTATCCTACTCGCGCAGAGATTTTGTTGCGCTCGCGCGGGCATGTTGTTGCGACCGTGTGTCGCGCAGTGACACTCAGACATCTAGCCGCCCGTGAAGATCCATACGCCGCAAACCCTGTCAGGCATCGGGCTCAACGTCGCGGATCATCGCCCAGGCTCGTGCGCCCCCATTCATCCCTGCTGTGTTCGAGATGAGCGTGCCGGCGTAGTTCTCAATAATCTTCGTCGCGACCGACGCACTGATATGCGCAGAATTTCCGCCACCAACATAAAGCTTGTCCCAGCGGTAGACCGGCCAGAGGCTATCGATTGCCCGCAGAACGCGCCTACTCCACGCAATGTCACCCAGACGCAGACGCTCTGCTTCCCCTAGTACATCGTCATAGGTTTTTCCCCACTTCAGCGGAGCATGTGAGATTTCTAGGTGAGGGGAAAGAATTCCCGAGTCGATGAGAGTCGTACCCAGCCCCGTGCCCAGGGTGAGAACCAACTCTGCGCCCTCGCCAGACACCACTCCAGCAGCAGCCACCTCTGCATCGTTGAGCACAAGTGCCGGCGTGTGAAATGTTGCTTCAAGCCACGCACGCATATCCAGGTGATCCCACGCCTCAGCTAGCTGAGGATCAATACGCGTGTGTGGACCGGCACGGCGGATATAGTGCGGCGTATAGACAACGACCCCACGCCGGATCATACCGGGCATGCCGAGCGTAATTCGTTCAAATTTCGGAGCATCGGCAATCTGCAGCGCAATAATATTCATCAAATCTTGGGGAGAGAGCGGATATTTCAGCGCGGTACGCTGCGGCGCAGAGATCTGAAAGCCGGCAGCGTCGAGAACGGAACTCTTGATACCTCCGCCGCCGCAGTCCACCGCCAGCGTGCGCGGACCAACATGATCCACGCGCTGCGCATCCTGAAAACCTCGGCGGTACATCGGTGCAGGTATCACGTTTTCTTCTGCCGTACTCATATCTTGAGGCTACCCCACCCGCGCTTCACGTGCCGCTGCCGGCACACGCATGGCGCAGCTTCCCGCAGGGCAGCGCAGGCAAACCCTGTAACGTTGTTCAAGAAAGGAGCAGAAATGGACGAGACAGGTGGGGAAACGAACGGACTGACGCGTTTGCGCCTCGATCTTTCCTACGACGGATCTGGTTTCCACGGATGGGCACAGCAGCCTGGCCTGAGAACAGTTCAAGGGGAAGTGGAACATGCCCTCGGAATCGTTCTGCGCACGCCAACATCTGTGACGGTTGCAGGCCGCACCGACACAGGCGTTCACGCACGGGGACAGGTAGCCCATATCGATGTCTCTCCCCGCACCCTCGCAGATTTCGCACCCGCACCACGCACAGATCCATTGGATGCGTTACGGCATCGAATCAACAGAATTCTGGCGGCCACATCCACCGGCGAAAAGGGAAGCTCTGACGTGGTGATTCATCGTATCAGCATGGCACCTGAGGGCTTTGATGCACGTTTTTCTGCTGTCTGCCGAACCTACACATATCGCGTGGCCGACACTTCATGCATCCACGATCCACTGCGACGTCACGATACATTGTGGACGGACGATGCCTTAGACGTTGCAGCGATGAACGATGCCGCGCGCAAACTCCTTGGCTTGCACGACTTCTTGTCGTTCTGCAAACCAAGGGAGGGAGCCACAACTATTCGCACCTTGCTCGCCTTGGACGTATCCCGTCAATCTGACGCAATCGTGATCACGGCGAAAGCAGACGCATTTTGCCATTCCATGGTTCGCACCCTCGTCGGCGCATTGCTTAAAGTCGGCACCGGCGCGCGGACTCCCCAATGGGTGCAGGATCGGCTGCGTGCTGCGAACCGCAACGGCGATACATACGTTGCCCCAGGTTTTCCCCTCGTGCTTCAGAATGTTGAGTACCCGCCAGATTCGGAACTCGCTGCACGTGCCTTAACGACGAAGAACCGCCGCGATAACGACTGTCACTGCGGCCCGGGAGCATCTGGGCTGGAAGGCTGACGTCACCGATCCGAACTGATTCCATAGACAGCCCACCTCTGAACCCCAGTCTCTGCAACCCATCTTGCTCCCCAGTACGCTACGAAACCTTCGCATACCTCAAGCGCGATGCGTTCGTAATCACCGACACACTCGACAGAGCCATGGCACCAGCAGCAATCATTGGCGAGAGCATGACCCCCGCGACGGGGAACAAGACTCCAGCAGCAATAGGAATGCCAATCGCGTTGTAGAAGAACGAAAACACGAGATTCTGTCGAATATTGCGCATCACTGCAGATGAGAGCTTCCGCGCGCGCACCACACCAATCAGATCGCCGTGCAGCAGCGTTATTCCTGCCGACTCCATCGCCGCATCCGTCCCCGAGCCCATGGCTATCCCCACGTGAGCCGCCGCGAGGGCAGGCGCGTCGTTGACGCCATCGCCCACCATGGCAACGGTGTGCCCCGATTCGCACAATGCCGCCACCACGTCAGCCTTATCCTCCGGACGCACGTTCGCACGCACCTCGTCAATACCGAGCCGTGACGCCACAGCCTCAGCGGTACTCTGGTTGTCGCCTGTCAGCATGATGATCCGAACGCCCAACTGCTGCAGCTGGCTCACAGCTTGTGGAGTCGTCTCTTTGACGTCGTCCGCGATGGCAACAATTCCGAGAAATTCGTCGTTCGCGCTGACACTCACCACGCTCGCACCACTGGAGCGCAACTCGTCAGCCTTCGCGTGCAGCGCCTCGCCTCCTGGAACGAAATCTGCGCTACCAACCCGTACAAGACGATCCCCCACCATGGCGCGAACACCGAGGCCTGGCACAGATTCAAAATCGCTGACCTCCTCGACGATGCGAGGCTCGCTGTTCTTGGATCTGCGAGCCGCTTCGACAATCGCCGCAGCCAGCGGATGCTCACTCCCCTGTTCTACAGCCGCCGCAAGCCGAAGCATCTGGGTTGAGTCGGCTCCTGCGGCAGGGACGACACCCGTGACCGACGGCTTGCCTTGCGTGATAGTGCCCGTCTTGTCCATGACAGCCACATCAACTTTTTCCAACGTTTGAAGGGCTTGTGCGTCCTTGACGAGCACGCCTGCGCGCGCACCTCGGCCAACACCAACCATCACAGACATCGGCGTCGCCAGTCCGAGAGCACATGGGCAAGCAATGATGAGGACGCTCACGGTTGCCACGAGCGCATGCGGTAACTGTGGTACTGGACCGACAAGCAGCCAGACAACGAATGTGAGGACCGCAATGCCTACCACGACAGGGACGAAGATCGCAGAGATACGATCCGTCAAGCTCTGAATCGGCGCACGAGACCTCTGCGCTTGAGCGACCATGGTGACGATCCGCGCAAGTGTGGAGTCCTTCCCCAGTTTGTCCGTCCGAATGACGAGCGACCCGTTCTGGTTCAACGTGCCGCCAACAACCGCGTCACCCTCAGCCTTGGCGACAGGCATCGACTCGCCCGTCACCATGGACTCATCGATTGACGATGCCCCGCTGATGACGGTTCCGTCAACGGGTACGCTCTCGCCTGGGCGAACACGGATCTCGTCACCGACATGGAGGCTGGAAACGTCAACCTGGCGTTCCTCCCCATCGTCCTCAATCTTCACGGCCGTTGCAGGAGCCAGATCCATCAGAGCACGAATAGCGCCTGACGTTTTCTCCCGCGCATGCAGTTCCAGAACCTGACCGAGAGCCACCAGTGCGACGATCACCGCTGAGGCTTCGAAATAGACGTCTACCCGTCCCTCATGCATCATCGAATCGGGGAAGATACCCGGAGCGACGAGTGCGACGAGGGAATACCCAAATGCGGCGACGATGCCGAGAGCAATCATCGTAAACATATTGAGCGAACGGGAACGAACCGAATTCACCCCGCGCACGAGGAACGGTAGCCCTGCCCACAACACCACGGGAGCCGAGAGGGCGAACTGGATCCACTGGGACACGCCCAGAGGTATCGCGCGCGCCAATGCCGGAACCATGGGAACAACCATAGACAGGAACAACACAGGAACAGCCAGGATGCTCGACCACACAAAACGATGCAGCATATCCACATACTGAGGATTGCGCTCCGCGTTGGCCACGGGAATTGACGGTTCTAGCGCCATTCCGCAGATGGGGCACGCACCTGGATGATCCGAATGAACCTCCGGATCCATGGGACACACCCAGTCGATCGTACCGGCCGCGCCCAGTGCATCCACCGCTGCCTTCTGATCCAGAGTCAATTCCGCCGTGCCCGCCCTGCTGGCACCATCAGCCATAGCGGCTGCACGCACGCCGTTATGTGTTACATGTGCATGTGATGCATGTGCGTTTTTGGGGCAGCATCAGCCCCTGTGCCCACATACTTCTCCGGATCGTTCAAAAACTTGAGCTGGCACGACGGCGAGCAAAAATAGTACGTCTGCCCTTGATAATTCGTGGATCCTGCAGCGGAGTCCTTCGTGATTGTCATTCCGCATACCGGATCAACGAATGTTTCTTCTTTAACAGCTGTCATGATCTTCTCCCTTAGCCACATCGAAAATGGCTGATATCGAGGCCGCAGAATCACGGGGCCGCACTGCAGCACATGCCACATCAAGCGCAGACACATATCCACACACCCAGTCGCCTTTCCTGAATGGCGTCACATGACCGGGATCGTTGCCTCGTCATCTGCTGATACCTTATTTCGCATAACGCTCACCCAGCATAAGTGTTCCCACCTGTTCATTGGAAGAGTAATTCCAGGGGAATAGCATGATGATTTCTTCAGTTTGCTACTCACAGGCCGGAGGAATGACGTCTCAGTCATCCTCTAGAAGATATTGGGCTTCTTACGCCATATCGCACTTATCAAACCGAATCAGGACTTTCACGCCATCTCAGGCTTTTATCTATCGGGAGATCCTTATGACAATCACACGCATCGACCACGATGCTGCACTCATCGTCATCGACATGCAGCAGGGCATTCTGCGCTTCAACAGTGACGCAGCCGATCGCATCGTGCAGGCCACCGCATCAATGGCGCAAAGATTTCACGAGACCGGCAGACCTGTTGTGTGGCTGCACGCCCAGGGTCTGCCTGATGTGAGGACTGATGCGGGATTAGGGGCGAGCGCCGAGATGCCAGAGGAGGCAATGATCCTCGATCCCCACCTGCCAGTAGCCGAGGGCGACTTGGACATTCGCAAACGTGCCACAAGCGCCTTCACTGTTGAGAGCCTGGAATCTTGGCTTCGAGCCCGTGGTGTTACCCAAGTCGTTATCACTGGGCTCGCAACAGGGATGGGTGTTCTCTCCACTGCGTTCTCCGCCTACGACCGCGGTTTTCATGTGGTTATACCGGCCGACGCTACAACCGATATGAACGCGGCACGCGGCAAGGCGGTGCTCAACGACATTCTGCCTGCTATCGCAGAAGTGGGTACCAGCGAGGATGTGCTGCGTCTTGCATAGATGACGCCCGCACCATCACATCAACAAACACGCAACGGCATAACCCGACGCGACAGACACGACATGTACGTGGTGCTTGACAGTGCAGCTACTGCCAAGGTGCGTTCGCATAAACGCATCAAAGCCTAGGCACGTTCGCAAAAAGGGCGGGTGGCATCACCAATGCGGGGTGAACCTCTGACAAATAGATAAATTTGTGGGGTGAACACCTATAAGTGCTCACCCCACAAATTTTTCTCGACAAATAATTTCTCGAGTGTCCTTACGATCCGTGTCGCTTCCCGAATCGTATCGCGCGTATCGCGTCGCAGCCGCTAAGCTTCGACAGTCTCCTCGACCTCCTCCTCAGATGCAGCTTCCTCAGTAGCCTCGCTGGACTCAGTGGATTCAGCTTTCGCATCTGCAGCACCGTCGGCTTCTGTATCGGAAACACTGGCTTGCGGCTCCTGCTTCTTAGGTGCCGCCACCTTCTCCGTCACGAGCGAAATAACCGCCATCGGCGCGTTGTCACCTTTACGGTTACCCACCTTGACGATTCGCGTGTAGCCACCGTCACGGCCGGCGAACAGTGGTGCGAGTTCTTCAAAAAGAATATATGCACTTTCACGGTCGCGCAGATGACGCAGGACGAGGCGACGGTTGAATGTACCGCCCTTCTTCGCCTTAGTAATCATTTTCTCGATATAGGGCTGAACGGTCTTCGCCTTTGCTTGCGTGGTGCGAATAGAACGCTCACGAATAAGCTGCTTGCACAGGTTATCGATAATACGGCGCTGACGTGCGGCACTGCCGCCCAGGCGCGGCCCCTTCTTGGGCTTTGGCATTTTAGTTTCTCCTCAATAAAAAACGGGCGTTGACGCTGTTTGACAGTGTCATCACAGAATGGAATCGTCGCTGAACTGCATCGCGTAGGAATCGTCGGTAAAGTCCGATGCGAACGAGCTGGCACCGCCATCCTTCAAATGCAAACCGAGCTTCGCCAATTCGACCTTCACATCTTCGATGCTCTTTGCGCCAAAGTTGCGAATATCCATCAAGTCAGCTTCTGTGCGCTGGACGAGCTCACCGATCGTATGGATGCCCTCACGCTGCAAACAATTCTGGCTGCGTGCCGGAAGGTTCAAAATCGTGATAGGCCGCTGCAACTCGGAGGATTCCTGCACTTGCTCAGGCGCCGGACCGATTTCAACACCCTCAACCTCGGTGTTCAAATCCACGAGGAGACCGAAGAGCTCCACAAGGGTCTTGCCGGCTGAAGCGAGCGCATCACGCGGGGTGATATTCGGCTTCACCTCCACGTCGATGACGAGCCGATCAAAGTCCGTTCGCTGCTCCACACGCGTTGCTTCAACCTTGTAGGCAACCTTCACCACCGGTGAATAGATCGAGTCAATCGGGATACGCCCGATCTCGTCATCGTATCCACGGTTCTGCTGGGCGGACACATAGCCGCGCCCGCGCTCCACCGTCAGATCGATTTCTACTTTGCCAGACTCATTCAACGTTGCGATATGCAAATCGGGATTATGAATCTCCACACCGGCAGGCGGAACGATGTCCGCGGCGGTCACCTCGCCCGGTCCCTGCTTGCGCAGGTACATCACTACTGGCTCGTCATTCTCCGACGAAACCACCAGATCCTTCAGGTTGAGGATAATTTCTGCCACGTCCTCCTTCACCCCAGGGATGGTTGAGAATTCGTGAAGTACGCCGTCAATACGGACATTGGTTACTGCTGCCCCGGGAATTGAGGACAACAGCGTGCGGCGCATCGAATTACCGAGCGTGTAACCGAATCCTGGCTCCAAGGGCTCCAGAATAAAGCGCGAACGCAAATCAGAAACTTTTTCTTCCGTCAAAACCGGACGCTGAGAAATCAGCACGATACATTCCTTTCACTGGACGCCCGCTATATGACGTCCACGTTATTGAAATCTCGTTTATGCTCTGTCTCATAAACGAGCTGCGGTAAAATCACCGACCCATGGCATCGCCATGTGCAGTGTTTACCAAAGTGCTCACACGCGACGGCGCTTGGGAGGGCGCGCACCATTGTGAGCTTGAGGCGTCACATCAGAAATCGAGGTGACTTCCAGACCAGACGAGGTCAGCGTACGGATAGCAGTTTCACGCCCTGCACCCGGACCCTTGACGAACACGTCAACTTTTTTCATTCCCTGATCCATCGCTGCACGGGCGGCCTTTTCGGCAGCAAGCTGAGCAGCATACGGGGTGGACTTACGCGAACCCTTAAAGCCAACCTCACCAGCAGAAGCAGAAGCGATCACAGCGCCTGAAGGATCTGTGATGGACACGATGGTGTTGTTGAACGTGGATTTGATATGCACCTGACCGGCAACGATATTGCGACGTTCCTTGCGGCGCGGCCGACGGGCATTCGATGTACGAGTGTTAGCCATTTCCTATCTCCCTTTACCCTTAGGCCTTCTTCTTGCCAGCGACTGTGCGCTTGGGACCCGTGCGAGTACGAGCGTTCGTCTTTGTACGCTGGCCATGCACTGGCAGGCCACGGCGGTGACGAAGCCCCTGATAGGAACCAATCTCGATCTTACGGCGGATATCGGCCTGCACCTCGCGGCGCAAATCGCCTTCCACCTTATAGTTGGCATCAATCCAGTCCTTGAGCTTGACGAGATCGTCTTCAGTGAGATCTCGCACGCGCGTATCCGGATCCACCCCTGTATTCTTCAGCGTTTCATTCGCACGGGTGCGCCCGATGCCATAAATGTAGGTCAGCGCAATCTCCACTCGCTTTTCGCGGGGCAGATCAACACCTGACAAGCGTGCCACTGCAGCCACTTTTGCTTCTCCTATTGTTGATTCCGAAAGTATGGAACATCGTCGTGGCAAGAACTGCGCACACCACGATCACATATGACGCTTGCAATCTTGTGGAGGCGATTCCCGCTCCTCGGCTTCCGGCCCGAGGGTCACTGTGAATGCCTGGGTTGAGCTTCTTCACTGTTTGACGATGTTGTCACTGGGCACAGCGATTATGCCTGTCCTGGCGCTGGTGCTATGCCCTTCCCAGGGCTCAGCCCTGGCGCTGCTTGTGCCGCGGGTTAGCAGAGCAAATCACCATTACGCGCCCATGGCGGCGAATGATCTTGCAATGCTCGCAGATCCGCTTCACACTCGGCTTTACCTTCATCGATTAACTTCCTTTACCGATACTTTGTTCGGAGGGTGACGATACCGTCACTTGTAGCGATAAACGATTCGGCCTCGGTCGAGATCGTAGGGAGTCAACTCCACAACAACCCGATCCTCTGGCAGAATCTTGATGTAATGCTGACGCATCTTTCCGGAAATATGAGCGAGCACCTTATGCCCGTTCTCCAATTCCACACGGAACATCGCGTTGGGGAGCGCTTCGAGAACAGTGCCCTCAACCTCGATTACCCCATCCTTTTTCGCCATGAGCCTCTCTCACATTCGGTTGGCGCACAGCCGATTGCCGCACGTCGGCACTATGCTTTTGGGCATAGAAAACCAAGGCACCAGTGTACACGAGCTCGCGGCTCGCCGGAAGCCCCGAAAGGCGTGACGCGCCGCACGCGTGCAGGATGCACAGAACACGCGTAGCAGCATGGATTGCCATACAGAACAAGGCCTGCTCGTTGTTCCAGCATGTGGCGGGTCATATGCAGCCGTATGCAATCGCTGGTCTCAAGGTACAGGCAACTACGGGGACGCGAATAGAGCGTTACTATCAGTCTTGCTACTGAAGCAGTTTTGCTACTGAAGGCATTTCACACCGTCACCGGTAACAGCGTGAAAAACTGGAAGTCCATCGACGTCAGTGACGATCACAGAACGCTGCACAATGCGATCCTGCCCGTTTTTCTGGTTACGACGCATTGATCTTTCTATGTCTGACGATTTCCATATACTAGCTATAGCTAAAAACGACGCCAGTAAGAGCTCTCCGTCTTCTTGACAAGAATTTTTCACATCCAGAGACATTTCGGATTTGGAACACTACGAAAGTTCACCCGACAAGAGACCACTCAGTGGATTGGTACCAGCGCAGGCTTCCCGTCTTGCTCGGTCAGTTGAAAGGCAGGAGTCCGACTAGCCGGATCATCTTCATCAACATCCGCAAACTGGCTATTACCGACATACTGGACTTTTTCCTTGCCATACGTTCCCAGATCGAAGCGCGCCACATAAGGGTGCTTGGGATCCTTTGGATCATAAATGTAGAGGTACTCCACCATTTGGCCATCCACCGGCGCCCTATATGTCACCGACCCCCACAAAAGAGCATCGATATAGCCGTCATCGTTGAAGTCTCCAAAGGAATTTGTGTCATACTCATTCACCAAGTCCACACCAATTTCATATGGAGGATCGCCTGCTTCCTCCATCGAATCAACTTCCTTCACCCCGTTGGTTCCGTGATGCACCTGAATCCAGCACGTTTCTGCCTTATCCGGCATTTTATAGAATTCCGTCATCCATTGATCCAGTTGCCTCTTAGGGCACGCAGTTTCACTGCTGAGATCCATGGTCTGTACCAGAGAGTTTGCAAAGTCGAAGTTTTTCATGCCAGCAGGATCGGCAGGCTGCGGCGCTGACGTAGCCGCCTTTTTCTGTGCATCGGCTCGATCCGACTTTGGATTCACGCCATCAAAACCCATGACCCGCAGCGTAAGCGTATCGCCATCCATCGACGTCACAAACACGCGTTCGCTGTTTGCGCTTACCGTTCCGGGCTTTTCCAACGCATAAGCCCACACAACTTTTCCCGCTGCGGAATAGCCCACAAGCTGGGTTGCGTACTGTGCACTCGGCAAGCCACCAATCAACGTACCGTCGTTCGTCGCCGCAACCACTGAATTCTTGACGTTGTTTGGGATCGTTCCAGGGCTATCCTTCGGGTGCGTTGAATTCGTCTGCTCCGGAGATCGACGAACGCCAAGAACTGGCAGATTCACGTTCTTCACGCCGCACACCACATTGTGTCCGTCAATAGTCCACGTTTCGCCCTTCGAAACGTCGCACCCTTGAACAATTCCCGACTGCACCTCACCTGAACGCTTCGCCCCCGTGCTACCGATTTTCACTGAAGAGCGTGACGAATCTACAGCGCTACTGGACACCGAAGGCACAGGCGTAAAACTCACCTTCGCCTTCTTCCTATCCAAGATCGCACCCGAAGTAGCATCCAGCGCCACGAGATCTGCATTCCCATCACTCCGAGGATGCAGGACGACCAATGCCTTCCCATCCGAGGACGGCAGACTTACTGCACGCTGGAGAGCAGCAGACTGATTGTCCTCAGTGGAAGCGCCGCTCGTCGTAAATGTTACGGTGGCTGGCTCATCCCACGCGTCTGTAACACCTGCATCGAAACTCGCCGCGGCCTTCGCATTCTGCCCGGCGCCAGCTTTGTCAAACGGCCAGATACCGCGCCACCACAGGAGGCTAAACACCAACGCCAACACCACAAGACCCACCAGGAACGTCACCCAAAAGGATTTTCCATCGCCGCGATTTTTCTTTCGTGACGAGTACTGCGACGATCCAGACGACACTAGCCTCTGCCACGACTGCTGAACAGACTGCCCAGTTAACTGCCAGTCCTGCGGCGCATTCTGCAGGCCGTGCTGCCAGTCCTGCGGATTGTTCTGATCGAAAGGCGCCATCGGCGTACTCATGCTCCCACCATAACACGTGTTACGCCGTGCTGGCTGAGCTGCTCGCCACCCAATACATCACCCAAAGTTTCTCAAATCCGGAGTCATATTCCGGATTTGAGATAAGCGGTTAGCAAAACGCCCCGTCATGCATTTCCTTGATGCCGGTTTAGTCGCATACCTTGCGGGATGGACGAACCCAGCTGTTGCCGAGCACAGCGCCATGGCCGGCCAACTTTTCGAGACTTTTGCGTTTACCGAGATCTACAAGAGCTTTACCAACGCGGGGCAAGCAGCACCGCTGTATTTTTTCCGCACCAACGACAAACAAGAAATCGACATTCTCATGGACACAGACGGAACGCTTTTCCCCATCGAAGTCAAGAAGTCAACGAATCCGAATGCGCGCCACGCCAAGAACTTCTCAGCTCTGAATCCCGTAGCAGCGGAGGACTTTGCGCCCGAACTGCACGCACTCAAACGAACGATTGGAACCGGCTGTATCGTATCGATGGCGAGTGACGCGAGGCCAATCAACGAGCGCTTGTGGACTCTGCCAATCTGGGCCATATAACGCCGCATTCAAGGCAAGAACACATGCGGAATCGCCGGCGTACTCTCATGCTCCTACGTAGCACGCGTCGGTCCTAAAGGCAGCTGCCATTATCCGTACTGGCAGTTTGCTTGAGCACCCACGCCTTGTTCGACTCTTTGGTGAGCTCGAACTTCTGTATCACGCGATCCGGCGCTTCCATAAAGCTCATGTCCCCTTCTGGGCCACGCACAAGCTGCTTGGATTCGGAGAACACCAGTGGATCCTCACCGCTCGCGTGGCTGAGCCACGTCAGACCCACATAAGGATGCTGGGGATCACCGGGATCATATATATAGATGAACTGCGCCATGGAATCCGGAAGTTGTGTGCCAACTGACTCATCCAGGTATCCATCGCCGTGATGATGAACTGAGCGCTGCCGTAGCACGATCGAAGTCAGGCATCGCCTGCCATTGAGGGACGTTCACTCGCCCAACGGCACAGGCGTAATACCAAACCGAGCAAGCTCACTCGCCCCACCATCAGGGAGATTCATAACCCAGATGCCCTTGTCGGTCAGAGCCACCTCACTCTCCCAGTGAGCAGCATCGGAGCCATCCTCCGTGCGCACCGTCCACTCGTCAGGCTCCGTGAAGTTGTCTTGATCGCCTGCGGTAATCATTGGTTCGATACACAGTACCATGCCAGGCTTCAGTTTCGCTCCGCGATCGTACGTACGATAGTTGGGAACGTCAGGATCCTGGTGCATTTGCGTGCCAATGCCGTGGCCGACGTAGTCCTCAACGATACCAGGTTCTGGAGAAAGACCAGAAATGTAGTCATCGATGGCCGCACCGATATCACCTACATGCGCGCCATGAGCCATCGCCGCAATGCCCACCCACATTGAACGGCGGGTCACCTCGCACAGCCACTCACGCCGCTCATGCACAGCCTCGTCACCGCCGGGCAGCACCATTGTAAAAGCCGCATCACCGTGCCAACCGTTGAGCACGCAACCGCAGTCAAAGCTGAGAATATCGCCGGGCTCAAGCACGTGATCGCCAGGAATTCCATGCACGATCACATCATTCACAGAGATGCACGTCTGCGCTGGATAGCCTTCATAACCCATAAAGTTCGATTTTGCGCCGTGGTCGTGCAGCACGCGCAGAGCCACATCATCCAGCTGTTTCGTCGTCACACCAGGCTTCGCTGCCTGACGAAGCGCAGTATGAATATCGTTGACGATCAGCGCGGCTTTGCGGATCTTTCGCAGCTGAGCCATCGTCTTGTATTCAATATGTTCTCTACGCATAACTCACTTCACCGCACGCGTCACGGCATCGAAAAGGGCATCGTTAATATCCTTGATATCGCCCACGCCGTTGATATGTACAATAATGCCCCGCTGCGTATAGATATCGATCAGCGGAGCCGTGGACTGCTCGTACACATCCATGCGATGACGAATGACGTCTTCCGTATCGTCCAACCGTCCCTCAATCTTGGCTCGTTCCAACAGGCGGGCGATCACCGTCTCCTTATCCACATCGAGGGTGAGCGCGCAGTCGAGCTTATGTGAATGAGCCGCCAACATCGCATCCAGAGCCTCAACCTGGCCAGCATTGCGCGGATACCCATCCAGCAAAAAACCGTTGAGGCAGTCAGGCTGAGCAAGGCGATCCTCCACCATCGAGTTCGTCACCTCGTCAGGCACCAGCTCGCCCCTATCGGAATACGACGCGGCGAGTTTCCCGAGCTCATCCTGGGCTTTTGCGTGGGCGCGGAAAATATCACCAGTAGAAATCGCAGGGATATTCAGCCGCTGAGCCAGCAGAGAGCCCTGTGTTCCTTTGCCTGCCCCGGGTGCACCCAAAATAATTAATCGAACCGCCATCATGTCTCCTTTGATGATCAGGCGACGTTAGTCTGTCAAGCCCTACAATTGTATCGCCAATCATCGAGGAATCCGGAACGAACACACCGTTAGCGCAGGAAACCTTCGTAGTGCCGCTCCTGCAACTGCGCGTCCACATCCTTCACAGTCTGTAAGCCAACGCCCACAAGAATCATAATAGAAGTGCCGCCGAACGAGCCTCCGAGGATACCCATCTGCGAGAACATGGTGGTTGGAACCAGTGCGACGACAGCCAGGTACACCGCGCCAACCCAGGTGAGGCGTACGGAGACGTAGTGCAGGAAATCCGCAGTCGGCTTGCCTGCATGCACCCCAGGAATAAACCCACCGTAGCGCTTCATATTATCCGCAACTTCGTCAGTGTCGAACGTAATCTCGGTATAGAAGAACGTAAAGAAGAAAATCAGCAGACCATAGGCGACGAGGTAAGCAACAGACCGCGAAGCGAAATACCGATTAATGAACTGCACCCACCCGCTGTTCGGATCTCCAAAGGAGGCAGCCATCGTCGGAATCATCAGCAGAGAAGACGCGAAAATCACAGGGATCACATTCGCCATGTTGATCTTGATCGGAAGGTAGGTCGTCGAACCACCATAGGTACGGCGCCCAATCACACGCTTGGCATATTGAACCGGAATACGGCGCTGGCATTCTTCCACGAAAGTGACCACGAAAGTAATGGCGAGGAAGACGACGAAAACCAGCAGCATCCATGTGAAGCCGCCGGACGACTGGCGCACATTGTTGAGCATGGTGGGGAAATTCGCGCAAATACCCGTGAAAATAAGGATTGACATGCCGTTGCCAATACCATGATCGGTGACGAGCTCAGCCAGCCACATGACCAAGCCGGTGCCGGCAGTCATCGTCAAAATAGCCAGAGTAATGATCCACGGAGTCGCATTGGGAATTGGATCTAAGGTACACGTCTGGAAAAGCTGAGAGTTAGCAACCGACACAACAACGGCGGACTGCAACACGCCCAGGCCAATCGTCAAATACCGGGTATATTCCAGTAGCTTGGCATTACCCGATTGCCCTTCCTTATGCAGCGCGTCAAAGCGAGGAATCACGACGCGAAGCAACTGAATAATAATCGAGGCCGTGATGTAGGGCATAATACCGAGGGAGAAAATAGACAGCTGCAGCAAACCGCCGCCCGAGAACAGGTTCACCATCGAGACAAAGTCACCAGTGCCCTGATCGACCATACACTGACGCACGTTGCTCAACGACACAAACGGCACGGGAATGAAACTACCGATCCGATAGAGCGCCATAATAGCCAGCGTAAAAAGGAGTTTTTTCCGCAGATCCGGTGTATGGAGTGCGGAAGCGAAAGCTCTAAACAAAGTTCCTCCCAGAAAACGTGTGTCACGCATATACTATGACGCCCAATGCGCCGTCACAGATTCCTACTATACCTGCCACGTGTCTGATCTTGCCCACAAAATCTCATTATCGTGTGTGGCGGCGTGCTCCACGAGCACTCACCACACAAAAGCAGGCCGGGGTCACACCCCAGCCTGCAATCACAACGTCTGCATCAGATCCACAACGCAGAACTCGAAGAGACACTACCGCGCGTTCACAGAACCGCCAGCAGCCTCAATCTTCTCCTTCGCAGCAGCAGACCATGCATCAACCGTTACGTTCAACGCAACAGTGACGTCTCCCGTGCCGAGAACCTTCACCAATTCGGAATCGCGTACCGCGCCCTTAGCAACCAAATCCTCAACCGTGACGTCCCCGCCTTCTGGATACAGCTGCGCCAACTTCTCCAGGTTGACGACCTGATATTCCACCCGGAACGGGTTCTTAAAGCCGCGTAGCTTAGGCAGCCGCATATGCAATGGCATCTGACCGCCCTCAAAACGTGCGGGAACCTGATAACGAGCCTTCGTGCCCTTGGTACCACGACCAGATGTTTTACCCTTGCTTGCTTCACCACGGCCAACACGTGTACGCGCCTTATTGGAACCGGGAGCCGGACGCAGATCGTGCAGCTTGATAATCGAATCTTCGCTATCTGCCATCACTGAACCTCCTCAACCTCAACAAGGTGTGCGACCGTACGGATCGCACCACGTACCTCGGGACGATCTTCCCGAACAACCGACTGGCCAATGCGGCGCAGCCCCAAGGTACGTAACGTTGCTTTCTGATTCTCGCGCGCACCGACAACGCCGTGCTTCATGGTAATTTTGAGTTCAGCCATTACGCACCTACCCCAGCTGCTGCAGCCTCATTCTCTGCCTTGAGAGCCTGAGCTTCCTTTTCCTCGCGTTCACGCGCTTCCTGAGCAGCACGCATCCGCAGCATCGATTCAGGAGCAACATGTTCCAGAGGAAGACCACGGCGCGAAGCCACTGCCTCCGGCTCCTCCAACATCTTCATGGCAGCAACCGTCGCGTACACGACGTTCGCTGCGTTCGAGGAGCCCATAACCTTCGTTAACACGTTGCGCACACCAGCGGCCTCCATCAAAGCACGGACAGCGCCGCCGGCAATAACGCCGGTACCTTCGCTAGCAGGACGCAGTAACACGCGGCCAGCGCCTGCTTCACCGATAACCAAATGAGGAATCGTCGTACCCAACAGGTTCACGTGGAACATGTTCTTCTTAGCGTCTTCCGTACCCTTCGCAATAGCAGCGGGCACTTCCTTCGCCTTCCCATAGCCAACGCCAACCGTGCCATTGCCATCACCGACAACCACAAGAGCGCTGAACGAAATACGCCGGCCACCCTTGACCGTCTTCGATACACGGCTAATTGAAACCACACGCTCGACGTACGAGTCGCGAGCTTCGTTGCGGCGATCCTTCCGATCATTACGGCGTCCGCCTCTGCCTCCACGACGGGAATCGGTGGAAGCGGCACGCTGTGCCTTGTCTTGCTGTTCTTCTTCAGCCATCTTCACCCTCACTTCCCTATCGTTTACAGATTCAAACCGTTTTCGCGAGCTGCATCAGCAACTGCAGCGACGCGTCCGTGGTACTGATTGCCACCGCGGTCAAAGACCACATCGGTAATGCCAGCCTCCAGCGCACGTGCAGCGATCAGTTCGCCAACCTTGGCAGCCTTCTCCGTCTTTGTACCTTCGAAAGAACGGAGATCAGCTTCCATGGTGGATGCAGATACGATCGTGTGGCCAACGGTGTCGTCGATAACCTGAGCAACCATATGCTTGAGTGAACGGGTCACGACAAGACGAGGACGGGCTGCAGTACCAGAAATCTTCTTGCGTAGGCGGAAATGGCGGCGTGCACGCGCATTGCGAGTGCCTTTACCTTTAACGGTAACGGACATATCTACTTACCTGCCTTTCCAGCCTTATGACGGACAACCTCGCCGGCATAGCGGATACCCTTGCCCTTATAAGGCTCAGGCTTGCGCAGCTTACGAATCTGTGCTGCAACCTCACCGACTTGCTGCTTGTCAATACCGGAGATAGAAAACTTCGTCGGAGCTTCTACTGCAAACGAAATACCCTCAGGCGCCTTGAAAAGAATCGTATGCGAGTATCCGAGCGAAAACTCCAGGTCAGCACCCTTAGCTACCACACGGTAACCGGTGCCAACAATCTCCATCGCCTTCGTGTAACCGGCAGAAACACCAGTAATCATGTTTGCAATCAACGTCCGCGTCAAACCGTGCAAAGCGCGTGACGTGCGCTCGTCATCCGGACGCTCCACTACGACGAAACCGTCATTGACGCTCGCCGTAATCGGCGACGCGATCGTGTGCTCAAGCGTTCCCTTAGAGCCCTTAACGGTCACATGAGAACCGTCAACCGAAACCTCAACACCAGCAGGAATGGCGATAGGTTGTTTGCCAATACGTGACATCCTCTATCCCCTTCCTCACCAGACGTAAGCGAGTACTTCCCCGCCTACACCCTTGTCTCTGGCTTCGCGGTCCGTGAGCAAACCGGAAGACGTGGAAAGAATTGCAATACCCAGGCCGCCCAGAACCTTGGGAAGGTCGCTGGACTTGGCATACACGCGCAAGCCTGGCTTAGAAATACGGCGCAACCCGACCAACGCGCGCTGGCGGTGCGATCCGAATTTGAGCGTAACGGTGAGGGTCTTCCCCACCTTGGCATCCTCAACTGCGAAGTCCTGGATATAACCTTCGCGTCGAAGAATCTCAGCGATGCTCAGCTTCATCTTCGAGTACGGCATGGACACCGTATCGTGATGCGCTGAGTTCGCATTACGCAGACGCGTCAACATGTCTGCGATAGGGTCTGTCATTGACATGTGGGCTTTTGCCCTTCCTCGTTGTGGTTTCCGTTATCGGGACCTGCAACGTAGTGCTTGTTACCAGCTGGACTTTGTTATACCTGGGAGTTCACCGGCATGCGCCAATTCGCGCAGGCACACGCGGCACAGCCCAAACTTGCGATAAACGGAATGCGGGCGCCCGCAGCGGGAGCAACGGGTATAAGCACGCACTGCGAATTTCGGCTTACGGCTCGCTTTGACTTTCAGTGACGTCTTAGCCACTTTCAGGCCTCCTTGAATGGGAATCCGAGGTGACGCAGAAGCGATCTGCCCTCGTCATCGGTTCGTGCTGTTGTGACGATTGTGATATCCATGCCGCGCACCCGGTCGATCTTGTCCTGATCGATCTCATGGAACACGGACTGTTCGGTCAGGCCGAAGGTGTAGTTGCCACGACCGTCGAACTGCTTGGGTGAAAGCCCCCGGAAATCGCGAATACGCGGGAGAGCGGTCGCCAACAGACGGTCGAGGAACTCCCACATGCGATCGCCACGAAGCGTAACGTGAGCGCCGATCGCCTGACCTTCGCGGAGCTTGAACTGAGCGATGGACTTCTTGGCGTGGCTCACTGCTGCCTTCTGGCCGGTGATGAGCGCGAGATCAGACAGGGCTCCCGTCAATACCTTCGAATCACGAGCAGCCTCACCGACGCCCATGTTCACGACGATCTTCTCCAGACCTGGCATGAGCATAGGATTCGTGAAATGAAACTCCTCCTGCAGCGCGGGAACGATCTCCTCGCGATACTTCGTCTTCAGACGCGGTGTCACAGTTCGATCTCCTTTCCGCCGCGGCGGCCAATGCGCTCGCGCACCGTCTTCATCTTGCCGTCACGCTCGACCTGAACCTCGCGGTGACCTACACGTACCGGCTTACCGTCCTTGGCAACGAGCATCACGTTCGAGACGTGGATGCTTGCTTCCACAACCTCAATGCCGCCAGTCGCCACGCCGCGGGAATCCTGCCCCATCTTCGTGTGCTTCTTCACGCGGTTGACGCCCTCAACAACAACACGCTGCTTCTTGGTGTCCACCAAAAGAACGCGCCCCTGCTTGCCTTTGTCCTTGCCAGCGATGACCTGGACGAGATCATCCTTCTTAATCTTCGCCACTCAGATCACCTCCGGTGCCAACGAGATAATGCGCATGAACTGCTTTTCGCGCAGCTCACGGCCAACAGGACCGAAGATACGCGTTCCACGGGGCTCTGTGTCGTTCTTCAACAACACGGCGGCATTCTCGTCGAATGAAATATAGGAACCGTCCTTACGGCGTGTTTCCTTCTTGACACGGACGACAACTGCTTTCACAACCTCGCCCTGCTTCACGTTTCCGCCAGGAATCGCATCCTTGACGGTGGCGACGACTACATCGCCAATTCCGGCGTAGCGCCGGCCAGATCCGCCCATCACACGGATCACGAGGAGTTCCTTCGCGCCCGTGTTGTCGGCGACCTTCAGCCGCGTCTCTTGCTGGATCATTTGATTATTCTCCTGTCGTCGTGCCGGTTCTCGCTAAGCGAGCCTTGCCGAACGGATGAGCCTCATGGGCGTCCGATCACTTTGCCTTCTCGATGATGTCTACGACGCGGAAATGCTTCGTAGCGCTTAACGGACGCGTTTCCATGATTTGAACGAGATCGCCAACATGAACCTCATTATTCTCGTCATGTGCCTTCACACGCCGAGTATGGGTCATCACTTTTCCGTACAGGGAGTGCTTACGACGCTCCCGAACCTCCACGATAACCGTCTTATCCATCTTGTCGGATACAACATATCCGCGCTCGACCTTACGGTGGTGGCGAGCTGCGGGCGCCGTGGCCTCTACTTCTTCGCTCATCTTCTACCTCACTCTTTAGCCGACGGAGCGGTGCGGATGTTGAGCTCGCGCTCCCGCTTCACGGTATAAATCCGGGCGATATCCTTACGAACCGTCCGTAGGCGGCCTGCGTCCTCAAGACGATGAGTAACAGAAGCAAAACGAAGATTGAACAGTTCTTCCTTCAGCTCCTTTACCTTTGCCTGCAATTCAGCATCGGTCATCGCATCGAGATCTTCTGTGCTCAAGCCTTTTGCCATCACTCACCCTCCTCACGCGCAATAAAACGGGTCTTCATCGGCAGCTTGTGCATAGCGCGGGTCATTGCTTCCCGGGCAAGCTGCTCATCAACGCCACCGATTTCAAACATCACGCGGCCTGGCTTGACGTTGGCAACCCATGTTTCGACAGGTCCTTTACCTGAACCCATACGCACACCCAGTGCCTTCTTCGTCAACGGGCGATCTGGGAAGATGTTGATCCAGATCTTGCCACCACGCTTGACGTGACGCGTAATCGCAATACGTGCTGCTTCGATTTGACGGTTCGTCACATACGCCGGCGTAAGAGCCTGAATGCCGTAATCACCAAACGCGAGCTGATTGCCGCCCTTTGACATTCCAGAACGGCCTGGGCGATGCTGCTTGCGCCATTTTGTACGACGTGGAATAAGCATGTGCTATGCCTCCGATCCTGCTTGGCTGTCAGCCGTTGCTGAAGACTCCTGCTTCGCCGCTGCGCGATCCTGGCGTGGAGCACGGCTGCGATTACCACGGGAATTACCGCGACGCCGACCCGACGAGCGACCTTGACGACCCCGACCTTCTGCGAGCGACGCAGCATATTCGGCATCCGTCATATCCCCGCGATACACCCACACTTTGACGCCGAGACGACCGAAGGTGGTACGAGCCTCATAGAAGCCGTAGTCGATATTGGCGCGAAGCGTATGCAGAGGCACACGACCTTCGCGGTAGAACTCACTACGGCTCATTTCGGCACCGCCGAGGCGGCCAGACACCATCACACGAATACCCTTAACGCCAGCGCGCTGGGCAGATTGAATACCCTTGCGCATGGCTCGGCGGAAGGACACGCGGCTGGCGAGCTGCTCGGCAATACCCTGTGCAATCAGTTGCGCATCAGCCTCCGGATTGCGAACCTCAAGAATATTGAGCTGTACGCCCTTACCCGTGAGTTTCTCCAAATCCTTGCGCAGCTTATCTGCCTCAGCGCCGCGCCGCCCAATCACGATGCCAGGACGAGCAGTGTGGATATCGACGACAACGCGATCGCCGTGGCGCTCGATGTACACACGCGAAACGCCAGCACGCTCAAGGTTCTTCTCAATCATCCGGCGAATCTTGACATCCTCTGCCACAAAATCGGCATAGCGATGCCCCGGCTTCGTCGAATCGGAGAACCACTTAGAACGGTGATCCGTCGTGATACCGAGGCGGAAACCGATCGGGTTTACTTTCTGCCCCATTAGTGGTTCCTCCTCTTTGCTTTCGTTGGCTTCGTATCGCCAACAACAACCGTAATATGGCTCGTGCGCTTCAGAATGCGTGCTGCACGTCCCTGAGCACGCGCACGAATACGCTTCATTGTCGGTCCTTCATCCGCGTAGGTCGCTTGGATATACAGATCGTCTTCATTGAAACGTTCACCCGCCTGCTCGGCAGCATAACGGGCATTAGCAGTGGCCGAATTGACCACCTTGAGGACGATAGGTGCCGCCCCCTGGGGTGCGAATCGCAGTACGTCAACGGCGTCCGAGACACGCATACCGCGGATCGCATCGATCACGCGCCGTGCCTTGCGGGGCGTCACACGTACAAATCGCGCTTGCGCCTTGGCTTCCATACTCATTCCTTCTCAGCTCGTTGACTGCGCCTAGCGGCGACGGCCTTTGCGATCATCCTTGACATGGCCACGGAAGGTACGAGTCGGCGCAAATTCGCCGAGCTTGTGCCCCACCATTGATTCGGTGATGAACACCGGAACATGCTTACGTCCATCGTGAACGGCGAACGTGTGGCCAAGGAAGTCTGGGGTAATCATCGACCTGCGTGACCACGTCTTGATGACGTTATGCGTACCCTTTTCGTTCTGCTCATCAACCTTCTTGAGCAGATGATCATCGACGAACGGGCCTTTCTTGAGACTGCGTGGCATTGATTCCTCCCTCCTTAGCGATTACGTCCGGACTTACGACGACGAACAATCATCTTGTCGCTTGGCTTGTTGGCGTGGCGCGTGCGGCCTTCAGGCTTACCCCATGGGCTCACAGGGTGACGACCACCTGAGGTCTTGCCTTCACCGCCGCCATGTGGGTGATCCACTGGGTTCATCACAACACCGCGGACGTGTGGGCGAACGCCCTTCCACCGCATACGGCCAGCCTTGCCCCAATTGATATTGGAGTGCTCGGCATTACCGACCTCGCCGATCGTCGCGCGGCAGCGCGAGTCCACATTACGAATTTCGCCTGACGGCATCCGCAACTGTGCCCACTGTGCCTCACGTGCCACCAACTGAACGGAGGTGCCTGCGCTGCGTGCGATCTTCGCGCCACCGAGTGGCTGTAATTCAACAGCGTACACAGTGGTACCGACCGGAATGTTCTTCAACGGCAAATTGTTTCCCGGCTTAATATCCGACTTCGGACCGGTTTCAACGATGTCGCCCTTATTCAGATTCTTCGGAGCGATAATGTAGCGCTTCTCGCCATCCGCATAGTGCAGCAGAGCAATACGTGCCGTGCGGTTTGGATCATATTCGATCTCCGCCACGCGTGCGGGAATGCCATCCTTATCCCAACGACGAAAATCGATCAAGCGATAACGCCTCTTGTGGCCGCCACCGTGGTGACGCATGGTAATGCGCCCGAGGTTATTGCGTCCACCAGTCTTATGTAGAGGCCGCAGAAGCGACTTTTCCGGGGTGCGGCGTGTCAGCTCGGAAAAATCGGCCACGGAAGAGCCACGGCGCGCTGGCGTCGTCGGCTTGTACTTACGAATACCCATGAGTTTTGATCCTCAATCTTTTTCCGGGCGGCGCTAGGCCACCACATCACCATAAATATCGATAGAGCCTTCACGTAGGGTGACCACAGCGCGCTTGGTATCCTTGCGGTACCCAATACCTGTGATAGTCCGGCGTGCCTTCCCCTTGCGGTGCAACGTATTGACCGAAGCCACCTTCACGTGGAAGATAGCTTCCACAGCGTGCTTGATCTCAGTTTTGTTCGCAGATGCATCAACCTCGAACGTGTACTTGCCCTGATCCTCCAGGCCTGCCGACTTCTCCGTTGTGACAGGGCGAAGAATGACGTCTTGAGGATGCTTGTTCCAGAATCCTGGGGTTTCACTCACTTTGCTGCCTCCTCGTGACGGTTGGAGTCAACGAACGTCTCAAAGGCCTGAGAGGTAAAGACCACGTCATCGGCATCGAGCACGTCGTAGGTGTTGATCTGGTCAACATAGAGAATATTTCTTACCTCAGGGAGGTTACGCAGCGAGAGAATTGTCGCATCGTCATCCCGAGCCACAGCGACAAGCGCCGACCTCTGATCCGACACAACACGCAGCACTGCCTTGGCAGCCTTGGTCGATGGCTTATCGCCCTCAACGAATGCGCTCACCACATGAATACGGCTGTGCGCTGCGCGATCCGAAAGGGACTGAAGCAGAGCAGCCTTAATCATTTTCTTCGGCGTGCGCTCCACATATGACCGCGGCTGAGGACCGTGAACCGTGCCGCCGCCGTTGAACTGTGGTGCACGAATAGAGCCCTGACGTGCGCGCCCGGTACCCTTCTGCTTATACGGTTTCTTCCCGCCGCCGGCAACCATTCCGCGCGTCTTTGTTGCATGTGTGCCTTGGCGCGCAGCGTTGAGCTGAGCTGTGACAACCTGGTGCAACAACGGAATATTCACATCCAGGCCAAAGAGCTCCGTAGGAAGATCGACTGTTCCGGCCTTCTCGCCATGCGCATCAATCACATCGACTGTCAGATTCTCTGCCATTGTTTCAGGCTCCCTTCACTGCAGTACGGATGACGACTGTGCCGCCCTTGGGACCTGGCACCGCACCGGCAACCAAAACGATGCCCTTCTCGGCATCGACGCCCTGAACATGCAGGTTCTGAACCGTCACACGCTCGTGACCCATACGGCCAGCCATGCGCACGCCCTTGAATACGCGAGACGGCGTTGCGCACGCTCCGATAGATCCGGGCTTACGGTGGTTACGGTGAGCACCATGGGATGCAGAAACGCCCTTGAAATTATGACGCTTCATCACGCCGGCAAAACCCTTGCCCTTGGACGTGCCGATAACGTCGATTTTTTCGCCGTTCTCGAAAACGTCTGCGCCAATTTCCTGGCCGAGCGTGTAATTATCGGCATCGACTGTCCGCACCTCTGCCAGAGCGCGACGCGGGGTTACACCAGCTTTCGCATAGTGCCCAGCGAGCGGCTTGGTGACGTTCTTCTTCTTGATATCGCCAGAAGCCAACTGAATGGCCGAATAGCCGTCATGCTCGACGGTGCGAATTTGAGTGACCGCGTTCTTGCCGACATGAACAACGGTGATCGGAACGAGGGTACCTGCCTCGTCCCACAGTTGGGTCATCCCCAACTTGGTGCCGAGCAACGCTTTGACCGGCGCCTTAGTAACTGTTTCTTTTGTCATGATGCGTTACCTCAGAGCTTGATTTCCACATTCACGTCACTTGGCAAATCAAGACGACGCAACGTATCGATCGTCTTGACGGTCGGATCGATGATATCGATCAGACGCTTGTGCGTGCGCATCTCGAAGTGCTCGCGGCTGTCCTTGTACATATGCGGAGAACGGATTACGACATACACGTTCTTCTCCGTCGGCAGCGGCACAGGACCCACTACCGTCGCGCCTGTGCGCGTCACTTCGTCGACGAGCTTTTTCGCCGCGTTATCAATGACCTCATGGTCATATGACTTCAGCCGGATGCGGATTTTCTGTCCCGCCATAGCGTCGTCTGCCTCTCTGTCGTTATGTCCTCCGGTACCCTCACCCGGGCGTGTCGCATGCGCAGACAAATTGACGCGCTACAAATCCAGCCCTATGAAGTCCAAAAGGACGCTTATCAATACGCCGTCTACACGGCGAAGCTCACACCTGCTCAAAACAGGCAACTCCACAAGTATGCCACCTTGAGCCGCCTGGCGCCAAGCGCTGAGCGTGAATGTGCGCTAACCCTCATGCAAGCAGGCATCGCACAACACGCACACCAACAAAAAGGGCAAGGCCAGAGCCTTGCCCTTGTGAGGAAAAAGGAAATCACTTGATGATTTCAGTTACCTTGCCTGAACCAACGGTGTGCCCACCTTCACGAATTGCGAAGCCCAGGCCAACCTCCATAGCGATAGGAGCAATCAGCTCGACCGTCATTTCGGTGTTATCGCCCGGCATCACCATTTCGGTGCCCTCCGGAAGGGTGATGACGCCCGTCACGTCAGTTGTGCGGAAGTAGAACTGAGGACGGTAGTTGGAGAAGAACGGATTGTGACGCCCGCCTTCTTCCTTCTTCAGCACGTACACCTGAGCCTTGAAGTTCGTATGAGGCGTGATCGTTCCAGGACGAGCCACAACCTGACCACGCTCAACTTCCTCGCGCTTGGTACCACGCAGCAGCAGACCGACGTTTTCGCCCGCGTCTGCGGTATCCATCTGCTTGTGGAACATTTCGATACCGGTGACTGTGGTCTTCTGGGTATCGTGCAAGCCGATAATCTCGACTTCCTCGTTCAGCTTCAGCTGACCGCGCTCCACACGACCAGTGACAACGGTGCCACGGCCGGTAATGGTGAAGACATCCTCGATAGGCATCAAGAAAGGCTTATCCAGATCGCGCTGCGGATCCGGGAAGTAATCATCGACGGTCTTCATCAACTCGAGAACGCCGTTCATTGCTTCCTCGTCGCCCTCGAGCGCCTTCAGAGCTGAAATACGAACGATCGGAATGTTGTCGCCGTCGTACTGCTGAGAGCTCAACAGATCACGGGTCTCCATCTCGACCAGTTCCAGCAGCTCTTCATCATCGACCATATCGGTCTTGTTCAGAGCCACGATAATATCCGGCACACCCACCTGACGAGCAAGCAGAACGTGTTCACGCGTCTGAGCCATCGGGCCATCGGTCGCGGCAACAACCAGGATTGCGCCATCCATCTGCGCCGCACCAGTAATCATGTTCTTGATGTAGTCCGCGTGGCCTGGAGCATCCACGTGTGCGTAGTGACGCTTCGGAGTGGAGTACTCAACGTGGGAAACGTTGATTGTGACGCCACGTGCGCGCTCTTCGGGAGCGTTATCTACCTGATCGAACGGAGTGAAGGTGTTCATCTCCGGGAACTTTTCCGCCAGCACCTTCGTAATCGCAGCGGTCAACGTCGTCTTACCATGATCGACGTGGCCGATGGTGCCGATATTCATATGCGGCTTTGATTTATCGTACTTGGCCTTCGCCACTTGAGCCCTCCTGGGACGCTAGTTATTCGGAACCTTCAGCATATCGCAGCGCCAAGGCGTCACGCATGCCTGAATATATTGAATATTACTTCGGTTGTTTATTATAACGAACCAGAGAGGCTATTCGCCCCGGTTCTTCTTGATGATTTCGTCCGCGATGGTTCGTGGAACCTCCGCGTAGGAATCAAACTGCATCGTGTATACTGCGCGACCCTGCGTCTTGGAACGCAGATCGCCAACATACCCGAACATTTCGGAAAGCGGAACGAGAGCACTCACTGACTTCATGCCGTGCGAGTCTTCCATCGCCTTGATCATGCCACGCCGCGAGTTCAGATCGCCGATCACATCACCCATGTACTCCTCAGGAGTACGAACCTCAACATCCATAATCGGCTCAAGGATCACTGGGTTAGCGCGCTTGGCGCCTTCCTTCAGCACCATATTACCGGCAATCTTGAACGCCATTTCGGAGGAATCGACCTCGTGATAACCACCGTCAACCAGCGTGGCCTTCACACCAACCATGGGGTACCCGGCCAGAACGCCAGACTCCATGGCTTCCTGAATACCAGCATCAACTGACGGGATGTACTCGCGAGGAACGCGACCACCTGTGACGGCATCGACGAACTCGTAGGTCTTACCGTCCTCAGCGTCCTCCAGAGGCTCGAAGGTCACCTGAACCTTCGCAAACTGACCAGAACCGCCGGTCTGCTTCTTGTGCGTGTACTGCACATTTTCGACCTTCTTGCGAATCGTCTCGCGGTAAGCCACCATAGGTGCGCCAACATTGGCTTCCACATGGAACTCACGACGCATCCGATCCACCAGAATATCCAGGTGCAACTCGCCCATACCGCCAAGCACGGTCTGACCGGTCTCCTGATCCTGCTGCACGGTGAAGGTAGGATCCTCTTCCGCCAGCTTCTGAATCGCAATTCCGAGCTTTTCCTGATCGTTCTTGGACTTAGGCTCAATGGCGACGTGGATAACCGGCTCGGGGAACGTCATCGACTCCAGCACGATCTGATGAGAAGCATCGGAGAGCGTATCGCCTGTCGTGACTTCCTTCAAGCCGATAAACGCATAAATGTGCCCAGCATGTGCCTCTTCAACGGGGATCTCCTCGTTGGAGTGCATCTGGAACATCTTGCCGATACGTTCCTTCTTGCCCTTCGTGGAGTTGACCACCTGCATACCAGGCGTCACCTTTCCGGAGTAGACACGAACGAAGGTCAGCTTGCCGTAGAAGGGATGGACGGCAATCTTGAATGCGAGAGCAGAGAAAGGCTCCTTTTCAGAAGCTTCGCGTGACTCTGTTTCGCCGTCTTCCTCATGTCCCGGCTTAAATCCCTTGACCGGAGGCATATCCAGCGGTGAGGGGAGGTAGTCGATCACGCCATCCAGCATCGGCTGGACGCCCTTGTTCTTGTAAGCAGAACCGGCGAACACAGGGTAGATCTCCGAGGCGATCGTGCGGATACGGATACCCTGCTTGATCTCATCGATGGTCAGTTCCCCATCCTCCAGGTACTTCTCCATCAACTCATCGTTGGCCTCAGCAGCAAATTCCATCGCCTGATCGCGCAGCGTTTGAGCTTTCTCAACGAGATCTTCCGGAATATCCTCTTCAACGACGAGAGCACCCTTTGTCTCGTTGCCCTTGTCGTCCTTCTCCGGGAATCGGATGGCCTTCATCTTCAGGACGTCAACAACACCGGAAAAATCATTTTCAGCGCCAATTGGGAACGTCAACACGACCGGTGTGGCGTTGAGCCGATCCCGAATCGTCTGGACAGAGAAATCGAAATCAGCGCCGAGTTTATCCATCTTGTTGATAAAGCAGATGCGCGGCACGTCGTACTTATCCGCCTGATGCCACACAGTCTCACTCTGCGGTTCCACGCCCTCTTTGCCATCAAAGACAGCCACCGCACCGTCGAGAACGCGCAGCGAACGCTCCACCTCAACCGTGAAGTCCACGTGACCAGGCGTATCAATAATGTTGATCTGGTTGCCATTCCAGAAAGCGGTAATAGCGGCCGACGTGATCGTAATGCCGCGCTCCTTTTCCTGTTCCATCCAGTCAGTGGTGGACGCGCCGTCATGCGTTTCACCAATCTTGTAGTTCACACCTGTGTAGTACAAGATACGTTCGGTGACGGTTGTTTTACCGGCATCGATGTGCGCCATAATTCCGATGTTACGAACCTTATGCAGATCCGTGAGAACCTTCAGTTCTGCCACCTTCTGTTTTTCCTTCCACGCAGGGCAAAGCCCGCACAATTACCAGCGATAGTGAGCGAAAGCCCTGTTGGATTCCGCCATACGGTGCGTGTCTTCACGACGCTTGACCGATGCACCGAGCCCATTGGACGCGTCCAAAATCTCGTTCATCAGTCGTTCAGTCATCGTCTTCTCGCGGCGTTCGCGGGAGTAATCCACCAACCAGCGCAGTGCAAGAGTATTTGCACGCCCGGGCTTTACCTCCACAGGAACCTGATAGGTTGCGCCGCCAACACGACGTGAACGCACCTCCACGGACGGGCGAATATTCTCCATCGCACGCTTGAGGACGGTAAGCGCATCCTGCTCGGTCTTTTGCGCCACGCCTTCCAGTGCTCCGTAGACGATTGACTGTGCGATCGACTTCTTCCCTGACAGCAGCACTCGGTTCACCAATTGAGTAACGAGCGTCGATCCATAGACTGGATCCTCAACGAGCGGTCGCTTACGAGCCGGACCCTTACGTGGCATTACTTCTTCTCCTTCTTTGCTCCGTACTTCGAGCGAGCTTGACCACGGTTCTTCACTCCCTGAGTATCAAGTGCACCACGGACAATCTTGTACCGTACGCCAGGGAGGTCGCGCACACGGCCACCGCGCACCAACACAATGGAATGCTCCTGGAGGTTATGACCCTCACCAGGAATGTATGCAGTCACTTCAATACCCGTCGACAGACGCACACGAGCCACTTTACGCAAGGCTGAGTTTGGCTTCTTCGGGGTCGTTGTAAAGACGCGCGTCGCAACGCCGCGGCGCTGTGGACTCCCCTTAAGCGCCGGCGTCTTTGTTTTGCTGGACTTGCTGACCCGCCCGCGACGAACCAGCTGCTGAATAGTGGGCACTATTTCTCCTATTAATTTCTCAACTGAATTTATGCCCCTATGACTGCATACACGGCGCAACTCCAGCCGCCGTCAAAAGGAGCCAACCTCATACAGATTAGTCGCCTCATACTGGCACCGTCAAAAGTTTGGTGCAACCGTGGCTATTGCCACATACAAAATACGGCAGGCCAGCAGTTCCCACTGCCAAACCTGCCGTACTCGTGCCGGTTCTCACCGCACCCAATGACGCCTTATCGACAACACATCAGAAACCGTAGCCGGCTGAGAGATCAAAATTCCGATAGTCATCGTACTCGTAGCTCTCATCGTACGGATCAAAATCCTGATGAGCATAACCGTTGTTCTTTTCGAACTCAACGCGAGCTTCATCCGTGGGTTCCACCTTGCGCTTATGCTGTTCTTCCAAGCCGGTACCAGCCGGAATCAACTTGCCCAGCATGACGTTTTCCTTCAAACCAAACAGCGGATCGCTCTTTGCGTTCAAAGCTGCCTCCGTCAGCACACGTGTGGTTTCCTGGAACGATGCAGCAGAGAGCCAGGAATCCGTCGCGAGCGACGTCTTCGTAATACCCATCAATTCCGGACGACCGCTGGCAGGCTTCCCGCCTTCGGCCAATGCCGCACGAGACTCATCACGCAAGCTCATCGAATCCACCAGTTCGCCGGGAAGCAGGGATGTTGTTCCTGAATCCAGTACGGTGACGCGCCGCGTCATCTGGCGCACGATCACCTCAATGTGCTTATCGTGAATTTCCACGCTCTGCGAGTTGTACACCGACTGAACCTGATCGACGATCAGCTGCTGCGCGCGGCGCATACCGGAGATACGCAGAACCTTGGTTGGATCCACACTTCCCTCTGTGAGCTGGACGCCAGCCTCGACATGCTCGCCTTCCTCGAAGCGCAGCTTAACACGCTTAGAGACGGGGTATGAGAGATCTTCGCCGCCGTCGTCACGCGTCAGCACGAGGTGACGCACGCGCTCGCCGTCGTCGTCGATGTGCATCGTGCCAGAGGCCTCAGCGATAGGAGCTTCGCCCTTCGGAGTCTTACGTGCCTCGAACAGCTCCTGCACGCGTGGCAGACCACCGACGATATCGCCACTTGACGAGGCTGAACCGCCATTGTGGAAGGTACGCATCGTCAGCTGAGTACCAGGCTCGCCAATAGACTGAGCGGCCACAATACCGACCGCTTCGCCGATATCCACGCGATGCCCAGTTGCCATCGAACGGCCGTAGCACGCCGCGCAGACACCTGTATGCGACTCACACGTGAGCACGGAACGCACCATCAGCTCGGTGATACCGGCATCGATCGCTGCGGCGACGTTATGCGGATTGAGATCCGTACCCGCCGGAATGACCACATTACCCTGAGCATCAACAGCATCGCGCGCCAGTGTACGGGCATAGACGGTTGTACCGAGATTAGACGCTGGAACGAGGCTTCCGTCCTCGCCTGGAACGGCGATCGGCTTCGTCAGCCCAAGGCGTGTTCCACAATCATCCTCGCGTACGATAACGTCCTGCGCCACGTCCACGAGACGACGAGTCAGATAGCCAGAATCCGCCGTACGCAAAGCCGTATCTGCCAAGCCCTTACGAGCACCGTGCGTGGAAATGAAATACTCCAACACGGAAAGTCCTTCACGATAGGAGGACTTGATGGGGTACGGAATCGTATTACCCTTTGGATCCGCAACCAGACCACGCATACCAGCAATCTGGCCGAACTGATCCCAGTTGCCACGAGCACCAGAAGAAACAATCTCGTTGACGTTGTTCTCGCCGTCAAGGTTCTTCTGCATGGAGGCGCGCACCTCTTCGGTGATCTTCTCCCAGTGGTCAGCCAAATTGCGCCGCCGGTCCTCATCACCGATACGGCCGGTTTCGTACTGGCGCTCGATACGTGCAGCACGCTTATCGGCTTCGTCAAGAATCGCTTGCTTATCAGGAGGAAGAATCACGTCCGATGCTGCGATGGTGACGCCAACGCGGCCGGCATAGTAGAAGCCGGTGTTCTTCAGCGCATCCAGCGATGCGGTGATATTGGCCTTGTCGTAGTTCATGGAAAGCTCATCCACGATCTTGCCCAAAGCCTTCTTATCCACCATACGGTTCACATAAGGGAACGTCTGCGGAAGGGCACGATTAAAGATGGCGCGCCCCAGCGACGTCTCCAACATGATCGGATCGCCCTGTTCATAATTGACAGGTGGCTCCCAATCGACCGGAGGAACCAGATCGGGTTCAAACCGGATATGGCACATGGCATCAATATCGAGCTCGCCTAAATCGTAGGCCATCTGAGCCTCAGCAACCGACCCGAAGTATCGACCCGTACCCGCGACGTCCTTCTTTTCGCGCGTCAACCCGAAAATGCCGATCACCATATCCTGGGAAGGCATCGTCACCGTGTGGCCGTCCGAAGGCTTCAAGATGTTGTTGGATGCCAACATCAGAATGCGCGCCTCAGCCTGCGCCTCCACAGAAAGCGGAATGTGGATAGCCATCTGGTCGCCATCGAAGTCCGCATTGAAGGCGGCACATGCCAAAGGATGCAGCTGAATTGCCTTACCCTCGATAAGCACGGGCTCAAAAGCCTGAATGCCCAAACGGTGCAGCGTAGGTGCACGGTTCAACAGCACGGGGTGTTCGGAGATAACCTCTTCCAGCACGTCCCATACTTCCGGACGCTGGCGATCCACCATGCGCTTGGCTGCTTTGACGTTCTTCGCAATCTGCAGATCAACGAGCCGCTTCTGAACGAAGGGCTTAAACAGTTCAAGTGCCATCGTCTTAGGAACACCGCACTGGTGCATCTTCAAGGACGGACCCACCACAATCACGGAACGGCCAGAATAGTCCACGCGCTTACCGAGCAGGTTCTGGCGGAAACGACCTTGCTTACCCTTGAGCATGTCCGCCAAAGACTTCAGTGGGCGGCCGGAGGCACCGGCAACTGGGCGTCCACGCCGACCGTTATCGAACAGGGCGTCCACGGCTTCCTGCAACATGCGCTTTTCGTTGTTGACCATAATCTCCGGCGCACCCAAATCGAGCATGCGCTTCAGACGATTATTGCGGTTGATAACGCGGCGATACAGATCGTTCAGATCGGACGTGGCAAACCGGCCACCATCCAACTGGATCATCGGGCGCAGATCTGGCGGAATCACCGGAATTGCGTTAAGAACCATGACTTCTGGACGCGTACCGGAGTGGCGGAAAGCATTCACAACCTTAATGCGCTTCAGGGCACGGATCTTCTTCTGTGCAGTGCCGTTTTCGATCTGATCGACCAACATGGCATGTTCAGCTTCCAGATCGAAATCCTGCAAACGCTTCTGGACGGCTTCTGCGCCACGCGAGGCATCAAAATAGTCCGAATAGCGCGCATCCATCTCGCGATAGATCTCTTCGCTGCCTTCCAAATCACCCACGTGCAGATGAACAAAGCGATCCCAGACCGTGTCGAGCATCTCCACCTGAGAATCCGCGCTGCGCCGAGCACGCGCAATCTCCGACTCGCCGGACTTCCTGGCCTTGGCTACTTCAGCCGTCTTGCCATCAGCCTCGAGCTGTGCAATCTGCTGCTCCAACTTGGTCTGCAGCTGAGCGATATGGGCATCGCGGTCATCTTCCATGGCCTTGCGCTCAACCTCGTACTCATTGGTGAGGCTCGCCATATCGCGTGTGCGAGCTTCCTCGTCAACACGCGTCACCATATATGCCGCGAAATAGATGACCTTTTCCAGATCCTTAGGCGCGATATCCAGCAGATAGCCCAAGCGGCTCGGAACACCTTTGAAATACCAGATGTGCGTCACAGGTGCAGCGAGCTCAATATGCCCCATACGCTCGCGGCGCACCTTAGAACGCGTCACCTCCACGCCGCAGCGTTCACAGATAATCCCCTTGAAGCGTGGACGCTTGTACTTACCGCATGCACACTCCCAATCGCGGGTTGGACCAAAAATCTGCTCGCCAAAAAGACCATCTTTTTCCGGCTTGAGCGTACGGTAGTTGATCGTCTCCGGCTTCTTCACCTCACCGTAGCTCCACCGGTGAATATCCTCGGTGGTGGCAAGGGAAATATGCAGTGAATCAAATCGATTGACGTCGAGCAAGGTTCCTACTTCCTCATTTTCGGCAAATTATTCACAACTCTTATGACGGGCTCACGCTCGTGCTCACGTGCGCCCGTCGGTCAGCTCCCTAGAGCTCTGCACCGGATTCGAGATCCTCCAGGCCACTGGGTCCGTTACCAATTCCGGACAGGCGTGCGGACTCCTCCCGCTCCTCATCCGTGGGCTCCCTGAAACGATCGTCTTCCTCGTCACGAATGTCGATAGGCTGCCCAGAGATATCCAAAGCCTCCACATCCAAGCACAGTGAGCGCATCTCCTGCATCAACACCTTGAAGGATTCTGGAATGCCAGGTTCTGGGAAGTTATCGCCCTTAACAATCGCCTCGTACACCTTGACGCGCCCGACCGTATCGTCGGATTTCACCGTCAACATTTCCTGCAAGGTATGTGATGCTCCGTATGCTTCCAGAGCCCATACTTCCATTTCGCCGAAACGCTGACCGCCGAACTGAGCCTTACCACCCAACGGCTGCTGTGTGACCATCGCATATGGACCGGTGGAACGAGCGTGAATCTTATCGTCCACCAAATGGTTCAACTTAAGCATGTACATGTAGCCCACAGCGATGCGACCGGGGAACGGTTCGCCCGTGCGGCCGTCAAACAGCTTTGCCTTGCCCTGGGCATCCACCAACTGCTGCCCATCTCGGTTGGGCAATGTGTTGGCCAGCAGGCCATCGATTTCATCGGGCTTCACACCATCAAACACAGGTGTAGCGACTGTCTGCCCCGGATTGCCCTGAACAGCATTCTCAGGAAGGCGCACAGCCCATTCCTCGCCATTACTGCGAGCCTCGCTGGCATCCCATCCTTGAGACGCGATCCAGCCTAGATGCAGTTCATAGACCTGGCCGAGGTTCATACGGCTTGGCACACCGAGCGGGTTCAAAATGATATCGACAGGGGTGCCGTCTTCCATAAACGGCATATCTTCCTCAGGAAGAATCCGCGAGATCACGCCCTTGTTGCCGTGCCGACCAGACATTTTATCGCCGACGGTGATCTTACGGCGCTGAGCAATCCACACGTGAACCGTTTCGTTCACGTCCGACGGCATTTCCTCTGCGTTCTCCTTCGTGAACTGGCGAATGCCCGTCACAACACCCCACTCACCATGCGGTACGCGCAGGGACGTATCCCGAACTTCCTTCGCCTTCTCACCAAAGATGGCACGAAGCAGCCGCTCCTCGCTCGTGAGCTCCGTTTCACCCTTCGGCGTGATCTTTCCAACCAGAATGTCGCCGCTATCGACCTCAGCACCAATACGGATAATGCCTTGATCATCCAGGTGGGAAAGCGCGTCCTCCGACACGTTCGGAACATCACGCGTAATTTCCTCTGGGCCAAGCTTTGAATCGCGGGCATTCACTTCGTGTTCGATAATGTGAATCGACGTGAGCACATCCTGCTTGACCAGACGTTCTGAGATGATGACGGCATCCTCGTAGTTGTAACCATTCCAGCCCATCAGAGCGACCAGGAGGTTCTGACCCAGAGCCAGCTCACCATGATAGGTCGATGGACCGTCCGCGAGCAGTGAACCTGTCTCAACGCGATCACCCTCAGAAACCACCGCGTGCTGGTTGATCGACGTTCCAGCGTTGGAACGCATGAACTTCTTCAAGCGGTACGTCCGGTGGGTACCATCGTCGTGCTCCACAGTAATGGCAGTGGCATCCACGTTGGTGACGACGCCCGGCTGCTTCGCAATCGTGACATCGCCAGCGTCCACAGCGGCGGACACCTCCATACCCGTGCCCACATACGGCGCAACGGGGCGGATCAGCGGAACAGCCTGACGCTGCATGTTTGCACCCATCAGAGCGCGGTGTGCGTCGTCATGCTCCAAGAAAGGAATCATGGCAGTGCCAACAGCCGTCATCTGACGTGCAGACACATCCTGATAGTCAACCTCGTCAGCGGGCACAAGCGCAGGATCGCCACCTGAGGTTCGGCACAGCACCTCTTCCTGAGAGAAATGCCCGTCGGCATCCAGAGGAGCTTCGGCCTGGGCAATGTACTTGCCGTTTTCGTCATCGGCCTGGAGGTACACGATCTCGTCTGTGACGCGGCCGTCCTTCACCACGCGATACGGAGTTTCGATAAAGCCGAACGAATTCAAACGTGCGAACGCCGCAAGGGATCCAATCAGACCAATGTTCTGGCCTTCAGGCGTTTCGATAGGGCACATACGGCCATAGTGCGAGGGGTGAACGTCACGAACCTCCATGCCGGCGCGCTCACGGGAGAGCCCGCCGGGACCGAGAGCAGACAGGCGCCGCTTATGCGTCAGGCCGGCCAGAGGATTCACCTGATCCATGAACTGGGAAAGCTGGCTGGTGCCAAAGAATTCCTTAATCGCTGCCACGATAGGCCGAATGTTGATCAGGCTCGCAGGCGTGATCGCTTCAGCTTCCTGAGTGGTCATGCGTTCCCGAACCATTCGATCCAAGCGGGCAAGGCCGGTGCGCATCTGATTCTGAATCAGCTCACCCACCGCACGAATACGCCGATTGCCGAAATGGTCGATATCGTCAGTCTGTACAGGCACAGAATCGGCACCAGGCGCACACACCACTTCGTCCAAGCCTGCCTGCAGAGCAAGCATGTAGCGCAGCGTTGCGGTGATGTCGTCAATATTGAGCGAGAAACGCTCTGGATCCGAATTCAGACCCAACTTCTTATTGATCTTGTAACGCCCAACCTTAGCGGTGGAATAGCGCTTGTTGTTGAAATAGAAGTTGTTCAACAGATTGCGCCCTGCTTCAGCTGTGGCTGGATCACCAGGCCGCAACTTACGATACAGCTCGCGCAGCGCATCTTCCTGTGTATGAACAGTATCTTTCTCCAGCGTTTCCAACATTAACGGGAAATCGCTGAAAACATCACGAATCTCCGACTCCGTCATGCCGATAGCCTTCAGGAATACCGTCACGGACTGCTTACGCTTACGATCGACGCGTACACCAACCGATTCGCGCTTATCAATCTCGAATTCCAACCACGCGCCACGGCTCGGAATAATCTTTGCGCCAAACACATCCTTATCAGAGGTCTTATCAGGCGTACGCTCGAAGTACACGCCCGGCGAGCGCACAAGCTGCGACACCACAACACGCTCAGACCCGTTGACGATAAAGGTGGCGTATTCCGTCATAATCGGAAAATCGCCGATAAACGTGGTCTGCGACTTAATCTCTCCAGTCTCGTAGTTCTGGAACTCTGCCGTCACATAGAGCGGTGCTGAATACGTGAGGTCGTGTTCACGACACTCCTGAATCGAATATTTAGGCTCTTCCAAATGTGGATGAGACAGCACCAAACCCATGGTTTGGCCAAGATTTTCAATAGGGGAAATATCCGCAAAAATTTCTTCCAACCCAGACATTTCACCCGGATGAGCAGCCTTCCACTGATCATCCCCAATCAGCCATCCATAGCTGCGCGTTTGAATCTCAATCAGATTGGGAACATGTAACGGTTCCTTAATCTTGGCAAAGGAGACGCGATCTGAGTATGGTTTACCGTCTTGAACAGCGAGTGAATAGGTGCGCGAAGCAGCCAAGAGGATTCCTTCCCTGACGATGAAAAGGCGAAAACGCGCGTTTGACCATGCCGGCACGTTGTGCGTTATACTGGCGCCAGAACAACCGATGAACACCGAGGTTCGCCTGGTTGAGGCTCAATAACGGCACAATGCACATGGTGATACACGTGCGCATCTATCTAGCGTACTCGTTTCTGGTGGGGCATGACCAGACTCCAATTTGTGCAACTCGTCACCCAGGGGTAATGCACTGCCCAGAAAAGGTGGCCCGGCAAAGCTGCCAGAACAAACGCGGGGATGCAGGGACATGCAGGCTGTGCCAACACAAGAAAAGGGCGCTGCTGTGTGCCCTATCAGCAACACAACAACGCCCCTTGAGATAAAACGCCTCGATGAACTCAGCGTCCGCTACAGACGTCAACCACGCCTGACAAGAGCGGACACTGCGCGCATCGGAAAATCACTTCAGCGTTACCTTGGCGCCTGCGCCTTCCAGCTGGGCCTTCGCAGCCTCAGCAGCTTCCTTGTTGGCACCTTCCAACACAGCCTTAGGAGCAGAATCAACAAGATCCTTTGCTTCCTTCAGGCCGAGGCTCGTCAGCGCACGAACTTCCTTAATAACCTGAACCTTCTTGTCGCCAATCTCCTCCAGAATGACGTCGAAGGAGTCCTTTTCCTCTTCTTCAGCAGCCGGAGCAGCAGCACCGCCAGCAGCGGCAGGAGCAACAGCAACTGGAGCCGCAGCCTCAACGCCGAACTCGTCCTCGAACGCCTTGACGAAATCATTCAGTTCAACCAGCGTCAATTCTTTGAACGCTGCAATCAGCTCCTCGGTAGAGAGCTTAGCCATAGTGGCCATCCTTTCATCAGCCTGCTACGCGAGCAGGAATTGTTACATTATGCAGCTGCCCAATACTCAGGCTGCTGCTTCTTCCTTCGCGCGTAGCGCGTCGATGGTGCGCACAGCCTTGGAAACTGGCGCCTGGAATAGAGATGCCGCCTTGTACAGCGAGGCTTTGAGCACGCCAGCAGTCTTGGCAAGCAGAACATCGCGAGATTCGAGATCTGCCAGTGCCTTGACGTCGTCTGCAAACAGGACTTTGCCTTCAAAAATCCCGCCTTTGACGATCAGCGCAGGGTTGTCCTTGGCGAAATCGCGCAGAACCTTTGCAGCCCCCGGCACTTCACCGCTGACAAACACGAAACCAGAAGGGCCTGCGAAGAGGTTATCCATATCCGGATCCTCAAACCCCGCCTTCTTAGCTCCAATCAAAGCCAATGTGTTCTTAGCGACCTTATATTCTGCCGTTGGACGCAGTGCACGACGCAGTTGTTGAAGCTGCGCAACAGTGAGTCCACGATATTCAGTGAGCAGCACACCGCTCGACGCTTCGAACTTCGAAGTGAGCTCCGCGATTTCTGCAGACTTGTCGGCCTTCGCCATCTGGCCTCCTTTCGGTCGTCATCCGTAGGCATCAAAAAAGCCCCGCGCATGCAGGGCTCGCCGAATCTATTCGGAAAACGTCCACCTGCGCCGGCCTCATTGAGATTAATCCTGACGGAACCCACGGTCTTTGGCTTCACTTATTATACTTCACCGATCACGAGGCACAAAGGTGAGGCGACCGGGTGTGACGCATCGCTCTATACCGGCCACTGCTCGCCTCACTTCACGCCGTCTGCTCACGCTACTTCGTCACGGATCGAGAGAAAGATGTGTTATATCTCCCCCTGGCCACCCTCAAGTTGATGCGCAATCCGATGGATCAGCATATCCAGGGCAACAAGGTTCCGCCCACCTTCAGGAACAATCAGGTCGGCCTTGCGTTTGGACGGCTCGACATACAGTTCATGCATGGGTTTAACGGTGTTAAGGTACTGCTCCTCAACACTCTGAAGTGTGCGACCCCTCTCGATGACGTCGCGCTTGATCCGGCGCAAAATCCGCACATCAGCATCTGTATCCACAAAAATCTTGATGTCGAGCAGTCGGCAGATCGCAGGTTCGGCGAAAATGAGGATACCCTCGACGATGATGACGGGCTTCGGCTCAATATGGATTGTCTGTGCGGCGCGCGTATGGTGCGCATAGTCGTACGTGGGAGAATCAATCGGCTGCCCACCGATCAGTTGGCCAAGCTGCTCAACCATCAATTCGTTGTCGAATGCATCGGGAGAATCGTAGTTAAGCTTCGCACGCTCCGATATCGGAATGTCGTCGTGAGGCACATAGTAGTTATCGTGATAGATCACGGATGTTTGACCTGGAAAATGACGCGAAATTTCGTTCGTGAGGGTCGTTTTCCCGGATCCTGTGCCACCTGCAACACCGATGACGAGCGCACCCATTGAAGCCCCTTTCCGGATTTTCGACCATTGTAGTCCACACAGCAGTACGCATGCTGCACGCGCCCTGATCGTCGCGCAGATGCTGAGCAACAGGCTCAGCAGAATCACAGTGAGGTGCTGGAAACCAACAACTATAGAGAAAGGGAGCACGCCAAAAAATTGACGCGCTCCCCCAAAGCTCACGGTGTATGCCAGATACTTCTACCGAGTTGTCGTTACCTCACTCGGCTGCGAAGATCGCCTCACCCTGCTTGCTCGCATCCAACGGGATACCCGGAGTCATCGTTGCAGAAACGGTGGCCTTCAGAATATAGCGTCCTTTAGATGCGGACGGCTTCAAACGAAGAATTTCGTCCAAAGCCGCAGAGTAATTCTCCGCCAGCTGCTGCTCGCTAAAGGACGTCTTGCCTACAACAAAAGGCAGATTGCCGTTCTTGTCCACGCGGAACTCGATACGTCCACCTTTAATATCGCTGACTGCTTTCGCAACATCCATCGTCACCGTGCCAGTCTTCGGGTTCGGCATCAAGCCACGCGGGCCGAGCACGCGGCCAAGCCTGCCAACCTTGCCCATCATATCTGGCGTGGCAACAGCAGCATCGAAGTCGGTGTAGCCATCAGCAACCTTCGCAATCAGCTCGTCAGAGCCAACCTCGTCAGCACCTGCCTCTTCTGCCTCAGCAGCTTTCGCACCCTGGGCAAAGACGAGGACCCTAGCCGTCTTACCCGTGCCATGAGGCAGATTCACAGTACCGCGCACCATCTGATCCGCTTTGCGTGGATCAACGCCGAGACGGAACACAACTTCGACCGTGGCGTCAAAGGCGGTCTGAGAAAGATCCTTCACCAGCTTAAAAGCCTGAAGAGGATCGTAAAGGACGCCCGGAGCAATCTTCTTTGCCGCGTCCTGGTATTTCTTTGAGCGCTTCATCGTTCTCCTTCAAGATTGTGGTGTATGGGCGAGCGCAGCCCTTCCACATGCCGGCCGCCAACGCGACCAGCGCATATCAGATTTCGTCTGTGGTAATGCCCATCGACCGCGCCGTACCGGCGATAATCCGCGCGGCATTATCGATATCGTTCGCATTCAGATCTGGCTGCTTCGTCTTTGCGATCTCACGCAGCTGCTCGGCACTCAGATGAGCCACCTTGACGGTATGCGGAGTAGACGATCCCTTTGCAACACCCGCAGCTTTCTTAATGAGCTCCGCAGCAGGCGGCGTCTTCAAGACGAAGTCAAAAGACCTATCTTCGTAAACAGTGATCTCCACCGGGATGATATTGCCCCGCTGGTTCTCGGTAGCAGCATTGTACTGCTTCACAAATTCCATGATGTTCACACCATGCTGACCCAGCGCTGGGCCAAGCGGCGGCGCTGGAGTTGCACCACCAGCTGGGAGCTGCAGTTTAATAAGCCCCTCAACCTTCTTCTTTGCCATAAATAAGGATCCTTTGTTGTTATTTTCTATGACGTAGCCGAGCACTCACCAAGCAGGAAACCGATTCGTGTTCAGCCATTCTGTATACATACACACCACACCGCCACGCCTACCGTTGACGCCTATGAACATCAAACAAGCGTGCCGACGCGAGAGCGCAGCATCAGAAAATCCTACTCGTCCTTACGCACTTGCGCGAATGACACCTCAACGGGAGCCTCCTGCCCCACAAGCATCATCAGCACCGTGAGACGCTGGTTCTCCGCATCCACCGCAGACACCGTTGCTGGCATCCCAGCCCATGGAGCTGAAATGAGTTCCACATGATCGCCAACGTGATACGGGGACACGAACTCTGGCTTCGTTGCAGTGGGCAGACCAGCTTTACGCGCCGTCGCAGCAGCTGCTGCCTCCATCATTGGCGTGAGCATATTCACGACTTCATCTTCGCGCAGCGGCACCGGGTCAATACCGTTACCGACGAAACCTGTGACGCCATTCGTTGACTGCACCACTCGCCACGATTCATCAGTCAAATCCATGCGAATCACCACGTAGCCAGGAATGCGCACACGCGAGACGAGTTTGCGTTGACCGCGGCGTACTTCAAAGACTTCTTCAGTAGGAACTTCGACCTGGAAAATATAATCTTCCATATTCATCGAATGAATACGGGATTCGATATCCTGCTTGACGCGTTTCTCATAGCCCGAGAAGGTGTGTAACACATACCACTTGCCGTCAAGCCCCTGGAGCGAGGCACGTACTTCGTCTTTCGTCACAACGCCGGGTACCGACTCTGACGCAGAAGATGACTGGTCTGTGTCGCTCAACACCGCAGTGTTCTCGGTATCGCTCGCATCCTTTATATCTTCGAGATTTTCTTCAGCCACTGTATCTGCCTCCTTGGCTTAGCCAAACACCCAGAACGTTAGCTTCGCACTTGCAGCATCCAGCACGCCAACGATCACCATAATCAACGCAATAAACGCGAGTACCGTTAAAAATATCTGCCAAAGGTCTTCACGTGAAGGTCTCTGCACCTTCTTCAACTCTGCAACGATTTGACGCAAAAAGAGCATGAGACGTGCAAAAATATTCGGCTTCGCTACGGATGCTTCTTTGGCCATGTGAGATTTCGAAGCTTCAGCCACGTGACACCCTTCTCGGAACTTGCAGTGTTGTGTAGTGATGACCTGTATACCGACAGGCCACGATGCGACCCGTGGGCGATCAAGCCATACAGCAGGGTAGGAGGGACTCGAACCCCCAACCGCCGGTTTTGGAGACCGATGCGCTACCAATTGCGCCACTACCCTAAAACGACTCGGTTGAGCCTATGCAATAATAGTCCGAACGCAGGAGGAAATGCTACCCGCTGCGCACTACCCGTTTAGTGTACCGCACGAGTGCGGACATCGCTGCCACACCCGGGGAAGCACATCACGTGCCTCGTCGGCACAAGATTACAGGGAGTGACCAACCAGAACCGGTTCAGGCGCCAGCGCCACGCCAAAAACGTCAAGCACTTTCGAACGTGCGGCACGCGCCAGAGCAAGCACCTCGGCGCCACCCGCTCTCCCTTGGCTCGTCACAGCCAGAGAATGCTGCGTCGAAAGCCGAGCCGGAGTGCCGATCGAAAAGCCACGATCAGCACCTGCGTGGGTCAGCAGCCATGCGGCAGAAAGCTTGACGTAGCCTGGCATCCCTGGAACCGGGTAGCGAGGCGCATCCGCAGGCACACGGCTCGCAGAAGACTCACGCACAATAGGGTTCGTGAAAAAAGAACCACACGAATACGTATTCGGGTTCGCGTCATCGAGCACCATGCCCTTGGAACGCCTCAGCTTCAGCACAGCCTGACGCACGGCCTGCGTCGTTGCCCGCTGACCTACCTGAACGTCGAGTTCACGTGCCAGCTGTTGATAAGCCACAGGTGAGGAAAGCGGCGAGGATCGTAGTGCAAAATCCACCGACAGCACAACGTAGCGAGGTGTAAAGCTCGGCTTGCCCCCACTGACAACATCGCCGATAGATTTCTTGATGAGAGACGTACGATAACCAAAATCGAGATGCTCTGCCGCGATGACGCGTATACGCTCCTGAACGCGGTCATACACGCGGACGCTCATCACGCTCTGCGCCACCTCTTGCCCATACGCCCCGATATTCTGCACGGGTGCGGCGCCCACAGTACCTGGGATCCCCGAGAGAGCTTCTAGCCCACTGTAGCCATGCGTGAGGGTATACACGACGAAGTCGTCCCACGGGGTGCCAGCGAGCACCCGGATCAGTACACGATCGTCTCCATCGCCAGCTGCTGGATATACGGAGGAATCTTCACCTTCGAGCATCTGAATATCAGAACGTCGGTCACGCACGATGAGGCCGCGGAAATCGTCATCGGACGCGAAGGTGTTCGAACCACCGCCAAGCACCAACAGCTGCTGGCCAGCCTGATCGGCTTCACGCACAGACCGAATAACTTCCGTCTCGCTGTCTGCCTCGCGATACGCAGCGAACACACCGCCAGTACGAATCGTTGTTAAGTCGGCGATCGTGTGTGGATGTGTTTTCCTCCGGTGGGAGGCAACCGGTTCATCAAAGCTGGACAACTCGAACTCACTCACCCCTCTAGGCTACCGGAATGCTTCGCCAGCGCCCCCGTTTATCAGCACGGAGCAGATCAGCACAGAGCATAGAGACAAGAAAGTGGCCTACACCAGTAGGCCACTAAAAACTGCTCTGTATCATCAACAGAGATTGAGTGCGCTCAACGCTCAGAACCCGAAAAGCATATCCGCTCCCGCGCCCACCTGTGGCTACGCGCAGCCCAGAGCGAATGATGGCGAGCACACCACATCGTGGACGTACTCGCCATCGAAAGAGCCACTTCCTATACTGCTTACTTCATTCGGCTCGCGAGGACAGGAATCACCGAGTCTCGCGATGAACCGTGCTCGCTTTGCACCAGGGGCAATACTTCTTCAATTCCAAACGCTCTGGATTATTACGACGGTTCTTCTTGGTGATGTAGTTACGGTGCTTGCACACCTCGCACGCCAACGTAATCTTTGGACGCACGTCCTTGGATTTGCTTGCCATCCTCAACCTCACATTTCATTCAATGACGAGGCGCCGTACACCTCGAATCCTTACGGACGTTGTAGCGGAGGAGGGGTTTGAACCCTCGACCTCACGATTATGAGTCGTGCGCTCTGACCAACTGAGCTACCCCGCCTCAAGGCGCCAACCAAAGCTGACATCCGAGCCCCCAAAGAGAATCGAACTCTTGACCTTCTCCTTACCATGGAGACGCTCTGCCGACTGAGCTATAGGGGCACGGCTGATTTCCACGTCACGCGATGAAAAAAGCAAAACGAACAAGTGCACCCCACGAAAAATCACGTGACCCTCGTATCGGCGCAACGTCGCAATGCTTATCGCCAATTCCTGGAAACCGTGGCGGGTGTAGGATTCGAACCTACGAAGCGAATCGCGTCTGATTTACAGTCAGATCCCTTTGGCCACTTGGGAAACCCGCCAAACTGTGAACCTGCACTACCGCGCAAGAACACCGTCAAAAAAGGTTACCAGGAAACTGTATCCAGATCAAACTGCCAGATCCGATAACTAGCACACATTCGCCCGTGCAACCCCGCGCTGAATCTATCCTGCGCTAGATCTGCCTTTCCCCTCGCGAGATCGCCGTCATCGTTTCTGCATCTTGTTCCTTCACGCGCCCACGTCCCAGCTGTTCGCCGAGCTGGTATTCCCACTGTGTGACCTTTTCCCAACCATCCCACGTCGTAAAGCGCACAGAACGCTGATCCAGCACGCTGAGAATATCGACTGCACGCTGCGCAGGCTGATGAAGAATGCCGCCTTTCAAATCCTCCACCAGATGCCCGATCGTCTCTGCGGCGTCCGACTTCGTTGATCCAATCAAACCCACCGGACCACGCTTTATCCAGCCCGTCGCATACAGACCGGTCATCGTGGCGCCGTCAACTCCAATCACACGCCCTTCATGGTGAGGGATGACGTGGCGGTGCTCATCGAACGGAGCACCAGGCAACGCGGACGAGGCATAACCCACAGCGGCGTACACTGCCTGCACCGGATAATCGACAAACTGCCCGGTTCCCTTCACCGAGCCGTCGCCCTGCAACTCGGTACGCTCCATACGGATGCCCTCCACATGCTCGGATCCTAGAATCTCAACAGGACGCTGCAGAAAATGCATGGTCAGCGTGCGATCACCAGTGTGGTCATCCTCCTCCTGGAACAGCCATTGCTGCAAATACTCCACGACTTGACGTTTGAGCCGATCGGCGTTGAGCTCAGCCTGCGATGCTTCGTCAAAATCGAAGCCTTCTTCCTCCACACGCACATCGATGGAGTCCGTGCGTGCCAGCTCCCGCAGCTCCTGGGGTGTGAACTTCGCCTGTGCAGGCCCCCTGCGAGCAAAGAGATGCACGGACGACGTTGCTGCAGCACGCAGTCCACGCTCAACATTGGTTGGAATATCGGTGCTCATCAGAGCATCCGGAGCTTTTGCCAGCATTCGGGAAATGTCCAGAGCCACATTGCCCGCGCCAATCACAGCAACATCAGTGGCTGTAAGCGGCCATTCACGCGGATAATCCGGATGCGCGTCATACCACGACACAAATGCTGACGCACCGTATACTTCCGGAAGATCCGCACCGGGAATGTTCAGCGGCCGATCATCATTAGCACCGGTTGCAATGACGATCGCATCGTAATAATCCCACAGCTCGTCGATGTTCAGATCCTTACCGACCTCAACGTTCCCAATGAAGCGGATGTCTCCACGTTTGAGCACATTGTACAGAGCCTGCGTGATCGTCCGAATTCTGGGATGATCCGGTGCCACACCGTAGCGCACGAGACCATAGGGAGCGGGAAGTTTTTCAAGAAGGTCAATCGCCACGTCCACATCTGAATGAGAAAGGATATCTGACGCGTAAATACCTGCCGGACCAGCACCGATCACTGCAACCTTATATTTTGCCACGAAGATTTCCTTTCCTTATTGACTCACACAGATCATGTTGACAGTCTGCGCACCCCTGGGCGCACGCATCCTGCAGCACATGGTGGTCTGCACATTGGCAGTCTGCAGAGCGGCGACCACCGCAGCATTCAACAACGATGACCACGTCGCCACATGTTCGCCCACAAGTGTACTTGAGACGCCAGGCGCGCTAAAGACCCTCTACATGAATGCGGAGTAGAGGACACCCCCTACTCCGCAGTATCCGCGCCTTGTCGGCAACGATCTATTTGCTTACTTGTTGCTTACTTGCCTACGCGACGGTTGTGTCGAGGCGAATAACACCGTACGTCCACCCATGCCGCAGGTAGACGGCGCAGGGTTGCTTCGTCTCAGAATCGATGAAGAGGAAGAACGGGTGACCAACGAGTTCCATCTGGTCAACAGCCTCCATCACCGTCATTTCCTGAGCTTCATAGAGCTTTTGACGAACCACTACTGGGGAATCGCCCATCTGAGTTTCTATCGCTTCGCCTGGAGTTGTGGGAACCTTGCTTGGCTCAGGTTCGTTTTCCTGCGCGGATTCCTCGCCCTGCTTGGGTTGATCCGGAACGGAATCCACAAACAGCGCTGCGTCCTCGGGGACGAAATCTGCCCCCGCCTGCCGACGATGATCCTTGCGTCGATCGCGAGCCCTGCGCAGCCGTTCCATCAGTTTGGCCAACGCGAGGTCAAGGGCAGAATACCGATCGGAGCTTGCTGCCTCCGCACGAATAACAGGTCCTTTATCGCGTACCGTTATTTCGATACGCTCAGCCGTCTGTGCTAGCGAAGGATTGTTCTCGTGACTCGCAACAACTTCCACCCGCTGCGCGCGCGGAGCATACTGCTCCACCTTATCGACTTTCTCCTGAACATGAGCGCGAAAGCGATCAGAAATATCTACGTTGCGCCCTTTGACGACGATTTCCACGATACCCTCCTTCAGGGTTGGTAGGCGTGTGCAAACGTGTGCCTGCACGCACACGGCGTACGGCAATCACGCGGCCACTGCTGTGTGGCCATACACCTTCGCGGGCTGTACCCGTATAACAATCCTAGCGCCTCGCACGGCTCGCCCAAGCGTTACAGGGGACGCTTCCCAACCAGCGAAATCGAGGCAGCATCATCGAGGCGAGGCCGCACGCCTCCTTCACCGCTTCCCAGTTTGAGAGACCGGGGCAACACGCGGCGCGCGCAGCCCATAACGAGTGGACCTGCATGTGGATATGTGTACACAGCGGCACCTCACTCCCCGCACTCACAATGATTGATTCCATGCACGCCCCACAACCGTCCTCAACTCGCACATGGCGAGCCACGGCTCGCTCCCTTCTGTTTCCACAGTGGTGTTACGGGTGTCTGCAGCCGGACACTGTGCTGTGCAGCGAATGCTCCCATGCCTTAGCCGGATCCTGGGAGAACGTCACTGACCGCCTGCCCTACCTGAATATCATTCAGCCGGATGAGACGAGCATTGCCATGATGCCCGTTTTCAGCTTGGGCGCATATTCCGGCATCAGAAGACACATCATTATCAGCTGGAAACACACCCTCGATCGCGACCTCGACGCAGCGATCCGTCGCGTCATTCTTGCAAGCTGGGCGTCGCTCCGCCAGCTCATTGTGCCCGAACACCCTCTCACTGACGCGCCTTCGCTCGTTTTTATCCCTGCTCCGAGTCGATTCCGGCGCTTTCACGATGGACGTTTTGTTGCCGGAAAGCTCGCAACCTCCTTCGCCCTCGCAGCGCTGAGCGAGCACATTCCCGCAGGGGTCTGGGATCCACTCTCCTCTGGCTGGGCACTTCGGCGTGGTTCAACGGTGAGCGGGAGGAGAGAAAAAACGTCTCATATTACGATGGCTCCCTGGCGTACTGCCGCACGGGAATTGGGCGGGCTACGGTGGTTCGTCGCGCCCACAAACGGTGGAAGCACACTGTTCATCCTCGTCGATGACGTTGTAACGAGCGGAGCCACGCTTGCTGCCTGTTCTCGCGCATTGGCCTTACATGGTATCCACGTGCATGCTGCACTGACACTGGCTGCAGCGAAGAATCCCCGTCAGATACCCGCGCACAATCAATCCGTGAGCCGCAAGACCCCGACGACACAGACGATTGCGAAGGAGATGACTATCCGGGATAGGCCACAGACGTCACATCTGTAGCTAATAGCCGAAAGCCTGAACCCTGAAGGGCATATGCCGTGTTTTCAGCGGTGATGAGCGTCAGCGAATCGCGCCCCCGGCCGGCCGTCAAACCAATCGTCCCTGTAAAAGGCTGCATCAATTCCTCTGTTGGCGCGCCCTGCCTCACCATAAAGAGGGACTCGCGCCCTGAAGCGCCAGAGGAACCGAGCACAACCAGTGAATCCTCCCCTGCCCAGGCGAAGTCTTTGACGCTTGTGAGGGAGTTGGCAATCGTAAAAGGATCGGAAATAGCAGTGGGGTTCTGCTGATCATCCCTCTGAATGCCAGCAAGCGCGAACGTGTTAGTGCCGTCGGCAGTATAGGACACCGCAAGACGGGAACCATCCCGAGAAACCCGCACCCCCAGGACAGTCGCGCCCTTCAACCACGGCACCTTCAGAGGAACAACCGAGCCGGAACGAGAGATAGCAGAGACGACACCATCGTTGATCGTGCGACCAGAGTAAATGAACCCCCACTGGTCGAAGGAAGGCGCGATCACCTCGTCAGAGGTGAGAACCGAACGGGGCTGCGGAGAGGACGCACTCATCGTATAGAGCTGAGTCTGCGCGTCATTCAAAGCTGCAAAAACGGGGTTGTTCCCGTCATAGGATACTGCGAGGGACTCAAGGGAGAGTTTCGCAATTGCGGAAGTAGATGATCCAGGTAACGCCGCAGATACCACAGACTGACGAACAGTAGCCGGAACTCCGTGAGCAAGAACTGCTAAGGAATACGTGCCATATGGGTATGTGGGCAGGTCGGGAATATCGTCGGCAGGGAGGGTGGAATTGGACGCGCGTACCTCAACACTCTCAATATTCGCTACGGCTGAGAGAGTCTGCGCTATTTGAGCGTGCAACAGCCGTTGGTCGTCGGCAGATGCAGACAACACATCAGAAGAAAGGTTGACCAGAGCCTCGCCATCTTGCACACTCACGCTATTCTGAAGCGTTGTTCCCGCAGGTATCGCCGTATGAACCGCACCCGCTAGCCAATCGGAGGCACCCTCAAGCAAACCGCGCACCGCGAACGTCGCCGCCGAATTCGTCGGATACCACCGCACATCTCCCACCAGCGCGGACTTGTCTGCATTCAAGAAGTACAGCGGCGTTCGCACATAGAGCGTCTCAAACAGGTGGACAGAGAGAAAAATGCCATCGTCAAGAGCCACAATTCGCCATTGATGATCAGCGTCACGCGCCAGCGAAAAATCGGACGTCATCACAGTATCCGGTGCAGACTCGCTGAACACGCCGTTTTTATCCACAGATCCCGCACTGCCAACCGTCACACGCACGCCCCCATCGGGCTGCAGAGATGTGGAAAATGCTTGATCATTCGGATAAACCCTCGTCTGCGCGGCAGGATCCCAATCCGCCGCAGCCTTCGATGAGAGGTACTGGCGAGCCACCGAGAATTCATCGTCGAAACCTGCGCGCTGAGCAACCAGAAAATCCTGGACGATCTGTTCAGGCGTCGCGTCCTGGCGCGGAGGCTGCGCCGTCAAGCCAATCGGTTCCGAGGTCTGGCCTGCTATATCCACAACGTGAACCGCTCCCGAACTGGGCAACGAGCAGCCTGCGAGCACAGACACAAGGAGGAGCACCCCGATGGTAGACATCCTCATGCATACTCTGCGTGCTCTGCCATGCAGGGCGTGAAAGCTCATCATCGCTACACCTCGCTCTCTTCGGTTCTCGCCGGCGCTGCTGTACTGGTGGGTACACCTGTACTCGTCTGCACAGCAGCACGTGCAGTACCGGCCTGCTCTCCAGTGCCTTCGCTCGCCTCGTCACGACGCATCAATGTGCTATCGGCACCCTCTGCCGGCTGAAGAACGTTCGGCTGCAGAACGCGCCCCTCGGCGTCGACATACCCCTGGTCGTCTTCAGCGGACTCCTCCGAGGCATCCAAAGAGCGGCCATCAGTACGGTCATCAGAGCGGTCGTCGATAAATGGCGGCGCAGTCTCCAGAGCATCCCAATCGATGTGTTCGGCTTCTACCTGCAGCGGCAGCGGCGAACTCATTGACGCATAAGGCTGACGAGGAACCACAAGCAAAAAGGTGGTGCCAACACCCGCTGCGCCGGCAACATCCAAGGTACCCCCATGCAGACTCGCATCCTCCGCAGCAATAGTGAGCCCGAGCCCTGTGCCTCCCGATTTGCGCACTCGCGATTCGTCGGCTCTCCAAAAGCGCTCGAACACGTGTGACGCTTCCTCCTCGGAAAGTCCAACGCCGTGGTCAGAAACCTCAACAGCAACCGCACTTTCACCACCCACCACGCGAATAAGCAGCGTTGCAGAGTCTGCGTACTCCAAGCCGTTGACCACAAGATTGCGGACGATGCGCTCAATGCGCCTCGGATCAACGCTCGCCACCGTGTCACCGCTGGCATGAACTACCACATGTACATGGTTCGACGCTGCTAACGGCTCTTGCGCATGCACCACGCGTCGAACAATCGTGACGAGATCAGCACTCTGCGCATCCAACGCGGCAGAGTTGGCGTCAAAACGAGATATCTCCAGCAAATCTGAAAGCATTGTATCCAAATTGACAAGCTGTTCATTTTGCAGCTCCGCCGACTTGGCAAGCAGGGGCGAGAGCTCCTGACGGTGGTCGTAAATCAACTGCCCAGCCATACGAATTGTTGTGACAGGCGTGCGCAACTCATGCGAAACCGCGGAAACAAACCGCGTTTGCACTTGGGAGAGGTGTTCGAGGCTCTCTACTTTTTCCTGAATCGACGATGCCATCGTGTTGAACGACGAAGCGAGCTGAGCAAGCTCATCGGTGCCGTTGACCACCATCCGGCTGGTCAGCTGGCCGCGAGCAATCTTTTGCGCTGAACGTGACGCCTCCGTCACCGGCCGTACCACCATATGGACAATCGTCGCAGTCACCACCAGCAGCAGAACCAACAAGACGAATCCACCAATGCTCAGCAGCCCAGTTGCGAGTTGCAACAGCTGATTCTCGTTCGCAAACGAATAGCCCACGTAGAAATTGAAGTTCCCTGCACCCGCCAGTTGAATGGTGGATCCGACGATGATTCCAGGGCTCCTCTGCCCGTCCTGCAACGGAATTTCGGCGCTCATCCACGCGGCTCGTGAAGGATCTTGGCTGGAGCGTTGAAGTTCTGGGGTGATGAGCCTGAGAATTTGAGCCGAGGAGAGCGTTGAAGGAGAGGCGATTTGAAAGTCCCCTGGGTTCTGACCAGGAACGTGAACAAGAGCCGCACCTTCCGCATTCTGCGCTGCGGCAAACTGGCTGGTCACCATGCTATTGGCAATAAGCTGAATCTGCCCCGCCGTCGGCGAGGACAAAGCCGAAACTGCCGCCTTTGCTGCCGACTGTGCCTGCGCATACTCGTCTAGCGCAGCATTGACAGCGCGATCCATCATTTTGGAGCGCATGGGGACGATAACCGCCAGTCCAATCATGATCATGGCAACAATCGTCACAACTAACACAACCGTCACGACCCGCACAGAGATACGCGAATGCCACAAGGTTTTCGTTGCCCGAATACGGCGGGACAGCCGGGCAGAAGCGGTAGAGGCACGCGCCATAGACGTCTCAGACCCTAGCGCTGACGCTGAACGGAACCGGCACGGTACCCAATACCGCGCACCGTCAACACCACCTGAGGATGGTCAGGATCAATCTCAACTTTTGAGCGCAGACGCTGAATGTGGACGTTCACCAGACGCGTATCTGCTGACAAATGCTTGTATCCCCATACTTCGTCAAGCAGCTCTTCGCGGGAAAACACCTGAAATGGCTTGCGCGCCAGCGTCACCAAAAGATCAAACTCCAGCGGTGTGAGATGCAGCTCGGTGTCCCCTCGCTTGACGGTGTGCGCAGCTAAATCGATCACAAGATCCCCAATATGCAGCGCTTCTTCTTCTGGTTCTTGACGGCGTAAATGCGCCCGAACACGAGCCAACAACACGGCGTTATCAAAAGGCTTCGTCACATAATCGTCCGCACCGGCTTCCAGGCCGGCGATGACGTCCACCGAATCTGTGCGCGCACTCATCATCACAATCGGCACATCGGAACTGGCGCGCAGCTGCTTGGCAACGCTCACTCCATCCATGCCCGGAAGCATCACGTCCAGGAGCACCAAATCGGGGTGTTCTGCTTCAAACAGCGGCTTCACATCCAGGCCGTTGGACACCACGGTGGGAGCATACCCCTCCGATTCCAACAGCAGAGCCAACATCTGGGAAATACCAGGGTCGTCGTCAACAACGAGAATGCGCGTAGCCATGCTGCTATTCTTTCACGTTTTTATTCTGCTGACGATGCTCGTGGGTGCTCGCGCTCTCATGCGTGCGGCGATCCTCGCCGGAGGGTAAATAAGCGACATTTCGCGGCGGCCTGGGGCGGCGTGCTGCCCCTCGAATCGCATCTGCCAATGCGTAGAGATCTTCCTCGGATGGTGGCGCCGGCTCGAACTGCGTGGCTAGCCGGATCAACTGCCAACCGTGTGGAACCGTCACAGCTGTCGCATGCGTCTGGCACAGATCGAAGGCACCCTTGACCGGTGACGGCGAAAGGGGACCAACCACTGCAGTTGCCTCTTGGTAGTTATACGTCATCGTTGCAACAGCCGGCTGGCCGCAGCCAGGCCGATAGCACATACGCAAACTGTTCACTCCCCCAGGCTATCAAATCCCTTCAATCTCTCTGCAGGCTCCACGCTGCACCCCACAACAGGACGCGGCCTACACTAAAGCTATGGATCGGACTCGCCTTCTCGACACGGTACGGCCAATACGACGCGACCGCCACAATCGCGGCATTCGAGGCCAACTTATCCCCACCAGCGTGCCGGCATGGCGAACACGAGCCGATAAATTTGCGGATATTCTTGCCGCAGAAATCGGAACCTATCAACGCCGCATGCCCGACGAGCTGGCCTATGTGGAATTTGGTACACTCGACGCTCCGGATACACAGACCCTCCAGGTAGAGAGCGGCATTCCTCTTGCCAGCTTCATTCCCAGCACTCCGAGTGCACAAGCCCGCGGACGAATAGTGTTCTATCGTCTGCCGATCCTGCATGCTGCTGCCCATACACAATTTCCTCGCCTGTTCATTCACGACGTCGTCACTGAACAGATCGCTGGGGCAATTAACCAGCTGCCGGAGAACATCGACTTCATTCCCCGCGACGAGGACTATGACGATTAGCTGCCCGAGCGGCGAGAGCGCGCAAGCCGACGCCGGTCATTGTCGCTCATTCCTCCCCAGATTCCATGGCGAATATCGTGGGAAATCGCATACTCCAAACAGTCAGATTCAACAGGACATTCACGGCAGATCGCCGTAGCCGGAATAATCGACCCACCCTTTTCCGGAAAGAAGATATCCGGATCAGTCTGGGCACACAGAGCCCTTTCCTGCCAGTGGATCGCATCGTCCTCAACGAAGCCGTACCCTAAATTGAGCAACTGGGCAATCTGACGATCTTCGGCGGAGGCAGAGGGCGAAGAATCAACTAAACGCATCGGCTGTGATGGCTGTGCTGAGGCCGTCGAGCGTTCCTCGTGTTGCATCTGAGCACCAGCACCGTGCATAGCCCGTTCCTCCCTGTCGTCTGTATAAATTACAGCGTTGTTATTCGAAAAAATCAAGGGAATACGGGAAATCGTGGAGAAAACGAGACCGAAACACCGCTGCGGATCTTTTCGTGGATCTACTGTTGAAGTGACGAGACCTGATCGACGAGGACTCGAAGCCCATGCTCAAAATCCGCAGGATCCACCAACAGAGAAGCAGCAACAAAACCTGGAAGCGGCATATCGAAGAAATATCCGGGCTGCATTGTGATGCCGGCGTCGCGGATAAGGCGCAGCACTAATGCCTGTTCATCTACCGTCGATGGGAACCGCAGCAGCACGCTCCAGGCTGCCTCCACCTGACCACAGCTCACAAGACCCGCCGGATCCTGACGAATCAGGCCGCGGCAAAGTTGCATGTTGTGCCTGAGCCGTCGAGCCACTACAGCATGCTGCGCATCAACCTGAGCGAGCAAGCTCGGCAGCTGCCTGGATATGAGCTGACTCATCGGCAGAAAGGCGTCCGCCACAACATCGAGGCGCCGCAACGCCTCGTCAAGTACGCCCTCGGGTCCAGACGCTTCAATCCACGCGACCTTCGCGCCGGGAGCAGCAAGCTGTTTCGATAGCCCGTCGAGAGCGAAGGTCAGCACTCGATCTTCCCCGGCAAGACGCGTCACGCCCGGCAATGGATCGAGTGGATAGCTATAAAACACCTCGTCTGCTATCAACGCAATATCATGCCGCACACACAGATCGATCAGTTTTGCTCGTTCCTCCTGATGCACATACGATCCTGTGGGATTGTTGGGATTGATCGCCACAATCGCCTTGATGGCGCTAGATGTATCACCCGTACCTGACGAGGCCTGCGCGTCAAGCCGCTCTGCCAACCACCCGGTATCAATACGCCACGAATCGTGGAGGTCTAAGGGATAGTACTCAACATAAACGTTTTCCAGCTGTGCGATCGATTCAACGAGCGGGTATCCCGGCGCTGGTGCCAAGACGGTATCTCCGGGATTACACAACACTTTAAAGAGCCAACTGTAGGCCTCGGAGGTGGAACTGAGCACGTAAAGGTGCTCAGGAGAGACGACGCGCCCTTGCGTGTTCGCAACAAATTCAGCAATCGCTTGCCTGTCAGCCGCAGACCCTCGGGGATCTGCGGTGTAGACCTCAGGAAGAATATCTGGAGCAAGGCCAGAATGGGTAGGGTTCGAATCAGAGAGGTTCATCAAGCGCTGACCTGAGCCTCGCCGTTCCGACTCTGCCCGAGCGATGGCGTTTGGTTCTATAGAATGTACCCGCTGCGAGAATTTCACGGGTTAACACTACCGACACCCGCACAATCAGTACGGGTTCCCTTAGCACAATTGACGCCGCACTCCCATGCGGAATATCTCACACAACCACAACATGTACACACTCTCGGCACCGCAGATCACAAGGTGTAGTATTTCTCTCGTTGTTCGTGCCACGCTCGTGAGGCTCGAATCCAGGCCAAGCCGGACTCACTGAACCAGCCTCACTCCAAGAGCATCACCGCACCAACACCGTGACTTACCAGCCTGAGCGCCCCTTCCACCGAACGGAGTAACCATGCCCCCTATGCAGCTGACAATTCCACCTCAGCCGGCAAACTTTGTGGCACCTGAAACGCTCAAGCTCGCCAATGGCCTCGCTCCACAACTCACGCAGGAAGCGGACTCGCCCTACGATTTCGTTCCGGACAACCCGAGCTCGCCTCGGATTGTGTTCTTCTCCAGTATTTCCGAAAATACCTGGCGTTTTGCCGTCAAACTCGGTTTTCCGGCCGTCAGGATTCCAGTGTATGAACGCCGGGATCCACAGCCTTTGGTGAATGAACCGTATGTGATCCTTGTTCCCACCTACGGCGGCGGCAATACGCATGGAGCGGTGCCCAAACAGGCGATTCACTTTCTCAATATCAAAGCCAACCGAGATCTGTGCGTGGGAGTCATGTCGAGCGGCCAGAAGAATTTCGGCAAGTACTACTGTATTGCGGCAGATATCATCGCGCGCAAATGCGGCGTGCGTCCGTTGTATCGATTTGAACTGATGGGCACACCGGAGGACGTCCGGCGTGCACGCGAAGGAATGGAGGAATTGTGGCAGTCACAGATATTACGTCACCACTCACCCGAGCCGAAGGCTTAGACCCCGATTACGGGATTCTCGACGCCACTGCTCAGGTGCAGATAGAGCGCGGCGGCGCAAACTCTGCTGCACCTGGTTCTGCTGGCCAGGCATCGTCCCCCTCAACCGACACCGACTACCACGAGCTGAATGCCCAGCTGAACCTCTACAGTGCACAGCACACCATTCAGTTCGACAAGGACGAACTGGCTATTGAGCATTACTTCTCCCAGCACGTCATCCCCAATACTGCGAAGTTTGCGTCAACGAGCGAACGCCTCAACTGGTTGTTTACGAACGATTATTACGAGCGCGAGGTGTGGGATCAGTATTCTCAAGCCTTCGTTGAGAGCCTCTACGATCGCGCTGCATCGGCTAATTTTCAGTTCACGACCTTCCTTGGGGCATTCAAGTTCTACACGTCGTATGCTCTCAAGACCTTCGATGGAGGGACGTATCTGGAGGATTTCGGCCAGCGTGCCGTCGCTGTTGCCCTCTATCTCGGCAAAGGTGACGAAGCGCTCGCATCAGACGCGCTGACCGAATTGCTCTCTCGCCGCCTACAGCCGGCGACCCCAACGTTCCTCAATGCCGGAAAGAAACAGCGCGGCGAAATGGTGTCCTGTTTCGTCTTGCGCATGGAAGACAACATGGAGTCCATCGGCCGATCCATTAACAGCGCACTCCAGCTATCCAAACGCGGAGGCGGTGTGGCATTCCTCCTGACGAATATCCGCGAGGCAGGCGCACCGATCAAGAAGATCGCACACCAGTCCAGCGGCATTATCCCGATTATGAAGTTGCTGGAGGACTCCTTCAGCTATGCCAACCAGCTGGGTGCACGCCAAGGTGCTGGCGCCGTGTACCTGAGTGCACACCACCCCGATATTCTGCAGTTCCTGGATACCAAGCGCGAGAACGCGGACGAGAAGATTCGTATCAAGACTCTTTCGCTGGGCGTGATGATCCCCGATATCACCTTCCAGCTTGCCAAGAAAAAAGAAAAGATGGCGCTCTTTAGCCCCTACGACGTGTTCAACGAATACGGAAAGCCCCTCTCCGATATCTCGATCACCGAGCATTACCAGGAGATGATCGACAATCCGCGTATCCACAAGAAGTACATCGACGCCCGCTCCTTCTTCACAACCCTTGCGGAGATCCAGTTCGAATCCGGGTATCCCTTTATCGTCTACGAAGATACGGCCAACCGTGCCAACCCCATCAAAGGCCGTATCAACATGAGCAACCTGTGCACCGAGATTATGCAGGTGAACAGCGCCAGCGTGTATGACGACGACTTGGGCTATGCCACCACAGGTCAAGATATTTCGTGCAACCTCGCATCGCTGAATATCGCAGCCACGATGGATGGCGGGGATATCCGCCACACTGTAGATGTTGCTATTCGGGGCCTCACAACCGTGTCCGAACTGGAACACATCCACTCTGTGCCGTCGATCGAGCATGGGAACGACGCGATGCACGCCATTGGGCTGGGTCAAATGAACCTGCATGGTTTCCTGGCACGCGAGGGCATTATGTACGGCTCACCTGAAGGCCTCGACTTCACGAACATGTACTTCCTCGCCGTCACCTATGCAGCGATCGCGGCATCCAACCGGATTGCCATTGAACGCGGGGCTACATTCGCAGGTTTTGAAGATTCGAAGTACGCGTCCGGCGAGTATTTCGACAAGTACACTGACAAGATCTGGGAGCCGGCTACCGAGAAGGTGCGCCAGCTCGTCACGAAGTTCCATATGCAGATCCCGACGCATGACGAGTGGGTAGCGTTGAAGGAGTCCGTGATGAAGCACGGGATCTACAACGCCTATCTGCAGGCCGTTCCGCCCACCGGCTCGATCTCCTATATCAATGGATCAACAGCGTCCTTGCAACCCATTGTGTCCAAGATCGAGATCCGCAAGGAAGGCAAGATCGGCCGCGTCTACTACCCGGCCCCCTACATGACCAACGACAACCAGGAGTATTACCTGGATGCCTACGAGTTGGGGTACAAAGCGATTGTTGACACCTACGCCGCGGCAGCACAGCACGTGGATCAAGGAACGTCGATGACGCTCTTCTTCATGGACGACGTCACAACCCGCGTGTTAAACAAGGCTCAAATCTACGCATGGACGAAAGGCTTGAAGTCGATCTACTACGTGCGCTTGCGCCAACAAGCACTTGAAGGCACCCAAGTTGAGCAGTGCGTTAGCTGCATGCTGTAGGAACCCTGAACGGCGTCTTCACTGACTGATGTGGAGACGCCGCACGTCAACACGGAAGAGCAGAATGAGTTAAGTGCACTCATAAGAACTCGACTCGTCACCTTTGGCGCGACGGTACAGATAGCACAGATCACAGATTGCACAGATATGATTCACCATCTACAGGGCACCAGGTACAGGGAAGGAAAGCGATGGGAAAGTTGAAACTCGTTGACCGCGTTGCGGCCATCAACTGGAACGAGATCGAGGACGACAAAGACAAGGAAGTGTGGGATCGTCTGACCGCGAATTTCTGGCTGCCAGAAAAAATTCCGGTATCTAACGACATTCCCAGCTGGCGGACGCTGAGCGATGACGAACAGACACGCATTATGCGCGTCTTTACTGGACTCACGCTCCTTGACACGATGCAGGGCACCCTCGGAGGCGTCTCGATGCTGCCCGATGCCCTCACCCCACACGAAGAGGCTGTGATCACCAATATGGTGTTCATGGAATCCGTGCACGCGAAGAGCTACTCGAATATCTTTATGACCCTCGCAAGCACACCACAGATCAACGACGCGTTTGAGTGGAGTGAACACAATAAGTACCTGCAGCACAAGGCTGAACTAGTGATGGAGGATTACAAGAGCGACGAACCCTTGAAGCGCAAGGTTGCCTCAGTGTTGCTGGAAAGCTTCTTGTTCTACTCCGGCTTCTACCTGCCCTTGTATTATTCCGCACACGCCAAGCTGACGAACACAGCAGACATTATTCGCTTGATTATCCGCGACGAAGCCGTGCACGGATACTATCTGGGATACAAGTTCCAGAGGGGACAGGAGAATCTTTCACAAGCCGAGCGTAACGAGCTGAAAGACTACACGTTCCAGATGGTACAGGACATGTACGAAAACGAGATCGGCTACACCCACGACCTCTACGAAGGTGTTCCCTATATTGACGATGTGATGAAGTTCCTGCATTACAACGCGAACAAAGCGCTGATGAACTTGGGATATGAGGCTCTTTTCCCTGCTGAGATGGCTGATGTGTCCGCTGAAATCATGAGCTCTCTTTCCCCGAATGCTGACGAGAATCACGACTTTTTCTCCGGCAATGGATCGTCGTACAAGATCGGAACCGCCGAAGATACCGAGGACGAGGACTGGGACTTCTAGGGCGCCGGAGCGAAAGGAGATCAACGATGACGACGTATGCACTTGTGATGGCTCGTGACGGGCTTCCCTCTGTTGACGAACAGCGGTCAGCGGTCGTTGCGGTGAGCGGGACGGATGCGCAAATCATGGAATTCTCTCCACTATCCCAGGCGGATGTGGAAACGGGGGTTCAAAACGTCTTGAACATGATGCATGAGGCTGATGTGCTCGCAGTGTCTAGCCTCGGCATTCTAGGCTTAGGAGACCGCCCTCTGCTCACCGTTGTTGACGGGCTTGGCACGTCCGGTTTTGGTTTGATTGCAGCCAGTGAAGGCATCAACGTGCCGGCTCATGATGCCTTCTTCAGCGTCGTGGCCAAGCTTGAGGCAGGAGCCGAAGCTTCACGGCGGGCACAGGCCGGCGCGATTATCGCGCGCGCCATGGGTCGGGATGCCGTCACACCACAAAAGGCGGAGTTTGTTCCTGCTGAATATGCCGATATGGTGCCAGAAAAGGATGTGCACTAGAAGCGTGACCCGAGAGGGCTCACGCACGTCACGCATATACCACGGCTCACGCATATGGATAGCCACATGCGTGAGCCGTTCTTTTCGTCTCTCGATATCGTCACGATAAGCACCGCATCTGTGCCGTACCTGGCACTTCTACGGCTCGTACCGCGCTGGTATCGATGGTGACACCGTAGCCCTGTGTGAGCGGAACCTTTGCGAAGCCGTGGCGATACTCAAGGGGACTCGTCACAATATCCATCTTCAGGTAGTGGCGAGGATCCGATAGGTCTCCTGGAAAATCGAACGGGTAGAGGTATGCGAGCTGGAGGATGAGGGCTCTGCCAAGGCTCGATTCGTACATGCCTCCCAGCCACGAACGTACACCTGCGTGCCGGGCGGCCTCAGCCACGCTCAGCGCGGCAACGATGCCACCACAACGGGCTGGTTTCACATTCACCACGTCGATGGCTCCCAGTTCAACAGCGGTGTGCATATCCTGAGGCGTGCACACTGCTTCGTCCAGACACACCGGAGTCGCAATCTGGCTTCGCAAACGCGCATGCGCCACAAGATCGTGGGCGGGGAAAGGCTCTTCGATCAGGCTGACGTTCCACGCGTCGAGAGCGCGCAGCGCGGCCATATCATCGACTCGGTCAGGGTCGTACGCGCCGTTCGCGTCAACGAAGAGTGCGAGGTCGGGAAACTGCTTGCGGCACGCAGCTACCGGCTGCACATCCCACCCTGGCCGTATTTTCAATTTGACTCGCTGGTAGCCCTCTGCCACGGCCTGCCCCACAGCGTCGAGCGTGCGGCTCACAGAGGACTGAATACCGATACTGATACCGACTGGAACCCACTGGCCGCTTCCATCAGCCTCAGCGGGGCGTTCAGTGGCACTCCCGGCTAAGTCTCGTGTCGGTTGTTCGCGCAGATCCGCACAGCTTTCCGCAACAGCCTGAGCAATAGAGATACCCCGCTCACTCGCCCACGCATCCCACAGAGCCTCTTCCACAGCAGCCTTCGCGGCAAAGTTGCGTTTGACGCTCGCTAACCTCTGCAGGGCAGCAACTGGATCGGAATCGTCATGCCCAGCCAAGAGCGGCACGAGGTCGTCCAGGATGACGCGCATTGCACCGAAGAGCGTCTCCTCTGTATACCACGGGTGATCGAATGAGGAGATTTCTGCGTAACCGACTGCTCCGCCGCGCAGCGTGAGCTGCAGCAGACCAATACGCCTGATGTCCATGCTCCCCCAGGCAGTGACGAGAGGAGCCACAAGCGGCAGAGCAAGAAGCCGCACACTGGCAGATTCCACGATCATTGTTCCTCGCCTACTTCCTGGCCTCCGCCTACCTCCTGGCTATCGGCTCTTCTCTCGCCCTCGTCAATTTGAGCGCCACGACCCATCACAAGATCCTGCGGCTGTGCCACATGCTGATCGATCCACGGTGAGACCACCTGAGCAACAGCGCCGGGATCTTCCACATGAACATTGTGTCCACGCCCAGGCACCGAGACGAACGTTGCCCCGGCAACTGCTGCGCAAAGACGCCGCCCGATCTCGTGGTATTTCTTATCCTCGGCACCGTTCAGGTACAGGAGTGGCACGCTCAGGCCAGGCAGATCATCCCACAAGGAGGCTTGTATCCCCGTACCTGAATATCGCAGGCTCGACGCAAGTCCGTGTGGGGTCTGCGTCAGACGCGACCTCCGTATCTGCTGCTGTACGCTGCTCGGCAGCTGGTGTTGCGAGGCAAAGAGGGGAATGTTTTCCCAATAGTTCACAAATTCTTCGATGGATTCCGCCTCGACCTCCCCGGCAAGGCCCTCGTCTTTGCGCCGCCGTGCAGCGCGTTGCGCACTATCGGCAATCCCTGCTGTGCTCGATTCCAGGATAAGAGCCGAGATCGGCGCCTGCGGATGTTGAACGACCCATGTGAGAGCGACGCGCCCTCCCATCGAGTAGCCGTAGAGAATAAATGATCCCTGGATCAGAGCGGCGGTCGCTTCCGATAAATCTGAGGCCATCGAAGGCAGCGAGTAGCGCACCGGTTCGGCGTCCACCGTGCTACTCCCATGGCCAAGAAGGTCAAACACGAGCCAGCGGAACTGCGGCATCGCGGCAGCGAGTGAACGAAAATCTGCGCCACGCCCGGTAAAACCGTGGAGCGCCACAATGGGCGGAAGCGACCCAGCGCCTGACGAATCAGCCGAGCCGAGCCACTCGTAGTGGTAGTGGATACCGTGAAGAGAGATCGTGGGCATGTCACTCCTTCACCTGACAATCAGGGTGAGTAGCGTGATCGTGAATCAGCCTCGTGCATGCGAGGGCGATATCCGCACACACTGTCTGCATGACGTGCACATCGTCACTGATAGTCGAGCTCACCTCGACGATACGCAGACCTTGCTCCCTCGTGTTGTGGCGCAGAGCGTGGCGCAGCTCGTCGAGCGTTGTGGGATGAGAATACTCAGCACGATAGACCGAGGCCACCGAGCGAATATCCATCGTCAACGGGGTTTGAAACAGAGCGCCAAATTCGTCATCGTTCAGGCGTGCTTGCTGCAAGAAAGCGAAAATACCGCCGCCATTGTTGTTCAGAACCACCACGGTGAGGGGTAGATGATAGCGAGCTGCTACTTCAAGGCCGTTCATATCGTGGAAAAAACCGAGGTCTCCGGTCAGGAAATACGTCGGGACGTCCGGGCGTGTGCACGCCACTCCGCACGCAGTAGAGATCATGCCGTCAATACCGTTCAGGCCACGGTTGGCCATGTAGGTGATGCCCGCCCGTCGCGGTGCATAGCGGTCAACGTGGCGAATCGCGTTGGAATTTGCCAGGACAATGTTGCTCCCCTCACGCACAGATTCCGTGAGCGCAACCGAAGCAGAGCTGTGGTGAAGTGTGTTCACGAGGCTTGAGTGAGCAAGAACATCATTCACCAGGGTATCCATACGCTGCCATACTGCCTGCCAGGTGGGAGGCGCTGCAGATAGCTGCACATGCGCTGCATGGGCAAGTGCCTCTCCCCATGCCCGCACGCCCGAGGCATGCGCATCGATCAGAATGCGCGCACTCATCGTCTCGTCTTCCCGCAGACCCGCATTGTCGATAAGGATCATCGCGGCATGGGACTGCTTCATCCACCTGACAACGCTCTTAGACACTGGAAGCCTGCCGACGCGCAGAATCACATCCGGCTCCAACGCGTCCAACAGAGCCTGCGACGCCTCCGATTCGTGCTGATAAAGCGCCGTGAACAGGATCTCTGCCCGTGCGCCACCAAGACCTGTACCAGCTGCAGCAACTGGCACGTTTGTGGCAGGATCCCCAATAATCGGCCAGCCGAGCCGTTGTGCAGCAGCCACCCATGCTTGCGCGTCCGCAACGTCAAGCATGCCACCGATGACGACGACTCCGCGTTTACCGCTAATATCGTGGAAGATATCGCCTCCATCGACGCCCTGAGCATCCCAGCTCTGCGTACCAGGCGTCCTGACGCGGGAAAGTGCCGGCAGTGTCGCTTCTGGGTCAGGAAGAAGAGGATCGCGGAGAGGAACGTTGATCTGCACCGGTCCGGATGGAGACTCTACAGCCCGCGCACTGATCTGGCGCGCATTCCAATACGCGTACTGGATCATCTGTTCAGAATCGTCTGCGACGGCCAGGGAGAGCTTGCTTGACGTGGCTCCCGTAGAGGTTGTCTTGATCCATCGTTTGAGCAGCGCCCACGCGATGCAACTCTGGCGGACGGTCAGCTGTGAGGATCACCAGGGGGACGCGTGCTGCCTGTGCTTCGCAGACCGCAGGAAAGTAATTGGCTGCTGCCGTCCCGGATGTGCAGATGAGCACCACGGGATCGTGTGTTACTTTTGCCATGCCAAGTGCGAAGAATGCTGCGGAGCGCTCGTCAACATCCACGAAGCACTCCACGTCCGGATCCCGATACGCCACGAGTGCCAGCGGCGTGGATCTCGAGCCCGGGCTGATCACGGCGCGCCGTACGCCAGAGTCCTTGAGTCCCGCAAAAAGCGCGAGCAGATACTCCGTCTTAGCCCACTGCTTCACCACATGCCTCCTTCAACGCGCGAATAATCGGCCGCAGTTTTATTGCTGTCTCGTTCCACTCCTCAGCAGGATCAGACTCAGGCACAATGCCGCAGCCGGCGTAGGCACGCGCGTCTGTGCCATCCACAAGCGCCGACCGGATCCCGACTGCGTACTCACCAACGTCCTTCTGCGGTCGCCACCACCCCACAGGACCTCCAAAGAGACCCCGCGTCTCGTGTTCATGAGTCCGCAGCCATGCGAGAGCCTCCTGCTGAGGTGCTCCTGCGAGCGCAGGTGTAGGGTGCAGGGCATCTAATACCTGCAGAAAGGGAATACCTGGGCGCCGTTCTCCTTCGATTCGCACCGCCAGATGCTGAATATCCCGATTTTTCAGGACGTCACGTTCACTTGCCCGAACAGAACCGGCGGAAAACTGAGCAATCACTCCCTTGATAAAGTCCACAACGAATTGATGCTCCCCGATGTTCTTGCTGGAATGACGAAGCTGCTGCTCGATTCTGGCGTCGGCCTCGTCATCCTCTCCACGCGGTGCACTGCCGGCAATACACGCACTGGCGAAAATTGACGGGGTAGCCAATAAGAGACGCTCAGGCGTTGCACCTACGAATGCCCGCCTACCATCACTCAGACAGAAAACGTAGGTATCCGACTGCCCACGCAGCAAACCGCTGACCACCCGAGGGATAGAAATCGCGGAACCAGCGTGGATCTGCACCGAACGTGCGACCACGATTTTCTGCAGCGGCGAGGCGGACGATCTCTCCATCTGCTGTGCTCCCCGAACCAGATCCGGCCACCGGTCTTGTGAATGCACAGTCACCGAAACCGTACGATCCGTCCTGGTGTCCTGCCTGTTATCGCTTCCCAGGATGCGACCGAGCGATCTGTTCGCGCTTTCGTGCCCGGTGAGCAAGGGTGCTCGTGTTTCTTTCAGCGGTGTTTCATCGTGTTGACCATGCCCCGCGCTGCCAGGAGACTCACGCCGATGGACGAGTACAGAACTCCATGCAGCGCGAGGATTCGCCAGAACATCGCGCCGTTCTGATTCAGTGAGCTCACACATATTGATCGTGACCGTGACGGTGTGGACTGCCTGTGCACTGCCCTGCCAACAAACGGAGGGCACAAAGAAAAATCCGTTACCAAAGTCCCCCCACTCTGCTCCCGCGCCATCAGGCTGCGAGGAATCGACTGTGCCGTCAAAAGGAAAACTTCCGAGCCCCACTAATCCCATGGGACGAGTCGGATCATCCTCAAGCCCATCCAGAAAGAGTTCGCAGGTGCGCTGGCTCTGGGCAGTCGGCTCCTGAGTGTCTACCGGGCGCCGCGGGATCGCACGACCTCCATGAACGCGTCCTTCATCTGGAATCCGCGCTTCTCGGCGTTGAGCGCCCACGCCAAGGATTCGCACATCGCCACCCGGATTTTGCCAAAACATTGCGGGATCCCCGGCTTCCACGTATGCCTCAGCTTCCGGCCACGAACCATCCCATCGACCGGTGATGCTCAGCAGGCCAGCCGTGAAAGGCTCTACCTGTGACGTCGTTGATTCTTGCACGCGTTCCCTTCCCTTCCACACGCGTCGTCTTCCCTCTCCAGTATTCATCCCATTCCGTGCACGCGCACTTACGTAGCGGCGGACTGCCCGAACTGGAAGTGCAGTCGTCCCATCTTCGTGCACGTAGCCGGCCAATGCGAGTGCACTAGCGAGGCTGCACATGCAGACGAATGCCGAGTTCGGCGATATCCTGCCAAAATCCTGGATAGCTCTTTTTCACGCAGCGAAAACCGCGCAGGCGCCCGCCAAACTTCGTCAGAACGAGAGCCAGAGCCATCGCAACACGGTGATCGTGATGCGCGCAGAGCGTGCGGCTGGGCGGATGGATACCAGCGACAATTGTCACCGCGTCCTGGCTTTCCGTTGCCTGCACACCACAGGCACTCAGCTCCTGAAGCATCGTGCTGACGCGGTCTGACTCTTTCACGCGCAGCCGGCGCACACCCACGAACTGTGCACCGTTCGTCATGGCTGCCAGCACAAAGAGCACGGGACCGAGATCCGGAGTTTGCGATAAGTCGATTATTGGATCGGGTTCTGTGAGCATGTGGGCAAGATCGGCGAAAGCGGCGTCACCCTGACGCGTATGCTCGGGCAAACCCTGGATATCTATGTCGCTGCCCAACAGATTCATCGCAAAAAACACTGCCGCCTGCGAAAAATCACCGGGAACATACTCGTCCACTGACTGCGCATGTTGGGCGCCCGGAATAGACACATGAGTTGAATCTTCCCATCGACTCTGAACGCCGCTGAACGAGAGCACCTGACGCGTCAGATCAATGTAACTGCGGCTTTCGACCGATCCTGCGAGCGTGAGCACTGAATCAGATTCCAGGAAAGGCAAAGCGAAGAGCAGGCCGGAGATGAACTGACTGGATACATCCGCCGCCACCTGAATATTCCCTGGCTTCAGAGACCCTTGAACCGTCAAAGAGTGCTCCCTTCGCTGCCAAACGAGTCCTTGACGTGCACACAGCTCCTCGTAGACACCCAGCGGACGGGCAAATAACGACGCGGCTCCGCGAAACTCCGTCGGCAGAGGGCTCAGCAGCGCAATCGGGATAAAGAACCGCAGGGTGCTTCCACTCTCGCCGCATTCCAACACGCGATGACGTGCAAACGGTAATGCCAGGCGGCTGGAGCTCAACAGCGCGCTGTCCCTCACACCGGCACCCACACCTTCAATAGTCACGTCGCAACGATGGTCGCGGTTACCTGCTCCAGAACCAGATCCCTCAACGATATCGATCTGCGCACCGAGAGCCTGAGAACATGCCAAAGTGGCACGAATATCGTCACTCAGATCCACACCACGTACATAGCTGCGCCCTGTAGCCAGGCTCGCTGCCACGATAAGTCGATGAGCAACAGATTTCGATGGCGGCACGCGTACCCGCCCATGCGCTGTACCAGGCTCCACGACGAGGACGTCACGATCGAGAGCCTCTGCTGAGCGTGTCTCTTCCGATGCTTCGTCCCGCATATTATCTAGCTTCGGCTTTTCTAGCTTCGGCATGGGCGTCAGAGTCAGACCGGGCTTCGGGCTCGGCATGGGCGTCGTTTCTTCCTGCGCGTGCATCGGCTTTGGGATCAGCATGGAGCGCTTTCCCCTGCCCAACGCTTCACAAAATTCGCCGTGGTGTCCTCAGGATGTGCGGATTCTTCCACCACTGCGTCAGCCACCGAGCGGTACAAGGGCATACGCTCAGCTTCTAAGGCGGCAAGTTTGGCTCTGGAATCAGCTAAGGGACGAGTATCGCTAACCACGAACGTATCGAGCGGGCGATCTAATAAGAACAGCTTTCCGTTCACCTTCAAGCGCCGCACGCTTTCGTGACGCAATACTGTGCCGCCTCCGCACGCGATAACGATGCCGTTACGGGTCGAGAGCTCCGCCACAAGTTCCGCTTCCTTCTGACGAAAATACGCCTCGCCTTTGCGATCGAACACGCTGCGGACACTCATTCCTTCCCGCGCCTCAATTTCTTCGTCGATGTCGATACACGTTCGACCCAGTGCGTCAGCGATGGCATGTCCTTGCGTCGTTTTGCCGACGCCCGGCATTCCAATCAACACGATATTCGCTTTGCTGCGCCACACTGTATCCGTGATGGTGCGGGCGGCATCCTGCGAGATCTCCGTGCGAAGGAAGAGCGAGGCAGCTGAAATTGCCTGCCCCACGAGCATCCTCAACCCCGTGGCGACTCGAATGCCGCGCTCGGCAGCTGCAAGAACGAGTCGGGATCTCAACGGGGAATAGATCACGTCAACGACGCCTGTCAGATGCGGAAAATGGTCGATATCGACGGGGACGTCGTCAACGTCGGGATACATCCCGCACGGCGTGGCGTTGATCAGCACGTCTACTTCGTCGCCGCTCTCCTCGGCTTGCATGTAGCTGAGGTACTGCGCTGCCGACCCCTCAAGCATGACCTGTTGTTCCGAGTGTTGTCGGCTCAGGGATCGTTGTTCCACAGGTTGGTGCCGTTCGGGCGTCCTGCTGACGAAGACGACCGAGCGTGCACCTGCTGCGTGGGCAACATAGGCAGCCGTATGAGCCGTACCGCCTGTGCCGAGGATCATCACCCGCGCACCAGCCAAGGAAATACCGGCGTGTTCAATGTCCATCGTCAAACCCGAAATATCGGTGTTTTCACCATAGAGCCCGCCTTCACGCCGAACAATCGTGTTGCACGTGCCGGTCTGCGCAACCGCCTGGCTCATATCGTTGAGAAACGCAAGCACCGCGCGCTTATGAGGGATCGTCACGTTAATGCCACGGAAATCAGCCGATCGCATGAACGAATCGAGATCCTGAGGTGCCAGCGGATGGAGTTCGTAACTGTACGGCTGGGTGTGAGCAGCAATGGCGCGGTGAATCTCTGGTGAGAAACTTTGAGCGAGAGGAAAACCGATCAGCCCACAATCCACGATGTGTACCTCCTTCGACGGGTTCGATCACGACGCGTAGCTTCACACAGCTGCACACCGTGTGAGCCGAATACGGTGTTCGCCTAGGTCTGGTGAGATGCGGCGAGCACGCACTTTCAGCGCAGTGTCGGGTGAGATGGATGCTCCGCCCACGAACGTTGTATGTCGCGCGTCATCAAGGCATCCAACACAACGATAGCAGTCACCGCGTCTTGGACTGCTCGACCTCGATGAATGACGGCAGGATCGTGCCGGCCTTTCAGACGCACCTGCACGTCTTTCCCCTCCACGAAGTTAACAGTGCTCTGGGAGTGATAAATGGATGGCGTCGGTTTGATCACCGTGCGAAAGACGATTGGCATACCGTTACTGATACCGCCGTTAATGCCGCCATTGTGATTGGATACCGTGACGGGTCTGCCTGCCTCCATGCGGAATGGGTCATTCGCCTCAGACCCCCTCATACCAGCAAACCCGAAACCGGAACCAAATGCCACACCTTTGACAGCTGGTATGGCGAAGAGTCCGTGGGCTAGCTGTGATTCGAGAGAATCGAAAAATGGATCGCCGACACCAGCCGGCACATGCGCAACAACCGTTTCGAGGATGCCACCAACAGAGTCACCATCCCTGGCCGCTGAAATAATCGCCTGCTGCATGCGCTCCCCAGCCTGCGAATCAAGAACGGGGAAAAGGCTCTGATCGAGGGTATCAATGTCCGAATCTATCGCATCGGTGCCCGTAGCGAAGGCACGATCGTCAATCCCAGCCAGTGCCGCAATATGTGTGCCCGCCTTGATTCCACGGTTCGCAAGAGCCATCGCCGCAAAAGCTCCTGCGGCAACGAGAGGCGCTGTGAGCCGCCCCGACGAATGACCCCCACCCCGATGATCGTTGAAGCCGAAGGACTTCACATAATTTGTCCAGTCGGCATGCCCTGGGCGAGCAATTGCTTTCAGTACATCATAATCTTTGGAACGCACATCAGAGTTTGGGAAGACGATTCCGATTGCGGTTCCGGTTGTGTGGCCTCGGTACACGCCACTCAGGATTTTGGGAACATCAGGTTCATGACGCCCCGTTGAGATTCTGCCCCGCGCGCGCCGTTGATTTAGCTTCCGTTCAAGCAGTTCCTCGTCCACCACAATTCCGGCAGGAAAACCGTCAATAACAGCACCGACTGCCGGCCCATGGCTTTCACCAAAAATCGCCACCTTCAGATTGCGACCAAAAATGTCAGGCATCCTATCCTCTCCCTCTGAGCGCTCATCGTGGCTATTGTTCGCCTCGTCGGAACATATCCTCCCCTGATAATCTTCCCCTTCTTCGGGTGTTGGTGTGATCGTGGCGCCCCTACGCATCGCCGCACTCGCATCTACGGAAGGTACGTTCGCAGCGCCGCGCTCTCCTGCACCGATTCATGCTCCAGTACGGTGCTGGATCTATTTGATAGAGCCTGCGGTTAATCCTCCGACCAGCCGCTTCTCAACAGTAGCGAACAGAACCACTACAGGAACGATGGCAACAACAGACACCCCAAACACATACTGCCAGGACGTCTCATACTGGCCAATAAACTTCGTCAACGCCACTGAAAGCGGCTGGAGTTTATCCGTCGAAAGGATGACGAGCGAGGCGGCAAACTCGTTCCACGCTGCCACGAAGGTGAAGATCACAGCGGTGACGATCCCCGGCCAGACCAGCGGCAAATTCACCTTGAACAACACAGTCCACAAGCCGGCTCCATCGATCTGTGCTGCTTCGTCGATTTCTTTGGGAACTGAGGCAAAAAACGACTGCATAATCCAGGTAGCAAACGCCAGGTTGAAGGCTGAATTCACCAGGATCATCGCATACAGCGTGTCCATCAATCCGAAGTTCTGGAATTCACGAAACAGACCTGCCACCACTAAAGCCGGCGGGCACATCTGTGTCAGCAGAACTGCAAACAGAAATGCTCCACGCCCAGGGAACCTGAAGCGCGCTGTGTAATATGCTGCGGGCATGGCCACGGCAAGCACGATCAGCGTTGAGGCAATGGAAATAATCAACGTTGACGTCAGATTCGAGGCCACAGGAGTCTCCGGCGTTGACCACATGGACACGTAGTTACTCCACTTCCATTCCCGTGGAACATACGTGGGTGGAATGCCGAGAATCTCCGCCCTCGACTTCAATGATCCCAGGATCATCACAACGTAGGGCAAGAGGAAAACCGCAGCAATCACAATGCCGGTGATCACTCGCGCTGCCGTATGCGGGTGAAACCCTGGCGACGGCGGCTCGGAATGACGTACCCACCAACTTGCCTGCGAACCTTTTCTTGCATTTGACCCCGCGCGACGCACTGACTGTTCCTTATCGCGGAAAGGGACTGCCACAGGGGTGCTGTTCATATCAGCGGCCATCACTCGTCCACCCCTTTCATCGGTTTTGCTACTGCCAGATAGATAGCAATGATCGCAATAATCACAACCAGATTGATCACAGACAACGCAGAAGCCCAATCAACATGTCCACGGACGCGAATGTATTTGAACAGCAACGTCGTCGTTGTATCTGCCTCGTAGCCGGGGATCGAGCCCGTCATGATCTGAAGGATCGGAATGTTGTTGAACACGTTGATGATGTTGATCGTTGTTGCCGTTGCAATCGCTGGCTTGAGCTGTGGAAGAACGATCGAGAAGTAGGTGCGCGATCTGGAAGCGCCGTCCACACGCGCAGCTTCGATTACGTCCTGTCCGATAGCCGAGTATCCCGCCAAAATCGTATAACTCGTAAAGGGGAGGGACACGAACACCGCAACGAGAATGGCCACAATAAAAGCTGGCACAGGTTTCGCCGTGATACCAAGGTCTGTCCTGTCTGTGAGTCCGATATCCTTCAAAAACTGTTGCGCGATGCCAAGCTTCGGCTGAAACATGTAATAGACAGTCGTGGACGTCATCACCACAGAGGCCGCCCACGGCACAATCACTGCCATACGCACGATTCGGCGCCCTGGGAATGTCTTATTGAGAAAATTGGCCAGCGCGAGGGAGAAAACAATCGTCAGAACAACGACCGCAACAACCCAGACCGTCGTGTTCAGCATGACTCGCGGCAGCGCAGGATCGCTGAGCACTGTGACGAAATTCTTCAGCCCCGCCGATCCCTTGTCGATGCCGATACGGGTAATCGTTCTCGTGGAATTGAACATCATCAGGAAAATCGGATAGACCACGATGACGGCAATCAGCAGCAGAACACCCGCAAGCCATGGCAGAGCTTTGAGCGTTTCGTGCCACGCTCCTCTGGCATTCTTCACTTTCATACACTTCCCCCCACTTTCACCCAAGCGCTGCTTTTGCCCGGGCACTGCAGCCAGCACAGCCCGCCTTGGAAACCATTCGCTCACAGGCGAACGATTGTGTTCGCGCGCGCTCGCGTGGCGGTCGATGTTCTTCGACCGCCACTGCGCACGCCTGACGAGCTCAGGAATATCTCCACCTAGCTCTGATCCGACTGCTTCTGAATCGAATCGAGAACAGTCTTCGGATCGTCCGTCGCTATCTTGCCGATCGTGGACTGAATAAGACCCTGGGCGGTCTGCCAGTTGGGATTGGTGAACGGATAGAATTTCGCATCCGGAAGCTGCGGAAGGAACTCGGCAATGAGTTCATCATCCTTCATTGCCTGGCTCGCCGTCTTCGTCACCGGAAGAAAGCCCAAGGTTTTTACAAAATCCGTATACACGTCATCCGAGTAGAAATAATCAAAAAACTTCGTGATCGCTGCTTTCTTCGCATCATCACCGTTATCAAAAGCCATCAAGTGGTCTGCAACGCCCAAGGTCATAGGCGATCCATCCTTGGTGGGAATGGCAGCAATCGCATACGCCAGTTTGGGGTTCTTTTCCTGAATCTGCTGTTTGGTTTGTGGAAGACCCATCACCATGCCCAGCTTGCCTTGAATGAAGGTGTCGATCAGCGGGGTGCGGTCAGCGGAACCAGGGTTGGCTTCTGTGGCGCCCTCCTTTACCAGCTTCGCCATTCGAGTCACGCCTTCAAGATTCTGCGGGCTATTAATCGTGATCTTGTTCTGATCACCGAAGCTGCCACCTGCTCCAAAAGCCCAGATCGCGGTTTCACCCTGCGCCTCTTCATTACCCAGCGGCATCCCGTAGCCATCAACGCCATCTAGCCCAAGACCTTTGATTTTCAGTGCATCTGCTTCCAGCTCGTCCCACGTCTTGGGCGGATTAGAGATTCCGGCCTTCTGGAACAGATCCGTGTTATAGAACAGTGCACGGGTCGAGGCGAACAGAGGTAATGCCCACTGCGTCCCATCCATCGAGGCGTTGCGCGCAAACGACTCTTCGACATTCTGCAGGGTCTCGGGACTCGTCACATCAGCTGCCTTATAGAGCAGGTTTTCTTTCGCAAAATCGGTAAACGAGTCGATATTCAGGATATCGGGAGTTTTACCAGCCTGAATATTCTGGCGAATCACATCATTGATATTGTCCCACGACTCCACCTGCAAGTTGATCGCGATGTCCGAGTGAGCCTTTTGGAAACCAGAATCAATCTTTTCCCACAGCGCCTTCGTGCCGTCAGAATACGACGGAACCAGGAGGTTCAAGGTCACTTTCCCCGACGAGTCTGACGAACCTGACGAGGAGCTCGAACCACAAGCGGCGAGTCCCGCCATGGACATTGCACCTACTGCAAGGCACGCAGCAATCTTGATCGTTTTTCTTATCATTGGATACCTTTTCTTCTCTCGTCTCGCGGCCGCGTGTTGTATCTTCGGCGCGGCCTAGAAAGGCGAAGCGCCCGTACTCGCCTGCGTGAACCACCATGTCCACGCGTATGCCGAGACCCGTGCAATCGTGCAGCCGCCTCTCAACTTAGCAGATTTCTTCCCTGGGATTAACAATGTCCTGCGCTTTTTCGTTGGCGCTGACGAAGACCGGCCACACGAGGGGGCTTACCCCGCCATGCTGATGACCGTTCCGCCGCGCCACTGAGTGTTCGCACCGTGCTGATTTTTCTGGGTACGATGTTGGTGTGAGCACATCAAACACCGCATCGAACACCTCCCCCGTCACAGACGCGAAAAAACCGACACGCCGATCCACGCGCAGCTCTTCCTCTCCCACTACATCCAGCACGCGTGCACGCACAACGTCAAGCACACAGAAGTCAGGCGCGAAGAACACGTCTACGAAGAAAGCGTCTACAAAGACAGCGTCCACCGGGCAAGCCAAGCGAAAGACGGCAACCCGAACCGCACCGCGCAAGTCCCGATCCACAAAGGCGCATGTTGGTTTCGGCGGTGTGCACCCGCAGCCGGCACCGTCAAACGAGATTGGCCGTATCCCCATTATGAATATCACTCCGCAAATCGAGGGCGGAGCGTGGCCAGCAAAGGGAACCGAGCACGAGTCGTTCCCCGTTCAGGCGACTATTTTCAAGGACGGCCACGATGTGTTCGGCTCCGAAGCTGTCCTCGTCGATCCTGACGGACATGAAATCCAAACAGCGTCGATGGAACTCATCGCACCGGGGCTGGGTCGATACGAGGCCTGGTTGACTCCGACGTACCCCGGCGACTGGTCATTTTTCGTGCGTTCCTATGCGGATCCGATGGCAACCTGGAGGCACGATGCGGAACTGAAGGTAGAAGCTGAGCAGGATATCGATCTCGTTTTCCTTCAGGCGAAGCAGCTGCTTCAACGTGAAATGAAGGCGATACCAGCGGCAGAACGTCCAGTGCTCAAGGAAGTTATCGCAACGCTGAGCTCTACCCATCTGGATCCATCCCTGCGCTACGCCGCAGTCCTGTCTGATACGGTGACGGACATCCTTCGCCGCTATCCCCTCCGTGATCTCGTGACCGAATCTGGACGATACCCCATCCACGTTGATCGGCTACGCAGCCTCACCGGATCGTGGTACGAGATGTTCCCACGCTCTGCGGGTGCTCATGTCGACGAGGACGGGCATATCATCCCTGGTACCTTGCTCAGCGCCACGCGCGAATTGGATCGTATTGCCGCCATGGGTTTTGACGTCATTTACCTCACGCCTATTTCGCCTATTGGCACCACGCATCGCAAAGGAAAAAACAACAGCCTTGTGGCAACACCTGACGATCCAGGATCGCCCTACGCTATCGGGTCGAAAGATGGCGGGCACGACGCAATCGACCCAGCGCTGGGCACGTTCGCTGACTTTGACGCCTTCGTAGCCAGAGCCCATGAACTTGGCATGGAAGTGGCCTACGATTTCGCGCTTCAGACGTCACCTGATCATCCATGGCTGACTTCCCATCCTGAGTGGTTCACTACCCGCGCAGACGGAACGATCGCCTATGCGGAAAACCCGCCGAAGAAGTATCAGGATATCTACCCGCTTAACTTTGATAATGACCCTGAGGGGCTTTTTGCGGAAATTGTGCGGATTATTGACCTGTGGATTTCGCATGGCGTGACGATCTTCCGCATGGATAATCCCCACACGAAACCGGTGGCGTTCTGGCAGAGGCTTCTCGCACATTACCGGGAAACACACCCCGAAGTGGTGTTCCTCGCGGAGGCGTTTACAGAACCAGAAATGATGCAGGCACTGGGAGCCGTCGGATTCGACTTGTCATACTCCTATTTCGCGTGGCGCAACGACAAGAAAGAGCTGGAAGACTACCTGTGGGAGGTTTCCCGCGTCACCGATGACCGACTGCGCCCAGCCTTCTTCCCGATGACGCCGGATATTCTGACCGCTTATCTGCGTGACGGTGGAGTACCCGCCTTCAAGGTGCGTGCCGTTTTAGCGGCGACGGGTGCACCAACCTGGGGAATCTATTCCGGCTACGAATTGGCGGATCATGTGCAGCGCCCCGGTTTTGAAGAACCGAACGACAACGAAAAATATGAGGTGAAGGTTCGTGACTACGATGCAGCACGGGCAAACGGTATCGCTGACCTGCTCACAACGCTCAATCGCGTCAGGCGTGAACACACCGCTCTGCGCCGGCTGCGTGGCATACGTATTAACCCCACAGATAACGACCACATTATCAGCTTCACCCGATATGCACGGGCGGAGGAAACAGCAGACGGCACACCAGATGCGGTGATCACCGTTGTCAATCTCGACACTGTGTGGACACAAGGGGCAACCGTGCAGATTGACCCCACAGCTTTCGGCCTGCCAGCAGACGCTTCGCTCACGTTGGACGTGCATGACGAACTTTCCGGGCAGGACTGGGTCTGGGGTAATCGTCCCTTCGTTCAGTTAGATCCCCTCATTCAGGCAGCTCACGTGTTGAGCGTCACCGTAAGGCGGTGACGATGGAAACTTCACCCTCCAGCCAGGTCGTGACTGATTCAGCGTCGACGCTGCCGGCAAGCTCATCGGCAGGCTCATCCCATCTGAGCTCTCTGAACCTTGCTCTCGGAAACCCTATCGCCCACCATGTTCAGAACCCAGAGCCAATGACAGAGGATCCTTTGTGGTATCAACATGCTGTTTTTTATGAGGTGCTGCTCCGTTCCTTCGGCGACGCAAACGGCGACGGTATGGGCGATCTGGCGGGTCTGACCGCACACCTGGACTACCTGCAGTGGCTAGGCGTGGACTGCCTGTGGCTACCGCCCTTCTATCCGTCCCCGATGCAGGACGGAGGATACGATATTTCCAACTTTATGGATATCAATCCCATCTATGGATCCCTCGATGACTTCCGCACACTCGTTGAGGGCGTCCACAATCGAGGAATGCGGATTCTGGTGGATATTCCGCTGAACCATACTTCGGATCAGCATCCGTGGTTTCAGTCCTCGCGCTCTAATCCCTCTGGTCCCTACGGTGACTACTATGTGTGGCGCGACGACGATTCAGGTTATCCTGATGCCCGCGTGATTTTCGTGGATAGTGAGACGTCAAACTGGACGTTTGATCCGGTGCGCAAGCAGTATTTCTGGCATCGTTTCTTTTCCTCACAACCGGATCTCAACTACGAGAACCCTGATGTCCAGCGCGAAATTCTGACAATCATCCGCTTTTGGGCTGGCTTTGGTGTTGATGGCTTCCGCCTGGACGCAGTTCCCTATCTGTTCGAGGAGGAAGGAACAAACGGCGAGAATTTGCCGAAGACTCACGAGTTTATCGCACGTATTCGCCAGATGATTGACGCAGAATTTCCAGGAACCATCCTGCTAGCCGAGGCAAACCAGTGGCCTGAGGACGTTGTGGAGTATTTCGGAACTGAGGAGCGCCCAGAATGCCACATGTGCTTCCATTTTCCGGTGATGCCTCGGATCTTTTATTCCTTGAAAGAGGGAAACGCCCAGGCGATCCGCTCAATCTTGATGACGACGCCCGATATTCCCACCACAGCGCAATGGAGCACCTTCCTGCGCAATCACGATGAGCTGACACTAGAGATGGTCACCGATCAGGAGCGTGCACAGATGTATTCGTGGTACGCCACCGATCAGCGCATGCGCGCCAATGTGGGGATTCGGCGTCGACTCGCGCCCCTGCTGGACAATTCACTCACTCAGATTCAGCTTGCGAACATCCTTCTCTTTTCGCTACCCGGATCGCCCTACGTCTATTACGGCGACGAGATCGGGATGGGCGACAACATTTGGCTCCCCGATCGGGACGGCGTACGGACACCGATGCAGTGGATACCGGAGGCAAATGCAGGATTCTCGCAAGCGGCACCAGCAGATTTGAACCTACCCGTCATTTCGTCACTTTCCTATAATCCCTCTGCCGTCAACGTGCAGTCGCAGCTTGAACAGCCTCACTCGCTGCTGCATTGGATGCGCAATACACTTGCCGTGCGCAAGGCTCATCCGGTATTCGGGGATGGTGCGCTGGTTCTTCTGCCAACAGACAACCCAGCTGTGCTTGCCTTCGTGCGTCACAACGCGGAGGAAACGATCCTGTGCGCCATGAATATCGCAGACTCTGCGCAGGCGACCACGGTTGACGTTGATGGCTGCGCAGGCTCCTCGGTGACGGATCTGTTCTCCGGATCCGTTTTCCCATCAATCGCAGAGGATGGGTCGCTGCGCTTAACCTTTGCTGCACGCGGCTACTACTGGTTTTCGCTCTCACACTGAGTAAATAGGATCACCACACCGGCGGATCTGAGGAGAAGCGTCATACCAGCGGCAACGCGGATTGCCACTATGCTGGTGAACAACATCGGAATAAAGGGGTTGCTATGCCTGAGGGCGACATATCGGACGGAACCATACACAAACTTGAGGCGGCTCTGACGCCGTGGATCGCTTCAGCGCGTTGGCATGAGGGGAACCGTGCACACCCCAGTATTTCCAGCATTGATCTGAAGTGGGAACCCGCAGAAGCCGCCCCAACCAACCCCCTTTTCGTCTGGTTTATCGTGGAGGATACGGGACGCAACTACAACGTCCCGCTCGTGCTGTGCGAGTCACAAGGCAATGACGCGGCTGAGCCTGTGGCCGTTGATCATTCACTGAGCCGTCCATTTATCTATGACGCGGCGGACCATCCGTATGGTCAGAGGGTCATATTCGAACTTGCGACGGGGCTGCCCACCGCTTCACGAAAGTACGATGAAAGCCAATCCCACGAGTTAGTGATCACGCAGTCGATTATCAATCCCCGCGATATTGCACAGGTAGATCACGCTGAAAAGCTCCGTGCCGAACAGTCGAACACGTCCATTATCTACACTTTGGATGACGCTAGCCAGATCGTCGTGAAAATTTTCCGTATTCTCGCGCCCGGCCACAATCCCGATGTAGAACTTCAACAGGCTTTAGCGGACACACACACAGTGCCACGCCAATGCGGATCCGCAGCGATCCGCCTTTCCAACAAGCAGTCCGCGCGCGCACAGGCGACTGATACCGTTGCCGATATTCTGCACGCTACCCAGTATCTTGAGGGATCCCAGGACGGATGGCGTGGCGTTACGGATGCGCTGAGCCAAGCGCGCCATATTCCAGACCTCGACAACACCGTCGCTTCAGCGGCCAGCATGCGCGAATTAGGCACATTGACGCGCGAATTCCATACAGCGCTGGCGCGCGTCCTTCCCGTCCACGAGACCACACTGCATATGCGTGACGAAATACGCACATCCATCAGACGCCGTGCACAGCAAGCCTTCAACGTGCTGCCCGCCCTCGCGGATGTGGAGGGGTCTATATCCGTGATCTATGCAGCAACTGAACATATACGCTGGCCGCAGCTGCAACGCATTCACGGTGACTTTCACCTTGGCCAAGTACTGCGAACACCCGAGTACGAGTGGAAAGCAATCGACTTTGAGGGGGAACCCCTGCGCCCGCTGAGGGAAAGACGAGCCCCAGATTTAGCATTGCGCGACATCGCAGGTATGCTGCGTTCGTTCGATTATGCAGCTGAATCGATAATCTTGAGCCGTGCTCAAGCCGATCAAGCAGATAACACCGGCACACTGCGGACATGGAAAAAGATGGCGAGCAGCGCCTTCCTGGAAGGTTACGGAGAGCTCTCGACTGAGGAACGCGTGCTGTTAGATGCCCTTCTTCTCGACAAGGCACTCTATGAGGTTTCCTACGAAGTTCTGCACCGTCCACGTTGGGTGCGCATCCCTCTTCTTGGCCTGGCAAACCTCCTCGGTCTCGATGACGATGCAGTACAAGCGCTTAGTGCATCGGTTGAGTGACTCCTGGGGTAGAGCTGCATCGGTTGAATAGATTCTGGAATGTACGAGATCTGCTGATGAGATCTGTTAAATAGCATCTGGGGTGTTGCCGTTATCTTATGAGTACGGCAACACCCCAGATCACAGAGCTACATGAGAGAGCTGAACGCACCACATCACTCAGCGAACCGCATCACTCAGCGAACCGCAGCGCGCGTTCAGCTTCCCTGACTCCCGTAACTGTAACTTCTCGCTCAGCTTCTTTCTCTAGCTCAGCCTTCGAAATCTGGGTAGGCCTTCTTCGCCTCGTCAGAGAGTCCGGTCGGCTCGCCGTTCTCGTCGTAGAGGTAGAAGCCGTGGCGCGTTTCAACACCAAGCAAACCTTTGTCGATGAAGTCTGCCTTAAGCCTGCGGGCAAACTCATTTTCAATGGGATTGTCGGTACCCGAATGCAGAGCGTACACAACGCCGAAGCCCACATAATCAAGCAGACGGAACGGAGCGAATTGGCCGCCTTCCGAACGCGTAATCGCAGCTGCGGTGGAATCGATAACGTCAATCGGGGCGATACCCTTCACCCACAGCTCCTGGCCAGCCTTGAGCCACGGCACGAGCAGAGTATTGATGACGTAGCCGGGTTGTTCCTTATGCAGGAGGATCGGAACCATGCCCATCTTCGGAGCTAAGTCTTCAATGGCCTTGTACGTTTCGTCAGCTGTTCCAGGATGCGGCATCAGCTCTACCACGTTGTTCTTGTGAATACCATTGGCAAAATGGTAGTTCATGAACTTTTCCGGGCGGCCAGTGTACTTCGCCATATCGCTTGGCAGCAGTGTCGATGAATTCGACACCACCAACGCTTCCGGCTTGAGGTATTCCGCGAGCTTGGAGTACGTACTCTGCTTAATATCCAACCGCTCCGGAACAGCCTCAATCACCAGATCAGCCTTCTCGCCGACCTCCTGCAAACTCAAGGTTTGGGTGATGTTGGCCTGCGCTGCCTGCACCTTGTCGTCAGTCGCGTCATCCAGATCACGCACATAGTTCTCCGCAATCATCTTGAACCGAGAACGAGCACCTTCAAGAGCCTGCTCGTTGATGTCGTAGCTGAGTGTGGGAAAACCGTAATACGCGGTACGGAACGCGATCTGTGCTCCAAGGTTGCCGGCGCCAAGCACGGCGATTGTTTTAATGTCAGTCATAGTCCTGTCCTTTGAAAATGTTCCCCGCAGACTTCCGAAGTATCAGACGTCCTCTTCAGGCACGCGATCCTTCGCCATGCACGCGTGGGGTTTAATGCTGTTGTGATGAGAGGCGAGTGAGGCGCCTTAGTTCTCTCACTCCCCTGCGCTTATGCTTCAAAATCGGGATAAACTTTCTTCGCCTCCTCGGATAGACCAAGTACGTTGCCGTCCTCGTCATACGTATAGAAGCCATGACGAGTTTCGAGCCCAACAAAGCCCTTATCGATAAAGTCCTCTTTAATCCTGCGGGCGAATTCACGCTCAATCGGGTTCTCCGAATTTGCATATGCTCCGGCGAACAGGGTGAAGCCAACCAGATCCATTTCCCTGAATGGAGCGAACTTTCCGCCCTCGGAACGTGTAATGGCCATAGCCGTCTTGTCGATGACCTCAACGGGGGCGATGCCCTTCACCCACAGCTCCTGAGCTGCCTTGAGCCACGGAACGAGCAGCGAGTTGATAATATAGCCAGGCTGTTCCTTATGCAGAAGGATCGGAACCATGCCCATCTTCGGAGCAAAATCTTCAATAGCCTTGTACGTCTCATCAGCTGTGCCAGGATGCGGCATCAGTTCCACAATGTTGTTCTTATGGATGCCGTTGGCAAAATGGTAGCTCATGAACTTCTCTGGGCGGCCAGTGTACTTCGCCATATCACTTGGCAGCAACGTGGAAGAATTCGACACCACCAACGCCTCGGGCTTCAAATACTTGGCAAGTTCGGAGTACGTGCTCTGCTTAATATCCAGCCGCTCCGGCACAGCCTCAATCACCAGATCAGCCTTCTCGCCGACCTCCTGGAAGCTCGTCGTCTGAGTAATCCTGCCGAGTGCCGCTGAAATCTTCTCCTCAGTAACATCCTCGACGTCACGCCTGTAGTTGTCTGCGATCAGCTGGAAACGCGAACGAGCGCTCTCCAAGGCCTGTTCGTTGATATCGTAGCTCACCGTATCAAAACCAAAATAGGCGGTACGGAAAGCAACCTGCGCACCCAGATTACCGGCGCCTAGCACAGCGACTGTCGAGATACTTGCCATTGTTTTGCTCCTCTACATTTATGACGAGCGTCGTATCACAACCACCCCTTCCAGGCAGGGCAGGCTGAGCGCGCCGCATCCGTGCATACGCTCAACGCTCGTTATTATGGATAACACGCGCATCACAAGGAGTATTCCCGGTAAAATCGGAGCACTTTAACGCGACGTTATGTAGCACAGAAATACAGCGTTGGCGCATATCTGTATGGGCACGGGTAGGAGCCCATGTCCGTCGAGATATCCGCCAACATGAGTCGCACCATTAATATTCCAAGCGACGAATATTCCAAGCGACGCTAGGCGGCGCAGAAGCCATCAGCACAAAACCAACGGGCAGGAGCCAGATCCTATCCGCTCACCAGCCAACGCACATGACGATGACACCAGGAAGGCACGCAAGTGCGAAAGCAGGGCGCGTGCTGGAAAGAGCATGAGCGTTCTGGACGCGCTAGCTTTCAGGGAAGGCGCTATCAACGACCGAATGCGCGCCGCCAGCAACAGCATCTACATCACCCGCAGAGCCCTCGTCCACATCGATATCAGCTTCAGATCGCTGTGCGTCAGCCTCTTCTTCATTGGTAAAAACGCCGTCGGGAACCTTCGCGTCGGGCATGAAGTAGACAACTCCGAAGGGCGGCAGTTGGATTCGTGCAGAATACGGGCGACCATTCCACTCCACTTCTTCTGCCTGCACCGCGCCCATATTGCCGATACCGGAACCCCCGTATTCAACCGCATCAGTGTTCAGAACTTCGTTCCACTGATCCAAAATCGGTAAGCCAACACGATAGTCATAGTGGGGCACCCCGCCAAAATTGCACACGATACAGCACACATGCTTCCCATCGCGCGAGATACGCAGGAAGCTCAGGACGTTATTATCTGCATCCGATCCGTCGATCCATTGGAAACCGTGCGGGGTAAAGTCATCGTCCCACAGGCTCTTGTGCCTCCGGTAAAGCTCCCCGAGCCGATGAACAAGCCGCAACACACCATCGTGGCCTTGATCGTTGGTCAGATACCAATCGAGCCCCCGAGATTCGTTCCACTCTTCGATTTGAGCAAACTCCTGACCCATAAACAGGAGTTTTTTGCCCGGATGCCCCCACTGATAGGCCAATAGCGCACGGACATTCGCCAGTTTTTGCCAGTTGTTACCAGGCATGCGCGTGTAGAGCGACCCCTTCCCATGCACCACCTCGTCATGAGAAATCGGCAGAAGGAACTGTTCGGTGTAGTTGTACACCATAGAAAACGTCAGATCATTGTGATGCCAATGGCGGTTCACAGGATCTTCGTGGAAGTAGCGCAACGTGTCATTCATCCACCCCATATCCCACTTCAATCCGAAACCAAGCCCGCCAGAATCCGTCATACCAGTAACCCCCGGCCATGACGTGGATTCTTCGGCAATCATCACAATGCCAGGGACTGCTCTATAGGCAGTCGCGTTAACCTCCTGAAGGAAATTGATAGCCTCGAGGTTCTCGCGTCCGCCGTAGACGTTCGGCTGCCACGCTCCTTCCGAGCGCGAGTAATCCAGGTACAGCATGGAGGCCACTGCGTCAACGCGGATACCGTCGATATGAAATTCTTGCAGCCAATACAAGGCGTTCGCCACCAAGAAATTGCGAACCTCACGCCTGCCAAAATTAAAGACGTACGTTCCCCAGTCAGGCTGCTCGCCCCTCAGCGGATTCGGATCCTCGTACAATGGCGTACCGTCGAAACGCGCAAGCGCCCATTCGTCCTTCGGGAAATGAGCAGGAACCCAGTCCATAATGACGCCGATTCCCGCCCTATGCAGCTCATTGATGAGGTACCGCAAATCGTCAGGAGCACCGAAACGAGCTGTCGGAGCATAGTAGCCAGTGACTTGGTATCCCCAGCTCGGGGTAAAAGGATGCTCAGCGAGAGGCATGAATTCCACATGGGTAAAACCCGCGTACTTCACATGCCCAATCAACTGTTCAGCAATGGAGCGATAATTTAAGCCTTGCCGCCACGATCCAAGGTGAACCTCGTACACAGAGATGGGTTTCTTATGCGGATCCGATTCAGCTCGCTCGTCCATCCAGCCCTGATCGTCCCAGTGGAAATGGCTTGCCGTGACGATCGACGCCGTCGAAGGAGGCACTTCAGAGCGCTGCGCCATCGGATCAGCCTTTTGATGCCAGCTCAGATCGGCGTATTGGATCTCATACTTGTACCGCGCCCCCTCGCGCGCGCCGGGAATGAAGATCTCCCAAATCCCCGATGCTCCCATCGACCTCATGGCATGTAGGGATCCATCCCAGCCGTTGAAATCACCAATGACGCGGACAGCCTTCGCGCTGGGAGCCCATACCGCGAAACTCACACCGTTGACAACGCCTAGCTCTGAATCATAGGTGTGGACGTGAGCCCCCAACACATCCCATAGCCTCTCGTGCCTGCCTTCGGCGAACAGGTAGGTGTCCATCTCGCCAACGGTGGGGAAAAAACGGTACGGATCATCAGTTCTATTCGTGATGCCGCCATACACTGCCAGCACGCGATAGTCTGGCACGTCCTTGGAGGGGATCACAGCACGCCAGATACCGTTGTATTCATGAACAGCAGGATACGTTCCGTCAATCGTTTCGATGCTCACCGAATCCGCCAAACGTCGGATGACGCGGATCGTCACCGAGTTCCCATCGCTGTGCGGCCCCAGAACATCGTGCGGGGCGTAGTACCACCCGTGTGATACCGAATCCAAAATATCCTCAGAAACTGGGATGAAGTCTGTTTGTGTCATGATCTCCCCCGCACACTATGGCCGTGATTCCGCCCGGACAACGACGTGCCCAAGCGGCCAAACATCGTTGTTTGTCCTATTCGTTATTCTACGCGCCTCACACTCGCACTCTCACAATCCTGCTCTGAAACGCGTGCACGCGGTCGGCGCAAACATCAATTCACCCGCATATACACACCACACGCATTCTGCGTTAGCCCGAACTTCTGCGTTAGCCTGAACCCGTCACGTCAGTACCTCAACAGCCTGCTCAACACCAGTACGACATAGCGTGGCTAGGAGAAAAGCGCCGATGCCAGCGCCATCCTGGCCTTTTTTACTGCCGGATCCGACGAACCAACCGCGTCAAAAAGCTCCAAAAGATGAACACGCGCCGTATCGCGCACATCGTCCTGATGCGCAGCGATAAAGGCAATCAGGTCGCTGAAAGCACCTGGAATATCCCCGGCCAGCACTTTTGCATCTGCTGCATCATTGGCCGCATCAGGATCATCCGGATCGCTAGCCGTCTGCTGGCGAGCGGCCTCAGGCGTGGAGTTGAGAGCCGCCGCTTTTGCCATCAGCTTCACCTGTGCCCGACGAGTCTGAGCCTCCGAGTTGGCTGGGTTCTTCTTGATCTCTTGGTCGTAAATCTCCAGTGCCACATCAAAATCGCCGCGAGACACCGCAGCCTCGCCCTTCGCTTCCCACTCCGGGAGCTGAGGTGCTTGATCAGCCGGCGACTCGCCTGCCCGATCCGCATCCGTTCCCGCAAGCACCGCAGTCATACCAGCCCGCGCGGCAGCATCCATCACCTGAGCGAGCATCGTCGTTACTTGAGACTCATCAGGAAGCCCCTGGAACAGTGGAACCGGCTGCCCTTGAATAACTGCCGCAGCAGCAGGTACCGCATTCACCCGGAACGCTTGAGCCACTTGCGGCTGAGCATCCACATCTACTTGTGCCAGCTGAAGTCTGCCAGCAGCCTGCCGTACGTGGCGCTGCAACAGATCGTCCAACGTTGCACTGTTGGGCGAGGCTTTCGACGTGAACACCACGATCACTGGTACTTGCGTTGACGTCACAAGCACTTGCTGCAGATTCTGAGTACTCAGCGCAACGATCCACGCACCCTCGATGACGTGAGCCGCCGCTCCGCCCGCCGCTCCGCCCGCACCCTGAGCTGAATCAGGCTGCTGCTGCGGAACCAAGCCTGAGAGATCTACGGCTCCTTGAAGTGACGATAGTGGATCAGCCATACTTCCTTCTTCCCCTCACGCATTCTTTATACATACGCAGACATACACGTCCACACGCTTATTTATTCGGCATTTTCGACACCAGTCAACACCCCGTTGGATGCCGCGATCACGCGGATCGTCTTATCCTTGGCCTCAGCCGGAGGCACATTGAAAACGACACTGACCGTGTAGTGAGCCTTCGCATCACTCTTCACCGTCACCACCCCATCCGGTTTTCCCGTTGAAAGCGCACCAATATGGGAGGCGAGCGTCACCGGAAGATTCGGATCTTTGACCTTGAATTCGCTGGTGTAGTCCATTTGAGCCACAACCACGGCTCCGCCTTCAGCCGTCCGTACTGCTAAGGGCGCATTCTGACCAGCAGCAAAGCTCATGGCCGCGCTACCGCCCGTCGCCATAGCCGTCGAATTCTGTTTCGCAGCTTCTGCAAGCTGCGTACGCAAAGCGTCAGATGCAAACGTGAGGCCATTCGCATCACTACCCGTGGAGTTGAGCTTCACGTAGGCATCGATCACCGCTTTCGGCGACGCCACAAGCCCAGCTTTCGCGTCCTCAGCGCCGATTGCTTGCGCCCCCGCACTACTGGCGTCAATCGCCGGCATCACAGTACCCGGCAGCATAGATGTGTGCGCCCACATGCCAAACAATCCCCGAGCCTTTTCCTGAACGAGCACGTCGATACTCGGCGTATTTGAACCGCTCACCGGATCGGTAATAGCCACTGCGAACCGAGGAAAACCTTTCGCGGAAGTCATGGCCACTTCTTTGACGGACGTTGAAAGGACAGGCAGGGCATATGCGTCCTTCAGAATTGACTTGAGTTTCAGCTGGGCGGTCAGCTCCTGGCTAAAAGGGCCGAGCACCCTCCCCTGCGCGTCCTGAATCTGAGAGCTTTTGACGGCAGCAGCTTCCGCATCGAGAATCTTGGAATGTGCTGTTTCGAGTTGACGAGCGGTCAATGCGGGGCGCTCCGCAACATCACGCGCCGCGTGTGCACTCGGCAAGGATCCAGCTGAGGAACATGCGCTGAGCCCCACCATCGTGACGCACGCAAGTACAACAGTCGCCACCGCACGCCGGCGGCGCAAAGGACGAGCCGAATCGGTTATGTCACTCATGCGAGCCACCTTTCTGATTGTTCTCAGCGTGCGCCGCCTCGGCATCCGGTTTCCCCTGCATCTTTTCGCGTACGTGTCCTTCCCCAGTTCGTCCTTCGGTTTGCCCCTCCGCGGTTTGTTCGTGGGCACTTTGTGCCTGGGCAGTTTGTTCCTCGGCTTGTTCTTGGGCGGGTTCCTGCTCACTGCCCGAAGCCGCTGACTGAACGCTGTGCCGGTGCCTGCCATGGCGGCGGTGTGCTTCATTGCTTGGCTGACCGCTCACGGCTGACGAATCCATATGACCCTGATGGTGTTCGTCTTCTTGATGCGGATGTTGGTGCTGATCCTCTTGCGGTTCCTGATCCTGATGGGCTTCAGCTTCTTCTGAGTGTTCATGCCCTGCCCGGTGTTCATGCTCTGCGTGGCCAGATTCAGACGCGGCAGAACCGGCTCCCTCGTCCGCCCTCGACGCAGAATCCGCGTCAAGTTCGTCACCAGAGTTATCAAGGCGGAGACGATCATCCTCAGCCAAAGGTCTGCTCCGGAAAGCTGAGCTTTGCGCAACGGACGGCACAATACCCGCGCCAAGACCCCTATTCGTCATCATCTGTTGTTGCTCGCGGGTCGCAGAGACCACGTCTGCTCCGAGCCTCGGCAGCATCTGAGTTTCAGCTGCTGCGCGCTCCTTTTTTGCCTCGCTTTTTTCTTCTCTGGCCGCTTTGTTCCTCGCCATCTGACGGGCTTCCAGAACGTTAATAAGAACGAGCAGCCCCCCGATCAAGGTAATAAGGCCGCCGATCACCACAAGCGGAACCGCCCAACTCGGCATAGGATCAGTTGCCCACGTCAGCGTCAGTGCGGGGGCTTTCCCCGAGTCCGAGGTTCCGATCACCGCGATCTTCCCCGGATCGCCAACAGGGACATCAAAGGTGATCGATCCCTTTCCCCTCTTCACCTGAAGCCACATATCCGACGAACTCAGATCGGCCTGTTGGTCTGCCTGGCCGGAATTGAGCTGGGTTTTCAAGGTGGTCGCGTTTGACAGGCCAGTGATCACGGTTGAGGGCAACCCTTGTGCCCAAGCTTGAACATCGTTAGCAAAGCCAACGGCAGCAGTGACAGTATCTGACTCAGCACCGCGCATGCTGACCGTCACATCGCGGCCGTAGAGATCGATGACGCCGGCATTCGTGTAGATAACCTGGGAGGAAGATGCGTCTGCCTGTACGTGATGACCATGGGATCCCTGCCACGTCAAGGCAGTAAAAAGCCCGACACATGCAAGAACAAGGCCGACCACTGTAATCGATATTCCGACAAACCTGCGCATGGCCACCTTTCATGTTGTCACCATCGAGAATGACGATACTGCACACCCGACTGATCCGTACACCGCGTGCCTCGATGTTCCTCAATGAGCTGAGCCCATCGCACCTATATATAACAATTTTATAACACAAACTGGTTTTTCAGTTGCAATACAGCCAAGCAGCCGTGCATCCCAGGCAACTCCCACCTGAGATCAATTACCATGGAGTGAGCGTTAATCGTTGGGTAGGTATCGTCTGCGCAAAACAAGACCACGCACAGGACGAAGAGGATAGGAAGGTTCACCATGGCAGCAGTGAAACCATATTTTGCCGTTGTCCGCCACGGATATGATCGCGCGTCTGTGGACGAGGCGATCAGCGACCTCAACGCCGCACTTGACCAGACGAGGAGTCAAGTGGCAGCTGGCGATGCGAAAATCCTTCAACTGACCGGCGATCTTGCTCAAGCACAGCGTCAACTGGCTGAATCTGATCGCCCGAGCTACTCCGGACTAGGCAGCCGTGTTGAACAGCTTCTGCGCAGTACCGAGCAGCAAGCACTCGACGTGATGACGCGTGCCACGAGGGACGCCGAATCCATGACAGAGCGCGCCAAGCGACAGGCATCTGACCTGACGCAGCGAGCTCAGAACGAAGCACAGCAACTGTTGTCACAAGCACGCACCGAGGCGAGCGAAGAGCGCACACGGGCACAACGAGAGGCTGCTGCTGTGACTGAAAACGCGCGCCTGACAAGTGAGCAATTGACGAATACGGCCACTCGAGATGCGGCGAGAATGCGCGCGGAGGCAAAGACCGAGGCCGAAGGCGTGAAGTCTCAAGCAGAGCACGCTGCACAAGCTGAACTCAGTGCTGCACACCAGGAAGCTACGGCCATTCTCACCGCTGCCCGTGAAGAAGCTGCACAACTGAAGGCTCAGAGCGAACAGAATGCGGCGCGTGTGACGCAGGAATCCGAAGCTGCGGCAGCGCAGCTCAAAGAAGAGTCCGAGCGTGCCGCAGCCACACTGAAGAACGAGTCGGAGGCGGCAGCCGCACAGCTGAAGCAGGAAAGCGAAAATAAGGCGGCTCAGCTGGTGAACGACGCGGAACAACAGGCTGCACAGCTGCGTGCAGATGCTGAAACAGAAACAACCTCGCTGCGCGCACAGACAGAACGAGACATTGCCCAGCTACGTCAAGACGACGCCGAAGAACGAGCAAGCCAAGAGGCAGAGATTCGAGAAAAGATGCAGGCAGCGATCGAGGCTGCTGAGGCTCAGGCAAAGGAGGCCGAAGAAAGATTTGAGCAAGCTACGGCTCAGACACAGCAACTCGTGACGCAGACAGAAAGCTCTATTGCAGAGAAACTTTCCAACGCACATGCGCAGGCTGAACGCATCGTCACGCTCGCCCAACAGCGTGCTGACGAAATGATCGCCCACGCAACTGCTGAAGCAGAAAGCCGCACCCGCAGCGCAGACGAACACGTTGCATCGCTCGAATCCCAGCGCAATGCCCTGAGCACATATATCGAAGACATGCGCAGCCTGCTTGCAACCGCCGATCCCGGTATCACACTGGCAACGATCGTTGAAAATGCCCAGGGGGCACGTGCTGACGCGCCTGAAGAGCGGAAAGAAAAGGGAGAAGAGCAGGAGGCGGCAGCTGCAGGCGAATCCGCGAATGCGGACTTGCCTGCAGCCGAAAGCGAAAACTCGCGCGCAGAGCAGTCGTCCGCATCTGAGGCTGAACCACCCGAGCCCGAAACAGACCAGCCTGCTGCATCATAGGGTCCCTGCCTCAGAATAGGTCGCGGAGTTCGTGAGCTCTGGAAGTTTGATCTGATTCGGCTATATCGATTCGCTCTGATTCCGTGCCGCTTCAGATTCAAGAACATCTGAATAAAACTCACGCAAGACGTCCGCTAAGGCCTCAGGCTGTTCATCAGCGACGAAGTGACCCGCCTGCGGAATCTCCACAACGCGAGTACCCGGATGGCGTGCAGCCCACTCCACGAGCTGCTGATGCGTCGTCGTCGAGTCGTCTTCACCCCGCTCAACGAGCAGCGGCCCGTCGAATGCCTCGACCGCAGCTGTTGAATCAGGCCTCGTCATCAGGGCTTTCTGCAGCCACGCGAGCCCGGGGTTAGAAAGCCTGTGAAAACGTTCATCGAGTGACGCGCGAACCTGTTGTGAGGAAGTGGGCGACGTCATCGTCGTCACCCAGTCTTTCACCGAGCTGTACCCATCGCCCGCTTCAGCAGCAGCAATTCCATCGATACGCATCTGCCTGTGCTCTGGAAGATCCGTACCGATATTCGTATCCATCAGGGCGAGTCCGGCAATCTCGCGGGGATAGCGCATCGTATATGCAGCTGCAACGGTGCCGCCCATCGAGAGACCACCGAGTGCAAAACGAGTCAAACCCAGCGATTGAGTCACCTCGTGGACACCCTGAACAATAGCCCCGATAGCGGGCTTCTCGTAGCCAAAACGTGCCTGGAGTTCCTCGCCCGTGCCCGAAGCGCCGAAACCTGGAGCGTCAATCGTCAGAATATCGCACTCGGAAAGAATGCTTCGCACCCGATCCCACATGGTTGAATCGAGAGGCATGGCATGGAGAAGCACAAGCGGCGTAGAAGAAGCCGGGCCGCTGCGGCGTGAGGAAAGAATCGTCATATCGCTATGGTAGGTCAGGCTGCCCTGCCCCGCGAGTTCCAGCATGCTGTGTGCCAATGCCGGCGCGAGTCGATTCCAAACTGTGCGCCAAGTATCGTATCCTCTGTCCACACCACCTCGTGCGACTCGCCGACCACGATGACGCCGCCGCAGCCCGGGCACACATATTCTTTTTCCCCATGAACAATATGGTGAACCTTGTATGTGTTTCCGTCTTTTCCTAACTGATATGTAACGCCACCCATTGCCGCGTTCACATTCAATGGCTGAACAGGGCGCGAATATTTCCGTGATCTGCGCATACAGGAAGGCTACACCGGTTCTTGTCTCTCCTCCCCGTTTACGCGTTTGACGAAGAGGACGAAGGATACGGCGAATGCCAACGTGCGCGAAGTACGCCTGAAACGCGCCTGAAACTCACCTAGAAAAGCCGCGTGGACGGATCGTCTAAACCACGCATCGCGTCGTAGTCAAGGATCACGCACTCTATGCCACGGTCATCGGCAAGCGTGCGTGCCTGAGGTTTGATTTCTTGAGCAGCAAAAATTCCACGAACCGGAGCCAGACGCGGATCCTTATCGAGTTGCTCAAGATAACGCGCCAGCTGCTCAACCCCTGCGATTTCGCCCCTGCGCTTGACCTCCACCGCCACATATGCACCGTCGTCATCCTGGCACATCAAATCCACCGGTCCGATCGGCGTGGGATACTCCCGCCTGACCAATGTGAAGCCGCGTCCCAGCAGAAACACCTGTTCCGCAAGGAGCTTCTGCAGGTGAGCCTCCACGCCGTCCTTCATCAAGCCTGGCTCAATACCCAAATCGTAGGTGAGGTCAGCGATTACATCGTAGAGTTCAATGCGTAGAAACTCATCCGTCTTCGCATGAGCAACCTCCCAGACGGCTGTGACGCCGTCAGCCTGTTCGTGGGGTTCTGGCGCCCGCTCGTGCACGGTTGCCGGCGGTGCCATCCAGTTGAGGGGCTTGTAAGACCCACCGTCCGAGTGGATGAGCACGGACGAATCTGCTTTCACCATAATGACGCGCCTAGCCCGATCCAGGTGTGCATCAAGCCTGCCAGAATAATCGACTGCACATTCAGCAACCACGATACGCATACGCGCAAGTTTAGTGTTTTCACATCCGCGATAAACGCACTGCGCGAGAGGAAGCCGCACGTGATGGCGCCCATATGTGATACGAGCACATCAGCCTGTATCTGGTAAGCCCTCTCTACAGGACGGGCTCGGCCTGGGGTGGCGCAGCATCCATCCACGCCACGATTCCTGCAAATGCCGAGGGACTCATTGCAACGTTGATCGTGCGCCCCTGTGATCGAAGCGTGACGTACATGACGTTGTCATAGCGACGTGACTGCCGATGCTCCTGCACATCCATACCGGCGCGCAAGATGATAAGACGCGGTTTCAAAACCCAATCCATCAGTGGATACCAGTCCAGCCGATCATCTCGATATCTCGTTACGCCCAGCACCCAGCGTTTTCCACGACGAACAGAACATTGGAATGCACCGCGTGTACTCAACAGCAACCGATACCGCAGCAGGAGGCTCAGCAGGGATAGTACAGCGAAGACGAGAACGGCAATTTCAACACCAACAATCACAGTGCGTTGATCCATCGTCCCCCCTCTAGAATACCCGTTGGCTCATCCGTTGTGATCTTATCACCGGACGCAACGTTGTCCCTTGCCATATGGCCATAGACCGCCTGGCCATTCGTAGCATCGCTCTGATCCACGAGAAAACCTGGGTTAAAAAGAAATGGCAAGGGATAATCCCTTGCCATTATGTCATGAAACCACGCAGTTACGCTGCAGACCTCTCGGCTAATCTTTCGGCCGAGGGCATCGTCACCGCATCGACGTCTGCGAGATCCGCCGAAGCTGCCTCATCCGCTGCCGTCGCGCCACGGGCAACCACAGAAATATGATCAGACTCCACCGTCATAAATCCAGAGGTGATGGCAAAACGATGTTCATCATCAGAGGTGTGGACACGAACAATGCCGTCCTGCAGCACAGCCATCAGCGGTGTGTGGCCAGCTAGAATACCCACTTCGCCATCCACGCTGGGAGCAGTGACGCTACGAGCCTCGCCCTTCCAAATCACACCACTTGGTTCAACGATTTCGACTTCCACCTGAACCTCCACGTGCCAGCTTAGGAATTCTGGATCTCGTGCCAGCGGCGCTCAAGATCGTCGATACCGCCAATATTGAAGAATGCCTGCTCCGGAACCTGATCGTATTCACCATCGCAAATGCGGCGGAACGCCTCGACCGTCTCGTCAACAGGAACCGTGGAGCCCTCCACGCCCGTGAACTTCACAGCGGTATACGTATTCTGCGACAGATACTGCTGAATCCGGCGAGCACGCGCCACGGTCACCTTGTCTTCTTCCGAGAGTTCATCCACACCCAGAATGGAGATGATATCCTGCAGCTCCTTGTTCTTCTGCAAAATAGCCTTCACGCGCGTGGCAACCTCGTAGTGATCATGGCCAACCACCTGAGGATCCAGAATACGAGAGGTGCTGGTGAGCGGATCCACAGCGGGATACAAACCTTGGGACGCGATTTCGCGCGAAAGCTGCGTCGTTGCGTCCAAGTGCGCGAACGTCGTCGCAGGGGCGGGATCGGTATAGTCGTCCGCGGGCACGTAGATGGCCTGCATCGACGTGATGGAATGACCCTTTGTGGATGTAATACGCTCCTGCAGCGCGCCCATCTCATCTGCCAGAGTCGGCTGATAGCCCACGGCAGACGGCATACGCCCAAGCAGCGTCGAAACTTCTGAGCCTGCCTGCGTGAAACGGAAGATGTTATCGATGAACAACAGAACGTCCTGATGCTCCACATCGCGGAAGTACTCTGCCATCGTCAAAGCAGAAAGCCCCACGCGCAGGCGCACCCCCGGCGGCTCATCCATCTGTCCGAACACGAGTGCGGTCTTATCCAGAACGCCAGCCTCTGCCATTTCGGAGATCAGGTCGTTGCCTTCACGCGTGCGCTCGCCGACGCCAGCAAATACGGAAACGCCTTCGTGATCTTGCGCCACGCGTTGAATCATTTCCTGAATCAACACCGTCTTCCCGACGCCAGCGCCACCGAACAGGCCGATCTTTCCGCCCTGCACATACGGCGTCAGCAGATCGATCACCTTAATGCCCGTTTCAAACATCTTGGTCTCGGCCTCAAGTTCGTCGAAGGCCGGCGGTTTGCGGTGGATAGGCCACCGTTCAGTCACTTCAAAAGGCTCGTCCTTTTTCAGGTTCAGCACCTCGCCGGTGACGTTGAAGACGTGTCCTTTCGTCACGTCACCCACTGGCACAGAAATGGGAGCTCCTGTGTCGATGACCTTGGACCCGCGTACTAAGCCATCCGTCGGTTTCATCGCAATAGTGCGCACGACGTTATTGCCGAGGTGCTGTTCAACTTCCAGCACCATATCGTAGGATTGCTCGCCTTCGCCCTGGCCGGCAAGGTCAACACGGACAGTCAATGCGTTGTTCAGTTCCGGCAAATGACCAGCGGGAAACTCAACGTCCACAATTGCTCCAAGCACCTGCACGACACGGCCGGAGTTGGTCACCGATTCGGGCGTACCACTTGTTTGCGTGGAGTCCGTCATCTTTTCTTCTTCCTTTTCCATTTACCTGGCATCCCCCTGCAGCGCGTTGGCGCCAGAAACAATTTCAGTAATTTCCGTCGTGATCTCCGCCTGGCGTGCGTTATTCGCCAGCCGCGTGTAGTCCTGAATCAGGTTGTGCGCGTTATCGGTTGCCGCGTGCATCGCCGCCTGACGGCTGGCCAGCTCGGAGGCAGCAGCCATCAGCAGTGTGGATTGGATACGCTGACTCATATACATGGGCAGCAACACGTCGAACAGCTGGGTAGCGCTCGGCTCGAAGTCGAAAATCGGCTTCGCACTCTCCGGATGATCCACATGCTCGCCATCTTCTGACGCGGGAGCAAAGAAAGGATCGTCCTCTTCAACCACCTGAACGGGCAGCATCTGGCGTACCTGCACAACTTGTTTCACCATAGAAACAAAACGCGTAAACACCACATGTAGCTGGGCAACGCCTCCCGCATCTGCAGGAGCAAGAAATGCGTCAAGGAGGGTCTGCGCTATCTCCGCTGACACCTTCTTATTCGGGTGATCCGAATCCCCTATCCACGATTTCTCCACGTCAATACCGTGGAAATGGAAATACGACGCACCACGCCGGCCCGCGACATAGAGAAGAGGTTCCTTCCCTTCCTCTTTCAGATCCGCGATCAACTTTTCGGCTGCCTTGAGCACAGATGACGAATACGAGCCAGCCATACCGCGGTCACTCGTCACCACGAGCACAGCGACGCGATTCGTATCAGTACGTTCATTGAGAAGAGGGTGATCGTGGTCGATAGCATTCTGCACGACCGTACCAATCGAATCCGTCAGTGCGCGGGTGTACGGATCTGTCCCGAGCGCCGCGTTACGCGCGGAAGTGATCCGGGAGGCTGCGATAAGCTCCATGGCACGAAACACCTTTTCCAAGGTGGCCGTTGCGCGGATCTTCTGCTTGTAAACACGCTGTGCACCCGACATTATCAGTTCCGTTTCTTCGCAACGATTTTCTCAGAATCGTATTCTGCGCCCTCGTCATCCGCTTCGGCCTGGCTCAACCCGCGAGCTGCACGAAACTGTTGCCGGAAATCTTGAGTAATACGCTCAAATTCGGCCACCACATCGTCGTCAAAAGCGCCCGTGGAGGCGATCCGATCGAGCACATCAGAATCTTGATGCGCCTGCGCCAGCAGACCCGTCTCAAAATCATGAACCATTTCGACAGGGATATCGTCCATATAGCCATTCGTACCAGCCCACATTGAAAGCACTTGGTCTTCCATTGCGTAGGGGGTGTACTGAGGCTGCTTCAACAATTCCATCAGGCGCTCACCGCGTGTCAGCTGTTGGCGCGTCGCCGCATCCAAATCGGAGGCAAACATTGCGAAGGCAGCCTGTGCGCGATACTGAGCCAGGGTGATCTTCAAAGTTCCGGCAACCTTCTTCATTGCCTTCACCTGAGCGTCGCCGCCCACACGTGACACCGAGATGCCGACGTCCACAGCCGGCCGTTGGTTCGCGTTGAACAAGTCCGACTGCAGGAAAATCTGCCCATCTGTAATCGAAATAACATTCGTTGGGATGTAGGCAGAAACATCGTTCGCCTTCGTCTCGATAATGGGCAGACCCGTCATCGACCCTCCGCCCAACTCGTCAGAGAGCTTGGCGCAACGTTCCAACAAACGTGAATGCAGATAGAACACATCGCCTGGATAGGCCTCGCGCCCCGGTGGCCTGCGCAGCAGCAGGGACACAGCTCGGTAAGCCTCCGCCTGCTTAGAGAGGTCATCAAAGACGATAAGCACGTGCTTTCCGTTGTACATCCAGTGCTGCCCGATAGCCGAGCCCGTGTATGGTGCAAGATACTTAAAGCCAGCAGGATCCGATGCCGGTGACGCCACAATCGTGGTGTATTCCATCGCACCGTGCTTCTCCAATGTGGAGCGCACGCCGGCAATCGTGGAGCCCTTCTGGCCGATTGCGACGTAGATGCAACGCACCTGCTGGGTGGGATCGCCCGTCTCCCAGTTCTGCTTCTGGTTCAGAATCGTATCGATCGCAAGAGCCGTCTTTCCGGTCTGCCGATCGCCAATAATCAGCTGGCGCTGACCACGCCCAATCGGAATCATCGCATCGATAGCTTTGATACCCGTCTGCAAAGGTTCACGCACCGATTGACGCATCATCACGCCAGGAGCCTGAAGCTCCAGCGCGCGGCGCCCCTCAACACCGGCAATATCGCCCTTACCATCGATCGGATTACCCAGAGGATCTACCGTACGCCCGAGGTACCCGTCACCGACTGGCACGGAAAGAACCTCACCGGTGCGACGCACTTCCTGGCCTTCCTCGATACCGCCGAAATCTCCAAGAACCACAACGCCGATGTCGTGCTCTTCCAGATTCATCGCCAAGCCGCGGGTTCCATCCTCAAACTCCAACAGCTCGTTCGCCATCGTTGACGGTAAGCCCTCAACACGCGCAATACCATCTGCTGCCAGGCTCACATGCCCAATTTCTTCGCTGATGGCCTTTTCCGGCTGATAGGACGCAACGAAGCTGTCGAGAGCCGCTTGGATCTCATCCGGCTTGATAGAAAGTTCAGCCATGCCTCTTTACTCCTCCATACGGCGTATTCCGCCGTTTTCCACTTGATTATCTCCCCGCTCAGCAGGGTGTGCCAGGCTCGCGCGCGCCTGACGAATACGGGCAAGAATCGAGCCGTCAATCACATCGTCGCCGATCGCGACACGCAAGCCACCCACGAGTTCAGGCTCTAGATGGACGTGCGCAATCACCGGCTTGCCGTATCGATGGCCCAAGATCTCCTCGAGCCGTCTGATCTGATCGTCCGACGGTAAAGTACCGGCGGCAACCGTCGCCACCAGATGCCCACCGATACGCGCTGCCTCGTCGATCGCCGCGCGAATCCAGTGGGAAATCAACTGCGTCGATCCTGAACGTGCGGCGCGTTCCACCAGAGTCTTCGTCAAAGCATTCAGACGCTCAAAGACTGCGTTGATCAGGGCACGACGTGCCGAGTTGCTCACCGTCGGATCCGAAAGCTCAAGCTGGAGCCGCGGGGATCGGTTGATAAGCCGTGACGCGAAGCCCAGCTCAGCCTCAACCTGCTGCAACACGCGGTTGTGCTGTGCGGACACCAGAATCGAGGTGACGCCAAGAGACTCAATAACAACGCTGAGATCACTATCCGCCCACGATCCACGTACCACACCCGAGAGCAGATCCAGAACTTCACCTGACACTTTGCCGTCAAAGACGCTGCGAAGAAGCTGCACTCGATCATCGGCGGTGCGGGCAGCATCCGTGAGCGATCGAGAAAAAGCACGGTTCTTACCCAGAACATCAGAAACTGAAAACAGCTGATCGCCCCATTCGCTCTGATGATCGGGATGATCGTCCAGGTAGCCTTCCCAGCGAGACTGCAAGCTGTGCAGTGCATCTTTGGATAGAGATCTCATTGCGCTACGCCCTCTGTTCCGATGCCTCACGCGTGCGGCCGGCATCTGAATCCTGATCTGCTTGCAGATCATCGAGGAATCGGTCGATCACCCGAGATGCCACCGCCGGATCTTGCAACTGTTCGCCCACGATGCGTTCAGCCAACTCAGAGGCCAACACGCCCAAATGTGCATGCAGTGTGCGCGTAGCCGCGCGCGCCTGCCCGTCAATCTGAACCTGCGCGTCGTTGACAATACGGTCAGCCTCTTTGCGAGCCTGCGACTGCGCATCGGCAACGATACCCTTGGCGGCATTTTGAGCCTTTTCGCGGATTTCGGCAGCGTCACGATGAGCCGACTGGATGTCACTTTCAAGCTGTCCACGGGCAGCTGCGACCTCGTCCTGTGCATGTTCAGCAGCCCGTAAGCCGTCTTCAATTTTCTCGCGTCGGGTATCCAGGGCATGCATAAATGACGGCCACGCAAACTTGTACATGGCAATGGCAATCACAATGAAACAGAGCGTGCCATAAATCAGGTCTGGCGCCGAAGGAAGGAGAACCGACGGCTGCCACAACATAGGCATCATCATCTCAGTCCTAGAAGATGAAGCCGCCGATAAAGCCCAACAGACCTAATGCTTCAACGAAGGCAATCGAAATAAACATATTCCTGGTCAAATCGTTGCGAACCTCTGGCTGCCGTGCAGTCGCTTCCTGGTTCTTCGCGCCGATCAAGCCAATGCCGATGCCTGGGCCAATCGTGGCAAGGCCGTAACCGATCAGAGTAATGCTACCGGTCATAATCTGACTTCCTTTTCTTTGTGCATTCGTAATCTGAATTGTGGACAAATTTAGTGTTCGCTGATCGAGAGCGAAATGTAGCTTCCCATCAGCAACACGAAGATATAAGCCTGAAGGCAGGCGATAAAGGCTTCAAAAGCGGTAAACAGAAGGCCACCAATGAAAGTGAGCGAACCGAAAACGATGCCGCCAATGCCGCCCATATTCATATACAGTGCGTTGGTACCCACGAAGCACAGAACCAAAATAATGTGGCCTGAAATCATGTTTGCCAACAAACGCACAGTAAGCGTAATCGGCCTCATGATGAATGTTGAAAGCAATTCGATAGGCGTCATCAAAATGTAGATCGGCTTGGGAACCCCAGGCGGGAAAAGCTGAGAGGCGAAATAATGGCCGAAACCACGTTCCTTAATACCGGAGATGACGAACGCAAAATACGCCACCAACGCGTAGATTGCTGGCATACCAACGAGGGACGTGGAGGCAATCTGAAGGCCGGGGATAATACCCGTGATGTTCATGAAGAGCACGCCAAAAAACACAGTGGCAAGAAGCGGCTGATAGCGTTTAGCCTCGGCACCGAGCGTATCCTCACCCACCGACACCTTCGAGAAATTCAAAATGAACTCGAAGGCTGACTGCGCCCGTGACGGCACAAGCCGGCAGCGCTTGGAATAGAGAACCAGAAGCACGACGAGCACAGCGGTGGCAATCAGGCGCACCATAATCACGCGGTTGATCGCAAAGGGTGTACCCGCAAACAGAAAGTCCGGTGGGAACAGTTCTTCATTCAAATCGACGCTCACGCCGCCACGCCCATCACCAAGTGGCAAGGCTATAGGGAGCCCGCCCACGCCTAGAGCTGCGATATGTGCGAACAAACCAGCCTCCGAATCTTTGCGACGTGACAGCGCGCGGACAGCATACACAGCCTCGGGCACGCGAAATACCTCATTAGTATATCGGAAAAGGCAGGGTACGCATGTCCAGTCTCACCCGTGAGCCTACTGCTGATCCACAATTTGGCCTCGATACTGACGAGGCCAACGCCAGGATCTCAGCATATAGGACTTAATACCTATAACATGCCGATAGCGCTTCTTCTCTCGCGCTTATTCGGAAGACCCCACCCGCACGCTGCGCATGACGACCCAGGATTCAATCACAAGAGAAATCAACAGTGCAGCCGCTGCTGAGAATCCCACAGCCCGAGGCGGAATCGGCGTATGTGTCGCCACACCCATCACTGCCACAATAAGAGCGGCTTTGCAGACGTAGCCACACACCATCACAACTGCGGGACGCCGCGTAGACTGCGCCATCACCGCCGTGGCGCTGGTAGCAAGAACAATCACTCCCCCGCCCAGGAGGATGCCGCCTGCAACTGCGATCCCTACGCCTAGCCACGCAACGAGCGCCGCAATGACGACGCACAGACTCGTCACGCACGCATTGAGAATCGCAATCTTGGTCAGAGGCCGGCTATCGTTACCTTCGCCCTCTTGCTCACGCTCGCGGCTGGCCATCATGCCCTTCATGCGCGTCGTCGCCCTCGCATCTTCTGCAGTATCACTGTTCAGCGTGTTCTGATCGTTCTGCGTGTTCGTCATCTGTGAGCGTTCCTTCATCCACGCCTTCATGCACGGCATGCTGAGGGGCCTCACGAGCAGCACGGTCCGCCACTGCGTCCGTATGACGAGCACGGCGAGGCGACATCATCCACCGCGAAATCGCAATCACGCCCACAAACACAACTACCAGAACAGGGGCGAGTTTCCGCAGAGGCACGACGACGAGGGCAACGCCGGAAAAAGAGATGACGAAAGCCCACAGATACAGCACCAGAACGGCACCGGCATGCGAATGCCCACGCCGCAACAATCGGTGATGCAAGTGCCCGGCGTCTGGATGGAAGGGACTCTGCCCACGCGCCAGACGGCGCACCACAGCCCATACAAAGTCCACAATCGGGAGCATGATCACCGCCAAAGCAATGACCAACGGAAGAAATGCTGGTAAGGCATAGCCCAGCGCGGTATTAGCTGGATCAATCTGACCTGTCACTTGGATAATAGCCGCCGAAATCAGGACGCCCAGCATCAGAGACCCGGAATCGCCCATAAAAAGATGTGCAGGGTGGAAATTATGAGGCAGGAAACCCGCGCAAATACCCACCAGCACCGCTGCGATCACGCACGCAACCGACGTGTAATCCCCCGGTGAGGCATGCCGCGTCAGAAGATAGGAGTAGCCGAAAAAGGCAAGACCCGCGATACCCGCAATTCCTGCGGCGAGCCCATCCAGGCCGTCCATGAAGTTCACGGCGTTACACAGCACAAGAACCACCAGCACGGTGACGAGCATGGTGATTCGCGTTGATCCAACCGTCAAACCCATCACTGGAATCGTGACGAGGCGCACCCCAAAATACGCCATCAGCCAGGCAGCCAGTACCTCACCTGCTAGTTTTGTGTACCAATCCAGCTCGTAGATATCATCCACGACGCCGAGCACACACATCACCCCTGTACCGATCAGCGCACCCCAAATCGGCGAGCCGGACTGGAAAATCCTCGAGAGATACGGGATTTGACTAGCTATAGCGAACGTCAGCGCACACGCAACATACATCGCGAGTCCGCCAAGCCTCGGGATCGGCACGGTGTTCACGTCTCTGGCACGAACCTCGGTTATTGCACCGACACGAAATGCCAACTGGCGAGCAACCGGAACAAGAAAAAAGCACAGAGCAGCAGCTATCCCCATCAAAAGAACGTATACGCGCACGCCACGCTCCCTTTCATTTGCGCACTGAATGGCCGATAGCAGCCTGAATCTGCTCGTCTGAAATAGCGCCGTGACGTAGCACGTGCAACATACCCGACTCGTCCCACGTAACGATCGTAGAAGGAACAGCACCTGGCGCATCACCCGCGTCCAGATACAACGACACGTTGTCACCGAGCTGTGCACGCGCCGTATGTGCGGACAACGCAGCAGGGTGGCCAGTGAGATTTGCCGACGACACCGCCAAAGGTCCAGTAAAACGCAGCAAATCCCGTGTCCGCTCAAAATTGGGGACACGCAGCGCAACGGTACCGCCCGTTTCACCCAGATCCCACCCAAGCTGTTCGCGGGCAGGCAGAACAATCGTCAACGCACCCGGCCACATCGCGTCCATTAATGCCTGCGCTTCATCGTTGATAGATGCAGCCAACTTCTGAGCGTCAGAAACATCAGCGATCAGAACAGGCGATGGTTTTTCGCGGCCACGTCCCTTTGCTGTGAGCAACGCATCAACCGCATGCGGCGAAAAAGCATCTGCCCCAATGCCGTAGACCGTATCAGTAGGCAACACGATCAGATGGCCAGCCTGCACAAGAGGGACGGCGCGAGCGACAGCTCCAGCCACTTCCTTCGGTGTCACAAAGTCCAGAACCTCAGATACCACGCCCGTTTACCTCTTTCACCTGTGGATCATGCCCAATACGGGTTCCGCCACATTCCGGCCTCGCCTTCCGCTTCATCATCTCACACTACAGCTGCGTGACGCACCGACCCATCGTCACGCCCATTTCACCTATCGCCGTCCCACTGAGCACGCAGCCAACGTGGCCGGCCAGCAAGGTCGTCTCCTGTGCTGACCGACGAAAATCCTGCCTCTGATGCCGCGCGGCGAAGATCCATAGCCTGGCGCTCGTCGTGCTCCATGATGAGCATCCCCTTCGGAGCAAGCAATGTGCGTGCGCGCCCGATCAATGCGCGGGGAAATGCCAGACCATCCTCGCTGCCACCCCACAATGCCGCAGGAGGATCCCACGCCAGTTCAGGCTGCATGTTTTTCCCGCGATCCAATTCCGGAATATAGGGGGGATTGGCAACCAGCAGCTGCACTTTGCCCTCAATATCGTCAAGAACGGACGACGAGGAGGAAAGGACATCCCCGATCCGCATGTCGATGGGGATCTGACGTGCTTGGGCACGCTCGGTGGCCTGGATCGCTCGATGGGCAGCGTCGATTGCCACAGGGGAAATATCAACACCAATCACGCGGAGGTGAGGCACTTCCGTCGCAATGCTCAGCGCAATCGCGCCCGATCCTGTACACGCATCGAGGACAATCGACCCCGCAGGAAGGCGACGAGCGACGTCAACGGCATCTTGCGTCATCCACTCTGTCTCTGGCCGCGTGATAAACACGCCTGGGGTTGCAGGGAGGTCTAAATATCGAAAATACATATGGCCAGTAATCAATTGCAGCGGCTGTCTATCTAACCGCCTCTCGAGCATGCCCTCGAATTCTGCCAGCTGCTTGTCACCGGCCACGTCCACCGGCAGTGGGTGCCCTGCAACAGCCTCTGCGAGTTCGCGCGCATCGACACCTGGGCTTGGTATACCGGCAACATCAAGCTGGCGGGCTGCATCCGCGATGACGTTACTCCACCGCATCAGACCCCCAACCGAACGCCCACGCGGCATCGATGGAGCATGAGCCCGACATCGACTCGACAGCGCAGGAATCTGCTTCGTACGCAAACTGCCCATCCTGCCGCATGCGAAGGCGGGAGAGGTACTCCGGTACACCTATGCTGCGTGTATCGGAGTACGGAGGCATCTGACGTGACTCAACCATAGTGAACACAGGCTTGACTCTCGCTGGGCTTCGCTCTAGCTGGCAGACGCCTCAATACGCTTCTTCTCCTCTAGCTCGCGGGCGGAATCAATCAGAGGCTGCAGAGCGCCATCCAAAACCTGATCGAGGTTATACGCTTTATATCCCGTCCGGTGATCGGAAATTCGATTTTCCGGGAAGTTATAGGTGCGAATCCTTTCGCTGCGATCCACAGTCCGCACCTGAGAACGGCGCAGCTGGGCATTTTCTTCGGCTTGTTTATCCAGCTGCATTTGACGTAAACGGCTGCGGAGCACACGCATAGCCGCCTCACGGTTTTGGATCTGCGACTTCTCATCCTGCATCGATACCACCAGGCCCGTTGGCAGGTGCGTTATCCGCACAGCCGAATCTGTGGTGTTCACACTCTGGCCCCCTGGGCCGGACGAACGAAAGACGTCGATGCGGATGTCTTTATCGGGGATCTCCACCTCGCCGGGATCGTCAACTTCAGCGAAAACAAGAACCCCAGCCGCAGAGGTATGGATCCTCCCTTGGGACTCTGTGACCGGCACGCGCTGAACACGGTGAACCCCAGCCTCGTATTTCAGGTGTGCCCACACGCCGTCCGCAGGATCTTCCGGAGTGCTCTTCCCGCGAAATGCGATCTGTATATCCTTATAACCGCCCAGTTCCGTCTGCGTTTGGGAGAGGATCTGCTCACTCCACCCCATTTGCTCCCCATAACGCTGATACATGCGAACCAAATCCGCAGCAAAAAGGGCAGACTCTTCGCCACCAGCGCCGGCTTTCACCTCCAAAATGGCATCGCGCGCATCGTCTGGGTCACGCGGAAGCAACACGTCTTTGAGCTCCGCATCCACGTGCTCGAACTGACGCTGCAACTCTGGCACTTCTGGGGCGAACAGTTCAGCATCCTCCCCGCCTGCGGCAACGATAGCTTTCGCATCGGAAAGATCCTCGGCAGCCTTCTGGTAGCGGTTGTAGACGTCCACCACGCGCTTGAGTTCCGCCAAGCGCCGCCCTAGAGATTTGATTTTCTGCGGATTCGCTGCCACCTCAGGGCTCGCCAGCTTGCGGGCAACATCCTTGTATTCTTCAGTCATTGCTTGGGCAAGCTCGACTTCTCCTGCCATCGAATCCTCCGTATTCTGCGGGTATGTGCGCTGCCCTCCATTGTAAGCTCACAACTGCGGCCAATGCCGGCAGCTGTGTGACGCCCATACCGACGCCTGCAGCTGCGTCACGCGCGTAAAAATCGGATAAAAACGGGGCAAGTGTGCCGACAAAGCCAGTACACTTGCCCCGCTCAATAAGCCTGAATGTTACTTCTGACGCTTGCCGTAGCGAGCTTCGAAGCGCGCAACACGACCGCCCGTATCCAGGATCTTCTGCTTTCCGGTATAGAACGGATGGCAGTTGTTGCACACATCAATACGCAGCTCATCACCAGGATGTGTGGAGCGCGTCTGGAAAGTATTTCCACATGTACACGTCACGGTGACGTCGTGATAATCAGGGTGAATTCCCTGCTTCATTGTATTCTCCTTAGATCGTGTTATCCCCGGGTCCGCCAGCGCCCTACAGGCGATCCTTGCGGAATCTCGATGCCATAGTTGCCACGCCGTCTTAGCGGGCTTGCGCGAGCGGTGAACCGAAGGCCGACGGTTTATTATTGCACAGCATTCAGGCAGGGCAAAGCACCTGTGAGCTATCGTGCTGCCTAGGCTGCTGTTCCCCTCCCAGAAATCGAACGCAGAATGCTCATCAGGAACTCCGCATTATTCTGAGTCTTGCGCAGCCTGCCGAGCACGAAATTAGACGCGTCAACAATATCCTGCGAACCGAGAGCATGACGCAGCTGGAAAATGATCTTCAACTCATCCGGGGTGAACAGGAGTTCCTCGCGGCGAGTACCGGAAGCATTCACGTCGATAGCAGGGAAAATACGACGGTCAGACAAGCTGCGATCCAGCTTGAGCTCCATATTGCCAGTGCCTTTAAACTCCTCGAAAATGACCTCATCCATCTTCGAACCAGTTTCCACCAATGCGGACGCAATAATCGTCAAGCTTCCACCATTTTCGATATTGCGCGCGGCACCAAAGAACTTCTTGGGCGGGTAAAGCGCGCCAGCATCCACGCCGCCGGAGAGAATACGGCCGCTGGGCGGAGTCGCCAAGTTGTATGCGCGAGCCAAACGCGTCAGCGAATCCAACAGCACCACAACATCCTGGCCGAGCTCCACCAAGCGCTTGGCGCGTTCAATCGCGAGCTCAGCAACGATCGTGTGATCGGATGCAGGGCGGTCGAAGGTGGATGCGATCACCTCGCCCTTGACGAGCCTGCGCATATCCGTCACTTCTTCAGGGCGTTCGTCCACAAGGATGACCATCAGATGGACTTCCGGATTATTGGTGGCGATCGACTGCGCAATCTGCTGCATCATCACCGTCTTACCGGCCTTCGGAGGCGCAACAATCAGACCGCGCTGACCCTTGCCTATAGGAGCCAATAAATCGATAGCGCGCGCCGTCAAACCCTTCTGCGTCGTTTCCAGACGTAGCACTTCCTCTGGGTACAGCGGCGTCAGTTTGGTAAATTGCGGACGCCCCAACGCCTGCTCAGGGCTTTGACCATTGATTGAATCAATCTGAACGAGCTGATTCATCTGGTTTTGGTGATTATTGTACCGATGCGGCTGATGCCGATTATTGAATCGATGATTGTTATTCTGCGGCGCTGACGCTTGCTTGACAGCACCCACAATAGCGTCACCGCGGCGAAGGCCATATTCTTTGACGATTTGACGCGAAATATGTGCATCGTGCGTTCCTGGCAGATAGCCTCCGGTTCTCAGATATGCCTGATTGCCTTGGATGTCCATAATTCCTGCAACAGGAATCAGGACTTCCTCTTCCACCTGAGCGATCTCGTCCTCATCCTCAGAGAAGTTTGCGTTCATCATGTCCGAACGCATATCCCGATCCGGCCTGTTGCGGCCACGATCGGCAACACGAGTGTTACGCGCATCCCTGCGCTCGTTACGGTCATTCTGGCCGCTTTGACCATTTTGGCGAGCACGGCGCATATTTCTGCTGCCCTGACGCATATGACGCGTGTCCGAACGCTCGGAGGCCTCTGCCCCATCGTCCTCCGAAGGCTCAACGCGAGATCTTCCTGGTTCGCTCAATTCCATATCTTCGCGCTGTTCAGCACTGGTGGAGCGAGGGCGACGTTCACGATGACGACGGTTGGGTCGGTTTCGCCTCTCGTTACGCCCGCCTTCTTCACGATCTTCGCGTTCTGCGTCCGCCATACGCTCCGCAGCCTCACCGATTGCTTCGAGCGCAGCGCTCTTTTCGTCTGCCGTCATCGATGACGCTGTTGAACGCGGCACAACGCCGAAACCTTCCGAGACGGCCGCGCGCGCCTGTGCTTTCCGTTGGGCAGCATCGCGCTGATCCATTTCCGGACCGCTCGCTGCCGATGCACCGCCAGTTGGCTGATCCGAAGATGCCCACCGCGGTTGCTTCGACGCCTGAGCACGCCCCCGAGGCGAACTCGACTGAGCCGCACGGGGCGTTTGCACGCCTTGCCCTTGTTCCCTGCGTCCAGCGCGTGGATTCTCAGCGCGCGACGCTCCATCAGATTCGCGCGGTGTGGACGACTGAGCAGCGTCATACTTCCTTGGACGACCGCGCCGCGCTGGTCCAGTTATGGAACGGATCGCCTTCACTAAATCGGCTTTTTTCATGCCCGGCTGCACAGCGATACCTAGCCGCCCCGCCAGTTCTTTCAATTCAGGAAGGCGCATCGTTGAAATCGCGCCATAATTCTGATTCGCCACAAAAACCTCTGCATCTCAAAGCGCACCCATACCAACTGGGTTGCGCGGGTTACCCCAACATGGGAAATTATCGTTTGGTGCCGTCACACTGCTGGGCAAATTCGACGCGCCAGCTCAATGCACCGGATGAGATCAACTAACCGGAAACGTGCTTGGCATAGCTAACACATTGTGTAGCTAGTGAAAATAGTATCAGCATTAAGGCTCACAAGCTAATTTTCACGCACAACGCAATCCACCTTTTCACGACGCACCCCTGATCGAAGAGCACAGCACGAGATACCGAGGGCGCAGTACCCTCGACCGAGGGATACGAGGAATAGAGGAATCACACGTAACGTTCTTGTCAGCACAGCGTGAAGATACTCGCTGACGAGACACGGAGGGTCACATGGTTGATTTCACGGGCAAAGTAGCAACTGTATCCGGTGCTGGTTCAGGGCTTGGCAAAGCCATCGCGCTCAAACTGGCTCAGCTCGGTGCGAGCATGGTCGTGTCCGATATTCGGGAAGACGCCGCACGGGCGACTGCCTCCGATATCGAAGCGCACGGCGGCAAGGCTATTGCCGTGGCGGCTGACACGTCGAAATACGAGGATAATGTCCGCGTTGTGCAAGCGGCTGTGGACACGTTCGGGACGCTCCATTACGGCGTTAATAATGCAGGAATCACAGGCCCACTCGGCTCGATTACGGATATCTCCGTCGATGATTGGGATCACGCCATCGACGTCAATCTCAACGGCGTCTTCTACGGTATTAAGGCTCAGGCTCCAGAAATGCTCAAGCATCCCAAAGAGTCCGCCATCGTCAACATGTCCTCTATTCATGGACAGACGTCGTCGATAGGATCTCCTGCCTACACGGCAGCAAAACACGGCGTCGTTGGTATTACGAAAGCTGCAGCAATCGACTTTGCAAAAGCAGGACTGAGGGTTAATGCCGTTGGCCCAGGCTACGTGCAGACTCCGCTGCTCAAGGATCTGAGCGACAGCCAGATTCAGGGTCTCATCTCTCGTCACCCTATGGGACGCCTCGGAACCCCTGAAGAAATAGCAAATCTGGTGGCCTTCCTCCTCTCTGACGAAGCAAGCTTTATCACTGGTTCCTACCACCTGGTAGACGGCGGCTACAACGCGATCTAGCCAGGAGTCAGATCACCTTTATGACTGTGGCGCCTGCACGTGATATGCAGGCGCCATTCGCATTGCCAAAACGCGTGTCGCATCCGCGTTGGCGTCACGTCCTATTCGTCTTGGCTTCACATGCGCGTTGGCGCAGACACACCAAGGAGCCCCAAACCGTTGCGCAGCACCTGCGCAGCAGCATCGTTCACCCACAAACGCGTGCGATGCTGATCGGTGACCGGATCATCCGCCCGAGGTGTCACCCGCGTTTTCCCGTACCACGTGTGGTACGCACTAGCGACCTGCTCCAGATACCGCGCCATCCTGTGTGGAGCACGCTCTGCAGCAGCAAGTGCAACCACATCTGGAAATTGCGCCAACACGCCGAGCAGATCGGTATCGGCTTGATCCAAGGTCTCCGGATCGAAAGCGTCGTCGCGCTTGACCCCATGTTCTGCAGCATTCCGATCCACGGAGGCCGTGCGAGCATGAGCATACTGCACGTAATACACCGGATTCTCGTTCGTATGGCTGGCCACAATATCGAGATCGAGTTCCAGCGGAGTATCGACGGAGGCACGCTCCAAGGAATAACGCGCGGCGTCAACACCTACTGCCTCCACAAGATCCTCAAGTGTGACCACGGTGCCGGCACGCTTGCTCATTCGCACTGGCTTCCCCGAGCGAACAACATTCACGAGCTGCCCAATCAAAATCTCCAGGTTCTTGCCCGTCCCAGCTGTATCCCCGAACGCTTGAGCCAGCGCATACATCCTGCCGATATAGCCATGATGATCGGCTCCAAGCAAATAAATAGCCTGGTCAAAGCCGCGCTGCCGTTTGTTCACATAGTAGGCCAGATCTGCAGCAAAATACGCGGCATCGCCATCAGACTTGATAATGACGCGATCCTTGTCGTCACCAAAGTCGGTTGAACGCAGCCATACTGCGCCATCTTTGTCATAAATATGCCCTCGTTCGCGCAGCTGGGCAATTGCGTCCGCAACCTGCCCGGACTCATGCAGAGTCTGTTCATGGAAGAACACGTCAAAGATGACGTTGAAGTTCTCCAGCGATTCCTTGATCTGATCAAACATCAGATTCACGCCGCGGGCACGAAAAACTTCCTGAGCCTCCTCGTCCGGAAGGGTCGATGGATCCGCATCACCGGCAGACACAGCCTGCGCGATGACGTCGTCTGCAATTTCAGTGATATACGTGCCGCCGTACCCATTCTCCGGAACCTCGCGCCCCTTGGATCGAGCCATCAGCGACTGAGCAAAATGATCAATCTGATTGCCGTGATCGTTGAAGTAGTATTCGCGCGTCACGTCTGCACCGACAAAGCTGAGGATCCGAGCCAGAGCATCACCGACAGCCGCCCACCGCGCATGCCCAATATGCAACGGCCCTGTCGGGTTGGCACTCACATATTCAAGATTGACCTTATGACCAGCGGCTGCCTGGGATCTGCCGTACGCGTCACCCTCAGTCACGATAGTGCGAGCAAGCTCTCCAGCCGCCGATGCTGCCAGGCGAATATTAATGAACCCCGGGCCAGCGACGTCCACTGACCCAACACCAGGAATACGCGCAATGCGTTCAGCCAACAGCGTGGCAAAAGTGCGGGGATCCATCCCAGCGCGCCGCGCCAGCTGCATCGCAATATTGCTTGCCCAGTCCCCGTGAGCGCGATTGCGTGGCCGTTCTACTTTGACAGGAGGCAGATCGCCGTCGAGAGAAAATTCGCCCGCATCACGTGCAGCGTGCAGAGCATCGTCGATGAGTTTCGCCAATTCTTCAGGAGTCACTCGATTATTCTATAGGCCTCAAGCGCCACGCACGCGCATTGACGTGCTAAACTAGATCGGCAAGCCCCAGTAGCCCAGTGGATAGAGCGTTCGCCTCCGGAGCGAAAGGTCGTGGGTTCGAATCCCGTCTGGGGCACTCGTCAAAGCGGCACGTACACAGCCATGCAGTGAGGAATATACCGCACAAACGGTCTATAATTGCCAGTGGACTATTCTCACCGCGCAGTTTCAGGTCTGCTTTCGGCACGATGCCGGGCACCACCCAACGAACCAACGATGCAGCAGTGAAAGTAGTTGAATTCACGGAGAGCCCGTGAAGGTTTCTTCCTCGCGAAAGTCATATCGATGGATACAGAAAAGAAGAAGCGCACCTGGCAGCCGGTGAAGGAGTACGAGGAGATCATCTTCGAGCGCACCGACCAGATCGCCAAAATCACAATTAACAGGCCTTGGCATCACAACGCATTTACTCCGCTCACCGTTGCAGAGATGATCGATGCGTTTTCCATCTGCCGCGACGATGCCACGATCGGCTGTATTATCCTCACCGGCGCCGGGGATAAAGCGTTCTGCTCCGGCGGCGATCAAAGCGTACGCGGCAATGGCGGCTATGTTGATTCCAGCGGCATTGCACGCCTGAACGTGTTGGATCTGCAGCGCTTGATCCGCATCATCCCGAAGCCCGTTGTAGCTATGGTAAAAGGCTGGTCGATTGGCGGCGGAAATATTCTTCAGCTCGTGTGTGACCTGACTGTCGCTGCCGATAATGCGGTCTTCGGCCAGACGGGTCCACATGTAGGATCCTTCGATGCCGGCTACGGAAGCGGCTACCTGGCACGCGTCATCGGACATAAAAAAGCCAAAGAAGTTTGGTTCCTCTGCAAGCAGTACAGCGCACAAGAAGCCCTGCAGATGGGCTGGATCAACACGGTTGTTCCGCTTGAGGACGTGGAAGACGTGACGTTGCAGTGGTGCGATCGCATGCTTGAGATGAGCCCAACCGCTCTCCGTTTTATCAAGGCAGCGATGAACGCCGACACTGACGGGTTGGCGGGGCTCCAGCAATTCGCCGGCGATGCCACGATGTTGTACTACACCACGGATGAAGCGAAGGAAGGTAAAAATGCCTTCCTTGAAAAGAGAACACCTGACTGGGAACAGTTCCCGAAATTCCCGTGATAGCAGGCACCCGTGATTCTGGATAATTGGCTTTACAAGCGCGCCGTAACCCAGCCTGATGGATGTGCCCTCGTCTTTGAGGGCACATCCTGGACGTTTTCGCAGCTGTTCTCCGCAAGTGCCGCGATGAGTGAGGAAATCGCAACCTCATTGAGCGCGGAAGGATCACTACACCAGCCCGCTGAGGAATTCTCGATGCCTGAACGCGTGGGCTTGCTGTGCGACAACTCTGCAGCATCGTATGTGACGATCCTGGCGCTGATGAATCTGCGCATCCAGATCGTCATGCTCAACACGCGCCTCTCCCCTGACGAACTGACCTATCAAGTGAATGACGCAGATCTTCCCGCCATTGTGTATTCGGCTGATGCTCGTCACACGGCGCAGGCTCTGGCAGCCGCCAACACGCAGCGAGGCCAGCAAGGCGCGGCACGGGCAGCAACAAGGCTTGACCTCATCCCAATTGAAGATATGTGGCACGCCGTGAATGACGCACTGGGCACGAATGCTGACGCTGGCTTAGGCCGCACGCCGCATAATCCGCCCGAGTGGGTTTCTCCGAGCTTTGACACTGAGGACGTCATGAGCATCCTCTACACGTCAGGAACCACAGGTGATCCCAAAGGCGTGATGCAGAGTTTCGGCAACCACCTGTGGAGCGCTCTCTCCGGGGTACTCTCGGCTGGGATCACCCCCACAGACGCATGGGTGTGTACCGTGCCGCTGTACCACATTTCTGGACTATCCATCCTTGTGCGTGGGCTCGTGTACGGGATGCCGGTGTATTTGTTCAGAAAGTTCGACGCTCACGCTGTCAACGACACGCTGCTGAGCGGACAAGCAACGATCGTATCCGTTGTGGCCTATTCGTTGACCAAGCTCGTCGAGGATTTGGATCAGCGGGGTCTGAGCAGCTATCCGCCGCAATTCCGCTACATGCTCTTAGGCGGCGGGTTCTTCCGTGACTCGTTACTCGAAGCATGCGCTACCCGATCGATACCGGTGATCAGATCTTTTGGCATGAGTGAAACATGCTCACAAATTATTGCAACGCCGCTGCGGCGGGACTACGTCAAGCCCGGATCCTCCGGAGTACCGCTGTTTGTGAACCAGATGCGGATTGCTGCAGCCCCCGTAGACCGAACAAACCGGACGGATCGGACGGACGCCTTAGCCTCATCTCCACAGCCGAGGATCGCTCAGCCTGGAGAAATCGGAGAAATCCAGGTGAAGGCTCCCGCACTGTGCGTGGGCTATCTCAACAAGCCCGAGAAGTACGCCGCCTCCTTCACTGCAGACGGCTGGTACCGCACAGGTGATATTGGCACGCTTGACGAGGACGGCTACCTGTACGTGAAGAGCCGCTTGGCGGAGATGATTATCAGTGGAGGCGAGAATATCTTCCCTTCCGAGGTGGAGGCCGTCATTGCCGAGCATCCCGCCGTGGCAGAGGTTGCTGTTGTCGGGCATGAGGACGACGTGTGGGGCTATGTTCCGTGGGCGTACCTCGTTGCCGATCAAGCGTCCCTGGAGGGAAATCCTTACCCTTCTGACGAGGAACTCACCGGTTATATCCGCGAGCGTCTGGCTGCATACAAAGTACCAAAACGCTTCATCTGGATTGACGAGTTACCCAAAACGTCCATCGGGAAGGTACAAAAGTTTAAGCTCCTTGCCGACGAACGCTGAGGATGACAGGCATTGAACGAACTGGGCACACATCATCTTGAGCACAGTACATATCTTGAGCACGGTACATCGTGGACGCGGAATACCGTGGGACACAGAAAGGTCTGTTGATGAGCGTTATTGATGATCTCATCGAGAGTGTGCATGCCAAGCCAACACTGGTGACTGCCCGCTACACGGTCACACCTGCGATGACTCAAATCCACGGCGTACTACACGGCGGCATCTCAGCTGCTGTGGCCGAGCACGTAGCAAGCCTCGGCGCGACTGCTGGCGCATTCGACGGGTATATTGCCGTTGGTGTGTCGCTTGAAGCGCACCATCTTCGTCCGGCACCCCTCGGCGCGATGGTTGACGTCCAAGCTTGGCCAGAGAGCTCCGGCCACACTATTCAAACGTGGAGGGTTGAGCAGCGACTCGTCACACAGAACGCATCGTCCAGGGATGATGCACACGCATTGTTCAACGTGTGCACAGTGACGCTCTACCTGAAGAAAGCTCCTGACCACGCCACGTCAGTCCCTGCCACGCCAGCCCATCCCACGTCCAGCCATGCCACGCCACAAGCACATGATCAATCACAAGGTGATCACGATGCCTGATCGTCACACCATCTCTCATCCATACGAGGAAAAATGTCTAGAGCACTGCAGCAGTTATTGTCAGCCTCCCATAGCCTCAAACTGAACCGTTTGGCGATCGCCGTCATCATTGGTGCTGCGGTCATGCTCATTCGGGTTCCTGACGGCGTCACAGCGGCAGGCTGGCGAGCGTTCGGATTATTCGTCGCTTTTATCTGCAGCTGCATCCTCAACGCTGCCGGTATCGGCGAGCTTGCAATCCTTCTGATCTGTGCGCTGATCGTCACAAAGTCGATGCCGATCGACGATCTGCTTGCAGGATTCGGCAATTCCGCAGTGTGGCTCGTTCTGTTCGCATTCTTTGCGTCCATCGGTTTTCGAAATACGAGGCTAGGCTACCGGATCGCATATGCGATCATCGCACGCATCGGCAACCACCCGATCGCCTTGGCGTACGCGATCAGCCTGTGCGACGTGCTGATTGCGCCTTTCGTGCCCAACACAAACGCACGCGGCGCGGGAATCCTCTTTCCTATCACAAAAGCTCTGGTGGAAGCGTCCGGGTCGAAACCGGACGACCATACCGAGAAAAAGATTGGCCAATTCCTGATGCTCGCGAGCTTCCACCTCAACCTCATCATTGGCGGACTTTTCCTTACCTCGATGAGTACTAACCCTCTCGCGGCTGCGATGCTGAACAAGACGTTCCATACCTCGCTCACGTGGGGACGGTGGTTCCTCTTCGCCTCCGTACCGATGCTCCTGGCCACGGCTGTTGTCCCATGCATCATCTACGCAATGAACAAGCCCACGCTGAGCGCAGAGGAGATGAAAGCCGCACCCACGTTTGCACGTACTCAACTGCGTCAGATGGGTCGCCTGTCAACAGACGAGGCACTGATGGCGATCGTCTTTCTCGGCATGATTATCCTGTGGACGATCGGCTCAAAACTCGGTATTGACACGACGACTGTGGCCATCGCGGGGGTGGCAGCACTGCTCGTGGTGCGTGTCGTCTCCTACCAGGACATTGTTCAGGAAGCCAAAGCCTGGGATATTCTCCTGTGGCTCGCTCCACTGATCGCGATCACGGGCTATTTGGTGAAGGCCGGCATCATTGCCTGGATCGTCACTGTGGTTCAGAAGCCACTCGCACATGCCCCTATTGCCGCAGCATTCGTGATCCTTGCCCTGATCTATTTCTACATCCACTACCTGCTCACAAGTTTGTTCGTCCATATCCAGACGTTCTTTCTCCCCTTCGTGGGGATTCTGGCAAGCATGGGCATGAACCCACTCGTTGTCGGCATGGTCTTCGCTCTGCTGACGTGCGTCTCCCCGGGGACAACGCACTATGGCACGGGAACAGCGTCCATCTACTACTCCACTGGCTATGTGACGCAGAAGCAGTGGTGGGCAACGGGCTTTATCGTGTCCCTCGCCGAGCTCGGCATTATTGGAGGTGTTGGTTTCGCCTGGATATCGCTGGTTGCATAGCACACCCGGACGTGAGCGCGAGCTCAACGGCTTGAGAGATCGGAGCAGCCCAACTCCGCAGCCCAGCTACTTCGTGACCTCAACACCGGCGCGAGCAAGTGCATCGAACACGCTGATCGGCGTGTCGGTAATAATCGCATCAACACCGAGCTGGGCAAGCTCAACGGCTTGTTCAGGATCGTTGATCGTCCACGCTTGTACAGCCAGCCCGCGCGCGTGCGCATTCTGGATAAACGCCGGCGTCAACACCGGAATTCTGTTCCACACAACAGGAACCTGAACCGCCTGCACACCGCTTTGCGTGTGATCGCCAGAAGCGAAGCGCCGCATCTGCGGCCACAGAACGCCAAGCCCCGCAGCAAGCACAAGTTTCGCTGATCCGCTCACACCCAGACTCGTCACAGCACGGGGTGCATGCCGCCGAATTCTGTTGAGGCGCCTTTGGGAGAACGACGCAAAGCACACGCGATCCCACGCGTCCGCGCCAGTGACCGCTGCAATCAGCGGATCGACAACCCCAGGAGTTTTCGCATCGATGTTAAAAACTAAATCTGGAAACTCCTGCAATGCCTGACCAACAGTCAGCAGCTCAATATTCTTTGCGGCAGCAATAGCCACCAGGGCATCGTAGTCGAAATCCTCCACGTAACCTTCAGTATCGAACGTCCGCATTAACGTTTCGTCATGGAAGAGGATAGGAACACCGTCAGCCGTCACATGAGAGTCCGTTTCGATGTAGTGAAAACCACGCTGCGCTGCGCGCTCAAACACCTCACGAGAATTCTCATGGGGATTATCCTCGCTGCCAGAACCGCCGCGATGAGCAATAACCAGCACGGGAGGAGCTAACGGATAGATTCGCTTCACCATAGTTGTAGGCTACTCGAATTCCCTCCGCAGCGCTCGCACGAAGGCACGTCACGCACAGTAGATGGTTGAGAGGTCAGATTGTTTAGAGGTCGCTGACGTGATGAATGCGCAGCCACGGGATAGGATCGATGGCGCGCAGCGAAATATCCCGTACCTCAAAATGCAGGTGCGGCCCGCTGGATTTTCCGTTAGATCCCACCTTCGCAATCGGATCCCCGGCTTTAACCCTCTGCCCAGCATGGACGTCAATACCATCCGCATACATGTGGCGATAGAGCGTATAAAACGCCTGGCCATTCACATTGTGCTTAATGATGACCACGTTATTGACAACATCAAATGGTGCACCGCCAGCAAACAGCACCACTCCGTCAGCCGCAGCCAGTATCGGTGTGCCCAACGCAGCAGCCAGATCAATCCCCTCATGGAACGTCGATGCGCCAGCAACAGGTGCACTCCGTGCCCCAAACCCAGATGTAAAACGCCATGTGCCTGATGGCAGAGGAATTCTAACGGTCGAAGACGCAGGCATCTGCGCATCTGGAAGCTTCCCGTATAATCCACCGCCACCCTCGCGGGCAACGAGCCCTGCGCCAAAAATCCCAGAACCGGAAACATTCGCGCTGCCTGAATCCGCATCCTCATTCTGTGTACTGCGTGAAGGCTGATAGCACGAAATCTCAACAGCATTGAGTGCCTCGGACTCAACAAGAGGAGACGCTGCATGTGCCTCAACGGACACTGTTCGGGAGTCCTGCCGAAGGCTTTTCCCCTGCACAGCAGCGTCACTGACCGAAGAGCCGGAACGTGCATCAACGAATGACACATATTCCCCGTCACGCTGGGTATCCGGGTTGAAAGTTGCTGCGCGCACCGGGGATCCGAAGGACGAGTACATCGGGATAGCGGCACCCAGAGATACAACAAACCCGAAAGCGGCTCCGCGTTGAAAACGAGAATCGTGCGCCACACGTGCTAGATGCTTGGCCACCGGCTACCCCCGCGACGAAAGAATAACAATTTGATAACAGCCAGCACCTACTATAACTCAAAGTGACACGTCGAGTGTCCCTGTTCGCGTGGTGGATCGGCACACGTACATCACAGCAGAGAATCAAGCACCGCTAGGATAGAAAACGTGAGTAGTGAAAAGCACGTGGTGTTCCTCGGGGACGAGCTCGTTGCAGGCCTTGGCGATCCGCGCGCGCAAGGATGGGTTGGGCGCGTGATGGCACATACCTACACCGCGCCGCCGATCCTCGCAATGCCTCTCGTTTTCGCTCACGCAACCACAGCGCAGTTAGCAGATACAGGGTTGAAGGAAGCGCAGGCTCGCTACAGCAGCGAAGCAGATTCCCGCCTGGTGATTGGACTGGGAAGCCACGATATTGACGCCCAGATTTCACTGGCACGCAGCCGGCTCTACCTTGCGAATCTCCTCGATGACGCGGCACGAACCAATTTCCAGACCTACGTTGTAGGTCCGCCCCCGCGCTACGATGTGCCAGCTGAGGCATTGGAGAGAATGAATCAAGCTTTTTTGAGCGTCTGCGCTCGGCGGCAGGTACCCTACGTCAACTGCTTTGACCCACTTTTCGCGCACGAACAGTGGAGAACCGATATGTACGTGTCGCGTTCCTACACGCCGCGTCAGGCCGGGTATGCGCTCATGGCTTGGCTTGTGATGCATACGGGATGGCACGAGTGGCTTGGCGTGACGCCGCTAGATGAGTGACGTCGCGCAACGTCATGAAGTGACAACACCGTCATTAAATGAATGTGGAGGCGCATCACGCACCTCCACACAAGCTCTCAGGCTTTGTCTCAGGCTTTGGGCCTGTTACCGTGGTTCGCAGCCTTCTTGGCGCGATCACGGCGCTTACGTCCACGCTTGCTCATGTTCTACTCCTTGCCTACCCGTGCGGACACTGTGCACTGCACGCACAAACATCATCACAGCATACCAGCGCCGCACTTGCCAGCACAAACACATCACCGCACGAGCACCACGCAACGTATCAGAACACACCCACGCCTACAGGCGCTCACCTGTTGCCTCTTCGAACGCGGCGAATTCTTTGCGTACGCGCGAGACAAGCCCCTCTGGCGCTGGCCCAGATGCACACGCACGCTTCATGATATTGCGCACATGTACCTCTGCATCCGCCAATTCAGAACAATAGGGGCACGTACGAACATGGCTGAGCAAGCGCTCCTCCACATCCCCCGGCATCTCGTGGTCCAGCAGCTCAAATAGATGTGACGCAACGTCTGCACACGTCACCCTATTCTCCGGCTGCATGCGATCGAGCAACCGACCCAAATCATCGTCGCTTAACTCTTTGTCGCTCAACATTTCCTTAACTCCTGCTTAGTGCATATCGATACTTTGGCCATGCGACCGACCTCTGCTACTTGGTATCAGTGTGATACCCCAGTTCGGACGCATAATCTGCGAGAAGATCCCGCAGCTGCCGCCGGCCACGATGCAGACGCGACATCACAGTACCGATAGGCGTATCCATAATCTCCGCGATCTCCTGATAGGAAAAACCTTCAACATCGGCCAGATAAACCGCACGGCGACGGTCAGCTGGCAGTTGATCCAAGGCATCGCGGATCTCGGAATCCGGAAGCAGCTCAATAGCCTCAACTTCCGCAGACTTCAAACCTGTGGAGGAATGAGAAGCAGACGCATACTCCTGCCAGTCCTCAACCTCCGCAGCGTCCGTCTGCTTCACCTGGCGCTGCGCCTTTCGGTAATGCGAGATGAACGTGTTGTTCAAAATACGATAGAGCCAAGCTTTGAGGTTTGTTCCAGGTTTAAACTGGTAAAAAGCCGCAAATGCTTTCGCGAACGTATCCTGAACAAGATCTTCTGCATCTTGCTGATTGCGCGTAAGCCTCATTGCAGCACCGTAGAGCTGGTCAAGGTACGGAAGGGCTTCCTGCTGGAAACGGAGCGTGCGATCGCGCTCGGATTCTTCCTGTGTTGTACGGGTTGTTTGAGTACTCATCGCACTAAGCCTAACGCCTCGGATGGCGGTTTGTTCCCAGGCGCGCCTTGCCTCACATGCCTGCTGAACCACGGAATGCACGTATATGCTGCGCGAACCGATGACGCATCTGCGTTGATGACGCACACTGCTTTGCCGAGCTGAGCCGCACTCAGACGTATCACGGAGACCCCACCACATGCGGCACAATAGATCCATGGCATATGTCGTTTATTCTTTCAGCGTCTATTCTTTCAGCGCCGCATTCGTCACACTGGGCACGCAGGCGGCATGATGGCACCACATCCTCAGCCCCTTCCCCGCATCAAAGGGCGTGATCGTAAAGGAAGCAGACCTCGGACGAAAAGACGACCCGACTACTCGCACACACCGTTGGCTCAGGTGATCGAAATCGATCGCGGCCGTTACCGAGTGCGTCTGCTCGATACGTCCACCGTAGTCAGCGCAGTCAAAGCGAGGGAATTAGGACGCGGCGCAATAGCTGTGGGCGATATCGTGCACGTCACCGGCAATATATCCGGCGGTAAAGATACGCTCGCTCGGCTCGTGTCGATCACCACACGCACAAGCGAGTTAAGGCGTGTAGCTGAGGACGGTTCGGGGAAAGAACATGTGATCGTCGCTAATGCTGATCGCCTTGGTGTGGTGTGTGCACTCGCACATCCGGAACCCAAAATTGGACTGATCGACCGCTGCCTCGTTGCAGCCTACGCCGCCGGAATCCAACCCCTGCTGATTTTGACAAAAGCCGACCTTGCAAGCCCGCGCGAGATTCTGGATATCTACAGCACCCTCGACGTGCCCGCATTCGTCCTCACACTCCCCGATTCAACCCAACCTACCGATCAGCGCCCGGATCCCGGTTCGGATTTCGAGCCGCTCGTGCACAGCCTCACCGGTCACTCCACGGTGCTCGTCGGGCATTCCGGTGTCGGCAAGTCCACGCTGATGAATGCACTGATTCCCTCGGCCGCCCGAGCAACCGGTCATGTGAACACTGTGACGGGAAAAGGCCGCCAAACCTCAACATCCGCACGCCTTCATGATCTTCCTGACGGCGGATCAATTATCGACACACCCGGTGTACGCACCTTCGGCCTTTCACACGTCTCAACCGAGGATGTTCTCAACGCCTTTACGGACCTCGCACAGATCGCAGAAGCCTGCCCACCCGGATGCACGCACCTTGAGGATGCCCCTGGGTGCGCACTTTCTACAGTCACGAATCCTGTGCTGGTACTCAGAGTTTCGAGCTTTCGCCGTTTGATTCGCTCACGGATCGCAGATGGGCTATAACACTGGTGCGTTCTGCAACGTCAAACCACAGGAGGTCTTCCTCTTCCACCGCATGCAGCGCGTCGGCATTGCCCGAAACCGCCTGTGCGACGAGGGCTTGCACGTCGTCACCGTCAATATGAAGAGACACCACACGATCCCAGGAGACGGCTTCAGCGAGTAATCGAGCCGTTTCCGGCTCCTCCTCCGGTACATCCGAGGCGAGCATCCCATCAGGCACATCTGCAGCGATGACGATCCTCCGCGCCGCAGCCGCCTCGCTCCGCCGAGCCACAAGCGCATCTAACGAGGCATCCACAGCACTAGTGAAAGCGATGGCCTCCAGCACATCCGAATCCTCGTCTGGAAACAGGCGGACGAGCTGCGGCGTCACACAGTACACCACACGTGAAGAGACCTCCGGCGAAGGCAAATCGGTGGAAACGGCTGGAATGTAGATCCTCATAAATTGAGTCTAGCCTGAGGTGAGATGCTCCAACGCATGTCCACAACCTCTACAACACGTCTACCCCAGAGGCCTTAATACACACTTTCGTACGTAGCTGCGTTAACGACACGCCGGTACGAGCCGCGAGCAGTGTATACACAGCATGAATGGTGAGGGAGGGCACAGAAGATGAAAAAGGGTCGCCAACCTCGTGCGCTTCCTCTTCACACTACACACTGGGCGAGTCTGCGGCGTGCGCATCGTTGAGCACTACGCAAGCGTCCACCGCTGAACTATCGAAAGAACAACCACTTTGCGAAGGTAGCGATTGCCATGAAGAACAATGTTTTGGATACTGGCACACCTCAACACCCCACTGTTGGGCGCACCGTTGTTGAGCAGAAAAGACGTAACCTCGCCAGTCTGCCTCGTTCACAAACCACGTCAACACGCAATTCAGGCGGCCTGTCTGTGCCGAGCGCGAGGCCACCATACATTCCGGCAGACGTACCCGATGCACGTGCCAATCCATCTCGCAGCGAAGCTGACGAGGCTCAACTAGGGTTTCACCGCATCGCTGCTAGTCCCCTTCGGGTGCCGGTTCCACTCGTGAAACCACCGACAAGCCGTCCAAGCACAACCGCGCCGCGCACGTCGCCGGAGAAACCTTGGGATCGCCTGAAATTCAGTGCGCATACCCGCGAACCGCTGAGCATCCAAACGGAGAAAACACTCAGGTCTTCGCATCGCAGCGATAACGACGCACTCGAGGCTCGACCCTCCTCACCTTCGCCACAAGCACCCTCTGCCCAGGCCACAGCCCGCGCGATTCTGATTCAGGCGGCAGAGATACTGCTCGGTCATCGACCGGTTCAGCAGCTACGCGGGTGGCTTGCACCTGACGTTTTTAAAGCACTCAATCGACGCGCAGGCCTCGCCTTTCGCCTCTACGGACCAGCACCTAAATGCAAGCCTCCGCATATTACGACCATGTTCAGTACCGAGATTTCACCAACCGTCTCAGAAATGATCGCGGTGTTCCATGACGGTACTCGCACGCGAGGAGCTGGAATCCGTATGGAAGTGATTCGTCAATTCTGGCGAGCTACTGCACTTGAGATCGGATAATAGCACGAGAGCGCCAACGTAGCAGGAGAGCGTCAACAACGCCTCGCGTCCTCGCCCACGCCGATAGTACTCAAGCTCAGCTACTGCCTCTTCTTGTGCTTTTTCGCTGCTCTACGCTGCGCCCGATTCATCCCGTCTGCAGGAGCAGCTGCCCGAGCACTAGCACCGTTCGCGCCCACGCCGAAGGCTGAACCCTTGGCATTCTCAGCCTGCTCTTGCCCAGCCTCATTCCTCGTCACCGTACCGGATGTGGAGTCTTTCGCAGCTGAGGAATAGCTGACCCGCGTATTACGCTCCGGGGCTCGGATACCAAGAACACGCTCAGCATCCACACGCCCACCGCGGCCGTCCTGTTCGGATCGTGTCCGCGAGCCCTCCGCTGCAAGCCGCGCAGCAGCCTCCTGCTGAGCAGCCAACGCCTGTGCTTGAGCCTGCATCTGAGCTTGCTGCTGTGCCGCCTCAGCTGCTTCCCTCTGCTCCCGCTCACGAGGCAATTCGAAATTAAAGAGGTAACGCACCGTTTCCTCCATAATCGAATCGCTCATGGCGTCGAACATATCGCCGCCCTCATGCTTATACTCAACGAGCGGATCCCGCTGAGCCATGGCTCGCAGGCCGATGCCTTCCTTCAAATAGTCCATCTCGTACAAGTGTTCGCGCCACTTGCGGTCCAGAACGGACAAGAGCACTTGACGCTCTAGCTCGCGCATCACATCCGAACCGATTTCTTCTTCTCGCTCCTCGTAGTGCGCATGCATATCGGTCTGAAGCTCAGAGGTGAGCTCCTCCACGGCAAGGCGACCCTGACCGCCCACTTCCCGCACCAGTTCTTCCGAACTAAACCCGGGCGTGTAGAAGCCTTTCAGATCGTTCCACAGCGAGTCCAAATCCCATTCCTCGGGCGCCTGGTCAGACGTATGAGCCGTCACCAGATCGTCAACGGTGAAGTCAACAAAATGCTCAATTCGATCCTGCAGGTTTTCACCGTCCAGAATCTCCCGCCGTTCCTTGTACACTACGGTGCGCTGATCGTTGAGCACATCGTCATATTTCAGGACGTTCTTACGAATTTCTGCGTTCTGCGACTCGATCGAAGACTGAGCGCGCTCAATGAACTTCGCAATCGACTTATACACCATCGGCTCTGACGGATCATAGTTGGCCGGATCTAGCGTGCGCCCCAGCAGGCCACCGTTCGTAGCCCAGAGGCGAATCAGATCGTCTTCAAGCGACAGATAGAAGCGGGACTCACCAGGATCGCCCTGACGCCCCGAGCGGCCACGCAGCTGGTTATCAATACGTCTGCTTTCATGGCGCTCAGAACCCAGCACGTAAAGCCCACCGAGCTGAACAACCTCATCATGTTCAGCAGCAACATCATCTTTTGCCTTTTGCAAGGCGTTCGGCCACGCAGCCTCATATTCCTCGGGGGTTTGCTCGGGATCGAGTCCTTGCGCTTTCAACTCCGCGATCGCACGGTGTTCTGGATTGCCGCCCAACATAATATCGGTACCGCGGCCAGCCATATTCGTTGCCACAGTGACGGCTCCCTTGCGCCCTGCCTCAGCAATCACATCAGCTTCGCGCTCATGCTCCTTCGCGTTCAACACCTGATGAGGAATGTTCTCGCGCCGCAACAGATGCGAGATTTCCTCGGAATGCTCAACGCTCGACGTGCCGACCAACACCGGCTGACCGACCTCGTAGCGCTCCTTAATATCCTGGACAATCGCACTGAGTTTTCCTTGACGAGTTGGCCACACCACATCCGTGTGATCGACGCGGATCATCGGCTTATTCGTCGGAATAGGAACCACGCCGAGTTTATACGTTGAGGCGAACTCCTCCGCTTCCGTCTCCGCGGTACCCGTCATTCCAGCGAGTTTGGTGTACATGCGGAAGTAGTTTTGCAGCGTAATCGTTGCCAGCGTCTGATTCTCCGCCTTAATCTCAACGCCTTCTTTGGCTTCGATCGCCTGGTGCATACCCTCGTTATAACGCCGACCGGGCAGCACGCGCCCCGTATGCTCATCAACAATCAGAACCTCCCCGTTGCTGACGATATAGTCCTTATCGCGGTGGAAAAGCTCTTTCGCCTTAATCGCATTGTTCAAATATCCGATCAGCGGCGTATTCAGGGACTCGTAGAGGTTGTCGATACCAAGAATGTCTTCCACAACTTCGATACCGGGTTCAAGAATGCCAACGGTATGCTTCTTCTCGTCAACCTCGTAATCAATATCTTTGTGCAGACGAGTAGCGACTCGGGCGAATTCCACATACCACTTTTCCGCATCACCCTCGGCCGGACCGGAAATAATCAACGGTGTCCGCGCCTCGTCAATCAGAATCGAATCCACTTCGTCCACAATGGCGAAGTTGTGACCGCGCTGAACGAGATCCTCCACTTTCCAGGCCATGTTGTCACGCAGATAATCAAAACCAAATTCGTTGTTGGTTCCATACGTGATATCTGCGGCATATTCCCGACGACGCTGGGCTGGGGTCTGGCTCGTGAGGATACAACCCGTGGTCATTCCCAGGAAACGGTGAACGCGACCCATCAGCTCCGACTGATAGGACGCCAGATAGTCGTTCACGGTCACGACGTGCACGCCCTTGCCGGTCAAAGCATTCAGATATGAAGGCATCGTCGCCACTAGCGTCTTGCCCTCGCCAGTCCGCATTTCAGCGATATTGCCCAGATGCAGCGCAGCACCGCCCATCACCTGGACATCGTAGGGACGCTGCCCGAGCGTGCGGGACGCCGCCTCGCGCACCGTTGCGAACGCTTCCGGCAGAAGGTCATCCAGGGATTCGCCGTCAGATAGCCGCGCACGAAACCTATCCGTCTGCTCACGCAGTTCGGCGTCCGTCATGCTCGTCACGACGTCTTCAAAGGCATTGACTTGCTTGACGATATTCTTCAGCTTTTTGAGGGTTCTCCCCTCACCAGCCCGCAGGATCTTGTTCAGCAAGTTAGCCACAGATACTCCTCACGTCGATGATGACCCAACGCCATTGAAACATACTTGCCCAGTCTAACCCAGCATCGGCACGTCTGCTATGGACACATGCGCGAGTGGGTGCTACGAACACATGCGAAAGTGGGCTACAGCCTACGCTCTAGCCCACTCACCCCATCAGATCTAGCTCACAATATCGTGCCCGCGAGAACTGGGTGACGACCTCGTCTCGAAGACCTCGCGTTCAGACGCTGCGTGCCCTCTCTGTCTGTTATTTCTGCACAGTTTTTCTGCACTAGTTATTTCTGTGCTGCTTACTTCTTTGCTGGCGCCATATGGATTGCTTCACCCTTGGCCGCCAACAGTGCCTCTGTGAAACCTTCCATATACGTCGGATGCGGCCGCATTCCGCGTAGCATCTGGTCGAACGTCATATGGTTCGCAATCGCCATTGTCGATTCGTCGATCATATCCGATGCGCGGTTAGCAAGCATCGTCACTCCAAGGAGCTCTTCAGTTTCAGCATCGAAAATGGTCTTCATGAAGCTGCGGCCGGATTGCTCCACAACAGCCATCGCGTTGCCACCCAACGGGAACTTGCCCGTCAGCACGTCGTGTCCGGCTGCCTTTGCTTCTTCTTCCGTCATTCCCACGTGCGCGTATTCTGGCCACGTGTACACAACAGCAGGAATCGCCTGTTGATCGCGTTCGCGGACGGATCCTCCAGCGATTTCCTCAACAGCTTGTTCTGCCTCGAATGACGCCGCATGCGCCAGCTGCGAGGAACCCGAATGCACATCGCCGATAGCCCAGATCCCCGGCACCGACGTTTCGTACTTATCGTTGACGACGATTCCGCCACGATCGGTCTCAACGCTCATACCCTCGGCGAACAAGCCGTCGATATTCGCCTTCCGGCCAACCGCACACAGCACGTAGTCCGAATCCGCGGACTGCTCTTTGCCCTTCTTGTCGGTGAAGACAGTGCGCAGACGGCCATCCTCCAGCTTCTCGACGCGCTGCACGGAGCTCTTTGCGTTGACCGAGGCGCCCTGTGCTTTCAGCTGCTGCACAATCGCTGTGGAGGCGTCCTTCTCGATCTTGGCGAGCACGCGATCCAAGGCTTCAACAAGTGTGACCTGCTTTCCGATGCCCGCATAGAACGTCGCTAATTCAACGCCGATCACACCGCCGCCAATAATGGTGATGGACTCAAATTCCGGACGCTCTTTCCCCTCGAGCAGATCGTCTGAACTCACACAGTATTCAATTCCTGGGATCGGAATCATGACGGGAACTGCGCCGGTGGCAATCACGATACCCTTGCTCGCCGTGATCTGTGCCGGCACGTCCAACGCTCCGCTCATGTCGCCTTCGCGCGCTTCAAGAGCAACAGTCTGAGCTCCGGTAATCGTGGCATGGGCATGATACACGTCGATCTTATTGGACTTCATCAAGAACCCGACGCCAGACGTCTGAGTGTCCACCACCGACTTCTTGAAATCATCCATTTTTGCTTCGTCCAGTGTGACGCTGCCTGCCGTCACGCCAAAAGCATCCGCATCCTTGAGCGCGTTGAGTTCGCGCGAGACATGGATGAGCGCCTTCGTGGGTACGCAGCCACGGTTCAAGCACACGCCGCCCAATTCCAGCTCTTCGACGATGGCAGTTTTCAAGCCGAGCTGCGCTGCGCGAATCGCAGCGACGTAGCCTCCTGGACCAGACCCGATAATGATAACGTCATACTGATTTTCTTCGGCCATGATGCCTCCATTGCCTTGTTGCCTCTAGCTACCTCATTGTTTCTAGCTACCACACCTATTATCCACGATTATGCGAGGCAAGTCACTATCGACAACAAGCCTCGCTGCCGCATCAGATCCCGCCGCGCGCTACATGTTGGCGACGATCAAATCAGCAATGTCTTTGCCGACCTGCGCATTCGCACTGCCTTCAGCAACTGGCACAGCCTCAATCGCCGATCGAATCGCTTCAGCACGCCACACAACACCCTTCAGAGCGGACTCAACGTCACGGATATATCCGGAATCATTGGCATCCGAGAGCACCTGAGCGTTTTCGATTTCCTCGTTCTTCACATCCAGGCGGATCTGCACTTCACCCCAGTTGTAGCGCTCCTCCATCGTGTAGTTCGCAGCGATATTCACGCCGTAACGCCACTTATCGTCAGTGAAGAATTGACGATTCTTTTCTAGCTCCTCCGCATCAAAATCAGCGAGGGTCAAATCCCGAGTTGGAGCCTGGTATTCCTGTTCTACAGCCTGACGCAGGCTCGTCACAAGCTCGTCAATCGTAATATCCGGCTTAAACTGAATCAGGTTGCCCACGCGAGAACGAACCGACGACACACCCTTGCTGGCGAGCTTCTTCTTCGACGGTTTCAGATAACGCGCCATCGCCTCCGTATCAACATCAACCATCAGCGTGCCATGATGATACTGCCTGTCACCATCCTTATAGTAGGCATTCCCCGAGAACTTGTATCCGTCGATTGTGATGTCGTTCCTGCCCGAAAGCTCCGCATGAAGCCCCATGTTCTCCAACGCACGCACAATCACCATCGCTTGACGGCGAACGTCAAAATCGGCACTGTGAGCAAGAAATGTGAAGTTCAGATTGGCAACGTCGTAAAAAACCGCGCCGCCACCTGAATGGCGCCGAGACAGATAGCCGCCCTCGGATTCCAGTAACTCATAGGACGATTCGCGCGCCGCATCCTGGTTTCTTCCGAGTAAGACCGTGCGCTCATTTTGCCACAGATAAAACGCTATCTGACTGGGCTTCACATGCTCTAACAGATAGATCTCAACAGCCTGGTTGAAGAACGGATCGAAACTATCAGAGCGGTAGAACAGGACTTCATTAATCAACGTTTCCTTCTTTCAATGACGACAGACGAGTACTACATACGAGCGGATATCAGTGCCGCAATATCCTGACCAACCTGCACGTTCGTGCTGCCCTCCGCCGTTGGGACAGCGCCGATAGCCGAGCGGATCGCGTCAGCCCTAAAGCCCACCCCATGGAGCGCAGATTCAACATCGCGAATATAGCTGGAATCGTTGGCATCGGAGAGCAGTTGAATTCCCTCGATCTCTTCGTTCTTCACGTCGACGCGAATTTGAATCTCGCCCCACTCGTAGCGTTCTTCCATCACGTAATTAGCAGCGATATTCGCTCCATAACGCCACTTATCGTCTGCGAAAAACTGGTGATCCTTCTCGAGCTCTTCGGCGTTAAAATCTGCCAGAGTCAAATCCCGGGTTGGTGCCTGATATTCTTCCTCCACCGCAATACGCAGATTCTGAGCAAGTTCATCAACGGTGATGTCCGGCTTGAACTGAATCAGGTTGCCTACGCGAGAGCGCACCGACGCGACGCCCTTGCTGGCGAGCTTCTTCTTCGACGGCTTCAAGTAGCGCGCCATCATGTCTTTATCAACATTGATCATCAGCGTGCCATGCTGGTACTGCTTGTCGTTGTCCTTGTAGTAGGCATTCCCCGAGAACTTGTATCCATCAATCGTGATGTCGTTCCTGCCCGAAAGCTCCGCATGAAGCCCCATCTTCGCCACTGCGCGCACAATCACCATCGACTGACGGTGAACATCAAAATCAGCGCTGGGGGCAGCGAATGTGAAGTTCAGATTGGCGATTTCGTGATACACAGCGCCACCGCCCGAGAGGCGACGAGCCAGATGACCACCTTCCGATTCCAATAGCTCGTAGCTCGATTCGCGCGCAGAATCCTGGTTACGGCCGATCACCACGGTGCGGTCATTCTGCCACAGATAAAATGCCATCTGCCCAGGCTGCACATTCTCCGTCAGATACAATTCGATACCTTGATTGAGGAATGGATCGTAACTATCTGAGCGGTAGAACAAAACTTCGTTAATCAACGTTTCCTTCTTTCACACGGCTTCCATGCGGCTTTTCGCGTCATTCACGCGCCTCGCGTATCTCAACATGATTTTCACGTTGCGTAGTCCCGCCAACATCCGCATATAGTGCCCGTTCAGCACGAGGGGACGAACCAGGACTCCTGGCCGCCCCCTCGTAACGAGATTTCAAGAACGCTAGGCCTCTTCGGGAACGTACTTGAGTATTGGATGACGTGCCGCTTCCACATCATCCGGACGTGCAATTGGCGTAGTGTACGGCGCCCCAATGACCTTCTCCGGATCAGTATGAGCCAGTTCCACGATCTCGCGGAATGCCTTGATCGCGTAGTCCAGCGTCTCCTTCGGCTCGGTCTCGGTCGGTTCAACCATCAGAGCCTCAGGGATCGTCAGCGGGAAGTACATTGTCGGCGGATGAACTCCGTAATCGAGCAGAGCCTTCGAAATATCCATGGCGGTCACGCCAGTTTCCTTCTTCAGCTTCGAGGCGCTGGCAACAAACTCGTGCATGCAGCGATCCGGTGACGCCATCGGGAACAGATCCTTGAGCGCAAACATCATATAGTTCGCATTCAACACTGCATTCTGAGCCGTGTAGCGAATACCATCAGCGCCAAGCGTCAACACGTAGCTCAACGCACGCAGCATCACGAGGAAATTACCATGGAAGGTGCTGACGCGTCCGATCGAATGCGCCGGCGTCTCCCACTCCCAGGTGTCGCCGTTCTTCACTGCACGTTCGCCGGGCAGGAATTCCTCTAAGAATTCCTTTGCACCCACAGCGCATGCTCCTGGTCCGCCGCCACCGTGAGGCGTGCTGAACGTTTTGTGCAGGTTGAAGTGGATCAGGTCGAAGCCCATATCACCAGGACGAACCACGCCCATCACAGCGTTCAGGTTCGCGCCGTCATAGTAGCAGCAGCCTCCGGCTTCGTGGATGATGTCGCAGACCTCCCGAATGCCGGTCTCGAAATGGCCTTCCGTGTTCGGGTTGGTCAACATCAGACCAGCGGTGTCCGGTCCGGCAACCTCTTTCAGCTTGTCCAAGTCAATGGAGCCGTCCTCGAACACCGGGATGGCCTTGATCTCAAAACCGGCCATTGACGCCGAAGCGGGGTTCGTCCCGTGAGCAGCATCTGGAACGAAAATAACCTTGCGGTCGCCTTCACCCTTAGACTCCAGATACGCGCGGATCGTCAACAGACCGACCAGCTCGCCATGAGCACCAGCAACAGGCTGGAACGTCACGACGTTCATGCCAGAAATCTCCGCCAAATAGTGCTCAAGCGTTCCGATAGCTTCCAGAGCCCCCTGCGCAGAGTCTTCCGGCTGCAGCGGATGCAAACCTGCCCACTCCGGGCGATTGACAATCAGCTCGTGAACGGGCGGATTGTATTTCATCGTGCAGGAGCCCAGCATGTAGATGCCGTTATTCACACCGAATGTGGCACGATCGAGTTCTGAATAGTGGCGATCAACATCGACTTCAGAGAGCTCTGGCAAATCCAGATCGCTCTGACGGGCGAACTTGGGATCCAGATCCTCCGGCTCCTGAACATCCAATGCCGGCAAATAGTGGGTACCGCGGCCGGCAACGCTCTTTTCAAACATGAGTTTCATTGCTTATGCCTCCACAGCCTCACGGACAGCCGCAACCAGCGCGTCGATGTCCTCCTTGGTGTTCATCTCTGTTGCACACCAGAGCATTGTGCCGTCATCGAGCGGCAACCCGGAGAGAATACCCTTCTTCGCCAGCTCGGATTCGAGCGCCTTGCCCTCAACAGGGAGCGTGGTGACAAACTCGAATGCCGTCGGCGCCGAATGAACAGCGTCGATGCCGTCGATCGACAACAGCTGCTTCTTCAGATACTCCGCCTTAGCGTGGCTCTGGTATGCCGCATCGTGAATACCCCGCGGTCCCATCGATGCCGTGTACACAGAAACTGCCTCGGCACACAGCGCCTCAGTTGTGCAGATATTCGACGTCGCCTTTTCACGCCGGATATGCTGTTCACGCGCCTGAAGAGTCAGAACGAATGAGCGCTTCCCATCACGATCCTTCGTCTGCCCAACGATACGGCCAGGCATCTTGCGCATCAGCTTTTCCGTGGTGGCAAAGTATCCGACGTATGGGCCGCCGAAGCTCAGCGGGAGACCAAACGGCTGGACTTCACCAACAGCAACGTCTGCCTGAGATTCCGCAGGAGTAGCCAGGAGTGCCAACGCTAACGGATCGGCGCACATAATAAAGGAAGCCTTCGTTGGCTTGACGATATCGCCAATAGCGCGGGTGTCCTCAATAACGCCGTAGAAGTTAGGCTGCTGAACAACAACCGACGCCACAGTTGGATCATCGAGTGCCGCCTTCAACGCTTCCTGATCTACCGTGCCATCTTCAGCGGCAGGAAGAATCTGAATATCATAGCCCACCGGATGCGCGTACGTGCGAACTGTTTCGACGTAGCGCGGATTCACGGTATCGGCGATCAGCACCTTCTTGCGCTTCTTGTCTGCACACATCCGAACGGCTTCAGCTAACGATGACGCGGCATCGTACATGGACGCGTTTGCCACATCCATACCAGTCAGCCGGCAAATAATCGTCTGGAATTCGAAAATGTTTTGCAGCACACCTTGGCTCACTTCAGCCTGATACGGAGTGTATGCAGTCAGGATCGACTCTTTCTCGATCACTGTGCGAGCCAGCGGCGGAATGTAGTGATTGTAGGCACCTGCACCGCGGAAGATGGAGGAGAACACTGTGTTCTTCCGCGCCAATGCATCCATGGCGCGCTCAACCTCAAGGATTGATTTGCCTTCGGGAAGGTCGAGATGGTCGATCTTCATCTCGTCAGAAATCCCGCTGTACAGTTCATCTAACGATGAGAGACCCATCGTGCCGAGCATCTCGGAAATTTGCTCGGGCGTTTGTGGTACGTAATTGCTCATAGTGATCAGATATCTTCCGTCTCACAGAATGCAATATATTCTTCTGCGTTCATCAGCTCGCCTGGTTCACCTTCGACCTTCACAAGCCAATTGCCGTATGGATCCTGGTTGACGACCGCAGGATCGTCATCAATATCTTCATTGATTTCACGCACAGTGCCGGCGACTGGGGAGAAAATCTCCGACACAGCCTTCACGGACTCTGCCTCAGCAAAAGAGTCTTCCAGCTCCACATCATCGTCAACATCAGGAAGATCGATATAGACGATATCGCCCATATGATCCTGAGCAAAATCGGTGAGGCCGACGGTATAAACACCGTCCTCCTCCTTAACCCACTCATGAGATTTGGTGTACTGCAGATCCGTAGGAACCTTATATTCTGTATCGCTCACGGAACCTCACTCCATTCTTTCAGTCGTATTCTTTCGGTCGTTGTGTGATCTAATAGTCATTGGTCGCAATAACCGCGGTTGAGACGCTTCGCGTAAGAGCCCAGCTCTCTGCTTTTCGCTACTTTTCCCGCTTATAGAAGGGCATCTCCACTATCTGTACGTCCACAACCTTGTTACGCACATGAACCTGAAGCGTACGCCCAACCTCTGCATATTCTACAGGAACATACCCCATCCCAATTGCCTTACCGAGGTACGGAGCCTTATTACCGGTTGTTGTAAAACCGATTTCCTTCTCACCGTCAAATATTGGCATATGCTCCCGCACAATACCCTTGCCTGTCACCTCGAAACCAATACGGGTGCGCTTCAGGGGCAGGCTTGCAGCCATGGCCTTTTTGCCGATCCAGTCTTCTTCCTTGTTGAGTTTCACGCCAAAGTCCAAGCCGGCTTCCAGCGGTGTGATCTCCGGCGTCATCTCCTGCCCATACAACGGCATCGCTGCTTCCATGCGCAGGGTATCACGAGCACCCAGACCAGCTGGAGCCAGACCCTCCTCCTTGCCAGCCTCCAACAGTGCATCCCACACGGCCGGTGTTCCGTCAGCAGGAATATAGAGCTCGTAGCCAAACTCGCCCGTATAGCCAGTTTGGGAAACCAGACAGTCCACACCTGCAACTGTGACGTGCTCGTTGAAGGAATAATACTTTTCAGGCAGCTGATCTTCAGGTACAAGCTTGGTGATGATTGCCTGCGTCGCAGGTCCTTGCAGTGCGATCTGCCCAATCTGGCGGCTAATATTTTCCAACTTTACGTCGCATGTCAGGTGATCAGTGAGCCATGCGAAATCAGCATCGGTATTTGCAGCGTTCGGGATAATCCAGAATTTCTCGTCATCGAAGCAGTAGACCAGAAGATCATCGAGAGCCCCACCATCATCCTGGCAGAGCACGGAATAGCGAACTCGATTCGGCTTGAGTTTGGTGTAACTATTTGTGAGCCACAGATTCAACTGCTTGCGAGATTCTGGACCAGTGAGCAGAAACTCGCCCATATGCGACACATCGAAAAGACCTGCTTTTGTGCGCACAGCCATATGTTCCGCAATGATACCGGTCGGATACTGAACAGGAAGCTCAAATCCGGCGAAATCGACCATTTTTCCGCCGAGCTCCACATGCTTTTCATACAACGGTGTATGCAGTAATGCCACAATTCCTCCTTTGGATGGTCACTGCAACGTCAGTTCCAGTGTAGTCGGCAGTGGTCTATGTTACAACGACGGCACGAGTATTCATTCACGATTTTTTAAGTATTATGGCTCGTGTTTTGCGGAAGATGGCTCGTCATCGCCGTGAGTACCGCGTGGCTCGTACTGCACATCTCGTACTGAGGCGTTATTACCGCGGAGCTAGTACTGGGGAGCGGCGGGAAGACCTACAAACTCTTCGTAGGTACGGGCTCCGGACTCGTGCATGCGCGCGGCAGATGCCACTCCAATATAGCGGAAGTGCCACGGCTCGTACTCGAAGCCCGTCACCGACTCACCACCCTGCGGATAGCGAAGAATAAAGCCGTAACGCCATGCGTTTGCAGCAAGCCAGATACCAGCAGGCGTCGTACCAAAACTGACGCTCAAATAAGCTTGCGTAGAAATATCTGCAGCAAACCCCGTTTGGTGTTCAGAATAACGTGGCTTCGCGGAACGCTTGGCACCGTCCTCGGCAAGCGCCTCCTGATATAAGCGATCCTGCACTGATTCGGTACGAAAACCAGACAACAGCCAGAAGCCTGCCCCGTTATCCTGCGCCGCGCGATACATCTGTGCCAGTGCCGCTGCCGCCTCGGGAACCAGCTGGTTATTCTTCCCACGGCAAGGCACACCATAATCCTGGATATTCACCAAGCGCTGAGGCACATATCCATGCGCAGCGATTGGATTCTGCTTGTTGACGATGACCGCCGGATTCGTAGGATCACGCAGCATCTTGACGAGTGAATCCGTCCTCGACGCATCCAGATAACTGGCCGATAGCGCCTCTGCTGGCTCATCACCGGATAGGCTCTGCAAGCCGTCCGCGTCAGATGCACTCGTGCCAGAGGTATCCGCAATCTGTTGCCGAACAGTCGATGGCAGTGCGGAGTCCGAAGCAGCGTTGGCGAAGGAACTGGTCCGAATGTGCTGCGCAGTCTGCTCTGGCTGGCTCAGCTGCCCAAACAGCCCAAACTGCCCTTCCGGCGCACTCAGGAAAGCCACACCCAGGAGAGCTGCGAACGAAGAAATGTAAAAAGGCACGGAGAAGCGTCGCCCATTAGCAACCCACCGCGCGCTGTACATGAAGCTCCTTATGTGGCTCTTTGACCGTCTCACGTCACTCCCAGCCTAGCTCAATGCCACTACTTCTCCACCCCTGATGCTACGGCCTTTTCCACGCCTCCACCATGGGCGTCGCCAACACCACTTCTCTTCATCTAGTAATACCGCTTTCTCAGCCGAGAAAAGTGAGCGAGGCAGCGAGCCGCTTCCCCGAATGCTCTCGCAGCGTATTGAGAACGAAGAATGTGCGTTTTCCACAAAATGTTGTTACACTAGATCAAGTTCTGGGGCATTGGCGCAGTTGGTAGCGCGCATCGTTCGCAATGATGAGGTCACGGGTTCGAATCCCGTATGCTCCACAGTTTTCGCATCGCCTCTCTCTCATGGCATATCAACATTTCACTGTTGAAGCTTTTGTGTACCATTGTGTTCCGGTTTTGACGTCCCGTTTCATTGGGGCATTTATGCTCCGTTCTTGGTGCGGTTTCTGCTCACTATTTCGAGGCTGCCCTACTGCCAAAGAATTAATCATCAGCCACATTATCGTCACGCCAGAGCACGCCGCGCAGGCGCAAGAGATAGTGGGCGAAGAAGTGTAGCCACGCAGGCACGCATTGTGCACACGCATCGCACATATATTACAGACATAGTAAAAGTGGAGACGGAGCCTCTATGACTCCGCCTCCACCAAAGATTCATCTACACAGATTCATCTATGCAGCATTTCCCCTTATGAGGCTCCTAAGCTTCTTACGAGGAAATGCCCTTATATGTATCGCTATGCCCTCGTGCGACGGCGCGAGCGAGCAGATACGATCGCACCGATGGCAACCAAGCTGCCGAGAACGGCTGCCGGGATGTATCCCATGCCGCCCGTCTTGGGCAGGCTGCCTGTGGTCACGTCTGCGATGCGCACAGTGAACAGGTTGTTATCTGCGGGAACACCACTAAAGTTGCTGCCTGAGCCAGTCACCACGTTGCCCTTGCTATCGACGATATCCAAAAGCGTGGACGAGGCTCTGGAGACACGCGTGAGCGCGCCAGTGTTCGGGTTCTTTTCCATCAGGAACAAGCGGTAGTCGCCAGTGGCAGCATCCTGCACCACATCAACGTACATCGGCGCGGCGAGAAGTGAGTAACCCGCAGGAGCCTGCGTCTCCTGAATCGCAAAGTAGCCCTTCGTCAGCGCAAATTTGCCGCCCACACTCGCCACGGGCTTCGCTCCGGTAAACGTACCGGAGTTATCTGAGGGATAGACAGCGAAGTCCGCGCCATCAAGCTTCGTCGCACGATTATCGGCATCCACCTTCATGAGGGAGAGGAACGGAGTTTGCGCAACAGGCACGCATGCCTCATCTGTGATGTCTTTGTTGCTGTTCTGGTCATGAAGCGTTGCGGTGTTGAACAGACCCTCACCAGCTGTTCCCCCCGTCCCGCTCGCCTTGCACGCGAGATGATCCCACGTGAGCGTTGATGAAGCCCTCGTAGCGGGGTTCATGGTAAAGAGAACCTTGACCTCGAAGTAATGCGTCGTATGCGGTGCAATGCTAATCGTGCTACCAGCGGACTTGTTGCCTGTCAGTAGATTAATGATCCATGAAACTGGAATCTGATCCTGGTACTCTACTCGACCCGCAGAGGTTATCGAATCGGCGTCGTATCCACTCGCAGATTTCTGACGCACAACCACATACGCTGGCGTAACGTCGTTCGTGAACTGCGGCGTATCCACCAAGGTGTAGGGAAGCGTCTGGTCACTTGAGTTCGTCACGATGAGGTCGTACTTCACGGTCTGGTACTCCACACCGTCTACCGATTCAGTCTGAGCACTATCACCGGCGCCAATACCATTTTCAGTGCCTTGAACGTCGATAGCGCGCTTCTCGAATTCGAGCGATGCTGGAGGAGTCGGGCATACCTCTGCGGTGGAGGCATTGTTACCAGAATTCTGGTCGGCCTCGTTTGGCGTGATATTCGCCGTGTTTGAGACGCACTGAGCTTGGACGCCATCGGGAATTTTTGCCATGATAGTCACAGCAACGCTTGCCTTCTCCGGCAGCGCACCCATATGAACGAAGACTTTTGTATAGTCAGCACTCACCTCGATGAGCGAATCGCTCTGGCTGGTATCGCCACTGGCAGACGTGACGGACCCAACGGTCACACCACTGGTGGTGCACCTCCGTGTTTCGTCTTCACCTGTGCACGTCACGTCTAGTTTGTAGCCCTGGGGTAGCGGGTCGCTCAAGATGAAGCCCGACGAGCCCCCTGGGCCGTTATTTGTTACCGTCAAAGTCCACTGAAGATAACCATCTTCCGCGCGCGAAGCGGTCTTCTTCAGTGAAAGATCTGGCTTTTTGGCCGGGGTGACGCGGCTCGCCCCGTCTGTATTGAATGACGGAGTTGCACTATCAACGTTAGTCACCGAAACGAGCTCGATATTGTTGGAAGTTAAGTCACCGGCTGGATTGTTCACTCGTATTTGAACGAACGTGTTATTAGCTCCGGAACTGCCGGTACCGAAGCCCAAGTTTCCATTGCCGTAGACCCACGACTTACCCCAGTTCTTATTGGCTGGAATCTTCGTTCCAACAGCCGTCGTGAGACTTGAGATATCCACATATTTAACTTCGCCAGTTTTCAGGTTGATTCGTTCGAGCTGCACCTGCCCTTTAGGATCAGTCGTAGCCTGGGATCTGATGCCCCATGCGTAGTCTGGCGCTTCAGCCAAGAGCGAAAGGTCTTCCGATAGCGAAGCGAACGATGTTGGCGTGCCGGTGCCGTTCGTGACGTCCACCTTATAGAGCTTTCTTCCACTTTTCTCGCCAGATGTCGATGAGTTCGAGACCCACAACGTACCATCCATATCGAAGAAACCGACGTTGAGGCCACCATCGGAATCGGACTGAGCGAACGGAGAAGCATCAGATCCAGGCGCAGTAATAAAGCCGAGATCAAAGACCGTGCCCGTGGCCGGGTCAATCTGGAGCAGATGGCCTGAGGGGAAGCAGGGATCGTCGATCGTGCCTGCCGGAAAGTCTCCACCGCTGATAACACCGGTCTGCCAGCGGGGCTGAGAAATGCCGTAAAGCCAATTGTCGGTGTCATTGTATGCCAGAGCGTTATACACCCAGCCGACCTCGCTGCCGATCGCATGGAACTGGCCGTTGCCCTCCTGCTGGTACCAGAGTTGCGATTCGTACCGCTCCGATTTGTTCGGAAGGCTCGTGATGATGTAGTTGCGCGAGCCCGCTGCAGACTCCGCCTCCGTGAGCTGGCGTGCAGGCTGAGGCCGGCTCAAGACCTTCGATGTGTTCGTCATCGAAGGAACCGTTGTGGGGATTTCCTGACCACTTGAATCCCGAGCGTTGCTATGGACAGTAACCTCGGCACTAGTGCGGTCAGCGCTACATTCGGGTCGGAAGAACGGATCAGATGACCAAGCCTGGACATACGGTGCCCCATAAGACCCTGCTTCGTTCGGATTAGCAAATGGAATCTTCAACTGATCAGCATAGCCGGCAGTATAAGGCTTCGGCGCAGTCAGCTGAATCTTCACTGTCGTGCCATTGACGACTGTCGCCGTAAAGTCCTTACCGTTGACCAGGTTCACATTTGCGCTCTTGACCTGCACCTTCGACGTATCGAAATTTGCGGACAGAGCTTTCGAGTACTCGGCAGTAAAGAACGCAACGGCGGCACCGTCGCTCCCCTGAGTCGGCCAGATAACGTTCGTAATTTGAGGATTCGACTTTGGATTAAAGGTTTGTACTCTATCAAGCTGCAGCTCTTTCGCCCCGGATCCTCCTGGGTTTACCGCGTACGATGCCTGGATGGGAGCGAACACGGAAGCAATAAGAGCGAAGACTAAAGCGAGAACACCGAGCAGCTTTACACCCCGAGGGGAATCAAATATGCGCCTGTTGCTCGTCATGCTTCCACTTCCTTTCTGCGAACCAGAACAGTACCCGCAAGCACGCCTGCACATGCCAATGCGGCCAAACTCAGAACCGTTGCACCCGTTTTAGGCAGCTTGCCTTGGGATGTGTGATGAGGTGGAGTTGATGGCGTCGGGCTAGGATTTGGGATTTCTGGTGGCACAGTGGGCTCGCCAGGCACCTCATGCTTGAGGATTACGCGAATGTGGGAGAACCAGGTTCCGTGTGCGTCACGCGACGGTGCCAGCACGGTTGACGGGGCGAAGGCTAAGCCGTCCTCTTTTGTGGCCTCGCAGCTCGCTCGATAAACGCCTGGCTGAAGATGTGGGAAACTCACAACACCGTCGGAGGCGGTAACTTTCGTACCCTCAAGCTCCGGCTTGTCCAGAGCTTTCGAGCCGTCATAGCCATCAGCGAAGGCTGGGTCGAATTCAGCAATCCGCTCAAGTGTCACGGTGCGGTGATCCACAGAGGGACTCTGAACATCGTCGAAGGGGTTGGAGTGCGGCAGCTCTACTGTGATGGTCACATCGGAAGGCACATCAGATTCTGACTGTGTACCCGCTGGCACGGCGAGAGCAGCCGCAGGCGACGCGGTGCCGAAAACCAACGCTCCGAGTGCGGCGGCAATTAGTAAGACTTTTTTCATAAGCTCGACTCATTTTCAGAAGAATTCGAATCATGCGCTGGTTCAGCGGGCGCTGGAACGGCAGACGCCGTGGTAGCTGGCGCGGTCATGGCCTTCACCTGCTTGCGAGCCCAAAGTGTGATGATCGCGATGATGATCACCGAGGCGGCCATCAGGGCAAACATCCACACCTGCCAGTTGAGGGTGAGGGGATCGTCAATCGCAGCTGATTCCGCAGCATCCAGAGGCACTCGCTTGGCGTGAACGAGAAGACGATGGGTGTTGATACCGTACGGCGTACACGTGACGAGTGTGAGGAGATCCTTCCCCGGCTGAACCCGAAGCGAATCGGTTTGATCGGGAAGCACCACTTCCGTGGCATAGACCTGATACTTCAGACGCTCACCAGAAACGCCAATATAGATTGCATCCCCCACCTTGACCTTCACGAGGTTGTCAAACAGCGTCGCGTTGCGAAGACCAGTGTGTGCAGAAAGGACGGAATGCGTGCTCTCGCCACCCACTGGGAGATCAGTCCCGTAAAGATGCCCTACGCCGCGCTGGAGCGACTCGTCACTCGTGCCGTGATACACCGGAAGATCCAGATTGATCGACGGGATCACGATTCGAGCCATCACGTCGTAGGTAGAGAGCTGCGAAAGATAGTACTGATAGTCAGCGTTATCGGTAGACACCCGCGCAAGCCACGGATCGAGGATAGGACCAGTGGTATTGCGGCTGGCGTTGTACTTCCGTGCCTCGTCAAGGGCCTTTCGGAGCTCGGCAGGCGCTGCTTCCGACTGCTGCTTGGTATAGTTCGCCGACACCCGAATCTGCTCCATGTTCTTCAACTGGGTGACGACGACGGGATAGAGCATGATACCCACAGCTACAAGTGCGAGGACGATAGGCAGAGCGAGCTTACGCAGAGCAGCCGCTGTCGTCATCGGTGCGCTGTTATCTGCGGGAGCACCTGAGGTTGGTGTTGGTTCAATCACGAGCGCGTGCTTCGCCAAATTTATACTCCCTTCATAGCTGAGTCCTCCCAGTGGAGGTCAGGCACCGATCTTCGTGCGATTGTGTGTGGGCTTTGTGCGACTGTGTGGGGCAGGCGGCGCGGTACGTAACGCCCACCCCACACGGAATCGCTCATTGCCTACCTACGCGACAGCTACGCATAGGCTGGCTGCTCACGACGAGCTACTGCTTAGGCCTTCACCGACTTGCGGCGAGCTGAGTAAAATGCGCCACCCGCAACAGCCATGCCGAGCACGACGAAGAGCGCGATGCCCTGGCCACCGGTAAGCGGAAGCGACGGGGTATCGGACGGCACGTTGACGATAGCCGGAAGAGCCTTCACCACGGCGAAGTCAGCTCCGAGATCTGCGCGGGTCAGTGTGAACTCCGTGAAAGCTTTTTGACCTTCGGGGAGCACGTAGCCGGCAGGAGCCTTCGTTTCTTTCAGAACGTAGAGTTGGTTCTCAGGAGCAACGGTGTCCGAGTTGTTCTCGAAATCGGTGACATGCAGAGCCTTCGTGGTTGCAGTACCGTCTTCGCCAGTGGTCAGCGTTTGAATCGGGTCACCAGCGGTGACGTATTCGCCCTGCTCATTCTTGGTTGCGCGGTAAAGTTCAAACTCAGCACCGGAAAGCGTCTGGCCGCCGTTGTCTTGCTTCGTAACCTTCACCTTGCCAACATAGGTCTTGACCTTATTGGTCGGCTTCTGGCGGTCAGCCTGGTCTTCCTCGAAGGACGAATCGCGATCAAAACGCACAGCCTCGTTCACGATTTCACCGAGAGCGTCATCCTTGATCTTCGCCGTAATGTTCACCGTGACGGTGGCGTTATTCGGAATGTTGTAGACGAGCTTGCCCTCAGCAGTGGTAAATGTGACGGAGATAGTGCCATCGTCAGTGCCGCTTACCTCGTAGTTTCCGTCCTTGGCAACCTCAGCGCCATTCACCTCGACGGAAGCAACCTGGACGTTCTCCAACTTGGTCTCGTCAAAATCATCCTTCACGACGAACTTGGTACGATCATTACCTTGTGCAACGAGCGGAGCTGCAACGGTGACCGCATAGCTAATGGTGTCCCCAGCGTTCTTGCCGGCATCAACAACGGTCTTGAGAGCCGAGTCAGTGGAGTTCTTCGGGTAGACGTGAACATCGTAGTTCCAGCCGTTGCCCGCCGCATTCGTCATTGGGACGCGCACCACGAAGTCCGAGCCAAGAACGAGATTGCTTGGATCGACTTTCTCGCCGCCGGCCGTGAGTTCGGCATCCTTAGCTGGAGCGTTCTCATGCACAAGGTAGACGCCAACGGCAACCTTCTGTTCGACGGTGCCTTCAGCGCCAGTTGTTACGTCATACTTGGTTTCAGTAACGTGCTTAGCAGCGTCTGCTGCGGTCAGCTTCGCTGCCGTGGCGAGATCTGCGTTCTTGGCAAGATCAAGATCGAGTTTCGTGATAGTAAAGGATGCACCCTCAAGCGGTGTGCCCTTAGCATCGGCATCTACTTCACCGGTAGCTTCTTTCATACTTTCCGGATTGAGCAGCTTGTGGATGGTGATGCTGGCGTCTTTATTGACGTCAATATTTCCAGCGCCGGTGGGGCCGCCAGCCGCAAGTGCCGACACGCCTCCTCCGATGGTAAGCGCAAGTGCCGTCAGCGCTGATGCAGCGATGGCACGCAAAGATTTATGACCCATAATTCTCTCTTTCGAATGCGTTAATACGCGGGACACTAGCTCCAGCCCGGCACAATTTCGAAGCAGACCTTTGGTTAGGGAAAGCTCAGACCAGGCGACTTCTTTTTACCGCAGCCCCCCCCCCCCCGCGTCAAGTAGTTCGGGGCTTGAATTCTCTTGTATGGGGCTCGAATTCTGTTGTACGGGGCTCAAACTCTCTTGTACGGGACTCGATGTGAGGAGCCTGGACTCTGAGAATTATGCGGCGATCTGCCCACGGATCATCAGCAAAACAAGAAAATCGGGTTCAGTCTGTAACAGTTACTGCGCGCGCTGCACAAATTCTCCTAAAATCGCATCATTTAAACGCACAAATATTCACATGCACAACGTAAGTCCGCACAGCAGGTACTTTGTGCAGCGCATGGTGCGCCGACATGTGCCGACGTGGCGCGCCTAAGCATTAACGCATTAGCCGGCGTATGCAAGCACCAACCAGCGCGCCAAAGCGCCAACATATTTTTGAGGCTTTTGGGTTTCTTTTTAGGCTCAGCCCTTCAGACCCCAGTTCTTTGGATCTCAGCACTTTAGGCGCTAGCTCTTTCGATCCCAGCCCTTTAGGTTCCAGCGCTTCTTCGTTTTCTATGTTTTCTTTGTTCGCGGGACTGAGGCTTGAGTGTCCTTTTTACGCCCGACGCCGCGCCAAGACGCTATCGAGGGCAGAACCTCCCTGAAGCCCTTGTGCTGGCTGCTCGTCACCCTGCTGGAGTCCGTCCCTCACAACTCTGACCTGACCCCTGTGAGCCTTACTGGACTGGTCATCGGAGCTGCCCACGCGAGACGTCGTATCGCTGTTGCCCGAGGCGTCGTTGTGTGCCACTGCGTTATCGGCGGCAAAGTTATCGGCGGCAAACCGCTCACCAACTGCGCGAGGACGATAAGGAACATGCGTGGCCTCAACCTGCTCGTCAGCTTGAGGGACGAAGGGCTTGACGCTTCTGCGCTTGAGGGGTTTGAGCGTGTAACTAGGCGTTGCAGCTGCGGCTGCCCTAGCCTGTTCAACTGCCTTCGCTGCATTTGCTCGAGCCTTTGCCAGAGCAATCTGGGCAGCGGTCTGCGAACCTTCTGCGGCGGCGCGGCTACCCTGCTGTTCATCCGGTTGTTGCCCTTGTGGTTGCCGCACTTTTGGCTGCTGCACCCTGAGCCTGTTCGTACCCTGGCTTTCGACGATCTTTCGTCCTTCAGCCTGCTGAGTAGAAGCTTGATGTGCATCCAGACGGGAGACGTTGAGTACGTCGTCATACTCGATCCGGACGCCAGCGGTGGATCGCTGCAGGCGCTGCACCGAATCGGTACCACGCTGGGCTTGGTGTGCTTCATGACGCTGCGCGTCATCGCGCTGGCTGAGCGGTTTGCGCTGCCCACTACCGCGCCTGGTGCGCACGGCGTGCGTTATGCGCGAGGAACCCTGGCCACTGTTCGCAGCCTCAGCACGAGCCTGGTTGATCATCGCCGCATCACGACGATCCTCGCGCTGCATCACCCATGCAACGTATCCGAAACCAGCACAGTACGCGGCACCAACACCTGTGATCAGCAAAGCACCCCAGAGCGCCAAGTGAGCTACAACAACAAGCATCCACGTCAACGCCAGGGCACCCACGACGACGCCGACGCCGATAACACCAGTCCGGCGATTTTCCTCGCGCTTCGCCCTGCGCTGCTCAGCACGCTGGCGCTGCACAGTCAGCTCCCGTGCGCGCGTCTGAGCAGATGCGCCCTTGTTGTTGCTTGGCATTGAAACCCCCGGCTGCTGAAAGAAAATGGATCCCCGTGATGACTCAGCATCCGCATCCTCGGCAACGTTGGAACGTTGAGACCGAATCACACGTGCATCTTGTACATCGTGTGCGCGGCGCGGTGTGGAAAGCTCCGCACTACGCCTCGTCATATAGGGAAGAACATATGCGAGGACAAGGAGCACACCCAGTCCAACAACATAGCCCTCATAACCCATGTCTCAAGATTATCTGCGAATCATCGAACGAGGAACATATTGCTGACGTGTGTTGCACGATAGCGCAGCTCATCACATCACACTGTTGACAATTCTCACACCGTTAACAGTATAGAGGGCATAACCGCGCGCCCGTGTAGAACCCGCATAACCACAAGGAAAGTGTCGATGCGTAGCCGTATCGCCTATCCTGGCCATCAGCCAATCATCCCGGCCATCATCCAGCAAAAATCATGCAGTCCAGTTCGTCACCAATACCCACTGTCGTGACGTCCATCGGCACATGCGCCAAGCCATTCGCCTGCGAGAGCGACCGAAGCAGTGGGCGCGAATTTTCACCCTGAACAGTGAAGCCGTAGCCGGAAATCGGATCCCCATGCACGCGCACGCGCACAAATTCGTCCTTACCCTGCGGCGAAGCGAACCCGCGTTCAGCATGTGCACGGATCACCTGCTGCTGCACATGCTGATAACCCTGCATTTTGCGCAGCGCCGGACGAACAAACACATCGAAGGCAACCATCGCCGCAACCGGCTCACCGGGCAGGCAGAACAGGCGGATACCATCCTCGAGCGTGCCCACGCCCATTCGATGCACCGGTTCCATTGCCAGAGCATCGAAACGTACCGATCCCAGCTCCGCTAGAACATCACGCAGCGTATCTGATGCTCCATACGATAAGCCCCCCGTCGTAATAATCACATCGGCACGAACAAGCTGATCCTCAATCGCCTCCCGCAACACCTGTTTATCGTCAGACACACAGCCCACACGATAGGGAACCCCGCCCGCGTTCACCACACCGGCAGCAATCGCGTAGGAATCAGCATCGTAGCGTTTGCCTGCTGGGAGGGGCTTACCAGCCTCCACGATATCGTCGCCGATGGACATCACCACCACGCGCGGATTTGGACGGACCGTCACACGATCCTGCCCACCGGAGGCCACCAGTGCGATATGCCGCGACGATATCCTCGTCCCAGCCGCAACAAGCACGTCCCCAGCCCTCACGTCCTCCGCTTGCGTACGCACATTTTCATGCTCGTCAACCGCTTCAAAAACCCGAACCGTTGCCTGACCGCGGTCTGTCAGCTCGAGCGGAACTACGCAGTCAGCACCGCGCGGCATCTGCGCGCCGGAGGAAACCAGAATCGCAGTGTTCTCGGTGTAGACGTAGCGGTCGAAATCATCAGACTGAATCTCTGCCACAACAGGCAAGCTCACAGGGCTTTCGTGACTAGCCCCGAACACGTCCTTGGCGCGTATCGCATAACCATCGGTTGCAGCAAGATCCTGGGCGGGAATATTCACAATTGAGTGAACGTCGTCAGCTAAAATGCACCCAGATGCGTCAGCCAGCTCAACACCGAAAACAGGCAATGGCGCCGAAACAGCCAGACACTCCTGACTCTGTTCTTGTAGGGTCTTCATCGTTTTCCTTTTCGCTGCGAGGGCACAATCCAAACATGCTGTGTGATAGCCTACCCGCTGACCCCTGACGCGTGGAAAAATAAAGGTATGACTATTGAACTCCCCAACGTTGAGGGGCTAACGGTTGACGATGCGAAACACACCCTACGATCTGCCGTATGGGGTGCACGCCACAAACGCTCACAGGAATCCAACGATCGCCTCGAACTTCAGTGGGTTCACACCGCCCTCGATTTTATCGGCGATGCGCGTACTGTTGCGGCATACTATTCCACTCCTGCTGAACCCCCCACACACAAGATCATCGACACCATTATTGGGGAGGGCAAGCGCCTGCTCCTTCCCGTTGTTGGCCCGCATCTGGCGCGCAACTGGGCGTGGTATACCGGTCCAGAGTGCCTGGAACAGAAAGCTCCCTCCCGCCCGCTGGAACCGAAAGGTGAACCGTACGACTCGACGATCCTGCGGGAGGTGGATGCGATCCTGGTTCCTGCCACGCTGATCGACCATCATGGCCACAGGCTCGGGCAGGGCGGCGGCTGGTATGACCGCGCTCTTTTGCACCTAGAGCCGGGGACTCGGATCGGAGCGATGGTCTATCCCGAGGAGTACGTGACGATCGACCTGCCACAGGATCAGCACGATCAGCACATACCTTATGTAGTTCTGCCCGATCGCTGGGGCGAAACGTCGTAGCTGAATCGTTGTAGCGGCATCGCTGCAAAGGCATCGTTGTGGCTGAATCGGTGTAGCGGCATCGTCGTAGCGGCGCGTGCTTTTTTCTGCATGCTTTTTATCCACAGGCGCGTGAGCGTCACTGTAGTCCACAGGCATGTGCCACAGACTGCGTCACATCGGCGGATCGCGTAGCGTCGCAGGTATGGTACTCCGTTTGAAGGCGTTGGCGTGGCGATATCGATACTTCCTGCTTGCCGCCCTTTTCTGTGTGACGCTCGGCGTCGTCGGAAATGCCATCGCAACCCGCCACCCCACAATGGTGAATGCTGTGGTGGCGGCACGGGATATTCCTGCGGGCACAGCGTTATCCTCTGACGATATTCGCGTTGAACACTTCCCTGCCGCCAGCCTTCCCACGTATGCGATCTCAGACCCCAAAACAGCATCAGGCGCGGTTTTAGCTGTTCCTGCAAGTACCGGGCTGCCCATCACAACCCGCATGATCGTTGACGAATCCTTTTTTACACCGCCGGACGAGGCTCACGTCGTCATACCCGTTCAGTTTTCAGATGCAGGATCACTCGCGATCGCCCAGCCAGGCGTACACGTCAAACTGTTCGCCGTTTCCTCCACCGCAGATAACGGCAGAGCAACCATGATTTGCGATTCGGCAACGATCGCTGGGCTTGGACAAGAGGAAAAAGCCTCGATGAACCTGACAAGCAGCTCCACCACACCGGCACAGACGGTCTTTGTGACGGTACCCAACGGTGACGCGAACATTGTGCTAGGAATGGCCACAACAGGGGAAATACGCGCCGTTGCTGCACATCACAAATGAGAAAATCCCAAGAAAAGCCATTCGGCACAGAATTTCGCATATTCGCATCAGAGCCAGCGCGAAAGGTTAACACGCATCACATCCTCGGCGGAAATTCCCAGAAATTCCACGCGTTTTTATGGACAGCAATGGAAAGGACTCAGGCGAGCCTTCCGGTCACTTTCACGGGATCCAACTCGCGAGAGCACGGAAAGAGAGCATGGAAAGGATAAGAAAAATGCTCAAGGGTTTCAAAGAATTCATTATGCGCGGCAACGTGCTCGATATGGCGATCGGAATTATGATTGGCGGCGCCTTTACCCCCATCGTGACGTCGCTCGTCGAAAACCTCCTGATGCCCCTCGTTGCAGCCATCTTCGGCACACCAGATTTTTCTACGCTGTGGATGTTCACTCTCAACAGCGCACAATTTAAGCCCGGCGTCTTCATCACAGCAGTTATTAATTTCCTCATTATCGCTGCAACCATCTACTTCGTGATCGTTGCGCCTGTGAACGCCTACCGCGCGCGCCGCGCTGCTAGCAGCGACGAGCCGATAGAGATCGATGCGAACACGCAACTTCTGACGGAAATCCGAGACTTGATGAAGAACAACCGTCAGGATCGTCAACCGCATACGGGCGAGCATCTGCGCTGAACCCGTATTCGTCATCCTGAACGTGTGTGCAGCATTCCCCGAACACGAGACGCGTGAACCCGTTCACGAACCATACAGTGTGCGGATCGGATCACTCAGATCGCGTCGCTCAGAATTTCCCAAAATGCGGCGGTAAATCATCAACGATATCGCGCTCGTGCGCATCACGCGGGGTGGCGCGGCGACGCGAATGGGTCACGATCTCCTGTGAAGCTTCCGCAGGCACAACGGGTGGAGCCGGACTACCTAGAATCCTCCCCTGAACCGCCTGAACGTGAGGATGACGAACGCCGCCGCCATCCTCAGCTGCGGCAAGCCTCTCCGCGTCAATGCGTGATATTCCCTGAACGGCCTGATGAACACGGCTCACAGTGCATCGCCCAACCTTGAACCCTCGATCCCAGATGAATCGGGGTCAACAGCGAAACCACTGCGCACGATCACATTGTGAACGATCGCGTCCACTTTGGCACCACGGCGGTAAAGGTTGAGCTCCTCACGCAGCTGCGTTGCAAGCTCCGCTTCCGTCCGCGGCACGCCATCAGAGGCAATCCACTCAAGAAGTTCATCAAGCTGGTCATCCGTATATGCGGTAATCGGAAGACCGCCGGCGATCAGTGGCCGTTCTTCCCTGCGCATCCCCTGCGCCGCGCCCGATCCGGCACCGCTCGATCCAGAGAGCACGGGTGCAGACTCCGAGACGGCTGCTTTCACAAGCTCCTCATAGTCTTCATGTTCGCCTGACGACCCGCTTCGCGTCACCGTTCCGTCCGGTTGAACATCGATCCCCTTCTGAAGATTCTCCAGAACAGCCACGATGCGCGCTGCCTCCCCAGCAGGATCAATGAACAGCGCCGTGACGAAGGTTCTCATCACGATCCAGCCCCTGGCCTCCAGAGCCTCCAGCCAGTAGCGGTCACGACGGCGGAGCGAGGGCTCGGACATATAGCCTTCGTTATCGACCAGCACGGCCACACGCCACACACCCTGGAAATCGCGGGATCCAGCCACCAGGGGGATCCTCACGCCGCCCTGATAGCCCCACTGCTGAGCCGTCTCGAATCCGGCAGCCTCAATGCGGGATGCGAGATCATCCATCAGGATTCTCACCGAATCCGCATCACCGCCAAGCTTCATTCCACCCTCGCCGGTATCCACAGAACTAGCGCCGGCAGGACTCGTCTCGATATGTCCGGCACCGTCATGGCTCACGACGTGATCCACCCGCGAACTATTCGTGTCGGTATTACCCTCGGTTCGAACATCGTCACTCAACCATTCATGAGGCACCGAAGACTCCGCAATACCAGCCGCCATATCGATCAGTTCACCGAGCAGCTTCGGGCCGGCGGCAGTCAAATTCTCTGCTCCCATCTCCCCTGGCCCGAACGAAGTCACGATCGTCACGTGATAGCGAGCCACCTGGAGAGCATCCACGAGCCCGCCCACTCCTTCCGGCGTCGCAAGAGCACCGAAAGTGTGCAGCACACGGCCATGAGTCGTTTTGCCGAGCCCCACAGAAAGAATCATCGCGTCACGATGGATGCCAGCCACCTGCGAAATATCGATAATCGTAAATGGCTCCGCGTTCTCCGGCGACACGAACGCTTTCACCGCCGCGCTTCCCGCCGCTACCTCGTTCAACGCTTCCCGCACGCGCGAGGCATGCAGTGCAGAAATCGTCACCACAGCAAGGCTGCGCTGCGGGTAAGAGAGAATGTGATCAATAATTGCGTCAACAGTGGCGTCAACCTCCGCCTGGGGTCCCTCAACCATGCCTGACGTAGGTGACGGCACACCACGGCCGTCCACAACCACCAATTGCGGGCGCGGCATATCCGCCGTCGGGATCAGCTGCAGATTTCCTGCATAACCACGCTCCTGCAAAATCCGCACAGCCGCAGGATCGATCACCGCGCGCGCCGACGGCAAGGTCGCACGGGGCATCACGTCCGACAGTGCTCGCAGAACCGAATCCTCGGCCGCACGCTGAATATCGCCCACAGCCACCACCTGCCGACCTCGCAGCAGCGTGGACACCGACGCATACAGCGGCGCAACACCCGCACTATCCACCAACACAAGATCCACCCAGGGCATCGGCGGAATGAACTGCGCGACCATCGCAGGCGGAATCACCCACACGGGGCGCGCCACCTGCACCAGGGAAGGATAGGTACCAATGACCTCGCGCAGCACGCCCGTGGAGTACCTCTCCAGCTGCCCATCGAGAGTCATCGTTTCTTTACGATGCTTCGAAATCGTGCGGCGCATAATCGCAATCGCCGCTGCGAGAACAGGGCCTGCCAGCGTCTTCGTATGTGCAAGATCCTCGTTGCGCACCCGTCGGGCGAGATTCACCAAATCCGCAGGTCCAAGCGCTCCAAGCACCGGATTATCAGCGAGTAACTGCTCAAAAATAGAATTTGTGATCACCAAGTCGAGCTCTGCTTCGGCTGCGTCGGCGTTCACTCCTCGCTGTTTGAAATCCTCCACAACACCTGCAAGTCCCGCCTGCGAGAGGGAGGCAAGTTTGAGGTTACGGGTCGGAGCGTCAGCCATTTCGCCTGCAGCGTCTCCCAGCGCATTGACGATGCCAAGCAAATCCTCCACGTGCATATCGCGTCGCGGCGTTTGCTCTGGCAACGCCTGGGCAAGGTCGTCGAGGTCCTTCAGCACGTCGGCAGCAGTGACCTTGATTTGTTCCAAACCATCCGGAACCTTAGGCAGTCCGCTGGAATCCGAAAACTTGCGCCACTCCTCACGCAGGTTCATCGCCTGAACGAGATCACGATGAATATTCACCCGCGACGCACCATCCACGAGGTAGCTGACTGCCTTCTTCTGCAGCCGGCGCCGCTCAGAATTCTTCATGTCGATGCCAGCCGCCTCACGCGACTCCTTGGAGGCCGTTGCTGCGACGAGGTCACGCGGATCCACATCATAGATCTCTGGCTTGAAAACGGCGAGCGACGCACGGAGCCCCTCGAACATCCGAATTTGCGCCAGCCACTCATTCAACGTGCGTGCCCGATTCACATGCGTCTGAGCCGCGCTTCGCTGCATCTGCGCCATTGCAACAGGCAGAACCTCCCGCAGGCGCTGCACACTCTCGACGGCCGCCTCGCCTTGTTCCGCATTCGTCACAACAGCGCCCATCCATGGGGACAGGGCAGGATCACGGAAAGCACCAGCAGCATAGGCATCGTGCAGATCGGAAGAGAGCGCCTCTCGATTGGCCACAACGTTTGCCAGCACCTGGCGGGAAAGCCTCACTGACGAGGAGGGCGCGTCATCCTGTGCTGAGAGGTGGGCAAGGTGACCAATCAGCTCAGCAACAGACGTATGCCACACGGGGCTCTGCGCGTGCACAGCGTTCACATACGATTCCAGGAGCGTGCGGTCATTCTGAAGCGCAGACCGCAGTTCCAAGGTACGCTCCGGGAACGCCTGATCGGCACGCAGACGCAAACCCTCCCGAATGCGGCGGGGCACCGCATCAATATCCGAAAAATCGAGGACAAGATCACCTAAGCCCTCCGCTTCCAGCTCGGCAATCAGAGCTCTCGCCGCCGACGCCTTATTTGCCACAACGATAACCGACCGACCGCTGGCGGCTGCATCCGCAACGATCGCAGCCTCTGTTGGCAGGGCATCACTGCCCGCCGGCGTGTCGATGACGAAGGATCTCCCCGAGGCAACCGCTTCAATAGCGCCCAGTTCCAGCACATCGTGATCGCCCACTCCGCGTTCTGCTTCCGGAGCACGGTCATATGGGTCGGCGGGCGGCAGAGGCAAACTCGTCAGTGACTTTGTTTGTTCATCGCCAGCCAAGGCGGCAACCACGCCAGAAGACTCAACGTACGGCTTCATGTGTTCCAGATCCTCCAGGAGCACATTGCCGGGGTGAATAAACAGGCCAATCACACTGCGTGGAGCAAAATCAAAGCCAGGTAAATACGCTTTACCTGCGCTGCGTATTTCTGCGAGCACGGCATCCTGTTGATTCACGTTTGCGATGGACGTGCGTAACCGTGCAACCTCATGTGCGGGTAAGCCATGCTCCCGAAGGGCGGTGAGTAAAGCAGGATTAATTTCCACATGTGGGCGCAGTGTGACGAACGCATCGCCGTCACCAGTCGGCTTGAGCTGAACAGCGCGATAGAGCACCCACTCCGAATGCCGTTTGACTTTCGATACGGTGGCACCAGCCGGTGCTGCTACTGCGTGCGTCTGACTCACCTGGACGCCGCGCGGCGTATCCCCATCCTTGTGAGCAGAATCCGCATCAGCGTCAACGACAGTATCAACAGCAGCATCGGACGCGCGCCGCTGTTCAGAACCGGCGTGCGCAGCATCAGAATCAACGCGAGCGGCATCGGTACCCAGCAGCTCACGAACCTCGTCCACGTGGAGTTCCCCAGTCAGATCGTAACCCGCTTGGGGAATAAACCCATCGTCACGCACAGACGCTGTTTGCGGCACAACACGATCGTTGGCCTCATCCCACGACACGCGGCCGATAGCGAGATGAACCGGAGCAGAGCCGTACTTTTCAGATACTGTCGCTATACGATCCAAAAGCTTGGCGAGCCGCTGACGAGCAAGGGACAGGGCATGTTCTTCCCTCACGAGCGACGTGAGGCGAGTAGGAATCCCCGAATACAGCTGAGCCGAACCTGTGGGATGCGGGTGGGAAAGATCGACGTGTTCATTCTGCGCCCCAGCCTGCGGCACCGACTCATTCTCAGCAGTCCTCTGCAGTGCGTCATGCCAGCGCTGGTACCAATCCGTTCTCTCCGAGTGAGTGCTTTCACGATCCTCTGACGTGGTGGATCGATCGTGGTTCGGTGTATCTGAACGTTGGGTATCCTGACGCTCGTTGTGCCCGGAATGATCCGAGGATCCTGCAGCAGTGCTCGACGCCTGTTCACGTCCGCTTCGCGAATCCTGGCCTCCGGACGCGGTGTGGCCACCCTCAGACGCTACGGCAGCCGACCCGGACGATGGCGTGGCTGCATCCGAATGTGTGCCCTCATCGTCACCAGCATGCCCGAGCGTGCGATCGGACGTTGCCTCGTCACGCTGCTGAGACTTCTTACCTGCCCAACGCTTAAAAAAACCACTCACGCTCTAAATCTACCTAATGCTTGGTTATTCACGAAGATACAGCACGCCTGCAATGCGATGCATCTCAAAACGCAGTCAAACACGGAGTGCCCCCGAGGGGATTTGAACCCCTGACCTACCGCTTAGGAGGCGGTCGCTCTTCCACTGAGCTACGAAGGCGTATATGTTGTAGTTTATCGAAGGCTAGCGCAGCATAAAATCTCGCACGCAGAAATGTACCACAGTGAACTTACCATAGCGGACATCTGCCACGGTTCAGGCTGCGGGAAATTGCCACTCGCCCGCCGAACGTATGTGGGTGAACGAGTGGCTCCCGCACGCATCAGCGAGGCAAATCTTGTTCATCCTCAGCAATCGTTTCGCGCACCCACGGTGAAACTGGCGTGTTCTCAACATTCTGTGACGTACGACGCGGCACCACAATGGTGGGGCACTGCGCATGTTCAAGAACAACCTGGCTTGTGGAACCCAACAAGAGTCCAGCGAAGCCACCGCGGCCGCGAGAGCCGAGCACAATCAGATCAACAACAGCAGAAAACTCCGTCATCAACGCGGCAGGGTTACCTTCCACCGTGTGCGCACGAACATCGACGTTCGTGCCCTGCATCGAGTCGCTGATCATCTCGGCAAGATCAGCCTTCATATCCTCCAAAATCTGATCGTGGTATTCAGCTCCGGGAAGCCACGTTGTGCCCCCAAAGTTTGCAGCAGAAATGCACGACAACCGAGCTCCCCAGCGCGATGCCTCGCGTATCGCCAGCTCCAAACTGTTGCGGGAATCGTCCGATCCATCCACGCCACACACAATATGCTTGACGGGCAGCAGGCGATCGAGATCGACGAACGGCACGACCACCACCGCGCAATAGGCACGCGACGTCAAAGCGGACGACACGGAACCCAGCGCTCGGTCAGCAAAACCGCCTGATCCACCACGAGCACCAACCACGACGCGCGCAGCCGTCTTTGAAAGTTCCACGAGCACAGTGGTTGGGTCACGCGGATCAATAGCGGTGCGCACGTCAATACCAACATCGAGAGCATCAACCTCGGCTTTCGATTCCGCAGCGATTTGTTCCGCCTCGTCCTTGAATAAGCCGAGATCCTTCGCACCGACTCCCCCAAATTGAGGATTCGTCGGTTCCTGATAACAACAGACAATCTGCAACTGAGCGCCGCGCGTGGCTGCTTCGCGCGCTGCCCACAACAGTGCTCGCTGCGATTCTTCTGAACCGTCTACGCCAACGGCGACAATATTGTGATGTACATAAGCCATCGTGGCCTCCTTCACGTTCACCCTTATTCTTTCACGAAAGGCGTACGGAGACGAAGACCATCGATCGCGCAACAAAAAACCGCGCCCTCATGAGGAGCGCGGTGCACAAGCACGAAAAAGTCGTACAAAAAACTGAAAAGCGAAGGGAGCGCAGATAAGCTGCCAATCAGCCGGAGATACACCCCGAATACTGATCCATCGACCCTGCGCGATCAGAGCCGCACGTAAACCGGGTTTCCCCACACAGCTCCATAGCGTGTGCCCGCACCCGGATTTGCTGCTTCAACGATTTTCCCGTTGCCTGCATAGATAGCGACATGCCCTGGCCAATACAAAATGTCGCCAGGCCGAGCTTGAGACTGCGAGATTCGCGTTCCCATATTTGCGATAGCGCCAGATGAGTGAGGCAAGCTCCTGCCAAAGTGCGCATACACATAGGCAACGAAACCAGAGCAATCCCAACCCGCAGGAGACGTACCACCCCACACATAGGGGACGCGACCCACGTACTGCATTGCAAAGCTCACCACCGATGACGCCGAAGCTGACGGCGCAGGAGCCGATGCTAACGATCCTGCGGTTGATGCACCTCCGCGAGAACCCGTCACCTTCGCATCGCCTCGAGAAGAGCGGGAGCCCTCGCGAGCAGGCTGAGCATCTGCGCTCTGTGCAGCCGACGCCTGGCCGCGAGTCTGCGAGGTTCCTGGCGCCTCAATTGCAGAACTCACTGATGCTCCGGAAATAGCACCCTGATCGATATGCCACGTTGAATCTGAAGAGGCGTTGACGGCTTTCGTCTGCTCGGTAATAGTCAGATGACCTGCAGCGTCTGTTGTTTCAACTGTGGATGACGGTGTATTCGATGATTCCTGAGCGGATGCCGTCGGAAGCGACGCTCCTAAAATCGTACCCACTGCAATAGCTGCGAATAACCCTTTGCCTGCTGGTGATGCGACAAGCTCTGATGCCTGTGCCTGCACTCTAAGGTGCCGTGCAGCCATTGATGTGCCTCCTGGTCAAAAAGCCGGAGTAGGTAGAGGAACGCGACCCACTCTGATTACAAAGAAAGAATAACGCACCCATAACGAATTGTCACGTTTTTATAACGGACGTGTGCATCGCCACGTTATCGGTCAGACTCACGAAGCCTAGCGCACATCCTCAGCGCTTCACCAGCCTCATCACGTACCCTTAGGCGTATGGGCTTTCTCTCTGATCCAACCGCTTTGCTTCAGGCTTTAGGGCCATGGGTTCTCCCTGGCCTTGCCTTCGTTCTTTTTATCGAATCCGGCTGCCTGTTCCCCTTCCTGCCTGGTGACTCGCTGATTTTCACCGCAGCAATGCTGCACGTGGGGTTTGGCTTTTCTCCGTGGGCCCTCGTCATCGTGGGAGTTCTTGCCTCATTCGCCGGGGTCTACTGCGGCTACTTCCTCGGTGACCACTTCGGGCGCAGGTTTTTCACACCGGAGGCACGAATACTGAAGTCAGAGTATCTGGAACGATCAGAGCGCTTCTTTGTGCGCTATGGAGCCGTGTCGCTGGTTCTTTCTCGGTTCGTTCCAATTGTTCGCACATTTATCCCCGTGGCTGCCGGCGTTGCTCGGATGAACATGCGATCATTCCTTGTGTACAACGCGCTCGGCTCCATCGGTTGGGTGGTTTTGATGACGATAGCCGGCCTTGCACTCGGCCAGTTCCCCTTCGTGGTGAATCACCTCGATGTGATTGTGGTTGTGATTGTGCTCGTTTCCCTTCTCCCGATGCTCATCGCATGGCTTGTTGAGAGGAACAAAACGAAAAAACACGAGAACGAGGCCTGAGGACGGCTGACCTTTAGGACTGCTGGGGCTCGGCCTGCAGTACGCGCACGTGGATATGATCAACAAACTCCAGCGGAATCTGGAGGGCACCTGTTTTCCCTTCAATGCGCACACTCCGCGCACCCCCGTCTCGCGCCTGCCCGGCCTCGTCAACGCCATCGTTCCCAACGAATGACGCGCGAATATCCTGGCCGGGCATAATCGCGCACTCCCGCAAGTCAGCTAAAAGCTGCCGATCAACTTGAGTTAGCTCCGAAATACGGACAACTCTCAGTCCACATGTGCTCGTCTCAGCATCCTGAGGAAGCGAACCCAAAGCGTCACCGAGCATTGGCGCATCATCGAGGAAAGCGTGGGCATCGCAGCCTTCGGGTTGAGTCCATGCTGCGGGAACCGGATTCCCGTATGGGTCACTCGTCACATCAGGCAGCAATGCCGCAATCTTATCTGCAACAGCCACGCTCATCACGTGCTCCCACCGGCACGCCTCCTCATGCACGTCTTCCCAGGCGAGCCCCACAACGTGATAGAGCAGAACCTCAGCAAGCCGATGCTTGCGCATAATACGGAGCGCGACGGAACGCCCCTCGTGCGTGAGTTCAATGACGCGGCGCTCCCGAATCGTGACATAGCCATCGCGCACCAGGCGGGCGACCGTTTCGGAAACGGTGGGCTTGGATTGATCCAGCCGTTCAGCGAGTCTGGCGCGAATAGGTTTAATCCCTTCTTCTTCCAGCTCCCACACAGCCTTCAAATACATCTGCGTTGTATCCACGAGATCCGTGCTCATCCCACATTCCCTTCATCGCTGCCGTCGTCCCTCAAACCCTGGGTCTACGTCCGTGTAGGCCAATCCGTGTAGGCAATTGCCAGCCCACACACCGATCACATATGTACGCCTCATGATGTATACGCCCGACCACATGCAGACGCGCCGATCACCGGTGAGTTTCCTCAATCGTCTTGCCCATATTGCGCGCTGCCTCCTGGTGCCGCAACGCCTCACGCTGATGCTCATCTTCTTCCGCTTGAGCCGCCTGCTCGCGTTCGAGCGGACCGATCACCCGCACAAACGGCCGACGCAGCTGAAGCTCAGCTTCGACGCTCCACCTCGTATGAGCCCACACAATAGCAATCGTGGCGATCGCAAAAGCACCAATCGACCCAATACCAACTCCCCAACGCGGGCTCACCGCGTTGGAAAGCCACCCCACGATGAGTGCGCCAAACGGTGTGGTACCCATCATCACCATCTGATACAGTGCCATCACTCGTCCGCGCACGGCAGCGTCGGTCGACATCTGAACAGCAGTATTCGCGCTTGTTGAAAGCGTCAGCATGACGAGGCCAACAGGAATCAGCGAGAGGGCATACAGCGGGTACGTCGGCATCACCGCATTGAGCCCCGACACCACCGCGAAGGCGAACGCCATCGCCACGACGTAACGCACACGGGGCTGTTCCTGGCGACGAGCAGCAATTAATGCACCGGCAACCGAACCCACCGCCATCACCGAGCCGAGCATGCCGTACCCGTCTGCTTCCCTACCAAAAACAACGCGTGCCATCGAGGCAGTGGTCAGCTGGAAATTCATACCCAAGCACGAGATGATGCCGATCAGGGCAAAGATCATCTTCAGATCACCACGGGACTGAACATAGCGGAAACCGTCCATCACAGATCCTTCGCGCCGCCTCGCCTTCCGCTGTGCCTTGCGGTGTGCACGCCGTTCCTGCTTGGTCATCTGCGAGATCTGGATCGTCTCACTGGCCGGTTCTGGCCCACTGCTGGGATTGTTCAGGCTGGCGACGCTTTTTTCGTCATCGGTTCGTGCCTGGACGAAGTTCTGATCGCGTTTCATCAGCGCCAGGGACAGCAGCGTGGCAAGGAACGAGAACCCGTTGATCACAAACACCCAACCGGATCCCACCCAATACACCATGTATCCAGCGACTGCCGGACCGATAAGGCGGGCGATGTTGAAGTTCATCGAGTTGAGCCCGATCGCATTAGGCAGCGTTCTGGGAGGAACCAGGGAAGTAATGAACACCATCCGAACCGGAGAATCGAATGCGGACACAATCCCCAGCCCCAGAGCCATCACACACACAATTGAGAGCGTTGCCATATTGAGCAGCAGAAGGACTCCCAAACCAAAGCCCAGAACAGCCTGACCTATCTGGGTGAGAACCAGAACTTTGCGCTTGTCGTAACGGTCGGCAACCGCGCCCGCATAGGGCATCAGCACAAGCATCGGGGCAAACTGCAGCGCGGTGACGAGCCCGACAGCGAGGGAGTCATTATCGGTCAGAACAGTCAGCACCACCCAGTCCTGGGCAGTCCGCTGCATCCAGCCTCCGATATTGGAAATCATCGCCCCCAAAAACCAAAGCCGGTAGTTCCAATACGCTAAGCTCGCAAAAGTCCGATTCACTGATTCGCTAATTCCTCTGTGGTGACGAAGAATAATTCTCCCGCGCCGATGATATGTCGATGATTGCCCGAATAATGATAATGATAGTTGTCCACACCGGCAGATGCCACGAAAGCTCTCACACGACGCCGACAGCGCTTCGGCAACTCCCACAACAGAACTTAAGCAACAGTCGCCTGGACGAGATGACCGAAACCACGCATCACAATTGCACCCTCGCTAGAGTCCACAAACAGCGACTGACCGACGTTGAGTGCCATCGTTTCTTCATGTGTCGAGACCTGCGCTGCCCCTTCAACGCACACGAGCGTCCTAGGCCCAGATCCCGGTATCGGAACAAAAATCGATGCATCCGTCAAACGGATTGACGAGAGTTGAAAATCATCGACTGGAGCGTAGAACGTTGACACATATCTCGATTCGATTTCAGGTGCGATGCGAATCGGCGGCGCGGCCTGGGTAGAGACGATCCGTAGGAGCTCTGGCACATCGACGTGTTTATTCGTCAAACCTGCGCGCAGCACATTATCAGAATTTGCCATAATCTCCACGCCCAGCCCAGAAATATAGGAATGCACCATGCCTGCGGGCAAAAACAGCGCCTCCCCCGGCCTCAACAGCACGGGGTTCAACAGCAAAGATGCGATGACGCCAGGATCATGCGGATACTTTGACGCGAGCACCTGCACCACGTCATCAGAGGCACGGGAAGGACTCACGCCACGGCGCGACTGGCAGCCCTGCGCAACAGCACTGATTGCCTCAGGCATTCGCGCAGAAGGGTCAGAGAGCAAAAACTCGAACGCTGGGCGAACACCACGGGATCGGATGAGCTGTGCAACAGCGTCAACCACAGGGGTATTCACGCCCTCTAAGACGGAGAGGATACGCCGAGGCGCCCGAAAACCTGCCAGCGCGAAAAAAGGGGAAAGCGCATAGATCAGTTCTGGCTTGTGGTTCGCATCCTTATAGTTGCGTGTGTGTGATGAACGCGGAACCCCCTGACGCTCCTCGCGCTCAAACCCTTCCTGCGCTTGCTCTAAAGAGGGGTGCACTTGTAATGACAACGGTTGATCAGCTGCGAGCAGTTTGAGCAGATACGGCAGTTCACCGTGAAAATGCTCTGCCACGTCCTGCCCAAGAATCTGCGTCGGGCGGCGTGCAATATAGGCGCGCAGCGTCTCATCTTCCGGGCATTGCGCTGCCGCACATACCGTCGTGTCTACACCCGTTTCCACGCCTTGCGCTCTGCGCACACCCGATACCTCGCTGTTGCCTGTCGAGCTTTTGACGCGCTCCGGCGTGGTATACAAGTCTTCATTTCTGACGAATAAGGCAGCCGTGTCTGCCGTCAGATAAGCAGAAGCATCAGGATGGGCACCGAACCATACTTCAGCAACAGGGTGGTCAGCAGGCGGCAAACCGAGCAATCCTGGGATCGCACTCACCGAGCCCCAGCTGTATGCCCGCACATTCCCGATCAGCCTTTTCAATCCCGCCCATCCTTAGCTCTGCAGTTTTCATCACAAGCTACGCAGCCTCGCCCTCGCGCGAAATGACGTCCACGTGCACATCATCGCCTGAATCCGCGCTCGAATGCAGCACTTCCAGATCCGCTTCGTTCAGCACAGGCTCGGACGGTTCCCACATCTTCGTGCGATGCGCAATATCTGTTTCTGAGTGTGCACCGCAGCCGTGATCGAGCGATACGACGTGCCCATCGTAGGGGCTCCACTCGTTGGCACACACACCGAAAAGCTGGCGGGCAGATCCGCCCATCACCATCAGGAACCCACACGTTGAACAACGAGCCCGCGCAGCCCTCGTGGCCGGCGAATCTGGACCGGCGTCACCCGAGTACCAGCGTTGAAAAGCTTGGGCACGCCCCTGCGCGGAAAGAACCCGCGGCCGGCCAAGCCCAAGCTCAAAAATCGCAAGAGCATCCGCATCTGAACCTGTTGCCTCATACCCTTCTTCGAGCCGAGGATCGTCCGCACGGTACGGCAGCCGATCAGTCGGCCCCACGTCCTCCGGCTGCAGCCGGTCTGCCCACGGGATCCAGTCCGGCGCCAACAGCGCATCGGCGCCTGGACGCAGTGCCATTTCACCCACTGTTATTTTCCGGCTCCTCGGCGCGCGCGAGAGCGTCACAGTCCAGAACCAGCCCCGATACCCCGCTAGCAGGCATTCGAATGCGTGGGTCAATACCCGTTCGCCTTCCACGATCACGCCTGCGTGGGCACCAACGTTCTCCAGATGCGTCAGATCCGACAATGCCTCGCGCGCAGTGTCAATAGCAGCGCTGGAGGCGAGGATTTTTTCTTTTCCGGCGTCTGAACCCGGAGTAATTCGCTTTGAATTAGGCATCAAAATCATCAGCTAACGTGCGTAGAGCTTCAGCCACACGGTGGCCTTCTTTCGGATAGTGACCTTTACGCAATTGTTCAGAGGCGTGATCCAAAATTTGCAGCAGATCCTCAACGAGCACAACCATGTCCTGCGGGGAGCGCCGCTGCTTTTTCGCCAATGATTCAATTTTCGCTACAGGCTTGACGTCTAAGGCCTGGGTACCACGGCGTGTTTGAGCGACGGCATACTCCACGCGCATTCCCGCTTTGAGCCGCACACCCAGCGGGACGGAGGCCGCAGGCACATACACTTGATCTCCATTTTCGCCAGCAATAAAGCCGAAGCCTTTGTGCTCATCGAAAAACTTGACTTTCCCTACAGGCACCGAAATCCCTCTACTTGTTTTTTGTCATTCCAGATATACCAGACTTAGTTTACTGGGAAGACGCAGCAACCGCAGTTTTTCACCTCACCCAGTTGATAGATTTGGTCTAACAACCAAGGAGGATGCATGGCACACCGATCACCTCGATCACCGCGCGCGCTTGTAGCCCGCATCGTTATTGCACTCACGGCATCCCTCGCACTCGTCACTGCCGTTGTGCCCTCAATCTTCGTTCCAGCCGCACTGATTCCACCGGCATATGCACAGCCACCCGTCGATGTGTCCAGTTACGTCACCGATAAATCGGAAACGATCCCCGCCAAGCAGATGGATGCGATGACGCGGGATATTAACAGCCTCCAATCCAGCACTGGTAACGTCCTGCACGTCACGTTCGTTGACGATTTTGACGGCATGAGTTCCGATTCGTGGGCATCGGTATCCGCCCAGGAATCCGGCTTTGGATCCCGCGATGCTCTGCTGGCTATCGCTGTGAAGACCCATCAGTATTCGGTGTACAGCGGCGGAAGCGGCTTCACAAAATCAGAACTCGATTCTGCTATTGACGGTTCAGTGACCACGCCATGGCACGAAGAAGATTGGGCTGGTGGCATCCACAAACTCGCGCAAAACCTCCGCGATTCTCTCTGGACGGCTTCAGGCACGGGCAGCTCAAACACCAGTTCAGACTCTGACGCTGTCGGCGGTTTTGTCGTCCTCGTGCTGATTGGCGGGGCGATCTGGTATTTCGTGCGCAAAAAAAAGAGAGCGAAAGCTGGCACGCCACAAAAAACGGCGGACGGCAAGACGATAAACCTTCACGATCTGCACCAGAAGGCTGCAGAATCACTTGTTCAAGCTGACGATGGCGTTCGCGCAGCGGCAGGTGAACTTCAGTTCGCGCGCGCCGAGTTTGGTGTGCAGGCAACTCAGCAATTTCAAACCGCTGTTACCCAGGCGCAAGATCTGGTTGCACAGGCGTTCGAGTACCAGAAGAAACTGGACGATAACATTCCCGACACTGACGCTGAGAAATACCACTACAACAGCGAGATCGTTCGTCTGACGCAACAAGCACAGCAGACGATTGAAACTCAGGAATCCAAATTCCAGCATCTGCGTAACCTCGCAGCGAAGGTCGATACCAGGCTGCAGGAACTCTCGCAGCGTTCAAGCGAAATCCGCGCCTCACTTCCCACGCTTCAAGCACAGATCACTGCACTGAGCGCGTCCTATCCCCAGGCGTCACTGAGCACGCTGGCCACCTATCCTCGTCAGATATCCGTACTGCTCGATGCAACAAATACGTCTATTCAACAAGGACAAGTTGCCGTAGCATCTGACGATAATAACGGTGCGGTTCCTTATGCGCGTATGGCTGAAGACACGCTTCAACAGGCAGCCGGACTCGCGGACGACGTGGCGAATGCTCCGCAGAAGCTCGCTCATTCCGCGCAGCTGCTCAAACAAGGGATTGCGTCGCTTTCCGCCGATGTTGCTGACGCAGATCGGCTTGCCCCGACTGATCCTGTGATTCAACAGAAGAAGGCGGAGGCTCAAGCCGCCCTCACCTACGCGATGGCCGACGATTCTGATCCCATCAAGGCACTCACGCAGCTGGATCACGCTGAGGCTGCGATCGATGCTGCGCTCACAGGTGTTCGGAGTACTGACGAAGCACGCCGCAAGGCTCAGCAGGTGACAGACAGGGCACGTGCCGCAGCCGAAGCAGCGCTCGATGCAGCCAATCAGATGATTGACCGATACGCCCGTTATATTTCTCGCTCCACGCGGACAGCCCTCGCCGCAGCACAACGCACCTACAGCCACGCTATGGCAACGACCGATCCCACTGCACAGGCGAGCGCCTTTGCCCAAGCACAAACGCAAGCGCAGCAGGCACTGGATCGCGCGCAGACTGATATCGACTCCTCCCGCAGCACCGCAGGTTCTCGCGGTTCAGGTACCGATTGGGGGTCGATGCTCGGCGGTATGATTATTGGCTCGCTCCTCTCCGGAGGCGGTCACCGCGGAGGGTTTTCCACCGGCTCGTTCGGCGGCTTCGGGGGTGCAGGATTCGGCGGCGGAGGCTTCGGCGGATCGCCCAGCGGAGAATCGTCAGGAGGAGGAGGATTTGGCGGATCGTTCTGATCGCACACTCTTTGCCCCAGCTCCGATTTTAGGCACGAGAGTAGGTGGCTCCTCTCGCAAAGATCCGATACAAGATAAGAGAAAATTGAGAATATTGAGGAAAGGAACATCATGGCAGAAAAGCAGTCGATCCTCGGAAGGATCACTCAGCTGACAAAAGCAAATATCAACTCGCTCCTTGACCGCGCAGAGGATCCACAAAAGATGCTCGACCAAATGGTGAGGGACTACACCAATTCCATCGCCGAGGCTCAGGAAGCCGTGGCCACCACGATCGGCAATTTGCGTCTGGCTCAGAATGACTACAACGAAGATGTGAATGCAGCCAAGCAGTGGGGACAAAAGGCGGCTGCAGCTGTCTCGGAAGCACAACGACTGCGCGCAGCAGGCAATGAAGATGCAGCTGCCAAATTCGACAATCTGGCAAAGGTGGCTCTCACAAAACAAATCGAATACGAAAACGAGGTGAAACAAGAAGAACCAGTACTGGCTTCACAGCAAGAGGTTGTTGACAAACTCAAGACCGGCCTTGCTCAGATGAACGATAAGCTCACCGACCTCAAACGTAAGCGCGACGAGCTCGTTGCCCGTCAACGCACTGCCCAGGCACAAAGCAAGGTTCAGGATGCCATTTCGTCAATCAACATTATGGATCCGACCTCCGAGATTTCCCGTTACGAGGATCAGATTAAGCGTCAGGAAGCTATGGCTCAGGGCAAAGCAGAAATTGCTGCTGCGAGCCTTGAACAGCAGTTCGCTGCGCTGGAAGATCACAGCAACGACGCGGAAGTAGAGGCACGCCTTGCGGCGTTGCAGGCTGGCAATAAACCGGCACAGATCGAAGGTAAAGACTTCACCTCATACTGATCCTGATCCTTCTTTCCCCGCGCTGTGACACGCACTGTGACACGCGCCGTGACGCGCCCGGAGTGGCCGATCCATTCCGAACCTTGGAGTGGACGATCCATCACCAGCCGTGACGATTCCCTCGGTGCCCATTCGGTACTCATTCCTGGGTCAGAGCCTCGAACAGAGCCTGGATCAGGCCCACTTCAGGTTCTCGCCCAGGAATGGGCAAGCATTCACTCGATGTTCGCCCAGCACGTTCCCAGGAATCTGTACTTGAATGAATGCTATGGATACACATAATGAAGGCACTCTGCTCGTTGTCGATGACGAGCCTTCTATCCGTGATCTCCTCTCAGCCTCCTTGCGATTCATCGGCTTCAACGTGCTGACTGCAGCAGACGGCCACGAGGCGCTTGCCCATCAAGCCGGATCACAGATCGATCTGGCATTGTTGGACGTGATGCTGCCCGATATGGATGGTTTTGCTGTACTGCGCGAGCTGCGCCAGCGCGATCCGGAGCTCCCCGTCATCTTCCTCACGGCACGCGATGACGTGAAGGATAAGGTTCAAGGCTTGACGATCGGCGGTGACGATTACATTACGAAACCCTTTTCCCTTGAGGAACTGACCGCACGCGTGCGATCCGTCCTTCGGCGCACACACCCAACGGACAGCGGGGATCAGGTGCTGCGCTACCACGATTTGGAGCTGGACGAGGCCTCCTACGAGGTTCGCCGTGCTGGGAGGGAAGTAGAACTGTCCCCGACCGAGTTCAAGCTGCTTCGTTATTTGATGATCAACGCCGAACGCGTGGTGTCCAAAATGCAGATCGTCGATCATGTGTGGGACTACAACTGGAATGGGGAGATCAACATCGTCGAGTCCTATATTTCGTATCTCCGCCGCAAAATCGACTCCCCCCAAGCTTTAGGTATTACTGATCCTCAGGAGGCATCCACAATCGAGCCTTTGATTCACACGAAGCGCGGCATCGGCTATATCCTGCGATCCTCTCGGGACGAGGTGACGCCACGATAGCGTTACGCAGCCTCATTCGGTGACATCCTATGGCGGGTAAAGGACGTATACGGCGAGCACTTTCGTGGCATTTGCTCGTCATCTTCATGGCGCTACTGATCGCAACGTTGGTTGCCATGGGCTTTTTGACGCGTGAACGTACGCGCATGTATATGCTCAACACGATGGACGCCGCGCTCGTTTCCAGTGGGCTCAACCTCGCGTCGCAAGCAGTGAACGCAACCGTGTATAACGAGCTCACAAATGGCAGACCTGATGTGTCAAGCACACTGAACCTCTCGAATTACTACCTTGTGATTGAGCTCAAGAGTGCAAGCGGACAGGGCGCCCAGCAAGTCACACAGGTGGCGGATTCCACGGTGCGAGCCTATGGCACCCCAGCCGATCCGGGTACCTTATTGACAACGATCACGTCCACCCCCACCACGGTCGCCGGCTCCGGCCGCTCACCAGAGTGGCGTGCAGCCGTATTCCCCATCCAAAGCAATGGCACAACGGTCGGCTCCGTGCTCATTGCTGCTCCCTTACTGCCGTCAACAACCACGCTCGCCTTTGTGACGCAAACCGTGGCAGCTGTTGAGGTGATTATCATCATCGTTGCTGCTCTTGTGGCGTGGCTGCTGATCAGAAGGTCTTTGCAGCCTCTGCGCAGCATCGAACAAGCCACACACGCCATCGCCTCCGGAGACCTCTCCGGCCGCGTCCCCGGAGAAACTGAATCGGTGACGGAAGTCGGCATGCTTGCCCACTCGATCAACGTCATGCTCTCCCAGATTGAAGCCGCGTTTGCGGCGAAAGAGGAATCCGAGGCACATATGCGGCGCTTCGTGTCCGACGCCTCCCATGAACTGCGAACACCGCTTGCCACCGTGCGCGGGTATGCAGAGCTGTACCGCATGGGCGCAGTTGAACCAGATGCCGTCGGGAAAACGTTCGCGCGCATTGAATCTGAAGCGCAACGCATGACAGGGCTTGTGGAAAACCTTTTGCAGCTCGCGCGGCTGGACGAGAATCGCCCCTTGGCTCTGTCCACCTTCGATGTGCTCGAACTCGCACAGACTGCCCTGGAAGATTTTGCTGTTCGGGATAGCCAGAGCCGCACCACACGATTGCTCGACCTAGCAACAGACACTGAGCCAGATCCCGATGCCGTCGTTATGGTGCGGGCCGATCGGGATCGCGTCATGCAGATCCTCTCCAACCTCCTCACCAACGTCCTGGTGCATACTCCCGCTGGAACCCCCGTCGATATTGCAATTGGCTACTCCACAGATCCCCAGACGCCTTCGAGCAACACGTCCTCGAACATTGTGATCGATGTGCGCGACCACGGCCCAGGCGTGTCGGAGGCGAACGTCAGCCATATTTTCGAACGCTTCTTCCGCGCAGATCCTTCTCGATCCCGTCAAACAGGCGGCTCCGGCCTCGGCCTCTCAATTGTTGCTGCAATTATGGCTGCACACCACGGCACCGCCCAAGCCCTCCAGACGCCCGGCGGCGGCCTCACCATTCGGTTGGTCTTCCCCTCCCTCGACCGCATGATGCAGGAGTTTCCGCCGCCTGAAACCTCAGGGCAGACCACGCGCTAGCGCTACGAAGGCTCGGGTGAGGTGCGTACTCCTGCGTCATCTCCAAAGGATGACGAGCCATCTGGCTCCACGGGGTGAGGCGTTTTTTGATCCAACATCGCCTCGATCGCATGAACCGCGCGCGCCATGAACGCTTCAGGATCCTCGCCAGGACGGGCATACATCGGCTTTCCGATAAATAAAAACACTTCAGAACGCAGTTTCGGGAACTTGCTTCCAACAGGCATCGCTTCGTGCCCGCCACTCATCGCAATAGGAATCAGCGGAATTCCAATATGGCTGGCCAGCGCGGCAGCACCAGGTTTGAACGCACCCATCTTCCCCGTGCGGCTCCGCGTCCCCTCCGGAAACACCAGAATAGGAATTCCCGCCCGAAGCAGGCGTCCCGTCATGCCTGCCGCTTCGCCTTTTTCTTTGCCGCGAGCGTGTCCCTTCCTCTCAATGGGATAGGTGTTGAAGAACAGCTTCGTCAGGCCGGCAACTGACTTTTTCTGATAGAAATAGTCTGCAGCAGCTCCGGTTGCCAGGCGTTCCGTCAACACAGGCGGCAAGAGCGAAAACACCATCGGGGCGTCGAGATGCGAGGAGTGGTTAGGAATAACAATAAACGCTCCGGTGAGCCCCTGAACATTCTCCTCGCCAAGAACGGTTGGCTTCACCACTGTTGACATGACCGGACGAGTGATCAGCGAACGAACACGGGAGCGCCTGTTTTCACGCTTTTCGTCGAAGTAGGGATCCAAGGGCTGCAGCTGCCTCCCCTGCGTCCTCGGCTGACCCCCGCTTTCCTCTGGCGCGCCCGATTGTTGTGACTTGAACGAACGAGAATCGCCTGTGCGAGAATCCCCTTCTGGAGCTAAGGAGTGCAGTGGCTCCTCGTGCGAAGCCTCCTGCGACTGCCGACGCCGCTTTCCCCGAGTAAAAAACATCCGCCTTACCTCTTCCGATACCTGGCTGTGCCGAGATCCGACTATTTCGAGACCCGACTGGCGGAATGTACATTGGTTTCACGCTGAGCAGCGGACTCCTGAGCCCGCGTGCGCGAACGGTTAATCGCTGCCGTCACAGCGTTGACGGCTGAACGCGGAGCATAGGACGCCAGCGCCCCGATCACTTTGTAACGTGCGGTTGGAATGAAGCGATGCTTACCGCGCTCAATCGCGTTCAATGCAGGTATGACGACCTGTTCTGGGGTCAGCCAGAGCACATCGGGAATGTTGGACGTCGTAATATGTGCACGCGCGTGCAGGTCCGTGCGCACCCACCCCGGCAGCAGCGTCATCACATGGACACCGGATCCATGCAGTTCAATCGCCAAGGAGTCACTCCACGTGCCCATCAGTGACTTCACAGCCGAATAGAGCCCCATCGCAACGAGCCCGGAAATAGATGCCACGTTGACGATGATTCCACGGCCACGATCCTTCATCGCCGCTGCCGCATAGGCTCCTAACACAACGGGCGCCGTGACCATCACATCAATCGTTCTGATCAAGGGATCCACATCCGTTGTGGCCAGCTTATGGTGTAAGCCATGGCCAGCATTATTGACGAAGACCGTGATGGGATCAGTACGATCCTCCAGACGTTGCGCAACCACTCGGATGCCATCATCGGTGCCCAGATCGGCTGAGATCACCTCCACGTCCACGCCGGGAAACTCCGACATCACCTCCTGGCGCGTCTGTTCAAGACGCTGCTGGTTGCGAGCCACCAAGGTGAGGCTGCAACCACGGCCAGCAAGGGCACGCGCGAACGCTTTCCCAAGGCCGGAGGACCCGCCCGTTACAAGAGCACGGCCAGAGATATCAATCCTCTGTTTACCGATTTTCACTGCCACGGAACCTCCATCGCTACCTTGACGACATCACACAGATACATACAAGAATACGACATCAAGCGGGCAGTGATCCTGGCGGCGTTGATGCGAGCACCCGATCCGAGCCTTCGCCTCCGCTAAAGTGTGCAAACACACAACATTCCGTATGACTCCACATATGCGCGCGCATATACTGTTCTTCGTCCTATCAAGTTCAGAGGAGTGGAAATGGGCAGTGTGCCCCAATGGCTTGCTCAGGCTTTTCGGCATTCCCTCGTTCAGGCAGGTTCACCTCTGACGAGTGACGAACTGACGCAGGCATGCCAACGTCTTGTGGATGTGTGGAGCGATCCACGGCGCACCTTTCACGGCATCAGCCACGTCACAAGTATGCTGACGCTGCTCGAACAACTCATCACCGAGGCTCGCGATCCTGCACTTGTTCGGCTCACCACCTGGTATCACGGCGTCGTCATCGACCTTCCCAAATCAGATGGATCCGATTGGGATCCTTCCCGGCATCTCGGCGAGAACAAAGCCGCCTCGGCAACGTTCGCAGAAACGGATTTACTGCGGCTGGGAGTGGATCCAGCAAAAGCCAAACGCGTAGGAACTATTATCCGTGCGCTAGATACGCGGGCTACACACAACTCTGCGCCGTCGGCCGATCCGCATGCACACGTGACGCTGACAGGCACGCATGCAGCAGTCGATGCCGACATTATGGTGATCCGCGATGCGCATCTTGGAACACTCACCGCCGATCCCCAAGCATATAAACGCTATGTGGCGCTGGTACGCGACGAATATGTGGGCGTTCCGGAAAAAACCTTTCTGATTGCGCGGCTCAATTTCGCTCAACGAATGCTCAACCGACCTCACCTCTTTGACTCTCCGACCGCTGCCGCGTGGGAAACACCTGCCCGTCAGAATCTTGTTGCTGAGTCAGAACGAATCAGCGCGCGCCTGGCTCATCTGGCTGAGGCGGAGCCACACATGGACAGCGCAGATCCTCACAGCACCACAGAGCACCGAAGCACTGCTGTTCCTCAACTTCACCAGGTCCAGACTGCCTTCACACCACATGATACGCACGCCAGCGCAGGCACAGTTCCTCCGCGTACGGAGGGTTCCTCCACTTATACCGAGAGTTCAGAGGGCACGCGTCGCACCCACGCCAGGTATGAGTCAGAGCCTCGACACGATTCAGGTAGCCATCAGCCGACCTCGTCGCTGGAATCCGCTGCCGGCCGTATCGATGACGAGCCTGGGGCACCGATCGAAAGCCTGACACCGGAGCAGAGAAAAGCTCGACGCCGAGCTGAAATTGCGCGCTCGGTGATGGCCAAAATCAGCGCTAAGCATGTGGCTGCTGGAATGGCACGCTCGGCTGTGGAACGCGCAAAGTTGGCGGAACAACACGCCACAGCACGTGAGGCAACACAACTAGCTCAAGCAGCTCAAAGGGCAGCTGAGCAAAACCTCTCGCGTCAAACTCCTGGCGAAGAATCTCGCACTCTCGAAGCTGAGGCGCTCGTTGAGGACGGTTCACATCCCGAGTACCTGCACCCCGAGCATCTACATTCCGAGGACGCTGCACGTACTGACGCTGAAGGCCGTTCACAACTTTTTGGTGAAGACGATCCTGATGTCCTCGCCTCAGACGACCCGGAGGCAGGCGCCACTCACGGCATGGAACGCGAACCAGATACCGACTAGCCACACCCGTCGTTTCGGTTCATACGCGTTTCCTCGTCATGCGCGGCACCGCGCTCGCCGTATCCCTCTCATCGTAAGCTCGGGGAGTTCGACGGACACCTTGAGGGCACCGCTGAGGCTCTCAGACGCTAAAACGCTAAGACGCCTGATCAAATATATCCTTGTCAGGAATCTTGGCCATCTTCGTGTGATATGCACTATGTACTGCAATGCCAACGCAGACCCATACACCAAGCGCAATCAGCGAAGGCACGCCCAAAGCACCGGGCATGCCAGGAACAAGCAGCAACAACATGAAGAAAATCGAGATAGCACAGCCAAGGATCCCAAGGATCTCTCCTCCGCGTGACGCATGTACGCCGCTCACACCACGTAGTTCGTCTCCACGCGAAAGTCGGAACCTGAAGAAGGAGGCCGACAAGTAGGCGACGGCAATCCCAACAGACGTCATGTCCACAACCCACGTCAAGGCAGCCCTCCCGAACCACGGTGAAATAGCGCAGACAGCAGCGACGAAGAAAATGGCGAACTTCGGTGTACGATACTTCGCGTCAACAGCAGCGAAACGAGGCGAAATCATCGATATCGTGCCCATCGTATACAGAACACGTGACGCCGACGCAGTAAATCCGTTGAGCCCCGTCACAACTCCAGCTGTGACAGCACATACCATCAGTACCAGACCAAAGCCGCCAACGAGACCCGACACTGCGCTGCCAGTAGGCCATGCCTCTGACGCAAATCGATCCAGATCGTTCCCCATGGACAGTGACGACACGAGCGACATCACGACATAAACGAGCGATGCGCTCACAATCCCTGTGACGAGCAGACCGCGAGCCTTCCGGGGACTGAAGTCAAACTCGCCTGCTAGCTGAGGGAGGGAGTCAAACCCCACGTACGCCCACGGCGCGATGGCGACAATACCGAAAATTGCTGCAAAATGAGACGTATCATTCGGGAAAAGAGCGATGTGCACACCCGACAGGCTGCGAGAACTGTATCCCACCGACACGCACAACACAGCAACGGCGACCAAGAGGACTACCACACAGATGAACTGGAAGCGGCCAGAAAAACTGAAGCCACGAATGTTCAAATAGGCGAAAACCGCAATAAACGCGATTGCAACCGCCACTTCAGGAAGATATACGTCCCAGCCGGCAACGCTGTACAGCTTGATATGTGTGAGCAGACCCGGCGTCACAAGCCGGAAAATAAGCGTCATTGCCGACGCATTGAGCGCAACAATACCCGCGTATCCGAGGGTCAGTGCCCAACCGACGACGAAACCGGCAGTCCTGTTCACGGCTGAGATAGCAAAAAGTATGCCTCCTCCGGTCTGCGGCAGAGCACGGATAGCTTCCCCATAGTTAAGGCCAATCACCAGAACGAGCAAAGTTGCAATCACAAAACCACAGATGATCCCACCAATGCCGGAACTGCGCAGCCAATCGTAGGGAAGAATGAAGGCGCCCCATCCAATCTCGGAACCAACTGCCATTGCATATACCCAGTGGGGACGCAGCGTCGCAGCGAGGGTAGCCTTCGTGGATGCATGCCTGGTATGCCCGCCAGACGACGATGCGGGCGTATGAACCACACTACCCTTCATGGCTACGCTGACAATCGAGAAGGATTTTCCGAAGTGCCCCCAGAACGCTCTGCGGCTCAGAGATTCTACTGCGGTAAGCGATGGGTTCGCGTGAAAGCGGCGAACCAGAGTCTGTGATGCCCCAAATCTTTGTACCACTCCCCTTATAGTCGGAGAGCTTGGAAGGAAGGAAAGGATTGAGGGGAAGCCCAGATCCTGCCTCTACGTCGTTGAGCATCACAACGTCTAGCTTCGAGCACAGATTGAGAAACTGAAAGTACGGCAGATATTCGTTGACGATCACACAATCCTGAAGATGATACTGATCAACTGCCGTATGCACTGCGTCCACGGAATTGGTGAAGATGTGAAGCTTGAGCTGTGCTCGTTCATGCTCCGACAAGCGCGCAATACTCTGAAAAACCGATCCGAGACCTCGGTTCTTGTAGAAATTGCCGAAGTACCCAATATTCACGAATTCGGATCTGAGATAATAGTGCGCATCCTCGTAGTGATAAAACCGAGGGGAAGGAGTGGGATGCGGACGTACAACCGCCTTGTTCCTCACAAACGTCTGTACCTTCTCCGGATAATCCATCAACATATAGGAAAGCTGATTGTCATTCGTAAAAATCAGCTCATCAGCCAGGATAAATGTGATTAATTCAGTGAGGTCAAACAGTGTCTGCACCGGCACATCATCGAAGTGGTAGCCGGCAATAATGGACTCGAACTGCTTCTGAATCTGGTTGTTCGTCAGCGCTCCTGCTCGCTTCGCCCCATCTACTTCGAAGCGAAGCGGATCAGAGAATTCGGCTGTCCACTGCACTGTTGGATGATCGATTTTATACAGCGCACCAGCAACATGAGAGCCAACCCAGAGCGCCCGCGTATACAGCGTGGCATATCCATTCTTCGCCGCAGCTTGTCGATCAGCAATAGCGCGAGCCTTCACTGCAAAGTCGCAAATCAGCGCCCAATTATTGAAAGAAGGCCGGCTCGCTACCTGCACGACACTGTCGATCCATGGTGCACACAGTCCGACGACGCTAGGGTCCTGCCCCCGTACACTGGACATATCGTTGGAAATCACATCCACGACGCGCCGGCGTTCCGCCACGGCTTTCGCAGCGATAGTGCCTGAGGTATCTGAATCGGGAGGGAAACAGTAGGAAATAACAAGATCCCGAGCCCGTCCCCGATTGAATCGCTGCCATACAAGCGTATCGAGATTAGCCTCGGCAACGCACTCAGCAACCCGATCTAAACGATCGCCGTCTTCACCAACATACCGGCGGATGAATCCCAACTGCCCGGAGATTAACGCATCGATTCCCGATCGGTCGGAGAGAGAACTGCCAATTTCCTCAAGCTCCCGGATACACTGAAGCCTTTGCCGCACATTGAAATCGAATGATTCAGTTTGCCGCGAAACCGAATCGCTCGTCATATATCGAAGATACGAGCAGTCTGCTACCCCCCCCTGAGGGAAAACAACCTTCAGGTGACTCACAGCAAACAGGTGCGCAAAAAAGACGAGGTCTTCGCCGCTCTTCAGATCGCTGTTATAGGAGAACTCATTGGCAAGCCGCGTTGCAAAAAGTTTGCAAGCGTTGAACCCGAATACCCACGGCACACTCTGTGGACTTACCGTCTGACCCGCATGAGCCAGGATCTGACGATTCAGATCGTTATCCTCGCGGCGCTCACCGTTCTGGTCGATATTCACAATCGGAGCCACAACCACGGTGTCTCGGCTTGCATGTGACCACAGGCTTTCCAAAAAGTGCGCCTCAAGTGCATCATCAGCATCCACAAACGTCATATATTCGCGCTTGGCGAGTGAAATACCATAATTCCTTGCGAGGCCAGCATTCGCGTAGTCGAGGTGGTACACGCGAAGAGGGAGCGCGTTGCGGTAGCGCTCTAAAATCGATACGCTGCCGTCATCCTCACCATTGCAGACAACAACAATCTCAAAAAGACTCTGGTCAAGCGACTGCTCGATGAGGGAAAGAAGCAGCCGTTCAATCGTGGCGCGTGCATGCCAGACCGGAAGAATGATGCTGATTCCCTCAACCAGCGATTTCGTGCGACCCGCCTTCAGATACGACTGAGACTGGAGCGTAGAGATCCATTCAAGTTCCTGATCCCTCGCTGTTTGCTGCCTCAGGATCGAATTTGCGAGAAGGTCAGTGCGCAGATCTTTCATTTCGCTCCTCTTTTCCGCCAGGCCCAGTATTTCAGCGTGAGCCGTCCTAACCGTGAATTCGCAAGCGCCGAATATTTATGCTGCAGATCACTGTATCGAATCTCAAGATCGGCGAGCTGTGCTGAGGCTGGAACCAGCTCTCCCGACTGCTTGACCTCCACTTCTTTCGCATCCCGGGCAACGACTGGACGCGCAGTTCTCAATCCGGCACTGCCCAGCTGAGATTCCTTAATCGTCCTCACTGCAGCGTCAACCACTTGGATATCATGCGCAGACGGATTAAACGTGGGTGTTTGACGCAGTTCGTCCCTCAGCCGCCCGATCTGCTCACCATAATTGCGAAGGACGTAGGAATACCGCCAGAGTATCTGTTTCAGAAGGTCATTGGGCACATACGTACCCGAACGCTGACGCGCAACAATTTCTTCGATTCCGCTGGCATTTATTCTGTGCTCGCCAGCTGATTGCTCGCCAGATTCTTCCTTCTGAGGAACAGTTCCGTTCCCCGCGAGCTTGGCCAGGACAATCCAGACCGTCTCGTTAAACTCCACCGCTTGCGCGTACTGGCTCAGCTGCGCAAGCCTGGCTATAACAGAAGCGTTCCCAACCTGCTCCAGAACATTCCAGAGAATGACGAGTTTGTGGTGATCGCCCTGCAGCCAGGACTCCGCAATCGACACCAGCTGCGTACCGTCGTTCGTCGCAACATAAAGTGATGCATCTGCGTCGGGAATCGTGTCAATTGTTGCGCGACGAGTGATGAACCGCGTTCCAGCCGGGAGAAAACTCAGGTCAAGCAGTACTTTAGGATCATCGACATACGCGTAGTCAGACATGCAATCCCCTTCGTGCACTCAGTGACCTACTTCTGCCCGGCAAGTCTACACTCACCGAGCTTGTTGCGGAACGTGCGGGAGCTTGGGGTATGAAAACGTGTGAGGACGCGGTTGCGAATATGCACACTGCCGCCGGCGACTGTGATATCGATTATCGCCTCTGCCTGCACGCCATAGAGTCTCTGTCGGCGCGCGTTGGACGTGGTTTTAGCACAGCTTCATCGAGTTATCGGGGGTTCGACTATCAAAGATCCATCTATCGGAGGTTTATTTCCATGTGATACTCCCGCCCAGACGTGCCGAGCAACTCGATACACCATGCGGGGCGAGCCTCTCCAAAACCTGTTGCGATCCATCCGGCGTAGTCATCCTCACGCACAGAACCGTCAAGCACACGGATACCCGAATAACCTTCGGTAAAGATGATCAGCCGATTCCTGCTGCTCGACGCCTCAACAACCGTCCGCGACCCGCGCACACTGACGTCGAAACTGCCAGGAATGATCAGCCTCGTCACCACATTCTCGCTCTGCTGCGAGGAGGCGGTGAAGATATCCGTAACATGCAGGCGTGCTGGGTCACTATAGGATACTGAGCGAGAAACAGCATATGCATCGTCGTAGGTTGCGCGCCCCACAAGCGAAACACTATTGCCTTGATCCCCTTTACCCTCACTGAGCTCAAGCGACGAATGAACCCTTAGCCGGTCGTTTCGATAAAGCGTCGCAGGATAGAGGTGATCGAACCTTTCAAAAAAGGCTCCTGAATGACCACGCTGGGATTTTACCGCCATTGTATAAGGATCGTGCCAGTCATAGTTGTAGAGCCCGGCATCGGCGAGCACAGTTTCCCCATTCGCCCATAGATATATCGACGTATCGTCACAATGCTTGTGGGTGACACTGGAAAAACCGCACTTCATCGAGAAATAATGGTCAACACCTTTATCAACAAAAAATCCCGATTCCTGGGAATAAAACCTCCCCGCCTTGCTCTCAGCCGAACCATGAGGCGTCACATTTCCGTCCCCAAACGGAGGCAGGTCACCGGAGGGCAGGCAAATATGAGTGAGCGATTCCTGAGCACGAACGATCAGATCGTGCACAAAACCCTCATCGTCACTCACAGTGTTTAAAATATTGAAATCTTTGGTCAGATCCTTCAAAAACCGAATATAGAACAGCTGATAGGCAGGGGAGTTTTCTCGGCACAGACCGCTCTGTTCGAAGATTCCATCGAGAATGTCGTGAAGCATATGGCGTGCAAGCTGCACCTTCGCCCGATCTTCAACGCTCAGTTCAATGTGTGGCTCTTCCCTCTGCTGTTCCACACTCATCTGCTGCTGGACGGCGTCGGGGTTTTGGGGAACGGGCGCATCCTGTGCGGCAGCACTGTGCACGTCGGCGTCGGGCGCGGCTGCGTGTTGAATATCCGCATGAAGTTCAGCTGCCACGTTGAAATTGAGCGCATGCAACGTGCCCACCGCCAGCATCATGCCGTGATTATTCACATGGTAATTCTCCTTTTGGGTGGCCCACTCCACAAAGTAATGCATCATATCGGCGACCACCACGCGGTCTGCGAGAGCACCGCTAGCTAGTAGATAGGAGAGCGTCCGTAAAATTTGAGCAACCATATGGTCTCGGGACGTCAATTCGGTAAAGCGCGCGTCCCATGCGTCGGAGTGAACAAAAGTATCAAACGAACGCAGGAGGCTACTCACAATGTCTGCATCGTCAAAATCTTCCAGAAGAATAGGCAGATATTCGAGTGAGTACACCCACAGTAAGGTACTTTGTAATTGCGATGCGGGGGTTATATCCCACTGAAACTGCTCAGAAACAACAACTTCAGCGCCATTGGGCGTGGTCAAGGAATACTCGTGGGATCCTACATTCTTCACTGACCAGCGAGAAAAGTTTTGACGTCGATGCGCTTGATAGTAACGCTCGGATTCGTCTTGCGTGAAGTAGTACATGAAGACCTCGCTAACAACTAGACAAGCGCACAAGACGCGTTGCAAGCACACAGAACTCTGTATTTCCGAAAGAGCTTGTTCCGTCAATGCTTGAAATGTGTGTTCCCCAAATGCTTGTTCCCTCAAACCCTTTACTTACTCTTTTACTTACTATAGCTCCACACCCTGACAAAGAACGGTGGGTGCTAATTGCGAATGAGAATACCACATCGTTTCCCGTTTCCCACGACGCAATGTAGTGTGGCTATGTAAACAACAAATACTCTGAGGATATAAGCCGAGGTCAGATGTTCAACGCTGATTCCACGAAAGGGAGCACTGCACCTGCGCAGCTGGGCAAGCACCCTCAGCTGAAGCCCGTTGGCTCCGCGATGGACTTCAGACACTATATCGGAAATCTCTGGCAACGCCGCCACTTTATCGTCAAAGAATCCCAAGCGCGCGCTTTCGGCTCGATCAAAGATACCCGCCTAGGACGTATCTGGCTGATACTACGGCCCTTCCTTGACTCCGCAATTTACTACGTCATCTTTGCGCTTCTTCTTTCCTTCTCCCGTGGAATGGATAACTTCGTTGGCTACCTTGTGATAGGCACGATCGCCTTCCAGCTGCTCACAACTCACCTGAATGCCGCAACATCAGTGATCGGCAGCGGAAACGTGCTCGTGAACGCCTTCCACTTTCCACGCATGGCACTGGTGTTTTCCTTCTCCCTGCGCACGCTTATCGACTTTTTGCCGACCTATATTGCGATGCTGCTTTTCGTCGTGATTGTGCCCCCACACGCGTTCCCTGGGCTGAGCTGGGCAGCGCTTCCTGCCGCCATCGCACTCGCACTGCCGTTTTGCCTTGGGCTTGCCATGATTTCTGCGACGCTCACCACCATTAATCCTGATCTTAAATTCATATGGCCTCTCGTTCAGCGCTTCTGGTTCTACGGTTCTGGTATTTTTTGGACCATTGACATGTTCGCCTCCCGGCCTGCGGTACAGGACCTGATGGAGCTCAATCCAGGCTGGGTGTTTCTGGATCTTCAACGCCAGATCATTTTGAACCAGACGATACCTGCGCTTGGTGAATGGTTGTATTTCCTCAGCTGGTCAACGGCAACCTTCGTGATTGGTTTCCTCCTTCTGTGGAAGAGCGAAGCAAAGATGGGAGAAGCCCTTGAACGATAGCACGTATACGGGTGATGAAACTCGCATCTCCTTTCCTCCACTTCGCACCCAGCCGAGCATACCTCGCAACACGAAGCCGAGCAGTCAGGACGCACGCGACGTCACAGTCGTCGTCCACCATGTGTCGCGCGATTTCATGGCCACTTCGTCCTCGCCGGAGGATCGCAAACGTGCAAAGTGGCATGCCAGGGTTATTGGCAAACTCCTGGGGCACGCACCAAAAGTAAAAGTACACGCACTCAAGAATGTCAATCTTGTGGCACACTCAGGTGATTTTGTTGGAATCCTCGGTGAAAACGGTGCTGGAAAATCAACTCTCATTCAGGTGATGAGCGGTGCGATCCAACCGACGTCCGGAGAGGTGTATGCAGCCGATACACCAACCGTGATGGGTGTATCCGGGGCTCTGCTTCCTCACCTTCCCGGTATTGAGAACGCACGCCTCGGCCTGTTGGCGCTCGGTTTTAGTCCCGCACAAGCGGAGGCTGCCCTCCCAGATATCCTCGATTTCACAGATATCGGCAACGCCATCTATCGTCCGATGAACACCTACTCCGCAGGTATGCGCGCCCGCCTCACCTTTGCGATCTCCACGGCGATTCAGCCTAAGATCCTCCTGATCGACGAGGGGCTTTCCACCGGCGACTCGACGTTCCAAGAAAAGAGCCGGGAACGTTCACAGAGAATGCTTGACGATGCGGGCACGATTTTTCTCGTCAGCCATTCAGCCGGCATGATTCGCACCATGTGCAATCGCGCGATTTGGCTACACAAAGGCGAAATTATTGCCGATGGTGATACCGAGAGTCTCTCCACATACTACGAGCGGTGGGCTGACGCAGTGGCCAAGCACAAGACTGATACCGCCCAGAGAATCATCGAGGACTTGAAGCTCGGTTACAATCAACCGCATATTAACGTGACGGCGCACTAGCCTAGCGACGGTTATCTTCTCCCCCGTATCCGGCGCGCCTTATGACAACTACTGAACGGGCTGCGCATCCAAGGATCGCAGCTCTTGGGCATGAGCCTTGATATACGCGTCCGCAGTGTCGTTGAGGAACGCAGTACACAGGTTCTTTAACCTCGTTTCATCCAGGTTCACAATGGACTGCCCGTCTGGCGACCTTCCAGTGCCAGTAAACGGAGCCGTCACAAAGTTAATATCTGCACTACCAAGATTCCCCATGTCCTTTGCGAGGCTCAGCACGTCACGAAGCCCAAAACCCGAATCAATAGCTATATATGGACTCACCGTGTTGTACAGATCCATCAGCTTGGCTGGCGAGGAGAGAACATCCTTGGTCAACGTCTTGCCCAGAACGGCTTTGATCCACGCCTGCTGACGCCTCACGCGATCAAAATCACCGCCGGGCAGATCGTGGCGATCACGCACAAACGCCAATGCCTCTTTGCCGTTATACGTCTGAGATCCATCCATCACACTGTTGAGCTGCACACCACCCACGGCATCAGTCAGCCCCACAAAGGAGGTGAAATCAATCGTCGCAAAATGTGAAATCGGTATACCAGTCAGCTGCTGAGCAGTCGCAATCGCCAAGGCCGGACCGCCGAAGGAATATGCAGCGTTGATCTTATTCATTCCGTATCCGGGCACGTTCACCCATGAATCACGCGGAATCGACATAACGTTGATCGCGCCGCGGTCTCCTGATATCTGCAGGATCATAAAGGCATCAGTTCGCTGGGCACCCACCTTCCACTGAGACGGGTCACCAGCTGAAATCCGTGAGTCGGATCCCATGATAAGAAAATTAATCGCGCCAGTATCATTTGCAGCAGGTTGAGAGCCAGGAACATTTTGAGCGTCTGCTACTGGATCACCAATCGTGTGCATGGAATGCAATTTTTGGGACAAGAACGCCCCGGCAGCCACAATAAAACAAGCCAACAGAACCAGGAGCACCACGACGACGGTCACCACTTTGCGGGTGCCATGATGACGCTTTTCCACCTCAACAGTAACCGTCTCCGGAGTTTCACGTTCCGTGTCAGTGAAGATACCGCCTTGCCCAAGCGTCGTATTTGCATCTGCACGCACTTCCGATGATGCTTCATCGGCACGACCAGGTTGTGGAGTACCTCCTTCAATTCCCGCTGCATCGCCCGTCAGATCAGGAACGTCGCCGCCGGAACCCAGATCAGGAACGTCGCCAGAACCGCTGGTATGTTTGCCCATCGTTGCTCCTTGCTCCTCGTCACCACACGCATTCGCATCTGAACATGATACGGAGGACATTCGAGGCACTCAGCAGCGCTATGTAACCTCATCCGATCGCTATTCTAGGCGAAAATCCGCGCCCACGCGCAGGCATATTTCTCCCTTGAGCACACCTTGATAGAATACATATGATTCACGTAAATCTTTCAGGAAAGTTTGACGAGCAGTGCATATTCTTTTCGTCACTCAACAGTGGCAGCCCGAAACTGGTGTTGCTCAGCGGCGAGCCCGATGGATGGCGGATCAATTTCTCCACGCCGGCGCCAGTGTCAGCGTCATCTGCCCGCCGCCCCACTACCCGAAAGGCAAACTTCTTTCTGACGATCCGCGCTTTCAAGCCCATGCAGTCGCCACCATGGAACACGGTGAGACAGTCTATCGATCCAACTTCAGACCGCACACCAATAAACTGACAAGCAGAATAGTTGATCAGGCAGTCATCGCCGTCTCATCCCTTCGCTCAGCGCGCATAGCCGTCCGCGCCCAGAAACCTGACCTCGTCTTTTGCACCACTCCACCGCTACCAGCGGCGTTTACGGCTGCTATTGTAGCGTGGCGCTCACACGTTCCATACATCATCGACTTGAGAGACGCATGGCCTGAGCTCGTTCCGTACACAATCGAAACGGAACGTGAACCCGGTCAACCACGGAAGACAGCACGAAGCTATGTGCGCGCTCTGATACTGCGGCCAATCCTTGCCGTTGGCGGAGCCCTGTTTGAACAGACGATCCGCGGCGCCTCCGGCGTGATTACCACCAGCGCTGAGCACGCCCGTCTGATCCGTTCCGAGCGTGGCATACCTTCACTGTGCCTCTCGAATCTCCTCCTGGCTGGCGAAGAGATGGATAGCGCGCCAACCGACAGTACTGGAACGGTCGCTACAGCATGCAGTACGCTCACGGACGACGCACCCGGTAGTGTTGCACCAGCTACCGAAACACCAGTAGACCGCACACGTAGCAGCCTATTGAGATCATCGATGGATGGGTCTGGCGCCGCATCGACCGCTGTGCCGACCTCCGTACCCACGCTCAATGTGCTCTATCCCGGAACGATTGGCCGCGCTCAAGGGCTTGAAAATGCGATACGAGCTGTCGCCATCGCCCAGGAAGCGGGAGTGAGGGTGAACCTTCTCTTCGTTGGAGGCGGTGTACATCGGCCAATCGTGCGACGCGAAGTCCGGTGGCTGCATCTGGAAACAGTTCATTTCATCGACTGGGTGAGCCGCGACGACTTGCAAGCGTACACAGACGCGGCAGACACAATTCTAGTGCACCTGCAGGACTGGCCTCCGTTGGAGCACACAGTTCCATCGAAGGTATTTGACGCTATTGCATCCGGCAAGTTCGTCACGATTGCAGCTAACGGCGAGGCCGCACAACTCGTTATCGAATCCGGTGCGGGGCGTGCCGTCCCCGCAATGAATCCCCGTGCACTCGCCGACCTATGGATCAGCCTCGCCACCGATCGCGCCCAATTAGACACACATCAACGTGGTCCGCAGTGGATAAACGAACGCCGGCAGGTAATGGCGAGCGCGAAGGAACTCGACCATTTCATTCATGTTGTCTGTGCCGCACATGACTCAGCACAGCAGGTAAACAAGGCAAGTACTCTCCCCGAAAAAGCGCGCAGAGCAGTCCTCATTGCGAAACACATGGGGATCAATACGGTGCATTTCCTTCTCGTCGCGCGTTCGCATTTTAAGAATCAAGGTATCCGCCTTGCGGGAGGGATAGTAGACGAAGGGAGCCCCGCGCGTCAGCACGAAGCTCCCTAACTCATATATCCGCTATTTCTGCGGGATTCCTGTCCGTCTGGATCCCCGCACCTGCCTATAGAGATTCCAACAAACCAGCCAGGAGTCTCGCTGTCGAGAATCTGCAAGAAGATCTGCAGGCGAAAGTTCTACGCAACTCGCTGCACAGACATCCTCCCGAACTGAAGAAGTGCATCGCGCACCTCTCCTTCGGGCACGGCTTCGAGCTCCACTTCCGCGCGTGCAAGCCACTGCTCAGCGATAGCCTGAGTCTGCTCCATCACCGGATGTGCACGAAGCATGCCCACAACATCCGCGAGAGCCTCGTCGGAACTCAAATCACCACGAAGAGCGTTCAAAATTCGCATCCCGGCATCATCCAGTGTTCCAGCCTGCGCCTGTTCTTGCAGCAAAATAGTCGGCATGGTCGCAACGCCGTCACGGAGATCCGTCCCAGGTGTCTTCCCTGTCGTTGCACCATCGGACACGATGTCAATCACGTCGTCAGCGATTTGGAATGCCACGCCGATACGTTCACCGAATCGTGCAACGGCATCGGCCACCTCCTCGCTTCCGCCACTGGAAAGAACACCATAACGGGCAGATGCTGCAATTAGGGAGGCAGTCTTGTCCGACAACACGGAAAGATAGAACTCACGCATATTGACGCCGGGCTGAACACCAGCAGTCTCGTGGAACTGACCCTTGCACAGACGTTCAAACGTGCGCGCATGGAGCTCCACTGCTCGCGGCCCCAAATGCGAAATCACGACAGAGGCTCTCGCAAAAAGAATGTCGCCAGCCAGAATAGCGCGGGAATTGCCGTAGACCTTCTGCGCAGCATCAACGCCTCGACGTTTCGGAGCCTCATCCATCACATCGTCGTGGTACAAGGACGCCAAATGCGTCAGCTCGACAACAACCGCTGAATCGAAGACGGCCTGTGCATCGGGGTGGGTGCCCAACTCGGCAGTCAACAGCACGAGCGCTGGACGCAGCCGCTTTCCGCCAGCCTGCGCCAGGTGCGAGGTGACGGGATCGAGAATCCCGTCACCGACCGACAGATGCACCATCAGCTCGCGTTCTACGCGATCCATGCGCTGGCCAAGAACCTCCCCGAGGGTGCCGTCAGCATATGGGAAGTTCACAGCAGAACCGCCGCCGCTTTAGCCACCAGGCCGAGGACTGGGCCAGGGAGAACACCGAGCAGAACCGTAAGCGCCGCGGTGATGATCACGACCAGAATGGTGTAACCCTCGCTGGCAACCACAACAGTATTCGGGTTCGGATCACGGAAGAACATCAGCTGGATCAGGCGGAAGTAGAAGAACGCCGTCGCTGCCGAGGCAAGCACTGCGATAACGACAAGGACGGTTTCACCGCTGCCCACGCCCGCCATAAACACCTGGAACTTCCCGATGAAACCAGCAGTGAACGGGATACCAGCAAAGGAGAGCAGGAAAATTGCCATCGACGTGGCAAGCACAGGATTGGTGCGACCCAAGCCCTCCCAACTCTTCAGGTGGTTCGCCTCGCCGAGTATCTCTCCGTCCTTCCCGCGCTCGCGTACCAACGTCGCAATGCCGAAGGCACCGATCGACGCCAGGCCGTAGGCCAGGAGGTAGAACACGACTCCAGCTGCAGCATCGGCCATCCGCGTCACAGCAAAAGCGCCGATCAGAATAAAGCCGGCGTGTGCGATGGACGAATATGCCAACATACGCTTGACGTCACCCTGCACAATGCCGAGCACAGTCCCAACGAGAATTGTGAGAATAACAATGACCCACAGGACGGGTTTGAGGGCGGCGAACTGAGGAACCTCCTTCGCCTCGGGCTGAAGAAGCCCGGCAAGATTCACCGTGAAGACGAAACGCAGAATAGCAGCAAACGCCGCTGCTTTGACCCCAGCTGCCATAAACCCAGTGACCGGCGTGGGAGCACCCTGATACGTATCAGGCACCCACGAGTGGAACGGTACCGCGCCCACTTTGAAAAGCAGGCCAACCAGCAGGAGGAGTGCACCGAGCACAAACAGCATATTGAAGCTCTTCATGGACGGCTCACCCGAAATCTTCGCCAGCACAGTAGCGATTCCACCCAGCCGAGTGGTACCCGTGTACCCATAGAGCATTGCCGCGCCCATGAGGAAGAACGCCGAGGAGAACGCACCAAGCAAGAAGTACTTAATGGCCGCTTCCTGGCTCAGAGCCCTGCGCCGGCGAGCTGTCGCTGCCAGCACATAGAGCGGAAGGCTCATGACTTCCAGCGAGATGAAAAGGGTCAGTGTGTCAAAAGCTGACGTGAACGCCATCATCCCCGCAGTTGCAAACAGAGCCAACGGGAAAATCTCCGTCTGCTCGATGCCAGCTTCGGTTGCCAAGCGTTCCTCGTAAGAGCCTGGTTGCGTGGCAGCGTTCGCCACGAACGCGCCCTCACGTGTCTGCGTACGATCTGCCATGACGAGTATCGAGAGCAGTGCAAAGATCAGAATCAGCGTCTGGAAACCTAAGGCAAAACCATCCTCGACGAAGCCAGACCCCAGCAGGCCTCCCATTGGCGACTGCCGCGTCACCGTGTCCACAGCAACGACAAGCGCCTGCTTAGATGACAACAGCACAGACCAACGAGCTGCGATCGCAATAATCGCACCGGCAAGCACCAGCACGCTCAGCGAAATCTGAGCCATCCGACGCGATTTGCGGGGTACGAATGCTTCGAAAAGAACGCCGAGAACCCCACCGCCAGCAACGATCAACAGTGGCAGCAGCGCACTCCAATTGATAGCAGGAGAAGCGAGTGTGTTCATCACTTCAAGCCTCCTTGAAAGGTATCAAGAGCAGGTGCACTCTCAGCGCCCGCATGAGCCGTAAACACGGTGGATACCGTCTGATCGGCAACAGGATGAGCAATATCCAAAACTGACCCAGGGACGAAGCCTAAGAAAGCCATCGCCGCAATCAGGATGCCCGCCACCGTGCGTTCGCGTCCATCCATGTCCGTCACTTTGGAATCCGGCTTCGGCCCAGTAAAGATCTTCTGGTATGGCCACAGAATGTATATCGCGGCGAGGATAACGCCGAAGACAGCAAGAATGCCAAGCACCTTCTGAGTGCTGAATGTGCCCACCAAAATCAGGTACTCGGGGACGAAGCCCGACAGGCCAGGCAGCGCGAGGGAAGCGAGACCGGCAATCAGGAAGAATCCCGCGATCAACGGAGTAACTCGTTGCCAGCCGCCGTAGTCCGCCATTGCGTAGGAAGAGCCACGCCTGTTCAAGAAGCTTGCGGCCAGGAACAGACCACCGGTTGCCACGCCGTGAGCCACCATATAGAGGATGGCACCAGCCAAGGCTGCGGAAGATCCGGAGAAGATACCGAGAACGATGAAGCCGAAGTGCGACACTGACGTATAGGAAATCATGCGCAGCAGGTTCTTCTCGCTCACCGCCATAAATCCGCCCCACAGGATTGAAATCACTGCAAGAACCATGATCCAAAGCGCATTACTCTGCGCAGCCTCAGGAAAGAGCGGCAAAGCAATAGCAACCATGCCGAAGGTGCCGATCTTATCGAGAACACCCACAAGCAGGGTTGATGTGCCTGGCGTCGAAGCCGCAGCAGCATCTGGTAGCCAGGTGTGCAGAGGAAACATCGGCGCCTTGATCGCAAATGCGAGGAAGAAACTCAGGAACAGCAGAGTCTGCACAGTGCTGGATCCCGCCACAACATCAGAGAGGTTGTCGATCAGGAATACGGACTTTCCGCCGCTTCCCTTCACGTACACGCCGATCACGCCCACCAACATAATGAGGCCGCCCACCAGCGAATACACAACAAACTTCATTGCAGCCTTGCGGGCTTGGAACGCTCCGGCAACACCCTTACCATAACGACCGATCAAGAAGTACATCGGAACGATCATCACTTCAAACAGGATGTAGAACACAAAGACGTCGCGGGCGGCAAAGATGCCGATCATAATGGCTTCCAACGCCATTACCCAGCCGTAGTAGCCGTATCCGCCAAAGTCGTCATCATCGAAATCGTGCCACGAGGAGGCAACCACCAGCGGAACGAGGAACGTAGCCAGGCCGAGCATCGCTAAGCCCAAGCCGTTGACGCCCCACGCGAGTGTGACGCCGATCTGCGGAATCCAGCTGTATTGCTCGGAGAGCTGAACGCTCGCAGAGTTGTGGGCATCGAAACCGGAGAACGCCGCTACAAGGAACAGCACGAAAATCAGCACAGAGACGCCCAGGGAGAACTCGCGCGCCTTCGTGTGAAGCGCAGGAACGAGCCACACCAGAACCGAGGCGAGTACTGCGATACAGATCAGTACCGAAATCCACGGAAACGACGCTGCCTGCGTCCCTGCTGAAGATGCTAAGAAGAGGATTGATTGTTGCATGTTTGACTATTCCCCCTCACGCAACCGTCGCAACGATAATGACGAGCGCGATAAAGACGCCGCCAACCATATATCCGGCGTAACTGCGTGTGTAACCGTTCTGGAACCTCGCCAGAAGCTTACCGAGCAGCCCGGAGCCTTTCGCTACGCCTTCAACTGTGCCATCCACAGCGAACTGATCTGCTGCTGAAACAGCCGTCATCAGCGTAACGCCTGGTGCTAAGACCAGCGCTTCATTCACTGCATCCTGATAGAGATCGTGACGCGCAGCCACAGTCAACGCGTTACCAGCAGGAACTTCAGCAAGCACGTCGTGGTTCATGTACATCACCCACGCGATACCCACACCAAGTGCTACCGCCAGCAGCGTCACGATGGTAATCACGATAGGAGGAAGAACTGGCGTTCCTTCCTCAACCTCACCGATTGCAGGCGCAAGCCATCCGATGAAGCCTGTGTAATACAAGACGCCGCCCAAGAGCAGAGACCCGATGGCCAAGATGATCTGCGGCACGTACATCGAGGCGGGAGCTTCGTGTGGATGACGAGCATTCTGACCCGTCGTACTGAAGCGCTCGGAGCCGTGGAAAATCATGAAGAACAGACGGGACATGTAGAAAGCCGTCAGCCCAGCAACTCCGAGGGTAATCAGGCCGAAAATCCACGGAGCTGCGCCCGTACCGGTAAACGCGGCCTCGATAATGCGGTCCTTCGAGAAATACCCTGAGAGGAACGGGAAGCCGATGATGGCCAAATACCCACACAGGAACGTCGCCCATGTAATCGGCATGTACTTGCGTAAACCGCCAAAGTGCCTCATATCCACGTCGCCATCCATCGCGTGCATCACGGAACCGGCGCCGAGGAACAGGTTGGCTTTGAAGAACCCGTGCGTCACCAGATGGAAGATAGCGAATGCTGCACCGACCGGACCGAGCCCAGCCGCGAGCATCATGTAGCCGATCTGGCTCATCGTTGAAGCAGCCAGCACCTTCTTCATATCGTCCTTCGCGGAACCAATAATGGCGCCAAATACCACAGTGATCGCACCGACAATCGCAACGAGCAGCTGCGCCGTGGGAGCGGCACCATAAATAGCTCCGGAGCGAACCATCAAATAGACGCCCGCCGTCACCATTGTTGCTGCGTGAATCAGCGCGGAAACCGGGGTTGGGCCGGCCATGGCGTCACCCAGCCAGGCTTGCAGAGGGAACTGCGCGGATTTGCCGCAAGCGGCCACCAGCAGGAAAATCCCGATCGCGGTCAACACTCCGGTGCTTGCACCGGCCACAGCCTGGTCAACGCCATCGAAGCTGACCGTGCCGAAGTTCGCAAACATCAGCATCATGGCGATCAACATTCCCATATCGCCCACGCGGTTCATCAGGAATGCTTTCTTGCCCGCTGTTGCGTTGGCCGGAACCTGGTTCCAGAAGGAGATCAGGAGGTATGACGCCAAGCCGACGCCTTCCCATCCAACAAACAGCACAAGATACGAATTGCCTAGAACGAGCAGAAGCATCGAGGCGACGAAGAAATTCAAGTACGCAAAGAACTTACGACGCTCCGGATCCTCGTGCATGTATCCCACGGAGTAAATGTGGATCAACGTCCCGACGAATGTGACGAGCAGGAGGAACGTGATCGAGAGCGGATCCACGCGCATAGCAAGATCCACGGTGAATCCAGGCACTGCCACCCACCGATAGACCGTGGTATCGAGTACCCGCTGGCTGGCATCCAAACCGAGCATCTGTATCCAGGCTGCAAATACCACAACAAAGGACGCCGCTGACGCAGCAATGCCTAACCAATGTCCCCATGAATCGGCGGCTTTGCCTGCAATGAGCAGGATCGCAAAGCTTGCAAGCGGCAATGCGACCGCCAGCCAGATCAGCGAAAGCGCACCCGTTGCTGTTGCTGGCGACGCACCAGCTGCAGGAAGAAGCAGAGAAACTAAATTCATATCACACACCTACCCTTCCTAATTCTTCAGCTGGTTCGCGCCGTCAATCGATGCGGACCGATGAGTTCTGAACAGGGAAATCACAATCGCAAGGCCAACCACCACTTCAGCAGCAGCAACCACCATGACGAAGAATGCGAATACCTGCCCTTCCACGTTGCCCCACATCCTGGAGAACGTGGCGAACACCAGATTGCACGCATTGAGCATGAGCTCGACGCCCAGCAGCTGGATGATGGCATTGCGACGCGTCAGAACTGCTGCACCGCCGATTGCGAACAGGAGCAGGCCCAACACTACATAAAACAGGATGTTCATTATGCCTCCCCCTTATCCCTATCGTTGTGGGCATTCTTCTCGCCGGCCTTCGTGGTACCACCAGCACCTGTTGAGGCGTTGTTGGTATCAGATGATGTATCTGAGGACTTATTTGCTCCAGGCAAGCCCTCCGCCTGCGCCGAGTCGAGTGAAGAGAGACGAGATGCCTGCGAAATGGAGCCTGCACTTCGCGCAGATCCCCAGTCTGGCGCGGCCTCGCCCGGCATACCGCGCAAGCCGGATCGCGCCGGAGCATCGTCCAGCAGGCCAGCAGCACTGCGCGCTGCCGTCACGGGCGAAACCTCAGCCAGCGTCCTGGCCTGTCCACGAATGCGGAGCGAACGCGGAACTGAATCATCCAGAGGCTCACCGCCAACCGTCAATGCCGGGTTAGCTGCGGAATTCGACTCTGCATACACACCTGTTGCTGGCTGTTGACCGATATGACGTCCGCGCTCGGCGTAGGCCTGCATCTTCGCCTCAGAGAGCTCGAACTGTGAAAGTTTCTTACGCACCCTCGCCTTGTGGGTCAGCGTCATCGCGCCCAATGCGGCAAGAACCAAAAGCGTGCCGGTCAGTTCCATCGTCAGCAAATGCTCACCGAAAATCGAACGTGCGATCGTTTCCGGATTGGACGTGCCGTTAGCAGCTGCAAGACCAAGCGGATACTGGTTGTCCTTCCACACGTGCGTCGTCCGCAGAACGATACCAGCCATGATGAGCGCAATACCCACAAAACCGATACCAGCTACCCAGCGCTGACCCTTGATCGTCTCATGCGTGGAATCTGAGGAATCGATGCCGATCATCATCAACACGAAGAGGAACATCATCAGGATCGCGCCCGTGTACACCGCAACCTGGACAACTCCGAGGAAAGGCGCTTCCAAAGCTGTATAGAGGAACGCGAGTCCGACCATTACTGCAATAACGCAGGCGGAGGAATATACCGCACGCCGCGTGATCAGTAGACCATAGATCGCGAGGACAACCATCGCAACGGCTAAGACGAAAAACATGATCGCCTCGCCGACACCAATGTGAAGTGCTGCTTGAGCTACCATCAGCGATTCGCCTCCCCTGCCGCAACGGGAGCAACCTTGACGGATGCCAGCGTGGGATCGTCCGGGCGATGCTCTTTGACCCACTCAACCTGCGCTTGGGTCGGCCCAGTGACCTTCCCTGCGTAATAGTCGTAATCCGTCGTGCCGGCAACCATCGGATGCGGTGCAGCGAGCATTCCATCCTCAAGCGGCGCCAACAGCTGATCCTTCTCGTAGATGAGCTCTTCGCGCGTCGTGGCAGCAAGTTCATATGTATGAGTCATCGTCAGAGCACGCGTAGGACATGCCTGAATGCAGTAGCCGCAGAAGATGCACCGCAGATAGTTGATCTCGTACACCTTGCCGAAGCGCTCCCCGGGCGAGTACTGCGCATCAGGGGTATTAGGCGCAGCCTGAACCAGAATCGCGTCAGCCGGGCAACTCCACGCACACAGTTCGCAGCCAATACACTTTTCCAGTCCATCCGGATAGTGATTCAGCTGATGCCGACCGTGATATCGCGGTTCAGGTTCAACACGTTCTTCTGGGTATTGTTCCGTCACTGGTTCGCGGAACATCGATGTGAACGTCACGCCGAAACCCGCAACTGGAGCGAAGAACTGCCCCACCGGCCCTTTCTGCTTCGGACCCCACAGGTTTGGATCAGGGGAGGTAAATGCCGGTTCTTCCCTCCGCTGTTCGCTGGCGGAACCGTCCATGTTCTGATCGTTACTTTGATCGTTCACGCTTGCCTCGTTTTCACTCATGAGCAACCTCCTGCGTGGTGACGTTGACTGGCTTCGTACGCTGTGCCCTCGGTGAAGGCGGAAGCTGCTGACCAGGGAGAGGGGGCACAGGGAACCCGCCCGCGAAGGCGTCAAACTCCTCGCTAGGCGCGATAAACCCGCCGGAAGAAGCCGACGGCTCGCCTTGCCGATCCTCTTTACCTGCAAAGATCCAAATGAGCACCACAAGGACGATGAACACAGCCACAATGCCGATCATCATCTGCGTACGCGAAATCGTAGCGAACGCCGCCACACCCTGAATAGCGATGACGCAGAACAACCACAGGAGCGCAGCAGGAATCAAAATCTTCCAGCCCAGCTTCATGAAGTGGTCGTAACGCATACGCAGCAGTGTTGCGCGCACCCAAATCATAATGAACATGAAGAACCACGTCTTGAGGAAGAACCAGAGCATTGGCATCCAGCCAACATTCGGATCGCCACCCCAAATCTTGTAGATACTCGTCATGATCGGGCCTGCCTGCCATCCGCCGAGGAAGCACGTTGCGGCGATCATAGAGACGTTCAACATGTTGATGTATTCCGAAAGATAGTACCAGCCGAATTTCATCGACGAATACTCTGTGTGATGGCCAGCAACGAGCTCGCCTTCCGCCTCCGGGAGGTCAAACGGCAAACGGTTGGTTTCGCCGAACATCGCAACCAGATAGATACAGAAGGCCGGGAACAATGTAATGACATTCCACAGCGGCTGTTGAGCAGCAACGATGCCTGACGTGGACATCGAGCCGGCCGAAATGAACACGCTCACAAGGGACAATCCCAGGGCGAGCTCATAGGAAATCATCTGCGTCGCACTGCGGACTGATCCGTAGAGGGGAAGCGTGGAGTGGGCAGCCCAGCCGCCAAACACCAGGCCATATTCACCCAGCGACGCAACCGCGAGAACGAACAGAACAGCTACCGGCGAATCCGTCAGCTGCAGCGGGGTCATATGGTGGAACATCGACACGCTCGGTCCCATCGGTAGCACCGCCATAATGGTGAACGCACAGGTAGCGGCAATCACTGGTGCGAGGAAGTACATGACCTTCTCGGCTCCAGCCAGCCACATATCCTCTTTGATCAGCAGCTTGGTGGCGTCTGCGAAGGCCTGGAAGAATCCCCACGGACCCACGCGGTTCGGGCCGCGGCGCGTCTGCATACGGCCAAGGCCTCTGCGTTCAACCCACAACGCCAAGATGACGGACAGGATCAGGTACACAATGATGAATACGGCTTTGAGAACCCATATCCACCAGGTGTCCTGCGAAAAGTCCGCCACTGTACTTTCAGCGAAAAGTGTCGTGCTCACTGTGCAACCTCCACATCTGCGGCACGCATCTGAACGATTGCACCTGGCCGTACACCCAAAGTGGCGATCTGCGACCCGCGTGAATTCTGCGGAATCCACACCACGCCGTCAGCCATATCGCGCGTCAGGGCAGGTACAGTGACGCTACCGGATGCCGTCGAAATCGTCACAGCATCGGTGATCCCGGCTGCCTGAGCAGTTGCGGGGGAAAGGTAGGCAACCGCAGCTTTCGCCGTCGCTGCCAGGTGAGGCTCAAAATCTTGGAGCAAGCCAAGCCCAAGCATCTCATTCCACGATGCCAGCAGGGCGTGCCCAGCTTGAATCGTGGTGGTCTGAACAGAGGAAGCAGGAACTGCCGGTGCCTCCGGCTTTGCTCCATCCCACGGATCGAACTCAGAAATCTCGTTGACGGCATCCGCCAACGTTGCCAAACCGAGATCGTGATTCATCGCGTTCGCCAAGTCATTCAAAGCAATGCGGTCAGGCAGTTGAACTGATGTGATGGCCTGGCCAAACGGCCGCATACGGCCTTCCCAGTTGACGAATGTTCCGCCCTTTTCCACTGGTGGTGCAACGGGGAACACGACATCGGCGTACTCTGCAACAGCTGAACGACGAACTTCGAAGCTCACGAGGAAACTCGCTGCATCCAGGGCCTGTGCAGCCTGGGCAGGTAGATCGCGCAGATCCACACCGGCAACCACCAAGCCAGCCAGATCTCCGGAAGCAACCGCACGCAGCATGTGCTCGGTGGAACGACCCTCAGTGGACGGGATCGAATCCACGCCCCACACAGCAGCGGTGTCCGCACGTGCACCCGCGTCAGCGACGGGACGGCCAGCCGGCAGCATCGTTCCTAGTGCACCAGCCTCAATAGCCGCACGGTCGCCTGCACGCCTGGGCACCCATGCCACACGGGCACCAGTACGATCAGCCAAACGCAAAACCGCGCTCAACACACCGGAAAGCTCGCCTGCGCGCTCGCCCACCAAGATGATGCCCGATTCCTTCAGGGAGTCAAAGGCGGGATCGCCCTCATGCAGGGAATCCAGCACGTCAGCCTCTGCCCCAGGCGCCGCCTTCAGCAAGGCTGCATTCATCTTCGTGGTACCGCGGCTCGCATATGGCGCCACGACGGTGACCTTGAGGCCCTTCTTCCGTGCGCCCTTGCGCAAACGCAAGAAGAGCGTACCGCATTCATCCTCGGGCTCGAGCGCAACGATCAGTGCGGATCCAGCATTTTCTACATCCGTATATGTGACGCCCAGGCCGGTTCCGGCAACCGTTGAGGCAAGGAAAGCGTTCTCCTCGTCCGTCACGGGACGCGTGCGGAAGTCAATATCGTTGGTTCCCAACACGACGCGTGCAAACTTCGAGTATGCGTACGCATCCTCAAGAGGCAAACGCCCACCAGTCAACACGCCAACGCCCTTTGCGTCTTTGGCGGCCTGCAGACCCTTCGCCGCAACATCCAGCGCTTCAGGCCAGGATGCTGGCTGCAGCGTACCGGACGCATCGCGCACCAGAGGCGTCGTCAAGCGATCAGAACCGTGAGCCCAATGGAAAGCAAAACGATCCTTATCAGTAATCCACTCCTCGTTCACCTCGGCATCTTCGCCGGCAAGGCGACGCTGAACTTCAGCACGGCGATAGTCCACACGGATCGCAGCGCCAGACGCATCGTGCTCTGTGACACCAGGAACGGAAACGAGATCGAACGGACGGGAACGGAACCGATAATCCATACTGGTCAGGGCTCCGACCGGGCAAATCTGAATAATATTGCCACTGAAGTAGGACGTGAACGGCTTGCCCTCCACTGTCTGTTCATCAGCAGGTAACGAACCACTGTTGCGCTCCTCAACGGCTGCCGTGCCATAAGGACCTGCTAGCTGCGGGTTCAGATAGACGCTGGGTTCGCTGCCGTCCGCATTGGAGAAATGAAGCACATCGCCATCGAAATTACCGATTTGGGAGCCGTTCACACCGTGGACAGTCAGCCCTGGCTGGCCGCCACCGCGTCCCTGCAGTTGAATGAAATCGTCACCAGCAATCTGATCGGCAAAGCGCGTGCAGCGCTGGCACAGAATGCAGCGATCACGATCCAGCAAGATATTGTCCGTCAGCTCCAATGGCTTCGGGTACGTGCGCTTCGGCCCGTCATACACGGACTGTGCGCGGCCTTCCGTCATCGCCTGATTCTGCAGTGGGCACTCGCCGCCCTTATCGCAAATAGGGCAGTCTAGCGGATGGTTCACCAGGAGGAAGTCGATCATGCCTTCCTGTGCCTTGCGAGCCATTTCAGACGTTGCCTGCGAATACACCACCATGCCGGGAGTCACATCCTCCGCGCACGATGGCATCGGTTTCGGAGCCTTAGCCAGCTTGCCGTCACGGCCTGGGCGCCACACCTCCACCAAGCACTGCCGACAAGCAGCAACAGGATCCAGGAGCGGGTGGTCGCAGAAACGAGGCACACGCACGCCCACCATTTCCGCAGCCCGAATGATCTTCGTGCCCTGCGGAACTGTAATTTCCTTACCGTCAATCGTGACGGTTACACCATCTGCCATTACGCCACCGCCTTGCTCAGCTTCGAAGATGCTTCATACGGGAATGCCTCCCATGCAGGAGTTGTATATCCCAGCTCAAACTCATCACGGAAGAACTTGATACCGGTAGCCACAGGCGTTGCAGCAGCATCCCCCAGAGCACAGAACGAGCGCCCTGCAAGATTGCCAGAGATTTCCAAAAGCCGCTCTACATCGCCAGGATGCCCCTCGCCGGCTTCAAGCCGATGCATAATCTGACGCATCCAATAGGTGCCCTCACGGCACGGCGTGCATTTGCCGCACGATTCGTGCTGGTAAAAATCCACCCAGTTCTTAATGACGCGCACCACCGAGACGGTGTCATCGAACACCATCATGGCGCGTGTAGCGAGCATGGATCCTGCGCCCTTCACAGAGTCATAATCCAGCGGAACATCCAGATCGTCTGGGGTGAGCAACGGAGCAGATGAACCACCGATCGCCCAGAACTTCAGCTCGTGCCCTGGACGCACACCACCAGCCAGTTCGATCAACTCGCGGCCTGTGATTCCAATAGGAGCCTCAAACTGGCCTGGGTTAACCACATGACCAGACACCGAATAGAACACGTGCCCCTTGGCGGACTCTGTGCCCATCGACGAATACCACTCCGCGCCATTGCGCAAAATACCGGGCAAAGACCCGATCGTTTCGGCGTTGTTGATGACGGTTGGCCTGGCGTAGAGACCCTCAGCGGCTGGGAACGGAGGCTTCAGGCGCGGTTGGCCGCGGCGGCCTTCCAAAGAGTCCAGCAGAGCCGTTTCCTCGCCGCAAATATAGGCGCCCGCACCCGCGTGGATGGTGATGTTCAAATCGTAGTCGTGGTTCGGACCCGCATTCGGTCCAACCAGGCCTGCAGCTTTCGCCTCACGTACTGCGGCGAGCAAACGGCGATACACGTGCACTGCCTCACCACGGAGATAGAGGAAAGCATGGTGTCCGCCTACCGCCAGCAGGCAGATCGCCATCCCCTCGATGACGGCATGCGGATTAGCCATTAAGCTCGGCATATCCTTGCACGTCCCAGGTTCGGATTCGTCAGCATTCACCACGAGGTAGCGCGGTCCGCCGTCTGCTGGCGGGAGGAAGCTCCACTTGAGGCCAGTTGGGAAGCCTGCGCCGCCGCGGCCGAGCAGCCCCGCATCCTTCACCACCTGGATGATGTCGTTACCGTCCATCGTCCACGCGTTGGCGAGCCCCTCGTAACCACCGTTTGCGCGGTATGTTTCGAGCGTCCACGACTTGTCTTTATCCCAAATATCCGAAATCACCGGCGAGAGTGTGCCGGGTTCAGAAAACGTCGTCATCAGTTCTCCTCCTTCGGCTGTGGGGCTGTCCAACCGTTGTCTCGTGCAATCTTCAATCCGCGCAATGTGGATTCGCCAGCACCGACTCCCTCGTCCGCGTGGCCGTCCTCAAAGCCGGCGAGCATTCGCTCATTCTCCTTGAACGTGGGCAACTGATCCGGCCCGCGCGTTGGAGCCACAGGCTTGCCGTCCCGAAGATCGTCCAAGATTCCGTTGATTGATTCTGGGGTCTGGTTATCGAAAAACTCCCAGTTAATCATCACCACAGGCGCGTAATCGCACGCGGCGTTACATTCGATCGCCTCCAGCGAGAACTTGCCATCATCCGTGGTTTCCTCATCGCGAATACCAAGGTGGTCTTCCACCGACCGCATAATCTGATCGCCGCCCAGGATGGCGCATACCGCATTGGTGCACACACCGACGTGGTATTCACCCGTTGGATGACGATGGAACTGCGTATAGAACGTCGCAACAGCCGAAACCTGTGCACGCGTCAGCCCTAAAATGTCAGCACACAGCGCAATCGAGCGCGGAGAGACGAAACCCTCTTCACTCTGCATCAAATGCAGCATCGGGATCAGGGCAGAACGAGCGTCAGGATAGCGCGAAATAATCTCGGCAGAATCCGCACGCAGGCGCGCTTCGACTTCTGGGCTAAAAGGTTTATCTGCCATCAGCGGTCAACACCTCCCATAACTGGATCAATCGATGCAAGGGACACGATGGCATCAGCTAACAGACCGCCCTCGGCCATCATGGAGAGTGCCTGCAGGTTGTGGAAGCCGGGATCGTTCACATGGACGCGGTAAGGCCGGGTGCCTCCATCGGACACAGCCAAGCAGCCCCACACACCACGTGCGTGCTCCACCTGGGTGTACGCCTGGCCGGCAGGAACACGGAATCCCTCTGTGACGAGTTTGAAGTGATGAATCAGCGATTCCATCGATTCAGTCATGATTTCCTTGACGTGCGCAGGCGCAGTGCCTTGCCCATCAGTGGAAATCGAGAGCTGAGCAGGCCACGCAATATGCTTGTCATCCACCATCACGGGTTCACCCTGAGAAGCATCCAGGCGATCCAGCACCTGGTAAATGATGCGCAGGCTCTGGAAGCACTCGTCAAAACGAACAATCACACGGTGATACGCATCCGACTTCGTATACGTCGGCACATCGAACTCATAATTCTCGTATCCGCAATACGGCTGATATTTGCGCAAGTCGAACGGCAGACCCGCTGCGCGAATATTCGGCCCGGTGTGGCCGATCGCCATCAGTGCAGACAGTGAAAGGGTACCCACGTCCGTGAAACGTGCCTTGAACACCGGATTCTGCGCAAGTAGGTCCATCATCTCGTTCAGGCCGCGACGAATCTTCGGTAGCTTACCGCGAATGTACTCCGTCGCATCGTCAGGTATATCCTCCAGCACGCCGCCAGGACGAATGAATTCATTGTTCATACGCAGGCCAGTAATGTGCTCGAAGATGCGCAAAATCTCCTCGCGCTCGCGGAACGAGAGCGTCATCAGCGTGGTCGCACCCAAATCGTTGAGGGCAGAACCGATAGCCACCAGATGTGACGCGATGCGGTTGAGCTCCATCAACAGGACGCGAATCATCTGAGCACGCCGAGGCACCTGATCCTCGATACCCAGCAGCTTTTCCACGGCCATGCAGTAGCCGGTCTCCTGGAAGAACGGGCCGAGGTAATCCATGCGGGTCACAAACGCCACGCCCTGCGTCCAGGTGCGGTACTCCATGTTCTTCTCGATGCCGGTATGCAGGAAGCCTGTGGAACCGCGGCACTCACGCACGTATTCACCATCGAGTTCCAAAAGCATACGGAACACGCCGTGCGTTGACGGGTGAACAGGCCCGATATTGACGACGATGCGTTCTTCGCCCAGCTGCTGTGCTTCAGCGGAGATATCACTCCAGTCGCCACCCACAGCGTCAAAGGTAGGCAAACCTTCCAACTCAGCTTCCGTGACGCCAGACGTCGCATGGATATTGCTCGGATTGGCGTCATGCCGTGAATTCGCATAATTTTGCGCATCAGCCGAACGCTGTGCGCTATCAGTGTTGACGCTCATCAGTTGTACTGCCTCCTCGTATCAGCCGGGGGCACAACTGCGCCCTTGTATTCCACAGGAATACCGCCCAGCGGATAGTCCTTGCGCTGGGGATGACCTACCCAATCGTCCGGCATCGCCGTGCGCACTAGCGCAGGATGATCGTCAAAGATGATTCCCATCAAATCCCACGCCTCGCGCTCATGCCAATCGTTGCCGGGATACACGCTCACAATAGAAGGAATGTGCGGATCAGCGTCCGGGCACGTGACTTCCAGAGCAATAAAGCGGTTATGTGTAATGGAGAACAGCGGATAATACGCGTGCAGTTCGCGCCCTTGATCGTTCGGATAGTTGACGCCTGCAACGCCCATACACAGCTCAAAGCGCAGATCCTGATCGTCGCGCAGATGCTGAGCAACAGGCTTGATGTACTGGCGGGCGATGAAGAGGACGAGCTGACCGTTTTCAACCACAACCTTTTCGATCGCTGCCTCGGGTGAAATCCCGTCCTGCTGCAGATCTTCGATCAGGTAATCGACAACGGCGTCAAACCAGCCACCATAAGGCCGAGTTGCCGGCCGCGCCATCACTTCGGTGCGTTTCAACCCGGAAAAACCGCTGGTATCGCCGGAACCGTGTACGCCCCACATGCCCTTCACGGCACGCATCACTTCAGGCTGACTATAGGATCCAAACGCAACGTCCTTGGTCTGCTCGGATCCCTCGCCGTCCGTATTCTGGGCTTGTTCGTTTACTGAATCGCTCATGCTGCCAACAGCCCCTTCCGCTCTTCAATCGGCACAGCGTCCAGTGCTGCTTGTTCAGCGGCGCGTGCTGCTGCAACGCGTCCCTTCTTCGTGATCTTGTGATTCTCCATCACGTAACGGCGCAGCACGCCGACCGCGTCAATCAACATCTCCGGACGCGGAGGGCATCCGGGCAAATACACGTCAACCGGCACGATATGGTCGCAGCCTTGCACAACCGCATAGTTGTTGAACATGCCGCCGGAGGAGGCGCACACGCCCATCGAGATTACCCACTTCGGATCCGCCATCTTGTCGTACACATCGCGTACGACCGGCGCCATCCTGTGGCTCACCCGTCCGGACACGATCATCAGATCCGATTGACGAGGGCTGGCGCGGAACACCTCCATTCCGAAGCGGGACGCATCAAAACGCGGCGTGCCGAAAGCCATCATTTCGATAGCACAACACGCCAATCCCATCGTCACTGGCCACTCGGACTTCGCCATCGCCCAGTTAGCGACCTTTTCAACTGAGGTGAGAAAAATACCTTGCTGATTATTCTCTGCCATAAGCTCTCCTTAATCCCACTCCAGGCCGCCACGACGCCACTCATAGATGAATGGAACAGTGATAAGCGCAAGGAATATCAACATGGCGAACAGTGAGAATGCGCCAAGACTCTTAAACGATGACGCCCACGGATACAAGAACACCACTTCCACGTCGAAAATGATGAACGTCATAGCCGTCAAATAATACTTCACCGGGAAACGCCCCGCCCCGCCCGCATTTGGCGTGGCTTCAACACCACACTCGTAGTTTTCCAGCTTGCGGCGGTTATAGCGGTTCGGGCTGAGAACCGCACTCAAGACCAAGCCGCCGGCTGCCAACACGATTGCGGCGGCAATCATAATGAGGAGTGGAACATACGTCGTCACGATGCTTCAACCTGCCCTTCCCTATTTACCGCATGACGAAACGATCGGGAATTATTCCCGATTTCGCTCATGCCTTGGTATATTCTGCCATAGATGACGGAGTGCTCTGTTCACGAATGGGACTTTTGGGCATATCGACGCCCAAAAGCGACCCTCGATATTGCACATATGTGCAATATCGCTCCCTGAACGTGACTGCGCACATAGACAAACGAAAGCACTACGCCTTTGGTGCAAGATGCGTCAGCGTGGAGATCAGCCGATCCATCCAATCGCCGCCGCTCCGATCGTAGGAATCGGAGAGTAGCTTCATCACCAGCCGCATCAGCACCGGATGCGGAAGGCCGTACTGAACACAGACGTGCATAATCTCCGGCCGAGAAATCAGGGATGCAAACACGCGGCCAAGCGTGTAGTAGCCGCCCAACTCCTGACGGAGGCGAGTGGAATAACCACAGAGTGCATCCTCGGCACGCTGACGGTTAGGCGCTGCGAGTGCATCCACAAGCGCCTGGGCGGCATACCTCCCCGATTGGAGCGCATACGCGATGCCTTCACCGTTGAAGGGTGACACCATTCCACCTGCGTCACCCACAAGGAGGAGTCCCTGGCCGTAGTGCGGTTTGCGATTAAAAGCCATCGGCAACGCAGCACCCCGCAGCGTCCCCACCTGGTTCTCCGGCGTGAATCCCCACTCTGGCGGAACGTTGCGCATCCACACGTTAAACATCGTGCGATAATCCACCCCGCTGGGTTTCGCCGTCGCTGAGAGTGAACCCAGACCGACGTTCACGAGTCCATCCTGCTCTGCAAACACCCATCCATAGCCCGGAATCAGAGAGGAATGATGAGGAACTCCGTCCCACATTTCCAGATGAGACTCCATCACCTGATCGTGCGAACGCGGCGAGCGGAAATAGGTTCGATAGGCAACGCCCACCGGCCTCTGAGGATTCTTTTCACGCCCCAGCTTTGTTGCCAGCCGCGCGGCAACGCCGCCAGCATCCACCACATAGCGCGCATGAAACTGCACCGTTTCGCCATCCATCTGCGCGCTCACACCGCGCATCATGGAACGGATCGGATCCACCACCGGCCCCGTCACCGTCACGCCTTCCCTGAGGCGCGCACCCGCCTTCTGTGCGTGACGAATCAGCACCTCGTCAAGCTTTATTCGCGGGCACGTGAGGCCGAAGTTTGGCAGTGAATCAACGCTTGGCCACGGAATTTCGATCCGGTGACCACCTCCATACGTTCTCAGCGCCCAGTTCCTCGCCCATCCGTCAAAATTGACGCCCATCCGCTGCAGCTCTGCCACTGCGCGCGGAGTAAGGCCATCGCCGCAGACCTTGTCTCGTGGAAAATGCGCCTTTTCAAGAACAAGCACATCGAGCCCATTTTTAGCAGCCCAATAAGCGACTGAACTGCCGGCAGGACCTGCACCAACCACGATCACATCGGCGGAGTCCACGCGCCTCCCCTGTCGGTTTTCCGCCATTAGGCAGCCTCGCTCGGCTTCACCGCACGGTGAATCGCCACGATACCCGCTGAAAGGTTCCGATACTGTACTAAGGAAAAACCAGCAGCTTTCATCATCGATCCCACAGCCTGCTGGTTAGGCCAATCGAGGATGGACTCCACCAAATAGTCGTATGCAACATCGTCAGACGACAGAGTTCGGGCTACCTGCGGCATCACCGTGCCTAAATACCACCGATACACGCGACGGAATGGAACAAATGCAGGCGTTGAGAACTCGCAGATCACAATGCGCCCACCTGGTTTGAGCACGCGGAACATCTCCGCTAACGCTTTGCTCGGATCCTGAATATTGCGCAACCCGTAGCTGATTGTGACGACGTCGAAGCTGGCGTCATCAAAAGGAAGATTCATCGCATCCGCATGGACGAATTCGAGGTGAGGATAGCGCTTGCGGCCTTCGGCAATCATTCCCTCAGAAAAGTCTGACGCCACCACGCGTGCTCCACGCCGCGCGTATGTTTCACTCGATGTGCCTGTGCCTGCTGCAACATCCAGAATGCGCATCCCCGGCTGCGGATCGATCGCAGCCACAGTTGCGGCGCGCCAGATGTACACCTGGCCGAGAGACGCAACAGTATTCATCACATCATATTTTTTCGCTACAGCATCAAACATGCCCGACACATCGGAGGGATCCTTCGTCAGGCTCGCCCGCTTCTTGGTGATCGCCATGCCCTCGATTGTACACAGCAGACCCGTCGCGCCGCGCAGCCAAAGGGAGCCACAGCGCCACTGGATTCCCTGCCACCGGATTCCCTGACGCCATGGCCCCGCATCACCGCATCACCGCATCACCGCATCACCGCATCACCGCATCACCGCATCACCGCATCACCGCATCACCGCATCACCGAGGATGATTAGCCTTCACTCACCCGCGAATCTTCCTTTGCTGCCAGCGCCACATTGATCGTCTGCAGCTTGCCGTTGCGAGCAAAACTGATCTTCACCGAGTCTCCTGAGCTGTACTGGCGCACGAAACCAGTCAGCGAGGACGCCGACACCACCTGCTTGCCGTTCACCGACGTAATGACGTCACCTGGCTTCAGGCCGGCTTTCGCCGCCGGTCCCCCATCAACGACGCTCACAATTTGGGCGCCAATCTGTTGAATATCGTCATAGCTGGCAGCCCCACTGGTTGTGGAGACGCCCAGATAGGCATGCGTTGCAACACCTTGTTTAATGAGCTGGTTCACAACGCTCTTCACCTGGTTAATCGGGATAGCAAAGCCGAGGCCGATAGAGCCTCCCTCATCTGAGCTGGAGCCAGAGAGTGTCGCAATCGACGAGTTCATGCCGATCACACGCCCCGACGCATCAAACAGTGGGCCGCCCGAATTGCCAGGGTTGATTGCCGCATCCACCTGAATGGCGTTTGTGACAACCGTGGTATCAGCCTGCTGCTGATTTCCGAATAGGTTTCCGCCCCCGAATCCAAACGGGTTCTGATTTTGGCTCTGTGTTTGCGACTGAGTTTCGACTGGGCGATCGAGCGCCGAGATGATGCCAGTGGTCATCGTTTGGGATAGACCCAGCGGGTTGCCAACAGCAGCCACGCCCTGCCCCACCACAAGAGAATTGGAGTCTCCCAACGACACAGCGTGGAGATCTTTTGGCGGATTCGAAATCTGAAGGACCGCAATATCAGTTGCAGGATCACTGCCCACCAGCTTTGCCCGATACAACTGCCCACTGTTCAGCTGCACGTTGATCTGCTGGGCACCGTCAATCACGTGGTTATTCGTCACCACATGCCCATCAGAATCCAAAATAAAACCGGAGCCCTGTGCACCACCGTTGGAAAGCTGAACGGTGATAGCCACAACGGAGGGCTGCACTGTTGTGGCAACCTTCTGCCAATCTGGATTCGATTCACTCGCATCGGTGACGAGGGGCTCACCGGTAGCACCCACCTGCGGAGCAGAAACCGCCACGCTCTGCCCATCGTCACTATGCCGATCCGTCCACGCGGCTCCGACACCGCCGCCGATCACGGCACCGATAAGGACTCCAGGAACGAGGATCGCGCCAGCCCTCAGGAGCTTGTGCTTTTTCTTTGGCTTTTCCGATGGCGCACCGGATCCCGATACAGAATCCGACGGTGTGACGCCGGGGAACGCAGTGGCATTGGACGCCTGGTTGGGGTCAGAATAGCCGAAGGGGAGCCCGGAAAAGTCCCGGGAACTGGAGCCCTGGTCGAAACTGGACTGGGCAGGATAAGCGGAGCCATGCGAATGAGCTCGCGCATCCATGCCAGCCCGTGCATCCATACCGGCCCATGCGTCTGCACCAGTTTGCGCATCGGCATCTGTCCGAGCATCGGTGCCTGTGTGCGTATCCGCGCCCGCCTGTGTGTCTGCCCCAACGTGCGCACCCGTTTCTGTCGGCACGTGTCTCGCTGGAACGTGGGTGCTGGATTGCCCGTGTTCAGACTGTTGTGCCGGATCCCCCGACGCATATGGCTGCTGGTAGGGAGAAAACTGCGCGTGCTGCTGTGGCTGGCCCTCACGAGGCAGCTCTTCACGAGGCCGTTCCCGATTCTCTCCGTTCAAGTCCTCACTCATAGTGCCCATCCTCTGCTCTGTATCTTCTGTTGATGCTGCTCATGACCTGTTAACGAATCTGTTGAGGATTTTCGTCCGCTACCGGCGCCTTGACGCTCACTTCCCGCGACCTGACGAAACACGCACAGGCTATCGAGTTGTTGGAAACTCGATATGGATTCGCAGCTATCCCCTCTCGCTCGGTTTCCTCAAGCGTAACTGCGAATCCTGGGAATTGTCCGAAACTCTGCTCGAAATTGTATCGCGCATTCTGCGACACGCGTCTGGCCTCGTACTGTGCACGGCTGAACCGCCCTCTGCGCCCATGGACTCTCGCCATCCTTCGCGCACCTCGCCTATCCTCGCCCACCTCACCAACCGTTGCCGCCTCATCAGCCGTCACCCACATATACTGGCATGCGTGGCTACACTCAATGATTGGATTGAAGGTGCTCGCGCGCGCACGCTTCCAGCCTCTATCGCACCTGTGCTTGCTGGAACAGGCGTCGCTCTGTGGATGGGCAGAGCCTCACTGCCGCGTTTTATCCTCCTTGCTGTTGTCGCGCTGGCTTTTCAAATCGGCGTGAATTTCTCGAACGATTATTCCGATGGGATACGGGGAACTGACGACGTGCGCTCTGGTCCTCCACGTTTGACGGGGGGTGGAAAAACATCGCCTTCTGTGGTTCTTGCCGCTGCCCTGACTTTTTATGCCGTGGGGTGCGTTGCCGGGTTGGTCCTCGTCATCATGACGCATCAGTGGTGGATGATCGGCGTGGGCGTGGCCTGCGTGCTCGCCGCATGGTTCTACACCGGCGGGAAACATCCGTATGGATATATGGGACTTTCCGAAATATTTGTGTTCATCTTCTTCGGCCTTGTGGCCTGCGGCGGGACCATCTATTTCCAAGCCTTGCATGTTCCATGGCAGGGGTGGCTTGTGGCGAGCGCGTTCGGAGTGATCGCCTGCGCTCTGCTAATGGTGAACAACACCCGCGACATCCCCACCGACCGTATCAACCATAAGATGACGCTCGCAGTCCGAATCGGCGATACGTGGGCTCGGCGCACCTACGCCCTGATGCTCGTCGTCCCCCTGGTGTCAACCCTTGCCCTGATCCCCACTATTGGATGGAGGATCATCTTCTTCCTGCCGGCAGCCATCCTGGCCGTCGTGTGTATCAAGCCGGTGCTGATGCATCCGCAAGCACAGGGAAAGGCGCTGATCGTCGTTCTGCGCAACACGGGTTTTGTCGAGCTAGCTTACGGACTCGGTGCGCTGATTGCATTCTGGATCACGCCGCTCGCCGCCACAATGCCCGTCACTGCCTAGCGACGCAAGAACGCACTGCCACACAGGAACACCTCGCGCTGCACGAGCACCTGGCTCCGTCATATTGCGCCAATATCGTCACATTGTGCGCCGGGTGCCCGCGCCTGTGAGCCTAGGTAGTACAACTCTCGCCTATTCGAGCCGCCCAGACGCGTGCGGTAGGCTCTAGATATGCCACGAATTGCCGCAGCTATTCTCGCCCTTGCAGTCTGGATTTATGGGATCATCGACTGTGCACATGCCAGCCGTATGCCTGCTCATCTGCCGAAATGGCTGTGGCTCTGTTTTGTGATCTTTGTGCCTGGCATTGGTTCGCTGATGTGGATTGTACTGCGATGGATCACCGAGCATCCCGAGGAAGACCCTGTGGGGGCTGCGGTTCCTGGAAACCAAGCAGATAAGAGTTCGCATCCTTCACAAGGCTTTTATCGCCGCTTTGCTGCTTCGCGCAAAAAGGAACATGCCCCGGATGACGATCCCGAGTTTCTTAAGAAACTCGAAGCGCATAACGCATTTGAAAAGTGGGAGCGCTCTCAGCTCGATAACGACTCACACAACAATTCTGACGCTGCCAGCACAGACGGAACCAATACTGCTAGCAAGGACGAGGGCAATAAAGAGGAAGACGCCAGTAGCACCAGCGACGATGGCAGCGGTGATAACTCAGAATCCAGTACACATCCTGACGACGATCCCCGCGAGCCTCACAACTAAAAGCTGATAGCCTGCACCTGCGCTGCCGTTTGGCTATTGCGCTAGCGCTCCTCGCCGCCTGTATCCGCGCGGCCTATCCCCTATTCGTGCGGGCAGCCGACGTGCCTGGGGTAATATCCTTCACCTGAGTCAGGAGCTCAGCAGCCGGCTCGTCATAGCTGACGCTCAACAACTGCCTCCCCGCAAAGTGAAGACTCGTCACAGAGCACAGCGAACACTCGCGCCGGCGCGGATCGTGAGCAAGTGGCTTGCCGTCAACGAAACGCCGTACCGTCCAGATAGGAAGCTGGTGGGAAACGAGCATAGCCTCGCGTCCTTCGGCCTCCTGAAGAGCACGGCGGATCACGGGCACGAACCGGTGAAGAATATCGACATATGGCTCGCCCCAGCTCGGCCTGAACGGATTCACGTATCTCCCCCAATAGCGCGGCTTGGCTAGAACCCACCGATTCGCGTTCACATTCGTTCCTTCAAAGGAGTTACCCGCTTCAATAAGGCCGTCATCCGCGATAATCGGCAACGAAAATTCCTCAGCCGTCGGCATCGCGGTCTCCTGAGCCCGTTCCAACGGGGAAGAAAAAACTGCTGCGATGTCGCGCTCCGCCATCCATTGGGCGACAGATGCCGCCATAGAATGCCCTAACGGCGTGAGGTGAAATCCTGGCTGACGTCCATACAGCACGCCCGTTGGGTTATCCACTTCCCCGTGCCGTACAAGATGAATGGTTGTCAATTGCGTCATAACATTCCGATCGCTGAGTCTGAAGTTGAAATCCATGTGAATGCACCGCACATGCGCCGACAAAACAGATTGATAGACACTGATAGACAAAGAGCCCGGATTGTGCCGGGCTCCTCTTCTCATACCACCGCTACTTCTTGTTGCGGCGCTGATGACGCGTTTTACGCAGCAATTTACGATGCTTCTTCTTGCTCATGCGCTTGCGGCGCTTCTTGATAACAGAGCCCACCAACTACCTCCGAATCGAACGAATATTATCAATACCCAGTTGTACGCACCTAATAGTAACGCGAAAACACGCAACGCCTAAAATTACGCGCGGACTATGGCACATATCTGGCGTACACCATCACCGGCTGCACTCACCGCGTCAGACTCAGGCTCCTGCCAAATTCAGTCCAGGAGACGACGATCTGCCTATCGGCCCGCGGTATATCGTCAGCGTCCGCCAGCTGCACGCCCTTCACCGAAGCCATCCTCAACTTCAAGTGCCGTGACGATACTCTCCATTGCCGAGGCCGGAACACGATAGGAAGAACCGAAACGGATAGCAGGAAGCTCGCCAGAATGAATCATGCGATAGACAGTCATTCGGGAGACGCGGGCAAGCGAAGCAACTTCTGCTACGGTATAAAACTTCGGCGATTCCCCGGCCATTGTTACTCTTTTCTGCACGTCGTTGACTGCTGCGTATCGCTGATAAAGCCTCGCGCGTGACACCAGAGAATACGATCGCACGCTTGACAATCGTACGCTCGTGGATATCCACACGCCTATAACTACTTTTATCTTAGTCATAAAGGCCGAGCCTTCAGCCCATTTTGGTCACTCCTGATTGTGGGCCATCCGTCGTGTTTGGTCACTCGTCATCTTCGGGCGTCCTTCGCTTTTGCTCACTCGCCATCGAAGACCTTCCTTGTGCCTCGATGACGCTGCAGCGCTGAGTGATCTACAGTAGGAGCGTCAGGTTCAGTCACGCGCCAATCCTCCCAGATTGGATGTGCACGCCAGCAAGGGGAAATATGACGAAGAACACCACGAGAAGCCTCCGCCGCGCGACGGCTCTCAATCCTCGTCTCTCGCTGCAGCAATCGTGGCCAGCACGTCTGCGTGCACATGGCGAGACTCTCGCTCAGGAACGCCCTGCCCGCCTGGCGTTGATTGTACTTGCTGGCATTGTCAGCGCGTTTACGCTGCTGCTGTTGCTTCCCGGAACCACGCGCGGGCCTCACCCCAGCTTCGTCGATGCGCTTTTTACTGCAACCTCCGCAATTTCAGTGACAGGCCTCGCCGTTGTGGATACCGCAACATACTGGAGCGGCTTCGGCCACGTCATCCTGATGTTTGGCATGATGATAGGCGGGATCGGTGTAATGACGCTCGCGTCAATCATGTCAACAGCGATTTCGCGGCATATTGGCTTGACCAGGCGTATCCTGACGGCCTCAGAGACCCAGACAACCCTCGGCAATGTGGGTTCATTAATCCGCGCGGTCATCGTTGTGGCCCTCACCAGCCAGGCCGTGCTCTTCGTCCTGATGCTGCCATTCTTCCTCCAACAGAGCGAGGCACTGCTACCCGCACTGTGGCATTCCCTTTTTATGGCGGTGTCCATCTTCAACAATGGCGGACTTGTGATTATTCCTGGCGGCCTGAGTCAGTTTGCAGGCAGTTGGCTTCTGAGCCTCCCCGTCATCCTCGGCACCATCTCAGGTGCCATCGGCTTTCCTGTACTCCTGGACGTGTGGCGTGAACGCTCTGCACCCCGAAAATGGAGTGTGACCACGAAGATTACGCTCGTCACGTATCTTGCGCTTTTCGTTGTGGGCGCCGCAGCGCTGGCTGCGTGCGAATGGCAGAATCCTGCGACGATTGGGCACTCGTCAGCCTTCGAAAGCGCATCCAGCTCTACACTTGTTTCCAGTGCTGCACGATCCAGCGGTCTCTCCACGATTGATGTGGGTTCGATGACGCAAACCTCCTGGTTCGTTTTGGACACCCTGATGTTCATCGGTGGAGGTTCGGCCTCCGCAGCCGGCGGCATTAAGGTGACCACCTTCGCCGTTCTGATCCTCGCAGTGATCGCAGAGGCACGCGGCGATAGGGACACACAAGCATTCGGCAAGCGTTTCCCGCCTGAAACACTTCGACTTGCCGTAGCGGCAACGCTGCTCGGAGCATTTATTGTGGGCGTCGGTGTGATTGCGCTGCTACAAGTCACCTCATTCGGCTTGAGTCAGGTGTTGTTTGAAGCTATTTCTGCATTCGCCACCTGCGGCCTCTCCACGGGCATTACGGCGAGTGTTGGGGTTGTGGGTAAGTACGTTCTGGTTGCGCTCATGTTCTGCGGGCGCGTCGGCACAATGACGCTCGCAGCAGCCCTCGCCTTGCGCACCCGCAAACGCGTCATCCGATACCCAGAAGAAACACCTATTATTGGCTAACAAGCGGGAAAAGCATGTGCTCAGTGGCACCAACAGCCACAGCACAACCACATCAGAGCAAGATGAGGCACGGACATGGCAATAAGAATGAATGACGACGGCGCCGTACTCGTGATCGGGCTCGGGCGTTTCGGTTCAGCCCTCGCATCCACACTTGATGACCTGGGGCGCGAAGTCCTCGCTATTGAACGGGATCCAGCTGTTGTTGCAAAGTGGAGCCACCGTTTTCGCATTATCGAGGGCGATGCCACCAATCCCGACACGCTCGAGCAGGTTGGTGCCGACGAGTTTCCCACCGCCGTCGTGGGGGTTGGCACATCCTTGGAATCCTCCGTACTCGTCACAGCGAACCTCGTGGATATTCACACCCCACAGATCTGGGCGAAAGCGCTCTCACGTTCCCACGGACGCATTCTGCGCAGGATTGGAGCACACCACGTTGTCTATCCCGAATACGACGCTGGTGCCAGGGTCGCGCATATGGTTTCTGGCCGGATGCTGGACTATATCGAGATGGAGGACGGGTTCTCAATTATTAAGATGAGACCCCCGAAAGACATCCAGGGTTTTCTGATCTCCGAATCGAAAGTCCGCGAGCGTTTTGGCGTGACGATTATCGGCGTCAAATCCCCCAGCCAACCGTTCGAGTATGCAAGCGATGACACTCGAATTGATGCGGAGGACATCATCATCGTGTCCGGCGACTCCGTGTTGCTTGAACAATTCGCAAACCGAAAGTGACGCGCCTCCTATAACTCACGGTGGAGACGATGGAATGCCGTGAGAATCGAGAAGTGCATATAAGGCGCTGGGCTCACGAGGCGTGCAGAGGCAGCACTGCTTCGATAGCGTCCTGAAGGTCGGAGCATTCCACAACATCAATCGCTGTATGCGTGCGCGCCTTACCTCGGTGGGTTTTCTGCCGTGGAATCACCATCCGCGTAAAGCCGAGGCGTTCAGCTTCCGCGATCCTCTGCGAAACGCCCTGGACAGGCCGCAGTTCGCCGGTCAGCGAGACTTCTCCGCATGCCGCCACGCCGCCGGCAATAGGAAGATCCATCTGCGCCGAAGCCAATGCCAAACAGATCGCCGCATCCGTTGCCGGTTCTGCAGCACGTGCCCCACCCACCGTCGAGACGAAGACATCGCGCCGATCCAACTGAAAACCCAAACGCGACTGCAGCACTGCCACAGCCATCGCCACCCGTGGAGAATCTACCCCAGAGGTTGTGCGCCGGGGCGGTCCGCCGGTTGGCACCACAAGCCCCTCAATTTCGACAGGCAAAGGTCTGCGTCCTTCCAGAGCGATCGTCACACATGCGCCCGGCACATGCCGTTCCCGCGAACTGAGGAAGAGCCCCGATGGATCCGGAAGCCCCACAATCCCGTCCTCCGTCAGAACGAAACACCCCACCTCGTCGGTTGGCCCATAACGATTCTTCACAGCTCGAACCATACGAAGTTCGGAGTGCTGGTCACCCTCAAACTGGCAAACGACGTCCACAAGATGCTCAAGAACGCGAGGACCTGCAATAGTTCCGTCTTTCGTCACATGCCCCACAACGAGGGTCGGCATGGACTGAGCTTTGGCGAGGGCAACCAGCCGAGCTGTGACGGCACGGATCTGCGCCACATTCCCCATTGCTCCGTCGGTGTCTGGATCTTGAATCGTTTGCACCGAGTCCACCACAAGCAGTGACGGTGTCAGTTGCGCTGCCTGCGCGATGATTTCGTCCACATCCGATTCGCTGGCCAGATAGAGGTTGGGATCCATCGCCCCGATTCGCTCGGCACGCAGCCGAACCTGCGAAGAGGATTCTTCACCGGAAACGTAGAGCACAGGTTTCCCACCTGCACTCGCCGTATGTGCCGCAACGTCCAACAACAGCGTGGACTTTCCCACACCTGGCTCGCCGGCAAGCAGGATCACCGCTCCAGGTACGAGCCCTCCACCTAAGACGCGATCGAGCTCAGCGACACCTGTTGACGACTTTTCCGAGGCTGTGCTGGGCACATCAGTGATGGGACGCGCCGGAGCGTGCGGTGCTCGCACACCACGCCCACCGCTCTGCGCAGGGGAAACAAGCGGCTGTGCCACTTCTTCGAGCGTATTCCACTCGCCGCACTGGGGGCATCGTCCAACCCATTTCGTCGTCGTCCACCCACAGTGTGAACAGCGGTACGTCGTCACAGGTTTTTTCGCCATGTGTCCATCTTAGGAAGATTCGAGGACGCTGCCCTCCCCAGCGCCCAGCAGCCAAATGCCACCACGGCCAGCGCGCCGCAGTTCAGCCCTGCGAAGCCTTGGCACGGGCAGAATCAGAACCCGCAGAATCCGAGAAGGCGCCGCTTTGTTGAGTCTATTTCTGCTGAGTTTGTTGAGAACCCTGTCGAGTGGTTTGCTTATCGCCCTGTTGAGCATCTTGTTGAGTGGCTTGTGCGCTCCCTTGTGCCCCTTGCGAACTTCCTTGAGCACCTTGGGTACTTCCTTGAGAAGCTTGTGCCCCTTGTGAATCGCGCGTAGTGCCCTGCTCATTGGAGGCAGATGCCTGTGCGGAGCCGGATGTCAGCGCAAAGGAAACGTCAACGCCAGTAGCGGCTTCGTCCTTAAAACTGATGTGAGCCACGTAGCTCCCGGGCTGTCCATACCGCACATTCGAGCCGCTTGCGCTGGGGCAACCCGTACCGGCGAGCGCCCCATTCCAGGTGACGGTCAGCGTTTCGCTCATGCCGCGATCCAGCAGCCACCGTTGTTCTTTCGGCTTCGCTGCGCATGCCGCCAAGTCCGCTACTTGAGCGCCACCACTCGTGATCGTTGCGCGCAAATTCGTCCATCCCACATCCACGTAACACGGGTTCGTTGTCGACGTATTCTTTAACGACACGGCGAACGAGACAGGCGAACCTGCTGCACCGCCATCCGTTGTGGCATTCATTGTGAGGTTCTCAGTTGAACATTCAACCGGAAGAAACTGGGAAGCAGGGTCCACACGTGCGAGCGAGGTCTGCTTGTGCTCTTGAACCTTGCCGACAGCGAATTTCCCACCAACAACGAGCACGATCATGACAACAATGACTACGACAGACATCACGACAAACCGCTGCGCACGCCGCTGTTCGCTCGCTGACGTCGTACTAGCGCGCTTGGATGTGTTGGCACGTTTCAACGTATTGACGGACTTTGCAGGCTTATTCATCCCAGGTTTGTTCTGCACACGTGCCTGACGGGCAGAGGCACTAAACTGCGCGCGCATTGTGGATCGTGCTGTGTTCCCTCGCGCAGCCGAGCTGCGCCGCGCCGCTGTGCTCCGTCTCTTCCCGCGCTCTGCCGTGCTCCCTCGTACCTCAGAGCGCGCCGCGCCACGCTGTCGATGCTGATTGGAAGAAGCGGAACGTCCAGCACGAGTCCTCGGTTGTTCATCCCGTGAGCGCTCACGACGACCCGCATCCTTGGCAGTCTGCCGTACACCTGGCGCATCTGACGCGCGCCCCTCTCCTTCAGATGGGCGTCGCATATGAATGACCTTGCCGGATGACAAATCGGACTGATGTGTGCTCACATATGTACGCTAGCACGCCAGGTATCTGTTTCCGCTGTGCCAGCCGCAGCGCTCCCGACCCGTGCACGTGCTCGTCACAAGTAAGGCACACTTGAGTCGTGACAACACAATCCGACGCACCCGCTTCACGCCAATCCTCACAGGCCGCCCAAGCCGAGACAAGCGCCCCGTCCGCTGAGGGAGCGCCTCCTGCCACCCTCGCGTTCAGCCCCACAGATCTCGCCTCGATCCAACGCACGCTCATCGACTGGTATGGCCAGCATGGACGCCCCTTGCCATGGCGCACGCAGCCACAAAGCCCGTGGGCAATCCTCGTGTGTGAGGTGATGAGTCAGCAGACGCCGCTCTCGCGCGTTATCCCGACGTGGGAAGCATGGATGCGCACATGGCCGGAACCCAGCGATCTCGCCCTGGCTTCCCCAGCTGAGGTTATTGTTGCGTGGGAACGCATGGGTTATCCCCGCAGAGCCCTCCGCCTGCGCGAATGCGCGCAGCAGATCGTCACGCAGCATGGAGGATCCCTTCCAACATCGCGTGAAGAACTCCTCGCACTGCCGGGAGTCGGGCCGTATACTGCTGACGCTGTGCTCGCATTCGGTTTTCATACTCGTTCGGTTGTATTGGACACGAATATTCGCCGCGTGCTCGGCCGATGGAATGGCATCGCTCTGCCTCCTGCCACCGCAACTCGTTCCGAGCGCGAGCGTGCCGAATCGTTCGTCCCTTTAGATGACGAGGATGCATGGCGCTGGAACGAAAGCATCATGGAACTGGGGGAAATCGTGTGTAGGGCGAAAAATCCTGCATGCGAAGAGTGCCCCGCCGCATCATGGTGTGAGTGGAAAAAAGCCGGATACCCCGATAATGGAGGAGCACGGCGTGCCCAGCCGTGGAATGGGACGATGCGTCAAGCACGCGGAGCAATTATGGGAGTGCTCCGGCAGGCGTCGCCCCAGCCGGTTGAGGTGAACCAACTCCGCGCACAGAGCAAGATTGACCAGGCACGATTTGACGCCGCGCTGCGCTCGTTGCTCGCCGACGGTCTCGCCCAGCAGCAGGAGGATTCAGGGTTGGTCGGCTTGCCCACCGTGTGAAGTTCTCAGAATGCGGCGTTCTCGGGGCTTGCGGAACTTGCGATGTGCTCCGAAGTCGCCTTCAGCGGCCGAGAAAAACGACCGGACGGGTTATTCTTCTGTCTCCTGTCGTATACGCGCATCAATTCCACGATCTGCGAGGCACACTGGGAGTCCACTACTAAGTCCGTGATCGTTCCAGCCCGCAAAGCGGCGAGGGTTGTCTGCGCTTTTGCCGGGCCATACGCCACGCCGAACCTGCGCGGAATCTGTTTCAATTCGTCTGGATTCAAGCCGGTAGCACGCCGGTTGATCTCGATATCCCGCCACGATCCGTCCTCCCGCAACAGCACACCGCACACGTCACCCACAACGCCGTCAGAGCGAAGCTCAACAACCTCCCGTGCTGTGAGGTACCCGTCCGAATAAATGTGGCTGGCAATCGGAGAATCGAATGCGCCAATGCCGAAAACGGCAATATCCGCATGTTGTGAAAGATCCCGCACAGCGATCACGGAGCTTTCACGAAACACGGCATTACGCGTGGACACCGAATCAAAGAACGTCGGTACGGGGAAGCCCACGACTCGTGCACCAAAATTTTGCCCGAACTGCGAAAGAACGTCACCGAAGTATGTGCTGGATGACGCGCGCGCCGAGGAGGATCCATCAATCTGAACGATCGTTGTGTCGTGAGTCCTTTTGGGCACCAGGTAGTCCGCTATCGCTGATGTGGTGGTGCCCCAGGCAAGCGCCATCGTCATGCCAGATTCCATCGCATCGGAGATCACTGCTCCAGCTGCAGATGCCACCTTTTCAAAGCGCCGAACCTCTGACACCGGCGGCACCACGGGCACGATAATCGTCCGAATACCAAACCGTTCACCGATCACGGAGGTTGTGTTTTCTGTTTCCTCGTCGGGCGAGTGCATTGAAATACGAACAAGTCCAGCTTCCCGAGCGTAGGAGAGCAGCCGCGAAACAGTAGACCGTGAAAGATTCATCCTCCGCGCTATCGACTCCATCGTCGCGTGCTCAACGTAATACAGGAGTGCAACGTCATACGCTTTGTGTTTTCGCTCACTCAGACCGCTCACAGTCCCATTATTGGCGATGCACGTTTGTTCATCAAGCGACGGTACGAATGTGCAAATGTGAGATTTGTCATTTGGGACTTTTGGCCTCATTTATAGTGGAAATATGTTAGCAACGAAGCTCTCTTGCGATATCGTCGTCATCGGTGGCGGCGCAACGGGTACTGGCATTCTGCGCGACGCCGCAATGCGCGGCTTCTCAGCGATCCTGCTGGAACGCGTGGATCTAGGTCAAGGCACAACAGGCCGCTACCACGGTCTGCTTCACTCTGGCGGTAGGTACTGCGTCACTGACCCAGAGTCAGCCACGGAATGCGCTGAAGAAAACGCAATCCTGCGGCGTATTCAGCCTGGCGCCGTGGAGGAAACAGGAGGGCTTTTCGTCACCCTCAAAGATGACGATCAAAGCTACCCCGACCAGTTCCTTCAAGGCTGTCTCGACACTCATGTTCCTGTGAAGGAGATCAGTCCAGAACAGGCGTACGCGATCGAGCCTCGGCTGGCACGCACTGTCACGCGCGCTTTCCAGGTGGAAGATGGCACTGTTGACGGCTGGAAGCTCGTGTGGGGCTGCGCGCATGACGCGGAGAAGTACGGCGCCAAGGTGATGACGTACACCGAAGTGACCGACATCGAAGTCAGTGACGGAGCTGTGGCAGCAGTTCGTGCCCACAACAGCAAGACCGGCGAAGATTTCCTGATCGAATGCCGCGCAGTCCTCAACGCTGCCGGACCGTGGGCGGATCGAATTGCCGCAATGGCAGGCGAAAATGACGTTGAGGTTGTGCCTGGGCGTGGCATCATGGTGGCAATGAACCACCGGATTGTGAACGGCGTGGTCAACCACTGTATTCGGCCATCAGATGGGGACATCATCGTCCCTGTCCACACGGTTGCGATCGTGGGCACCACCGACGTGCATGCGGCCGACCCGGATCGTCTGGACATTGATCCAGACGAAGTTCAAGCGATGCTTTCAGCTGGAGAATCGATGATTCCTGGCTTCCGTCAGAACCGCGCACTCCACGTGTGGGCTGGTGCACGTCCGCTGCTGCGCGACCGCCGCGTGTCGAGCGACGATACACGCCACATGAGCCGCAATATGTCAATCATTCAGCACGACGTCAAGGGACTGATCACCATCGCCGGTGGAAAGCTGACCACCTACCGTCTGATGGCAGAGCGCGTGATGGACGCACTGTGCCAGGAATGGGGAGAGGATCGGCCATGCCTCACCGCAGCGAGCGTCATCGAGGACGAGCCTAACTACAAGGTCACGGATCACTTTGAGCACGTCGAACATGCAAAGAAAGCTTCGCATGGAATGCCCGACCCTGATCCAGTGATTTGCGAATGCGAACTTGTGACGAAATCGCAGATCACCAAGCTTCTGGCGGAGCAGCCCGATGCGACGTTCGACGATCTACGCCGCCAGTTGAGGGTCGGTATGGGGCCATGCCAGGGAGGTTTCTGCGGATTGCGCACGGCAGGGATCGCGCACGAGTGCGGGAACTGGACTGCAGCCCAATCCACCGAGCTGTTGCGACTGTTCTTGAAGAATCGCTGGCGAGGCGTCAACCCGCTGCTGTATGGAGTGCAGGCGCGCGAAGAATCCCTGGACGCATGGATGTACACCGGCACCTACGATATTGACGATCTTCCGCTCACGCCGCTTCCCGCCGGATCCGAGCTTCCGTCAGCCACCCAGTTCCCTGCCGAAGGCGGGCAAAAGACAGCCGGCACTCACGCTCAGAACCCTGCCGAGAAGCAGGCAACGAGCCACGCCAACAGCCAAACCGGTAGCCACCACGTGAAGGAGGCACAGTGATGTCCACACTGGAAGCACGACACCTCGCAGCAGCACCTACGTCCGCATCGCCAGCTGGTTCTGAACGGCGAAGCGTCAAGCCACACACGATCGTTATTGGCGCCGGCATCTCCGGGCTCCTCGCCGCACTGGAAGCACATCGGGCTGGGCACCGGGTCACCATCGTCACCAAGGGTTTTGGCGGTCTCCAGCTTTCTGCCGGAACAATCGACATCTATGACGATGATGCGCCACTTGAAGCGGCAGCACGCATCGGCAAGGAGAACCCTGACCATCCATATGCGCATATCAGCACTGACGACATCACCGCCGGCATTGAGGCATTGCGCGCCTATATTCCCCTGGAAGGATCGGCAGAACACGCCACAAAACTGCCCACGGCCCTCGGTGCGATACGCCGAACGTCGCTGTTCCCGCATTCGTATGCTGCCGGTGCACTCGATTCGGCCACCGACTATCTGATCGTTGGATTCTCGGGAATCAAAGATTTTTACCCGAAGCTCGTTGCGGAGAATCTCGCTAACCAAGGCATATCCGCGCGCGCGGAAGTCGTCACACTTATTGCCAAGGGCGACACATCGTTGCAGTATTCTCGGCTCCTCGAATCCGACGAAGCACTGCAGAGGCTTGCAGAGGCTCTCAAGCGGGTTGCACAGCCAGGGGAGCACATCGGGATCCCCGCCGTGCTGCGCGAAGATGCCGCACGCAAGCTTGAACACCTTGTTGGGCAGCCAGTGTTCCAGATTCCTACGCCGCCCCCGTTGGTGCCAGGCCTCGGCTTCAATGAGATCCTGCGCGCCGCAACGCAACAGGCTCGCATCCAACTGATGCTCAACGCGGCAGCAGTCGGCGCTGTGCCCGTTGACGGCCGGCTCACAAAACTCAAGGTGCAGGTTGCAGGCGCTGTCAAGGACATCTCCGCCGACTACGTGATCTACGCTGCCGGCGGTCTCGACTCTGGTGCTATTGAGATTGATTCGTACTTCAATGCACACGACACCGTCTTCGATTTCCCCGTCACCGTTCCCACTGGGCATGTTGCAGACCCTGATTATTGGGGTAAACCGCAGGGTGCGTTTGCAGCAGGGCTCGCCACCGATGACGATCTGCATCCAGTAGGCGAAGACGGCACACCGGTGTACACCAATGTGTACGCTGTTGGCGGCATGCTCTCCGGCGCCTGGCGTGCACGCGAAAAAGACGGTGAAGGTATCGCGCTCGGGTCAGTGATTCGTGCGCTCAATGCAATCAAGAACGATGCCATGACGAATGAGAGGATCGCATGAGAGACGCACTCGACTTTGCACGCAAAGAACTAGCTCGCGCATCCCTAGACTCCTGTATTAAGTGCACGATCTGCGAAACGCAGTGCCCGGTTGCCAAGAACACTCCACTGTTCCCCGGACCGAAATACGTCGGCCCGCAGGCAGAGCGTTTCCGCAAGGGTGAGTCTGTGGATTACTCGATCGACTACTGCTCCGGCTGTTCTATTTGCACAACCGTATGCCCTCAAGGCGTCAAGATCGCGGAAATCAACGCGCAGGCACGTGCGGTGATGAAGGAACAGCACATGCCGCTGCGCGACCGCCTGATCACCCAGACGGAACTGGAAGGAAAGCTCCTCACTCCGCTTGCGCCCATCGCCAACGCAGCATTGGGTATGAAGCCTATTCGCACCGCAGTTGAAAAGGTGGTGGGCGTTCACAGGGACGCGCCGATGCCGAAGGCGCAAACCCATTCCCTTGCCCACTGGTTCAAGCACCACACACCCAAGAAAGCGCCGGACGCGCAGAACCTTGGACCTCTCACGTATTTCTCCGGATGCGCGGGCGGGTATTTCGAGGTTGCTGCGTCCAAGGCAGCGATCGAGGTCCTCGAATACATCGGCTTTGATGTGCAGCTCCCGAAGCAGGGATGCTGTGGATTGGCCGAACAGTCCAATGGCTTGTTCAAGCAGGCGTCCAAGAAGGTGACGAAGCTAGCCCGCGATTTGCAGGCTCCTGGCGTGGACATGCCTATCGTGTCCAGTGCTGGTTCGTGCGCCGGAATGCTTCGTCACGAAGCCCACGAGATCATGGGTGTTGAGGACGAGGCTCTGGACGAGGTTTCTGCACGCACGTTTGAAACAAGCGAGTTCCTCGTGGACTTGATCCACGAAGGGTTGTTCCCCGTCGACAAGCTCGAACACATTGACCTCACTATTCCGTACCATCAGCCGTGCCAGGTGAAAAGCCAGGGTATCGGCAAGCCTGCCATTGAGCTCATGGAAACGATCCCTGGGGTTACTGTGGTCGAGTCCGGCCAGGCGTGCTGCGGTATCGCTGGCACATACGGGTTGAAGAAGGAGAAATACGCCATCGCGCAAAAGGTGGGTGAGCCTCTGTTCAACATGGTGAAAGAGACCAACCCCCAGTTGGCTGCGTGCGAAACCGAAACCTGCCGCTGGCAGATTCGCAAAGGCACCGGTGCCGCTGTCATTCACCCCGTGCAGCTCATCCATGCTGCGCTCGGGCTAGGAAACATGGAGTCGCTCTACACCCAGAACGTCTGAGTTTCACCACGTCAAAGAGTGCAGAGCACTAACGGAAGTTAACGAAGTAGTAATGAAGCAGAGCGTCAACAAAGCAAAGCGTTGACGGAGTTGACGGGCGATTGCGCCATCTGAGCGGACAGAACCCGCGCAGTCGCCCGTCTATTGCTATGAATCGGGCTGGCCGGTATTATCGGCCTAGCTTGCCCTATGTACACATATGTACAGGTTTGCTCGTGATTCCTCACTGCTGAGGGAACGCGAGAATCAGGGGCGCGTTTATAACACACCCCTTCTCAATGGAGATCGCACAATTCAGCGTGAGCTGGATTCCTATGAAAGGTTCGGAAATCATGTCATTGGCGCAAGTTTTCCTTTCTGAATTTCTTGGCACCACATTCCTGATTCTCTTCGGTGTGGGCGTTGTTGCCAACAACCTGCTCGTCAAGTCGAAGGGCAAAGGCGGCGGCTGGCTGATGGTCAGCATTGGCTGGGGTTTTGCCGTCTATATCGGCGTGTACGTGGCGTGGAAGACCGGCGGGCATCTGAACCCTGCCGTCACACTCGGCATGGTTGCTGCCGGCAAGTCGGAGTTTGTGCCGGGTGTTGCCGTCACATTCGCCTCCACGATGACGTATATCGTCGCTCAGTTCCTGGGCGCATTCCTGGGTGCCGCACTCGCCTGGCTCACCTATAAGCAGCACTATGACGAGCACGAAAACCAGGCAGAAATCTTGGGCACGTTCTCCACTGGTCCGGAGATTCGCTCCTACGCCTGGAACTTCCTCACAGAAACAATCGCAACCTTCACCTTGGTTGCCTTCATCCTGCTTTCCGGTTACACAAAGAATGTGACTGTTGGTCCGTTGGCCGTTGCTTTCGTGATCGTCGCTATCGGCGTATCCCTGGGCGGTCCTACCGGATACGCCATCAACCCGGCGCGAGATCTCGGCCCACGCATCGCCCACGCCGTGCTTCCCATCAAGGGCAAGGGTGGTTCCGATTGGGCGTACGCCTGGGTTCCCGTTGTTGGGCCAGCCCTCGGCGGTATCCTTGCCGGTCTGGTGTTCGGACCGACAGGCCTCAACCTGTTGGCAGCCTGAGGTTGAACAGTCGAAAGGTGGGTAGCCTGACGCAGCCGAAAGTCGGGTCTGAAAGAAGAATCCGGGTCTGAAAACACGCATTCTTCAACGTCGAATTTTCAATGTTGAAAACACAAGCTATCAGAGTGCGCTCCCCGCGCGGTGAAAACGAAGGGCTCCGCGCCCGGCGCACTCCTCACACACAAGTCACACTACATAGAGAGAGCAATGATGCCAGTTAATCCAGAAGCAAAGTACGTCCTCGCCATCGATCAGGGCACCACATCGTCCCGAGCCATTTTGTTCGATCATCACGGCCAGATCGCAGCCGTGGGGCAGATGGAACACGAACAGATCATGCCGCACGCCGGCTGGGTTGAACATGACCCGATGGAGATTTGGACGAACGTGCGCGAAGTGATCGGACAGGCGTTCTCGAAGGCGGGCGTCAACCGGCACGAAGTTGCTGCGGTGGGTATTACGAACCAGCGCGAAACAACGATTGTGTGGAACAAGAAGACGGGACAGCCCGTCTACAACGCGATCGTGTGGCAGGATACGCGCAGCCAGGACATCGTGGATCGGCTCGCGGAGGACGGCGGTGTGGATCGTTTCCACGAGATCGTGGGTGAAACGCTCTCCACATACGCATCGCTGACGAAGATTATGTGGATTCTGGAGAATGTTCCAGGCGCTCGGGAAGCTGCTGAGGCTGGCGACCTTCTGTTCGGTAATCCGGATACATGGGTCATTTGGAATATGACCGGAGGCGTGAACGGCGGCGTCCACGTCACAGACGTGACGAATGCGTCCCGCACGATGCTGATGGATCTGCGCACGCTGACCTGGCGTGAGGATATCTGCGAGATCGCCGGCATTCCGATGTCCATGCTGCCGCAGATCAAGTCCTCGGCGGAAATCTACGGCTATGGCGCAAAGAACGAGCTGATTATCGATACCCCGATCGCGGGAGACCTCGGTGACCAGCAGGCAGCAACATTCGGCCAGGCATGCTTCGAACCAGGCATGGCAAAGAACACCTATGGCACCGGCTGCTTCATGCTGATGAACACGGGTGAAGAACCGCAGATGTCCAAGAACGGCCTCATTACGACGCTCTGCTACAAGATCGGCGACCAGAAGCCCGTCTATGCACTGGAAGGTTCTATCGCCGTCACTGGCTCCCTGATTCAGTGGCTGCGCGATCAGCTGGGCATCATCAAGTCCTCCTCTGACGTGGAGGCGCTGGCCAAGACTGTGGACGACAACGGAGGCGTGTACTTCGTTCCTGCATTCTCCGGTCTGTTTGCCCCGTATTGGCGTGGGGACGCACGCGGTGCGATCGTCGGAATGACGCGCTACAACAACGCTGGGCATATCGCCCGTGCTGCGCTGGAGGCCACAGCGTTCCAGACGCGCGACGTTCTTGACGCCATGGAAGCCGATGCCGGCGTGAAGCTTGAGCAGCTGCGCGTCGACGGCGGCATGACTGCGGATAACCTGCTGATGCAGTTCCAGGCCGATGTGTGCGATACGGAGGTTGTTCTGCCTGTGGTTGCCGAGACGACTGCACTCGGCGCTGCCTATGCGGCCGGCATCGCTGTTGGGTTCTGGAAGGGGACGCAGGATGTGGTTGACAACTGGGCAGAAGCCAAGCGCTGGAAGCCGACGATGGAGGCTGACGAGCGTGACCGACAGGTGCGTTTGTGGCGCAAGGCCATCTCGAAGACCTTCGATTGGGTGGACGCCGACGTGAAGTAAGCCGTGAGGTCAGCTGGCCGGCTGCCAACACATCACATACGACATGTTCCTCGGACGTTGGACGCAAGAATGCGATTCCAACTTTCGGGGAGCATTTCTTTAAGGGGCGGTGCAGCGCATCGACACAACCGAGAAACTGATACAGTTGAAAACGTCACATCTGTAAGGAACTTTTCAGACAAGGAAAAGCCCCTTTTCAGACCAGATGCTGCCTGACCACAGGTGAATACCCCAGGCAGATCTGGCCGCATATGTCAGACGTTGGTGTCCGTCATCTGCGGCTTATATGAAGCACCTCTCGTGAATACTCAAAGGCACTACTTTTCAGGAAGTTTTTCAATGACGAAACACAGAATCATCGGAGCGGTCGGAACGCTTGCACTCGCCTCAACAGGGCTTGCAGGAACGGTGTTGCCGGCGAATGCGGCTGCACAATATACATCACTGAGCCAGGACGCCATGTCCGTCGTGTATGTCGATTCGGTTGAAACGACGGGTGAGGGAAGCAACGGCCCCGGCGCACTCGCACTCGACGGCAATCGGGACACCTACTGGCACACGAAATGGCAGGGCTCGGTGGATCCGCTCCCCCACAATATCGTGGTGAACCTCGGAAGCCTCGTCACCGATCTTGGCCGTATCACCCTCACACCGCGTCAAAGCTCGAATGGCTCTGGCCGCGTGGGAGCATACGACGTTCAGGTCTCAGCTGATCCCGCATGTGCATCTGCCGAGACCTGGCAGAATGCCGCGTGGAAGACCGTCAAAAGCGGTGAGGTTCCGGTCAATCCGCCCAACGGCAAGCTTTCAGACGTCAATATCGACTTCGATCCGGTCAATGCACAGTGCGTGAACGTCATCTATCGCGGCTCCTGGGGAGGCAGCCAAGATGTTGCAGAACGCGTTGCCACGCTCGCCGAGTTCAACGCCTCCACTGTAAAAGAAGTCAAGGACACGCCAACAGACCCGTCCACTGATCCATCCACTGACCCGTCGGAGTCCGCACAGGGTCTGCCAATCCCGCAGCGAGAGGACGCAAAGTACATCACGGATGGCAGCCTCGTTGTGGCGCTCGATTCGCATTTCCCACAGATCATCGCCTACGCGTCCCAGCAACAGAAAATGCTGGCTGGCAATGTTGGGAATGCGTTGACGTCCATCAAAATCAACGAAGTCTCGCACAAGGTAACGGTTGGTGAGCCTGAAATCACCCCAAATTCTGCAACATATGCCCTCAACGTTCCAGATCTTGACGCTGTGCTGACCGTGAAGATCTCAGTAGATCAGGGCACCGTCACCTGGCAGGTCACGAATATCAAGGATCCACGCGGGAAGATCGATCGCCTCGAATTTCCTGGCCTCAGCCTCGTTTCCGTGGAAGGAACCAAGGCTGGCTCGCTCACGCTCTCCACGCTGGGCACCAACCGCAATGCTACCGGCGACCGCACGTTCAACGTTCAGAACCCCGGTGTGGCTGCCGCCAACGGATGGTTCGCCGCAATCAACAACAACGAACTCGCTGCAGGCCTGTACTCGAATGCGGTTTCTGATGACGATGCGCCCGGGTCGAACGATGGATCGAATGTGAACACCCGATGGAAGGCCGCATTCGGCACCGCATCGAACGGAGTGCGTTACGCAAGCCTCCAGCCCGGTTCATTTGTGATCTATGGAGCCGGGGTTCGTCAGCAGAACAAGATTGGGCCAGATGCTCTCCCATTCGCCCAGGTCCGCGTTGTTGCAGATGCCAATCAGGACAACGTGCTGGACTGGCAGGATTCAGCCACAGCAACACGTCAGATCATGGTTGACCGCGGCCTACCCAAGGGCTATGACGAGGCTGCAGATCAAGTGGTTGCCCGCATTCCGTTCAATATCGTGTCGCAGGCTACCCACCCGTTCCTGCGTACGCTTGACGACACCAAGCACATCTCGCTGGCAACAGATAACCTCGGTCAGCTGGTTCTTCTGAAGGGTTACCAGGCTGAAGGCCACGATTCCGCACAGGGCGATTATGGCAGTCACTATAACGAGCGCGCCGGTGGTTTTAACGACCTCGTCACGATGCTCAAAGGCTCGCGCGGCTACAATGCCACATTCGGCGTCCACGTGAATGCCACCGAAACCTATTCCGAGGCTCAGTGCATGTGGGATGGAACCTCCCCGCGCCCAGGCTCTACAGCCAATACGAAGAATCCCTGCACCATTAAGATGCCGCCCGAGGCCGCATGGGGATGGATGAACCAGGCATACACGATGGACTCCGTACAGGATCTTTCCAGCGGCAATATCCTGGCTCGGTTCCAAAACTTCCGGGATGAACTCACGCAGGCAGGTGTTCAGGATGATCTCAACTGGCTCTACTTTGACGTCTATCGCCGCACGGGATGGATCGGCAAGCGTCTTTCAGACGAGATGGAACGCCAAGGCTGGCAGGTGGGCTCCGAGTGGGCACACTCCATGCCGGATAATTCGCGGTGGAGCCACTGGGCGAACGACGAAGCCTACGGCGGGCAGACGGATAAAGGCTTGAACTCCATTCTGGTTCGCTATATTCAGAACAGCTGGCGGGACACATGGAACCCTGATCCGCTACTCGGCAACACGAACGTCAAAGAGTTCGAGGGCTGGACTGGCCAGACTGACTACAACAACTTCATCAACAACGTCTGGCAGCGCAACCTGCCGACGAAGTTCCTCGCGCAGTCCGATATTGCGACGTATAGGCTCGGCGACAAGGCCACCTTCACGAACGGCACCGAGGTGCGCTCGTCCCGCACACGCGTGTCGGGTACCGACCTCGGGACTGATCGCGTCATCACCTATGGCGGCCAAACCGTCTATACCAGTGGCACGTATCTTCTCCCCTGGGGTGATGGTGTTGGTGTTGGTGACGCGAAGAGCGGCGGCACGAAGATGTACCACTACAACACGAACGGTGGCAGCAGCACGTGGACGCTCACTCCGGCGTTTGCCAATGTGTCCTCGTTCACTCTCTACGAGCTGACGGATACCGGCCGCGCCCATGGCACGACCGTCACAGCCAATCACGGCAAGGTAACCCTGAATGCGAAGGCCAATACCGCCTACGTCCTCTACCCGAATCAGGCTCCGGCATTAGCCGATCCCACCTGGGGTGAGGGCACGCATATCGTGGATCCTGGATTCTATTCGGGTAACCTCAACGGCTACACTACTCAGGGTGACGTGAGCGTCATCAAGCTTGAGGGCAACGGCAATCGCAACCTCGGCTATGTGGCTCAGCTCGGTGCAGGGCAAGCCGTTCTCGGGCAACAGCTCACGCTACCGGCAGGTGACTATTCGATGTGGGCATGGGTTCAGATCGAACCACGCAAGGAGCGTACTGTGTCCATGCAGGTTGCCGGGGATGCCACGGCGATCGGCAATCAGGCTGAACTCAAGGGTACGCCAACAACGACGATCACGAAATCGACAGCCACGAATAAAACGGCGTCGGACGAAAAACTGGGAACCTACTTCCAGCGTATGCGCGTCACCTTCCATACCAACGGTAAACCCGTGTTCTTCGCTCTCAGCGCCGATCCAAAGAGCGACGCCAAGGTATTGATCGACGATCTACGCGTCGTGAAGTACACCGCGCCGGTGGATCCTGCGCCAACCGATCAGACGGTCTTTTTCGACGATCTTGAATCTGTTGACACCGGCTACTGGCCATTCGTCACCGGATTTGACCGTGGCGGCGACGCTCAAACTCAGCTGGCCGAGAGCCACCCGCCATACTCCGCTGCGGGTTGGTACGGTATGAACAAGCAGGGTCAGGTCGTTGCTGGTGGAAAGAAGACCGACAACGTGCTCGACGGTAAGTGGAGTCTCCTCTCCCACGAAGAGGGTGCTGGCCGCGTCATTCGTACAATTCCCGCATCGGTGAAGTTTGACGGCGGCAAGACGTACCGCGTCTCTATGGACTACCAGAACGTTTACGCCGGAGAGTACGTGCTTGTGATCGGGCGCGACACGATCAGCGCTGACGGCAAGATCGTCTCGGCAATCATGCAGTCTCTCCCGGTTCCTGAAGCACATGGCACGTCAGCCGGCGGCGAAGGCACCAAGGTACTCAGCACGGAGTTCACCACAAGTATGAGCGGTGACTATTGGTTCGGCTTCAACAAGGTCGGTGGCAGTCCCGCTTCTGATCTGACAATCGACAACATCCGTGTAGAGCTGACCAACGAACACCCCGATTTGATCACCGGTAACGCCACTGCGAGCCTGCACTTTGCTGACGCAGCAGTCGCTGAGGGCGAATCGAGCAATGCGACAACCTCGGTGGACTTCTTCGAGTCCGGAACACCCACCCACATCACAACGACCCTCACAGGTTCTGAGGGCTGGGCAATCACCGCGCAGGGCGATCCACAGGGAAGCAAGGCCGAGCAAACCTGGAAGGTTCAAGCGCCTGAAGGCGTCACATCCGGTGAGTTCACCTACACGATTCGCTACGACGTCAACAATGACGGCGTCTTCCGTGAAGTCTCCACCACCGGAACTCTCCGCGTGAATAAGAGCCTCAAGCCAGGAACCATCTACCTCTCCGATCTCGAATGGAAGGATGAGGCCAACGGATGGGGACCAGTTGAACGTGACCAGGAAAATGGGGAGCAGTCCCGCAACGACGGCACGCCAATCACGATCGGTGGGAAGACCTACGATAAGGGCATCGGCATGCATGCGTTGAACTCGTCCGCGCCGGCGAATGTTACGTTCGACCTGCAGGGCAAGGCAACGAGGTTCAACGCCGTTGTCGGCGTCGATGACACTCAGCCTAAAGGTACTGTGCAGTTCCAAGTCGTAGCTGACGGAAAGGTGATCTTCGGACCAACCGCTGCTCACGGCACAACGGGTGGTATCCCTGTCGACCTGGACATTACCGGCGTTCACACCCTTCAGTTGCAGGTACTCAACGGCGGGGACGGGAACGGCAACGACCACGCCGACTGGGCGGACGCGCGTATCACCATCCCAGAAGCGGAGTCAGGTTCCAGCCCAACAGACGAACCAACGACAACTCCAACAGGCGAGCCGACGGCACAACCCACGGATGAGCCCACAACAGAGCCGTCCAGCGAGCCAACAGAGCAGCCAACTAATGAACCGAGTACAGCCCCGACGGATGAGCCAACAGCGCAGCCGACAGACGAACCAAGTTCGACTCCGACGGACGAGCCGACAGCGCAGCCCTCGGGTGAGCCAGCCGACAAACCAACAGTGACTCCGACCGAAAAGCCAGGATCACAACCTAGCGCGACTCCGACGAAAAAGCCGACCCTCAGCCCGGCAGGTGGAGCAATCAGCACCGCAACGCCATCCTCGACGGCACCGGGCACACACAACGGGCTGGCCTTCAGCGGTTCACGCGTCACTGGTTCCCTGTTCCTCGCAGGAATGTTGCTCGCATCAGGCGCCGTCCTTGTGCTTCGGCGGCGACGCGCCTGACGGTTCCCATCACAAGGTGCTCCCCTGAAGAGTGAACGATCATTAGGTTCCACCTTCAGGGGAGCACCCATATACGAAGCCTCCAGCGGGGTGCTGCTCCAGCAGGGCTGCATCAGCACCCCGCTGTGTCAGTTCGCCCGTTGCTTCAGCAGCTCGTTGATGCAACGCCTCACTGCGTCAGCAACTCTTTACGTCAGCGCCTCGTTGCCTGAGCTGCTCTCTAGATCACGTGGTACTCAGTGAGGAGCTTCTCCACATCGGTGTCCTTAATAAAGTCCAGGGCTTTGCGTAGAACAATCCGTTCTTTGAAATTGAGCTTCATGTCCGTCAACGGTCTGCCGTCCCTCAAACTGACAAGAGCCGAGAGCAGATCACGAATATCGTAGGTGCTTCCCCACACTTCAGGTACACCGCGATCCACATCGAACAGCGTGTACACGGCCTCCATCGCGGTGCGCATTGAGTATTCCGTTGTGAACACGGTGTCGCGCGGGGTCTCAGCAAAATTGCCGATGAATGCAAAATTCACCGCACCCTCAGGAACAACATCTGGCCGATCCCCCGCTGTGCGTGGCATAAAGTACGAGCTGGCGAACGGCATCATGACGGGGATCGTCTTCGCACTATTCGTTGCCAAGTCCTCGATGCGATTGACCGGCACGCCGATGTGGTAGAGCCACTCCATGCAGATTTCTTTTCCTGTGCAGTCTTTCATCGGCTTCTTCACATAGTCGCCCACTGCGTTGGGATATAAGCCATAGAGCCACACAAGCACCTGATCTTTGGGCTGCGAACGGAACTGTGGTTGCCGGTTAATCGTCCAACTCAACAGCCAGCCAGAGTCTTGAGCTGTGACGATACCACCCGTCACCACCTTGCCGGAGAGCGGGTCACGCTTCGTGATCGCCGTGATGTACGGCAGAATCTTCTCGTCAAGCGTGTTCACAGTGACGCTCACCCACTTGCATTCCTCCGGATTCGAATAGAACTTCTCCGGATGCCCGAAACTCGGATCCTGCGCAGCGATCTTGCGCCACAGATCGAAAGATCCGCCAGGCTGCGGCTCCCGAATATATTCGCACGGCTGATCTTGGCCACCTATCGAGGAATTCTCCACATTCGATCCGTTGGTAATGAACACATAATCTTCATCATCCAGGTCAAGGAATTCCTGCTTTCCATCAACAAGCAGTTCGATTCGCTGCGCCTTCTTGCGCCCGCCACTAATCTCGAAGCGTACATCCACCACCTGCGTGTTGTACTGGAAATGGACTCCGTGGTTCTCCAGATAGGTCACCATCGGGAGCACCATCGACTCGTACTGGTTATAGCGCGTAAACCGCAACGCCCTCAGATCCGGCAGCCCATCAATATGGTGGACAAAGCGCAGCATGTATCGCTTCATCTCCAAGGCGCTGTTTTCGTCATAAAACGCGAACATCGTGCGCCAGTACGTCCAGAAGTTGGATTTCAGCACCTCGTCATCGAAGACATCTGTGATGCGCTTGTTATAAAGTTGTTCGTCCGGCGTGAAGAATAGCTTCAACAGTTCCAGGTTCCCCGCGTCCGACATCGCAAACTTTCCGTCCGTATGCGCGTCCTTGCCTTGCTTTTCCGTGACGCGGCACAGCGAATAATTCGGATCAGCCTTGTTGAGCCAGTAGTATTCATCCAGAACGCTGACGCCTTCAGTTTCGATGGACGGGATCGATCTGAACAGATCCCACATCACCTCGAAATGGTTATCCATTTCCCTGCCGCCACGCATCACGTAGCCAATTTCAGGGTATTCCAGCCCGTCCAGCGCACCTCCAGGGGTAGGGTCACGCTCGAAGAACACGATGTTTTCGCCAGGCATTTGCGCATCTCTCACAAGAAAACACGCTGCCGAGAGAGCCGCCAGCCCCGACCCGATAAAGTAGGCGGACTTATGCTCCACTCCCTCCGGTTTCAACGGCCGCGCAAAAGCCTCATAATTACCACTCGAATAGTACATGTCTACCTCTTCCACGGTTGACTTCGTTGTCTTGTACTTTCACCTCGTACTGTATTGGCCTGCTGTCCGAATCACTATGGACATTCAGTGCGCGGTGTCAAAGGTTTTATCACTGACTGGGAAGAGATGAATTTTTTATCATATTCACCATGATGATGAATTCAGCGATGCACGCTGCGATGTGCTCTGCACTCACGCAGGAGATGCACTCCGCACTCACCGTAAGGATGACGCACTAGCGCAGCGGTGGCGCCGGTGGCGCCTTGCGCACCTTCATCAGCATCCGATCGATATCACCGTCGATGAGCATACTCAGCCGCATGACGATCTGTTTCGGATCCTGCTGCATACCCTGGCGCACCCACTCCAGCATCAGACCAACGAAGCTGAACTTGTAGAAGTCCGCAATGAACTGCTTGTCAGCATCGCTCACGTCCATTCCCTGTGCTTCTTCTTCCACAACCCCAATGAGCAGATCATAAACAACTCGATACAGGTACTGCTCAAGCTGCTCCCTGCTCACAGACTGGTAGACGTTTTCAACGAATGGCTGATTGTTTTTCACTGCCGTGAAGATACTCAAAAAGCCTTCCTGCCAGGTCTCATATGTTTTGTTGCCCTGGATAGCTTTGCGAGCCTCCTCTTCGCACGACCACTCGATCAAATCGTGGATATCGTTGAAATGGTAGTAGAACGTCATCCGGCTAATACCGCAGTCGTCCGTCAGGTCGCTGATGGTGATTTTGTTCAGCGGCTTTTGCAGCAGCAAATGTTTCAACGATGCTTCTAACGCTCGTTTCGTCAGGTTCGACATTGCCTGCACTCCTTATTGATTATTGCCTGCACTTCCCGCCGGAGTTGTTGTCACGGACAGCCCGTGGGCTTAGCAAACACCAACAACAGCATGGCCTCTTGCCCGTGTACTCTGCTCCTTCTACGATAATTCGAAGGAACCTATAATGTAATAACGACCACAGATGAGCTAGTCATACGCGTACGGGACGGATACGCTATCCCCGCTCGCCGACGCAGCGCGGCACCGGCTCGTCACTGGTTTTCCGTTGGCGTGCTTATTCCACTTATCCGAGGAGGAACAATGAAAAAGCTCATTAATGCGCCCGAAGACGTCATCAAGGACGCATTGATCGGCATCGAAGCCGCTGATCCTCGCGTCCTTGTTGACCACGAGGAGCGCGTGATTTACCGCAAGGAAAAGGTTGACGGCAAGGTAGGCATCGTCTCCGGCGGCGGATCTGGCCACGAGCCCCTCCACGGCGGCTATGTGGGCAAAGGCATGCTCGATGCGGCCGCTGCAGGCGAGATGTTTACGTCCCCCACTCCCGATCAAGTGTTGTTTGCCACGCAGCAGGCAAATACGGGTGCTGGCGTGCTCCACATCGTCAAGAACTACACCGGTGACGTGATGAATTTCGATATGGCAGCAGAAATGGCAGCTGACGAAGATATTCGCGTTGAGACGGTTATCGTTGCCGACGATGTGGCTGTGGAAGACTCCACGTTTACAGCTGGACGCCGCGGCGTTGGTCTGACTGTCCTCGTCGAAAAAATAGCCGGCGCTGCAGCTGAAGCGGGTCAGAGCCTGGACGACGTCAAGGCAGTGGCGGAAAAGGTCTGCAAGAATGGCCGTTCGATGGGCATTGCACTCACAAGCTGCACTGTGCCAGCTGTCGGCCACCCCACATTCGATTTGCCGGATGACGAAATCGAAATCGGTATCGGCATTCACGGCGAACCTGGGCGAGAACGCATCAAGCTGGAGGATGCTCATCATCTGGCTCAACGCATTGTCACCCCGATCCTGGAGGATTTTGATTTCGAAGGCTCCCGAGTGATTGCCATGCTCAACGGGATGGGCGCCACACCGCTGGCTGAGCTCTATCTGATGTACGGCGAGGTGAAGCAGCTGCTGGATGCGGAAAGCATCAGCGTGGAACGCGCGATGGTCGGAAACTATATTACGAGTCTCGATATGGCCGGCTGCTCGCTGACACTTCTGAAAGTCGATGACGATCTGCTCCGCTTGTTCGATGCGCCCGTCAACACGTCTGGTTTACGGTGGGGTGAATGATGCTATCCCAAGATCTTCTCACTTCATGGCTGGTTCAGTTCGACTCCTTGGTTGAGGAACACAAGGAGTATCTCACCGATCTCGATTCCCCGATTGGCGACGCCGATCACGGCAATAACATGGCTCGCGGTATGCATGCAGCCATTGAAAACCTCAACAAGCCGAGCCTCTCTGCTTTGTTCAAGGCTGTCGGCATGGCGCTGGTCAGCAAGGTTGGCGGTTCTGCAGGCCCCCTGTATGGAACATTCTTTATGAAAGCCGCGAAACCCCTCGGTGACGGAACCGAGGTATCCGAGCAGGATTTTGCTGCCGCTCTGCACGCCGGGCTCGACGGTGTGACGATGCGCGGGAAAGCGGAACTGGGCGATAAAACGATGGTTGATTCCCTGACCCCCGCCATATCTGTCCTTGAGGAAGGCATCACGGCCGGCACAGATTTTGCGGATGTGGCTGATCAGGCCGCTGAGGCTGCGATGCGTGCAGCGGAGGCAACAACTCCGATGCTGGCGAAAAAAGGACGCGCTTCCTACCTGGGTGAACGGTCAATCGGGCATCAGGATCCTGGCGCAACCTCCACCGCCTACCTTTTCCAAGCATTGGCGTTAGCCGCGCACAACGCACAGTAAAACCACAGTAAACAGCTTCGTGACGTGGCATGGCGTGCTTTCAAGACGGTAAGACCTACGTGCTTTGAGGACGGCATGCCACGAAGCAAAACTCGGATTGTTCCGAACTCTGTGAATATCAGGAGTCATACATGAGCGTCGGTATTGTTGTCGTCTCGCATTCACACGCACTCGCACAGGCTGCGGTGGATCTTGCCATGATTATGGTGCATAACGACCCGCCAGCCATTCAGATCGCTGCAGGAATCGAGGACGGAACCGAGTTCGGCACGGACGCAATGGCCGTGATGGATGCGATCGACACCGTCGATTCTGGGGACGGGGTGATCGTCTTTACCGACCTCGGCTCAGCCGTCATGAGTGCAGATATGGCAGTAGAGATGACTGACGCCGAGAACGTCGTCATCGTCGCAGCTCCCTTCGTTGAAGGGTTGCTCGCCGCAGTCGTCACCGCCGCCACTGGTGCCTCGCTCGATGACGTTGTTGCTGAAGCCAAAGGATCGCTCGCACCCAAATTCGAAGCCCTCCACGACGGCGACGTCCCGGAAGATGCCCCCTCGGAAGATGTCCCCCAGGACGGCGAGCTGCACGGCTCGTACCTCAAGAGCGCGCGGCTGATCAACACTCATGGTCTGCACGCACGCCCTGCCAGCGAATTCGCACAGCTTGCCGCACAGTTTGATGCGGATATTCGCGTGAGGTTCCACGGCAAGGACGTCTCCGCCAGGTCTCCGATCGGGCTCGCAACGCTCAGCGCGGGCGAGGGTGCGGATATCGACATTCTGGCGACGGGCGCAGATGCCGAACGTGCGGTGGACGCGCTCGTCAACCTCGTCACCTCCGGATTTGGCGACGGCAATGCTGAACCTCCATCCGCCGAAGAAGCTGATCCCCACCGCAACGGCACATTCACCAGCGCTCAGAACGCTGAGGTGGGCAACGCTGCCAGCGAGCATCCGGAAGGCGTGAGTGCAGGGCGCGTGGTCGGCATTCTGAAAAAGCGCGCCGCTGCCACCCGCCCAGATTTACAGCACATCACAGATTCAGAGATTGCGCAGGAAAAGCACCGCGTCCACACTGCGCTGACGAAGGTGGTGCAAGCGTATATCGACGCCGCGTCACACACGCATGGAGAGTCCGCACAGATCTTGAAAGCAACAGCGGATTTCGCTGCGGATCCCACCCTGATCGCAGCAATTGATCGCCAGATCGACAACCACGTTGCTGCTCCGCGTGCCTCATGGGATGCAATTGACCAGCTGATTGAGGACTTCCGCGCAGCAGGCAGTGTGATCGCCCAACGTGTACCCGAGCTCTTGGATATTCGTACGAAGCTGCTCGCTGCTCTCGCTACGGGCACAGTGGAGGCGGACGCCATTCCACACACGTCTGAGCCATTTATCTTCGCCGCACAGACGATTGCTCCAGCCGACCTCGTTCAGCTGGAGAACTCCAGCGTCGTTGGAATCGTCATGGAGGAAGGCGGCCCAACCTCCCATGCCTCACTGCTGGCGCGAAGCATGGGCATCCCCGCTATTGTCGGTTCACGATCTTTGCTTGACGTACCACAGGATACGCCCGTGCTGATCGATGGAGCCGACGGCACCATTATCGTGAATCCCAATGAGGCCGCGCGCGCCACAGCCCGCACTACGCCAGCCGAGCTGGTTCCCCTCACCCAACACGGCGCGACAGCCGATGGCGTGCATATTAGTCTGCTCGCCAATGTAGGATCTGTGGCCGATGCACAGCGGGCAGCCACCGCTCACGCGGAAGGTATCGGTCTTTTCCGCACGGAATTCGCATTCCTCGGGCGCACTGACGAACCGAGCATCACCGAACAGGTTGATCTGTATGAGCAGGTTGCTGCGCCCGTTGCAGATACCGGGCATGTTGTTATCCGTACGCTCGACGCCGGATCGGACAAACCCATACCGTTCCTCAATCTTGACGCGGAAGCCAACCCCGCTTTGGGCGTGCGCGGATTGAGAACTGCGCGTACACATCCCGACGTGCTGAACCGGCAGCTGACCGCTATCGCGCGCGCAGTACCGGACGCGTGGGTGATGGCGCCGATGATCACCACCGCGCAGGAAGCACGCGACTTTGCCGCTACGGCACATGCAGCTGGGATACGCACAGTGGGCGTAATGATCGAAACGCCCGCTGCCGCTATCGAAGCAGACCAGATTTTTGATGCCGTCGATTTTGTTTCCGTAGGGACGAACGACCTCGGCCAATACACGATGGCAGTAGACCGCCAGCTGACCGGGTTTGAGGATCTTCATTCCTCTCACCGCCCCGCGCTCCTGCGGTTGCTGCGCGCGATCGGCCAGGCTGCCTCCCGTCATCACAAGCCGTGGGGCGTGTGCGGCGAGGCCGCCGGCGATCCGACGCTGGCACCGGTGCTCGCTGGACTGGGAGTCTCGTCCCTCTCCATGAACCCGCGAAGCCTCGCGGGCGTTGCGCGCGCACTGGCCGACCATACGATGGCAGAATGCGAAATCCTTGCGGCTGCTGCCTGCGATGCTGACGATCAGTAAGACAAGACAGCCAGCTAAAGACATCCAGCTTTCCGGGTCAGTTACCAGTGATCAGCAGTGCACCTTCGCCGGGGCATGATTGCCCCAACATGTGCGAGAGAGACATCATAGTCCCACTATGCGCGGGGAGATATCGGCAACGTTAATCGCTGGTGCGGATGCCTCCCCGCAATATATCTGCGTATTTGAGTATTCGTGTTCCTATGCGTTGCGCGTGCGCAGAGCATACAGCCGGTGCATCACGTCCTTCTGATGCCCGAACGTTTCATACAGATCCTGATAAATCGCATACAGCTCGTTATATGCTGCGGCGCGCTCAGGATCTGGCAGGTATGCATTCTGGTTGATCGTCGTCATCGCATTCGCGGCAGCCTCCAGGGTGGGATACACGTGTGCGGCAACTGCGCCAAAAATCGCCGCGCCCAACGCCCCAGACTGACGTGAGGCGGACACCGAGACTGGCATACCCAGCACGTCAGCGAACATTTGCATATAAAATGCATCGTCTACCAGGCCACCACCGCCGGCAACAACATCGTGAACAGCAATACCGTGACTCACGTAGTTCTCGATAATTGCGCGCGCACCGAAAGCGGTTGATTCCAGCAAGGCGCGGTAGACGTCCTCCGATGGCGTGGCCAAGGTCTGGCCAACGATCATTCCGGAAAGCGTGGCGTCGTTAAGCGTAGATCGGTTGCCGTTAAACCAGTCCAGGGCAACCAGACCCGACGCACCAGGAGCATCGGCCTTCATTTTGTTGGTCAGCCACTCGTTCACGGACACACCTGCAGCGCCAGCAGCATCGTGATCCTCGCCGGTAACGTAGTTGTTCACGTACCAGGAGAAAATGTCACCCACAGCGGTCTGCCCTGATTCGTAACCCCACAGCCCTGCGACCGTGCCACCGTCAACCGCACCAAAAATGCCGGGAGCCGGATGAAACTCGTGGGCGTTGACGATGTAGCACGACGACGTGCCAATAATTGCTGTCAGCTGGCCTGGGCGCACTGCATTACACGCGGCCACCATGACGTGGGCATCGATATTACCTGCAGCCACAACCACGTCCGCCGGCAGACCCATCATGCGCGCCATCGATGCTCTGAGATGCCCAACTGACGAGCCGAGATGTGCCACCGGGGCATCCACGAGTTTCATGTAGCGGTCACCAAAGCCTGGCGACACCTCGTTGAGATACTCGGGCGAAGGGAAACTGCCATCCTGGAACATCGACTTAAACCCGCGCGAGCCCTCCGCTGCGAAGCGCTGCCCCGTCAACTGCCACGTGATCCAATCCAGAAGATCCGTCACCGCACCAACCTGATCGAACAAACTCGGTGCTTCCTCATACGTCTCTATCGCCTTGGGTAGCAGGAGCTCCGAGGAGATCACACTGCCATACCGCTCCAGCCACGGTTCCTGACGGCGACGGGCAACCTCCAGCATTTTTGCTGCCTGCGCCGCTGCACCGTGGTGTTTCCACAGTTTCACATATGCGTGAGGATTATTGGCAAATTCCGGTTTCCAACTTAGTGGGATGCCCTCGGCGTCACAGAACACCACTGTTGCTGACGTGGCATCAATCCCCAAGCCGACGATCTGAGCTGGATCGACGCCTGAACGCGTCACGGCTTGAGGTACCACTGAGGCGAGCACATCGATGTAGTCATGCGAATCTTGCAGGGCGAAACCCGGCGGGAGATCCCTGCCATCGCCGGCGGTCAGCTGCCGATCCATCACACCGTGGGCATAGTCATGGACGGCCTCACCCTTGATAGATCCGTCCTCGGTATCCACAACCACCGCACGGCCAGAGAGCGTACCGAAATCGATACCGATCACATATGTTCCCATGTGTTTTACTCCCAGTCTCTACTCCCAGTCGGCCGAATGCCGACCCCAGAAACCGTCTGCGGAGAACAGGTGGTCGACAACCTGATCCATCAGGCCGAGATCCGTCAGGATGTCCACAACCGTGTAGCGCGTGCGAATCATCTGAGCTTGATAGTGCGTTTTCCTCAGGCGTTCCTTCGTGATCTTGATCTGCGCAGGATGGTAGGGAGCTCCAGCAGCCTTCAGCATGCTCATCGCTTCCTCCGGCTTGACCACCTGTTGTTCGGCTCTCTCGTGAAGCTGAGGCCACTGCTGTGCGAGCAGATGAATGCGGTCTTCGAGTTCTTTGCCTTCCACGCGCTTGTCAAGGCAAAACTGCGTGGCAGTATCCCAAATCTTCGGAATTACCATCTCGTGCACGCGCTGAGTGATCTCCTCCGGCGTTTTCACAGCAGCCTGGGCACGATCCACATTGAAATCGTCAGGCGTCAAAGCCAGGAACTCTTCCCAGATCGCGCAGGACGCTATCGTCCCAATACCGACCTTGAAGCCGTGGGAGAGCGGCGGCTCCCAATCCAGTCCTTGTCCTTCCATCTCCCAGACGTGGGAGAAGTGATGGCCAACCCCCGATGCTGGGCGTGACTGCTGATACTCCTGCATCGCCAGGCCGGACATGATCTGTCCCTCCCCCAGCTTGGCAATCGCATCCTTATCCCCACGGGCTATCGCATCCGGATCAGCTAAGGTGGCGCGCAACGGCCCCTGAACTAAATCCCATGCAATCGGGTCGATCGCCTCGATACCCAGGGCATCCGCCAGCATCCAGTCTGCCCCCGCCGGAATCTTCTCGATCAGATCGCCGTAGCCTGTTGCCGTCAGGCGCGCAGGGGCACCGTACATAATCGAAGAATCCATCACAATACCTGCGGGAGCCGGGCACGAGTATGTGGACTTGAATCCATCTTTGACGATGGAGGCGCCGAAGGAGGCAAAACCATCCACTGACGCGGCTGTTGCGACGATCATGTAGGGGCGATCCAGCTGGCCACTTGCCAGCTTTGCCAAATCGTTGAGCGTTCCAGAACCGATCGACACCAGAATAGCGTCAGGATCCTCAGCAACCAGAGCCCGCACGTTAAGCACGTTCTCCCAGTTCGCATACAACGTTGGGTGACCAGGGAACACGTACGGTTCGGCACACTCCACCCCTGCCGCCTTCAGAGAATCCATCACCGCACGCCCGGCAGCACCAAACGTATTCTCATCGGCAACAACCTGTGCACGCTTGGAAGCGAATAAGCGCTGAAACAGTGCGCCGGTCTGAGCCACAACGCCGTCCCCGAACTCGATATCCTTCGTCTGCGTCGCAGTTGCAAGCGCCCTCTCGATCATCTCACTCGACATTACATAACCTTCTTCCTCCGAGTTTTCCTTATTCATGTCGCTTTTATTTCGCTGCTTCGTGATCGACGATCTTGTGAGTCTCGTCAGCAAGCAACGGATAACCAGCGATATAGCGATCCACGTAAAACTGGTACTCCTCGTGAGTTGCCGGATCGGGCACAAAAGTATCCAGATCGTGAACCATATTCTTCGCTGCTTCCTGAATTGTTGGGTAGATCCCCGCACCCACCGCAGCCAGCATTGACGTGCCGAGGGCTACTGCATCTCCCACCTCGGTGACGATAATCGGCACACCTGTGACGTCCGCATGCATCTGCATCCACGCGCGTGACTTTGTCGCCCCGCCAGCAGCCACCATGCGATCCACATTCACACCCGCCGCGGCAAGTTTGCGCACATTGTGTGCTGTGCCGTAGCACACACCCTCTTGGATAGCGTGATACAGGTGTGCCGGCCCGTGCTGGAGGGAGAGACCCCAAATCATGCCGCGAGCCTTCGAATCCGTATATGGAGTGCGATTGCCCTGAAAATACTCGTTGACGATCAAACCGTCGGACCCCGGAGGAATCTCCGCCGACTGCCGATTGAGAACGTCATACACGTTCAATCCGATCCGATCCGATGCCGCCAGCACATCGCGCGCGAAATTATCCTTGAACCACTTGAGGACAGAACCCGTGGATACCTGACCACACTCAACGGTGTACTGACCGGGCAGCACGCCATCGGTGTATGCACCAAAGAAACCGGGGGCATGAATCTCCGAAGCAGTCTGCCCCGTCAACACATGCGAGCTGCCCGTGATCAGCGCCATTGCGCCAGGTTCCACAACACCCAGACCAATCTGACCGGCCCACGCGTCAGCACAGCCCTGCGCAACGGGAATACCAGGGATCAGGCCTAGCAGCTGAGCCGCCACGCCCGAGAGCGTACCCACCGGAGTCCCCAAGTCCATGACGCGCTCCGGAATCTTGGAGAACACGTCGCCCACGCCAAGCGCCTCGTAGAACTCTTCAGGCCATCCCCCAGTGTTGCGGTTATAGTACATGCGCAGCGCTGCGGAGTTTATATTCGTTGTCCATTCGCCCGTGAGTTTGAATGTGAGCCAGTCCGGAGCATCCACAATCCGATATGCAGCATCGTAGATGTCCCGCTGATGTGTGCGCAGCCATGCTACTTTAAAGGGATACCACTCTGCCGTCGCAGGGGCACTCCCACCGCCGTTATATAGACGAGCCGGGGAATCGATCGTATCTGCCCTGGCGGCTTCCTCGGTGGCGCGCACATCCATCCACATGATCGCATCAGAAAGGGCAGTGCCACTTTTGTCCATGCACACCACTGTCGCCGTCGTGGCGTCATAGGATATCCCCTGGATCGCAGCTGCGGGAATACCCGACTCCGCCAACGCGCGGTGACAGGACGCCTGCAGCGCCTCCCACCACTCATCCGGATTCTGTTGAGCCCATCCTGGCCGAGGATAGGTTGTGGCATAGGGCGTTGCCGCGAAAGTCATGGCGCGCCCGGTCACATCGAAGATTCCGACGCGGCACGATTCCGTTCCAAAGTCGATGCCTAATACGTATGTATCGTCCATCGATATTCACCTCTTCTTTGAGTACAATTCGTTGTTCTTTTCGAGTTCGTCACGGCATGACAACGACGGCTATGCCCGACCCGTTTCCGTCCAGCCCTTTTCTTTCCACACACTCGCCGGCAGCAGATGGTCGATACGATCCAGAACGTACGTTGGTTTTTGGTCTGCCGGTAGCTCGGCAATATCCTCAGGCGTGGCCTCACCTGTGAGCACACACGCCGAGAACATCTGAGCATCCACCGCCATTCTGATCTCCGTTTGCAAACGGTCACCGACCATCATGCAACGATGAGGATTCACGTTGAGCCCGCGCAAAGCCTCCTGAAGCATAATCGGCGAAGGCTTGCCCATATTCGCTTGGGATTTCACACCTGTGCACGCCTCAATTGCCGCCACAATAGCTGCGCAGTCTGGCTCACCATGGCCACCCGGAAAAGGGCAAAAGTGATCAGGATTGGTTTGTATCAGAAACGCACGCTTGTAATACCACAGGGCGTCAAACGCAATCTGTAACTTTTCGTAGGTGAATGTGCGGTCGTAGGAGGCAACCACAATGTCGATCTTGCTGGCATCCTCGCTGAGCACAAAACCAGCGTTTCGCAGCGCACGCTTCAGCGGTTCCTCGCCGATAACGAACAACGTCGCATCCGGATAATGCGCTAGAAGCCAGCTGACCGTTGTGACAACGGTATTGGAAATGCTTTCTAGAGGCACGGCAATTCCAAGCCTGCCAAGCTTTTCCACATACTGTTGAGGATCTTTCGTCGGGTTGTTGGAGACGAAACGCACCGGAATTGCGCGCGCGCTTAGTTCGTCCAGCATGCGCTTGGCGCCTGGCAGCAGCTCGTCGCCCAAATAAATGGTGCCGTCCAAATCGAAAATATACGCGTCGGCAAATTCCTGAGGATACACAGTCACGCTGTGCATGCGTTGTTCCATTGTGCTCTGACCCTTCTTCCTTCGGCTTCCGAAAGCAGCGTTGTGAAGCCCGTCTTGCCTAGGCAGCAATGCCGGCAATGGCGTAGACGGCCGTCGTTCCAATCCAAATCGTGAATGCGGGAGGATCGATATGCGTATCTGCCCCAGCACACGTGGTTCGGGCGAGCAGCTCTCCTAACAAGCCGGCCAAGCAACCAGCCACAGCACCGATCACAGTTGCTGAAACCATCGTGCCTGTACTCCACTGTGACGCAACCGATGTGCCTGCGATGAGCGGGGCAAAACGCAGTGCTGCGATCGAGCCGATCAAGGTCGTGTGGTGAATAATCGGCGTTTTCATCCCCAGCGAGTTGAACAACAGCGACACTGCGCCGAGTCCCCATCCGATCAGCTGCGCGTAGCCCTCCAGGTTGTTGTCTGGCGTCAGGAACAGGTAGAGCAGCGTGACGGTGGCAAACGAGCTCATCAAAGCAGCATAGAATCCAGTGAAAGCTGCCATCCCCCAGCTTTCCATATATGGAACCCATGCTTTACCTTCACCAACCGCCAACTTCGGCAGAGGACTTGATCCCGTCAGCCCGCCAGAGCCCCACATGTATCGTGCCACAATAGCCATGATCGTGATCGTCAACGCCACCGTATCGGTGGATCCGATGACGCTGTTTCCATACTGCATATCGGGGTGACTCGTCGTGATTGTCGGCAAAACCCACACGATAAATTGGTTGAGCAGGTACCCGACCATACCGGTGACACCGCCGACTACCAGCACGTCCGCATGGCCGAGACCGGCGAGGGCAGAAATAATATCACGGCCATTCTGGCCCTTGGCCATATAGCCTTTCTTCGCTGCATAGGCAGCCGCAGCCACGCCACCGGCGAATGCAATATGCGGACCGAAAACGGGGCCAAAAACAATAGCATCCATCAAAGGCGTTGTATCAAAACCGGCTATCATGGCGCCTAAGCCCACGAGGTAGGCGAATCCTGCAAAGATGAAGGCCGTTTGCCCGCCAATAGCTGCGCCGAAAGCACCACCGCCAAATGCGGAAACAAGCCACAAAAGATTGACTGTCATAATGATTGATCTTTCTGGTTATTCACGCGATCCGGTGGAATTGTGCTTTTCTTCGTAATCGACCAAAGCCTGAACATTCTGCTGTGAATGTGATGTTGGATCAAACTCATACCCCAGCCATTCTTTGGTGAGTTTGCGGGCAAGTTCCAATCCGATCACGCGCTCACCAAAGGTCAGCACCTGGGCATTATTGGATTTCACGAGCCGTTCAACCGAATACGAGTCATGAGCCACCGACGCGCGAATACCTGGCACTTTGTTCGCCGACATCGCAACACCCATGCCAGTGCCGCAGACGAACAGACCCCTATCCGCCTTCCCGTCCGCAATCATCTGCGCAGCTTCGGTCGCCACAATCGGATAACGGGTATGCTCACCTTCGCCGATGCCGGCGTCAATCACTTCGTCAACACGCGGATCCTCCTCCAGATCCTTTTTGAGAACCTCTTTGTACTCATAACCAGCATCGTCAGCTGCGACGACGATTCGGAACCCCATTGTTGTCTCCTTTCGATCGTAAGCTCCGTGTTCTCCCCGTTGCGTGACACGAAGCTCAAGACTTTTAAACTTACCATGATTCAGTGCCGCACGTCACTCAATTTGCTCCGTATTGAGGCTTTCCTTCCATACAAACAGGCGTAATGTTTCCCTGCGTGGCACGTGTTCCTCTCAGCCATGACGATGCAGCGCCAGCTGAAGCGCATCCGAGCCTGCACAGGCATATCGTTGGCAGCGCCAACCCACTGATTACAACCGGCGGCATTCCGCGGGTTGTGGCAAGCCAACGGCACTTTTCCCGCAGAACACTCACTCTCTCCCTGGCTGCTCTCGGTATTGTCTTTGGCGATATCGGCACATCTCCCCTCTACGTGATGCGAGCTGTCTTCGCCTCGGGTGCTGTTCCTTTTAATTCAGTGACGATTACAGGCGTCGTCTCCGCCATCGTGTGGACGCTGATCGCCATCGTGTCTGGTAAGTACGTTTTGCTGGTGCTGCGTGCAGATAATCGCGGTGAGGGTGGCATCATCGCACTCGCCACGTTAGTTCGCAGGGTGTTGACAACCTCGGCCTTGTCGGATCAAAAGAGAACCCGCTCCCGCACATACATTTTCGCCTCCGTCTGCGGCGTTTTCGGGGCGGCCTTGTTCTTCGGTGACTCTGTGATCACCCCTGCAATTTCGGTGCTCTCGGCAGTGGAGGGTATTAGTGTGAGCGCGCCAGGTGCACAGCACGCCATCGTGCCGATCGCACTCGTCTTGCTGACCGGGCTTTTTGCGATTCAACGCTACGGGACGTCGGCGGTGGGCAAGGCATTTGGGCCGGTGATGCTCGCGTGGTTCGCAAGCTTTATCGCGCTCGGCGCGCCGGCTATTGCGCGGTATCCACAGATCGCGCGCGCCCTCTCCCCTCTGGAAGCGCTCCGGTTTATCACCGCATACCCGGTTGCAGCATTTATTGCGCTCGGCGCGATTGTTCTCGCCCTGACGGGTGCCGAAGCTCTCTATGCGGACATCTCCCATTTCGGCAGACTGCCTATTCAGACCGCGTGGTTTGTCCTTGTGCTGCCCGCGCTGATCGTCATGTACCTTGGGCAAGGAGCCTTGCTGATTCTGGATCCTGCTGCACTGCACAATCCGTTTTTCCTCCTGGCACCACACTGGGCACATATTCCCCTCGTGATAGGTGCCGCCATGGCCACGCTCATCGCCTCCCAGGCCGTCATTTCCGGTGCATATTCCGTTGCTCGCCAAGCCACACGACTGGGATATCTTCCACATCTGCGCGTGGTGTATACGTCGCAGAAGGAAGTGGGGCAAATCTATATGCCCGGCGTCAACGCCGTCCTATTCGTGGCGGTGGCCGCAGTTGTGCTCCTGTTTCGATCCTCCGAAGCGCTCTCCGGAGCCTATGGGCTAGCCGTGACCACAGACTTTCTCCTCACAACCTCACTCCTGCTGATCCTGACGCACAAAGCATGGCATTGGGCGCTTCCTGTAACGATACTGATCGGGATCGTCCTCCTCACACTGGAGGTTCCGCTGTGGGCAGCGAATATCATCAAGATCACCACCGGAGGATGGCTGCCGCTCTCGATTGCGCTGATTGTCTTTATCCTGATGTCGATATGGCACAAGGGTGAAGATGTGGTGCGTGCTGCCCGCGCATCGCGCGAACCGAACCTGAAATATTTTCTTGCCCAGGTGGCTCATCATCAGCCGCGGCGCATACCGGGAACCGCTGTGTATCTTCATTCCACGGTTCGGACGGCTCCCCTGCCCTTAGTGCGCAACCTTCACGTCACGCATACGTTGCATGACCATGTGGTGATCCTGTCGATGAAAACGCTGGGTGTTCCCCATGCGGATCCTCACCAACGCGTCGAGATCCTGCACTTCTCGAACGATCTACCGGGCATGTACCACGTCATCATTCACTACGGCTTCAAGGACGAACGCAACCCGATTGAGGATCTGCGCGATTCCGCGCTCAACCCCAAACACACGTGGAGCTTCAGCAAGGCGGTGTTCTTCACCTCGCATCTTGAACTCGAAGCAGATGATACTAAGCAGCTGCGGTTTATCGATCGCATATCGCGCAAGGTTTTCCTCGCTATGGCACATACCGCGTCGTCGCCGTCCTGGCTGCGCCGCGTGCCCGCCGACCAGATGGTAGAAACGTCATTCCGCCTCGCCATCTGATGTGTCGGCTGCCTCCTACTTCCGGTGCCACAAGCACGCTGCCGGCAGATTCTCGTGATGGATCAATACTCCGAATGAATCAACGATGAATCAATGCCCTGTGCCGCACATACACAATCACAGCAGCCACGCAGGCGACGATTGCGAACCCCACAGCCACATGAGCCATACGGGAGTAACCGAGAGCAAGCGCCTGAGCTTTTTGTACCTCGTTGAGACCGCGCGTTGAGGGCACAATGAACCTGATGGCATAGGGCAACAGGAAACCGCCAAGAGCACCCGCTTCCCAGTACCACGCCACAACACGCCCCTTATATGCGGGGAAAAAGTCGCTCAACGCCGTCAGTACCAGCTGCATGATGCCGCCGGAGACGAAATAGCCCACGAGGAATGCCACTGTACGCATTCCCCACAGTGTGTGCATTGAACTCATATTCAGCATCACGAGGGACACCACACCGAACAGCGCGTACACGGGAACGAAGTGGATCGAACTGATCTTGACCGACAATGCGGCGGTCAGTAAAACAGCCGTCAAGGATCCAAGCGTCATTGCCTGAGTGAGTGTACGACCTTGGGCATCGGTCAGATGCGCGAGCGAACTGCCAATCTGCGGCAGCGCCTGGTTGGATAGATATACCATCCCGTTGACGCAGAACACGAAAATCAAGCACACCACTGCGTCGAGAGCAACCGATGGGCGCGCCGCGCTCCGCGCACGAGTTTCCGTGCCGGGCACTGTGGCGTGAGCCTGTTTCGCATCCGGGTGGTGTTCTCCATCCGGGTGGTGGACGCGCTCCGGTTCATTCACCTGCTCGGTGTGGGCAAGTGCTAATGCCTGCTTTTGGGCTAACGCTCGATAATCTGGGAACGCTGCTGCCAGTACTGCTACGAGCATGACCGTCATATAGAGTCCAGCAATGATCGGCACCCAGCGCCACGCATCAGCAAAGAGGGACACCAGCAGGGGCATCACAAATTGACCGGCACTCATAAATGCCTTGATCAGAATGTTCATCGTCCCCTCGTACTGAGGGTTGGACTCCATCAGCGTCGGATAGCTTCCCGCATCGAGAAAAGAATTTCCGACGCCGAAAATAAGCGCTACGACCGTTCCCCAAAAGACTGACGGGGTAAATGGCAGTGTCAGGAAAAATATCACATCAGCCGCGACGCCGATCGCAATCGACGCTTTGCGCCCGAATCTATCAGCGAAAGGACCGGCAAAAGGGTAGGTCAGTAGCTTCCCGACCGCCTCCCATGCCACGACGGCGATCACGTCTTTGACTTCCACATGCCATTGTGCTGCCAGCGGGTCGGCCAGCTGACCGGCAGTCACAAGACCCATCGCATAGACGAAATAAGAAAAATAGACGGAGCAGACAGCGCCCACATTGGTGAGTTTTCGCGGCATCGTACGACCTTTCGGAGGCGGGTGAGACGTTGATGAGATAAAAGGGCGGCTTCCCCTTTCGGTATGCTTCCGAAAGTAAGAAACCGCCCTTTATTGTAGATCTCACCCCACTCGCTGAGAGCATTTTGCTACATGTGTGCAGCACTCTCCTGAACGCTTAAGGTCAATCCGTAGTGGCCGGGCACGTGCTTGGGTGCCGAGTCGGCCTGCTCGCTCGCCTCAAGCAAGGCGTCCACATCCACATCTGCGGTGTCCACGCGCACGGTGTCGCCGGGTTTTGCCGTTCCAGCAAGCAGCATCTTCGCCAACTGATCGCCTATTTCCCGCTGAACAAGGCGGTGTAGAGGCCGTGCACCGAAGGCAGGATCAAAGCCGTCCATCGCCAAGTAGCTGCGTGCGCCATCCGTCACGTTAAGGGTGATACGCTGCTCGGAAAGCCGCTCCATCAGGTTGTGCACCTGAATATCGACGATCTTGGAGAGCTCAGTAATCGTCAACGGATGGAACATAATCACATCGTCCAAACGGTTGAGGAACTCCGGCTTGAAGGCCGCGTGCACAGCCTCCATCACAGCCGCGTGCTTCTCCTCGTCGCTCAAACTCTGATCCATCAGCGCTTGAGACCCCAGATTGGAGGTCAGAATCAGGATCGTGTTCTTGAAGTCCACGGTACGACCCTGACCGTCGGTCAAGCGACCATCGTCAAGCACCTGCAGCAGAATATCGAAAACGTCTGGATGAGCCTTTTCTACTTCGTCCAGCAGAATGACCGAATACGGCCTGCGCCGCACTGCCTCGGTCAGCTGACCGCCCTCCTCGTAGCCAACGTACCCCGGAGGGGCACCAACCAGGCGTGACACGGTGTGCTTTTCGGCGTATTCACTCATGTCGATGCGCACAATCGCTCGCTCATCGTCGAACAGAAATTCTGCCAGCGATTTGGCGAGCTCTGTTTTGCCCACGCCCGTTGGTCCGAGGAACAGGAAGCTGCCCTGCGGGCGATTCGGATCTGCCACGCCAGCCCGCGCGCGCCGCACCGCATCAGCCACAGACCTCACTGCGTCCTTCTGCCCGATCAGTCGCTTACCGATCTCGTCTTCCATGTGGAGCAGTTTCTCCGATTCGCCCTGCAGCATCTTGCCCACAGGCACACCCGTCCAGGCCGACACCACCTGCGCGATTCCTTCTGCGTCCACGCGTTCTGGCACCATCGGCTCTGAATCCGGCGACTCCTCCGCAGCCTCTGCTTCCTCGATTTCCCGCTCAACGCCCGGAATATCGCCGTTCTGTAACCGGCCAGCGTCTTCGTAGCGACCCTCACGGATTGCCCTGTCAAGATCGGTTCGCAACTGATCGAGCTTGACGCGCAAATCACCAACCTTGTTCCGGCCTGATTTCTCGGACTGCCATCGCGCATTGAGAGCGTTGAGCTGTTCGTTCTTGTCCGCCAGCTCTGCACGCAGCTTCTCCAGGCGGTCTTCGGTGGCATCGTCAGCACCTTCGGTGTCGGAAAGGTAGCTTTCCTCCATCTTCAAACGATCCACCTGCCGCTGCAACGCATCGATCTCCTCCGGTGACGAATCCAGCTCCATCCGCAGACGCGACGCCGCTTCGTCAATCAGATCGATCGCCTTATCCGGCAGCTGACGCCCGCTAATGTACCGGTTTGAAAGCTCCGCCGCCGCAACGAGTGCACCGTCAGTAATCGTCACCTTGTGGTGAGCCTCGTACTTCGGAGCAATGCCACGGAGGATCGCAACCGTATCCTCAACGGACGGCTCCCCCACAAAGACCTGCTGGAAGCGCCGCTCTAAGGCTGCATCTTTCTCGATATGCTCGCGGTATTCGTCAAGCGTCGTTGCACCGATCAGACGCAGCTCCCCGCGCGCCAACATCGGTTTGAGCATATTCCCCGCATCAAGTGCACCATCGGTTCCGCCGCCAGCGCCCACAATCGTATGAATCTCGTCAATAAACGTGACGATTTCTCCCGCAGCGTCAGTGATTTCGCGCAGTACCGCCTTGAAGCGTTCTTCAAACTCGCCCCGATACTTCGCGCCGGCCAACATGCTCGCGATATCCAACTGGATCAGGCGCTTGCCACGCAGCGATTCAGACACATCACCGTTCACCATGCGCTGTGCAAGACCTTCCACAACGGCCGTCTTACCAACGCCGGGCTCACCGATCAGTACCGGGTTGTTCTTCGTCCGCCGGCTCAGCACCTGCACCAAGCGCCGAATCTCCGTGTCGCGCCCAATCACAGGATCCAGTTTGCCCTCGCGCGCCAGTTCAGTCAGATCGGTGCCGTATTTCTCCAAGGCTTTGAATTTGCCCTCCGGATCCGGCGAATCAACTTTTGCCGACCCCCGCACACTACCCAGCACACCTGCAATCTGATCCCTGGAGGCGCCAGCAGCTTTGAGGATTGATCCGGCCTGCGACTGCGAAGCAGCCAAACCCATCAGTAAGTGCTCCGTGGAGATATAGTCATCCCCCAAAGCCGCCGCTTCCTTGCCGGCATCCGTGATGACGAGCGAAAACGGCCTCGAGGCAGTCGGCTGCGACACAGCACTCCCTGAGGCTGCTGGCAGTGCCGCAAGCTGCCCGCTCACCCGTTCATCGAGCTGATGCGCATCCACACCGAGCGCTTTCAACAGCGCAACGGCAATCCCGTCGCCTTGACCGAGCAGCGAATGCAGCAGGTGGATTGGCTCAACCTGAGGATTCCCCGCCTCCATCGCCGTGCGCACCGCCTGCGCCACCGCTTCCTGTGATTTGGTGGTCAGCTTATCCATTCTTGGCCTTCCTTCCACACTGTCCATAACGCCCCACCACGCACCACCGCAGTGCGTGATGACGCGTCATCGCCTCTCTTGTTGGCGTCACGTTCTATCCACGTTCTGTGTTGTGTAACGCTTCCAAAGTTGAGTCTATTCCACTCAAGTTAAATTGTGAAGATAGCTGTCAAGAACTGCGACAGAAATAGTGAAGAAAAGGTCGAGCACACACAAGCAGAGTCACACACAAAACCAGATGCCCCGCAACTACACCCCGGACATGTAACCCCTCTCCTTATTCTTCGCGCTTCGGCATCACTCCTCGGCAACCTAGATGAAACGCCCCGTCACAGATGCAGTGGCATTCTTGATATCGGCAGGCGTTCCTGCTGCAACGATCGTGCCGCCTTCCTCCCCACCACCGGGTCCCATGTCGATGATGTAGTCAGCATGACGAATCACATCCAGATCGTGCTCAATCACCACCACAGTGGCACCGTGATCAATGAGAGTCTGGAACACACTTAGCAAGGTCTGAACGTCCAGAGGATGCAGGCCAATGGTTGGCTCGTCGAAGACGAAAACCGAATCCGTTTGCAGCCTGCCCATATCGCTGGCTAACTTCAGCCTCTGCGCCTCACCACCAGAGAGGCTGGGAGTTTCTTCACCCAGCGTCAGATACCCCAAACCCAGGCTGTCGAGCACCTGCAGCTTCGGGAGGACACGCTTCATATCCCGGCAAAAGGCCATGGCATCGGAGACGTCCATATCCATGAGCTCTGGCAAAGATCGGGATTCGCCAGCCTTGTTCGTATACATGATGGCGTATGCATCTTTGGCGTACCTGGAGCCTTTACATTCCGGGCAGGAAATCTGAACGTCGGGAAGAAACTGCACGTCCAAGCTAATTGAGCCGGTTCCGTCACAGACCGGGCAACGCAGCTTTCCTGTGTTGTAGGAGAAGTCTCCCGCCTTGTAGCCGCGCTGTTTCGCGTCGGCAGTACGCGCATAAATCTTGCGCAACTCGTCATGTACATTCGCATATGTTGCAACCGTAGAACGCACGTTAATACCGATAGGTGACGCATCGATGAGTTTCACATGGTCGATGCCCTCAGCCTCCACGTTCTTCACATGATCCGGTAGCTTCTCGCCGGAGGTGACAGCCTGCAACCCAGGTACCAGGCTTTCCAGTACCAGCGTCGTCTTGCCCGATCCAGACACGCCGGTGACGACGGTCAACGTACCTTTCGGAATATCAACGTGAAGCGGCTTCACCGTGTGGAGCGAGCGGGTTTCGATCAGAATATGCCCGTTGCTGAAAAGATCCGAGCCTCCTGCCTGCTTCACGTCATCCCGCTCACCAGCGAGGAACGAGCCGATCTTGGATGCCGGGTTGTTCACGATAGCGCTGATCGGACCTTGCGCGATGACCCGCCCACCGCCGGCTCCAGCCTCCGGCCCCATCTCGATAATCCAGTCGGCTTCTTTCAAGATCTGCACATCATGATCAACCAGCAGCACTGAATTTCCGTCTGCAACTAGGTCGTGCATGACGCCGTTGAGACCGACAATATTCGCCGGATGCAGCCCAATGGACGGTTCGTCAAGCACATAAAGCACACCTGTTGTTCTGTTGCGCACAGCTCGAGCCAGCTGCATGCGCTGCCGCTCCCCCGTTGAAAGCGTTGACGACGCGCGATCCAGAGTCAGGTAGGAGAGCCCCAGTTCCATCAAGCGTGTGGCATTCGTCAGGTAAGACTCTCCGATGCTCCGGGCCATGGGTCGCATGTTTTCAGGTACAGAATCCGGCACGCGCGCAACCCACTCGATCGAGGCCGATAAAGTCATCATGCACGCCTGAGCAAGGTTAATCCCCATGATTTTGGGTGTTCTGGCTTTTTCGCTCAGGCGCGTGCCGCCGCAGTCCGGGCAAACGGACACACGCAGGAACTTCTCCACACGCGCCATACCCTTCTCGTCTTTCACCTTTGAAAGCGCGTTTTCCACGGTGTGGATAGCGTTGAAATAGGTAAAGTCCATCTCCCCGGCAGCACCGTTCGTTCGGTTTTGGTAGACCATATGATGCTTGATTGCCGGGCCGTGAAACACAATGTCCCGCTCTTTCTCGGTCAGATCTTTAAAGGGGACGTCTGTGCGCACGCCGAGTTCCCGCGCAATATCCTTCATCAGCGACCACATGAGTGTTTGCCATGGCCGAACAGCACCGTCGTCAATCGACAGAGTCTCGTCAGGTACCAACGTCGATTCATCAACAACATGCACGATACCGGTACCGTCACACCAAGGGCATGCGCCCTGAGAGTTGAAAGCCAAATCTTCCGCGCCTGGGCCGTAGAATCGAACGCCGCACTCCGGGCACACAATTTCTTGTTCCAACGCCACATTCATCGCGGGTGGCACAGTGTGCCCGTTGGGACACGTGTGGCTTGCCAACCTCGAAAACATCAGACGCAAGCTGTTGAGCAGCTCCGTTCCCGTCCCGAAGGTTGAGCGGATACCCGGTATGGCTGGTCGCTGATGCAGAGCCAGTGATGCCGGAACGTAAAGAACCTCGTCTACATCGGCTTTGGCCGCCTGAGTCATGCGCCGGCGCGTGTAGGTAGAGAGCGATTCGAGGTACCGTCTGGATCCTTCCGCATACAGAACACCTAATGCCAACGACGATTTACCAGATCCGGACACGCCGGCAACGCCGACGATGCTGTTGAGCGGCACATCGACATCGACATTTTTCAAGTTATGAACCCGCGCACCCCGAACCTGGATCGCGTTCGGCATCGAGCTGCTTATGCGTACCATCTGCTCCGTATCCACTCCCTCAACTCACTGCTCCTTCCATGACCGATCGATACAATGACTGACCTACATAATTACTGGCCCCCCTCAGGCTCGGCTCCTTCTCGCCCGCGATGAGCCTTCTGCTGTCACTCAAAGGACGAGGCGCTCACTTCGCCGTGTGAGCATAGCCTTGCACTTCAACGAGGGCGGGGGCTGTCGCCGGACCCTCACGCGTGACCGCCACCGCTGCCGCAATATTCGCCATGTGTACCGCGCCCACCAGATCGTGCTCGCCGCCTGCCAGCAAGGCACAAAGGTAGCCGGTATGCGCATCGCCAGCTCCATTCGAATCAACTGACGTCACCGGATACGCCGGCACCCGCGTGAGCGCGCCGCCCTGCACAACGATCGCTCCCTGCGCACCAAGCCTAGAAACCACAGCACCCGGCACCTTGCTCGCAAACGCACTCGCATCGGAAAGCGCATCACCCGTTGGAGTGCCTCCGCACCGTTCAAGCGCAAGCCGAGTCTCGCGCTCATTGAGGCTCCAGATGTTCGCCCGCTGCATCAGCACATCCCACGCACGATCTGGAATATCAGCAATAACAGGCGATGGATCAACAACCACGCGTACTCCGCGTTCCCCTTCCCGAAGGCCACTGAGCCACGTCACAAGGGTCTGGCAGCTATCTGAATGGACAAGCGAATAGCCCGATACATAGATGACGTCGCCATCAGCCAGCACGACCTTGTTGAGACTCTCTGCGCGCTGATGCGTCTCGGCTCCACGAGTAGAGACGAAGGTGCGTTCCGCGTTCTGCTCCACGAATGCGACCGAAAAGCCCGAATCCTCATCGATAGGCTCAGCACCGGAAAGCTCTATTCCTTCGCCTGCCAGCGCATGACGAACGATCGCCGCAAGAGGTCCGCGCCCCATCTGGCCGGCATACACCACCTCCGCTCCAGCTCGGCGAGCCGCCGCCATCACGTTGAACCCTCCGCCTGCCGTCAGCTCAAAACGATCAGCGAAAATGTCGCCTCCGCGTTCGGGCAGCTGGGAAATGTGCAGAACGATATCCACAATCGCTTGGCCTGTATGAATAACCCGACCCATACTCATTCTCCTCGTCTTGCATCCCCACTCTTTCGCACCGAATATCTTTTGCGGTGTGCCCAAGCATCTTTTTCGCGTACCGACAAACCTGCTATCTCGTCAACGACAACAGCTTGTGAACACGCGAGGCGATGTCGATCTTGCTGACGGTCTGAATCGTGCGGATAGCATCCTGAGGCCACACCGCCATCCCGCACGCCGCGCCAAGTACTGCCCCGCACATCGCAGCCACAGTATCCGTGTCTCCACCGATCTGTGCTGCAGTAAGCAGTGCGGCGTAGGGCGAATCGACATACGCTTGCGCAAGAACCAACGCGGCAACGACGGACTCTTGACTCGCCACCGACGTGCCAACCACATCGCGGACAAAACCATCCACCTCCCGTCGAGGCATGGAGGCCGTGACGTGGAGAAAAAACTGCGCCCGCACCGCGATCGATCCTCCCGCCTGCCAGAAGCCGTGCCTTTCGGTCTGCGCGGCGAGCCCGACCCCAGCCTGAAGAGCCTCAACGACAGATGCGCCGCGAATCCCGGCCGCCACAGATCCTGCAATTGCGGCGGCTCCCGCCAGGCCGATCGTCGTGTTGTGGGTGAGCGACGACGCCTCTATCACCTTGGCCAGGAGTTCCGCATCATTCTCGGCGCCAGAAAACGCGATGGCGACGGGAGCGATCCGCATTGCAGCACCGTTCGTCGTTCCGTTCCTTCCCACTCTCTGAAGCGGCTCGCCCCTCCGAATTCCTTCAATTGCAGCCGTTGTTGATGGGCCGAGCAGATCAAGCGAACCGCGAGCCCTCATCTTCTCCTCCCACGAGGCGAGGGCATCGGCAAAATGACGCGGATCAACAGTGCCGTTGCCGCGAATCAGTTCGTCAGCGAGGAGAAGCGCCTGTTCGGTATCGTCAGTGACGGAGCCTGCCGGCATGCCGGGCGCAATCGGCTGGGAAGGATCCGCATCGTGAAGCGACGTGATCGAGCCGTATGTTGCGGCGATAGCCTCCGACGACATCGACTGCGTGGGCATCCCGAGTGCGTCACCGAGCGCAAGACCCCACAAACATCCGAGTGCACGATCGTATTCCTGCATACTAAAAATGCTATGCCCCTCGCCACGCTACTCATAGCTACTGATAGTGAAAACGCGCTTGGAGAATAACGAGGTCATCCCCGTCCACAAGATAAACCAGCCGATGCTCTTCAGTGATGCGTCGAGAGCACGCCCCCGCAAGGACATGACGAAGTGGCTCCGGTTTACCAATTCCGGAAGTCGGATCCCTCAGAGCATCGTCGATGAGGAGATTGATCCGCTTGAGTGTCTGGCGGTCTGCTCCAAGCCAGTACTGGTAGTCCTCCCAGCCGTTGGGCGTAAACGATAGTCTCATCTCAGCAAAACCGTGCGATGCCTACAAAAGTGTGACGTTGGCACAACCTTCTCATTTCACGAGGACGTGGTTCTCGCGCTGTCCAGCTTGCGCCTGCTGAAGACTCTCAAGCAGACGCCGAGCATTCGCTGGGACGCGGAGCAGCGACGCGGTCTCCTCCAGAGCGTCAAAATCAACTCGAGACATCAAAACTGCGTCACCGTTGCGTGACGTTATCTCGATTGGGACTCGATCCTCATTGACCCGCGCAACAAGAGGAAAAAGATTCTTCCTGGCTTCGCTCGCCGTGATGGACATCGTTCTCCTTTGCCTGGTACTACATCTCGCATTTATGGTACTACATCTCGTACCATTCTAGATAAGATCACCCGCATTGAGATCGGAGAAGCTCACGCGTCGAGAGCAATGCTGCTCGACGCGGCGGTCACGTGTACGAAGGTTTATCCGCGAACTTATGAGTGATCAGGGGCAGTCAATTCGAGAGTTGAATCCGCAAGCCCCGCCACATAGGGATCGTGCGTCACCACCAGGAGCCCCATGCCATGCGAGCGCACAACCTCGAACAGATCCCGAGCAACACGATCGCGAGTTCCGGTGTCCAGGGATCCTGTGGGCTCGTCAGCTAAGACGATCTGAGGCTCAGATGCCAAGGCGCGCGCCAGAGCGGTCCGTTGCCTTTCCCCGCCTGAGAGTTTCCCTGCTAAAGTATCCGGCGGCACACCGAGCTGATCCAGCATCGTGCGCACCTCACCGATTGAGTCGCTCGACGGCGGTTCCTTGAGCATCAGGGCTACTGCGACGTTTTCGGCTGCGGTCAGTTCAGGGAATAATTCGCCCTCCTGAAACACCGACCCCATGTACATTCTGCGAATGCGCGCACGCTCGCCAGCCGATACATGGCTGATTCGCTCCCCACATACCGTAATCGAGCCGGCAGCGGGCTGTTGAAAACCAAGAATCGACATGAGCAGCGTTGTCTTTCCCACCCCAGAAGGCCCGACCACTGCCACCGATTCGCCAGAAGCAACACGAAGGTTGAGATACGAAAAGAGCGTGCGATTCCCTATACGGCACTCCAGATCGTGTACATCAAGTAAATTCATTTTTTCCACTGTGCAACCCTCCGTTTCGTTACGATCGTCAGAGTTAGCCATATGGCAAGCGTGACGGCAGCACCAACAACTGACACCAACATCAACAGCGTCCCTACTGGTTCCACGCTGGTGTTGTAGACCTTCAAGAGTGTGAAATTCAAGGGTACGGCAACGAGGAGGCCGACGCCGATCCCAATCAGACAGGGCAGTACGGCGCGTATCGCCGTCATCCAACCAATATGTATACGCCTCCCCATCAAACCAGATAGTGGAGCCAGACGGTCGGCTGCGTCATAGCGCTCGTCCATCACCATAATCCCCACCGAAAGCAAAACAAAGAATATTCCAAGCGCCGAAAATACCCTCATCCATGCCACCAGATTCTGTGACGCCCTTCCGGACGCAACCCACGACTCTGCCGGTGAGCTGATGTGCGGCGATGGATAGTGATGTGCAAGGAGAACTTGCTCAATCACACTTCGGTCAATCGTGGCGTCCTCGCCCGCTGCAAGAACCAATTCAATATTTTGAACCCTGCTTGGAGTAGACGCGTCCGCAGAAACACTACCCAGATGGGGAACAAGAGCCGCCAGTTCCTGTTGGGGGGAACGCCCAGAATAGACGATATCGTCAGCCTGCACGCCCACGCGCGTCAAGTAGCTGTTGAGTGGCGACGTGCCCTTTACTCCCTCCATAGTTCCCGGCGAAGCGAGGGAGCGCGAAACAGCAACGTGGAGTGTGACGGCGCCTGTCGAGATGTCCTCGAAAGAAGACACAATCGCTGCATCAGCAATTGAATCCACTCCTTCGAGTGAGCGACTCACCGTATCTATAGTGCTCTTATCCCATGTTGGTTCCACATCGATTTCAACAAGCCGCCCATTAAAGGTGTCGAATTGCGCCTTGTCCTGCGGATCTACCTGATTCCACGAATAAAACAACGAATTTATAAGCGAAAATGCGATGATGGCAGCCGCAAGTGTGATCGACATTCCCGCCAGTGATCCACCATAGAAACGAACATTAGCGCCCCCAATCATGGTTTCCGGGCTATTGTGTGCGATTCCCACACGTTTTAACACATCCGCACACTCGGAAATTATCATCCGAACAAGATCGCCCAAAGTCAGCACAAGGATCACAACACTACATGCAAAAAGGATGAGCGCAAGCACACCACCCTGCTGGTTCAGAACATAGGTCACAATAGTCAAGCCCGGTATCGCTAATAGAGCAATGGAGGCCTTTCCCTCACTGTAATTCATCGTAAGTGTGCGTGCCGTGGTACCTGACGTAGCTGCACCTGCGCCCGCACGTGAGCGGCGCCGAAAAACGCGTGATATCAACGAATTCGAGGCACTCACATTCGTGACACTCAGGCCGCTGTGAAGCAGGTTGGGAGATCTATCGATGCCCGTCATTGAAAAGAGAATCCAGACCAGAGAAAAAAGAAGCCACACGCCAAGGCAACTCAATACGATCAGCCCAACTGACCTACGAATATCAGATGCAGATATAACAAAGCACGAAACGGGAATCCGAACATCGTGAAATAAAAACACCATCAACGCGATGGCAAGTACGCAGAATGCGAGCAGCGATGGAATGCCGAGCTTTGCGGCATTCCACACGACGATGTCTGATCTCTTAAAGCCTAGTATCCGTAAACGGTTGCTTTGTTCGCGTCGTTGACTGAGGTCAAAACGTAAGCCAACGACAATAAATGCCAACAGCGGAATACCCACGCCGATGCCGAAACCGACGAGCGGCTGGGAGACTGAGGGAAGATCGAGGAGATCACCAACGAGCAGAGCATCATGGTCACTAGTGCGGTCTTGATATACGAAACCCGATATCGGCGTGAAACTACCGAGATCAATATTCCTCGACGAAGGATAGACGTAAGCGAACAACTCGGTGGGCGAAATCAGCCCCGATGGATCAAGAATGCCCGCATAATGTCCGTAACGCGTGGAAATATGTTCCACGTCATCACGATCCGCAAGGGCAGGAGAAAGAAATACCTCACCTTTTTTCGGCCAGCGAGGCAAACCCAATGGGGGTGGTGCATTGAGATCCTTGGGAACCACGGCGGCGATCGTTGCGTTCGTCAATTCGCTCGGCAGGAAGGCTCCGGAGAAGTCGATATAAGCCGCAGCGTTGGCTGAGTCAGATGTTTCAATTGGAGACCGCTCGACTCCACGCTGATACATTCCAGTGTAACTGGCGAAAATGAGCGTCACAGCAAAAGAAGCACATAGCAGCGCACAAATAATAACAGACGGAATAATTTTGCCCGCTAAAATGCTCGCTTGGCTCCGTCGGCTCAAGCTAGCTAGCGTTCGATACCTCTTCAGTCGTCTGAACACCCGACTCTGCCACCTCAAGCATTAAAGCACATTAATATCTCGAGCCCTGTCATTAGCTAATACTTCCACCCGCCACAGGTCATCGGCCGAAGAAACTGAGACTTACAGGGCACGAACCCAATCTTTTTCATAGACTTCTTCAACGCGGTCTCCTATTCAAAACTTTAGATACGTGAGTATCTAAAGAAACAACAAACTAAGCATTACATTATCGCATCACGTGAAAGAGAGACGAAGCTAATCGCTCACGGCACGTCGAAGAACCTAAAGTGCGAATGTGTTTGCCACTTTGCAAGTTTAGAGGTGGAATGACGAGGAAACTTTTATAAGTTTCACACTTTCGTTTTCACACTTTACGCGTTTACACTTTCTCTCTTCATATTTCGCGGTTCTGCAGCATTCTGAGCATTCTCGGTTATTGGTGTACAGCACCTGTCGTGTTGTTGACGTACAACGCTGCTTATTCCGAGTTTTATAACTTTGAGTACAAGTTCTCACAGTTTCAAAATTTCAAAGTCTCCCGAAGAAGTCTGCGGCTCCCAGAGGACATGAGTTAATTCGTCATTGAAAGAATACGAGGTAGACCGCCATTTAAACGGCGTGCGGGCTTTGTCTTTGCTGGGCGCAATGCCTAGCAAAGACAAAGCCGAAACCCACGCTCCCCTTCTCGTTCTAACTCAAACAGATCCGGTCTATGCAACAGCTGTCGCACCCCGGTAGTAGGTGGTTTTTCGCATGCCCTGCCCACCTTCCATTACAGCTAGGCCATTTTTCAGCATTGAATTGAGCGCATATCGGATCTGCGCGACTGTCAACCCAGTAGCTTTTTGCAGATCTTTTATCTCGTAATGACCGCCATCTGCCAGTACCCGATAAACAATCGGCACATTCTTACCTAGGCTCGCTAGGCCTCGCTCATTTTCGGAACCTCGCGGTGCACTCGCTTCCCCCTCAACCAGTGCGAAGGCTTCGCCGTGTGCTTCAATCAGTCGGTTTCGCAACAAAAAATCAACCGCATCGTTGAGATCCCGCTTCGAAAGCGGCTCATACTCCCTAGCAATTCGGGAACGCGAATAACTTTCACCGCGACGCAACCCCACCAAGATGTCTTCTTGGGGCGGTGAGAACCGGAACTGAAATGAGCGCAGCCATTCTTGCTCACTCTCAGAAAAACGAGAGCCGCGAGGAAAAATCACCTTAAATTGCACCCCGGTATCAATGAACTTTGGCGGGCGTAGTCGAGCCTGCTGCGCTGCGATCAGGACTTCGCGAATACCGCCACCTTCACCTTCAATGACACGTTTCCCATCAGCTGTCTGCAAGTTCTTGCAGATCTCATATAGTCGTTGATTCACAGCAGCTTTCGTTAGTTCTGCACTCTCCAACTGCGCCACCGAAAGGCCACGTAAGCCACCAGGATTTTGAATCACTAAGGCCTTTTCGCTCACTCTAATTTCTACTTGTTTCCCTGCGTCTAAAGATGGCCCCAAATCTCTGTGGACAAAAGCGTTGGCTACGATTTCACGTATTGCTGTGGGTGGAAACTCCGGTCGATCCACCATGTGCCCATCGTCGTTATAGGCAGTAACGGTGTCGGTATTCCGCTGGATCCATTCCATCGACTGATCTATCAGATCTGAGATTGGCCCTTTCATGTACACCAGGTTTTTCGCCCTGCCATTTGTCTCGGTTCGTGACAACCGAACAGCAGCCGTCGCCCCTAAGGATGGCTCCGTTGCTTGCGGAATAAAACCCAAGGCATAAAGTCCAGCCAGGCGTAAATTCCCGGAATCATCCGTCACACTCAAGATCTGCAGTAACAGGTCATCATCCGCAATTCGCTTCTGCCTCTGGCTACCAGAACGGGAGTTCTCCAAAAAAGCCTTCAGCAAATCAGGATCAAGTTGGCGTTTGTCGGTCCCCCTATAAATTCTCAAGTCGAAATCTTCGCGTTCAGTTTCATGCAGTGCAGATATCGCAATCATCCGCAGGTCGTTGGCATTCATTGGATAATCGCCATCGGCCTGACGCAGATAGGGTTTCCCGTTGTAGGATGCCGGCTTTTTTGACGGGGAGAGCGCACTCACATCAACCGCGACTACCGTTCCGGTAGGCGTAGCGATATCGCTAAAAGTGAGCTGCGGGGCAGGATCTACTGTCTGCCGGCAAAAGCTCACTACCTTTTTATGCATTTCAGCTGGGTTCTCCACACCGGTAACTGCAAAACCTGCGTTTTCATCGACTCCGAGCAGTATCGTCCCGCCTTCCGGCATGTTTGCGAATGCGCTCAAGGACTCGCCGATAGATTCTGGCATCCCCTTAGCAGCGCGCTTGCATTCAATCAGGGTGGTATCGTCACCGAAGACGCGAAGCTCATCAAGAGTGGCCTGTAATGTAGCTAAATCCCAACTCACGTTTCTAACTTTACAAGTTTAGAGGTGGAATGACGAGGAAACTTTTATAAGTTTCACAGTTTTCCAAGACGATCCCCGACTGTCGAGATAGGCAAGGTCACGCACGGGTGCACCCCTCACTTGGCATCGGCGACGTTCGTACGCCGGTAGCGCGTGGTGCGTTAATACTCCTCGCACTGTATCACTAAGATGCATATGCACATAAGCGTCATTTACATATATACGTAAAAACATCATTAAAAACGCTCATTAATATTAGCCTCAGTCACTACTACATTAATGCTGTTGATAAATATACATCAGAAAAACTCCGGCTCCCGAACAGGAAACCGGAGTGACTGCGGAGACGGAGGGATTTGAACCCTCGAGGGCAATTTCTCACCCTACTTTCTTAGCAGGAAAGCGCTTTCGGCCGCTCAGCCACGTCTCCAACTGGTTAAGTGTATGCCGCCAGCATGCCCACGCGCAAATGCTTATCGGCGCCCGGCGCAACGGCGAGTACACTGGCAAACAGCCGATGGACAAGCAACTGAGCAGCACTTACATCGCTCAGAACAATCAGCCACATACGGGATCACATATGGGAAAGAAACAAGCGATAGCCTCGTCACCACTTGGCCGCAAGCTCCGCGGGCATCCACAGGCAGCAACACCTGCGCTTGCTGTGCTGCAGGAAGCCGGAGTCGCTTTCCACGTGTATGAATACGAGCATTCCTTACATCGCAATCAGGGGTGGGCGCTCGATTCAGCGGCCGTTCTCGATCTTCCAGCCGAAACGATCTTCAAGTCGCTGATGACAGAGGTTGACGGCAAAGCGCTGTGTGCCGTTATCCCCGCAAACTCAATGCTCAATATGAAGAAGCTTGCCCATGCGGTACACGGCAAACACGCTGCCATGATGGATCAGACGAAGGCCGAACGCCTTACTGGGTATGTAAAAGGAGGTATTTCCCCTCTCGGCCAGAAGGAGCAAGCGCCCGTCATGATTGACGAATCTGCGATTGCGCTCGATGTTATTCACATTTCAGGCGGAAAGCGATCCCTCACCGTTGGCATCGCACCGTGGGATCTTGAGGCTGTCGCACATGCCGCCTTCGCGGATATTGCTGACCATGGACGCCACGCCTGAGGGGGGATCGTCACTGTGCATCACTGTACATAGCTGTGCGCCGATCACGCCGCACGTGTCGATCATTCCTTTTTCAGCGATGCGATGTGTTGTCTCGATGCGTTGTTTTAGTGATGCGTTATTTCAGCGCCGCGGCGTTTCAGTGATGCGACGCGCTGAGCGTCATCTGTATCGCCTCATTCGGGCTGCCGCGCAGGATGTCGGGATCGAGATACCAATCCACAGGCGGAACACCATACCGCTGCACAGACTGCGCAAACTCCCGGGCGCTGCGTACGTCCGCATATCCCAGGGACGCCGCAAGCAGCTGCACGACGTCAGCGGTTTGCCAGCCAAGGTCGGCCAGTTCACGCAGGGTCACTGCGCCGTCACGCTTAGCGAGACGCGCGCCATCACTACGTAAGACCATCGGCACATGCGCATAGCGCGGCGAAAACTGAATCGTGTTCGCGTCTGCGTCAAAGGCAGAACGGCTCAGGGCGCCTGAATACTGATCGAACACCGCAGCAAGCACGTGTTGGAGGTGGACCTGCCTCGGAGTGCTAGGCAGCAGATCCGCTCCGCGAACAATCTGCGACACTCCCTGAAGGGCGTCATCGAGCACAGAGATGAAATTATAGGAGTACACGCCGTCCCCGCGAACAATCACCATATCGTCCACAGCACCGCAATAGGTGCCATACACGTCGTCACTGACGGCAAGCTCACTCACATCGGCTCGCAGGCGCAGTGCTGGACCACGTCCAGTACCTGCCAGCTTCGCCCGGCCAGCAGCGCGTTGATCCTCCGTCAGGTTACGGCACGTGCCGGGATAACTGCCCGGCGGGCGGTGAGGTGCACTCGCGATAGCAGCGAGCTCTTTACGCGTGCAGTAGCACTCATAGAGCAGCCCAACGTCGGCCAACTGAGCTTGCACCGCACGATATATCTCCCTGCGCGCCGACTGAAATACCACCTCGCCGTCCCAGTCAATGCCGATTTCTTCGAGATCGGCAAGCTGGGAGCTCACGAAAGGCGCCCGGCTGCGCGCGTCGAGATCTTCCATTCTGATAAGAAATCCACGCCCCGAATTCCGCGCCAGAGCCCATGCTAAAAGCGCCGTGCGAAGGTTGCCGAGGTGGAAATCCCCTGTGGGGCTCGGCGCGAAACGGCCGAACCCCACAAAATCGCTCGTGGACTCATGACGGACGCCGCCAGCTTCGGGACGCCTCGCGCTGAGCGACGAGGCGGCGGCATCAACCGGGCAACGCTCAGTCGGCAAGGCTTCCCATCGGATCCCAAGCCGGCAGCACGCGTGGTTCTTCGTCGAGAACCGAGAGCAGTTCCTCCGGCAGCTTGCTCTTATGAACAGCGATCTCGAACACATGCTGATCGAACCAGCTGTCATTCATCGTGAAGAAGCCCTTGTCGCCAACCTCGTCACCCCAGGAGTTTTCAACACGCCAACGACGCGGAGTACCGTCGTCCAGCAGATCCACACCCGTAAAGACCATCGCGTGCGTCATCGCGGACTCCGCATATTCCAGCTCCTCAGCCTTCGTCATGGTCAGATCCACGCCGTAGGTGCCCTCGAAATCGAAAAGCTTGGCATCCCAAATACCGCGGTCACGGTCTGCCTGCTTGCCGGTATCGCACCCAAACCACACCGGTTTACCTTCCTGCAGAGTCTCGATCACTGCCTTGCGCATCACCGCGATGTCCACATTCAGGTATGTGACGGGCTTCGCGCCGATCACATTGCCCAGCCGGTCTACGGTATACAGATGATTGAACGGCGAGGTTTCACGGGGATCATTCACCAGGCACACATAGTCATCCAGGTCGGGAATGTATTTGGCTGCAAACTCCTGCGGAGTAAATGTGCCGTCGCGATGGAACACGCCATCCTTGTCCTCATACTGCCAGATGAATTCAGTTGGCGGCGTACCCAGGTGAATCGCGAGCACGCGATAAATCTGACGCAGCACCTCATTCTTGACCGCCTCTGCATCCTCGCCGGCACGAGCAGCCTTGCGAACGTCACGCGCGCCACGGCGCAAAAGGTTTTCAAGGCTCGCATCCATGTCCCGCGAATTGGACGACGACTCAGTTTCTGGCATCGCATACTTCGGCACAACGCCGTACTTCTGCACAAGAGCAACAAACATGTTCCACTGCCCACCGTCACCGATAGGGTCGCTGAGTAAGTAGTGCACTGTGCGATCATCGACATCACGATCAGCCAGATCGATCATCGACGTCAGGAAGTAATTAGACTTCTCCAGCTTGTCCCAGAAAAATTCATAATTCTGTGAAAATTCAAATTCCTTGAGCGACGTGTCGTCATACACAATAGGCTTGAGCGAATTGAGGCCAGAAAAGAGCCAGCACCTACCGGACTTCTTCTGGTTCGTATTTGGCCATTTGTCCACCTTAATCGACATTGATGGATCAATAGAGGTGACGATGTTCCGATCGAGCGCAACCTTGGTAATCGGGGTTTCTGCAACGGCGTTTTGAGCAATTCTGGCCGCATGATCAGCTGCAAACTCTTGCGCAAACTGATCCACGAGGCTACTGCTAAGCGCTTCTTGTGCCATCTGATCTCCTTGAATCATCTCAATAGTATTTATTTTTGTTTGCCGGCCTGATCGCGACACTGCTTTTAAGGGAACACATGACGATAATCGCCACGAAACCCTAAGTTTTAAGTGTACAACGCGCCACCTAGCGCGCAACAGAACGATTGATATGCGCGAACGCGGAGTTGGCACACGGACACGACGCCAACTGAGGGCGGTGCCAACTGAGAGGCGGCGCGAACATAGAGCTGAAACCACCACCAACACAGCAATGGGCGCCACCATACTTGGCAGCGCCCACTCCTCGCCGTCGATCGATCAGATCAAATCAGATCAAATCAGATCAAATCAAATCAAATCAAATCAAATCAGATTAGTCACAACCCACTTGGCTGCGGCGTCCTTCTACTCAGCCGAAGCGTCCTCGCCGGAATGATCCGCGTCAAAATGGGGTGCGTGTTGTGCCGTCACCTTGGCAAGCAGCTGTGCGAGCTGCGCCTTCACAGCATCCAACTGTTGGGCAGCACGCTTCGAATACTCCGGGTCACGCATCTTTCCGATAGCGTGGGCAATCATGTGAATTTCTGCCGTTGCTTGACGCAAAGCTGCAACGCCGGTGTCCTGCTCGTTCTGGGCAGCAGCATCCCATGGACGCAGCTGAGCCACCAGCTGTTCCCGATAATGCTGGCCGTCGTCCGTCAACGTGTAGAGGCGCTTACCATCAGCCTCGACTGTTTCGATCAAGCCCTGATCTTCCAACTGAGCCAACGCCGGATACATTGCTCCAGAGCTCACTCGCCACGCACCGCCGGACCGCTGCTCCAAACGCTGCATCATCTGATAGCCGTTCAGCGGTTCCTCGCCCAGAAGCAGAATCACGCCGGTACGAACGTCGCCACGGCGAGCGCGGGACCGCCCGCAGCCACAACCTCCATGGCTATGCTCTCCATGCCCATGGTGTCCATGTCCACCGCACGCGCAGGCACCTTCAGTTTCATCGTGATGACCGCGCCCGTGACCACCGCAGCCACAACCACCCTCAGCATGATCGTGATGCCCATGGCCTCCACAACCGCATCCGCCCTCAGCGTGCTGATGCTCGTGAGCGTCTCCCCACTCTGGGCATTCTTCCTTCATACGCCCATGATGACCGCAGCCCTCGCCGTGTTCCTCGCCATGGTGTCCATGACCTCCGCACGCGCAAGCACCTTCAGCGTTGCCTTCACCGTGATGTCCGCAGCCGTGGCCGTGATGACCGTGACCACCGCAGCCACAACCACCCTCAGCATGATCGTGATGACCATGGCCGCCACATGCACAGCCACCCTCGGCGTGATCATGATGGCCATGGCCGCCACAACCGCAGCCGCTCTCGTCACCGTGACGGCCGCATGCACAGCCGCCTTCCTCAAAGTCTTCCATGCTGTCTCCTTGGAATGAGTTAACGCTATATCGTTATCTCGACTATAGCGATGCCTACCTTACTCCACTTCTCGCAGTTAACGATATATCGTTAACATTCCCCTAGCATTCTCCCGCCAACTCCCACGCCGGGATACGCTCGCGCAAGACCGCAGGCAATATCCTGAGGCTTCCCGCGCCCTTCCGAGGTCTCCCATATTTTCCCACTCACGCAGCACAACAGGTACCAACACCGCGTTATCCGGCAGCCACTAGACTATACGCATGTATTGCGAGTATTTCGAGGCAGGAGTCTGCCAATCGTGCCCATATATTCGCCAGCCTAACGCTCACACGTTCGCACAGAAAACAGCCCAGACTGCAGAACTTCTGGCGCGCACGCAGGATCCCGCTCAGCCCATCGACTGGTTGGAGCCGGCGATCAGCGACGACGCACATTTTCGCAACAAAGCGAAACTCGCCGTCGGAGGGAGCGTTGAACATCCCACACTTGGCATCCTCGATAAGAATTTCCAGGGTGTCGATCTCTCCCGCTGCTTGCTTTACGATCCCGCTATTTCAGCTGCGATCGAGCCACTCCACGAATTTGTGACGATTGCACGCCTCACACCGTTTGATGTGCCGACCAACAGCGGCGAGCTCAAGACGATCGTTATTGAGTCGTCGCCGTCTGCACAGCTGATGATTCGTTTCGTACTGCGCAGCACCGAATCCGTCGTGCGCATCCGCAAGCACCTGCCGTGGCTCACCGAGCAGATACCGACCGCACTCGTCGTCACCGCCAATATTCTTCCTGAACGCAAAGCTGTGATCGATGGAGAAAAGGAAATTGTGCTGACGAATGCCGACGCTCTGCCACTGACGATGGGAGGGATGACGCTCTACGCCAGACCGCAGTCATTCATACAAACCAACACCGCCATTGCCGAGCAGCTCTATACTCAGGCGCGCTCCTGGATTGATCGCATCGCAGCCCGCAGCGACCATTCCCGCAACGCCTCGACGCCAGAAAAGAGGCCGCTCACCGTATGGGATCTTTACTGCGGTGTCGGCGGTTTTGGCCTATTTTCTGCAGGGCACAACAGGCATGTTCTCGGTATCGAAATCAGCAATGACGCTGTAGAGAGCGCCAACCAGAGTGCACGAGAGGCTCAACTGGACGCACACTTCATCGTCGGTGACGCCCTCGGCACGCTGCAGAGAGTCGCAAGGAAAAGAGGCACCACTGGCCAGGAATTCGACAGCTTCGCAGCTCGCCCCGACGTGGTGATCGTGGATCCTCCACGCCGAGGCATCGGCGATCTCGCCCCGTGGCTCGACGAGGCAGCGCCAGCATGGATCATCTATTCATCCTGCAATCCGGAGAGCTTAGCGCGCGACCTTGCGCAGATGCCGCACTACACGCCACGCGAAGCCAGGGCATTCGACATGTTCCCCCACACCAAGCACCAGGAGGTAGCCCTCCTGCTTGCCCGCACCGACTAAATATGCCGCACGTCAGGTACCGGGCCGGCGACGGAGACTTCAGAAGCGCCGACGCAAAGACACTACGCGACGCGGCTGACATCATTATCACCAAACGTTGGTTGGAGATAATGATACTAGATAACGGTGTGTTCGACTGGGTGCTAGCGGCATTGGAATTGCGTCACTACCAGCGGAATAGACAGCACTGAGGCGAATTCTGCGTAGATCGGTGGTCTTCCGATCCCGGTCTCGAGGAGCTAACTTGGGGGCGCGCTCGGAAGAATGGCTTCGCTCGGTCTCGTGGGATGCACCCAACGCAGTGGCCACCGCGTGAGCCGTCAAAAACGTATGCAGTGGCGTCAAAAGGTTAAGAGTTCGTGCTAGGGATTCCATACTGGCAGGCTCTGCGGTGCTGACGGGATGAGATTCTTTCGGCTTTGGTTGATGACGATCACTACCGAGTACTGTGCCCGGGTCACCGCTACGTAGAATGCGCAAGCGCTCTTGTCTTTGAGCTCTATACCTTTGAGACAGAAGTCCTGGATTGCTCCCGTTGCCAGGATGGCCACTCGCTGGTAGGTACGCCCTTTTGAATTGCCGAAGGTTATCGGATTGTGTGCTGTTTGATCTCTCCATGAGCTGCTTGAATGCCGCAGAATAGTTGGGTTGGCTCTGCCTGCAGTGGTCAATAACGCACTGGGTCTTTCCCGAGCCCGCGCAAGCGTGGACGAATTGGTGCATCATGACGCTGAGCCGATTCTTTTCCCGAGGGTATCCAATACGTCCTGGATGTATGGCGGTGGATTCAGGGTGTGCTCTGACGTGGCGATGGCTAGAGCCGCATCCGTCTTGTTTTTCTGCATCCATGCAGCAAACGGAGGTTCTTTTACTTTGGGAAACACGAGTTGCAGAGACTCATTCGTGTTTGCGCTTTCAATCTGGGGCTCTAACGTGTTTCCGAGGTTCGGATCGCCAATGGATAGAACCCTCCGTCCTTCCTGCAGGTAGGATCCTATTTTTTTCCTGCCAGTACTCTGGAGTATGGCCGTCATTGTCGCGGATAGCAAATAGGGAACGACCCAGCAGAGTTGCCAGTTCAAAGCATCGTCCGAACGACACGCCATTGATGGACATCACGTCTACACCGCAGTCCAACGGTTCGCGACCAAACCTGTCGGTGAAAAACCTGGTGAAGACAATCTCATCGGAAGGGCCCTCCACGACCACGATCGTGTCAGCCAGGATCAGTCGGAGGGTGTCGAAACCAGAGAGCTTCTGGAAGTACCGGATCGTGTCTTTGTTCAGCGTGTTAAACCGCGCGGGTCTCCCGTCGCTGAGCAGGGTCACTTGACCAAGTCCGAGTCGGTTGAGGATATAAGAACTATGCGTTGTGATGAACACTTGTCGGTTTTGAGCAGAGCGTTCAATGTAAGAAATGAGCTGACGCATTCGGGTGTGGCTGAGGTGGTTCTCTGGTTCCTCGATGAAAACGAGGCTGCTTGTGTCTGCATTTCGCCCCATGGCGAGGATGGTTTTGGCCACCGCCTGATTTCCCTGCCCAGCCATCGACAACGGAATGCCATCTACATCGGGGATGAGAGCGGTTTCCCATGAGGCTGAGCGAGACTGATCGATCTGTAACCCCACCACTGCTCCTGGAAGCGACTGATTCTCTTCGGCGAGTTCCTCGTTAAGCTCGCGCAAAACCTCGCCACCGAGGGTTGTGCGGAGCTTGCGGTGATCAACAGAAACTCGGCTGCGGTCTTTCGGGTCGAGACGGGTTTCCAAGATTTGTCTCGTGTAGTAATCAACGCCACGCTCGGAGCGGATCGTTCGACTATCGATCAATGAGATGCCGAGTTCCTTGGGTCGGCGCAGCACTGGGTGTCCGCCAAAGCTCAGCCATTCAACCATGTAATACTCAACTGGGAGAACTTCAGGGCAGTCTTCTTGCTTGAAATAATCATCTAGCTCCTGCGTGTACTCTGGGTCAGGATGTGCCCAGATGGACAGACCAACCGAGTCTGCGTTCGCTAGGCGGTTTCTCGAAGAAGTCGTGAACAATGGTGCTGTTAAACCAATACGGATTCAGATACTCTGTCGCACGAACCCCGCCGACTCGCCCTGATAAGGCTAACGTCATTGCTTCCAAGAGCGTTGATTTACCCGCCTCATTTCCGCCAACGACATTACTGGCTCCCTGCTCAGGTTCAAACGTGAAGTCCCGAAACCTTCGATAGCCAAAAACCTGTACTCTCGTGATCGAGGCTGTCACTGTGCTACCACCTCTTTGATCATGGTGACGATGTCGTCGTGCTTGAGCTGTGGGGAAAACTGGACGTTGATGTTCTCGTCGCTAATGGATTCGAAGAACTTCTTAGCTGCCTTGAATCGTAGCTTTTCTGATTCGCGTAGGTCTGATTGGGCGTTGACGTCTTTGGTTTCGATGATGAAGTTCAGCGACATTTTGCCGTCTGTACCTTTGAGAACGTACATGAAGTCTGGGCTTGTGGTGCCACCGAAATACACAGGGATCCTGATAGATCGCCTTGGTATCTTGCCATATACGACAACCTCGTCAAGCGCATCGGAGTCTTGAATGTTGTCTTTTTCTTTCGGTGAATCGTAGACGAACGCGTCGTAGAGGAACTTGTCTGGCACGTTCGCGCTGGCATCCCGATAGATACCGATGTTGCCTTGAACGACGTTGCGTAGTGGTTGCCCGTCTGGTTCGGTCAGGGCTGTGGCTCCCAATGATGCGTCGATACGGGTGTAGGAGAATCGGTTGATGAATTCGCGTTGCATCCACCCTTGGAATTCTGCGACGAACCTAGCCAGCGTTGCCTTGTTAAAGAATCCCTCTGCTAACGGATGCTTCGAGTTGTAGCGAACAAGACCAGCGTTGATCGCCTGGATAGGCAAATAAGTTTGAAGGTAGGCAGCTTTGAGCCAGTCCCCATAGGTGAGCGTGTCATCGATGGAAAACACGGTCTTGGTTGATGCCTTCGCAACGAGCTCGCCATCGTCGTCACGCTCGATCGTTTCTTGCGTAAATCGCCCAGTCTGCGCGGTGTAGATTTCCGAGTCCAAGATGTGGTCGATACAGGCCGCGATTTCCTGATCACTGAGGTCTTCGAGTCGCAGGTAGTACTTGGCGTTGACAGCTTCCCATAGGTCTTTCAGCTCGGCATAACGTCCGGGGCGGATACCCACCTTGGTTTTGGTCTTGTCCGTGACGACCTTGTCAGGCTTGAGTTTGCCCGTGTTGAATTGCGGGTACGCTTGCAACAATTCAGATTCTTTGCCTTCGATAATGTTCTTGTCGGTATCGACAAAACCTTCCTTTAGCAGGCGAATGAACAGATCTGTTTCAACGATTCCAAGTTCTGCAGCGACCTTAGGCAAGAGTTCTTTCACCGACGGGGTTACCGCAGCGACGTCAGAGTTGATCTCGCCGATTAGTGCGTTAGCGAACGACTTTTCGGTGTAATCGACCAAATACGTGAGGTAGAACTGCTCATTCGCGAGCCGGGTTCCGTTCGTGTCCACAGGCAGGCGCAGACCGCGTCCCACTTCTTGCAGCTTGGAGATCTCTGAGCCCGAGGAGCGCAGTTTGACAATCTGGAAGACGTTTGGGTTGTCCCAACCCTCACGCAGCGTCCATTTCGAGAAAATGAACCGCATCGTATTCGGCGTACCGTCTGGGCGCGTGAATGACAGCAATGACTGCTTGTCCCGCAGAATCTGGTCAACCTCGGCTTGGATTGCTTCATCACTTGAAGAATTATCCGCAGAGAAATAGCCGCCGTTTGTCGCTGCTACATCTTCTAATGAAGCACGCAGATAGGCGACGTACTCTTGACCCGCTGCGGATGTATCGTTCTTGTGCTTGTCGATTTGCTCGCCCAGTTTCGTGCTAAGAAGTTCGTGGAAGCGTGCACGCAGATGCCCTGGACCGTCCTCACCACGGTACGACTCAATCGAGTCGATGAAAAACAAGGTGAGTGTCTTAACTCTGCTGGAGCGTCGGAAGTTCTCCCACTCGACTTCAAAGTGATTATCGAGCGCTTGCTTCATCATTAAGCTCTGATAGGTCTCTGAGTACACGCGGCTAGCCAAAATATCGCCCGTGGCAAGAATCTGCCCGTTCGACAACGTGACACCTGATTTAATCAGCGGATTCTCTGTCTTACCCACACCCTCAACCGTGAGACCAGCAAAATCACCATCCACACCATCCAGGGATTCACCCGCTCGCAAAGTGATGGACTTGCCCGTATCCAGGTTGTTGAACGTGGCACTCTTGGGTTTCGAGCGTGACATGCCAATGAGCTTGAGACGAACAGATTCGCTCCCGTCATCTTGCGGGTATTGGATCGCCACGCCCTTGACGAGCTGTTCGTTAAACGCTTCGACCGAGCCTAGGTTGAACACGAGATTGTTGTAATCGGTTGCTCCTGACTTGTCGAGCTGCGGGAACGTTGCTCCGAAGCGGAAAATCGCTTGTGGCTGGATTTGCTTAAGCAGGACTTGATAGGCCTTGTTTTCACGGCGGAACCGGTGCGGCTCATCAATAATCACGATCGGTCGAGTCATTGCCAATGCCTCATAGGGTTGACTTGACATGCCCAATACCGTCTGGTCATAGACCATCGCCATCGTCGCTTTGGACTGCAACATCCCATCAGTCATCAACAACGCACTAATGCGACCTTTCGATAAGCGGGAGGCTTGCACGAAGTTCGAGATCGCCGACGGAAACATTTTCCTGCCCTTGCGTCGCTTCTGCGGATCAAGAACCTCCAAATCTAGTTTGAAACGCCCGCCATACACGTCATCGAAATATTGGCGCGCATAGTCTGCTTTGATGAAAGCACGCGTGCCTTCCTTAATCGGGGTCGAGGGTACCAAAATGATGAATTTATGGAATCCATAGAGACGGTTCAGCTCGAACATCAACTGCGTGTACACCAATGTTTTGCCAGTTCCGGTCTCCATCTTGATGTCTACACCCAGCACACCATCGTCCGTGTGGGTGCGCCACGCTTTCGGCACAGTCGGCACACCATCGACAGCCCCAGCCTGCAATTGAGCAATATTATGCGTGATCTGTGGATCACCAACGTCAAAGACTGGATTTGCCTCTGAGGGAGACGAAAAACTCAAATCAACGTCCGCGAACACTCTAGTGGCTGCATTCAACGCACGCTGCTGGTGGTCGAGAGTTTGAAGCCTAATCTGCATTAGTTAGAACCTCTCGATCACGTCAACGGTCTTGCCAGATTTCAACACAGCCAGATTCTTCTTCAACTCGTGCATCACCGAAAACTCAACCGAATAGCCAAACACCACCAGCCGAGACAACCCGACCGAGCCAGTCTCTACCAGCCTGACAAGAGCTACCACATCATCACTCGTGAGCCCAGCGTCAATGACATATCCAGAATCACCACACACATCAAGCTCGTAGCTCTCGAGCCTCACCTTATTGGCGGTGGTTGTTAGCCCGTAACCATCCCTCACAAGCCATGTCGCCAGCACGGTGTCGTGACCAGGGGTTCCATCCAAATCAAACTTCGACACATAATCACCTGCGAACAACGATTCCGAAGCCGCTGGATCGAAACGCTCAAGCTGATCCAACACCTGCCCTGACGGTTCCTCCAAACGGTAAAGGCGGAACCCATAATCAATATCCGAGTCCGTCTCTTCTTTAATCTTTGCAGCAGCACGCCGAATACGCTCGCGACCAATTTCGTCAATCGTGCGGTAACCGGCCTGATACGCCGGTTTCCTCGAATCAATCTTCTCCGGAAGTTGCACCATTATGTACTTGCGATTTCCTCCATCCTCAGCATTTAGCTGCATAACCGCATCAGCTGTTGTCCCAGAACCAGAAAAGAAATCGAGAATAATGTCTCCCTGAGCCTTAGAGCGAATTGTTGCACCTTGAACGGCAAGTTTCACTAGATCCACTGGTTTAGGAAAAGAGAAAAGAGAATCAAGCCCTAGCACTTGTAAGTCTTGGACTCCGAGCTTGTTGAGGTATTTTGCATAACCTTCCCCATCGAAGTCTTTTAAAACAGTATAGAATTTCGAGGTATCTTCATCCACGCGCCGCAGCCTACCCACGAGCGAGTATCCATCCTTTGGCACAAGAACATATACTCCGTTAGCTATCCCTTTATCAATTTCTTTTTTCTTTTCAAGTCCGAAGTAGTCAGCAATCTCCTCATAGGGACAGGTTCCATATTTTCCGAATTCCTTACGTAACCAGTCGGTCTCAACCCAGTATTCCACTCCTCCCTTTGAAACAATCCGCCCGCGTATATCTTTTGGGCGCCCTAGTGGCGAAAACTTGTCGATATCTCTCGCATAGGCCGGTAAATAGTCATGACCGATAACAGCTTGCTTTGCTAGCCCCCCGCCTTCCGATCGAACGATTATGAAGCCAGCAACATAATTCTGTTCACCGAATACTTCATCACACAACAACTTGAGATTCGATTGCTCATTGTCATCGATGCTGATGAAAATAACTCCGTCGTCAGCAAGGAGTTCTTTGGCTAGTTGGAGCCTGGGGTACATGAAGGTGAGCCATGCCGAGTGTGAGGACTTGCCTTGGAGGTCGAGGACTCGTTCTGCTTCGTCTTCGCTGAGTCCGATCTTGTCGACGAGCTGGGCGGGCGTGAATCCGAAGTCGTCGTTGTAGACGAACCCGTCAGAACCCGTGTTGTAGGGCGGGTCAATGTAAATGCATTTAACTTGGCCTGCGTATGAGCCAAGAAGATGTTTGAGCGCATCGAGGTTGTCACCGACGATGTAGAGGTTTTCGGAGTTCTTGTTCTCCGGTTGGCTGTTGTGGTCGAGGTCTGGGACGACAACGGTTTCGGTTTCTGTGGAGGTCAGGTACTTTGCATACGATTTGCCGAGGAATTTCAGCTCGTAGCCTTCACGCGAAAGATTGATCTGCCCCCCCCCGGAGAGCTTCTTCCAAGGTGTCAATCATGAAGTTACCGTCTTTGTCGAAATACTCAGGCAACGCTGCGCGGATTCGTTCGATTTCGAAGTCGTTCGGGGTGACTGTTTCGTTATGTTCGCGTGCATCACGGATCATTTTGTTGGCTCCTTGCTGGTTTCGCAAATGTCACTGATATCGACTGCCAAGGCAGTGCAGATGCGGTCGAGCACATCAGTAGTGACGGTGGTGAACATTGAACTCAGTTCCAGCAGATACGCAGCACACGTAAGCCCTCCGGGCACGACAGGCTTAGAGCCTTGTGCTGGTTCAAAGAACTTCACTCGCCCTCCTCACCACAAATCTCACGCGTCCTCACACACTAGCCTCACGTTTTCTCACAGCCACGGGAATCCCGATTTCGGCCGTGTAAAACAGATACCGAGCCAGCCCAGTCATGCGCGAGCGTAAAGAACTTCTTCACATCGTACCGCACGCGAGTGCTGTGAGGAATGAAGGGTTTCATAGCTGACAAGAACAAGGGCAAGGGTCTTTTTGGACACCACGAACGGGGCGGCCGTAGCTAACAAAGCGGCTCGGACGAAAAGCGGCGTCACGCGCGGGAAAACAGCGAGGCCCGGATATTACTAGCAACGTAGCCAAGAACCTGCAATTATTGCAGTACAAGCTACAGTTCAAGGAGGACATATGCTCTCGTTCGCCAGCGACTATATTGCAGGAGCGCATCCCAAGGTGTTGCAGCACCTCGTGGAAACAAACCTCGAAAATCTCCCTGGGTATGGGAGCGACACCTACACCGATCAGGCAGCCCACAAGATCAGAACCGCATGCGAGTGCCCCGATGCGCAGGTGCAGTTCCTCGCTGGCGGCACGCAGGCGAACCAATTTGTGATCAGTACCGGCATCGCGCCATATCAAGGCGTCATCGCTGCAGCAACCGGCCACGTGAGCATTCATGAGGCTGGCGCCATCGAATACAGTGGGCACAAGGTGCTGGAAATTCCTGGCACGAACGGGAAGCTGGCCGCTGACGATGTTCGCACGTGGCTCGACACGTTCTGGGCTGATGGGAACCACCAACAGATGGTGATGCCTGGGATGGTCTACATTTCTCAGCCCACCGAGTACGGCACGATCTATTCGAAAGCCGAACTGGAGGCACTCTACGGCGTCTGCCAGGACTACCGCATACCGTTGTTTATTGACGGCGCACGCCTGGGATACGCCTTGGCCAGCCCGAGCAACGACGTCACCCTGCCCGAGCTTGCCCACCTGTGTGACGTGTTCTATATCGGCGGCACAAAAGTGGGGACGCTGTGCGGCGAGGCTGTGGTGTATACACACCTCAACGCTCCGGAAAACCTGATCACCCAGGTTCGCCAGCACGGGGCTCTGTTGGCCAAAGGCCGCCTGCTGAGCGTCCAGTTTGACGCCCTGTTTACCGACGGCCTCTACCTGGAAATCGGTAAGCACGGAATCGAGATGGCGGAAAAACTCAAGGCGCTCTTTACCGATCGGGGCTACGACTTTTTCCTTGAGTCACCCACCAACCAACAGTTCATCATTATGGACAACGCGAAAATGCGAGAACTCGCACAGGAGGTGGAGTTCAGTTTCTGGGAAAAGTACGACGACGAGCATACTGTGGTGCGCTTCGCCACCAGCTGGTCAACCACCCAGGAGGACATCGACGGACTCGCCGCAATCCTCTAGCGCCCCCCCTATAGCCTCTAGCTCTCGGGTCTCCACACGTAAAAAGGTACTGCTCAATCCAACAGGTACTCCCCAAGATCCAACACGCAGTTTCCTAGGGCCGCCGAGGGGCAACGGGTAGAGACCCCTCTAGAGAGGAAGCTCGAGGCCTGAGGGGTAGCAGACAAAGCCCCCTCTAGAGGCAGCGGCGAGGCACTCGCGGGGAATGGGAAAGTCTCTTAGAGGTAACGGGCGAGGAAATCGCGCGTGCGGCTCTGGGTGGGGTTCTCAAAAATGTGCGTGGGCGTGCCTTCCTCCACAATCACACCGTCTGCCATAAATACCACCGTGCTGCTGACGTTGCGAGCAAACCCCATTTCGTGGGTGACCACCAGCATCGTCATCCCTTCGTCTGCCAATGAACGCATGACGCCGATCACTTCCCCCACCATTTCCGGATCGAGAGCGGACGTCGGCTCATCAAACAGCAACACCTCCGGATCCATCGCCAAAGCCCGCGAAATCGCCACCCGCTGCTTTTGCCCACCGGAAAGCTGGGACGGCTTCGCGTTCATATATGGCAGCATCCCTACCTTCTCTAAATAGCGCATAGCTTGGGCGCGCGCCTCCTCCTTCGAGCGCTTGAGCACCTTCTGCTGGCCGATCATGCAGTTCTCCAACACCGTCATATTGGAAAACAGGTTGAAGTTCTGGAAAACCATCCCGACTTTGGATCGATAGGTACTCGCGTTCACCTCTCTCCCCCGAATATCGGTGCCATGGTAAAGAATCGTGCCACTCGTGGGCGTTTCCAGCATATTGATGCACCGCAGCAGCGTGGACTTTCCGCTGCCTGACGCGCCGATAATACTCGTCACATCGCCGGGATGGACAGAAAAATTGATATCTCGCAAAACTTCATGATTGCCAAAATTCTTGGACACATGCTGGACGTCGATGATGGTTTCTCCGTTCATCACGTCCGGCTGAGCCATTTGATCGTTTGCCATGAGTACCTCTTACACTTTACAGTTTCCACACGGATCTTCGACGCTTCTACTCCCCGCGCTTTCCCTAGCTGCTTGCCACGCCTTTTCCAGTTTTCCAGGCTTCCGGTCACGCCTTTTCGAGGCTGCGTGCCAGACTAAGATCCACGCGTCAAGATCCGGACTTTACGCGGGATCTCGTTATCACGCCGAAGGATTCTTCGAATGCTGACGCGACTTTCTCGGCTCAAACGGCGAGCCCTGCTCGGGATATGTATACGTCCCTGCTGTCAGCACCAGTTGGTCTGTATTCACCAGCTCGTAATCGCTGTGCCCATCGAGCTTGCGTTCCACCACCCTCAGTGCATATGACGCAAGCAGCGTCAACGTGAGGTATCCAATCATTTCGATTGTTGCCGACGGGAAATACTTGAAGATTGCCCCGGACACCATCCTGTGCACAGAGAAGAACTCCGTGAAGCCAATAATGAACATCACGGAGGTGTCCTTGATGTTGATGATGAGGTTATTGCCAATCTGGGGCAGCAGGTTACGGAACGCTTGGGGCAAAATCACGTAGCGCATCGCCTGAACGTGGCTCATGCCAATAGCAGTGGCGCCCTCTGCCTGCCCCGGATCAACGCTCATAATGCCACCGCGCACCGACTCTGCCATATATGCGCCCGTATTGATAGACACCACAAATATTGCCACAGACCACATGCCGGAGAACTGCACGGTATTATTCGTGAAATACGGCAGACCGTAGAAAATAAACACTGCCTGCAGAATCATGGGCGTGCCACGGAAAACTTCCACATAAATGCGAATAAGAATTCGCAAAGCTTTCAACAGCACTCGGCGCGCTAAAGGGTCAGTGGACGAATACGGAATTGTTTGGAGCATTCCGCAGATGAATCCGATCACGCAGCCAATAAACGTGGCAACCAGAGCAAGAATAACGGTGTTCACCATACCCGCTGCATACATGTGCCCATATTGCTGTAGCAGCGAGACGATATCACTCACGAGTTGTGAAAACATATTTCCTCACAGATTTTTGTTGCTCGAACTGTTTTGGCGCACCCTGCCTGGGCGCCAATCAGTTCCCCATGGGCTGGATCTTCACTGCGTCCTTCATGCGTGCATTGAAATCATCGGGGGTCTGGGTCTTCAGATAAGCATCGATAGCATCTTTGAGCGCAGTGTTTCCTTTGCGGACGGAAATCCCGATATTCACATCCTCGTCAGATACCTTGAAATTATCATTCGTATCCGTAAAGTCCAGAATCTTCATATCCGGATACGCCAGCACCGCGCCCTGAGCTGTTGGCATATCCGTTACCACGTAGTCCACCTGACCTGTCTGCAGAACCATCAGCATCGCAGGAGCATCGTCGGATGGCGCCTGACGCTGCACATTCTTGATCTGTGGAATCAGAGAGTCGTACCACACGGTGCCCGATTGGCTTGTCGCCTTACCTCCGGCAAGCCCACTCACACCAGCAGCATCTGCAAATTTCGAGTCCTTCTTCGTCAGCACAACGATATTCGCGTACAAGTAGGGGCCGGCAAAATCAACTTGCTTGCGCCTCTCGGCAGTAATGGATTGCCCCGCAATCACCGCGTCAACAGTACCGGACTGCACCGCCGGAATCAACGAATCCCACTGGAGCTGAACGATTTCCAGCTTCCACGAGTTCGCCTGGGCAATAGCCTTCGCCGTCATCACGTCGTACCCGTTGGCATACATGGTGGAATCCTTAATCGGCACCGCTCCGTGAGCATCCGTCGGTTGAGCCCAATTGTAGGGGGCGTAGGCTGCTTCCATCGCAACGGTAAAAACCCCATCATCCACGCCCGACCCCTGGGCAGAACCAGTAGACGCAGCGCCGGCTTCCCCTGCTGCGCTCGCTGACGATGCAGCAGATCCTCCGGAGCCTCCGCTCACAGGGGCTGAAACCGAGCAAGCCGCAAGACCCACCATGGCGCCCAGTGCGGCGATACCGTGAAATAGCTTTCTCATCATCATTCCTTCCATACGTAGTGCGGCCCTGCCGGAAGAATACACAGCCCCAACAGACCCGCCACTGGTGTAGCGATTGACGCACGCACCTAGCTCAGCGCGCGCAACATAAGTCATGCACGCGTAGGGTAGAATGCCCACCCTGTTGCCGGGCAACAAAAATGAAGCCACGGCAACCATGACTTCATACAACGTATGGACCCATGACAGCTCTCCGCAAAGCGACAGTCCAGCAGATGTTCTCCACTGACCCAGGTTTTCGAGAATCGGGACACCCTCGAATCCTTCGGCGACCTCCCCTTTTGCTCCCAGCGTTCCCGCGCTTCATGGAAGCTACTGATGTTGGCCGCGCCTCTATCATGCTTATGTTGATATAAAGGCTAGGACGCTTCAGGACGCCACACAAGCTGAGTCATTCATTTTGGCGCTACTGTGACGAATACCGCTCACGGGCCGCATGAACGTGCGGGATCATCACTAGGATGTGACTGTGTTCCATCTGCAACGTTCCGTCTCCCGTCCGTCAAGCTCGTCAGCCCCGTCCAACGCACCGTCAACAGGCCACAGCCGGCGTGCGGGCGCGGCACGGGGAGCCTTCGCATTCATTGTGATGATGGGCGTGGTGAGCCTCTTTTCGGATATGACACATGAGGGCGCTCGATCAATTCTGGGCGAATACCTCAACTTGACGGGCGCTTCCGCCACGGCGATCGGTTTCGTCTCCGGGTTCGGGGAACTGTGCGGCTACAGTCTGCGTATCATTTCCGGTTATTTTGCAGATAAATCAAAAAATTATTGGGGTCTAATTATCGCGGGCTACACGATTCAAGTCGTCGCAATCCCCGCACTTGCCCTCATCCCCGAGCACGGATGGATCCTTGCATGTTCACTCGTGGTGGCCGAAAGGATTGGCAAGGCCGTCAAGAAGCCAGCAAAGAACACGCTTGTGAGTTTTGCCGCCAGCGAGGTCGGTACAGGGAAAGGTTTCGCATATCAGGAGTTCTTGGATCAGCTTGGCGCCTTCCTCGGCCCAGCGATGTTGTTTGTGATCGGACTCGTTCAAGGTACGAGTCATCTGTTCTCCACCTACCGGCTTTCCTTCGCCCTCCTCGGGATCCCCGCTGCAATCACAATCTCCCTGCTGATCGCAGCGCGGCGAGCTTATCCACACCCTGAAAACTTTGAAGAGCCAACCCCCGAGGAACAAGGTAATGCGCCGCATGACGAGGCGACGAGCTCTGATACGCCGAGAAATCAATCGCATGACGCGCAGCCGTCAACGTCATTTCATTTTCGCCGGTCCTTTGCGGTGTACATGATAGCGATCTGCCTGTTTGCGTTCGGGTTTGCAGATTTCACACTGATCACCCTGCACGTGGCAGCCACACACCTGTTCCCAGCCGAAAGCTATAGCTTGCTCTATGCAGGAGCTATGGCAGTGGATGCTGTGGCCGCTCTCGTTTTCGGCAGCTTGTACGACAAGGTTGGGCTGCGCGCCCTGATGATATCAACTGCGCTTTCCGCCCTTTTCCCGCCACTCATTTTTCTGCCACACTCGGCTGCGTTGATATGCCTCGGGATTGCGCTGTGGGGCGTTGGCATGGGTGCACAGGAGAGCATCATGAAAGCCGCCGTAGCCACAATCATTCCCCGCAGCATGCGTGCCACTGGCTATGGCATCTTCGAAACCGGCTTCGGTGTGGCATGGTTTATTGGCAGTTGGTTGCTCGGTTATCTGTACGACACGAACCTGATTGCGCTCGTCATCGTATCCGTTACAACACAGCTACTCGCTATCGTGTTCTACTTTCAGTGCATGCGCATCGCACACAACGAGACGAGCGAACTCCTTCAGTGAACGCTGAGTACGTTCTGATAAGCGTTCTGATGCGTTGCATATCACCTCGGTATGGCACATACCCGGTTGTACTTTCGTACGCTAAAGCGCTACAGTACTAAAGCGTCAGCATTGTTCATGACGCGCTGGCTACACCAGACGGGCGATGCGTGACGATACGCAGTCACACATGCGCATGCGCTGTCATGCAAGCGCATGTGATGACGCACGTCCACAGCTCTCAGGGAAAGGACACGCGATGCAGGCACTCAACAACGACTCGGTGGAGCGGCTGTGCACAGCATTCGCGTCCCTCAACTCTGAGCAGGATGTGCGCGACTTCCTTGAGGATCTGTGCACAATCAAAGAAATTCTCGATATGGCGTCCCGCCTCGATGCCGCACTCCTCCTGGAATCTGGCAAGAGCTATACGGAAGTGAGCGACACGCTCTCCACCTCGTCTGCGACGATCAGCCGCGTCAATAAAGCGCTCCACTATGGTACCGGAGGCTATAAGGCTGTGATCGAGCATCTTAAAGGTACCGACACACCACAGACCACCCGAGAAAAACACCGATAGACGGCGCCATCGTCACACCACAAAAACAGTCACGCTGCAACACATAGTTTCACATGAAACACACTCACAGCACAGCACACAGGAAGGAGATGCCATGGCACCCACACCGCAAACGGCACGCATCGATCGTGCTTCCCGTTTAACCCCCACAACAGGAACACTCCCTACAGCACCCGACCTTGCTACGTACGCCGTTCAAGGAGGCGACGCCCGTCATGGCATGTCACAGGTTCAAAGGCCTTCGTGGCGTACCGCCAACCGTCAGCCCGCAGCGTGGCACCTGATCCCGCTTGTCGCGCTCCTCCTTGCCATCAGCCTCGCTCTCGGAGCGTGTGGATCCGGCGCGTCAGAGTCCAGCAGCGGCACCACAACATCCGCAGCAGCCACACAAGCCACAGGCAAGGGTGCCGATAAGGGCATAGACGTTGAGCCAACAAAGGGCATGGATTTTATTGTTGGCTTCGATTCGTCATACCCGCCTTATGGATTTATCGCCGACGACGGCAGCTATACCGGATTCGATCTTGACCTTGCCAAAGAGGTCGCCGCACGCAACGGGTGGAAGTTCACAGCGCAACCCATCAACTGGGATGCCAAAGACGCCGAGCTCGACTCCGGCACGATTACCGCACTCTGGAATGGTTTCACGCTGGAAGGCCGCGAAGATAAGTACACGTTCTCCGCGCCCTATATGCTCAACGCGCAAGTCGTCGTGGTGAAAAAGACCTCAGGTATCACGGATCTGGGGAGCCTTGCCGGCAAAGCAGTGGTCACTCAGGTTGATTCTGCGGCACTGGACGTCCTGAAGAACAACCAAAAAGATCTCGCAGCAACATTCGGATCTTTAGAAGAACGGCCAGACTATGACGAGGCATTTATGGAACTCAAAGCAGGCGCTGTAGACGCCGTTGCATGTGACCTCTCCATTGCGCAATACCAGATGGCCGCACAACCAGGCACCTATACGCAGCTGCCGACATCACTTTCGGACGAACACTACGCCGTCGGCTTCAAGCGGGGCTCAGCCAAACTTGCAGATGCCGTCACCGCCACGCTCCGCCAGATGAGTGCAGACGGCACCGTAGAAAAGATCGCCAAGAAGTACGCCGCATACGGGTTGTCATATTCAAACTGGCAGCTGAAGTAGCTGAAGTCCACTCTCCCTATCGGGGTGCCACTGCCAACGCGGCTGACGCTGTACCGAGATCACACCGATACCGCCTACGCGGCTGCGTCACAAAAACCGTCATAGAAGAACGCGAGAGAAAGAGGAACTGTGTCCATTTCCGTGATGCTTTCCCAACTGGTACAGGGACTGTGGATGAGCCTAGCGATTTTCGGCCTCACACTTCTCGGCTCCCTGCCGCTCGGAGTGCCGGTCGCCCTGGCACGGCTCTCAACATTCTGGCCGCTGGCATGGATCGCGCGCATCTATATTTCGATCATGCGCGGAACGCCTCTGATGCTGCAGCTTTTCGCGGTCTATTTCGGCCCCTACTATGTGTTTGGCATCGAGCTGAATCCGAATTCTAAGTTCTACGCCGTGATTGTGGCGTTCATTCTGAACTACGCTGCATATTTCGCTGAAATTTACCGGTCGGGAATCCAAGCAGTGCCGCATGGACAGTGGGAAGCAGCAGATGTGCTGGGCTATTCGCGCGCGCAGACCATGACGCGTATCGTCCTCCCGCAAATGTTCAAGGCGGTGTTGCCGTCAGTGGGAAATGAGGTGATCGCACTCGTCAAAGACACCTCGCTGGCATTTTCGATCGGCTTGCTGGAGATGTTCTCGGTGGCAAAATCACTCGCAGCATCCCAAGCAAACCTGCTCCCATTCTTGCTGGCTGCCGCGCTCTACTGGGTCGTCAATTTTGTGGTCGAAATTGTGCTCGCACACCTAGAAAAGCGCTATGCGTACTATCACGCATAAATTCACGCATAACGCGCTGCTCGCTTCCACAGAATTCAGCACACGCGGCTATCCTCGTCACACGGAATAAGGAGAAAAATGAAACTTATGCCTCTGAATTCGTTCAGCAACTCAACAGAGACCGTGCGTCCCGTCGTGAGCGTCAAGGGTGCACGCAAGTCGTTTGGCACCACAGACGTACTGAGGGGCATCAGCTTCGACGTGATGCCAGGGGAGGTTCTTGCGATTATCGGACCGAGCGGCGGCGGAAAATCGACGCTGCTGCGGTGCATGGCTCTGCTTGAAAAGCTAGATTCCGGAAGTATAAGTTTTGGCGACCTCCAGGTGGCCACCGACAACGGATCCGGCAGTGTATACGCCAACAAAGCCACCATCGCCGCTGCCAAACAGCGCTTTGGGTTCGTGTTCCAGAACTTCAACCTCTTCCCGCACTGGTCGGCGCTGCGCAATATTACCGATGCGCCCATCACGGTTCAAAAACGCCCGAAGGCGGACGTCGAAGCAGAAGCACGGGTGCTCATTGCGCAGATGGGTCTTGAAGGCACCGAAAGTAAGGTGCCGAGCGAGCTTTCAGGAGGTCAAGCTCAGCGCGTCTCGATCGCGCGGGCTCTGGCCATGAAACCGGATGTTTTGTTCTTCGACGAACCGACGTCGGCGCTGGATCCCAAATTGACCGCTGACGTGCTGCGTGTGATCCGCGATTTGGCCGCACAACATATGACGATGGTGATCGTCACGCACGAAATGAATTTCGCCAGGGACGTTGCCGACCATGTGATCTTCATGGACGGCGGCACGATCGTGGAGCAAGGATCAGCAGCACAGGTGATTGAGCACCCGCGCGAAGACCGCACTCAAGCATTCCTCGCCAACAACTGAGGCGCGCGAACGTGCGGCAACAGTTCGGCGAGAACTGAGCGCAATCATGAAGCGTATTGAGCGTGGATTGAGCGCGAAGGCACAACGATTGTGCGCTACCGAGTACCACCGCCGAACAGCACTTTGAAAGCCTGAGCGAACATGTGCATCGACTGCGTCAGGCGTGAAGACGCATTCGTGTTACCTGCATCGGCCTCACGCCGAGTACTGGCAGACGTAGCCTGAGTACTGGGAGACGTAGCACCCTGCTGCTGCTCCGGCTCCACCTGGTTTGATCCCGCTGCTCCGCCCGAATCCTGGAGCAGCGCATCCTGCCGACTCGGATCCTTCAGCTGCAAATCCTCCTCGCGCACATCGACAGCCTGAGTATCCGTGCTGATGCCAGCAGCCTCGCCGCCCTCAGCAACGCTCTGAGCCACTGCCATGCCCAGAGCCGCGTCCTGAGCAGCACGTTGAGCAGTGTTTTGAGCGGCAGACTCCGCAGATCCCGCAACCCCTGCACCAGCATCTGCAGCGACCACATCACCCGCACGGGTCTCGTCTGCCACACTCGTCTCGTCTGCCGCACGCATACGGCCACGAGCAGAATCAGTAGTGCCGTCGCCAAAGACGTCGGCCAAGCGCTCAGCCGCCTCAGCCTTCACCATTGGGCGGGACTCGATCCGCGTATGGTACGACACATTCGTCATCAAACCGGCAGCCGCAGCCCGCTGGGAGGCCACCTGCATAAACGTGGCCTGCGAATCCACCAGAGCGTCCGACGGCATCACCTCAACGCGGTGCAGCATCCCGTCAGATCCCACCACACGCGCTTTCACGTTGTCTTCCAGCTGGGTGTCGAGCACGAAGCGAATCCGCTTACGAAGCCGCTCGTCAAACACAGGAAAAGCAATTTCCACACGTCGTTCGGTATTGCGCGTCATCAGATCGGCACTCGCCAGGTAGACCATGTCCCCGTCGCCAAAACTATAAATACGCGCGTGTTCCAAGAAACGCCCCACAATCGAGCGAATACGGATATTGTCGGTTTTCCCTGGAATCCCGGGCAAGAGGCACGCAATGCCACGCACAATCAGATCAATCTGAACACCGGCTTGCGACGCTTCCGCAAGCTTGTCGATCAGTTCGCGGTCGGTCAGGGAGTTCATCTTGAACACGCATCTGCCTTCTTCACCCGCGCGTGCACGCTCTATCTCGCGGTCAATTCCCCGCATAATCAGCGGTTTCAACGAGTGGGGTGCCACACCCAGGTAGCGATATTCACCCGCCAGATTCGAGAGCGACATATTGCGGAAGAAAGCGTTGGCGTCCTCGCCAATACCGGGATCCGCCGTCATCAGCGACAGATCCGAGTATTGCTTCGCCGTTTTCTCGTTGTAATTACCCGTGCCAAGCTGCGTAATCCGCTGAATCCTGCCGTCCATGCGCCGCGTGATTTGGCAGATCTTCGAATGAACTTTGAATCGATCCTCACCGTAGTAGACGATACAGCCCGCTTCTTCCATTCTGCCGGCCCAGTCGATATTGTTCTGCTCGTCAAAGCGAGCACGCAGCTCCATCAGCACCGTCACTTCTTTGCCGTTCTCGGCTGCGGCGATCAAGAACTCGGCCAGACGGCTCTGCTTCGCAATTCGGTACAGCGTGATCTTGATGGAAATCACCGACGGATCGTAGGCGGCCTCGTGGATGAGCTCCACAAAGGGATCCATCGTTTCGTAGGGATAGAACAGCATAATGTCGTGAGCCATCACCTGCTCGTAGATGGCATGTCCGGGAATCACATCCGGGGAAGGCTGCGGGGAAAATGCCGGGTAGGTCAGTTCCCTCTTCGAGAATGCGGGGAGGTGATCCTCCAGGCCGAACACGTAGCCCAAGTCGAGTGGACACTTGGCAACGAAAACGCGATCCTCGTCAAGGATCAGCAGTTTTCGCATCATCTTGATCAGATCGGGGTCGAAATTGTCCTGCAGCTCCAGCCGCACAGGTGCCAAGCGCAGACGTTTCTTCAACACTTTCTTCATATGCGAGCGGTAGTCGTCGTCATCGTCGTCGAACACGTCATCCGGATCGATATCCGCGTTACGCGTAAGCCGCATAATCGTTTTGCGGTTTACATGGAAGCTGGACCCAAAGGCGTCATCTGCGCACGCGAGCAGAATATCTTCCATCAGAATGTAGCGGTAGCCAGCCGTTTTCTTGGCCTTCTGATCGTGAGGCAGCTGCACCACGCGCGGCAGCGAATCGGGGATGTCGATCAGACCCAGGATGTTCTTTTCCTGTGCGGAATCCAGCGAATACACCGCGTACAGCTTCAGATTCCTCAGGTTCGGGAAGGGGTGACGAGGATCGATGATCCCAGGGGAAATAATGGGCTGCACATACGCCTCGTAGTAGTTCTGGACGAACTCCCGATCAGCATCGGAGAGCGTCCTCCACGTCACCCGATGCAGACCGTAACCCTGAAGATCCTTTTCCACACGCTCAAAGGCCTTCGCGTGATCCCGAATCGAGGGGTGCAAAGCGGAGAGGATCGCAGCAATTTGTTCGGTTGGCGTCTGGTTCGACTTGTTATCTACCGGCTCCTTTTTCAGCCGGGACACTTCTTGCAGGCCACCGACGCGGATCATAAAAAACTCGTCCAAATTAGATGTGAAAATTGAGACGAATTTGAGCCGCTCGAAAAGTGGCGTTTCTGGTGCAGAGGCTTCTTCGAGCACCCGATCGTTGAACCGCAGCCAGGAAAGCTCACGGTTCTGCGTGTAGGAAAAATCTAGATCGGCGTTGCTCATTCTCGCTCCTCTTTTGCCAACACCAGCACTCGTGCCACCGAGATCGCTCGTGCCACCATGATTGCTCACGAACCACGAAGGCCAGCCCCAGCGGAGCTACACCTCCGGCCGTCCCTATTTTCCCACGTCCGCGCGATCTTTTTCGTTAAATCCATGTAAGCGAACCACGTCCATGAATTCCGCCGCCCGATGCCCACTGGAGAGTAGGCCAGCAATCTGCATGAAGCTGGAGTACGTTTCGGCATAAAAACTCTTATATCCCGCACACAAGTAGTTGTGTCCGCGCTGCCCGCTTGACGAGGACACGAACCGATCCTTCGGGCATCCACCCCAGCAGAGCGTGAGGAACGGGCAGTCACGGCATTCCTTCGTCAACTGATTTTGCTTTTTCGTGCTGAATTCGCGCATCTTCTGCGTTGCGCTCAGCCGTTGAAAACTCGAATCATTGACGTTGCCCAGCAGCCAGTCCGGCTCCACCCAATGGTCACAGGCATACACGTCACCGTTGAATTCCATCGCAAAATTATTGCCGCATTCGGGTGCATGCACGCACACACTCGGCACACCGAAGAACGAGTTGACGGCTGCATCAAAATCCTGAACAGACACTGTTCCAATATCGTGGCGTGACCATTCATGGAACACGTCGATCAGAAACTGACCGTAGGCATGCGGATCTACCGTGCGACTGGTGACGAACTGCCCGTCCTGCTGATACATCACGCCAGCTTTCATGGCAGCAGTCCACCCCTGTTCGGCAGCCTCAATATCCGCAGCCTGAACTCGCTCAACGATCGGGATGAACTGAATATAGGACGCGTGTAAATCGTCCCGAAAATACCGATAGATCTCCGCTCCGTGATCCTGGTTCGCATGATGAACCGTACAGAGAATATTGCGCTGCACGTCGAACTTTTCCAGCAGCTTCCACCCACGGATCACCAGCGCATGAGTTCCGCGTCCGGCCTTATTCACACGATAGGCGTCGTGATACTCCTCCGGCCCGTCGATAGACACGCCCACCAGCACATCGTTATCGCGGAAAAACCGCGCCCACTGCTCGGTAATGAGCGTCCCGTTCGTCTGTAGCGCGTGGTGAACCCTCTGCGTCCGGCGGCTATATTTCTTGGATAACTCGATCGCGCGCTCATAGAACGGCAAGCCACGCATCAGCGGTTCCCCGCCCTGCCACAGCATGGTGACATCCCCATCGGGACTTTCCTCCAGGAATGTGCGAACGTAGGTTTGGAGTGTTTCATCACTCATGTTCTGACGACGAGCATCGTAGAGCAGCTCTTTGGAGAGGAAAAAACAATACTTGCAGTCGAGATTGCATGCCGCACCCGTCGGCTTTGCAACAACCGAGAATGCAAATGGCTCCTTCATCATGGGCATCATTGGCTCTGAACTCCTTATCTCTGCGGTCTGTGCGTCTGTATGATCTGTGCAGCATGTGCCGTCGATACATCGTGGTGTGCAGCGTTTCGTCGGGCCAGATCAATCGCAGCGAATGCCGCATCGACATCCGTCACGCCTGCCCGCACAAAGTCCGGTTTCCTTCCCAGCGCACTGGTCACTTCGTGGGACACCTTCGTCTGCACATCGTCAGCAAAGGTGCGAAAAGCATGCGCAACATCACCGCCGATCACCACCACCTGGGGCAGAACCGCGATCATGGTGATCGAGAGCGCAAAACTCACTGCCTGCACCGCGTCCCGATAGGCTGCCTGGCAGGCATGGTCGCCGGCTTCATATCCTGCAACAACATCGTCGAAGCTCGGCATGTGTGCGGCGAAGCTCAGGCCAGCTGTAGACGCAATCGTTTCTAAGCATCCCCGCTTTCCGCAGTAGCACAACGCAGAGTGCCCAGGTATCGTCACATGCCCGAATTCTCCAAGGCTCGTCGCAACAGGGAATGACGCCTGATCACCTGAATCGTGGGCAATTACCAGTGAGCTGGAAATACCACCAGACACGTGAATATACAGTTGGGAGAACACTGCCGGCTGCTGCACGGAGCGCGTGCGGCGCAGCAGAGCAAACTCGGCCAGCGCACTATCCAGCACGGAGTTGTCGATCCAGCAGGGCGCGTCCCAAAACTCCTGCACAGCCGCGCGTATGTTCACGACAGTCTCGGAGTACTCCTGGGCATCCAGTAATCGAGTAGGGACGGGCAGGCCGATTCCCACATATTGGATCTGGGAAAGATCGATACTGCGCGCCTCCTCAATAAGGCGAGCACACAGCGTCCGCAGGATATGCTCGATCGGATACGAATCATTAATATGAAAGTCCCGATCGATCGAGACGACGCTGAGCACAGTACCGAGCCGCGAGACCGCCACAGCAGTGGAATGACGTTTACGCAGGACGATTCCGATCGCGTATGCCTTCTTGTCCACGAGATACACCCGCTGCGCTGGCCTGCCCGCATGAGTCTCACCGAGCTTGGCTGTGCGGGTTTTCTCACTGCCTCGAATCCGCCGGATCTGAACGGATCCCTCCTGAATAAGCTCGTCGAGTGCCCTCCCCAGGACGGTGCGGGACACGGCCAACTGCGTATAGAGTTCTTCGCGCGTCATACCGCGTGCCCCGGAGGAAGCCAGGAGCTGGACAATGAGCGAAGCAAGATCAGACGAATCCATCGCTATCCCCTCCTCCGCTCATATGTCCTTGCCATATGTTCATCATGTGGACGTCCGCCACTCGACTTTTCGTGCCACTCACACGCCGGGTCACGCGCCGCTCAGTCAAGCCTGCCACATGCAGCGTTCCCGCTTCACACTCACAGTATCGATGATACGGCTTCTCGGAGAGTCGGCTCAGTCGGCGTCCTGTGCTTCTTCCTCTTCCTGCTTTTGCTGCGATTCCACCTTGTCCCAATCCGAACGTGCCGTGTTCACCAAAGGAACATCAAAGTCCGTCATCGCCGCCATCCACTTCGCAAACGAATTATCACCCCTGCGCCGCAGCTCCGTATACAGGCGCGTTGCCAACTCGCGGCGAATATCGTCATAAACCGGCACAGTGTAGACGTTGTTCATTTCCGCAGGGTCATAACGCAGATCGTAGAGTTCGTTGATCGACTCCGGCGATACGACCAATTTGAATTCACGGGTGCGGATCATCCGCTGCTGCAGAGGGAAATGGTGGCCGTGGAATTCACAGACGATATCCTGGCGCCACTCTGGAACATCCCTCCCCCTCGTCAAATCGACGATCGAGCGTCCGTCCTCCACCAGCGAGGTGTCGATTCCGGCGATATCAAGTATCGTTGCCGGCAAATCCAACAGCGACACGAACTCGTCAGACTGGCCAACCACAGAGACGCCGGGGATATGCGCAATAAAGGGGACGTTGTAAATATCGTCATACATCGCAGGTCCCTTGTCATTCATGCGGTGGGAACCCGTGAATTCGCCGTGATCAGCACAGAAGAACACAGCAGTGTCGTCAAGAATGCCGAGTTCGCGTGCCGCATCCAGCAGGCGCCCGATCTCGAAGTCGATCATCGACACGTAGCCCCAATAGACCGCGATCAGCTTCTTCCACTGCTCATTGGAGAATGACGAGGTGGACCAATACGTCGCATAGTTCTGCTGCACCGGCGGTTTCCCGATCAGAGAGTCGCCAAAATTCTCCGGCAGCGTCACCACGTTCGGGTTGATCAGATCAAAATATTCCTCGGGCAGGAAATACGGCAAGTGCGGGCCAAAGAAATGCAGATCGAGGGAGAACGGCTTCTTGTTGTCCTTCCAGTCCTTCGCATATTCTGTGAGCCTCTCGATCGCACGGTCGGTAATAAACCGCTCGAATGTGGCCTCCTCCGGCTGGTAGAGACGAGCCGCAATAATATGGCCGTCGCGGTTGCCAGGCAGCGTGCCGCGCCAAAAATCGTGAGCGCGCACGGGCGGAAGATCATTATCCTTCAGCCATTGGGTGTATTCCTCATTCGCTACCGGATTGATCGCACCCCAGAACGTGTCGTCACGAATACCAAAATTATCCGGCAGGTTGCGCCCCACATGCCACTTGCCGATGTAGTCCACGTTGTACCCGTGGTTGGCAAGCTCCTGTGTGTACGTCCACGTGCCGAGCGGAATCTTTGTATTGTACGCAATATTCCACTCATCGTTGGCGAGCACCTGGTGCTTAATCGGGAATTTGCCCGTCAGCATTGACGCGCGCGCCGGCGTGCAAATCGCAATCGGAGTAAAACACTTGGTAAATGCGAACCCGTTATTCCCCATCCAGTCCAGATGCGGCGTTTTTGCATAAGGATTTCCGAGGCAGCCGATCGTGTCGGTACGATGCTGGTCGGTCATAATCACAAGAATATTCTTCACGTTCTCCGGAATAGAGTCGTGGCCTTGAACCTGATGCATCATGATCTTCTTTCCTGAGCTTTCGTTGAGCTTTTCTGTAGCTTTCGTTTGGTCGTTTCATTCACGTACAGTGCGGACGTTGGTCACTCGCCACCTCACTGTCTTTCGCGGGACGTGACGGCTCCGCACACGCACAACGCGCATGACGTGCGTGATCTGTCCGTTCGCCTGGCGTTAATCGTTGGCGGCATCGACGATATCGTCCATCTCCTCCAGCTGTTTGCCGTTGGTTTCTTTCAAATACTTCTGTGCGAACACAACTGCGAGAATGCCGAAGAAGCAGAAAATCCAATATGTCATCGCTGGCGAGAAGCTAATCAGGAATGGGAACGACACCACAACAAGCCAGTTCACGAAGAAGTCAGCACCCGAGGCTAAGGACATTGCGCCGCCACGAATCTGGTTCGGGAACATTTCGCCCATCACAATCGAGAAGATCGGACCCCAGGACGACGTAAAGCCCAAGAGGAAGCAGCACAGACCAATGATGGCAATAATGCCAGCCACAGGATGACCTGCAATATCCGGGGCTCCGTCCACCTTCGGCGTAAACGTGAAGACTGCCGCCACAACGCCGACAGAGACGAAAATGAGTATTCCGCCGTCAATCAGCATCTTCTTACGGCCAACCCGATCCACAAGGAGGATACCGGTGACGACGCCGATCACCTTGAACACCGAGAGGATAAGCGTCTGCTGCAGCGCCATCGACTCGTCAAAGCCCACCGCTTCGAAAAGCTTATTGGAATAGAAGAAGATACCGTTCGTGCCGGTGAGCTGCTGGAACGCAGCTAACGCCACACCCACAAAGACGAGGCCACGCCACTTCGTCTTCAGGATGCGACCGATGCTCATCCCCGCAATGGACACGTGCAGCGATTCACGGATGCTCTGCACGCGGGACTCCGGGTCTTGTTCTGCCGAGACCTTCACCAGAACACGCTTGGCTTCCTCGTCACGCCCCACCGCAACCAAATAACGCGGCGATTCGTCAAGCATCGACGTTGCGATCGCATAGAAAACCGCTGGGATAATCAAGCAGAGGAACATCCACTGCCACCCTTTGAGTCCAAGCGCCGCAGTATTCATCGTTGAACCAACGATCCCCACCACAGTCGCATTGATGATTGCGGCGAACAGGAGACCCAGAATAATAGCGAGCTGCCGGAAACCGATGAGGCGACCACGGATATCCGCTGGAGCAATCTCCGCAACATACCCCGGAGCAACCGTGGTTGCTGCGCCGAAGCCCATACCACCCACAATGCGGCATAACAAGAGGAACGGATAGCCCCCAAGCCATGGCGAAAACGCCCCAAGAATCGCCTCGAATAGCAGCAGCGGAGCAACCCACATCAGGGTAGTTTTTCGCCCGATCTTATCGGAGATTCTGCCAGCAAATACCGCGCCGATAAAACCTCCGATAATGCCCGCAGAACCTGCAATGCCCTGCGCGAAGGTTCCTAAATGGAACTCGCTTCCCACCGCGGCAATGGCACCATTGAGCACCATGCCTTCAAAACCATAGAAGAACGGCCCCAACGTGGCGATACACGCCATCGTCGTTGCTTTGCGCCGAGCTCGACGCTCATCTTCGGTGAGCTCGATGTGATGACCCGTCATGCATACTCCTTTGTACTAAAGGAACAGCCCACGTGAGCCTCCGGTTCTGCTTCACACGCACGCCGCGCGACGCACCGCCCGAAACCCCCGAGAGGCACACGCACCATTCCCTGAAGTCTTAATCACAAAATAGCGGCTTCGAATTTTGTCCGTTTCTTGCGGCAAAATAAATACTTATGAGGTGTGTCACATGTATTGAAATATGTATGACGGGTTCGGCCGCAGCCTCAGGAACACACGCGAGCTAGGCGAGCACCACCCCTTTACGCAGAATGATATTGGCATATTGAGCGGTTTCGCTCGTCACAACGGTCACGTGCGAATGCCTGGCGTACTCGTAGAACGCAAAACGCTCAAACTCCGTGCTGCGTGCATCCGGATCCCGTTCGGCCACAATTGCGGCGTACGTATCCCAGATCGATGGGCGAGGATCGTCACCGACTGTGGCCATAAGCCCGTATTGCCAGTCGTTGTAATGATCCAACGGCATAAACTGCACGATTGCGCGCAGCAGCTCTGGCACACCGAGGCCATCCGCCCTGATCACAACATCACTCATGCCCATTTGTGGGTACATTCCATCCGTGATGGTGATTTCGTCTCCATGCCCCATTTCGTCAATCGCCATCAACAGGCGCGGACTGAGCACGGGCGGTATTCCGTTGAGCATCGCTCTCCCTACCTTTCTTTCCTTGTAGCGTTTCTCGTCACCTTGTGCGGATCACACAGCAGTGCCCGAATAAAGCCGCTCCCACACAGCACGCCCGCGCGACGCTACGCCTGATCGTTCATGCCAATCTGATGCTTGAGCGCGTAGAGCCCGAATGACAACACCACAGCAAAGCACAGCACAACGAATGTGAAGGACACCTGCACGCCGGCGGCATCAATCAGGCGACCCTGAACGAGCGGAGCAATAGCCCCACCAATAATGGCCATCACGAGCCCAGAGGATCCGTACTTGGTATCAGCGCCGAGTCCAGTAAGCGAAATACCGTAAATGGTGGGGAACAACAGGGAGATGCAGCCGGAGAGAGCCGCCATGCACAAGGCACCGAACACCGTTCCGGACACGATACCTACCATCGTAAGGACAATCCCCAGCCCGCACATGAACACCATCAGCTTGCGGCCATCGAAGCGACCCATCAGCCACACCATCAGGAAACGCATCACCAGGAAGAAGATCAAGGAAATCTGCAGCCACCAGGTTCCTGCGGATGTGGACATATGCAGCACGCTTTGAGGACCGGACACGTAGAACGGGATATACGTCCAAATACAGGTTTGCGCCGCAATGTTGAAGAACTGAGCGATCACGCCGAAACGGTAGGTTCCGTTATGCCAGAGCCGCCCAAACACACCCTGACGAACGCTGCCCACATGATCCGTTTCCTCAAGCTCCTTGTTGCGCGGAATCTTCACCGCGAAAATGGCAATTGCGAGTGCGGCATAGAAAATACCGAGAGCAATATAAGGAACGATCACATGGCTCAGTTCGTTCGCCGTTTTCGCCAGCAGCTCCGGACTCCCCTTCACGGCGTCCTTCGGTACGGGAGCGATATGCGGAGCAACCAGCAGCGTAGCCATCAGCACACCAATATTCGACCCGATCGGGTTGAACGCCTGCGCAAAATTCAGCCGACGCGTTGCGTTCTCCTCCGGCCCGAGAGCCATCACGAACGGGTTCGCGGAGGTTTCAACGATAGAAAGACCACCAGCCAGAATGAACAACGCCGCAAGGAACGTCGGGAAGGTCATCACCTTCGCCGCCGGGAAGAACAGGAACGCGCCGATCGCAGCTAAGCCCATGCCGATAGACACACCGCCCTTATAGCCCAGGCGAGAGTTGATCATGGCTGCTGGGATCGCCAGCAGGAAGTACGCCCCATAGTACGCGAACTGCACAAGCGCCGATTGGAACGCGCTCATATCGAAAACGGTGGAAAATATTTTCACCATAGGAGCCGTCAGGTCTGTTGAAATACCCCACGCTGCAAAACATGTGACGATAAGGACGAACGCCGGCAATACGCCGGGATGTACCCAATTCGTCTTGTGCTCCACTGCCCGAACAGAAGTATCTTTCTGAGCAGCATCATCATTAGTGTTCATGAAAACCTATTTTCTTGATAGTAGAAAAAACTCGGACAAGTTGGCCTATGCGACGATGGCTTTAATCTGCTGATACTGCGCATCAGTTAGTTGCGCTGCAGGCGGGCGGATATCCGTCACAATATCCAAGCCTTCAGCCTTCACTCCACCCTTGATCGCAGAAATGAACAGATCGGCAACGTCATAGATTGCCATCAGGTGGCTCACTCGGCGCGCGGCTGCAATCGCTGCGGCAACATCGCCAGACTCCCACGCGCGATGCAGGGTGACGAACGTTTCCGGTTCCACATTCGTCAAACCCGAGACAATGCCGTTACCGCCGGCAATTCTGTTAGGCACGTAGTACTCGTCAAAACCAGAGAGAACCGAGAAATCTGGGCGGACGGAGCGGACGGCTTCGATCACTTTGCGAGTGTGTGAAATCGTGTCCACAGTGTCCTTGATGCCCACGATGGTGGGGAACCGTTGCGCAAGCCGAGCAATGAGCTGCGGCGACATATCCGCGCCCGTGCGATCCGGGAAGTTGTAGATCACCAAGGGAAGATCCGTCACCTGCGTCACCCGCTGGAAAAGATCCTCAACAGCCGCATCCGTGAGCCCAAAATAGAATGGGTTCACCAGGAACAGGCCATCGATCCGCGCGCCAGCACCATCCGTCTGGGTGCCCGTACCACGCAGATCATCGCAGAAACGCGCAAACTCGATCGCTTCGCGCGCATTTGCCGCGCCGATTCCCACATATGTCGGAACCCTGCCATCGATATGCTGCACGGCGAACGAGACGGCTTCTTCTTTCTCCTCAAGTGAGAACGAAAAGAACTCACCCATCGAACCGAAAAGGAGAATCCCCGAAATTCCGGCACCGATCAGGTGATCCAGATGCTGACCCCACCGCGCAGTGTCGATGCGACCGTCTGAGTCAGTCACAGTAATCGTTGGCGAATAGACGCCGTTCAACGCGAATGCCATTGTGCTCCTCTTTCGTTCCTTTGAACCCTCATGAAACCTTTGAAGATTGTTGGATCTTGCGAGTTGTGTGAGGCCTGCTCAACTCTCAAGAGTTTTTTCCACGTGAATTTATTGAGCCTCGTCATCGATGTGATAGGCCTCTTTCGCGTTGTTCATAAAGAAATCCTCATCGTCACCGAAAATCTTCACCATCAGTTCGATGTGCTCACGCAGCGAGGATGACACCGTCACAACCGGCCAGTTTGACGCGAACATGACTCGGTGCGGACCGAACGTATCGCGCACAAACTTCACCACATCTGGATTGACCGGATCGTCGCCCGAGACCTTCACATAAGCCTTTGGCAGTTGCGCAAGCGCCGTCAACGCCGCACGGGAATCGGCATCGAGCGTCCGCACGTTCCCAAGGTGATTAATAATCAGGCGCAGATCCTGAACAGACGAGAACGCTTGCGCCATATCGCCGATCTCCTCGCCGCGGTTGACGAGGTCAAACGACAAATCCTTGGATGCAAGAATGCGCAGACCCTCCTGAAACTGAGGCGTCAGCGCCCGACCGCGCGGAGAATTGGGCGTATGCAGCGGGGTTCGGATGCCATCGGCATGAACTGGAATGCGCATATACCCGCTCACCTCGGATCGAAGAACACGCTTGAGTATTTTTTGGGAGGTGTTTTCGTATATCAGGCGATCCTCAGGTACAGGGTCTGCAGCATCAACCTCCACATACACTCCACCCACAAAATTCACTCCGAGCCGCTCGTATTCCGCCTCAAGATCCTCAATTGTGAAGGATCGCTGAAGCGCGGGCATATCTGAAAGCCAGTCGAGCTGCAGGGCAGCTGGATCCCACAGGTGAAAATGGGCGTCAATGACGCGAAGCTTTCCTGCTTGCATGATTTAGTCCAATGCGCGATCGAGATGAATATAGCCGCCATCAACAACCACCCACTGTGCGGTGGTATGCGAGGCGCGATCCGAGAGGAGGAATGCTGCCGTATCAGCGATTTCGTCGGGGGACGTCATCCGGTGTCCGAGCGGAATACGATCCGTGATGACACTCAAGCGCGCCTGCTGGGCGTCCTCGTCACCAAACGTCTTGATCCAGTCGGCGTACAGCGGCGTCCAGGACTCTGCAACGACGATAGCGTTCACACGAACTTCATCGTGCACCAACGCCGCCGCCCATTCACGAGTGAGCCCCAAGATTGCGCCCTTCGCGGCCGCATACGCCGAGGTCTTGCCTTGGCCAGTCAACGCCGTCTTTGACGCAATATTCAGCACCGCCCCCTTCGACTCCTTCAGGTAGGCAACGGCAGCATGAACCGTTTCGTAGTAGTGCGTCAGGTTTGTGTGCAGGGAGGCCTCAAAATCGCGCCATGACGTCGATTCGAGATCCTTGTTGTCATTCACGCCCGCATTGTTAACGATCCCATCGATATGACCATAGGTGGAATAGACCTCGTCGATAATCGGGGCAATCTTATCCGTCTGGGAAAGGTCGAGCAGATAGATATCGTAAGCAGTGGTGATTTTTTCGATGTCCTCGCGGAACGCTGCCTCCGCCGTCCCCTTGCTGTCACGCGAAATGACGACGACCCGTGCGCCTTCCCGCGCCAGCTGCAACGCAATCGAACGGCCGATACCCTTCAGGCCTCCGGTGACGATAAATACTTTATCCTCAAGATGCAGATCCATTAAACTCCCTCGTTTCTTCTCTGACTTCCACTTTGGGTTCTTCCCTGTGTGGGTTCTCTTTTTAGTTTCTTCTTTTGGCTTCTTTTTGTTTGGCTTCTTCTCTGGCTGACGCGGACGACGTGTTCTGTAGCTTCTGCTGCAGCTTCTGCTTTAGCCGCTGTGTCCGAAAGCCTGACGCGTGCCAACATCTGCGAGCCGCGCGTGTGGGGTGCTGCATCTGCGTACCACACCCCACATCTGCACGTGCACCGACACACCGCACCGGCACGCTCCGGCGCATCTGAAGCCCGTTATGCCCGCGTGCGGACCGCCTGGATCGGCTCAGTGCCCTGGCTGATACAGGTATTTTTCTGCTTGATCCAGTAGCATCTCTGTTCCGTTTCCCGCGGCTGTGGGCGCAACATAGTTGCCATTCCGAATTTCCGTGGGGTGCACAAAGTACTCGTGCTGATTGTCTACATATTCAATCATGCGCCCCTCGGTTGTTCCGGATACAGCCACGTAATCGAACATCGCAAAGTGGCACACAGCCTCGCACAGTCCCACACCTCCGGCATGCGGACACACCGGTACATTGAACTTCCGCGCCATCAAATATTCCAGCACGAGTTCCTGCGGGCCGGCCACGCGCGTCGCATCAACCTGCATAATCCCGAATGCGCGCATCTGCAAGTACTGCTTATACAGCATGCGATTTTGCATCTGTTCGCCCGTCGCAACAGGAATGGGGTTGATGGCTCGTGCAATCGTTGCGTGGCCAACAACGTCATCCGGGCTCGTCGGTTCTTCCACCCACGCCAGATCAAAATCGTGGAACCTATTAATCCACTCGATCGCCTGTGGCACATCCCAGACTTGGTTGGCATCCACCGCCAGACGCACGTCTGAACCAATTGCGTCACGCGCGAGGGCAAGCCGGCGCAGATCATCGTCAATATTCTGGCCAACCTTCAGCTTGATCTGCTTGAAACCTTTGACTTCCGTCTCCTCTTTGGCCAGACGAACCATCTTTTCGTCGGAGTAGCCCAACCATCCTGGCGCAGTTGAGTACCCGGGATAGCCCTGAGCAAGGAGCGTGGAAATCCGCTCCTGCTGGCCGCGCTTACCGTCCTTGAGAATGTCTATGGCTTCCTGCGGCGTCAAAGCATCAGTCAGATAACGGAAGTCCAGGGTATGCACGAGCTCTTCCGGTTCCATCTCGGCTAAGAGCAGCCACAGTGGCTTGTTGGCACGCTTGGCTTTAATATCCCAGAGAGCCGAAAGCAGGGCGCCGATCGCCATATGCGCAACACCCTTTTCCGGGCCGAGCCAGCGAAGCTGGGAATCGTGTACGAGCAGATCCCATGCCACGCGCATATCGTCAAGCAACAACTCCACATTTTTACCGATCAAATTCTGAGCGATCGTATCAATCGCCCGGCACACAATGTCGTTCCCGCGTCCGATCGTAAACACGAAACCCACGCCTGTAATGCCGTCGTCAGCGTCGGTATGCACCTGCACATACGCTGACGAATAGTCAGGATCCTTGTTCATCGCGTCAGAGCCCGATAACGTCGATGAGGTGGGGAACCTCAAATCCCATGTAGTGACTGAGCGAATCGTACTCACGTCTGTGCCTCCCTGATGAGGATCTACATTGCTGCGATGCAATCGACAAGCGCTTCACTACGCCTGCAGTGGTTATCCTACGCGGAACAGCCCCAAAATGTTAGCGCTAACTTTTTTGCGATGAGCCCTCGTCACTCTCGCAGCTTTTTGTGGAGCGCCCCGGCGGTGAGCACTAGTGGGTGCCCACCGCCCAGTGACGACGCGGCAAGACTAGGCGTCTTTCACAATGACGACCCTTAAATTCCTCGGTCCGTGCACGCCATTGACCCTCACCAATTCAATATCTGACGTCGCCGACGGGCCGGCAATCCATGTTGTTGGACGCTGCGGATTCTCGCCGAGCACTGCGATCGCCTCCGGCACAAGCTCATAGATATCCTTGGCGCGAAGTACACACACGTGAATATCCGGAACAAGGCTCAAGGCACGCCGGCCTTGATCAGGCTCTCCGTCCAGCACAATCGTTCCCGTAGAGGCGATACCCAGGCGCGAGGCCGTCACAACGGCATCCGTGCGATTCAACTGATCGTGGCTCAACGGTGACGCCGGTTCGTCCACCGTGACCACACGGCTTGTACCATGAGCACCGGCACTCCACTGCTGCGGCAGACCTCGTGGCACAACCACAGTGTGGGCATCACCCAAAAGTTCGTCGATGGCGCGCGGAATATCGGGGACGCCGACGAGCCTCACCACAGCGGTGTAGTCCTCCAGCTTTTGCGCCATTTCTGCGACAACCGCGTCACTTCCAGGATCCCCTGCGCCACTCATGCGATAGTGACGTGTCGGCGCAGCTGGCATGCCGGTAGGAAATCCATGCTGGATAGACGTGCGCAATTTCGCAAAGATGTCCGACTTCGCCTGCTGAGATCGGATCTCCTCCTGCCACGGTTCCGGAAGGCTGTGTTCCTGACGGATACGCGCCTGATGCACATCTGCATGGCGCATTTTTGCATGGCGATTTTTCCTCATCACTGCTCACCCTCTTGCCCAGATACCGCAGATGCCACGGATACCCCAGATGTCGCCACACGAGACTGCGTCACATGGCTTCCCTGATCGTTGTGGTTGTGCGCGCTGGCGGTCCGCTGATCTTCGCTTGGGCCGGCACCTTTACCCACTGGGTTTGTGCCCTTTCCTGTGGAAGCTTCAGGATGAGCTTCCTTACCTTCGCGCTCCCACCACTGCCGGAATGTTTCAGCCGGAGGCGCCGGCACGTCACGGTTTCTTGTCCACGCGCTCAACACGGGCAGCGGGAGGAACCCAAAACGCTGCTTCGCACCTGCAAAGGGTCGAGCCATATGCCCCTGATTAATCACCTCGCCGAACAGCTTGCCGTCTCTCATCACCTTGGAGGCAGCTGCCATGCCGATATCCCAACCGGTAGGAATGGTGTGATGGCCATGGTTGTAATCCGTATAGCGCTTGCGATTGTCGATGATAATTTCCGGCAGCGGAATCTTCACTGGGCATGCATCGGCACACGCATGGCATATCGAACATGCGAACGGCATTTGCGAATCAGGGTCATTGTGATCCCATGCCTGAGCCAACTGGGGCGTCAACGCGATACCCATCGGCCCCGGATAAACCGAACCATAGGCGTGGCCGCTCGTATGCGTATACACCGGGCACGTATTCATGCACGCGCCGCAACGAATACAGTTCAGCATCTGATGCCCCACCGGATCCGCCAGGACGTCACTGCGTCCGTTGTCCACAAGCACCAGATGGAATTCCTGAGGCCCGTCGGACGGCGTCACACCCGTGAAGAAACTCGTGTACGGATTCATGCGTTCTCCCGTCGCTGAACGCGGAAGCAGCTGCGCGAAAACCTCAGCATCTTGATAGCGAGGCACGATCTTTTCGATCCCCACAACTGAAATAAGAGTCTCCGGCAGCGTCAGACACATCCGCCCGTTCCCCTCAGACTCGAAAATCGACAGCGTGCCGGACTCCGCGATCATCATATTCGACCCGGAAATTGCTACCTTGGCGTGCAAAAACTTGTCCCGCAAGTGTGCACGTGCGGCCATCGTCAGCCGGCGAGGATCGTCATCGAGCTTGCCGGCATCACCCATTCTGGCTTCAAAGATGGCTTTGACCTCGCTGCGGTTCCGGTGAATCGCAGGAACAACAATATGGGATGGCATATCGTCAGCAAGCTGCACAATCATCTCGGCAAGGTCAGTTTCCCACGCGCTAATGCCGCGTTCAGCAAGGTACTCGTTCATGTTGATCTCCTGGGTCACCATGGACTTCACCTTCACAACCTCGTCAACGTGCTTTGACGCCACAATGTTGTAGATAATCTCGTTCGCCTCTGTGGCATCACGCGCCCAGTGGACGATGCCACCGCGCGCCCTCACATTGCGCTCCATCTGATCGAGCAGTTCGGGCAGATGTGCCATCGTATAGTTCTTGATTTCGCTCGCCGCCTGACGGAGATCCTCCCAGTCTGGAGTTTCGTCAACACGCATCTGCCGCTTCGCTTTGATCGTGCCCGTTGCATACTTCAGATTTCGCCGCATTTGCGTGTCCTGGAGCATCGCGTGGGCAGCTTTCGGGAACGGATCGCCCCAGCGTAGCGGGTCTTCCGGCGGGTGAATCCCAGGCGTCCAGCCCACATCCTCTTCTGGGGATTCCTGTGCTGCGTGACCCGACGCGCCACGATGCCGCAAACCTTCACGATGCTGTAGTACCCTCATCATGCACCTACCTTGACGTCAGTCTGCGGGGCTGTCCACGGATCATCCTCAGTGGGAGCAAGCACCTCCGCAATGTGCATTGCCCGAACACCGGAACGCAGACGCGAGAGGCCGCCGCCGATATTCATCAGGCACGAATAATCGGCTGAGAGCACGATTTCCGCCTTCGTCGCCAGGATATTCGACATTTTGTCGGTCAACATCGAGTAGGACACCTCCGGATTCTTCAAGCTGAACGTGCCGCCGAAACCGCAGCAGGAGTTCTCCGGCAACTCCGTCAGATCCAAGCCCTTCACATGACTCATCAACCGATAGGGGCGATCGCCTAGTTTCTCCACTCTCAACGAATGACATGTGGGGTGGTACGTCACAGTGTGGGGGAAATACGCGCCCAGATCGTCGCTGCCATACACGTCAGTGAGGAACGTACACAGCTCATACGTTTTGGCGCCGATCGCCTCGATCCGCTCCGCGAGCACCTCGTCACCCCGATCCCTGGCCACCATCGCGCCTTGCGTATGTATCGAGCCGATGCAGCTGGCTGACGGAGCGACCACAGCTTCCCATTCCCCGTCCAGAACCGGCTCAAACGTGTCCACATAGTTGCGCAATATTGGCATGGCCTCGTCATAGTATCCAGTGTTAATATGCATCTGACCGCAGCACGCCTGTGTTTGAGGGAAATCGATCTCGTACCCTAGCCTCCGCAACAAGTGAACTGTCGCTTGGGCAGCCTGCGGAAACATCGCGTCCACAATGCACGTGCTGAATAGTGCAATCTTCATGCGTAGCCTCCTTGCTTGCCATCTATTCTGCCAGCTATTCGCCACCCACCTCACCGACGAGGCACGGCACACCGATATACCGCATAGCAACGTCCCATAAGAAGAACTGAACCGTATCACACAACCATGTAGAAAACGGTCATCTCTATGTGTATGTTTGATGACGTCAAATGTTAAAGCTATTATGCACCACATTTGAGCATCTTTCGTTCAACCGGCACTGGTGGGTCGGTTGAGCCCGGAATCAAAGGAGATATCAATGATTGATGCGAAAAATCTCAAAAACTATATTGCAGGCGAGTTTCGTGATGCTGAGGAACATCTGGATGTCCTCAACCCTGCGACCGACGAAGTGATCGCGTCCGTACCACGAGCAACCGAACACGACGCGGACGACGCCATGCAGGCGGCCTGGGATGCGCGCAAAAGCTGGGCGGCTACACCCGCGGTTGAACGCGCCGGCTATGTTCACAAATTGGCTGCTGGAGTACGTGAAAACCGTCAGCTGTTTATCGACACTCTCGTTCAGGAACAGTCCAAGACCCAGGAGCTTGCAGCGGTCGAGGTGGACTTTGTTGCCGATTATTTCGACTACGTCGCCGAGTGGGGACGCCGCATCGAAGGCGAAGTACTCGAATCGGACAATCCGAAAGAACGCATTATGCTGCTGCGCAAGCCCTATGGCGTGGCAGTGGGCGTACTCCCGTGGAATTTCCCCTTCTTCCTGATTGCGCGCAAACTCGCACCAGCGATGGTCACGGGTAACACCTCCGTCATCAAGCCGAGCTCAGATACGCCGATCAACGCTTTGCTTTTCGCACAAGTTGCACACGAGGTCGGCATTCCGAAGGGCGTCTTCAACCTGATCTCCGCCCCGGGAGCGATCGGCAGCTATCTGGCGTCCAGCAGCCTGGCAGGCATCGTCTCCTTCACGGGTTCTGTTCCGGTGGGATCCAAGATTATGGAGGCAGCCTCCAAGAACACCACCAAGGTCAACCTGGAGCTGGGTGGCAAGGCGCCGGCGATCGTTCTGAACGACGCCACCATCGACCTCGCCGTTGACGCAATCTGGAACTCGCGAGTGATCAACTCCGGCCAGGTCTGCAACAACGCCGAACGCGTGTACGTTGAGTCTGGCGTAGCGGACGAGTTCATTGAGAAGATGGCCGCGAAGATGGCGGCCACCAAGGTGGGCGACCCGTGGAAGGACGCTCATTTGGATATGGGTGCTGAAATCAACACAGCTGCCGTGGAGCGTTTGAGCGGCATTATGGATCGCGCAAAAGCCTCCGGCGCAACAGTGTTGACCGGCGGTGAAGCGTTCAAGGTTGACGGGCACGGCAGTTTCTTCCAGCCAACCGTCGTCACCGACATCGCTCAGGATTCCGAACTGGTGCAAAAGGAGACTTTCGGACCGATCCTGCCGATCGTCGTCGTCAAAGATTTCGACCAGGCAATCGATTACGCAAATGACTCCGAATATGGCCTGACGAGCTCGCTGTACACCAACGACTTGAACAATGCGATGCGTGGACTGCGCGAGATCGACTTCGGAGAAACGTACATCAACCGTCACAACTTCGAGGCGATGCAGGGATTCCACGCCGGCACGCGGCATTCAGGCATCGGCGGCGCAGACGGCAAGCACGGCCTGTACGAGTACACGCGCACTCAGGTGGCATACATCGAAGGCTAGGGCGGAGAACTCGAGAAAGCGGTACTCCCATTTTCTGGGCGAGGCTTCTACGCTGAAGGCGCTGAGCGCTGAATGCTCGAAGGCGATCCGCGTGCCTTATTCGGAGCTCCTACGCTGTTTATACGCTGGCGTTCGGGATGCGGGGGAGGTGACGCGGCATGCGAGGTGCGCGGATCGCGCTCAACGCGCAGAAAAGAGCGAACTCGATTCACGGATCACGACGTCATTAGGCAGAACAGCCACGCGCGGATCCTCCCCTTTCAGACGCGACTCAATTTGCCTACTGATCGTAGCTGCGAGGAGTCGGTAGTTTTGACGAACCGTCGTCAACGACGGCGACATATAGGCGTCGAGAGTCAGATCGTCATAGCCAGCAAGAGCGTAGTCACGCCCTGGGGTCAGCTGTGCCGCATCACGCAGTGCACGACTGACCCCTAACGCCAAAAAATCGTTCGCTGCAAAAATTGCATCGAACCCCAGATCCCCTCGACTACCTCCTTCGAGGGGATCTGCACTACCAGCAGCACGACGCTCCGCCGCAAATTTGCCCGTCGTCGCTGCCTCACCCGCCACCAATGCCTCGCCGGCGCGATAGCCTTCTTCAGCGCTCCAGTTACCCACATCAACGATTCGCTGTTCCAGACCGTAGCGAGTGCAGAATTCCTGATACGCGTCACGCCGCAGGCGTGCATCCACATCCACAACCCTCGGAGAAATATGCACGATGCGCCGAGCACCCCGATCGTAGAGGTGGCGGAGCAGCAGCGTCGTGGACTTGTGCTGTTCCAATTCCACGCGGGACACGTCACCAGGCAATTCCTTGTTGATCACAGCGATCACTGGCTGCGATGCCAGCGGATAGACGCGGCACATTGCTTCCCAATTCTGACCCATCAGCACAATGGCCTGAACATTCGCTGCGGAAAAATAGCCCATCGCCGATGCCATCGCACGATCGTCTGACGGGGACACCGCAAGCGAAAGCACGAATACCGATCGGTCACTCTGCATCTGCACAAACTGGGTGTAGGACTGTGCACGCCCAAAAGAAAGCTCGCCCATCATCAGCACACCGATGGCAGGAGTCGCACCTGCCGCAAGCGCACGAGCAGCCAGATTCGGATGATAATTCAGCTCCCGAATGGCGGCGTTCACCTTAGCACGCGTAGGCTCCGAAACGGCGCCACGCCCAGTGAGCACGCGGGATACCGTCTGTGCCGAGACTCCCGCGCGCGCAGCCACGTCAGCGATCACAACATGCTTCGGCACGCGAATCCCTCCCCTTCTTCACTGGCAGCCCTCCGCCGAAGGCCGCGCGCATCTGCGAACCTCCGTCGTCAAGATGCTCCAGCCACAACGCGCAACCGTGAAACCGACCAATAAATCAATCGTAACTGGCAGGAGGCGCGCGCGATTCAGCGTATGCGACTCAGCGTATGCGTCCAGCCTTACAGCGCGCCTCAGGACCGTGAACATTAGCCGTGAACACTATAGCTTGGGGATAAGAGCAAGGGTAAACATGATGCCACCTACACGCTACGATTAATTTGAAAAAGTCGGCGGACTACATACCGTCATTCACCTAGGGATCACCACGACACGCCACCGCAGCACCAGAGTGCCGCGAGCGACGAGGATTCACAAGAACAGAGGAGCTTCAATGGGTTTCACGATCGGTGTTGACGTTGGGGGCACGAAGATTGCCGCTGGTTTAGTTGACGAAGCGGGAAACCTGCTGACGAAGATTCGCCGTGCAACACCCGTCAACGGGGGTGATGCCGCGATCCCGATCGTCTCCGCCATGGCGAACGAGCTGGTTGGATGGGCAAAGAACAACGGCAACGCGGATATTGACGGCATCGGGATTGGCGCGCCGGGTATCTGTACTGCTGATCGCACCACAGTGACGCGCGCAGCTAACCTTCATTGGTTTGACGTTCCGATCGCCACGATCGTCACAGAGGAGACGGGGATTCGCACGGTAGCAGAAAACGACGCGAACGCCGCCGCGTGGGCTGAGTACCGGTTCGGCGCCGGACGTGGATCCGGATCGATGATCGCCGTCACCTTGGGAACAGGAATCGGCGGCGGCATCGTTTTTGATGGGAACCTTCTGCGGGGTTCTCAAGGCTATGCTGCGGAAATCGGCCACATCGCAGTGATGCCAAGCGGTAGGCGCTGCGGGTGCGGTAAGCGCGGCTGCTGGGAGCGATACGCGTCAGGTACGGCGCTTGTCCATGAGGCACATGAACTGCTGCGGTGGACACCTGAACGCGCGCCCATGCTCTTCGAACTCTGTGGAGGCCACGTTGAGCAGATCACTGGCCCCATGGTGATGGACGCGGCAGCAGCCGGTGACGAGGGAGCACAAGACGTTGTGCATTTCGTCGCGCACTGGATCGGCGTCGGACTCGGTGATTTGACGAATATCCTGGATCCGGACGTGTTCGTCATCGGCGGTGGATTGGGGGAAGCGGGCGATATCCTGCTCGATCCCGCGCGCGCCGCATTCGAGGAAAACGTGATGAACGCTAACGCACGCAGGCTCGCGCGGATTGTGCCAGCACAAATGGGTGGCGACGCCGGTATTGTTGGCGCAGCCGACCTGGCGCGGTTCTAGAACCCAAAAATCCACTCAAGCGGGTGGACGGGCCGCCAGATCACGACCTGCCCATTCTGATCGGCCTCGTTCTGTTTGCCGTCGGCGTGCTCAGGGTCTGCGACGCCTGGATCGTCCACAGCCCGCATCCCATGCATTCTGGCGCGCATCAGCGCTGCACGGTTGGCGAGCATCACCACGTCATCCTCCGGCCCCACAGCAAAAACGCGCTCCTGTTCGCTGCGCTGAGCTTGCGCAGCTTGCTGGGATTCCATAATCGTCTCCGCCTGATGCGCCACCGTCTTTTCCAGCTTGGCAATACGTGCATTGAGCTTTTCGATCTGAGCACGCATCTGCATGATCTGCTGCACGCCAGCGAGGTTGATGCCTTCCTCCTGGGAAAGCTGTTGAACCTCCTGCAGCCGCTCAACGTCCGCCATCGAATATCTGCGCCCGCCGCCCTGCGTACGCTGAGCCTTCACTAAGCCGAGGCGATCGTACTGACGCACAGTTTGCGGATGCATACCAGCCAGTTGTGCCGCCACCGACACGGTCAGGATCGGATCATTGTGACCAACCTTTGGCATCGTGCCCCTCCTTTCTCCGCAGTTGCCAGTGCACCGAGGCGCTACAGCCGCGCCAGCTTGCTGAACTCTGCACGCGGATCGCTTTCACTGGTGGCTTTGCCAAACAGCTCAGCAGCCTTTCGTGCTTGTTCGCTCATCTTCTTCGGCACACTCACTTTGATGCGCACATACAGATCGCCAGCAGGTTTGCCACCGGTTGCAGCTAACCCCCGGCCTTTGACTCTCAGCAGTTTGTCGGTTGACGATCCTGCGGGAATCTTCACCTGCACCGAGCTGCCGTCCACGGTGGGAACAGCGACCGTCGCCCCCAATGCGGCCTCCGCGAATCCAACCGGCAGATTCACATACACGTCACGACCCTGCAGTTCATAGACCGGATGCGGTTCAACCCGAACAGTCACGAGAATGTCGCCAGCAGCACCCCCGTTGATACCGGGATTGCCTTTCCCTTTAATGCGAATCTTTTGCCCGTCATTGACGCCAGCAGGAATCCGCGCTGTAACGGACTTGCCCTGTTTCGTCTGCATTTTAACGGTCGTTCCATTCACTGCTTGCCGGAGCGGGATTGACACGGATGCGTTCATATCCGCGCCTTTCCTGGAGCCGGACGCGCCCTGAAAACCAAACCCGCTTCCGGATGTTCCCGCCGAGCGCCCGCCGAAAAGACCAGAGAACAAATCGCCCATACCAGCGCCTGAACCACCGCCCATGCCACTGGTGGAAAAATGCACGTTTCCATTTCCACCGAACATTGAGCTGAAAATATCCTCGAAACCACCAGTTCCAGACGAACTCCCTGCCCCCGCCGAGAACCTTGGCCCACGACCCGCAAATGCGCGGATCGCATCATATTGCTTTCGATCTTCAGGGTTCGACAGCACCTGGTAAGCTTCACCGATTTCCTTGAACCTGTTCTCAGCAGCAGTGTCGCCAGGGTTCCTATCTGGATGATACTGCCGCGCTAGTTTACGGTATGCTTTTTTGATCTCGTCACTCGACGCATCTTTGGACACTCCGAGAGCCTTGTAGAAATCCTTGTCCATCCAATCCTGACTAGCAGCCATCCGCGCTCACCTCCTTGCTCCGCATATGCATTGTGAATGTAATGTGCTGTATCTTATCTTTTTGTTGACTTCTTGTTGTTGACGAATCTTAACGATCCGCGTGAGCCTTTTCGAGCATCGTCGGCTATTCGGGCGACACCACACCCACACGCGCCGCCCTGATGAGACGATCGTCCGCCTTATAACCGGGCTGAATGACCATCTGGATCTGTTCGGACTCAACGTCCGCACTCGTCTGATGCATTAGAGCCTCGTGAATCTGCGGATCGAACGCATCGCCTGCAGCTCCAAACCGTTCCAGATGAAAATTCGTCTTGAGCGTGTTTTCCAGCTTGTCGAAAATCAAGCCGGCAGTCCCTTCAGCATCGCCGTGCTCCCGTGCCAGCTGAATATCGTCAAGCACCGGAAGGAGCTCTTCCAGCACCTTTGACTCTCCGTTAGCGCGGTGAGTCACTGCCTCCTGCTTGGATCTTTTGACGTAGTTGGAGTACTCCTGCTGAACGTTGTAGAGATCCGCTTTGCGGCGTGCAAGCTGATCCTGCAAGTCCGCAATCGTATTCATCGCCTCGGCTAGCGGGTCGTCAGCAACATCCGAGCTATGCGAGCCGTCCGACGCTGCCGAACTACCCGAGTTATCCGAGCTATCCATAGCAGGATCGTTAGTGCCAGCTGGTTTGCCATCCGCGTCAGCTGAACCCGTCTGGGCGCTCATACTCGGATTCTCAGAACCTGAGTCCTCATGAGCCGGCATATGGACTGAACCTTGTTTCCCGGAATCTGGCATCGCACCCGCAACTGGCGAATCAGCACTATCGGCGCCTACACCAGACTCAGCCGCATTGGACGGGTGAAAGGAACCTTCCGCTCCGTCCGTATGCTCAGCACCTCCCGCACGTTGAGCCTCACTCGGCACGCCGTCGTTCATTTTGTCGTCTTCTGCCATCGTCTTCCTCTTTTCTGCGGTTGTGACGAGGTGAAACAACCCGGCAGCTGAGCCACAATAGTTTCACCTCGTCACCGAACGCTCTCGATCGCAGCGCGATTACTTCTGATCGTCGTCATCCACAACTTCGGCGTCCACAACGTCATCATCCGATGACGAGCCGGATGCACTTCCCGCAGCGCCCGCATCTGCAGCGCCCGTAGCGTCAGCCGCCTGGCCGGCTGAGTACAGCGCTTGCCCGATCTGCTGAGCCTTCTCATTCAGCTCATCGAGGGCAGCCTTCACGGCAGCGGTATCCGTACCTTTGAGTGCTTCCTTCACCTTGTCGGTTGCACCCTGGACTTCGGTGGTCACAGAATCTGGCAGCTTATCCTTGTTGTCACTCAACAACTTTTCGATGCTGTACACCGTCTGTTCTGCGGCGTTGCGCGTATCGGCTTCTTCCTTCGCCTTCTTATCCTCAGCAGCGTGTTCTTCCGCTTCCTTCACCATGCGGTCGATATCCTCCTTGCTCAAGGCGGATCCGCCAGTGACGGTAATGGACTGTTCCTTGCCAGTGCCCTTGTCACGTGCAGACACATGCACAATGCCGTTCGCATCGATATCGAATGTGACCTCGATTTGCGGGATTCCACGCGGCGCCGGTGCGATGCCGTCCAAGTCGAACGTTGCAAGCTTCTTGTTATCGCGAGTGAACTCGCGCTCACCCTGGAACACCTGAATCGACACGCTCGGCTGGTTGTCCTCAGCAGTGCTGAAAACCTCTGAACGCTTGGTTGGAATGGCCGTATTGCGCTCGATCAGCTTCGTCATGATGCCACCCTTTGTTTCAATGCCAAGCGAGAGTGGCGTGACGTCGATCAACAACACGTCCTTACGGTCACCAGTGATCACACCAGACTGCAGCGCTGCACCGACAGCCACGACCTCGTCCGGGTTCACGCCCTTGTTGGGCTCACGTCCACCGGTCAGTTCCTTCACAACCTCGGTGACGGCTGGCATACGCGTGGATCCACCCACCAGCACCACGTGATCAATTTCGGACACAGAAATGCCGGCATCCTTGATGACGTTGGCAAACGGCTGCTTTGTGCGCTCCAGAAGATCCTTCGTCATATCCTCAAATTTCGCGCGCGAAAGGGTTTCATCAACGTGAATCGGACCAGAATCGCTCATCGAAATATAAGGCAGAGAAATCGAGGTAGTTGTGGCGCTCGACAGCTCCATCTTGGCCTTTTCCGCTGCCTCCTTCAGGCGCTGCAGTGCGATCTTATCCTGCGAGAGGTCAACGCCAGACCCCGTTTTCACCTGATCCACCAACCAGTTGACCACACGCTGATCCCAGTCGTCACCGCCCAGATGGTTGTCACCAGACGTTGCACGCACCTGAATAGTACTGAAGCCATCCTCATCCTTGCCGACTTCCAGCAGGGACACATCGAAAGTGCCGCCACCGAGGTCGAACACAAGAATGAGCTCGTCTTCCTTGCCTTTCTCAAGGCCGTAAGCCAAGGCCGCTGCTGTCGGCTCGTTCACAATACGCTGCACATTCAGACCGGCGATCGTGCCGGCATCCTTGGTTGCTTGCCGCTGAGCATCGTTGAAGTACGCAGGAACAGTAATCACCGCGTCGGTGACCGTCTCGCCCAAATATGCTTCAGCATCTTTCTTCAGCTTCTGCAGAATAAAAGCGGAAATCTGTTGCGGCGTGTACGTGGTACCGTCAATCGTGGTTGTCCAGCCCGTCCCCATATGGCGCTTGACCGACGCGATGGTGCGATCCACATTCGTCACTGCCTGACGCTTGGCAACCTCACCAACCAGCACTTCACCCGTCTTCGAAAAACCAACAACGGACGGTGTTGTACGGCCGCCTTCCGCGTTGGCGATGACCGTCGGTTCGCCGCCTTCCAACACGGCTACGACAGAGTTTGTTGTACCCAGATCGATACCAACTGCACGCGACATCGAGATCTCCTTTACTCGTTGTTCTTTTCAAGCCCTTATGAAGTTTTCCGCGTGCTAAGTTGTGCACTAAGCACGCGCTATTCCCAAGCTGTGAACAGTCCTGACATTCAGCCTTTTCGGCATCAACTCCGCGCAAACACGCGATGACGAAGCCTAACTGATCGCCAAAACCTCACACCTGCTCTCGCTAGCTTTCTTGAGTCTATACCACTCAACTTTAGGGCGTCTAGTTTTATTCCATCATTCGTTGAACTTCTTTTTAAGGCCTTGCTAATTCTGAGTCCCGTGGCGCCGAACCTCTTTGATGCTTTGTACTTTCGACGCTTTGCACTTTCGGCTTGCAGACGCCTGGCGTCTGCGGCTCGCGGTAGACCTCGTCATGTCGTTGGCCAGCAACATCTTTAGCCAGTAGTGCGTTCTGCCGGTGACGCCCACAGCCCGCAGCACCCTCGTATAGCTGGCAGCAGCCTCGGCACACGGCAACCATCGTCATATCTTCGGCACACAGCATCGAGGATTCGACTCGCCGCATCAAGGATTCGCAAATACTGCTCGAATCCGTTACACTAGAAAAGCACTTTTTGTGTACTGGAGGTATCGCCTAGTGGCCTATGGCGCACGCTTGGAAAGCGTGTTGGGTGCAAGCCCTCGGGAGTTCGAATCTCCCTACCTCCGCTTCGCGGCTTGCCCGAGTTTTCCGCCCGGTCAAGCCATTTTTATTGCTATCACGCGGAAAAGTCGGGGTGCTCGTCTCACAGCCACAGTGCCAGTAAGTGACAGGAAATGCCAGAAAGTGACATTTCGTATCCCCCACGTATCCCCCAAAATGTAGGGTGGAACCACACGCAACAACGAGGGGTAACGGTCATGCGTCACAGGCTATTCGGATCAATCGAACACAAAACAAGCGGTCGCTACCGCGCCTCATTCCCGAACCCCGCCTACGGCGAACCAGGCGAACCAAAACGCATCAATCGCATGTTCACACGTAAAGGCGAAGCAGACACCTGGCTCGCTAAACAGCAAGCACTCATCGAGGCAGAGAAATGGCGCTCGCCACTCCAAGCAGCCCACGCAGCCCGCAAACAAGCAGCAGCACAACTCACATTCGGCGAGTATTTCGAGCACTACATGCAAACAACCAGCCTGCGCCCATCCTCCCGGCACTCCTACGAGTCCCACTACAAGAACCATTTGAAACCCAAATGGGAGAACGTTCCACTCCATGACATCACGCGTGAAGCGGTCACAACGTGGGTGCACACTCAGCTGTCGCCAGACCATCCAGCCGCCCGCAAGCACGCGTTCGAGACATTCCGCATTATCATGAATCGTGCTGTGGAGGATGGTCTCATCCCCTATGCCCCGGTCACGCGCTCGGAGGCAGCGTTCGTTGGTTCTGGCGCGCGAAACAACCCGAGGAAACAGACTCACCTGCTGATCGAACCCTCCCATTTGACAGGGCTGATTACTGCCGCGCCAAGCCCCTACAATCTTCTTTTCGAGCTGATGGGCGTGTACGGGTTACGACCCGGCGAAGCACTAGAACTTCGCCGCATGGATGTGGATTTCAAGGATGGGAGCATCTCTATTCGGCGGAATGTACAGTTTGTGGACGGTAACGTGGCTGTGGGTGAGCCGAAAACACAGGCTGGTGCTCGTACCGTTTTCCCTGCAGTCTCGTTCATGGTGAAGTTGAAAGCCCACGCGGATCGTCTTCCTGAGGATGCTGGCCAGCTCCTGTTCCCACGACCGTATGATTCAGCTCAGCATGTGACGCTTGGAATGTTGCAGCATCATGTGCAGAATCTTTCCCGCAAGCTTGGCTACCCCGCGTATCGACCCTACGATTTTCGGCATACGGCGATTACGAACGCCATGCACATTCCTGGTGTGGATCCGCACGATGTGCAAGAGATGGTTGGCCATTCTAATGTTGCGATGACGGAGTATTACATGGTGCGTTCGGCTGGGAGGCTTCGTCGGCTGGGTGAGACGATCGGAAACGCGAGGCAGACCGAAGAATAGCCGGACTCGTTGGGACTGATGCGGACTGATCCGGACTGGTTGGGACAAGTTGGGACAGACTGGGACAAGTAGGACAGGTTTTTTGGGCATGAAAAAGGAGGGGGTAGGGTCACCTGGTGCGGTGATCCTACCCCCTTGTGTTGTGGGTTTGTGCGGGGTGTGGTCTAGCTGCTTGCGGGTGGAGTGTCCCCCTTGTGGAGGCGGTCAAGCATAATATTGCGCGCAATGTCTATGGTTTGTTCTTGCCGCTTTTCTAGCCGGCTTATCCGCTTATCCTCGATATCGCGGAATTGTTGGGCATCGGCGCGGATTTCCCCGACCTGGTGGCCGAGGCTCTCAATCATCGAAGTATGAAGGTCTTGCGAGGTCAGTATCCCGTCGATTTTATCGGCCATGCTCTCACCGTGATCTGGTTTGAATTGGCGGGAGACCTCTGTGATGGTTGCGCCGGTGGTTTGCTCTGTTTGGGTGGATTTACGCCAGGCGGCGAGTGAGGTGAGCAGGGCTGCGAGCCCACCGAACCCGCCCAGCGCCTGAATGATGTCGGCTCCGCCCATCTATTCACCTTCACGGTCAGCCGCCGCGCGTGGTGGGGTGAGGTCGTAGAGGCCGGCTGCTGCCAGGCCGAGAATGAGGCCTTGGCTTGCGGCCTCCCACAGGCCGGAACCGGCGAACACGTACGCGGCCATGTTGAGGGTGAGGCCGAGCAGGAGGGCTGCGAGTGCCGCCCACTTCCCGCCCAAGCCGAGATTCTTTAGCAGGTTGGTGAGGGCGATAATGGCGGGCACGCTCGCAATCGTGGTCACGGTATCAATCATCATATGCTCCTTCGTTTAGTGCTTGTTGAGCCAGGTCTGCCATGCGCTCATGGTTGCTTTCCCGGCGATCCCGTCTTGCGCGGCACCCACATATTTCTGTGTGGCACGCACAGAGTTCACGCCGAAATATCCGTCTGCCGGCGTGCCGATGCGCTTCTGCCAGGCTTTGATGGCTGGTGAGCCTTTCGCGCCGCGCGCAACCCACCCCCAGCCGGAGGTCGCGTGGGGCACGTATTTCTTGTTGACCGTCGGCTGGGAGGATATCACGCCGTCTTGGGGCGTGCCCATCACGCGCTGCAGGGCGCGGATCGAATCCTTCCCGAACCACCCGTCAACAGTGAGCTTCCCCCCGCCCGGGCGTGCTGCCGTGGTTTTCACGGCCGGCTTACTGGCCGGCTTGTTGGTTGGTGTGGCGTAGGCCGTCCAGCCCGCCTTGTCCATGTAGGCCACATCCAGGTCAACACGACCCGCCCAGCCGGGCACCTTCCCCGTACTCGTGTACTGGTAGGCGGCCACCGTCACCTTGCCGCGCGGCCGGTGCGTTGCGGGCAGTTGCACGTCGCCGAGAATGTTCTTGCGGGTGGTGAGATAGCCTGCCACCCACACGCCATAGTCGGAGCCGAGCGTTCCAGTCCAGTCCGTGTTTTTCAGGACGGACGCGGACGCGTACAGCCATGGGCGTACCCCGGTGAGCCGGTACACTTCGTCGAGCCAGGCTCGCACCCACGCGTGGTCTTGCAGGTCATGCCGGGTGGGTTCCCAGTCGAGGATAAGGATGGCGCGACCGATATAGGGGCGTACTGTCGACACGTAGTGTTCTGCCTCGCTGCGCGGGTTCCCGCCTGAGGCGAAGTGGTAGAGGCCGAGGAGTTTCCCGGCGGTGAGGGTGGCTTGCGCGAAGCCACGCATGGTTTGGTCTACCCAGCCGGTACCCTCCGTGGCCTTACAAATAATGAAGTCTGCGCCCGTGCCGGCGACGTTGAGGCCGGCCTGGTAGTGGGAAATGTCGATCCCGTGAAGCATCATGTGTCCTTTCTCTTTGCTCTCGTGTGGCGCGCTCACCACCTACTCATCACAAAGCTCACCACTGTGGGAAGCTGGAGTGGTGAGCTTTGTGTGTAGTTCAGCGTGAGCGGGTGTGTGGCTAGTCGGTGCGCGTGTCCGCGTCTGGAGCGCCCGCAGGCTCCTTCGTGATCGTGACGACGTACCTGATGTCTTGGTCAAGCTGAGGTGCGCGCTGAGCGTCCTGGAAAATTTCGAGGATCGACGCGTCAATCGACTGACCCTGCCAATAGGGAATCTCAGCCAGAATCGTCGAATTCATTGCGACAGCCTGAAGAATTTGGTCTGAGTATTCCACACCCTCGAGCGTGCAGGCTGTGCGCACGAGTATTGGGAATTGTTGGGAGAATTGGAGGAGTTGCGCGATTTTTGCGAGCAGCGACTTAATCTCCACACGAGTGTCAACCATAGTGAGGCTCCTTTATTTGATGTACGTGACGGTGAGGGTTGGTGCTGGATCGTTCGCAGCATATTCGCCGGCCTCCCAATACTCGCCTTCCATGCTGAACCCGCGGATCGTGCCGGCCTGGAGCGCCGCGACCTGTTTCGCATCGAGGGCGAGGTTGATTTTGGCCGGGCAGATAGCGGCGGGAGAGCCACGTGTCGCGTGTGAAGTTCCACGTGGTCGGGATGCTGGAGAGCCCGTGCAGTTTGAAGATCGTGGATCCACCGCTGGTGTCGGCGTGAATAAATTGATTCTGGATGGTGTGAATGAATTGATTCTGGATGGTGAAATAAGCGCCGCGCACGGTCGCGCCGGCGAGGTCGGAGAGTACGGAGGCGGGGAAAGTGAAGATGGAGCGGAGAGCGCCTTGCTGAACGTCGTTTCCCACATAGGCAGCATTCGGATCCGTGAGTCGGGCTCCTCGGCCGTCGTAGACTGCCCAGCCTGAGGCTGGATAGGTGACGGTCTGTTCTTTCCCGCCCGTGTAGAGGCGTTGCGTGTAGGGAAGCGAGGTGAGCTCGTAAGGGCTGTTCGCCTGATAGGTGGTTTGCCCAAGATCTTCCCCGTTCACATAGGTGCCAGAACTGGAGGAATAGATTCTGATGGTTTTCCCCTTGTCGCAGCGCATCGTGACGAACACATCGACATCACCGTTCTGGTCCGCAATACTGCCTCCGTCAACTTCAGTCCATGAGGCGATCTGATCCGTGTCCAATTCGACGAACCAGGCTGAGGTGTCTCCATAGTAGCCGGAGGCGGGTGCCTTGTTGAACGACGTAAAGAACACGGCTCTGGATATTTTGTCGCTGCCGGAAATACTGTATGAGTCCGGGTACCGTGCCGCCATTTGCACATTCAGCGAGCCGTCACCCCACGAGGTGACTTGCACGAGATAACGCAGCTGCCGGTGGGCGTTGCGTCCGGCGATGTTGATGCGGTGCAGGAAAGCCACGAAGGTCTGCCCGGACGAAATTGTCACGTAGGACGTGTTGTTGGAGATGCGGCCGCGATAGAACATGCCGCGCGGCAGCCGGTCGAGGATGGTTTGCAGCTCGTCCCCACGATAAGTGAGAGCCTCGTTAGCTGTGACGGAGCGTGATGCGAGGTCGCCGTCCGGTCCCACGCTGAAGGTGATCGCGTTGTTTTTTGCGAATTGGATCGAGTTTTCCGTATCCACGCGCATGGAAATAGACGGCTGAGCAGCCGCAATACCGGATGGAATAATATCAATCCCGCCCGCATCCAACTTGAGGCCGCCTTGCCCTTCGTCTGGGACGACGGCGAGCGTGCGGGCCGTCACCGAGTTGGCTGCCATTTTATCGGCGGTGACGGACTGGGCGGCGAGTTTCCCGGCGGTGACCGCCCCGTCCTCGATGAGCACGCTCCCGGTCATGGGGCGGATCGAGGCACGCCTAAACCACTGGTACCCCTCATTCGCGGTTCCGTAGTCGTGGTTGCCGTAGAAGAAGATCCGGTATGTTCCTGATGTGGCCATCTCGAACACGCGCTCCCAGTGTTCCCACTGCCCGTCATGCCCGGCTGGTGCCCTGTTCGCAATATACGCGACCGTGCCGTCCGCGAACGTGGCGTTAGACCCGTCGGTGTTTTTCACCTGCACATAGTAGACGGTTCCCGCCGTGTCGGCGGTGGCGTCGATGCTGAACAGGTAGCGGACGCCGGCCTCCAGCCGTATCTGCACGGTGGCCAGCCCATTGCTCCTGCCGCGCAGCCCGACAGCCTGCTTGTCAGTGTTCACCGTGAATGCGTCCCAGCCGGGATGCGTGCCGGGAGTGCCCCAGCTTGCAACGCCGGGTATCAGGTTCGCACCACCCACGGTGAGGGCTTGAAAATCACCCACGTGGGCGGCGATCCCGTCCGCCCAGAGTTTCCCCACCACCGCCTCGCTCATCGTGGCGGACGAGACGACTTGGAGCTTGTTCACGTCGAGACTGGCCATGATCTCGTTCGAGATGCTCGTGGGTGTCCACTGGTGGCCGTCCCACGTCCACTGGCCGATAATGCGCTTGTTCTTGTCGGTCTGCCACCACACGTCACCGGCAGTGTTTCCATGCCCGGACGGTGTGGCGGGGCTCGTGATGATCGTGGTTTTCTCGTCCAGCCGGTCGGAGAGCTGCGCCACCTGCATGTTAACGGTTGCGAGCGCACTGTATGCCGTCTCGGCGGTTGTTTGCGCGGCGGTGAGGTTGGCTTCGGCCTCGTCGAGGCGCTCGCGCGCGCCGGCGATGCCCGCCCTCATGTCGAGGAGGGCTTGGTCGTATGTTTTCTTGGCCGCGTCCAGGCTCTCTTGTGCTGTCTGGGCGTCCTGTTGGGCTTGGGTGATGTTGCCGCGCACCTCGTCCAGGCTTTTTTGCGTGCGGGTGGTGAGGGCAGCAAGTTTCCCGTCCAGGCTCTCTTGCGTGCGGGCGGCCTGCTCTTGCGCCCGCGCCGCCTCGTCTAGCCGCGCGGTGAGATCGTGCTGCGCCTGCTCGAGATTGGAGCTCACCTTGTCCAGGCGCTCCTTCTCCTGCTTGGAGAGCACACCCAACTGTTGCGTTTGCTCCAGTGCCTCGTGCGCTGTTTTAGTGGTCTCCGCAAGCTCTGTCCCGGTCGGACGGTTCGCTTCACGTGCTAAATCACGGATCGACGCAAGCGCCTTCGGTAAAGCCTCTGAATCACGAATATATTTCTGCATTCACATCCTCCACAAGCTGGATTGTGAGCCAGCCTTCACTCGACGAGTCCCGCGACACGGAAAGCACCCTCTTCTGATAAGTACCGTCAGGCATCAGGTCGGAACCGTACGCGTCGAACACCACTACATCCCCATGCCGCAGGCGCGGGTAACGCCCAGCACGCACGATCGCCTCCCAGCTGACCGTGAACCCGCCCGACGCGACGGCCGCTGAAGCGTACCTGTCGAGTGTTGCCTGGAGTGAGACGGACGAGTGGGAGGCGTCCCAGACTTCCGTGTAGGGGTATCCCCTGTCTGTCCATGCGGTGGAGGCGGCGTGTGCAACCAGTACGGTGTCGTCTGTTTTTCCTCCCGCGAACACTGCGGCACTCACCAACGTTTCCCCGCCTGTTTTCTGTGTGGTGATGGCCGTAGTGTCGTACGCGCCACCCAATGGGAGGACGGCGTCACTGTGTGGGATGAGCAGAGGGCGGGCGGCTGTTCCCGCCTGGAGTGTCCAGCCGGCAGTGTTGGTTGTCTGGTTGAATGTGGGGGTGAGGTCGTATTCGATGCCGTGGGAGTCGGAGAGGCTGTCAATGGCTTCTTTCACGCTTCGCCCGTCTAACGCTGAGAACGTGGCCTGGGAGGTGCCTTTCAGCGCGGTGTCCGGGTAGGCGAGGGGGAGGCCTGCGCCTGGCCATTTCAACGATTCGGCGACCACAGCCCCCATGATCGCGGACGGGTCAAGATTCTTATACGCCAGGTCGTAGGGGGTTGTGACAATATCCTTGCCGTCCTTGTCTTTCTTCTTTGTGACGGGGAGAGGCCATCCCGGGTATTTCCTCACGTGCCGGTACTCGAAGATTTTCTCAATCCCGGTAGCGTCCACCGTGAACTTTTCAAGCCCATCATCGTCTTGGGCGAGAGTCCAGCCGGTAATCACGCCCGCCGCCGGGCAATACGCCGGCTCTAGATCGTCGTCGAGGAGGAAGATCGAGTATTTGAGTGGCGTGAACAGGCTCGTGTAGTCAACGCTTCGCGCGTGCCGCGTGTAGGCGGGAACCGTGAGGCTAATCCGGTCAGACGCCAACAAGCCAGTATCGTACTTCCAGGAGGAGACGGGGACTTCTTCGACCAGTCGGCCTGTCGTGGTCTGGCAGATGAGCACACGCACCACACACCACCCCTTTCGCTCGTGTTTATCGTGCTTGGATGACCTTCCATGTGAATGTGACGGTGGGGAGTGTGGGGTTCGCGTCCTGCTCGAAACCCACAGCGATCCGTGTTGTCCCGTTTCCGCGCTGGTCGATATGCCGTAAATAGGTTTTGCAGTAGCCGCTGCCCACGTCCTCCGAGCAGATCTGGATGGATTCTGTTGTGGAGATCGTGGTGGGGAGCGTGAACACGGCGTTTGCCATGTAGTGGCGTGCCGTACTGTTCGAGTACATCCATTTCGGGATTTTGTAGGAGATACGTCCCGAGTCCTGCCGCCACGAGCCCGGGTTGAGGCACGAGTAGAACTGGTCGAGCGCCATATTATAAGCACGCGTGCCCTGCCACGGTTTGAAACTATCCATATCCTGCTTGTCGTGGAACACGACGACGCTACCGACGAGCGCCGTATAGGCCGCCACATGCGAGATCGAGCAGTCATTAATCGACTTCGCGCTAGATGGCACGTTGACGATCGCGAGCGGCGCGAGATTCGCTGCTAGACCTGTTGCGCGGGCGGGCGTGCCGGGGACAACCACAATACCCGTGGCGAGCCGGTCAACCACCGGCAGGCTAGAGGCGGGCGGCTGGTCGGGATCGTCGGGGCTTCCGGAGCCTTCCTCCACCGAGGAGAGGCTCACGGGCGGGATCGCGTCCAAGTCATAGCACACCGTGTCCGTGCGCGTCCCCGAGGCGGGCGGTGTGCCGATCGTGGCGGTCGTGGCCTGGTCGAGGCCGCCCAACACGGGGTAGCCCTGCCTGGTGGACACGTAGGCGAACTGGCACACACGCACCTGCCAGCCGGAGGCTTTCAACACGATATTCTGCCGGCCGATCACGCCCGGGCGAATATTCCCTTTCATGTCGTGCACGACAAGTCCTCCCAGGCTCAAACCCACCTCGCGGGCGGTGAACGCATAGTCGGGGCGCGGGAAACCGTAGAGTGCGGGCATTAGGAGACTCCATTCCTCCACTGGATGGTGGCTTGTATTGTTTTTTGGGCTCTGACGGGGATGAATGCGATCATGTGGGACTCTCCGGGTGGGATGATCCACCAGTCGCGGCGCGTCAACTGTGCGGTGGCGTCCACCCCGTCGAGGGTCGCCAGGCGTTCTGCGCAGTCGATGTGGAGTGTTTGCGCAGCGTCGAGGTGTCCGAACGAGAGTGTGCGGTCAGCGCTCGTGTCCCACACGATGATTTCGCCCGCAGCCCCGCCTTGCACGGTGATCGTGGGATAGGCGGGGACGGTTCCCGTGTTCGTGATGGTCGCACGGTCACTCTCACCTTCCACGAATGCCCACGGGAATGCTTGCGGGAGGACGAGGCCTTCTTCTTTCACGTGCAGCCGCAGGAGTGCATGGCTTGGCTCGTCCTCGTAGCGGGTCGGGTCTGGCGCGGTGGCGTCGATCGTCACTTCGAGCGCACCATACGTGTAGGACTGGTCGACGATTTTCACCTGCTCGACTTCCACGATGCGACGCCACACGCCCTGGGCGTCACTGACCCTCATCGGGACGGGACGCGACGCAAGGATGGAAGTGAGGCGGGTACGCCACACGTCGAGCGTGGGATGGTCACGCGGGGCGACGATCAGGCCTTTCACGCTGATCGCGGCCGACTGCCGGTAGAACGCGGTGCGCGCGAACGTGCCGTTACCGTGCGGGATCGCATCCTCACTCCCACGCAGGTCTGGAAGGTCATACCAGCCTTCCAGGCTTTGCAGCACGAGGGGCTGTTCTCCGCGTAGGGTCGCCTCGAAGCGGAGGCCTCCCACCTCCACCCAATACAGGCCGGGATCGTGCATGCTCATAGGGTGGCCTCCAATTCTCGCCGCAACTGGCGGAACACGAGACGCGGATCACGCTCAACCATGCTGATCGTGTTATTCTGCGTCACCCCGCCCGCCACCTGCGGGTATGGCGTTGTGGCGGGCAGGCGGCGAACACCCCGCGCAGCAGTCACCCCGTAGGGCGTGTGCGCGCCGGCAAGCGAGTTGGTGAAGTCACCCAGAGAGACGCGAATCCTCCCATACTGGGACTCCAAGCCTTTCTGGAAGCCTTGCATGACCATCTCGCCGGCAGGCCGGAGGATCACACGGTCAACAGGCGCAGGACCTTTCCACGACGTCAACTTCTTCGTGAGGTTGCCCAGCGTGTCTTTCACTTTCCCGAACGCGCCCTTAATCCCGTTGATGAACCCGTCGATCACGCTCTTCCCCGCATTCTTGAGGAGACCACCGAGGTCGCCGATCGCGCCCAAGATCTTGCCGGGCAGTCCTCTCACGAGGCTCACCACGTTGCCGATCCCGCTGCTCACCGCGCTCTTAATACCGTTCCACGCGCCAGACACGAGGCCTTTCAGGCCATTCCATGCGGAATTCCAGAGGCTCTTAATCGTGTTGAGCACGCTGGAGATGACGCCTTTCACGCCGTTAATCGCGCCGGACACCACGGACTTAATACCGGTCCAGATGCCTGAGACCACGTTCTTGATGGCTGACCATGCCGCATTCCACACGCCTTTAATCACGGCGAGCGCCGCCGAGAAAATACCTTTGACGACGCCGAATGCCGCGCCGATCACGCCGGTAATCGTGCCCCACACGGCGGAAATAATCCCGCCAATATCACCCCACACGGCAGCCCAGTTCCCGTGGATCACGTCCAACACGGTCTGAATGACGGACTGCACGAGCTGGATGGCGGGCTGGATCACCCCAATAATCGAGGAGAGCACGCCCGAAATGATCGTGACCAGGGATTGGATGACGGGGATCAGCTGGCCGACAAGCCATACGACAATCGGCATCAGAAAGGTCATGATTTGCCCGAGGATGGGAACAAGCGGCATGATCGCCGGCAACAACTGCATAATCAACGGCAGTATGGCTTGGATCACCTGCTGGAGGACGGGGAGGACGGCTGTCACGATCTGCGTCAACGGCGGCACAAGCTGCGCGATCACCGTGCCGATCGCGGGGATAATCTCCTGGGCGGCACCCCCGATCAGCGTCACGACCTGCCCAATCAGCGGGGCAAGGCTCGTGATTACACTCGTGAACGTGCCGGCAAGCAGCGTGACCAGAGGGGCGATCGCCGTGCCCACCTGCCCGATCGCCACGCCCAAAACAGTAAACACCTGGCTGAACAGGGGTGCGAGGGCTTGCACCGCGCTCCCGATCTGCGTGAACGCCCCACCCAACGCTGCCTGTAATTGGGGGGATTGGGCGATCATTGAGCCCATCAGGCCGATCATCGCGCCCACAGGTCCGGTGAGCCCCGTGAATGCGCCGCCCACGAGAGGTATTTTCGCGGCAAGACCCGCCGCGCCTGCTGCAGCAACACCCAGCACGGGCGCGAGACCCGCCAGCATTCCCCCCATGTTCGCAAGACCGGAAGGCATGCTCAACCCGCTCATTTTCTCGCCCAGGCTCTGCATGAGCGGGATGAGTTTCCCGACTGCCGTCCCCAGCGTGGTGCCGAACGCGTCAGCCAGCGGCTTGAGTGCGCCCGTCAGGCCATCCACAAGGGGGATCGCCGCGTTCGCCACATCACGCATCGAATTCAGCAGGGGGCTCGCGAACCCCTCACCCAGACGGGACAGGGCGGCACGCACGTTCGACATGGCACCCTGGAAAGTCGTGCCCGCGCTCAATGCTGCCCCGCCCAGGCCGGCCTCCATCGCCTTCTGGAACGTGGCGAAATCAATCTGCCCTGACGAGACCATGTCAGAGACTTCAGCGGACGTTTTCCCTAGCTGCTTCCCCAACATTTGCAGGACGGGAACGCCTGAAGACGTCAACTGGAGCATGTCTTGCCCCGTGAGTTTGCCTTGCGCGGCGATCGACCCGAAAATCGTGCCGACATCCATCATGGAGCGCCCGGAAATTTGGGCAACATCCGCTACCGATTTTAAAGCGCCCGTCAGATCCGTGCCGGCCTGAATACCGGACGCGGACAAGGAGGCGGCGACCGTGGCCGCATCCCCCAAGCTGAACGCGGTGCCTTTCACGGCGGCAGTCGCGTTATCCATGATGCCCGCGACCTTGCTTGTCGAGTTGCCCAGCCCCTTCAGTTTCGCTTGAGCGTTCTCAATCTGGAGGGCGCGGGTAAACCCGCCTTTCAAGGCGAGGCCTCCCACGGCCGTGGCGATACCCGCAACCGCAGTAGCCCCCACCTTCCCCACCTGGGTGAACGCCCCGCCGACCGTGCTAGTGATGGACGTGCCGACACGCTTCCACACCGGCCCGGTAGCTTTCTCCACTTTCACGCCACCAAGAGCGGACTGGAGTTGTTTCCCTATCCCCTTGAACGAGGGGATAATCTGCACGTAGGCGGCGGCAAGTTCACTCATGGCTCACCTTTCTCTCCCTCGTAGCGGGGGGCTTTCAACAGTCTGGCAACCTCGCTGCTCGTGTTGCTCACCTTCTGGCGGCTTGGCGGGTCAGCCCCGAGCGCTTGAGCCACAAGCGCATACACGGGGTCATCCCAGAACCACCACCGGTTCAGGGCGCGATACAGGAAAGAATCCGTGCGCCCCACCAGCACCCACGCCAAGCCTGCCGCCACGCTGGGCGGGAAATCGTCGGGCTGCGCGTGGTAGAAGAAGAGGAAGTCTGCCCTTAGTTCGTCTGGATGCTGGGCGAGGCATCCTGCGAGGAATCCGATTTTGGGAATGCTTCAAACACGTGGCGGATAGCGGCGCTCATTGTGCTTGCTCGGACGCGCCCATCTTCATCGCGGATGGCTTCTTTCGCGTCCTCATACTGGTGGCCGAATACGCGGTGTGCCACCGAGATGATGCCTGACGGGTCGGTCATCTTGTCCAGGCCTGCCAGATCCTCGAGAAGTTCCCAATCGTCAAACACGAGTGGGCTAAACATGAACTTCCGCCCACCCAGAATGAGGTTTATGTCCTGATCGACATCATCCTGAAGCGTACTCGCGTCGTTGTCGTTGTTGTTGCTCATTGTGTGTTCCTCCATGCTCGCTCTCAGGAGTGGGACTCCACCGGCGAGCCGGCAGACGAGATTTGCGCGATATACTCGTAGGCCGTGTTCCCCTCCGCGTCAGGGTAGGCCGTGTTCGTCGTCTCGTAGCCGATCGGGTCAGAATCGTTATACACAACATCCCCCAACTCGGTCATCGCACAATCAGGGATCACAATCCGCTTCACCCGGTTGCCCGTCATGAGAATCTCGAACACCACCACATGATGATCGCCCGTATTCCCGTTATGCAGGATTTTCAGGCTTCCCGACTTGAGGCTGCCCGTCACGTTCGCATCCCCGTAGGCCTGTTTCAATACGGTCTCGTTCGTTTCAATCAGTGTTGCTTGGAATGTTTCCGTCCGTGAGGATTGGGCGGTGAGGACGGTCACGCCGCCCCATGCTTTAATGTCGTTGGAGTCCGTCTCCACACTGTTAGTCACGCCGTCCTCGCTAATGAAACCCACATCGACGAATTCTTCGCTAAGCGGGCTGGAGGCGTCTGTGGGTAGTTTCGTGCCTAGCGGGGCAACAAACATGCCACCCGACGCCATCGGCTTACCCACGGACACGTTGCGCGCATCATTCTTCCCGGTCGCCATAATTCCTACTCCCTTGTCTTGTCTTGTCTTGTCTTGTCTTGTCTTGTCTTGTCTTGTCTTGTCTTGTCTTGTCTTGTCTTGTCTTGTCTTGTCTTGTCTTGTGTTGTCGTGTTAGTCGTTCAGGTATGCCAGCATCACACCAACCTCGAGCGTGAACTGGTAGCGTGCCTGCCCCGAATCCGGGTCAGGGAAGTTGTAGGGGCTTCCCACGGTGAGGGATGCGACCCACGCTTGCCGGCGTAGCTTCTGGCATTCCCCGCAGAGTGTGGCGGCCAGGGTGTCCGCGTCGAGGATCGAGCCCGCCCACACTTGTACTGCGAACGTGGGTGTTTCCATGAGCCTGCCCCTGCTGCCGCCCGTGCGTTCTATTGTGATAAACCGCTCCGGGCGGTCTGGGGGGATCACGCCGAACGCGGGCACACCCGGAACGCGCCCATCCGCCCATCGAACGATCCGCTCAAGACTCCCCACCATCAGGCACCACCCAACGCTTTCAAGAGCGTGTTGTGTTTCGCGTTATCGCGGATCGCGTGCACTGTTTCCGCTTCCACGGTTGCGTGCGCGCGCTTCGCACCAGAAGCGACCTCGCGCGCCTCATAGCCGTCGCCGGCACGCGTCGCAACCTGCTCGGCCTGCTCGCTCAATAGTGCTTGTACACCTGCAGAGTTCAAATATTCGCGAAGACCAGCCTGATTCAAAACAATTTTGACTTTAGCCATGGGCAACCTCCACTTGCACAACTCGGTTCCAGTGTCCGGGCGTGTCTAAATATTGTTGCGGGTCGCCCACGACACGACAGGCGATGCCCCTCACTGTGACTGTCGCTCCCCGCAAGCTCGCGGTGAACGTTGACGGGAAATAAAGGGTGAAATCGATACGCACACCATCCGGGCGAATATTCCCAGCAAGGTCAGCCGTATTTCCAGGTGCGACGAGTACACCGTCAACTTCCTGGGTTTTTTCATCCCAGATTTCCTCGCCAATCACGTTCACACCGGCCTGGACACGCTGCTTTACCATGACTGTTTCGACAGGAAACATTGTCAGGATTCCTCCCATGCTTGAGGTGCGTTAATGACCCAGGCCGGATATGCGCTACTGTCGCCAGGATCCATGGACACGCTGAACACGCGCCCGGGCTTCCCGATCCTTGACAGTGCTTTCACTTCTGATGGGTAGAACTGGCCAACAATGGCTGACGCAGAGAGTGTTTCCGAGAAAGGGCCCACAGTGCGTGACGAGGCAGCGCCCGAGTCCGCATCCCACCAGCGGCGGATCGCAGCTAGAAGGATACCTCGCACGGCCTGCTTCTGATCGTCACTTAGCGAGAGTGTGGCCAGTTGCGGGGCGAGAGCGATGGCCTGGGATTCGGCGAGACTGATCATTTGTTCCACCTGTTCGGCGGACGCTTGACTGATCCATACGCGCACATCAGCTGCCGTTAACCATCTGGCCATGCTCTTCACCTCACCTCAATGTTTTCGTTGTCCGTTTCGCCGGCCGTGCCGCCGTCTGTTTGTGTTCCACGGTCTTCTCCCGCTGTTCTACGGCGGGGGCTTCCCCGACTGGATGCCAGCCGAGCCTGCGGAGATTATCACCGTACCCAGAGATGATCTCGAGTGTTTCCCCGTCAGGCTCGTGCACCCACATGATGCGGTCACTCATCGTGACTCTCCGCCGGGCTTGCGGCGGGCGTGATGACACCAGCCGGATAAGAATTCTCAGACGTCAAACGGTTGGCAGGAACAGCAACCTGGAATCCGACACGGAACACGGCACGCAATGCTTGAGTGTCCTGCTGCATCAGGTTCAGCACGACCTTTCCATTATCGTCAGAAATCACGCCTTCCTTGAAAATGTCGTAGGTGACATCCTGGCGAATCCCAACAATAAATTTCGTCCAGTCGGCCATCAGTAGGTCAGCAACTTTCAGATCCCACGCGCCGTTACGCACCTCATCAATCGGGAAACCGTACAGGCTGAAGTCACCGTTACCATTCACAGCATCCGTGAAAATCGGGCGATTCGTCGTGTCCGTCAGGCCGCGCATCACCCAGGAAATACCGGGCTTGCCTGCGAATCCGTTCACCCCGAAACCACCGGCAGACACCTTCGCCGCAAGATCTGCAATGTCCTTCGCGAGAACATTAGACGCAGCGGCAACATTCCCGGCTGCGGTCGCGCCAGGAATGATCGCAGTCGGCCACGATTCCGGCTTGTCCACACCAAAAATAGCTGCCTGGTCAAGCTTCTTCCCGATCGCCTCCGCGATCAGCGGCTGCACCTGCGGCCACAAAGGCACATTCGTGTCATTCAGCACCGAATCCGGGATCGGAACGATCACGGCCAGTTCTTCCGCTGTTAACGTGATTCCCTTCCATGTGGATTCGGACGTTTGCTTCAGTCCACCGTTATCATCCACCCAATAGGCGTCAGGCAGTGTGGCCAGAACGGCCTGCTTGGCCTTCTTCGAGGTCATACGCACCTGCTTGGCGCGCTTCAAAATCTCAGAACCAGCCTGCGCATCCTGGACGATACCCGTCACAACCTGGTCTGGCATCAACGCGTCAGACACGTCAGGACGGCCAATAATGTTCGCATAATTCGCCATTATTCACTCCTCTAATTACGACGATTAAAGGAATCCCGCAGCCAATCGCCACTGCCGGATTCAGGTTTTTCTTCCCGCCCCGCAAGCGGGTTCGGTGTGTTCGTCTGACGCGACCCGCCCATCAGCTCGGAAAGCTGAGAGGCCGATGCTTCCATTTCCTCACGCGTGGAGCCTTGCAGGAACGCGGCAGCTTTCGCATCCAAGCCTTGCTCTGCAGCAACCTGGTAACGCAGCAGGCTCACCTCAGCGCTCGTGCGTGCCTCACGCTCAACCTTTAGCGCGTCTTGTGCTTTCTGCAGTTCTGTCTTGTTGGCCTGCTCGATCTCATCCCATTTCGTGGCTTTCGCTTTCAAGTCCGCATAGTCCGCATATTTTGCTTTCTCACGCGAGAGCCTGGATTGGATGAGCCGGTCGAGCTGTTCTTGGCTCGTGATCGGTTCGAACGTAGTCTCCTGCGTTGGCGTGCTTGTGGCCTGCGCGGGTTCTTGTGGTTCGGCTTGCACCTGTTGGGTGGTATCAGACATGGTTCCTCCCTCATGGAGTGTGAAATAGTGATTTGTTGGCCGCACATTGACCGCCGTGCGTCAAGCGTCAAACTCAATAGCGCTTTTCGGGCATGAAAAAACCGCCATCAAAAGATGACGGTCGAATGGTGAATAGGTGATAATAACCTAAGCCCTCGCACTCTTGTATTCTTCCAGTTCTTCTTGCAGGCCTGGATCATGAGCAACATACGATCTCACGTCATCGACCAGTTCTTTTGGCAGCTTCATGTTGTTCATGTCAAGCCACCAGAAAGCATCCCACATTGAAGCATCAGGTTCGCCACTGTAATAGGCGAGCATGACCGTGTTCCGCTCGCTCTTACTATTAATGAGCGGGTAAACATACTCAAGCACACGTTCGGGAACAGACGCGCCTTCCGGAGCCACGTCTAACTCGAACAAATTAATGCTTGCCATGGTCACAAGTTTAATTGATCTGCCGTCATAAAGTCACCCTTTAGCCAGTCGTATGTGTGTACGCCAGAGAATGCTTCCCCATGCAGATAAATCGTTATGTCTTTGCCCGCAATAGGGTGGAAGTTCAGTAGCGTTGATGTGTTGCGTTTCGAGGAGTACGAATAGCGAGCCTCAAAAACAGTTCCATCAATATCCCTTCTCAAAACACGTCGAGTTCCACGCTTCCCTGCCCACTGTGGCCGTGTAACTGTAAGTTCAATTGCCTTTCGTATGTCTTCTTCCGTCCACGCGCGCCCTACAGTCGTGTGAATCGGTTTTTCCGGGGAAAGATGACCATAAGAATGGCCGCCTACGTGGCGGCCACTATGATCTGGAGCTGGAGCGCCGTAAAATGTCTTTTTCACGAACTCATCTCCGAACTCAGCTTTCGGTTCATCTCTAAACCATTGCGGAAGATCAGCAACGAAACCTTCTGGCAACGATGTTCGGCTCAAGTGAGGCCTGACGGTCTAATCTACATGCGTAATCATCGGTTTCGCCGTACTTGACACGTGCTGTCGAGAGATCCCCACGTGCGATGCACCAGCACTGGCTGTTTTTGGTCTGCCTGGCTTCTTCTTCAGTGCTTTGGGGACGTGCGCGTCCGTTACGAGACCGTCACCATTCTCGCGAATATAGGAGGCGATCTGCTTAATGTTCTGTGATGGAGCGTTATCAACAAGATCAGCGAACGCTTTCTCAGCATCAGACAATTCCGGCTCGGTACCGAATGGAACCTCTTCGATGGTGCAGCCGCAATGATCATGAAAATAATGATCCGGCCAGTTCTTCGCTCCCTTCACATCCTCACCCATACCAGCCAGAGCCGCGCAAAACGCACACGGATGTCCATCAGTCACCACGCGCCACCCTGTCAAATCGAAAGAATCAATCAGAGTCTCACGATGAGCATTCTGCACCGTTGATGAGGCGTTCCCCTGCGCCTCAGAAAGCACAGCCTGCTTCGCCTCATTAGACCAATAAGACTTCACACGATCCGCACGCTGCACATGCTGATGCGCATCCAACACATACTCGCCAGACGCGAGCGCCTGCGACACTGTCAGACCATGCTGATCGAGTTCTTGCATGATCTCGTCATCGATATACGTGCCGACGATCTGCACATGCTTTTTCACGCGCTCCGACGTGAGCAACGCTTGCGTGGTTGCTTCCGCCTCATCAAAAACTGCAGGAACAACAGGCTTATCCGTCATGCTCGGCGCTTGGATCTGGCGACTCATCTTCACATAGGAGGCTGCTAACCGGACGGCAGCATCATGCCCGATATGCAGGAACTGGACAGCGTAGGCCACATAGTCGTCACTCGTGATCTCACCATCAATCAAGCGACGCGCCAACTCGGCCACACCCATGCCGGTCGCTTCCGCATTCTTCACCTGCGCGGCCTTATGCTTCTCGGTGAGCGCTCGAATCTTCCCGCTGACATTATCGGCCACGCGTCACCCCCAAAACTATGCGAGTTGTGATTGCCTCCCGATCGAGTCAGCGAGCTGCGAGAGAGGATCGGCCGGTGCCTGCTCCCGCTCAGCAGCAAGGACTGCCTGCTGCTCTGGCGTGAACCCCAACCTGGAGAGAGTGAGTGACGACGCGGCTGGAAGAATATTGGCTCCCACGAGCTTCGTCACCTCGTCAGCCGCGGCCGCACGCGTCGGCGTGGCCGCATCCCTCCACACGCAATGCACACCCGCGAAATCATCAGCCGAATACACGCCCCGCTCCATGAGAAGGAGGCGAGCGACCTCAAGCCAGGACGCACCAAAAATCGACTGGTGCCGTTCCGCACGCTTCACCAGACGCGCCTCACCAGCCCTGATCGCGTCAGCAGACGCCGGATTCGACGCCATCAGCCCAAGATAATTCACGGGAATCCCAGACTCTGCCGCGAGCATTTCCGTCAACTGTTGAAGCTCCTGCACAAACGGTGTCGGCTGCGTTCCCTGAAACTCGCCGAGCTTCACATCATTCGGATCCGCATTCATCCCCCACAGTTCCGAGGTGAGAGCCTTCCAGCCGCGCGTCTTATCCTGAAACTCATCCTCGTCCACATTCGCAATCACATAGCGTTGTGGCGACGCGTGAAACGTGCGGTTCACAGCCATATCCAGCAGGGTACGTGACGCCTCGTCAGACAAGTCCAACACCATTGGCGTGATCTCTGATTGTCCCCACGAGCGTGACCCGCGCGTCCTGTTCGGAAACATCACCAAAGGAACACGACCCGACCTGTTCGGAACAGTCAACGTCACAAGCGGCAGTGAACCGCTCACATCCAAATACGTTGTCACGTCAGGCTCGAACATCACAGCCTGATCACCACGAACCACAAGACCAGCCGTGAGCCTACGCTTCTGCCCATCCCACACGCCGGTCGCTGTGAAAGGCGACTGAGCCGACACATTCACACTGCCGTCCTCATCCGTATAGACCAGCGCAAACCCAACACCATAAATCAAAGAATCCACATGGACGAGCGACGCCTCCGACAGCAGATTGTTCGCCTCATAGACTGTGGCAAGCTCATCGCCAGGCCAGCCCTCCCAACCGAGAAAATCCAGACGCTCCTCCAACACGTCCACAACAGTGCGCGGCCAACCAATCCTCACAGCAAGCTTCTTCAGCTTCTCCGTCACACGAACACCCGCAACCCGCGCAATCCGCTTCCCCTCATACGCCTGCAACTTCACCAAATTCGCGCCACGATGAGAAGACAACTGCCCAGAAAGCCGATCAAACAGCGCCGCATTATATTCGCTCATCACGTAAACACCATCCTCACAGGCCTACCGCCCTTCACCTTCCGCGACCGCACACCCCACACAGCCAACGTTGCCGACACAATCGGCGTAATATCACTGTCCGACGATTTCCTGTTCCACGCCCACCGATCACCACTAATCGTCCGCTTCCGCGCATTCTGCATCGCCACAGTCAACTGCGGCTGCCCAATATGACGCAAAGTCCCCTCAACACACGAGTCATAAAACCCCGCACACGCATCAGCCATATCATCCGTACCCGTCACCGTGACCTTCAAACGACGCGCCTTCAACTCCGGAAGCAGCGTCGCAGCAGGCGACCTCGCATCCACCACAATCCCAGCAAGCCTGTTCGCGCGCGCCCGCTCCGCCAGCCAGTCAGGAATCCACCCCACATTCAACGGCACACCATTCGGCAGAATCGAACCGGACGTGGCAATAAGCTCAACATGAACCAGCCCATCCTCACGGAGAGCAGCCACACTGATTGCTGCCTCCTGCCTGTTCGGGGACACGTCCACACCCAACACGAGCCGCTCAACGCCTACCGAGTCTGGGTCTTCGCACGAATCCCACACGCTCTGCGGGATGACTAGCGGTGTATTGTTAGCGTCCCAAATGCCGAGCGCTTCCCGCCGGAAATTATCCTCCGAGAGTGAGCGGCGAAGCTTACGGATCGCGCGAAGCGGTGTCCGTTTCGGGTATGATGGGTTTGCTAACCGCAACTGCTTCAAATCATCCGTATCAGCATCGCTGTCGGCAGCAAACTCTATCCATGCTGCGAGCTCTGGTGGTTGCTTCCCGGAAGTAACAGTCAACGCGTTCTCGCGCTGCTCTGTAAACACATCGCCGGGATCCTTCGGACGCGGCGGTGTGCCCATCATGATTGTGAGAGCCTTTTTCGCCGCATTCTGTGTCGGCAAAATATCAGCCATCGCATCTTCTGAAAGAATCTGAGCCTCATCCAGAACAAGCACACTCACGTTATCAAGACCACGCGCCGCACCAGCCTCGCGTGAACGCATCACAATCCTGGATCCATTGCGGAAAATAATGGAACGGTCAGCATTCGACGAGCGAACCGCAAGCACATGCAACGCAATCGCCTTAATACCGATCGTTGTGCGCATGTGCCTGAACGTTTCCAGCATGACACTCGTATGATGAGCAGTCCACATCACCGTCGTCTTCGGCTCAACAAGACACAGTGCGATCATCAACGCTGAAATCAGATACGTTTTCCCAGCCTGCCGAGCAATCGAGATCCCTATCGTATCAGCAGCATAAGACCCATCAGCCTGCCGGGCGAACAAAATAGACGCAATATCCTGCTGCCAATCGTCCAGCTGAAGCCCACACCGCCTCGCCGTTTCAATCATGCGCGGCGCATCAGTCGAGACAATACCGTCAGGAAGAACGAGTACGCGCGCCTCCGGAAGGAGTAAACGCGACTGGTTGGATTTGCGCTGCTTCACCAATCACGTCACCTTCCTCTTCCACGATCACCGCTTCCAGCTCGTCCTCAATTTCCATCAGTCGTTTTGTCAGCGATGCTAAATCGCGAGCTAACACGCCTTCATCCAGCTGGCGAGCAATCATATCGCGCATCGCCTCGAGCATGGCTTTCTTCCCGACTTTCGACGCGTCAACGAGCGACGCATTTTTACGTGTGAGCGAAGTCACAACCACCTCCGGAATGCTACAATGGCCTGTGGAAAAAGCGTGGGGGGAAAATCGCCTGACAACGCGCACTGCTGGGCTCCCGGGCGGGGGTCGTCCCCCTGGCGTCAGGCGAGTGTCGCGCTTTTTTTAATAATATTTTTTGCGTAGAGGCGGTCTGTTTTTGCTCTGTTGCAGCTGTTGTGTGCTGCTTGTTTGTTGGCGAGTGTGTCTGGGCCTCCGGCTGCGATTGGGATGATGTGGTCGACGACGAAGCACATGGGGTCTGGCCAGTGGAGGGTGTAGTCGATTGGTTTTCCGCAGATGGCGCAGGGTGGATGGCCGGCGCTAATGGAGGCGCGGTGTTTGTTGCGAATTGTTGTTCCGCGTCTCATTGTTCACCGCCTGTATATATGGGTAATGCCCAAAGCAAATTGTGTGTGTTGGGCATACCTGTAAGTACTTTTAGTCTACCTGATGTTGTTGTGTTGTCAATGCTTGGAGGGGGTAGGTTGCTTTCTTTCCTTTTCCGTGTAGTGGCTGGATGTTTCTGTCTTTGATGCGTTTCCAGATTGTTCGCTTGTCTTGGTTGAGGATGTGGGCTGCTTCGATTTGTGTGACGGGGATGGGGTCTTTCGTAAGGAGGGCGAGGGCGTCGACGGCTGTCGCGTAGTCGTCTGGTGTCCACCAGGAGAGGCAGGTTGGGCAGTAGTAGATGTCGAGGAGTCCGCTTTCGGTGTAGTCCTGTTGGAGGTTGGGGTGGTCTGGGCAGTTGAGGCATTTGTAGCGTGTTGTTTTGGGCTGATGTCCTGAGTGGATGCGGGCTGCCTGAAGGATCTGCGCTAAGAGTGTGGTGTCGTTGTTCCAGGTGGTGTCGTCGAGTGTGTTCCAGGCGTGTGGAATGTTCCTCGCTAGTGTGGCGAGGAGTGGTGTGGAGGCTGGTGATCGGTGTGCTGGCTGCCAGCGTCTGGCAATGCAGGTGAGCAGGTAGATGGCGTGGTGGCGGGTTGCAATGTGTGTGTCGGTGTCCGTGCTGGCGTCGAGGTTGTAGGGGAGTTTGTCGAGGTTCGTGGCATGGCTTGCGGTGGAGATTCCGGCGTGGCGTGTTTCGCGTGCTTGCTGAGGTGTTTCCCATTCTGGGATGAGGTGTGAGAGCTCAAGGATGATTGAGTGGGCTTGGGTTTGTTGGAGGTGGCGCATACACGCAATTTTACTAGATGTTGTGGTTTCGTCTTGCATGTAGTGGCATATGTTGTGGTTTAGTGGTGTTTGATGAGGTGCATCGGAATTTTTGAAGCAGAACTATACTGTTCAATTTGACTTACGTCGTTTTGAATAGTAAACTAAAACGTGTTGAAACAAGGAAAGGAGGTGGAAATGCTTCAAGACTTAGGAGTCTTCTTCACCGGGCTAGGAACCCTTATTGCAGGAATTGCGGCTCTCTGCAAGGTTCTCACACCCGAGAAGAAGAGAAAGAAGAACCGACAGTAAAAAACAATCCTTCACACTGGCTCCGGGTTCATCTCGGAGCCCTCTACTTATCTAGTTTAGGTGATCATCATGAAAAAAGATACTGTTCTTATCAGCCTTGCCTTAGCTTGCGGGCTCGTGACCGTCTTCGTCCGCCCACCAGCACCACTCCAGTTCACTCTCGGCCTCCTGAGCGCCGCAAGCGGTGTGGGAGCACTCGCTCTCGTCCTCACCGATAGGCACGCGCAATGACGGTCAAGTATTTATCTCTGGCCGGGTTCGCCGACAGGGTAGGTATCGCACGCTCCACGATGCGCACGTACCGCTCCCAACATCGGCTACCACCACCCGACGCCATCATCGGGGAAGCCCCCGCCGCAAAATACGGCTGGCTCCCTGAAACATGCGATTGGTGGGCAACACACCGCGTTGGTCAAGGACACCGCACAGACCTCGACATTATCCGCACACCCACGACTCGCCCCGAACGCTAACACGCTTCCTTCCACATGATCGCAATGTCGTGTGTGGTGGGCGTGGAGCGACCTGGACTGCGCGTGAATGTCATGGACGGGATCCAGCGGGAATTGTCGTCCGGCCATATGCCGGCATCCACGATCCCGTCAATGAGCGGTTTGACGGTGGGGTACGCGTTAGGCGGGTCAGCACGCCCCACCCGAGGGTAGGTAATACTCACCGTCACAACACACGGCACAGTATGACGCGTGATCTCACCGCGTGCGAGGGCAGCGAGGGCTTCGACTTTGGCCATGAGGCGTAACTGTCGGGTGATGGTGGCGCGCTGGTAGATGCCGCCTCGTGTGGTGCCGCGTGACCCGTTAGCTGTGAGCCAGAGGTCGTGGCTGATCGTGAAGTCGAGGTGTTCACTCACGACTGTTCCCTGCGCGGGGTGTTGATAGTTTGCGGGCGGTCGTGTGCAGGGCGTGGGCGATGCGTTCAATGCTTGCCAGGGGAATGTTTTTCTGGTTGCCGATCCAGTCGTCGAGTGTTGCTTCGGGTATGCCCGTGATGGCGGCGAGTTCTGTTATCTGGATGTTGCGCGTGGTCATGGCGTGGAGGATGTTGCGGGCGACCGTGTGAGGGTTGCGCCCGTTATCGCCTGGGCGGCGTGTAAGTGACATGTCAACAATCATTGCGTGCGTGTTCCTTTCCTGCACGGTGTGTGGGTGGGTTAGAAGGGTGCGTTTTCTGATGGTGTCCAGCTGGGCTGGTCTTGCGGGGTGTAGGTGCCTTGTTGGGGTGTGGTGCGGCGTGGCGGCCATGCGCGGACGGCAGCGTCGAGCATTTGGAGTGAGTGGTGGGTCATGTTGTCGGAGCCGACGTATTTTTTGGTGACGAGTTCCCCGGAGACGGTGACGAGGCTTCCCTTGTGGAGGATGTCAGCGTAGGGCTCGGCGGTTGCTCCGGAGATGATGACGCTGATGAAGGTTGCCTCGTAGGGGTGTCCCATGGGTTGTTTCTTGTCGTTGACGTTGGAGGCGACTGTGAATTGGAGCCAGAATTCTCCTGTTTTCTTGTTGTTGCCCATGTGGGGGTCGGCGGTCAGGTTCCCAATCACTTGTGCTATAGTGCTCATTTATTTTTCCTTTCCGAATAGTGATTTAATGCGACTGGTTATTTCGCGTGGCGGGGTGGCGCGTGGGAGGCGTGGCGGGTCTGGTGGGAGGCCGAGTTCGCGGCGCGCGGCGCGTACGGCTTGCGTGTAGTCGCCGGTGGCCATTCCAGCGCGGGTGGCGGCAGCGAGGAAGCGTTTGGCTTGCGTCGGGTTGTCGGCGAGTTCTTGCGGGATGTCGAACTGTTGGCGGCCTGCGAGGGTTTTCGTGAGTTGCTGGTGCGTGTAGGCGTCCATGGCGGCGATCAGGTCGGCGGGGCGTGGCCAGGAGGGTGTGTGGGGGTCTTGTGCTGCCCAGAGCACACCGCCTAGAACTCGCGCGAAACTCGGTATTTTCGTGTGCCTCGCGAGAGCGTTGACCTGCAAGGCTTGCAGCCATGCTGCGGCCATGCCGGTCTTGTAGGTGACGAGGCCAAGTTGGTCGGCTTTTGTGAGCGCGTAGGCCATGCCTTGCTCGTCGATGGGGGTGGTTGGGTTGATGCCGAGGGTGGCTGCCCGGTTGAGGTCGTCTTCGAGGATGCTCAAAATGGTGCTCCTCCCTCCAGCTCTAATTGCCTCTCAGGATCACGAGGTTGGCCTGTAGTGCGGTTTAACAGTGCGGTACGCATATCCACTACTGCGGCCATCTGAGAGCGCGTGAGAATCGATTCTCGTGAATGTGAGGTGTGGGGGTCGAAGCTGTGGTTACGCAGCCAGTTGTTGAACGTGCGATCCCAGTCAGCGTAGGTTTTCCCGCCCCCGAGCGCCCAGTCTCGGAATTTCTCGGCTTCCTCGAGGAGGTTTTTCCCGTGTTGCGCGGCAAGTTGCTCGTGGTGGCGGTTGGGTTGCCAGTCATCCGGGAGCGGGTGTTTTTTCTTCGAGCGGGGTTGTGTCGTGGTCTTGCGGGTGGATTCCTGGGTGGGTTCCTGCTTGGGGGTGGGCGTAGAGGGCTGGTTGGGTGTGTGTGTTTGCCCGGCTTGGCCGGGCGTCACATCCCTGCCAGAATCCTCAAGGGGGGAAATTAAAAAGGGGGTCTTAACCTCGTTAAGACTTAACTCTTCTTTAATACTTAAGTTATTAAGTACTTTAGGGGTCGGGTCGGGACGCTCGGACTCACGCGTGACTACCTCCGTGACTCCGCTCGGTGTCACGGCGTGACGGTGACGGTTTTGCCGAATTCTATCAGTCTCCCTTTTGGCGTCCTGCTGCGCTTTTGTCGGGTTGTAGCTGTCCCAGTCGTGAAACCGGTAACCGCCCGAGACCACCTCCCACAGTCCGGCATCTACAAGCCTGTCAATGTCGCGTTTTCGGCCGCCTAATGGCGCTACTTTGGCAGATTTGATGTAGCCGTCCGTCTCGTATCGGGCACAATACGAGGCAGCCTTGATCCACAGACCAACCGCTGATAGCGGTAGCTCAGCAAATTTTGGATGGTCATACATTGAGTCATCTACTCTGAACCAACTCATTTTTCGTCTCCTTCCCCGTCTCGCGTGTTGGTGGGTGTGGATTGGTGGTTGAGGTGCCAGGGGGCGAGGTTTTCGAGAATGTCTTGCGTGAAGTTCTCGGCAAGATTCGCTTGCAGCCACCGCAGCTCCTCGACCGCATGAGCTTTCCCCTCGATGTTCAGCTTGATATGACGCTCAGCATCCAGCTCTAACAACTGTGATATAGTCTTGTCGATGGTGCGGAGCATCTGGTACGTGTCACCCGTCTTGCGCCACAATTCGGCGGCTTCCTGCTCGCTTAGGATAAGATCACCGTTCACTTGTCATCACCCGCTAGCATGTAGGTTGCTTCACTGCGCCCGTAGCGGCCTGGCCGGCTGCCGCACTTGATAATGCGGCCGGCTGTTTCGAGTTCTTTGAATGCCGTCCTGATCCGCGAGTCTGAGAACACGCGGACGTGCGCTCCCTCCACCACTGGGACGGGGTGGGTTGCATATTCGACGGCATCGCGTTGTGTGGCGGGACTGTGGTGGGCGAGGAAGTCGAGGACGAACGTGTGGCTGGCCGTGACAGTGCCACGGCGTACGCTGGCTGCCGCCTCGTGTGACTCGTGGGGGTCAGTGAGCCTGGCGGCCGGGTGTTCACTCCTTGTCATAGGTGTCTCGATTCCATTCAATGTAGGCGTCTAGTTCTGGGGTGCTCATGGCGGCGAGTTCTTCCCCGGTGGCTCTCCACCGCCACGAGAGTGCTTCTTCTTCCCGGCGTGCGAGGCGGCGGTACATGTCTGCTTTCTCGCGTGGGATGATCTCGGGGTGGTCAACGATCGCTTCCAGCTCGGCTGTCGTGAAGTTCGAGCCGTGCAGGATGTTTTGGTATTTCATCTCGTCGAGGATCTCCTGCCGTGTTGTGAGTCGTCTGCGTGCGGGTCTCATGCGATCCCTAACTGTTCTTGTTGTGGCGTGTCCTGGTTTTCTTCCCCTGCCCTGGCTTGCGCTGCGGCGGTCTGGAGTTCCTCGTTCCGGGCTTGCATGGCGTCGCGTAGTTCAGGGTTGGTGGTGCGCGCCCACATGCCGTTGAGTTCTTGCGGGGTGGTGGCGGCCTGGATCATGTCGAGTGTCACGGGCGGCTGCTCGTGGCGTGAGGCCTTGCGGCGTAGTTCGGCATGATTGCGGGCGCGTGCCGTCTGGTATTGTGTTGCCGCTTGCCCGTCATCGTCCGCGCCCTCAGGAGCTATACCGAGTATTGCCCAGAGGGAGTAGCGGCGCGCGTACGTCATTTCCGAGCCTGCCTGTTGGGGTGGAAGCCCGCCAGTGAGCGGCCAGTCCGACGTGAGCACGGTATCCCCCTTGTAGAGGAGCATGGTGTGGAGTCGCTCGTGCCCGTCCACGACGGTACGCACGTGGGCGACCGCCAAATGATGCTTGGCGAGGACGGGCGCGATAATACGCATCGTGTCCCCCAAGTCCGCATACTGGTAGGAATATTTTCCTGCGGCGGCGGTCTTGCTTTTCACGAGTGGCGGGCATTCCGCTTGGAATGATGCCAGAGCGTCCGTCCAGTACTCCTCACCGTTATTGTCTTGTGGGCTTGTCATTCCGCCGCCTCCGGGTATTCACCGGAGACTGCCTCCGCAAGCTCGTCCAGTATTCTGCATGAAGCCCCAAGGTAGGTCAGAACGCCAGGAATGTTAAACATGCTCGGATTATTCACGACCGGATCATCTGGATAGCTCTCTACCGCGCGGTGAAGCCGCTCCTCAACATTGTGCAGATCACGCGCCGCATCCAACAACATGCCCCCAAGATTTTGCTTATCTTGATTCATGAGTTTTCACCTTTCCCCTCGTCAATTCCTGCCAGTCTTTGCGGGCAGTCCGCCACACCCAGACCGCACACCACACGGTCGGTAAATAAATAGCAACAGCCACGCCCAGCCGCTCCACAGCGGAGAGCAGCCACATCAGGATCCCGAACACGGCCGGGTTCTCCCAGAGAATGCTCACTGCTTGCCTCCCATGAGCTTGTCGATTTCCGCCGCAGGAATACGCCGCAAGCGTCCCGTCTTGAACGATCGGAGTACATGCCCGTCAATGAGGCGGCGTATTGTCCGTTGGGACACGCTCAACGCTTCCGCAGCCTCCGCTATCGATAAGGCCTTCCGATACTCGCGGGATGTGGTTGTGGTGCTCATTCCGCCGCCTCCAGTTCGTCCTGGCCGAGAAACAGGTCAATGAAGTATTGTTGGCCGCGCCCGGTGACTTTCGGCGTGCGGTTGACGGTCACATGCCCGTCCGCGTGAGTAATACTGGTTTCCTTGATCTCGAAAAGCCCATCCTCCATAGCTCGCTGTGTCGGCATGTTGTAGTCCGAGCGTTTCCCGCTAATCAGATATCCGTGGGTACGCATCCACGCGAAAAGCCGATTCTGACCAATGTTGATACCATTGCCTTTCAAGATTTTCGCGAGCTCACCAACAAGAATGCTGGTTTCCGCAGTGGCGACACTATCGGCAAACAGGACTTTCGGTGCCTGTGCTTGGATAGTGGCTTCCGCTGCCTGGCGTGCCTCACGTTCTGTCTTCAACTGTGTGGCGAGCTGGATGAGGAAGTCTGGGCTGGTTAATGCTTCTTCGAGCGTGTGGTCTGTCATGTATGCGCCGTGGCGGCGTATTGCCGGGAGTACTTCATGCGTCACCCAACGGCGGAACGGTTTCGCTTGCTCGGATGTGCTGCGCATAATGGCTGAGTAGAGGCCTTCCTCAGTGACATGCGACATATTCTGCTCGCCTCCAAGGGTTCGCCATTTTGACAACCCCTTTTCGTCCTCATCGAGGTAACGCGTCATTGAGTCTGCCCGCTCGTATCCGAGAATGGGCGCGACATCCTTCGCAACGAAAATAATCGTCCCGTCTTCTTCTCGTGCACGGACTTCGGTATTGTTGTACATAAAGGGACTCAATTGTGACATTTTGCTTTCCTTTCTATTGGCCGTCTAGGATGCCGCCTAGGCGGCCTGTTTTGACTGACTGACGGCTTCCTCAGCCCTACGAACCAGAGTTGAAGCTCTGACGCCAAGTACTTGTGAGATTTTTTCGATTTGGTCAGTGTCAAGTGGCGTTATTTCTTGCGATATCTTTCTCCACAGTGTGACTTCTGAAATGCCCGATCTTGCGGATATCTCTGACATCGGGATTTTTTGTCTCGCTGCTTCGGCTCGAATCTCTGCCGCTACACTCATCACACCCCCTTCACTTTCAATATTGAAATCCTTCTGATGCATGAGTGTAATTTCATTATTGAAATTATGCAAGCTGCATTGACGCCGCAATTGCAATACAGAAAGATAGAAGTATGGACAATCAAGGAAAGCCGCGCCAAAACGTGACACAACTAACTATCGAAATAGTGAGTGTCATTGCTGATTTACGAGATCAGGCAGGACTTGAAAACACCGATCTTTCCGAAAAGACAGGAATTAGCACGTCGAGTCTTTCGAGAATGTTCACAGGCAAGCGCGTTCCAGATATTAATGAAGTCGAACTGCTTGCGTCAGTATTTGCCTTACGCACCTCAGACATCATTGAGCGTGCTGAGGATCGTCTTGCTTCCGCCGCCTCCACTACTCAGCCTGACGAGTCCGCGTTGAGTGTCGAGTTCACAGACCCCGCAGCCTACGACGCGGCGGTCCAAGCCAAACTCGCCGCCATCGAACAAGGCGACTACGACTTCGCCGCCTACACACCCGAAATCACCGAACCCGACGAAAACGACGACACCTACTGGGAACCCGCATAACCCGCCACACACCAGCCACGCACACCACTACGACACAAAGAAAAGACCCATGCCACCAATCGTTAATGCAAGTACTCGGTGAGGAAAACTTCATGCAACACCTCACCACTATCGCCCCAGACGGCGACGACGAACGCATGGTATGGCTTCGCCTAAAAATATCAACAGATTTTCGCCCGCGATCAGCACGCGAACGCGTCGATGTTTTCCTTGACGATCACCGTGTCGGGTGGCTATCCGACACCCAGTCCGCGAACATGCTTCCACTCGTGCATTTCCTCAACGATCACGGTAAGCAGCCTGTAGCGCGAGGAGTCGTTGGCGGTTCTGCCCTGAAAGCAGAACTCGTCCTGTACGTTGTGCGTGCCAGTGAAGTCTCCCGTGAATGGATAGAATCACAAGGCGGTTCGCCCTCTGGGCGAGCGTCGTCCCGCCCAGAATTCATGTGGGACGACGATACCGACTAAAAACCAGCCAGCCGCCGGACAGGCGATCTACTCGTCCTCGTCCGGCAGCATATCATTATCAAAGAGAAGAACTGTCTGCACGGGCGCGGGAATATGCTCATAGACTTTCGTGATCGTCTTATCGAGCTTCAACTGCCCGTCAGCACGCTTCACCTGCCGTTCCTTCATCTGGACAACAAGCTGGTCGCCCTCCGCGAACCGAACCGAGCGAGACGTTATCCGCGCTTTAAACTCTTCATCATCCATCAGCGCGGTAAATGTGCTACCACCATCAGTAAAACGCCACCGATAATTCCCCTGCAACGTCAACTGCACGATCTCCACGGTCAAGCGACGCGACGATTCTGACTGCACAACCTCATCGCCCTCGGGGATAGCAAAAGCCTTAATATCTTCTTTCACCAAACTCAGGCGCGCATCCCCCGAGCTCTCAACGGTAATCTCGTCAACACCGTCTCGCGCTAGTGGCTCCGCGAACTCTTGCGCATGCTTCCTGAATTCCAGATTCTCCGCAAGACTCACAGACTTTCTCGGAACAATAAGCTGTGTCCCGTCAGCCCACTCAACAATGACTGTCCCATCCCGGGTCGGGCGGCGGGTCGGATGCTTCCCGTGTACAGCGGCTCCCTTGATGAGCTTCACTGCGCCCACCAGGAGTGTACCCAGACCCACTACGTTGAGAGTCCCCTCCACTGGCTGCGACGTGAACGCGTCGAGGAGCCCTTCCATGAATGTTGTGGTGGAGACGAGCTGCACAATGAATGATCCGGGCTCTGTGGCTGTGATCTGTATGGATGGTGTGGATGCGCCCGGGTCGGCGTGCTCTTGTGTGGACTTAAGGACGTCGGCGAAGGCGAGCAGGGCAGGTGCGAGGATCCGCACATCGATTGAATGATTATCGAAAGCGGATCCTATGAATCGCAGGCTGAATTCTTCATCAACTCTCTGCATCGCACCACCATCACGCTCATGTTCTCCAGCCAGTCTAGTGCAGGCGCGTTATCTGTGGAGGTCTGTGCGGGCTCCGCGGCCTGGACGGTTCGCCTGCCACGCATCAATCGTCTCGGGGAGCCAGCCGCGCACGGCGCGCCGCCCGATCCCAACAAGGGCATCAGGCTCTGGTAGGAGGCCTTTATGCAGGTAGGAGCGTACAGTTCCTGAGCCGATCCCGATACGCTCCGCAAATTCTTTCACACCCAAATACTCGATCACTGATGCTCCTTGATTGCGATGACGAGTGCTGACGCGCCAGCGAGGAACGCCGCGACACCACTCAACAGTCCGACGGTCGCATCTTGAGTGCGTGTTGCGTTCACCCCGAAAACAAACGCTGCCACAATCGCAATGATTGCTTTCTTATTCATAATCTCGTAGATTGAATCCAGGAAGGGGAGCCCCAGCCCGAAGGCTGGAGCCGGACATTACCTAGTCCTTATTGTTTTTTCCTTCTTGGTGTTTCAGAGCTACAACCAGGGCTGCTATCCCTGCAAGCAATTGTCCGAGACCACCAAGAAAATTTCCTGGATCTATCATGTTCACCTCCTTCCAACACCCATAACTATAGATGGTTACATTACTTTTGTCAAGTGGTATGTTCAAACCACTACACACCCAACAATAACTTTTCAGCACCAGCACGCCGAAAACACGCCAGCCAAAAGTGCTGCAATTTCCTGCCACCACCGGCATGTACGATCAAGACATGACACTCGACGAGCTCATCACCGCATGCGCCAACGAAGGCACACACGTCGTCTTTAAACCATTCCCATACCCCGGCGCATACTATGCCGCCCACAACCTCATCATCATCAACTCACGCAACACAGCCATCCAACAACGCTGCACTCTCGCCCACGAATACGTCCACGCTCTCATGGGGCACTCTGGACACCAAAAACCCAGCATCGAAAAGAAAGTGACCACACGCGCCGCACTCCTGCTTATCGCATCTGTTGACTACCGCGACGCCGAACTCCTCTACGGCACGGACGAAGAACAGATAGCACGAGAACTCGACGTAACCTTGGATATTCTCCACGCCTATAAAGAGACGCTCGCCGAAATTCCCGTATCCCCCACGTATCCCCCAAACGCGCACTCGCAATCAGAGTAGATACCTCGTTTTCGGCAGTACACCAACGGAAAGTAAGGATCGCAGAGCACGCAATTTAGAGGGTTCGAATCTCCCTACCTCCGCTTCGCGGCTTGCCCGAGTTTTCCGCCCGGTCAAGCCATTTTTATTGCTATCACGCGGAAACCATCAATTACGCACCATCGCGGCGCATAAGAAAACCCCGCACACACTCACGTGTACGGGGCCACAAACAGAAATTCCACGCCAGGCGATACGAAAATAAGTAACTCTGAACCTACTTAGAACGCACACTCATGATCGTGTAGATTTGCGTGCACCATTAAAATCGAGCGATTCAAGCTAATCTCCGGCCGGAGGACGATAGTTCAGTTTTCGCTTCACGTACTCCTGAATTTCCTCAGGATGAATCTCTGTTTGATACGCAGCGATAACAGAGAACTCTTCACCTTCGTCACCAAAAGAATCGAGCGGAGCATAATCTGTACGAGCGCTTAGCACCTCCTCCGCTCTTTCTACAGAAAATCCCCCGAAGAAGAGCGCGTATTTTCGTACTTCATTTATTGACTCAATACACCGCCGTCCCGTTTGGCATTAGTCCAAGAACGACTCGATGCCCCTAACCATGTCGACTGACATACTAAGCAGCATCGACTTCATTCAAAGTAGCACTATCAACGCGGTCTTTCACAAAGAACGCTAAATTTACGGATTTATGGGAAGCTGATCACTCATCCTTACTTTTTGATGATCAGAAAAACATACTCCAGTACCACTTCAGCACAGAAGACCCCTCAAGAATCGTGTTTTATTCTTCGGTTCAGCGACATATGTTGTGGCCTACCGTCGTCACTACTAGAATGTTTATAGTACTAGACTCTTACTGTATACTAGTATATACCTTATGGTGTGAAGAAGAAAGATCTGATGAAACATCTCGACGTGAACGCAACACGCTCAGGAAAATGGTGGGTAGGATTCTTCACACTCGATGGGCACGAACACGGCACCCAAGCCCACACATTAAAACAACTCGAATCCATGGTGAAAGACGCCGCCGCACTCCTCACTGATAGGCCAATCGACGACTTCACCGTCACCATTCGCACCACCGACAACGAGATCACTGACCTCGTCACACAATACGAAAAATCTTCCGCCCAAGCAGCCAGCGCACGCTCCCAACTCGCTCTCGCATCCCGCACAGCAGTCACCCGCATGCGCGAAAAAGGCCTCACCATGGAAGACATCGGCCAAATCCTCGGACTCACAAAAGGCCGCATCTCACAACTCGCACGCGCCTAACAAGCGCGAATCCTCAAGACGATCGCGGACAGCCAACAATGACAAGTCAACAAAGACAGAACTAACCACCACCCGACGCCGTCACCGGGTAGCCTCCCGCCGCAAAGTTCGGGCGGCTGCCCACTACGTTTGGCCAGTGCACAACACACCGCGTCAGCTAAGGACACCGCTCCGACCTGGACATTATCCGCACATCGATTGAATGCTTTTCGAAAGCGGATCCTATGAATCACAGGCTGAATTCTTCGTCAACTCTCTGCATCGCACCACCATCACGCTCATGTTCTCCAGCCAGGAGAGCGCCGGCATGCTATCCATGGAGGTCTGTGCGGGATCCCTTGCGCCGGGGAGGTTCGCTTGCCAGGCGTCAATCATCTCAGGCAGTCATCTTCTTTTCCTTTCATGAAGTGCAGCGTAGAGATGGTGTGTACCCATGGAGAACGCGCAGAAAAACGCGTTAACATGCGCGTGAGGAGCTGCCCTCTCTACCGAAGACAACTCCTCACGCAATATACGTATAACGAGACACTCGCCTCAGACGGCTACAGACCATAACAGTCAAGACCGGCAAGCAGCTACAAACCATACCAGTTAGGACCGCTTGCGCTTCAAGTGTAACCACAAAGTCTCAAGAAAAACTAGTGTTATTAACTAGTGCTTCGCTGTACGAATATTCATCAAGTAGGTAGACCTATCATCAAACGAATCCACCTGATACTTCTTTTGAATGAAACGGACTAATTGGCTTTTGGGACTGTCACTGTCAAGTTGCGCTGCCGTCATATGTGCCTTCGCTTTTCTCTCATAGTTCACAGCACCGGAAATAATATCAGCAAGCTGTAGCTCCATACTCGCTTGGGAATCGAAATCCATCGCTCCGACAATCCCCAGACCCCCAAGCTTGTCATTCACTTTTCGCTTCACAGCTTCAGCAAGGGAAAATCCACAAGGGGTTGTGATTACATCCATCACCAGCGTCCCTAAATCGCCAACGCGGAAATTACCAAGGACGAGTTGTGTGGCTAAGTCCGCCTGGGCTTTCCACGTGGGTCGATCACCAAACTGGTCGGAATTACGGGAATCGAGAACAAATGCAGCAAGCAGCGTCCGTGTAGAAACCGCCGCATCAATCATGGCGCAATATGCAGGTAGAGTATCTTTCTTCACCTTTGTGAACTTAAATTCACTCTTGAAATTGTATCGCTCACGTACATGTCGAAGTTCCCAGGAAAGACGCCCAGGAAGATATGTCTTTGCAAGCCCGACAACAAAAAACTTTCCCGCAGACGATTTCGAACCTGATTCATCAAGATAAAAAGTTGCCGTTCTGTGTCGTCTGGAGGGAAGCTTCTTGCAGGGATTCACGCTCTAATTTTACTGCTATGATGTGCAGATTTCTGCTCATCCACGCCTAGATAAAAGGTTGAACAAACGGAGCTTTGCATGCTGTACACCACTTACCACGCGTCACCCTACCGCGCGCGCAATCGCAGCCAGTTGAGAATTGTAGAATGCGGTCATTGACGCGGATGTAGGTGCAAATCCGTCGGCGGCGTGATACATGCCGTCAACCTCAACAAATTCGACGTCCACGCCGGCAGCTTGGAGCCGATCCGCGTACGCCTTCGACTCCCTATAAAAAAGATCCATGTTCCCGACGCCGATCCACGCAGGAGGAAGCGAGGACATGTCAACCCGGTGAGCAGGCACGGCATAGGAAGCAAGCCGAGGATCCGTCACAGCATCAATATTCCGTAAATACGATTTCCATCCGTATTGGTTCGCCCGCCGGCTCCACACGAAATCGCCGTATCCGGGTGTGGGCTGCGTTCCCGTCTCGCAGTCCAACATCGGGTAGGCCAGAATCTGCGCGGCCACCGGAATGCCGGCGTCCGTCAAATATTGGCACGCCGCACTGGCGAGGCACCCGCCGGCGCTCCCGCCGGAAATAACCAGCGGCACGTGGGCTTCTTCGGCTTTCTGCCAGGCATACAAACAGGCGAGTGCAACGTCGAAGAATGGAGCTGGGAACGGATATTGCGGAGCCAGCCTATATTGAATAGAGAGCACCTCGCACTGAGTGTCGAGCGCCAACTGACCGCAATAGGCGTCCTTATTGTATGCAGATCCGGTGACGAGCCCGCCGCCATGAATCCACACGAGGATACCGCGCGCGCCACTGCCGCCCAACGCGTGGTATTCACGTACGGCTACGGAGTGAGGGAAAGCCGCGTCAAGCATGAACGAGGCGAGGAAAGGCTCGGCGAGCGCCGCATCTACCGGAACGGCGGCTTGGGTCATCTGCACGCCCTCGGGTAGCCCGGTTGCCCCCGCCCAGAGACTGTCGATCAGCCATGTAAAGAACGCGTTGGAGCCAGAAACCGGGAAGAAGAGTCGCTTTGTGCGCAGTTCTGGGAGAACCCTTCGATAGGCTTTGGCTTTGGATGCACCCCAGGCGGCTGCTCCTGCAGCGACGAGTGCCGGAACGCCAGCACCAACGATACGCGGGAATGTTGTATGTTTGCGCGACTCGGGGCGACCCTTGAGGACACTGAGATCTTTGAGGGTGCGGTGATGCTTGAAATCGCTGGGATTGTGAATACTGCTAAGCTCGCTAAGACTGCCAAGATCGCTAAGCCTGTGCGACGATCCGTCCCGCCGTTGCTGGTGATACTGAAAAGTCATAATCTGTTCCTGACGCCGCCGTTCCTCACGATGTGAGCACCCTGAAAATGACGCGTTATCGTAGCTGAAATATGTGCGTTATAGCATTAGTCTACGCCGTGTTCGGCTGAGCTTTGCCCGCTTCCTTTGGGCGCTACCGCACCTCGGCACCCGCCTGTTCACGCCGCAGTCCGTCAGCATCACAGCAGAGAGATGCACCCGCCAGCGTCACCACTGTATCTGCTGACGATGCTGGCGATCCCAGAGCACCAGCCCGAACGTAACTCCGATCAGCGCAAGACCAATCCAGACAGGAACCAGCCCGAACGGTGCCGGCATGGTCACCACCACGCCCGCGAGTCCGGAGAGAAAAATCCACATGGTGCGCCGCACTAGGCCCCACAGAAGAACAGCGAGGAACACGCAGGCCACGATCACTGCCCACCAGAGTCTCCCCCAAAGACCCCTCTGCACGATCGCAACAGTGCTGCACACCAGGAGCACCGCTGAAAAAACGGCGTCAGCAGCTGCGAGAAAACCGAAAAGTCTGCGTGCGTTCATCGCATTCATAACGTTCATTACACCCATAGCGTTCAGCCTCACGCAGCCCCGCGAGCTACCGAGGCAACAAGCACGTCCTGCGCGAGCGGCGAGCTGGCAGGCAGCGTCGCTAAACGCTCGGCTCCATCCAGACCGCGCCCGTCTGCCCGCACAAACTGAGCCTCCGGATGCTGCTGCATGACGGCGTCAGTAAACGCGCGGCGTACGGTGATGGAATCAAACACCTTTCCGACCATACCAATATGTGGAGCCCGTTCGGCCTGCTGCCCCGTCCGTGCGAGTCCCGCATTCACAGACTCTGCAAGCAGCTCTCCAGCCTGGGACGCAATCCGTGCGCACGCCTCATCCGCATGCGAATCAGCCAAATCGGCAACCACCTTCGAGTAGGACGCGATACGCGCCACATGGCGGGGATCCTTTTGTAGTTCCGTGTACATCGTGGAGAGGTCTGGGAAATCAGCTGTGACGATCGGTGTCAGCGCCGTCTGCTCGGCACGTCCGTCATAGGAGCGCAGCACAAGCGATAAGCCTTCCCTCCCCATCCAGTAGGCGGATCCGAAGTCACCAAGCAGTGATCCCCAGCCGTCCACCCGAACAACGTTGCGCTCACCCAGCGCAACTGTCACCGCACCCGTCCCTGAAGCGACGACGGCTCCCGGCGCCTGCCCGAGGGCACCGAGATAACTCGATATTGAATCGTGGGCAGCATGAACCGACCGAATGCCCACACCAGCCAACTCGCCAAGCCATTCCTCGGCCGATTCTGAGCGATCCAGGCCCGATACGCCCGCGCATACAATGCGGACACTGCCCGCAGGAGCCCCGAGGGCAGCATAGCGATCCAGCAGGTCGTTGACGAGCGGCGTCAGCTGAGGCAGCACCGGTGCGCCCGCAACGATACCCGGCAGCTCGGCGCGCGCAACGGTCACCCTGGTGAGCTGGCTCTGCCGGGTCTGCAGGTTTTGTTGGTTCTGCCGGGTCTGCGAGCCTTGCGGTGCGGCGGTGCCGTTAGCACGCAGCTCGGCACGCATCCCTGTTTGCCCCGCATCGATGCAGACTACTGGATCCGAAAGCTCGCGCCCGCGCGGCGTCACGCTTCCAGTTTCACCTTTCACCGCAGCACTCCCTCATCTACGCCTGTTCTAGCATTGTTACTCACGCTTGACGTTGTTGCTCACCTTGTTGCCGAATCGACTATCGTCTAATCCGTTATTCTGGACGCACTTGCTCTTCCGGCTCCTGAACCAAATGATGACGAAGAACGCGACTGATTTCTTGCGTGGCAGCCTGCGTCAGGTGTGCACTGCGCAAGGCAGTGGATCCGTGGAAAGTTCCGGTCCAGATGTGCAGCTCAGTCGGCACGCCAGCATCGATGAGCCGGCGGGCATAGTCAATATCCTCGTCACGGAAAGGGTCATTGGCGTTGGCAACGATATAGGTGCGGGGCAGTCCTTCCAGATGTGCGGCTAAGGCTGGCGATGCGTACGCGTCAGGCTCGCGGCCGCCAAGATAATAGTCCCAGGAGAGCACACTGTTGGTGTAGTTCCACACGGGCATATCGTTCCCGTCCCGCATGGAGGGTGTTGTAAGGCGCGCGTCCAACTGCGGCTCGAAGAGGATCTGAAGTGCGAGTTGCTCACCATGATCCCGCGCAGCAAGAGCCAGCGCAGCAGCCAGATTGCCACCAGCAGAGTGCCCCATCACGCCGATTCGCTCCGGTTCCAGCGTTGTTTCACCCACCGTCATCTGGTGCGCTCTCAACGCGCGGAACACATGCACAACATCATGGAAACCAGCCGGATATGGATGCTCTGGTGCCAGTCGATAGTCTGGCGAGAGGATCGTCACGCCTGTGGCATGCACGAGCTCGGCGTTCTCCGCGTCATCGTATTCCGGCGTCCCGATCGCAAGGCCGCCGCCATGAATGTGGATCAGCACCGGATCCTCAGCTGCCAGGGCTTTCCGATGGATGACGCGCACCCACAGATCGGGAAGAACCTCGCTACCAAATTGCTGACCCTCAGCATCGGAAGACGCACTCGACGCGTCGGCACAAGGCACACTCGGCGCGTCGGCAACCCGAGGCAGCGCCACGGTGTGGATCGCAACATCCGGATACGCGGAAAGATCCACCTGCGCGCCGTTGGCCTCAGACTGCGCCCGCGCGGCCGGAATATCCTCAAATCCGACCCACGGGAGAGTCTTGAGCCAATCGTTGAGTTCAGGGTTGATATACATCATGTACGTGCCTGATCGGGGCCACTACACAGCAGTCTCGTCAACAAGACCGTGGCGAACGAGGATCTTGCGGATAGATTCCACCTCATCCGGCTGTAGGCGCGCAACAGGTTCGCCGATCGTGTCCGACTCGAACACGCCCAGCAGCTTCAGCGCCACCTTGAAGGCACCGACGCCTGCGCCCATCCCCAGAATCGAGTATGGGACGCTCGTGATCGTCATCAAATCAGCTAGCTGGTCTTGAAGGGATCGCACCTTCTCCCAGTCGCCCGCCTGGAAAGCATTCCACTGCTCCACGTAGGTGAATGGATCCACATTCCCCAGCCCCGGAACAGAGCCGTCCGCGCCGCTCATGTATGCGCCATCAACCACAACTTCGTGCCCGGTGAACAGCTGCAGCGGATGACCGGCCTCGCGGTTGAGCAAGCACAGGTAGCGGAAACCGACGTCATCTCCGGACGAATCCTTGATGCCATTCAGAACGCCTTCTTCACCAAGCCGCATCGACATCTGGTTGGAGAACTTGATATGTGTACACACCGGAATGTCGTAGCCAAAAATCGGCAGTTCGGTGTGTTCGCGCAGAACGCGGAAGTGACGCTCCACCTGAGCCATCCCGCCCAGAGCATAGAACGGCGCTGTGGAAACGATCGCGTCCACGCCGAAATCTTCCGCCTGCTTCACCATTTCCAGCACGCGGTCAGTTTGTGTATCGATGACGCCGGCGAGCACGGGAAGCCTGCCGTCAACGGTTTCCATGGTGGTGCGTAGAATGGCTTCCCGTTGTTTCATCGTCAGGAATGCACCCTCGCCGGAGGATCCTAAAATAAACAGACCGTGAACACCAGCTCCGATCAGGCGCTCAAGGTTGCGTTGGTAGGAGGGAAGATCGAGGCTCCTATCCTCGTGCCGAGCAACGACAACAGGCGGAATCACGCCTGAAAATTTCGAAGTCATACAGACTCACTTGCTTTCTGCCGTGCGACCCTCAACGAGTGGCCGCCATTCCTTTACTTGCCCTTTTCGCGTTTCCGCGTATTTGCTTTTCTCTGGGTTTTGCTCAGTGTTCGCTTCACCAATCTGGTTTCTCTGCGCTTCTGGTTTCTCTGCGTTTGATTCATCAGTCGGCGCGAACTGCAGGCAGCATCAATGCGGCGTCACAGACGCAGACTATTGAGAGTCCACGCTTGCCAGATGCGGGTGCAGCAATGTGGGAGCAGCACCCAACAGCTTCTTGGTGTACTCCTCCTTCGGATGGCTGAGCAGCTCTGAAGCCTCGCCGTATTCAACGATATGGCCGTGGTTCATCACCGCAATGCTGTCCGAAACGTAGCGAACGGTCTGAATATCGTGGGAGATAAAGACCATCGACAGCCCCAGCTTGCTCTTCAGATCGGTGAGCAAGTTCAGGATCTGCGCGCGCACCGACACGTCCAGGGCTGACGTGGGCTCGTCAGCGATAATCGCATCCGGGCCAAGCGAGAGTGCACGTGCAATAGCCACGCGCTGACGCTGCCCACCGGAAAGCTGACCGGGCAGAGCCTCCAGAGCGGAGGAAGGAAGCCCCACCAGACGGGTCAACGCCTTGACGCGCTTCTTCCGTTCCTCAGCGGACTTGACCTTGTGCACAATCAGGGGATCCAGCAACTGTTCGGCCACGATCATGCGCGGGTTGAGCGCGGTTGCAGGATCCTGGAACACCACGGACACCAGGCGCCCCATGCGCTTGCGCATATCCGCCGAGCGCTTGGTGTAGTCCTGACCCTTGAAATAGACTTTGCCGCCGGTCGGCACCTGCAGCCCGCACATCACATTCGCAGCCGTCGATTTACCGGAGCCTGATTCGCCGACGATGCCGATCGTTTTGCCCGGCATCAGCTTCAGATTCACGCCGTCCATCGCCTTGACGACGTTGGGGTGGAATAGGCTACCCGTGCGGGTTTTGAAATACACCTGCACGTCGCGCAGCTCCATAATGGGAACTTCCTGTGCGGGATCGCCGCTTGCACTTGCACGGCTGCCGTGTTCGGGCACCCCCTCAACATGAGCGGGAGCCTTGCCGGCAGGATCCGCATGGGTAGCGTGGCGTCCGTGTTCTGCCTCGTGCATGCTTATGCTCCTTTCACTTCCGCCGTCGATTCAGCAATTCCCGCGGCTGACGATGTGCTCGATGCGCTCTGCGCACCCGCGCTGGAAGCGCTCTGGGCAACCACCGTCCCGTAGGGGCCAACGTACTCGGCCTTGCGCGGGTCGGGCGATCCGGAGGGAACACCCGTGAGCTCGGAGAGCGAATGCCCGCGCCCCATCTTCACATAGTCCTCGTCATCCAACTGTGGTTTGCCTTCCAATGCACCGGTGGATTCGAGCTTCGCTGCGTATTGCAGATCGTCAGGAAGATCGGTGTACACGTGCAGCGTGCCGGGGATCCGCCGATAGACGGGTCGCGTATGCAAGCCAACAGAGGGATGGGAGGATCGCGGCGCGAAGCGGTCGCCGGAAGGGAAATCCTTGGGTGACGGCACGGTTCCTGGCACTTGGTGCAAGCGGCCTTGGCCGGATTCGATCGAGAGCACAGCGCCCAGCAGACCACGCGTGTATTCGTGGCGCGGATCGGTCAGCAGATCGTGTGTGGAGGCCTGCTCCACTACCTGGCCGGCGTACATCACCGTAATCTTGTACGCCACCTCCGCGACGAGGGCGAGATCGTGGGAGACGAACACCATGGCGAAGCCGAGTTTCTGCTGCAGCGAACGCAGCAGTTCGATCACCTGCTTTTGCACGGTCACATCCAATGCGGTGGTGGGTTCGTCAGCAATCACAAGCTTCGGATCTCGCGTCAGAGCCATGGCGATCAACACGCGCTGACGCTGCCCGCCCGAGAGCTCATGCGGATAGGAGTCGAGCGTACGCTTCGGATCCAGACCTACCAGCTTCAACAGTTCCTCGGCGCTGCGTGTTCCTCCGCGCGATGTCAGCTGCTTCATCTGCGCCTTGATCAGCATGGACGGATTCAGAGCGGAGAGGGCGTCCTGATAGATCATGGCCATTTCGTTGCCGAGCATCGCCTGGCGTTCTTTGGCCGGCATCTTCAGCAGATCCTTGCCTTGGTAGAGGATCTCCCCGCTTACCTTCGCCTTCGGATCCAGCAAACCCATGATCGAGAATGCTGTAATCGACTTTCCGCAGCCGGATTCGCCCACTAGGCCCATCGTCTCGCCGGCAGCAACGGTGAAGCTGACGTGATCCACGACGTTCACATCGCCGTGGCGCGGGAATTGAATGGACAGGTTCTTCACTTCCAGGAGCGGCGCTGCCGAATCGTCGGGATAGAAGCGATCCGTCCGCTTCATTTCCACCTCGCGCAGGGCGCACAGACGATCGCTGAGGTTCGCATCCTGAGTCTGATAGGCAGCAACAGGATTCAGCAGCAGCTTATCCGCTTCGCGCTCCGCATCTGCGTCATGCCCCTCAACAATCGGCGCACCGGGTGCAGCAGCCATTGCGTCCGTAATGCCCTCGGAGAGAATATTCAGGCACAGTACGGTAATCATGATGAAAATGCCTGGGAACAGCGCAGTCCACCAGTAGCCGAGCATCACCGAAAGGTTGGATGACGCATCGGAGAGCACATTGCCCCATGTGGGAATCACGGCCGACTGGAGACCGGCGCCGATGAAGGTCAGCGACGCTTCCAGGATGATGCCGTCAGCGACCAGAACGGTGGCGAACACCAGCACCGGAGCTGCGGTATTGCGCATCACGTGCTTGACGAGAATCCACGGAGCCCGTGCACCGGACACGACCACAGCCCGCACATAGTCCTCACCGTAGGCGGACATGACGTTCGCTCGAACAATACGGGCAAGCTGCGGGGTGTATACGAAGGCAATCGAGCAGACGATCACGATCAGCAGCCCGAACGAGTTGCCAGCGCCCAGCATCTTGGAGAAGACGAGCACCGTCACAGCTGCCATTGCGATGCCAGGCACTGCCATGATGACGTCCATCACCCTCATAATGAGTTCGGACACCCACTTGCGGGAAACCGCTGCAACTGAGCCAATCACTGCGCCGAACGCCAAGGCGAGCAGCACCGAGAGCAAGCCGATCGTCAACGAATAGCGGCCACCATACAGGAGCCTGGAGAGGACGTCACGCCCAATATGGTCGGTGCCGAACGGATGTGCACCGGACGGCGCAGACCACTTGTCGAAAATCTCGTTAGGCGTATAGGGCGCCAAAATGGGGGCGAGCACGGCGCTGAGGATCATCAGCACAAGCACCACCACAGCGATCTTGGATCCCGTGGGCATGTTCCTGATGTGGGTAAACCGCACGCCAGGCGTTGTAACCTTTTTCAGTTTCTCTTTTTTCGTGCTCATTCTCAGACCGCCCTAATACGTGGATTAATCAGGAGGTAGAGCATATCCACAACGATATTGACGATGATGAACGAGAGCGCCACCACCAGCGCAGCACCCTGCACAACCGTGGTCCAGTTCTGGTTAATACCGTTGAGAAGCACTTGCCCCATGCCTTGCAGGTTGAAAATAATTTCGATCACCACTGCGCCGCCCAGCAGGTAGCCAACGCGCAGGCCGAGCACCGTCACTGGCGTGATCAACGCGTTACGCAGCACATTGCGGCTGATGACGATCGAGCGCGGAATCCCCGCGCCCAGGGCTGTACGCACGTAGTCGTGGTCGAGCTCCTCCACCATCGAGGTGCGCACTACACGCGTCATCTGCCCGATCACGGGAATGCCCAGAGAGATCGCGGGCAGGAGCATCCGGAGGAACCATCCACCCAGATCCTCGGACATTTTCGGCAGTTCACCGGACACGGGAAGCTTCCCCACAAACGCGAGAATCAGCAGCGAGGCCAGCCAGAACGACGGCGTGGCAATACCCATAATCGAGAGGATACGAATCAGCTGATCCGGCCAGCGGTCGCGGTAAAGTGCGGCAACAACGCCGAGCGGGAACGAAAAGATCACAGCGATCAGCAGGCCGAGGAACGTGAGCTGCAGGGTGACGGGGAGCGCCACTGCAATCAGCGACGAAACGTGGTTGCCTTCACCCACACCGTAAATCCCGAAGTCGCCATGCAGCATGCCAACAACGTAGTTGAAGTACTGCACGAAGAACGGATCGTTGAGCCCATGCGCGGCACGAAAAGCCTCCAGAGACTGCGGGGTAGCGTTTTCGCCCAACGCCGCATAGGCCGGGTCGATAGGCGAAAGTGACATGATAAAGAACACCAACAGCGTTACCCCAATAGCCATGAATGGTAATGCAATCAGTCTTCTTCCCATCAGACGAAGAAGATTATTCACAAGAAAAACTCCTTTTGCGTGCGGGCCACATACGCATCCTTGGGCGAACAGGTCACATTCACATCATTGGGCGAACAGGCCGCAGACCGCGTATCGAAACTTGCGATGTGGAGCAGTGCGATGCTGCATCGCACTGCTCCACGCCAAGCAGTTTTATTTTGTTACTTTATAAACTGCTACTTTGTCGTTACTTTGTAGAGTCCTGCTTCGTGCACTGCTACTTCGTGGACTTTGCGCCCACCACATCGAGGCCGGTTGCCCCGATCGGCGTCACATCGGTGACGTTCTTCGGATTCGACGCGGTAATCATGGTGCGGTGGAACAGCGGGTAGATCGGCACCTGTTCAGCGATCAGATCCTGAGCCTGTCCGTACAGATCCTTGGCTTCGTCACCCGTCTTCTGCGAGGCGTTCAGCATCAGATCCTGCAGCTTCTTGAAATCAGCGGAATCCGTGTTCTTCCAACCGTCACGCGTTGTTGTCCACACGTTGTCGCCGTACCACCAGTTGATGATGATGCCGGGGTCAACACCAAACACGGAAGGATCGCCTGGTGCAAGCGCAATATCGTAGGTACGGCCCTTCGGGTTGTCTGGATCCGTATCTGTGAAGTTCGCATACAGATCAGCGGAGGCCTGCGTGGAAATATTCACGGTGACGCCCACGGCTTCAAGGTTCTGCTTGATCTGCGGGGCCAGGTTGGCGATCCACGGATGGTCGGTGGTCAGCAGCGTCACCGAGAGGCCGGACACGCCTGCCTTGGCGAGTAGATCCTTTGCCTTCTGAGCATCGTACGTGAACTGGGTGGCTGCCTTCTTATACATCGGGTTGGATTCCGGCAGGAACGAGGTTGCTTCCTTCGCTTCCCCAGCCATCTGCGACTTGATCAGGGACTGAGTGTCGATCGCATACAGGAATGCTTGGCGAACTTCCGGCTTATCGAATGGAGCCTTCGTGGTGTTGAACATCAAGAATGGGTTGTTGTATCCCTCAACCTTGTCGATCTTCCAGCCTTGAGCCTCCAGCTGTGACGCGGCATCGGCTGGCACAGCCTCCATCACGTCAATCGTGCCACCCAACGCTGCAGAAAGGCGCGCTGAATCATCCTTCAGCACCGTCCACTTCAGGCTTCCCGCGCCGGCAGGGTAAGAACCGTTGTAGTTCGGATTCGGTACCGCAGTCAGCTCCTTGGTGCCGTCGATCGACTGGTACATGTACGGGCCGGAACCGATCGGCTTGCTGTTCATCGCCTCCTGGGTTGAGGATGCGGGAATCACCTTCACATCCACCAGACGATCCGCAATACCGGGGAACGGATACTTCAGCTTGAAATCGATCGTATTATCGTCAACAGCCGAAACGGAATCTACGAAGTCGAAGAACATCGAATAAATCGACGTGGGATCCGTTGTGCGCTTGTAGGATTCCAGGAAGTCTTTAGAGGTGACGGGCTTGCCGTCGGAGAACTTCGCACCGTCGCGGAGCTTTACTTGGTATTCGGTGTCCGACACCTTCTTTGGTTCATCAGCCGCCAGTGCCGGGTAATGCTTGTACGTCTGCATATTGAACTCGTACAGACCCTCCATGACCTGCCAGTTCGTCCCGAATGCTAACGCTGATGACGTGGTTGACGGGTCAAACGCCGTTGTATCATACGCAACGCCGAGGTTGATGGCACCGCTGCCACCCGCAGACTGAGACGAGCCTGATGATTTGTCAGCACTCGACCCTCCTGAACCAGACCCACCGCAGGCCGAAAGTGCCAGAGCCATGACGGATGCGACAGCGAACAGCCCCTTTGCTTTGATAGACATAGATTCTCCTCCATTGAAAATCTGATTGCCGTATCGCGGCATACACCAGGCATATCGGCAACGATATCGGAGCCCTCATTGTGTACAGGCGATACTTATTGAATCATCACCATTCTAGTGCATAGGCTCAAGCGCCAGAGACGTCTCGACGCACTAGCTGATCGCGTCGATGAACCAGCGCGTAATCGAGGTGGGATGCGTGATTGCAGTTCCCACCACAATGGCGTACGCACCCGCTCCGAGTGCCGCGCGCGCATCGTCAAAGGTGTGAATACGGCCCTCGCAGAAGACGGGAATATCGGGATAGGCGGCAACGGCTTCGCGCACCAAGTCCAGATCCGGCCCTTCGGTTGGCTGGCGTGCGTCGGTGTATCCCGCCAGAGTCGTGTTGAGAATATCGCAGCCAGCCTCCGCCGCCTGCTCGATAGAGGCCATGGAATCGCAGTCGGCCATGATGCGCACCTCCCGCGCCTCGCGCAGCTGGGCAACCGTCTGGGCGAAAGTGAGCCCATCTGGGCGTGGGCGATCGGTGGCGTCAAGCGCAACGATATCGGAGCCTGCATCTACACATGCGATGGCGAGGTCAAGCGTTGGGGTGATGTATACGCCCTCGTGCCCTTCTTTCACCAGGCCGATAATCGGTACGTCGAGCACCGCGCGCGCCTGACGAATATCCTCCAACCCCTGCAGCCGCACAGCGGGCGTTCCACCCTCCACCACGGCCTGCGCTACTTGTGCCATCGTTTCCGGGTGACGCATCGGTTCGCCGGGATACGCCTGGCACGAGACGATTAGCTTCCCGTGAAGCGGTTCAAGATCGATCATTGTGTTCCTTCCACTCGTCCTTACGTTCGTGAATGCTTGCTTACACTGCGCGGGCGCCGCAGGCGAGAACGCCGGCTTGTTGGCATGTTGGCCGGCACGGGAGCGCGCACTGGCTGAGAGAACCGGCTGCCGAGTGCCCTAGCCACGTCCCTTCAGAGCCCAAGCCAGCCCCCTTTAGAGGCCGAGCCCCCTTTAAAGACCGAGCCACGTCCCTTCGGGGCGGCGGTCAAATATTTCGCGGTAGAAATCGAGATTCTTCAGCTTTGACGCCGCTGGCTCGTCAAGCAGAATCTTCACGTTGGGGTGCAGTTGGAGGGCGGATCCGGTGCAGAGGCTGGTCACCGGGCCTTCCACCATGGCGGCTACTGCGTCAGCCTTATTCGCGCCGGTGGCGATCAGCACCGCTGTGCGCGAACGCAGGATTGTTCCTACCCCCTGGGTGAGCGCATGGGTCGGCACCTGAGTGATGTCACCATCGAAAAAGCGGGCGTTGTCGCGCCGAGTCTGCTCCGTGAGTACCGCTGGGTGGGTGAGCGAGCCGAGGGACGTTCCAGGCTCGTTGAACGCAATATGCCCGTCCACGCCGATTCCGAGAATCTGCAGGTCGATACCGCCAGCGTCCACAATCTCCTGTTCGTAGCGTGCACATTCGGCAATCAGATCCTGCGCCTGGCCGTTTTCACCATGCACGTTTCGCGACTCGATGTCGGTAATCGCCACGAACTCGCGTTCCACAAAGTTCCGGTAACCCTGCGGGTGATCCGCAGGCAAGCCCACATATTCATCCAGCTGATACGCCTTCGCGCGGGCCAGGCTCATCGTGCCGGCCTTCACGCGTGCGCCAAGCTCCCGATAGATCGGCAGAGGGCTGGATCCGGTAGCCACGCCGAGCACAGCATCCGGCTTGCGTTCCACCAGATCCTGGATCGCGTCCGCAGCAACCTCGGCAAGTTCATGCTCCGTCTGTTTGACGATTATTTCCATAAGTATCCTCCACGTTCAACTTCCGGTTTTCGTTTCGCGTCACTTCACTTGCTCGCCTCGGCGGATCACATGCTGCACGTGCAGAGTAGGCGATTCCACCACCAGATCCGCGTACGCACCGGGAATGATGCGACCAATTTCCGCGTCACGCCCCAACAGCTGCGCTGGCCGTGCTGTTGCTGCATGCAGGGCGAGCCACGTGTCCACGCCCGCCGTAAAAGTAGCGAACCGGACGGCACGCGAAAGCGTCAGTGTGGATCCTGCGATTGCGCCGTTGGATTTTAGCCGCGCGATCTGGTTGCGCACTTCCACTTCCAAAGGGCCAAGCATGTAGTCGCCGTCCGGAGATCCAGCAGCAGCCATCGCGTCAGTCACCAAAATAACGTCGCGGCCTTTCGCGTCAAACACAAACTTCACCGTGACCTTATGCGTGTGAACGCCGTCCGCAATCAGCTCCACCGGCAGTCCCGGCGTTTCAAGCGCCGCAATCACAGGCCCTGGCTGACGGTGATGCACCGGACGCATCGCATTGAAAAGATGGGTAATATCCCGCGCGCCAGCGTCGATCGCAGCCTTCACCTGCTCGAACGACGCATCCGAGTGCCCAGGAGCCGCGATTACTCCGTGTTCTGCAAGCCACCGCACCGCCTCGATGCCGCCTGGCCGCTCAACTGCGAGGGTCACCATGCGTACCGATCCTGCGGCACACAGACGCGCAACATCCTCCTCCGTGGGATCCCGCAGCAATTGCGGATCGTGGGCTCCCTTGTATTTCTCGGAGAGCCACGGTCCTTCCAAATGCACGCCCAAGATTTCGCCAGCATCGTAAAGCGGCTGCAATGCGCGGATCTGCGATTCCAGGTTTTCAAGCGTGTCGGTGACGAGGGAAGCCATGATGGAGGTGGTGCCCTCCGCCCGATGCGTTTCGATCACGGTACGTGCAGGCTCGTACCCGTCAGTGAAGGCAGCACCGCCGCCGCCGTGGGAGTGAATATCCACAAACCCGGGGGCGAGGATAACATCGCCCAGATCAACCTCACCAGAATGCGCCACAGGGTGTGCCAGCGAGGAGCCTGCAGCATCGTCAGGCACAACCTGAAGAATACGTCCGTTTTCGGTTCGCACAGTCCCCGAGCCCAACACGTTGTTACCATCAAAAATTGTTCCAGCGCGATAGATCGTCATCGTGGCAGCTCCTTCACTGTGGCGGCTCTCGACGGCAGCGACCCCTCGCGTCGCTCGTTGAGCACGCCATGCTCCTTTGCCGACTACCATCATACCCTCCGGTATTTCTCTGCTATTTTGTGGCCCGCGAACCAGGATGGTGATGCGGACGGGAACACCGAGGCGGGGCACAGACTACACAGAGCACGAGGGAGGGGTAGAACCTAGGCTCTACCCCTCCCTTGTGATATTCAATTCATCAGCGAGATGGCTCTCTCGTTGCGGGGCACTGCCGCACACATCCCGACGTCAGGAGATGCGTCCTCGCCCGCATCTCTCTATGTCGGCGATACGTTCTCGCCAGTGCTTGCAGGAAAGATCAGTCATCGAGCCGGCGGCGCCGTGCGGACGCCAACAGGATCGATCCGCCAACGAGCATCAAGCCCAAGGCACCCGCTGCTGCAGAACCGACATTCGCACCCGTGAAGGCGATCGGCGTCTTCTTCACTGCGCTGGATGACGCACCAGTACTGGATGACGCACCGCCGTTCGTTGGTGTGGAGCCGGTGCCGGCTACAAGCCCTCCTGCAGGATGTGGCAGCTTACCGGGCTGATCGGGCTCGCTTGGCTGATCGGGTTCGCCAGGCTGAACTGGTGCGGGCTTCTCAGCCTTGTTCGGATCAGTCGGCTCATCGGTCGCATCAGGATCAGCAACAGTCTTCCCGTCCTGACCAACGATCGTATTAACCTCATCACCATCCTTCACACCATCACCATCAGTGTCAGCCTTGGTTGGATCGGTCGGATCACCCTTCCCATCCTGATCATCATCAAACGGGTTGAATGCGCCGGACACCTCATCACCGTCAGCGATACCATCACCATCGGAATCCGACTTCGTCGGATCAGTACCCAGCTCCTTCTCCTGCTGGTCGCTCAGGCCATCACCATCGGTGTCAGCAGCGTTCGGGTTGGTGCCGTTCTTTACTTCGTCACCATCATTCACGCCGTCGCCATCGGAATCGGCCTTGGTTGGATCGGTTGGGTCACCCTTCCCGTTGCCATCCCAGTCCTTGTTGGAATCGCCGGAAACTTCCTGACCGTCAGTCAAACCGTCACCATCAGTGTCAGCCTTCGTCGGATCAGTACCAAGATCCTTCTCTTCACCATCACTCAGGCCATCACCATCAGTATCAGACTTCAGAGGATCCGTACCATCCTTCACCTCCTGACCATCAGGCACACCATCACCATCAGTGTCGGCCTTCGTCGGATCAGTACCCAGATCCTTCTCTTCACCATCACTCAGGCCATCACCATCAGTATCAGACTTCAAAGGATCCGTACCGTCCTTCACCTCCTGACCATCAGGCACACCATCACCGTCGGTATCAGCCTTATTCGGATCAGTACCGAGTTTCTCCTCGTCCTTATCCGTCAAGCCGTCGCCGTCGGTATCAGCCGTGGAGTCCTTCGCCGTCACGGTGAAGCTCTGCGTGCCAGTCCAGTTATGACCGTCGGCGTCAGTGGAGGTGACTGTGACCTTCACGGTGCTGGAGCCAGATTTGGTTGGCGTACCGGAAATCGTGCCAGTGGCAGGATCGAACGTCACACCATCAGGCAGGCCGGTGACCTTGGTGGTGTCCGCATTGACCGGGACGGGCTTGCCGTCGTGGTCGGTTGCGCTCACCGTCACAGGCTTGATCGGATCGCCAGACCACACGGTCTGATCGTCGATATGTGCAACATTTACATCGCCAGGCGTCTTCACGGTGACGGTGAATGTTTCGGTGTCGGTGGACTTATCCGGATACGTGTGGTTCACGGTCACGGCGATCGTAGAACCTGGCGTGGCATCCTTCGGGATTGTGACGCTGACCGCGCCATCCTTGTCGGTGGTTGCGGTTGCTCCATTGGTGGCGGTCGCCGTGGTTGTGGTCGTGCCAGGCAGCGGATCACCCGAGTTGGGTACCGTCACCTTGTCGCCAGGCAGACCCGTAGTGTTGCCGTACTTGGGCGTCACCGTATCTGTGGTTGGCGTTGCAGGAGCAGCAGGCTCATCCACAGTGATCTTGAACGTCTCCTGGCTGGAATTACCCGCAGGATCCTTCGCCTTCACCGTCACAGTAGACTCGCCCGGCTTCGTCGGCGTCCCAGAAATCGTGCCCGTAGCAGGATCGAACGTCACACCATCAGGCAAACCAGTCACCTCATACGTGGCAGTATCATCATCCGATTCCACCTTCACAGGCGTAATCGGCTTACCCTGCTCAACAGTCTGATCCTTAATCGGAGTCAACGCCGGCGGCGTCTTATCCTCAACAGGCTCAGCAGGCTTCTCCGTCACCGCCACCGTTGTCGTCACAGTATCAGTGGACTGATCCGGATACGTGACCTTCACAGTCACCGGATACTCCTTCGCCTCCGCATCAGCCGGCGGCTTCAGAGTCAGCGAACCGTCAGTATTCACCGTCACCCACGCAGGATTATCATCCCCACCAGCAAAGGTGGTCTTATCCGGAAGCGGGGCACCCTTCTGATCCACAGGCGAATTCACCGTAGCCGTACCGCCCTGCTCCACAGTCGCAGTATCATAACTCGGCGTCACGCTATCGGTAATCGGCGCAGCAGGAGTAGCAGCGGCGGTTAGTCGCGCGCTCACAGCGATTTCACCATTCGGTGTGAGAGCAACAATACGATACTTGCTGCCTTCAGTAACCCCATCCACATCAGTCAGAGTAAACGAGCCATCGGTCAGTTTCTGATCAGTAGAAATCTCTGTCTGAGCTAGAGGTTGAGCGGCATCAGGATTAAACGTAGGACGCTTTGAAACGTCTGCATCCTGCGGATCACCATCTGCATTCGTCACGTCGCTCTCAGGGACAAGATAGACCGTGAGCTTGGTTTGATCCGACGTCACCTTTAGCTTTGCGCCTTCAGTAAGCGAATCATCATACTGAACTTTCGGAGCCTTGCCCGCCAGCTCATGTGCATCTAGCGCAATGGTGTCTGTCGCCGTGGTTGGCTTCGTCGGCGTATACGAACCAGCATTGAGCGGATCCGTCGTATCAATCAACTTTTCCACACCATCGGGAACACCGTCACCGTCAGTGTCATTGTTGAAAGGATCCGTGCCCAACTCCAGCTCGTAACGGTCAGTCAGACCATCAGCATCATGATCTTCAATATTCAAGAAAGAAGTGGTTATCGAGTTCGTGAGCAGCCTCGAGGGAGCACCCGCATCCGTCTGACCACCTGAACCTAGAACAAACTTATCTTTGTAATCCGATTCGACCCACGAGTTGAACTCGAGATACTTCCCATCAGCAGTCGCTGCATTGAGCTTATTGGCTGTGATGTTGCTAATTTCCTTAGCAACATCAGCCTTCAAACGATACTGAATCGTATAGCTCCTCGACTGCCCAAGGGCTCCCCAAAAAATGTCATTTTGGTTATCACGCACTTCGTTATACCGCGAAGAGTTGAAATTCTCTGGATCTGGTTTCCACGAGATAGCCCTATTCTTCTCGCTCGTCACTAAACCAGTCGTGGGATCCAGGCTTAATTCAAACTGTTTTTCTTTTCCTTTATCAGTTGGAGCACCATCCTGATCGGAGTTATACACCCATACTGAATCCACAAACGGAGCGAGAAGCGGATCGATCTGATCCTTAATCACCGCAGACCAGCCGTAGTCCGTCTGCAAGAAATTCTGATTCGGATTAAACGTGATCGTATGATTAATCACATTCGCCGCTTGGTTGAAGTTCACAGCTGAGATTGCAGAGTTCTTAAAGAAATTCTGCGTATTATTCGCAGGATCCGGCTCCGTCGCCTGGCCTTTCGGAGTAGACAGGCCAATCACTGCAGAAGAAATCGTTGCCGTACTTACCTTGTTGTCGTTACGAACAGCCCACGACTCTACATAGAAGCCATCATCAGTTTTCTTCACAGAATCAAGAGCGACCCCATCTTTGAGGTATATACGAATATTCGACGTATAGATCGTTCCAATAGATCCTCCAAGAGTGGCTGCATTTTTTCCAATCAACGGAACAGACCACTCGTTAGAATCGTCCGCCGAGCGAGTGAACGTAGCCCACACTTTCTTGTTTTGATCGTCGCCCACAACGATATGATCAATGGCTTTCGCTAATTCAGCATCGCGGAACCGCAAAAAGAATCTACCGGTATCCGGTTTTTCAGGGTCAGGATTGTAGGAATTCGACCCAATAACGCCAGGATCCAATTTGTACCAATAGGTTAAACGCAGAGCAGCGCTCGCCCCATCCGATCCAATCTGATCAGGGCGATCAGCAATTCCGATAAAACGCACACGACTGTCATCCTCGCTGTTAATAAGCTCGTGAGTGTTAATCGACCCGTTTGTCGCGTCTGGCTGTACCGTCGTGCGCGTAGCAGTACCAGCCACGGCAGAAGTGTTCCCAGCCTGCGTAGCGAATGCGGGAGCCGAGCCAAGTGCTACTCCCGAAGCCGTGAGCGCAAGTGCACCCAGCGCTGCCGCAGGCTTGCGGAAGAAGGACGCGCCCCGCTTAACGAACGATCTGGGGGGGGTACCTTGAGGAAGAGTGTGTTTACCCATCTTTTGTTCCTGTTCTTTTTGTTGCCGACCGGTTACACATTGCATGCACACGCTGTGTTGAACGAGCGCATCCCCCTGTGTAATGAACGATCACTCCAACCAGAGAATCTCCAAGCTATGCCTCACTGTGATACATCAAACTTCCAGCGACACGGCACGTGCCGCAGTCAACGCAGGCAGCTCGGTTAGCTGAGAGTCCCCTGATATACGTGTTAAAGATACATTCCAACCCTGGCACCCGCAAGCAGGATGAAACACCGCACATCACAAGAAATAACAGCGCGCCGATTTTTCGGCTTAATTTCATAGGAAAACGAAAGTTTCACCGCATACCCCGGGGCTGAATACGCACAACAGATTACTAACATACGGAGATATAACAAATAGATAATGTGATACATTGCATGATAAAATGCGTGCAATATCAACATTTTTGCACCATGCTATATTCACGTTAATTCACAAACTCGGTTACTAACACCCATCACTCACCTAGATACGATACCCACGCGGGTACGCGGCAACCCACTTTGCAACCGTCGAGAGCGCCGCGCATAGACCACAATGTGATACTTCCAACGTCTCAGAAATCGATATGTGGTTCACGCACTGCCTAGAATGGTGCGCAACCGTTGCCCGCCTCGCAAGCGCGCCCTGTGTGGCCACTACACAACACAAATGACACAACACCGCACGCCTCGAGTACGCAACAAGGTGACGCCACGTGCCTCGAGCACACAACCAGAAGGATGCCGACATGAAAAGGATTGCGTCAATGCTCGCACTCGCCAGTGCCGCAGCATTAGCCTTGGCCGGCTGTGGATCGAACAGTTCCACCAGCGCCAACGACTCCAGTACACACTCGAACGCCGCTGCCAAGGGCAGCTATTCGATCGGCATCATGCAGTACGTCTCGCATCCCAGCTTGGATGCCGCGCGCGAAGGGTTTAAACAGGCACTGGCACACTCAGGTTTACAGGTAGAGTTCACCGAACAGAATGCCCAAGGGGATCAGGCAACCGTCACCTCGATTGCGAACCAATTCGCAACGAACCATTTCGACCTTGTACTCGCTATTGCCACACCCACGGCTCAGGCCGCCTACCAGGCGATCGCGGATACTCCCGTGCTGTTTACGGCCGTCACCGATCCTGTTGCAGCACAGCTGGTGGACTCAAACGAAAAGCCGGGCAAGAACGTCACCGGCACAACGGATATGAACCCCGTCGCCCAGCAGATCGACCTCATCAAGCAGGTGAAACCCGACGCAGCGTCCGTGGGAATTATCTACTCCTCCGGCGAGGTGAACTCTGCTGTGCAGGTGAAGATCGCGAAAGCCGAGGCAGCAAAGCAAGGGCTGCGCGTGGTGGAGAAAACCATCACGAACTCTTCCGAAGTCGTTCAGGCCGCCCACGCCCTCGGCAGTGTCGATTCGATTTACGTCCCCACCGACAACCTGGTGGTCTCTGCCTTGGATTCTGTGCTTCAGTTCGCGGAGGGTACCAAGATTCCCGTGATCGTAGGCGAAACGAGCTCCGTCTCAGCCGGCGGGCTGGGCACGGTTGGGCTCAGCTATCAAGAACTTGGGGAACAAACCGGCCAGATGGCTGTGAAGATCCTCAAAGACGGCGCCGATCCAGCAACCATGCCCGTTGAGGCACAAAAAGAGCCGAAGCTCGTGCTCAATAAGGGCGCTGCTGCCAGGATGGGCGTCACCCTGCCGCAGGAACTACTGAGCAAAGCGGACAATGTCATCGAATAAGTCTGTCGCTGAACACACCAGCGGCGGCTTACACCAGTTGGCTTACACCAGTTACTGACTACCTGTGAGTGATCACCTGTGTTCAAGCAGGCGGCCGATCACAGCTCAGCGACCGCACCAGATCGGCGCGGACAGAACAAAGAGGACGGTACGCATTATGCTTTCTGCTCTTGACCTCGGCCTGATCTATGCGCTGATGGCTCTCGGCGTGTATCTGACGTTTACAATCCTCGACTTTGCCGACCTCACTGTGGACGGAAGCTTCACCACCGGCGCAGCAACCACGGCCCTCATGATCACGTCCGGCCAGCCCGCACTGCTAGCCACACTCGCCGGCTTCGGCGCCGGCCTGATCGCGGGACTCGTGACCGGTCTGCTGAACACAGCCGGAAAAATTCATCCGCTACTAGCCGGTATCCTGACGCAAATCTCGCTGTATTCGATCAACCTGCGCATTATGGGCAAAGCGAACGTGCCCATGCTGCGCAACACCACGCTCTTCTCCGGCATGCGCGAAAACGGGCAGCTGGCCTCCCCTCATTCGATTGCAATCCTCGGCGTGATGGCCTGCACGGTTGGCGGCATTCTGATCTGGTATCTTTCCACGAACTCCGGCCTCGCCTTGCGTGCGACCGGCGACAACGAAGCGATGGCACGCGCCAGCGGTATCAACACGAACCGCGCGAAGCTGGTAGGGCTTTCGCTCTCCAACGGCCTGGTTGCTGCGGCGGGGTCGCTGTTCGCCCAGTATCAAGGCTTCGCTGATATTTCGATGGGGATCGGACTGATCGTTGCTGGACTCGCCTCGGTGATTATCGGCGTTGCCTTCGTGCCGCAAGGACGCGTGTGGGTGGCGGTTGTGGCGGTGATCTTCGGTTCGATCGCCTACCGCGTCATTCTGCAGCTGGCCTTGAATATTCCCGGCTTTGACCCGAACGATATGAAGCTGCTGTCCGCACTTATTGTGATCCTGGCCCTGCTGATTCCGCGCTGGAATTTTATGACGAAAATCAAGGCGCGCCACGCCAGTGCTGAGTTCAGCACGGTTCCCTTTGACACCCCCGATGCTGAAGCACTCGACTCCGGCGACACCCGCCCACCAGTCACTCGATACGCGAAACGCACCAGGCGCAAGGCCGTCGATTAATGAAGCTAAGTGACGAAGCCGATCCACTGGATCCACCGAGGAAACCGCGTCGTACAGAACGCGGAGCACACAGTACCAAACGCGTAGCAGTAGCAGTAGCAAGGAGCGCAAATGCTGGAAATCACCAACGTGTCCAAGGCATTTTTCCCACACACAGCCAATGAGCGCGTCGCGTTGCGCGACGTCTCACTCAACCTCGACGCCGGCGACTTTGTGACGATTATCGGATCCAATGGCGCCGGAAAATCCACGCTGCTGAACGTGGTGGCTGGCCGCTACCACGCCGACCTTGGATCCGTCAGCATCGACGGCCATACGGTGACCCAGCTGCCGGACTACAAGGTGGCTCGCTATGTGGGGCGCGTCTTTCAGGATCCTATGGCCGGCACTGCCCCACACTTGACGATCGAGGAAAACTTGGCGATTGCCTACGGACGCAGCCATGGCTTCGGGCTTCGCCTGGGCGTCACACGATCCGCACGGCGCAGATTCCGTGAGGAACTCGCGATTCTCGACCAAGGTTTAGAGGACCGCCTGACAGCCCGCGTCGGCCTCCTCTCCGGCGGGCAACGGCAAGCCCTTTCCCTGGTGATGGCCACCTTCACTAAGCCGAAGATTCTGCTGCTGGACGAGCATACCGCCGCACTCGATCCTCACCGCGCCGAGGTGATCACCCATCTGACGCAGGCGATCGTCGAACGTGAACATCTCACAACCCTGATGGTGACGCACAATATGGAGCAGGCACTGCAGCTGGGCAACAGACTCGTGATGATGCACGAAGGCCGCATCATCTTTGAGCTGGCCGGCGAGGACAAAAAGAAGGCTACCGTCGCGGATCTGATGGAGCGCTTCGGGGATGCTGCCAGCCAGCTTTCAGATCGAACTCTTTTGGGATAACAGACTTAGCGGATTCTCCGCCGTGCGGTTGCGGCAAGGCCGCAGCCCACGATCGCCATGCCGACAAGCGCAAACGGCATCACACCGTTGCCGCCGCTCAGCGGCAGTGCACCCTTGTGGAAGTTCGCCACAGTCACGCTCGCGCTCGCCATCATGCCGTTCGTTTTGCTCACCGTGATGAAATCGTTCTTGGCATTCGCCGAGAAATCGAACTCAAAGCCCATGCCGGCCTTCGCAACCGTGAACCGGATCGGCTCAGCCAGCAGCCGCCTGCCCGAGGGTGCACGCGTTTCAACAAGCCAGTATGCCTTCGCGGAGCCATCCTGGTTAGCCACCAGCTTATTCGCCGTACCCTCCGGGATCGTCAGCACACCTGGCGCGCCCACCTGATCCTCCTCAACAAGGGTCACGTACGGCTGCGCACCGGCCACGCTCGGATCGGTGTTGTACACAGCGAATTCGGCGCCAGCAAGCCCAACAGTGGTCTGCTCGCCATCCACTTTCTTCACCTGAATTGTGGCACTCGGGTTCGCATCCACCGGCACGCATGCCCAGTTGTTCGTGTCTCCGTCGGTATCGTCATCCACCAACACCTGATTCCAGATGCCCTTCGTGTGAACATCGCTGCCGGAGCCTGCCTCGCAGCTGGAGAGGTTCTCCCACTGGCTGGAGGTAATCGCGCTCGGTTTATTGATCATCCCCGTTACGGAAATGATGAACGCGTGGGATTCCCCAGGGTCAAGCATGATCTTGTTGGATCCATCGTCAGCGGGCGTGTACAGACGGTATGCGCCATTGTCGCTAATCTGCTGCGCATCCGCACCATCCACGCGCATCCTGAGGTTGCGCACGTTCTGCCCGATCAAGCCGCCGGCCTGCAGCTGGAAGAAGTCAGTAATCTTCGGCACGGCAGCGCTCATCGTTCCTTCGTTGCGGACAACCACCTGATACTTGGCCTCGAAAGAACCGTCCGAGCCCAGTGGGATCGCTTCCGCATCGCCCACCACGCGTTCCTTCCGAACGGAGAGCTTCGGCAAATCGCCGCACGCCCACGCATCGGTCTCCTTATTGCCGATCTTCAACGTTGCGGTGTTGAACAGCCCCTTGCCAGCACCGTTCGCCGTGGAGGTACAGGTGTTGTAATCAGCCAGCGTCTGCATCCTGCCGTTCGCATAGGTGAACTCCACAGGTATGCTCACCGTGTAAGTATGGGTCGTGTTGCCGACGATCTGCACTGTCCCATTCGGGGTCAGGTTGATGACGCCGTTTTGCCCAACCGCAGCCTTGATGGGGTCACCGGATCCCTCACGCGTCACAGTGGCAGAGCCGATAATCCTCAACGCCTTATCGAACTGCGGGTGATCTGTCAGCGTATAGGCGTTCTCGGTGGAATTCTTGTTGATCACCTGAACCTGATAATCCACCGTGTACTGGCCGTCTTTACCCGCAATCGCTGTGGCCTGCTCGAACGACTTCTGAATACCCATGCCACAGTCCGGCGCCGACGGGGTGGGAGCCGTCATATCCGTCAGCGGCGTGCTGGCGCTCCAGTTGACGTTCTCGGGCAGCCAGCGCAGCTCCTCCTTATTCGCCGTAATCGCAGACTTCTGCGACGTGATTTCGGTTGCCTTGTAGACCGTGGTGGACGGCTTATCGAACGTGGGCTCCTGATCCAGGCGGAACACGCCGGAGGCGTCCACGTTATTCGTCATCCACTGATCGCCAGCCACCGTGTACACCTTGCCTGCGGATCCAGATAAACCGTAGGTGACGAGCTCCTGCCCGTGGCTACCCGTCAAGTCGGGGTTGGTCTTGCCGTAATCGACGTAGCCCACATCTCGGCTTGTTGGCATCGGGTTTGTGGTGGATGGTACGCCCTTGAACACGATGATGTCGCCACCGTGGGCAGCACCCATCAAATCGCCCTCCGAGTTGGTGAAGAAGTCGCCTTCCCACCCGTTGTAATACTTGCCTTCACCCTTGTAGTGAATAGCTTCCGCAACCAACGGAGACGTGTAGGGCTGAGCAGCCGCGGTGTAGTACTCGTTCCACAACCGCGCCAAGTTGTATTCGTATATCCGCGGGCCGTCGGCTACCTCATGGCCGGCATTTGCACCCTCCTGGCCACCAAAGAGCAGGAACGGTTCACCGTTGCCATCGAAATGGAAGGAAAGTGAATTAATCGGTGGTGTGGGATAGCCTCCGAACTGAACATTGCCGAGAATCGTGCGCGCGTCCACACCCAGATCGATCGCACCCTTCGGGTATTGCCCCGGATACGGCCTGGCTGCAGCATGTTGAGCTTCCGCGAACGTGACGGATCGATCCGTCAGAGCCAAACCCTGCGATCCTTCAATCGCTAGACGCGAGGATTGATCCACGTCGATCTCTTTGATGACCACACGCACCGACCTCGAGCCGGGAGCCCTGTACAAGCCGAGCTGATACATATACTTGTTGTCCGCGCTTACAGCAATATCCGCGCCAGATTCGTAATAGGAGCCAGTCGGGGCATCAGGCCACTCCGTCATACGCCGGCCAGTCGGCGCGCCGGTTGTGACGTCCGGCTTGTTCCCATCCGCGTAGATTTCAACATAGCGCGGGGTCGCCTGCTTGTCGCCGATAGCGGTAGCCGCCCAGATGACTTTCGGAGCCTCGCAGATACCAAAATTCACCTTACCCTGGAACGGCCCTGCGGCAGGCACATCCTTCGGTGCCACGAACTGAGCCAGATCGGTAATCGAATAGGCCTTCGTTGTCCACGTGCCCACAGCCGTGGAATCGCCGGTAGCACCCGCAATCCACATGTAGCCGGACTGGTTGAACTGGCCATTGGTTGAATAGAAATTATACAGACCATCAACAGAAAGGCCGTCCTTCGGCATCCCCTCCGGGGAATAGCGCAGCCGCCACACCGACGCGGCCGCGTTCGTCACGCCATCAGCGTTCACAGAATACACGCTCGCCTCACCGCGCTGAACCGTACCGGATTCCACCATCGTCTGATCCGAAAACAGCACGTACGCTTCACCATATTTATCAAACGCGAGGTCGCCGTCTACCTTCGAAACGTCGATCTTTCCACCCTGGTGTGCGAGGAAACCGTCAGCCTCCAGATCCTTCTGCACGGCAAGGACAATCTGGAGCTGACCCCCGACGAGCGCGGCACGGTAAATCTTCACATTGACGTACTCGCCCTGCTGCTCAGACGGCGAGACGGTTGCATAATAATATTTTCCGTCCTTCGGGTTATACGCGCCGCCCAATACCTTCTCCGAGGCATCGTTTTTGACGATGCTGCCAATCACATCATCGCTGATCCGAACCGTCGGGGTGGCATCTGCCGCGTGATAAGCGATCAGCTGTTCGTTCCCGTGCGAGTCCTTGCGGATTGCGAACGCAGTAAATTCGTTGCCATCGGCTGCACCAAGCCCGAGCCCATCGTAGGTGTATCCGGCAGGAAATTGGAACGTAGGGGCAATATCCCTCAGTACTTTTGTGCTGCTCGGATCGTACACCTTGCGCTCATCGCCGTTCGATGCCAGCGAATACACAAAACCGTTTGTTGAATCCAGCGTGCCTTGCGGCTTTACCTGGCCGCCCGTGGGTGCCAGATCCTTCGTCCATTCCGTCTGAGCGCCCTCGGGGAACCAATAGCCAGGCACCGGGATCGCTTCGATATGAACAATATCGTTCGCCTCCGAAGTTTCTGCGTGATAGATGATTCCGTCTTCTTTCGGAAGCGTAAAAGAGCCCTTCTCCGTGGCGGTAGGCTCCACGAAAATCGGGCCAGACGGCGTCACTTCGTGGCCGTTAGCCGCACGATCGCAGTGCGCCAACGCAGGATACGTCCACCGGGTGGTCGATCCCTTATCGATCACATATCCGGGTTCGGCTTGCGCCGTCACAACCAGATCTGATCCCACCACATCCGTGCTATATGTAAGGCCGACGATACCCGGATAGATAACCTCGGTGACATCGCCGCATTTCTTCCCCGGAATAGTGGTCGGCTCCTGAGTTTGAACCTTCACCGGGTCGTTGCCGAGCCTCTCCGTGCCGGAGCCTGTGCCAGTGCCGGAGCCAGGCTGAGGCGTAGCGCTAGAGCCGGGCGTTGTGCCAGGCGTTGGCGAGGTGGTTGGTGTTGCCGCAGAGCCTGGAGTGGTGCCAGTGGCGTGGGACGCGTCGTAAATCTGCTGCGCACTCACATTTTTAGGTGCGCGATACACATGAATCGTGCCGGGAATATCGTAGGCATCGTTCCCATGCTCGGCGCCGGCCTGATAGGCGGCCATCACGTAGCGGCCGCTGGTAAGCGACGTGCCTGGCAGCGCGTAGCCGAGTACGTATTCCTGTGACGGATCCTTCACCGACACCGTCTGCGCATTCATCGCAGTACCCGAGCGCGCATACATCGCTGAGGACGTCACGTTCACGCGCGCAGAAGGATAGTACGAATTGTGGTCTATCTGGTAGTTCTTCGCCTTTGCGGGCAGCTCGAACAGGACAACAATCTGCTCGTTGGAAGCCACGTTCACCGCTGTGGTCTGCACACCCACCATCGTGGTGACGCGGTTACTATTCATATCCGAGCTACTCGCCCCGATCTCAGTCACGCCAGACGGCAGTCCGAACGGGAGGTACGGCAGTGCGTGGGCGGGCTGCGTCACGCCAGATAGTGGGCTGACGAAGATCGTCGCTGCCAGCATGAGAGCCGCAGCGAACGCGGCGATCAGCCGTGCAGCCGTGCTGTTGCGGTGAGCTGTTACGGTGCGCCCTGCCGCTCTGTTGCGGTGAGCTGCGCTGTTGCGGCGGGCGAGCGCCGAGAAGCCCTTCGCCGACGCTTTCGCCAGCGCAGGAGTGGACGCCAAGGAGTGACGCTTCACGTTGTTATCCTTCATGGTCACAGGATCTGCCCTCCTTCCATTCCGTCGCCGAGTGTTGGTACGCCTGCTGTTGTTCGTCCGCTTGTTTGCCCACCGGCTGTTTGCACGCCGAGGTCTCCCTTAGCTGAGCCTGCGCGCCGCGCTCCTACGCCGATGCCGAGCAGCAGCACGCTGAGGCCTGCTGCACCCAGCACGCTTGCGCCCGTAAACGAAAGCTTTGTCTGTTTACCAGGAGCAGCCGGCGGAGGAGTGGACGGGCTCGGCGGAGTGGAGAGGGTTTCGCGAGGAGTCGGCGTTTCAGGCGTGGGCTTCGGCTGAACTGAATAGTGCTTCTTCGCACTAATAGCCACAGAGCAATCCCACGACTTTCCATCGGAGATCGGTACGGAGACAAGGAACGGAGGCAGCTCGGAGATTTTTACCTTCGGATCCACCGGCGCCTTGCCGTCCACCAGGTAGAGGCCGACGGGCATCTGCGTGAAAGTCACCCTCGCGTGGGAATCCGTCACGCCGCGAAACTCTGGCGCCTCAAAACCTGCGGCATTGGCATCGTCAACCGTGAAGCGGGAAACGCGATCCCACTGGTGTGGATCCGTAATATCCACGCCCTTCACTCGGCGCGCCGTGATCGTAAAGCCAGCGCCCGTCGGGTCTTTCAGTTCACCAGGAGCCGGGACGTTGTACGGGTTTGGTTGCGGAAGTGTGAGGTTCAGGCTTCCTGTGCTGCAGGAGATTGTGGTGGGATCGCTGCTGTGATCACCAACGACGGGGCCGGATCCGGCAGCCATCGCCGGAGCACCCACAGCGAGTCCAATTCCAGCTGCAGCGAATAACCAGGCGCTGCGTTTCCTCCATGAGGTCACCTCAGTCACTCCTTTCAGCAGAGTCAATGTGAGGGATATGCATATCAATATCAGAGGTCTCAGGATCGGATGTATCGAGGTGAGATGTGTCGAGGTGACGAGGCTGAGTGTTCGGCTGTCCTGTGTGCTGTTTCACGGCTTGCTGCATCGTCGCGTGCGCGTCACCCAGGTTCTTCCTGTGCTGGCGTGCACGCCGCAGCATCGCCAACCACAGCGCCAATCCGGCCGCCGCAATGCCAATAAAGAGCCACATCCACCACTGGAAGTGGATGCCAGCGCCACTATCGAGTGCCGCATTTCCTACGTCATCCATCGGGGCGCGCTGTGCGTGAACAAGCAGACGGTGAGAGTTCACGCCGTAAGGAGTACACGTGACGAGGGTCAGCAGATCCTTGCCTTCAACCTTGTAGAGCGAATCCGCTTCGTCGGGAAGCACCACCTCCGTGGTGTACACAACATAACGGAGTTTTTCGCCGTACACGTCGATGTAGATCGAATCGCCAACCTTCACGTCGGTGAGGTTGTCAAAAAGTGTTGCTGTTTGAAGACCAGTATGGCCGGTCAGAACCGCGTGCGTACTTGCACCGCCCACGGGAAGGTCAGTGCCGAACAGATGGCCAACGCCGTGATCCAGAGTCTCCGGCTGCGTCCCGTGATACACCGGAAGGTCGAGGTCGATGCTTGGGATCACCACGCGCGCCATCACATCCGAAAGATTCAGCTGCGCCAGATACTCCTTGTATGGCTCGTTATCCGGGGAAAGCCGGGACGTCCACGGATCCAGGATCGGACCCACAGACCGGTGTGCGTTGTATTCATGTGCACGCTGCAGCTGGGCACGAATATCGGCCGGGTCCGCATCATTCACCAGGCTCTTGTACTCGTGCGCCGCTTTGGCCTGCTGGTAGTTGTTCCACTGAGTAGCAATCACGGGATACAGCAGAATCGCAATGCCGAGCAGAACGATCAGCGCCGGAACGAGCATCGAGCGCTTCTTCGCACGCGCCGCGGGAGCCCCGGAAGGGTTCGTAGCATCAAGAGCCTCCGTGGCATCGGAGGCGTTCGCCTTCAGATGCGCGGGCATCGAGCTGCCACGCTCACTCGGAGCCGTCATCATCTGCATTGAGCTGCGCCTTCCACTTCCGTGACGCGTCGTGTATATGACGCGTTGTGTGAGTCTTGGATTAGTTTTGGATTGTGCCGTCTTGTGTGCACGAATGTGTGCACGAACTCTGGTAGGGTTCCCGCTGCGCCGAAGCAGGATTAGACCACGTGGCTGGCGGGAACCCACCGTCATTCGATTGCGTGCCATGGGGTATGCGCCCTCAGGCACCTTGTGCGTTTATGCGTTTACCGCGCTACGCATTGGTTATGCGTTGACCGCGTTTATGCATTTATGCGTTCAGCGCGTTACGCCTTCACCGAGGAGTTGCGGCGAGCATAGGCAACACCACCGAGCACGATGGCAAGGCCGAGCACGCCGAAGAGGGCGACGCCCTGACCACCCGTGAGAGGCAGCTGCGGCTTCACTTCGATGTTGACGATGTTCGCAAATGGCTCCAGCTTGTCGTTCGCACCGAGCTGGTTGCTTGTCAGCTGCTTCGTGGTCGTCGTGACCTTCTCCGTGGAGGAGATGAGGTTGCCATTCTCGTCAAACTTCCAGGTGGCTTCGGAGGTGACGGTCGTTACTTCGGAGACGTTGACGACGAACTTAATCGGCTCACGCAGCAGTTCGTAGCCTTCAGGAGCCTTGGTTTCAACGAGAGCGTAGGATTCGTACTGCTCGTCGGACACCGGGGAGGCGTTATCCTCCAGGTTGTTCGCATGCAGACCGTTGATTGCAACGTGACCGTTCTTATCGGAGACGAATGTGGTCTTGCCGCTAGCGGAGATCGCACCACTCTTGTAATCGATTTCGCCGTTCTTGACGCCGTACACCTGGAACTCGGCACCCTGCAGGGCTGCGCCCTCAGGATTCGTCTTGGTGAACTCAACGTCGCCCCAGCCGGAGACCGTCTTGTTCGTCTCGCCACCGTTTGACGGCGGCTTCGGGCTTGGCTCGTCCGGAGGCGTGTTTGGCTCCGGCGTGGTGTTACCCTTGCCTGCGCCAGTGTTCTTCACAACCACAGCCTTGTTCGGGACGATGCCGGAAGCAATCACCTTTGGCGAGAAGGTGAGGAACACTTCGGTTGCCTCATTCTCAGCCTTCGCCACAGCAACCTTCTGCAGGCCGGAATCCGTCAGGCGAACAACCAGAACCTGAGACGTGGAGTCCGCTGCAGCGCCCTGGGTCGTCACGATCTGAGCAACATAATCGGTATCCTTGGTCAGCTGAGCGAGCTGAGCATCGCCGGCAGCAACACCGTAGGAGACAGCAACAGAATCAGTGTTCTCCAGCAAAAGCTTCTCGTCCAAGTTATCCCAGAAACCGTATTCGTTCAGATTGTAGGTGCGGCCATTCACCTCAGTGCTGAGCTTCTGCACGGTAGGAACCGTGCCGGAAATCGTGTAGGTGATCGTCTGGCCAACCTGCTTGTTGGTATCCTCAACAGCCTTCTTGTTCTCGTTGGTATCCGGCGCGTTCTTCGGATAGACCCACACGCCATAGTTCTCGCCGTCCATGATCCAACCGTCACCCTTCGGATTCGTGGTTGGGAGGAAAATCAGCGACGGAGCAGATCCCTTATAGGTGTTCCCATGAGCATCGCTGGTGCCGGTTTCCTCCAGGAGGTAAACGCCCAGCGACAGGTTCGACCAATCGATCTTGCCGTCGGTATCGGTTGCGGCGGTCTTTGCCTCACCGAACGTCCAGCCCGCAGTCTTGGCGTCCATCGCAGCTTTGACGTCGGCTGCCTTCAACTTGCCGAGCTCGGAAATCTGAGCATTATTCGTGACGTTCACCGGGACGCTCACAACAGCGTCTGCGCCCTCAGCACCCTTGCCTGGAATTCCCGTCACTGGTGTGAGCGAGAATTAAATGCCCTGAACAGTCTTGCCCTTGATGCCATCGGCGTGCTGCGTGCCATCGGTCAACGCCTGATCGCCCTGGCCTGTGCCGTTGTCGTACTTCGTCAGGTGGATATTGCCGGTCTTGCTGGCGTCAACGATCGACGCAGGTTTAGTTGCGCCGTCCTCCGCCGCAACGGCTGCGGCTGCGGAGCCGCAGAACAGAGCGCCCGCAGAGATCACCGCCACCACTGCCTTCCGCAGGGTCTTGATCATATTTTCTCCTGTTATCGGTTTGATCTGATCGATATACGGTTACAGGATCAACAGGATCCGGTGCTCTGCATCGCCAACGCCACAAAAATCGTGCAAAAAACCCGCCGATTGACGGAATGCAAACGACTCCCGCTGCGTTGTGTTTAACGTCTATCACGTCACCTACATATCGCGACGACATATCGTGACGACGAAGGACACCATAAGCGTTCTGCTATTACGGACGAACTATGCCAACACGTGACACTCGCAAAATCACACGTGTGAAGCCTCGTCCGCAATGTCAGGACGCTTATCTTTTATGTAATTGCCTATCAATAACTCACCGATAGTAACATCTGACGGATATGTAAGTAACCCCGTGGTAACCGGGTAAGACACAAACCTGGGGGTTAACTGACAGTTTGATCAACGCGCTCGGGAGGATCACCCCCCCCCCGCAGGGATGCCGGTTTTTCCGCATGAGCGCGCTAAAAAGACAGGGCTTTGACACGCTCTCGCAGCGCTGCGAGAAGTCTGGTTAATGTGAGGTTTGTCACGTTCTGAAAAAGTGTCCACATAGTGAACCTACCCACGTTCTTCAGAGACTGACGTCACGCCGTATCGCCCTAACAGGGACTAACGTCCTCCGGTGACATCCAGCTGACAAAACTAACGCTGGAATAGAGCGTTAGGCGATAGCAAAAATGCCGTACGCGACTGTGGCACAAATGCGGCTTATTCCATGCAATAATGCAGTAGCACGAATGATACAACACCCGAGGCCGCCACGAGGATACAGAGCTACAATCAGTGCACCAACACGTGACTTTCTGCGCAATACCAAGCTGCCCGCGCCGCAGCGCCAAAAGCGTTGTAGTATAACACGTCTGAAGTACGCCGCGCT
>JAQYDG010000005.1 GCA_028724265.1 Actinomycetaceae bacterium
CTTTTGCCGCTATCGGTCTCTTCTGACCGTAGGACATTAACGAATGTGGGCTGAATCTTCAAACTTCAGCCCACATTCGTTAAGCGGTGCATTGAAACCTACGCCGTCAGCCACTCCAGAGTTGCCACCGTCATCGCCTCAATCAGCGTAGGCAGGGCATCTTCAGGTACGGGAGCGTAGTTAGGGGAATGGTTCATCGCGCTCGGAATGTTCCCAACAACAGGAGCCGAGACGAACCAGTAACAGTACGGCGTACCGTACGCGTCAGCGAGATCAGGGAAATCTTCGCTGGCTGGGGACTGAGGAGCGTCCATAAACTTATCGCCAAAATAATTTTTGAACGCAGTGATTGTACGCTGTGCTGCCGCCTGGTCGTTGTCCGTCAACGGGAACTGATTAAAATATTCAATTTCTGGTTCTTCGTCAAAACCGGAAGCGTCGCATTCGCTTCTAATAACGCGCTCCAACGCGGCGATCACATGATCTCGAACGTCACTGTTGTAGTTACGAAGGTTGAGCTGTAGCTCTGCTGTGGGAGGAATAATATTTGACCCGGAGCCGGCATGGATCGAGGCCACCGTGAGGACGGACGTTTCGCTCGGTGGAACCTCGCGGGAGATGATCGTTTGCAGGCGCATAATAATGGCAGCAGCCAGAACAATTGGATCTTTGCTCTGATGTGGGCTGGAGCCGTGTGCGCCCTTTCCGTGCAGCGTTACCTTCACCGAATCCGCCTGCGACATCGTAGGGCCTGGGCGTACCGCCACATAGCCAGCAGGTCCTGGGCCAATATGTTGACCAAGAACAATATCCGGCTTTGGGAAAATGGACGTCAGGCCAGCATCGACCATAGATTGCGCGCCGGTTCCCACTTCCTCGGCAGGCTGGAAGATTCCGATAACTGTACCGTGCCATGCATCGCGGTGAGAATTCAACACTTTCAGCGCGCCGAGAAGACCAGTGATATGGGTGTCGTGCCCGCAGGCGTGCATCACGCCGTCCTGTTCGCTGGCATATTCGACTCCTGTAATTTCGGTGACGGGGAGTCCATCAATATCCGCACGCGTCATGACTGTTGGTCCTTCGCCGTTGCTGATGACGACGCCTAAACCAGTATGCCCGACGGGCGTGGGTGTGAGTCCGAACGATTCGAGTTCACGTGAGATCCGCTCGGTCGTCCACACTTCCTGGAAACTCAATTCTGGGTGACGATGAAACTCGCGATAGATTGCTTGCGCCCAGTCATTTTCGGCGGCTACTGCGTCTGTGACCCAGCTGAAACTATCCGTATTACTCATATCATGCACATCCTTTGTATGCGTCAGTAGTCCCGCGAACGCGGTGTGCTTCCTACTAGCTGCGCTTAGATCCTACTCTGCCGACGTGCCGAGCGTGACGCGGGGCTCGCGAGTCGATGGATCGGCCGGCGGGACCGCTTCAAGCGCGGCGCTCTGCCCTGTGGCTACATCACGCGCGGCGTGCGGTGGCTGCCTCAACAAGAGAATTCACAGCTTGTTGAACAAGAGGGGTGAGCGTTCGTTGGTCTGCGCCATGACTAATGTGCCGCAAGGCGTTGAAAACGACTGAGAGGACAAAACTCGCCCACACGTCTGGCGAGTCCACGTCAAGCAGGGTGAATTGTTCGCGGACGAAGGAGCTAATCATGAAATGAAGTTCGTGGATTTCCGCGATGACCCCTCCTGAATCGGATTGGTTGGAGCCTGTTTCGGTCTGGTCTGGGTCTGTTGCTGCATCCTGACCTGCTTGAGCAGGCATTGCTTGCTCGTTGTTCTTTTGCTGGTCGTCGTCATGTGGTGTATGTGCGTTGTCATGTGGCGTATGCGCTTCACATGTCACGTGTTCGGGCGAAGTGGAACTGGGCGAGTTGACGACGTCACGATAGAGTTCGATAAGCCATGCATGCGACGATTCTGGCATTTCTTTCAGGATCCACTGGGCAAATTCGAGGATTCGTCCCTGCGGGTTCGATGCGGACACTTGAGCCGCGAAGCTTTCTCGCCACGTAGATAAGTATTGACGCAGCACCAGCAGCTTAAGTTCGTTGATGGAACTGACGTAGCGGTAAATTGAATTTCTGGCGATACCTGCGCGCGCGGCGACATTGCCGGCCGTCACAGCCTGTGCGCCGCCGTCCCGAGCGAATTCCTCTGCAGCAGCAATTAACTGATTGAGTACCATCATGTGGTGCTCGCGTACTGACGAGGAACGGAACTGAGGCATGCGATGATCCCATCTATAGCTACCAAGAGACAAACCAAACAATCCACTTCACTCTACAACGCCGCGTATCATCCCGCTCTGTTCCTCCAAACAATGCCGAGAAGCTGAGAGCAGCCTGAGGGATATCTGCATAGTGCGACACCCGTCTTTTCATGTGCGACATCTGTCGCTACAATCGTGTTCAGCTATTGGCGAGCTCAACCAGGCAGTAGCCGCTGGTCAATGGCATCACAAACGCCATTGAGTTCCCAAGCGCTTTTATCCATGTACATGAGGAAAGTATGAGAGCGATAGTGCGAAACGAAAATGAACGCGCCCACGAGGTTCGTCCAGTTCATCGGAGCGATATAGCCTATTCAGGCAGCAATGCTGACCACAAATGGGCTGGTTTGCTGGTTCTAGCTTTAGGGCTTTCGCTCATCGTGGTGGACGGAACGATCGTTGGCGTCTCGATGCCGGTGATATCGAAGGATCTGTCCTTGAACATTGCCGACGCGCAATGGGTGAATTCACTGTATAACGTTGTGTTCGCTGCACTTCTTCTGACGGCGGGACGCTTAGGGGATCGCTTTGGGCGCAGAAAGCTCTTTATTGTGGGCTTAGCGATTTTTATTGTGGCGTCTGCTGCCGCATCGATGGCGCACACTATTGGTTTTTTGGTTGCGGCGCGTGCAGTCCAGGGTGTGGGCGCTGCAGCGATTCTTCCCTCAACGATTTCGAACCTGAATGCGACGTTTCGCGGGCGTGAACGCGCTATCGCGTTTGGTATCTGGGGCGCCACGATGTCTGCAGCGGCCGCGGTTGGTCCGCTCCTCGGGGGATGGCTCACAACGTTATTCACGTGGCCATGGATCTTCCTTGTCAATGTACCCACTGGACTGCTCATCATCGTCCTGGCGTTCTTGGTTGTCCCGGAGACGACGGGTAATACATCGTCTGGTCTGGATGGTGTTGGGACCCTGCTGTCGTCCCTCGGCTTCGGGCTGATTGTGTTTGGCGTCATTGAGGGTCAGTCCCTCGGATGGATCAGGCCGATTTCAGAATTCAGGGTTCTGGGACTGACGTGGAGCATGTCGGCGGTGCTCTCCGCTGCAGGATGCGCCATCGTATGCGGCGTGCTAGTGTCGATCGTGTTCCTTGCGTGGGAACAACGCCGCGCTGACGGGGAAGGCAAGCTTCTTGATCTACAGCTGTTCCGAATCGCATCGTTCTCGTGGGGATCGCTCGCGCTTGTTGTGATCAACGCCGCCGAGTTTGTGTTAATCTTCCTGCTTCCGCTCTATCTTGTGAATGTGCTGGGTCTTTCGACAATGGGAGCCGGTTGGGTTCTCGCCTCGCTCGCCCTCGGATCAATCCTCGCGGGTGCCTCCGTTCGGCATCTGAGCCGCGTGATGAGTTCAGCAACGATCGTCCTCGTCGGCGCAGTCCTTGAACTTGCCTCTGTTGCCTTCACTGCGGCGATCCTTTCGCCAACGACGAGGTCGGGGACAATTGCGATCGTGATGGCGGTTTACGGAGCGGGTGTTGGGCTGACGTCAGCGCAGCTGACCTCTCTGGTGTTGATCGGCGTGCCGCCCGAGGATTCGGGCATGGCCTCTGCAACTCAGTCCACGCTTCGTCAACTCGGATCAGCGGTTGGATCTGCCGTTGGGGGAACGATCCTTGCTGCAAGTATCGCCCAGACGGCGCCGAGCAGACTGATGGCGATCAGAGGTATAACGCAGCCGGTGGCGGAGAAAATTACTCGCGCCACGGTAGATTCCGTGGGTGGCGTCATTAGCGGACTGCGTCAACCGAGCGCCGCTGCTCACTATGGGCCAGATGCGCGGCAGATGGCGGATGTTCTTGCTCAGTCTTTTTCCATGTCAACGTCAGCCGGATTGTGGCTCGCTGCCGGTATGCTTGCATGTGGTTTAGCAGCATCGGTAGTTCTGTGGCGCATCGCCCGCAACATAGACGAAACCAAGTGAGAAAAGTGGTGAAGTGGCGAGCCTTCCGCAGTGCCTGTAGCGCGAGTGCGCGGCTGGCTTGTCACGGACTCACGATTCGCCTGTGACTCACGTAGCGACACTAAGGAATGGATCAACACCTATGCATGGATCGAGAGGGAATTGAGGAAGCATGGCAGTGCAGATTGCGCAACCTGGCGAAGATGTACCCGAATTCTTCGGAGAATGGCTTCAACGAGTCGATGACGAAGATCATCGGGAGATTTTCCTCCACGTATTGATGTGGGTACATCAGTCCTTCCCGGAGTTGGGCTATCGTATTGCGTGGAATCAGCCCATGTTTACTTTGGATAAAACGTTCATTATCGGGTTTTCACCCGCACGGAACCACTTATCCTTTGCCCCGGAACGGGACGCCGTTCTTCACTTTTCACGTGAATTTACGCGTCGCGGCATCAGTTTTGGAAAGATGCTTGTCCGCATGCCGTGGAAAGATCCGGTGCCTTACGATATGTTGACGGAGGTAATCACGTACAACATGGAGCAGAAGCGGGGAATGACGTCGTTCTGGCGTCAGTAGAACCGCGCGCTGCACGCACTGCGGTCTGTGGCGTGCATACCAAGCGAATGAAGGAGGAGCCGGACGTGAAGATGCGTGAAATCATGCGTACTTTGCAGAGCGCTGTTCCCGACGTCGGGCGGTGGTGGCCAGGCGAGTCTCGGTTCGAGATTCTTGTGGGGGCGATCCTGACGCAAAACACGGCATGGACTAATGTTCAGATGGCGCTTCAGAATCTTCGATCGGCATCGCTCCTGGATGCCGATAGGCTGCTTCGCGCCTCTGAAGACGTTGTGCAACAGGCTATCCGGCCGTCAGGATATTGGCGCACAAAAACGCGCTATGTGAAGGCTCTCGCTCAGTGGTTCATCAGATATGATGCGGACGTCGCTCAGTGGGACGATGACGAGTTGCGAGCGTCGCTGCTCGCTGTGCGGGGCGTGGGGGAGGAAACCGCCGACGATATCCTGCTCTATGCGTACCGACGCGGAGTGTTTATTTTTGACGCGTATGGCCGGCGCCTGTTGAATGCTGCGGGGTGGGGGAACTACTCGACGTATTCGCAAGCGCGTCATGCATGTTGGGCTACTATCCGCGAAGAAGCGTTCAGCGTTGACGAATACGCTCTGCTTCATGGGTTGATCGTTCAAGCTGGCAAAGAGGCGCGTGCTGCAGGGGGCTGGGATGTTTACTGGCCGGCCGCGCTTCAACACGCTGCGATATGATTCATCGCGCCGCTCGTGTTGCGACGCGATGAACCGTAGATCGCGGAAAAACCGACACAGGTGACGAACCGCGAAAACACCGGCTATTGCCGTGCTATCGTTCGCGCAACTGACGTCCCTTGAGCCGTTGCCGTCGCTCCCATCGAGCGTGACGGGTCAGCCGGTTTTTAGGAACCTCGTTGTGTATCGGTGATTTTTTAGAGCCAGCGACCAGCAAAATCAACAAATGTGTCAACCGAATTCTGGAGGAGTCCAAGCGTGCCTTCGGGCAAAGCAGCCTTATCTTTGGGAAGATCAGGAGTTGTGCCCTCGCGGCCTTCATCGGTGTTGTCCATGCCAAACAAGCTGTGGATGTTTCCAAGGTAAAGTTCCGGCTGAGCCATAACCGGCATGTTCAAGAACATCAGGCTCTGGCGAAGTGAGTGGTTGGCGCCGAACCCGCTGATTGCTCCTGTGGACACGCTGGCGATCAATGCGGGCTTGTTTGCCATCAGGAACGATCCGGCAGGACGCGAGACGACGTCGATGGCGTTCTTCAACACACCGGGGATCCCGCGGTTATATTCCGGCGTCACAAACAAGAACGCATCCATCGATGAAACCTGATCGCGGATTGTGGTGACCTCCTGCGGAAGCGTACCGGTGAAGTCCGCCTCATCCCAATCCTGATTGTAGAACGGAAGGCGGGAGATATCGATATATTCTGCTTCCCACCCGTCGGGGAAGAGGCTCACCATAATATCTGCGATTTTCTTGTTCCATGAACGGTCACGGATGCTGCCTACGAATACACCAAGCTTAGTCATGCTTTGTCCTTTCTTCTCTTTCGTCTGCTGAAAGAGCTGTCACTATATTCAACTGTTCGTTTTGTTCGTTCTACTGTCTTTGGTCACGACGTTTGGCTGTGGAGGGGAACGGATCGCCGATCGGAAACAGCCTCTCAGTAAGCGAAAGTTGAGCGTGTACCTGAGCGGAACTCGCTACTTGATTCGCCACCGGGTGAGGTGTTGTTCCACCCTTGCGATCTACCCGGCCATTAGTCATATGGTCGTGAATCCATGCCTACAGTCCATGCCTGCGCGTCGTATCACGGATGAGGCAACGTCTGTATGCGCCCATCTATTCCGGTGCACTCGGACACGTGGGTGGCGTCACGGTGACGCATCAGTCGGCCACGAGAGTATCAACAACGGCTCATCCGCGCCTGTGACTCATACAACGGGCTATGGACTGTGACCCATACTGACGGCCTGTGACTCACGTGGGAACAGTATCAAAAGTCTGCGAGTTACGTTCATCGTGATGTTACTGCACGGTTTCGATGGATTCATGGTAATTCTGCATGGCGATGATGGCAGTAATGGGAGGTTGAGCTGATGCCGGGTGGTCGCGGACCAATGGAAAAGAAGCCCGAAGACGTTGAGCAGCTGAAAATTGCTCCGGTCAAGCTCTCGCGTATTGTGCGCCTCTTTCGGCCGCAGGCGAAGCAGATCGGCATCGTTGTCACCCTGATTGTGGCAACGTCAGCTCTCACGGTCGTGCAGCCGTTTCTGGTTCGTCATACAGTTGATAACGCGATTCCGCATCAGGATGTTCGTCTACTTGTATGGCTCGTCCTCGGGATGATCGGTCTTGCCGTGTTTACGCAAGGGATCGGCGTTATCCAAACACTCATTTCAACGCGAGTGGGTCAATCGATTATGCACACGCTCAGGGTTCAGGTGTTTGCCAACCTACAGCGTCAGTCATTGCAATTCTTCACGCGGAATAAGGGTGGAGAAATCCAATCTCGGCTGACGAATGACATCTCGTCGATGCAAAGCGTCGTGACGAGTACGGCAACGTCAATCGCATCGAACCTGACGATGGCCATTGCAACGGTGATCGCAATGGTAGCTCTATCGCCGACCCTGTCGTTGTTGAGTTTGATCGTCCTGCCGCCTGCTGTGTACCTGACGCGAAAGGTTGCGCTGAACCGGCGGAGAATCACTGCTCAGCAACAGGCGGCCCTCGCTCAGCTCCAAGAGCAGATAACGGAGAACCTCTCGGTTTCTGGCGTACGGCTGGTAAAAACCTTGGGTAACTCGGATCGCGTGACCGATCAGTTTGCGGCGACATCCCAGAAGCTCATCGACCTGGAGGTGGAATCTCAGCTCGCTGGGCGTTGGCGTATGGCGACGATGCAGGTTATTTTCGCCATTATCCCAGCACTGGTGTACCTTGTTGCGGGACTTCCTCTGACGGCTTCCGGTGTGACGATCGGTACCCTGATCGCATTTACAACACTCCAAACCCAGGTGTTTCGGCCGCTCATGGGTCTGCTCAATGTGGGTGCGCAGGTCGTGAGCTCCATGGCTCTTTTCTCGCGTATCTTTGAATACCTTGATCTGACGCCGGATGTTCCGGAGCCTGTTGTGGCACATGACGCGGAGGTAAAGGATCGCTCTGTGGAATTTGATCATGTGTGGTATCGGTACCCGGATGCGTCCGAAGATGCGTTAGCGGATGTGTCGTTTACTATTGATCCGGGAACGGTGACAGCGATCGTGGGGCATACGGGATCGGGGAAATCAACAGTGGCATCGCTGCTGGCGCGTTTAGCGGATCCTACTGATGGCGTTGTGCGCATCGGCGGTGTGGATGTGCGCAACCTCTCGTCGAAAGCCCGTGCTGACCTGTTAGGTGTGGTGTCGCAGGAGAGTTATCTGGTTCATGCCACGATCTGGGAAAACATGCAAGCGGCGAATCCCGACGTGACGGAAGAAGAAGTATGGAGAGCGCTCGAACAGGCACATATCGCCACTGCTGTGCGGAACCTTCCCGATGGACTTCATACTGTTGTCGGTTCGCGGGGGTATAGATTCTCGGGTGGCGAACAGCAGCGTCTTTCACTGGCTCGCACGCTCCTGAAACACCCGCAGATTCTTATCCTTGACGAAGCAACATCTGCGCTTGATAACGACACAGAGGCTGCGGTAACACAGGCATTGAAACTAAGTGGGGCAACGCAACTCGTGATTGCCCACAGACTCTCCACGATTCGGGATGCGGATCAGATCCTCGTCCTGGAGGGTGGACATGTTGTGGAGCGTGGCACGCACGAGGAGCTGATGCGTCAGGGTGGGCACTACGCGCAGTTGGTGTACGCCGCCGACCACGAGGATGGCGATGGTACGCATGGTGGGGACAGCGAGGAGAGTCACCGCCACAGCCAGTCATTGATCCCGGTATTTCTCTGACTGGATGTGGAACATCTCGGCATACTTTCCGCCAAGCGCAATGAGCTCCTGATGTGTCCCATCTTCAATCACTGTTCCGTGATCCATCACGAGTATTCGTCGTGCAGCGCGCGCAGTGGAGAATCGATGGGTGATGAGGATCGTCGTCCCCTGTTTATCGCTCCTGGTTTTTCCCAGGGTAGCAAGATGGTCGAAGAGCGCTCGTTCAGCGAATGGGTCGAGAGCCGAGCTGGGCTCATCCAGAATGAGCAGATGCGGATTCTCCGCCGCTAAAGCACGGGCTAGCCCCAGCGACTGCCACTGACCTGAAGAAAGACCTCTCTCACCAGCCTGCTCTCCGATCGGAGTCTTTATGCCGTCTGGGAGGCTTTCAACTACAGACTGAGCCCGTGCATCCCGAAGTGCCGCAGCCACAACGTCATCGCGTCCGATCAGGTGTTCTTCGAAGCGGTGCGCGTCGATAATACGCTGATCAATACTCGTGCGTGACATGTGTGCCGTTTCGGTCGTTCTCTGACGCAGCTGTTCATGACGATAATCGCCAAGTCCGACGTTTGAATATACAGGCAGTGAGTACCGAACAAAGTCCTGCTGAAGGAAGGAGCAGTGACTCTGCCACACTCCCGCATCCGCCGTCGTAAGGACGTTGGTGCCAACACTTACCGTTCCCTCATCTGGGCTGAGGAGTCCGGCAAGTACCTGAGCAAGTGTCGTTTTCCCTGATCCGTTTTCGCCCACCAACGCAATGAGCTCGCCAGGATAGATTGTCAGATTGATGTTGCTCAGAGCCGGCCGACGATCTTTCGAATACGAGAATGACACGTGACTGAGGCTGATGAGGGGTGCATTTCTGGTGCGCGTCATGGTAGGGATCTTCGACGCGCGGACGTTCGGATTGCCACGTTGAGTTTCCCCATCGTGATACGTGGCTGAACGAGGGGTGTGAGCCTGCGGTGTGCGGGCAAATCCCCGAAACCAACGAATCCTTCCCAATGTGCGGAGTAAATCGAGCACCATCGTGTATGTGTATGGCAATTCTCGGAAGGCATCTTGGACAAACCACAGCAAGCTCACTGCACCTGTGACGAGGCCAGCTACGGCGGATTGCGTCTCTGTACCAGTCTGTGTGGCGTCTAGATGAACGCTGTACGTCCAGAAAAGGACGATCCCGGACACGAGAAGAAACACCACAGTGCACGTCAGATTGAAGGTCTCCGCATACAGATTGCCGCGAACATATGGCCTACGCCACGCATGTGCGGCACGGTGGATTCTGCGGAGGAACGCAACGCTCGCGCGCTCCAGCCGCATGTCTGCGCGAGCAGTGTTATCGGCAAAAAGACCTGTAAAGTGCTCAAGTTGGCGGGATGGTTGGGCACCCTCGCTTTCTGCTCGCGCGTGCCATCGTGGCACATACCTGCTCATCAAGAGATAGGGGAGAGCCGCGACGAGGATGAACATTAAGCGCCAGTCCAGTGTCAGAGCCGTCACCGCGATGGCGATGGGTTGCCCGATCAGAATAAAAAGGGTGATGAGCGTATCGAAGCATGTACCAAGGACGCCTGATTGATCCTGCAATACTTGAATATTATTGCGGATTTCCTCATCGTCAAAGTGGTTGAGGGTGGGAATCTGATTCATCAGATCAAGAATTTCGGCGTCACTTCGCAGTGAAAGCTTTTCCGTCAACTCGACTTTAGCTGTCAATGATGCGACCTGCATGAGCGTAGGTGTACCTACGATCAGCCCGATCACGATCAGCGGCCACCACATACCAGTGGAATTTCCGGATAGTGAGGAAGCGACCATCAGACTCACCAGCAACGGGATGACGCTGGAGGCGATGCGAACGCTGCCCTCGAGGAAGGACATGATGAAGGCGACGGGTGTAGAGGTGAAGGCCATTCGAATTAATAATGGCAATTCTTCTGTGCCGAGCCGCACAAAATGATAAATATCCTGGCTAGCTTTCATGTGTGGCACTTTCGTCGTGGCTTATCACTGGGTTGCCGGTAACTAATTCGGCTTGTGCTCGGTAGAGATCTGCGTAGAGGCCATCTGCAGCCATCAGTTTAGCGTGCGAGCCTTCCTCAACGATGCGCCCATGATCGAGCACAATAATGCGATCGACGTCTTTTATTGATCCAAGCCGGTGTGTGGCAACAATTGATGTCCACCCTTCCGAGACTGAAAAAAATGCTTCAAATATTTCCTTCTCAGTCCTTACGTCTAACGTAGACGTGGGCTCATCCAGGAGGACGATTGGTGGAGTGCCTGGATCCTGTTTGCTTTGAATTGCGATATCAGCAATCATTCGAGCAAGAGCAACACGTTGCCATTGACCCGAAGAGAGATCCCTGCCGTGCTCGTATGCACTGTTGAGAATAGTCGTGAAATTATCCTCGCTTATTATCTCGTTCAGCGACGTTTGTGCGGCAGCGTCGGAAAGCAGCGAGAGCTCAATGGTGTGGGTGTCATCAGCAGGAACAATATTTTCACGTAAGGACAATTCGTAACGTGGAAACTGCTGTGGGATCAAAGAAATGAGGCCATCGATAGTACACGGCGAACTGACTTTGTCCGTCGAATGTATGCGGCCTGCGATCACATTCAACAATGTGGATTTTCCGCTCCCATTTTTTCCAACAAGCGCGACGCGTTCGCCTTGATGTACCCGGAATGACACGCTATCAAGAGCCTTTGTTTTTGACTCTGGATAAGTAAAACTCAGCGAGTCCACATCCACAACTATGTCGCTGTGCTCTTCATACTGGTTTCTACGCTCGATGTGGTGGTCGATATCTTCGTTTGCGTTCACATTCCTGAGGAGTGAAGCGACGTCATGACGGCTAAAAGGGTTGAGATCGTTGACTTGGTACAAAGGATAAAGTGTCTTCAGCTGTGCTCTTTGACGGGCTACGATATCGCTAAAGTCGTCGATAGGACCAAACGCGACAAAGCCGACGAGTGACTCCACGAGCATCACGAACTGGGCGCTTGTGAGTGCACCGTCGTGTAATTCCCTGCTCATGAGGAACACGACCACGATAACGCAGAGCGCCAGACCGCTCGCTATTGCGAGCATCTGGAAGAACTGCGAGCGTCGGGTGAGAGTTGTGCGCGCATGTGATGCTTCCCGATGTACTCGAAAGCCACGAAGCAACCAGGGTGCCAAACCGAAAACGCGCAATTCTGCTGCGCCGCTTCTCGTGAAGCTGAGTGAACGAAAATACTCGGCACGGCGGGCATTGTCATTCTCGCCATACAGATGCGCATAGGTATGTTCCAAATATGATCCGTGTATGCGGCCTACTGTGTAGAAAACAACAACGAGAATAACTGCGCATAGAACGTTCCACTGAGCAACAACGATGAAGGCGCCAACGGCTGCGGCTCGGGCAAAATATATCGACCAGAGGGCTTGAATTCCAGATCGTGCCATATAGTCGCGTGATTGGGAGAAGGCGGATGCAATGATCCCATCATCGATTGCGGCTCCATCCTGTGCCGAATCAGAGTGGTGCCGTGGCGCGTTCGGTATGAGTGTGGCAAGTGCAATGAGCTGCTGTAGCCGAACGATTGATCGCATATTGAGGATCTCAAGTGCATACGTGACAAGAGAAGCAAGAAGCGCCGAAGTGAGTGATACCGCTATGAAAACAACAAGAGCGCTTGTCCACGTGGTATCAGGGTATTCGTGAGGAGAGCCGATGGTGGCGACAAGCATTCCTGTGGCACGAATCGTCAGCCAGGATAAAAACGGTGTGGCAGGAAGTGCAAGAAAGAGAAATATATTGAGAGACGGCGACACCGACCATGAAAATTGCAGGTGTTGAAACATAATGAACTACCTCATAAGGCCATGAATAACGACGAATACGAGCACCTTGTGTTGTCCGTCGTCCACCATTGGCACGTCAATCGAGGCGTCGCGCTGCGGAGAAGCATGACGCCTCTTTATGCACCGTACATGCGCAATATATTAAATATGGAGCAAGGCTACGGGTGCATTAATGAGAGTGCATTTAATGGTTAGATAGGTCACCTATCGGCATTAGTGGGAAGGCAGACACTCATCGGAGCAACACGGTGAATAAAACGTGCACCATTCATCTGTCTCGCCTCCCACGTCCATGATGTCCTCATGTTATTGAACATTACCTTCGTCACAGTGTAGAAGTTCTTTCTCCGCAAGGAAAGTTGTGCAGCGCGAAAACGTTCCTGGTATGTGGATCGGCACTACTCTCGCTGTTGCATCGGCAAGAAAGTAGCATGGAGACATCGCTATCCAGCGTGAGTGGTGCACGTGCGAAGAATGTGGGGTATCGCGTTGACGAGTCTACTTATTGCGAATCCGTTGCTTGCCCTGTTTGTTGTGGTTGCTCTTGGTGCAGCACTTGGTCTCGTACCGTTTGGGCCGCTGCGCTTTGGGGCTGCTGGCGCGTTGTTTGTTGGCCTTGTTATCGGCCACATTGCACCAGACCTAGCTCAACACTTTGCAACTGTTCAATCACTTGGTTTAGCACTGTTCGTCTATACCGTTGGGCTCTCTGCGGGGCAAACGTTTTTTACCAATATACGCAAACAGGCCAACCTCATGTTCGCCTCTATGGGTGTGTTGGTGATCGGTGGCATTACTGCGATCATTGCGGGAAGGCTACTGGGAACGTCAGGAGGTATCAGCGCCGGTGTCTATGCGGGTACGCTGACCACGACCCCAGCACTCGCGGCTGCCACCGCCGCAACACATGGATCGGGCGATCCTGGTGTGGGGTATTCGTTGGGCTACCCAGTCGGCGTCACAGTAGCGATAGTGCTCGTATCGGTTGTTGTTTCGCGCCGTTGGCCTGGAAACCGAGATGTGCCAAGCCTGGCGGGGCAGTCATTAAGCGCGCTGACAGTGATTGTGAGCCGCACAATGCCTGTGCGCGAAGTCCCTGGTTGGCAACAGCAGAAGTTCAAGATTTCCTATCTGCAACGCGAAGGGCAGATGCGCGTGTATGTTCCTGGCTCGGATTTACGCGAAGGCGATCATATCGTGATTGTTGGCCAAAAGTCTGATGTGGATACCGCACGAAAGGCTATCGGCAAGCAAGCTGACGAGCATTTGGCGAATTATCGTGCCGCTGTTGATTTTCAGCAGTTTGTTGTATCCAGTAAAGATATTGCCGGCAAGACTGTGGTCAGTTTGAACCTGATGGGGAAGTTTGGCGCAACGATGACGCGCATACATCGTGGAGATATCGAACTGCTCGCTACCGACGATACCGTGCTCGAACTGGGCGATCGCGTGTTTGTGGCGCTTCCACAGTCCGAATATGAGGAGGTGGGGGCATTCTTTGGCAATTCTGAGCGCCGCATCTCAGAGGTGGATGCGCTGAGTCTTGGAATTGGAATGGCTTTAGGTCTGCTACTTGGCATGGTTGAAATAACGTTACCTGGCGGCTCCACATTTAGTTTAGGTGCCGCTGCCGGGCCGCTTATCGTCGGGATGATTCTTGGAGCACTCCACAAAACAGGTCCCTTGCTCTGGCAGATGCCACAAGCTGCTAATCAGACGATACGGCAGCTCGGGCTATTGCTGTTCCTTGCGGCAGTCGGTATTGGATCTGGCGAAGATTTTATGAGAACCGTCCGCACGCGCGTTGGGGCGATGGCGCTTGTGCTCGCCTTGATCGTTGTCCTCGTGGTTCTTCTTCTCGCGGCCATGATATGCCGGTTACTCGGATTCTCAGCGCAGCGTGCCGCAGGAGTAATGGCCGGTATCCTCGGTCAGCCGGCTATCCTGGCATTTGCGTCAAACAAAGTGAATGATGAGCGTATCGAGGCCGGTTATGCCACCGTGTTTGCGTTCGGTATTATCGTCAAAATTGTGATGGCGACAGTGATTGTCGCGTTCGGGTAATTGATTTCTGCTGTTTTCTGCTAATCGTTTTCTGCGCACAAACACGTGTGCAGGAAATATTATCTAAGCCAGTTTAGGAGTGTTCGTCAACCGCGCGGGCAACGGGACAACGGTACTGGCGAGCAACGGTATACGCGCGGAGCTCTAGAAAATAACGCTGAAAAGAACCCCTGTTGCAAGTCCCACGATGACGACGATAAACCAGCCGAAAATAGCAAGGAGATTCAAGCCGATACCCCAATTCGCCCGATGGCGTGCGTACGGTTCCAGCTTCTTCGATTTGACGCCAAACCATATGCCGATCAGGGGAGCGACGAAAAGCCAGCCGGCGAGAATCGAGGCCACGCCGATAACAACGCTTGTGGTGGCTCGCCACGAGTCGTTATTTGCGTTCCACCCGTTCGGGGATCCACTGGTGTACGAGTTATATGGTGAGGTGTTGATACTCATGCGTCCAGTGTAACGGCTGAAACTGGGGAACGGCTGGCGTTCGGTAGGGGCTAAAAGCTGATAAGCCCGTGGCGTGAACGCGGAATAGAATGCGCGGGCATCTACAACGCATGGCTGTGGAGGTCATGATACTGATGCGTCATCTGGATTTGCCGCGCGTAGGAATTGGCGCACGATGCTGTGCGCCGAGTTCACCAGCTCAGATCGGGTGCCGATGTCGATAATCATGCCTTCGTGCATAATCCCCACTCGATCGGCTACGCGGAAGGCTTCGGCCTGGTCATGCGTCACATAGACCGCTGCGACGCCGGCTGAAGTCACAATGCGCCGCAGTTGGAGGGAAAGATCCTCGCGCAGGATCGCGTCCAGTGCTGAAAGTGGTTCGTCAAGCAGGAGGACTGGCGGGTTGGGGGCGAGTGATCGAGCCAATGCAACCCGTTGCGCTTGTCCTCCGGAGAGGGTAGACACGTCACGATCCGCGTATCCGGGAAGATCAATCAGACGCAGCAGGGCGTTGACGCGTTCTTGCCGCTGTGGACGACGCATATGCGCAATTCCGTAGGCAATATTGCCGCCGACGTTCCGGTAGGGGAATAGTTGGCCATCCTGAAAAACCATTCCGATGCCGCGCTTAAAGGTGGGCATTCTCGTCACATCAACACCGCCGACGTTCACGCTTCCTTGCGTCACAGCCTCCAACCCTGCGATACCCCGCAGCAGACTGGATTTCCCGGACCCGGATGCGCCGAGAAGGACGACGATTTCGCCAGGGGCTACGTCAAGGTCAACACCGTGGACAGCCTCAAAACCATCGTCGTAACGCACATGGACTCCGCGTAAGGAAAGAGTGCGTGGTGTGCTGGGTGGCTCGTTCGTTTGCCGCGCAGTGTGATCCACGTCCTCGTGTATGGCGCCTGCTGGCCTGTGGGGCGTGCGGAATATCGTCATCGAAGCGTCCTTTCAACAAAAGTAAAGAAAAGTAACCAGGCTGCCCGGTAATGTCAGCCGAGCGAAGCTCGACGAACGGGCTGAACCGGCGTGGAGCGCGGAAGGCGGTGCTTGGAGAATGGCCGGCGCGTTCCAATGAGCTCGCTCGTTCCCATAGCGATGGACGTCACGATTCCCAGGATCACGGATGCAGCCAGTGCCATGCCGTAATTGTCTGCCCCCGGGCGGCTCAAAAGCCGGGAGATCAGCACGGGAAGCGTGATGAAATCGGGGGAGGCAAGGAAGCTCGTTGCGCCGAATTCGCCGAGGGACATCGCGAAGGCGATTCCTGTTGCCCGCCTGCAGGCTTGTGCGAGTGCAGGCATATCGATAGTCGCAAGTACACGCATTGGGCCGGCGCCGAGTGTAGCCGCGGCCTCGCGTAAATGGGGATCGATGGATACTAGCGTAGGGGTGAGGGAACGGACAACAATCGGAAGCACCACAACGGCCTGCGCTGTCGGCACAAGTAGACCGAAGCGTTGAAGATCTGCTGGCGGTGCTGCCAGTGAAATGAAGAAGCCGAAGCCGAGCGTTACCGCTGAGATTCCGAGCGGGAGCAGGCACAGGGCGTCAAGAATGCGGAGGGCTACGCGTTGGATTCTGTTGTGCGGGGTTCGGGAGAGTACCAGTGCAAGCAGAATTCCGACGATGAGTGCGATCACCGTTGCATCAACCGCAATAGCAGCCGAGTGCTGCAGCGCACTGAGAACGTCGGAGCCGCCTGCAAAGCCTTTCCCGGGCGTGGAAAGCAGCCGATAGTTGCGCAGCGTCAGCCCATGCGCCGTGCCGGAATCAGAGTTGCCGCTGCCTACATGCTGCAGGGATCGCCACAGGAGGCTTCCCAAAGGTACGAGGATGACGAAGAGAAGCACACCGGCCGTGATAACTGCTGGCAGAGCATCGTGGCGTGACAGCTTCCGTCGACTCGACGGTGTGACGGACAGGGATTTTTCAAAATGCGCATTCGCTTGGGAGGAAACTGCGAGGGCTGCCAGGACGATGACGCACTGGAGAATGGACAAGACGGCAGCGGTGCGCAAATCCAGGAATGTAGCGGTCTGAACCCAAATCTCTGTTTCCAGCGTTCCCACTCCAGGTGTGCCGAGTGTGAGGACAATGCCGTAAGCGGTAGAGCAAAAGAGGAAAATCAGGGTTCCTGCCGCAGTGATTGAAGGAAGGAGGCGGGGGAGCGTTATCGTGGTCAGAATACGCATTCGATGTGCACCGAGTGTTGCTGCAGCGTCTTCCATGCGCGGATCTAAATGTTCCCAGCTGGTGCCCACTGTGCGGATAACGACTGCGTAGTTGAAGAACACCATAGCCAGAACCACTGCCCACGAGCTTTCCCCTAGCCCCAGAAATTCGTAGAGTCCGCCGTCCCCTAGCAGCGCGCGGAATGCCACCCCCACAACAACAGTAGGGAGGACGAAGGGGACAACGGCAATCGCACGCAAAATCCCGCGTCCAGGAAAAGAACAACGATACAAAACGTATGCTCCCGGGATCCCGAGGAAGAGCGAACCGAGTGTTCCTGCTCCAGCCATCCAGAGGGTATGCCACACGATGCGCCATGTGCGTGGCTGGCGAAGTACGTCGGCAAATGCACTGACGTCGATTGTGGTGCTTAGCCCGGAGCTTTGAGCACCCGTATGGGCAGATGGTGTTGCGGTAATGCCGCGCGCGAGCATCGCAACAACTGGCCAGAGGAAGAACACCGCCAGAAAGAGGAGAGGAAGCACCGTCGCGAGTATCCAGAAAATTTTACTCGCGCCGGTGCCTGAACTCCTGTAGTTTGGTCGTTTCACCATAAAAATGTTCGCAGGAAAAACTCGAGGTGGCAGTTACTCGGGGTGGCAGCAGCACGCGAAAGCGACAGTGCACATGTGTGGCGTTGCGCGTCTGAACCGGTTCAGGGTGCTGCCTGCGAGATCGCTACTTGCGAGACTCCGCGATGGCGCTGACCGCTTTGATCCAGGCATCGCGGCTCTGAGCTACTTTCGCTGCATCCACCGTCAGCGGTTTATCGGTGAGCGAGGCAAATTTTGCCCATTGTTCAGGCAGCTTGATCTCGGTATTGATCGGATACATATACATGTTCTCGGGGATCACTTTTTGAACGTCGTCAGACAGCATGAAATCGATGAATGCTTGAGCCCCAGGAGCGTTCTTCGCACCTTTTACCACACCTGCATATTCAACCTGACGCGTGCACGTTGCGGGCAATGAGCCAGTGGCACCTTCCGTCTCGGCAGGTGACGATGAATACGAGAGAACGAGTGGATACTTCCCCTTGCCGCCGCCTGCGCTAAAGTCGGTTTCGTACGCTTCAGACCATCCCTGATCGAGCTTTGCTCCGTTGTTCAGAAGGTCTTTCCAGTATTGCTGGTATCCAGATTCGCCTTTTGCGGCAATAGTGGCGACGAGGAAGGCGACACCAGGCGAGCTGGTTGCTGGATTCTCTAGCACAAAGAGCTTTGCATAGCGGGGCTGAGCAAGGTCGTCGAGCGTTGCTGGCTCCGGAATACCGGCCTTTGTGAAGTACGCGTGATCAACGTTGACGCACACATCGCCCATATCGATCGGAGCAAGCGCACTACCCAACTCGTATGGCTTTGCTCCTGTCGGCAGATCGTGCGGGGTGTAGTCCGCCAGAACTCCGGCATCTGAAATCTTGGACGCAGAATAGTTGTCGATCCCATACACCGCGTCAACGGTTGGATTGTCCTTCGTCAGAATGAGCTGGTTCGCCACAACTCCAGCATCGCCGGGCGCAGTGGTTTTCAGGGTGTATCCAGTCTGGGATGTGAAACGGGCAATCACATCATCTGGCAATGCGAAAGAGTCGTGCGTCAGAACAGTGACCGTGCCTTTATGTGCTCCGGCGCTTGCGCCCGCGGCGCTTTCGGATTGAGCTGCATTCGGAGCGGACGAGGATGGGGTAGTTGAGCACGCGCCCAAAAAGAGCGTTGCGACGGCGAGCGTCACAAGTCCTCGCGTGGCATGCGATTTCATAATTCCTCCAGAATGTTGAGTACTGGAGGGGCTACCGAAAACGGTAGAAGAGCTCGACTTCCTTGCGCCGGTATTGTCCGGATCAGGTTCGAGGGTCTGCAGGCAGCGGGCACTAGATGAGTCCGCGCGGTGCACTCTCAGCGCGATTGCGCTCCCCTGTCGATGACCGTCTTAGTCTACAGCAGTACGGGCGCCGCTCCGTTTTTAGGGAATCTGTTTCCCTTCGGCCCCGGTTTTCCCCGGCTTGCGGTTCAGCTTCTTTCGGTTGGGGTTCCGGTCCGCGTTGCGGTTCAGGCTTTGACTCGGGTTGTGGCTCGGGTTCCAAGTATGCGACTGCTTTTCCCGTTGAGTGGGCGTAGGCGATTTCGCTTCGCGTGCTTGCTCCGATGTATCCTCCCACGTTGATGACGAAGATCGAATCGGCCATATCGATTTTGCGTTTGTGCATATCGTCGAGCATGGTTTTTGTTGCCTCGTCATATGCCTCAGCGTCTCCGCTGTGCCCAAAAAGTCCAACGCTGAGAACGATATTGCCTTGAAGCGTCAAGCGTTTTTGTGCGTCCAGAAACTGGTCTTTGAATTTTGTGCTGCCGCACAGAGTGACGACCGGATAGGTGCCTTGCATAGTGCGCCTCGATTGTTGAACGAATACTGAAGGTATAGCAGCTGCCGTATCGACGACCCTAGAGCCGTTGTTGATAAACGCGAGCGATAGCCGTTGCCATATTTTATCCCCTTGCGTTATTGATCGCTCGGCGGCCGTAGTTGTGCTCGCAGTTCTTGGTACGAACACTCTGAGTTTGCTCGTGCGATGCAGAAATGCGGAATAACTGTGATACGCCGACAGTTGTCCATCGTGAAGGGGCTATGTATTCATCGTCAAGGCCACAGGGATAGGCGTATCCGTCGAGGCAACGCGTTGGGTGCCGTGAATGGGAAAGGATAATAACAGTGAGGAAAGCTATTAATTTTGTGGGACGTGCAGCCCTTGCTGCGCCGTTTATCATCATGGGATATGAGGCGGCACGGGAGCCGGGAGTGCGGGTTGAAGCCGTGAAGAAGGCTCCCTGGGCGTTTGCGCAGGATCATGCAGACGAGCTTGTTCGTGTGAATGGGGCGAGCATGGTTGCTGGCGGCATCGGGCTGGCTTCCGGGATTCTGTCGCGTACCGCTGCTGCTGGTCTCGTGTTGTCAACAGCGATGACGACGATCGCCGGTCACGATTTTTGGAATATCGATGATCCTGCTCAGCGCGCGGGTCAGCGGATCGAATTTCTAAAGAACCTCGGCATGGTGGGAGGCTTATTGATTCACGTCTCCCATAAGCACCACCGCCGCAGTACTTCACACCATCATCACCACTGATCACGAGTGAATATCAGGGTGATCTGATATTTCTGGTACCTCGAGTGGCAGGTTGATTGCGCGAGCAACGGCCTGCCATTTTGCTGCGAGTGTGTCGACTGTCTCATGTGCGTTGAGGCCGCTCGGTTGCGGGAGAGCCCACAGCTGAACATCCTCCGGCCAACGTCGTCTGGAGGGGTGTGCGGCAGCATTCAGATCGACGGGGCGGATCGTGTTGCTCGGCAGTTGGTGCAACACGTCGTCAGAAACTGGTAGCGCCTGAATCGATGCGGTGACGTCGGCTGGCTCTTGTCTGCCCAGCTGAGCTTTGCGCATTCCGAACGCAGTACGAAAAGCGCTAATGCCCACGATGACGACGGCCTGTGGCTTGTAGAGTTGTGCAAGCGTCATGGCTTTGAGCCCGCCGAGAACGAGCTCGTCACGGCTCAATTCGCGGGCTTCGGCAGTCGCCCGATTTACGAGATTCGTGAGGGTGATACCTCGGAGCGCAAGATACTCTTCGTCTTCGTCGCTGATGCCGCGTGTGACGTCGATACGCTGTCGAGTAATACCGGCTTGGAAGAGCGAAGGCCAAAATCGATTGCTGGGATAGGCAAAAGGCGCATTGACAGCCGCGCTCCACAGCCCGGGGTTGATACCGAAAATCAGCAGTGCGGTTGGTCTGTTGAACGCTGCAGCGCCCATCAAATCGTCGCGTCCGAATCCTTGGTTACGGAAGGATTCAAGATCGCTGCGGGTGGGTCGGCGTCCGTTTAGGGGCGAAGGGTGACGAGTATATGCCATGCGTCGGGATCCTCACGTTTAATCTCATTAATATGAGAGAGCTTTACTGCGGCTCCACCTTTACTGTGGCTCCATCTTTACTGGCTACATCTTTTTGCGCGTACGAGCCAGAGCCAGAACCATCAGGCAGGCCAGCGTGCTCAATGCCGCGAGGTAAGCGAAGACGGGTTTGTACCCAATGACGCTGGAAAGTCTGGTGCTTGCCAAAGGCCCTGCAAGAGCGCCAAAAATACCGTATGCAGCAAAAATAAGGCCGAAAATCTGTCCGAAGTGTTTCAAGCCAAAAATAGGAGTAATTAACGATGGGGAGGTTGTAAAAATTGAGCCTAGCGCAGATCCTCCGAGGAACGCGACGAGGGTAAGGATATGCCCGTTATCGGTCAGAATGAGCGCCAGGTAGCCAAGGCTCAGTGCTCCAAAAGCTATCGTGTCGATGATGACGGGGCCTACTCGGTCGATTATCACCGCGTTGATGAGGCGAATAATTCCGTTTCCTGCCGCAAAGGCGGTCACAACCGCCACAGTGTTGACGAAAACTCCGTGACCGTTGAGATAGTCGGAATATGTTGCCGAGAACGTCAACATCGTCACTGCTGATGCTCCTCCGGCGAACCACATCAGCCAGATCTGCCAGAATGGAGAAGAGTGTAGTGCTTCGTTGGTCGTCATTGATCGACGAACCGGCTGCGATATCCCGTCGTCAGAAAGCTCCGCAACGCGTGCCTTTTCGTGACGACGCGGCGTAGACAAAATAATGGAGACGATCATAGTCACCGTCATCAAAGTAATCAGAATCGCATTCGTGGTTGTAAACCCGAAGTGTGTGAGGGAACGAGCGACGATTGGCGAAGCAAGAGCAGCGGAAAGGCCGAAGCTGATGTTAATGAGGCCCGTGGTGAGACCCAGGCGAGTGGGATACCATTCCTGGACGGCCGAGAGCGAAGGAGAATACGCGAAGGTTGTGGAGGCGCCTGCGATGAATGCCCATACGTAGGCTGCCCAAAGCGAGGTTGGGAAGGTGATGGCGATGACTAATGACGAGACCATCAGGACGAGCGAGACGACATACATCATGCGTGTGCCCCAGCGGCTGCGAGCCAGGCCGGCGAGGTATGTGAAGAACCCGCTGGCGAGTACGGCGAGTGTGGTCACCCATCCGAGCTGAGTATCAGAGGCTGGAATGGCAGTTTTCCAGTACGACACAAAGAGTGCAGGTAAACAGAAAAGGAAAACACCTGGGAAGAACGAAGCCATGACGGCGGCGATCAGGGCATGGCGAGCTTGTTGACGGCGGTTATATCCGCGCTTGAAGACTTTCACTCATCCCATCATACAAAATGGCTCTTCAACGCACGCTTTCTGAGGTAGACATGTCTGGTAAACGACACGCGAGGCAAGTCGGGAGCTCTTCGTCTATGCACTTCTCGATGCTGAGGCACGCGCGGTCGAGGGGGCTCAGGGACGGATGCTCTGGAACATGACGACGCACATTGGAGAGATGCGTGGCTAAGGGGAGTGAGGATCATGCGGAATATGCGGCATTAGGGGATTGTTATAGTGAGTGTCAGCTATACAACTGACATATTCGTGTTATCACAGGTTTAGCTTCAGGAGATCGTTATGCCAGCAGTTGTTCCTTCCGATATTCTGGCCCTGCCTCGACTATCTGCGCCGCTCCCAGGCGATCATCCGCGTATTGTGAAGGGCGTGACGACGGCACCGTCCAGCTACGAGGGCGATGGTTTTCCTGTTCGTCGTGCTTTTGCGGGAGTGAGCTATAAGGCTCTCGATCCTTTCGTTCATATGGATCAAATGGGTGAAGTGGAATATGCGGCGGGTGAGGCACGCGGCACTCCGTGGCACCCGCATCGAGGCTTTGAGACCGTCACCTACATTATCGACGGCACGTTTATTCATAAGGATTCCAATGGTGGCGGTGGCCAGATTAAAGATGGAGACACGCAGTGGATGACGGCTGGCTCAGGGCTGCTGCATATTGAGCGGCCACCAGAATCGTTGGTTGCCTCTGGCGGACTTTTCCATGGCGTGCAGTTGTGGGTGAACCTTCCACCGGAAGCTAAAATGACGCCGCCACACTATCAGCCGATTTTAGGCGGGGAGTTGACACTGCTCACAAGTGCAGATGGCGGCGCAACGCTGCGCGTGATTGCAGGAGAAATTGAAGGTCACCGTGGCCCGGGATCTACGTATACGCCGATCACCATGATCCATGCAACGCTACCGGCGGGCTCCATGACGCAAATCCCGTGGCGCAGTGATTTCAATGCGCTCGTCTACGTTCTTGCTGGCAATGCGGAAATCGGTGCGGATCATAGACCGGCGAGCACAGGGCAGCTTGCCGTGATGGGGCGTGGCGTGTACTCGGCAGACTCTGGGGAATACCTGCAGTTGGCCGCAGCAAAAAATCAGGAGTCCCGCAGCCCCGATGTTGAGTTGTTGTTGCTGGGTGGATTGCCGATTGGCGCTCCTGTTGCTGCATATGGCCCGTTCGTGATGAACACGCGCGAGGAACTGATCCAGGCCTTCGAGGATTTCCAGGGAGGGCGCCTCGGTCAAATCCCGGACGATCCGAAGCCTGGTCACTGGGGTCTGTAGAATTCTGCGGCATATAAGCCACTCTGTGTGACGGGACTCCCAGGCCAGTGGAGAGCTATCCACATGGGCTTCGAGGCACTTAGATATTCGCTGAATCGCCGACGCGCAGCGGTAGAGCCTCTGCCCCTATTCGGCGCGCAAGGTTTGCCAGAGTGTGTTCCATAAACTCGATTCCCATTTTTCCTAGTGGTGCGTCGTGAATAGGGATAATACGCTTCGGGGGATTGGTAGCAAGAGCCCTTTCACGGTCAATGTTCTTTGCCCACGGCACTTCCATCGGTAAAAGTAAGGTATCGACCGTGACTGGTTGGAAGGCGTCGCCTGGGTGTAGCAGTTTCCCGGCGAGAATGAAGCCCACATTCGGAATGTCGTCGTCGTCAAGGGACGCCACCGCTTGTGAATGACCCACCACATCGATGTGGACACCTTTCACGTTGAATGCGTCCCCGCCGTCAACAATCGAGACCGGGAAATCTGACTGGTCAGCAAGCGACCGCGGACCGTAGACCGCGATATCAGGGTTTGCGGTCCACGCGTCCAGGATTGCCCTGTGATCGGCGTGGTCAAAGTGATCATGCGTGATGAGAATTGCATCGACGGCGCTCAGATTCTCAATGGCTCCGAATTCTCCGGGATCAATCGCGATCTTCGTGCCGTTGTCTTCAACGAGAACAGCTGCATGTGTATACCGTGTCATCTTCATCGACAATCCTCGTCTCTCTCGTTGTCCATGCCTTGATAGGCGGCAGTGTTGTATTGATTCTTAACTCTACGTGCGTACTTTTCAACTGGATTTTCAACCGGCTTGTGTGCCTGGCAGGTAGAGTTTCTTGGTATAGCCGTTAATGTGAACTTTACCGGAATTACTGTGGCTAATCCGTGATTGTGGGGCAATGTGGTTTACTCTGTGTTCTATGACGAAGATGCAGCAAAGCACCGCGCGTTCACATCATCAGCGCGAGGATACTGAGCCTTCCGGTCATTCAGGGCTTAATCGTGCTCTGACGACGCGGCAGGTGTCGATGATTGGGCTTTCAGGAGCGCTTGGCACGGGGTTGTTCCTCGGTTCCGGCTCCGTGATAGCGCTTGCCGGGCCGGCAACTATTATTTCGTTCTTCCTCGCCGGTTTGGTTGCACTCGCTGTGGTGTGGGCACTGGCTGAAATGGTTGCCACACATCCGGTTGCGGGCGGGCACGGCACCATTGCGGCAGCATATTTGGGGAATCGTGGCGGGTTCGTCACGCGATGGAATTTTGCGGTGGAATTGTTGGTCGCTGCCGGAGCGGAAGTCACAGCGACGGCAACCTATCTTCGTTTTTGGTTTCCTGGACTGCCCATGTGGGTCGGTACCTGTGGCGCTGCTCTGGTGATTATCGTCCTCAACGCATTCTCCGTCCATGTATATGGATCTGCAGAATACTGGTTTTCGATGATCAAGGTTTTGGCTGCAGTCGGGTTTATCGTTCTGGGTCTGGCATTAATTGTTGGAGCAGTACCGAATGTGGAGGCAGTTGGCTGGAAGAACCTGACGAATGCTCCTGGGGGATTTTTCCCCGCTGGAATTGTGGGTGTTTTGGCTGCGAGTTGTATGGCCGTGTTTTCGTTCGGGGGAATCGAGATCGTGTCGTCCACTGCTGCAGAGTCTCAGGATCCGGTTCGGGCTATTCCCCGCGCAGCGTCTGCGATGATCTGGCGTATTCTGCTTTTTTATGTAGCCGCTATCACGGTTGTTCTTGCGCTAGAGCCGTGGAGAGCAACGGCGGCAGCCGGATCGTCGATCACGCAGTCACCGTTCGTTCGTGCACTCAAGCTTTCTGGTGTCTCCGCCGCAGCGGACGTCATGAATGTGGTGTTGATTGTTGCCGCACTTTCTGCAGCCAATAGCTGTATGTATGCTGCTTCACGGATGATCCACGCCTTAGCGATTGACAAGCAAGCACCACACTTTGCTTCCCGCGTCAACAGTTCAGGTACACCGACCGGTGCAGTCATTGTGTCCTTGGCATGCCTTGCGGTGGCAGCCATCCTGTCTATTGTTGCCCCCTCCAGCGTTTTTATGATGATGCTCGGAGCTGCGACTGTGGGTATTTTGATCAACTGGAGCATCATTATGGTGACGCATCTCGTGTTCCGTCGTCGGCGTGTTGATAAGCCGAGCCACGTCACGAGAATGTGGGGCGCTCCTGTGGTGAATTATCTGGTGATCGCCGCATGCGTTGCTGTGTTTGTTGCGCTTATCTGGCTGATGCCAGTTGCGGTGTACGCTGGCGTGCCGTACCTCGCATTCCTCTTTATAGCATATGAGGTGCTGAAGCGGACGCACGCTCTGCCTCCCGCGCCTACGGTGGAAGAGCTGGAACAGCAGGGAGACATCGCGCACCATTGAACGCCGTTACGTGGGGTTGCGGCGGTATGCGGATACACGAAGCATGACGGAAGGCAGGAGCAGTAGCGCACGAGCAGGAGCAAGGGTGTGCGTGTAGCAAGAGCTTGCGTGCAGAAGTGTGCACTGGGCTGGCACGGCGGTGCAACAATGTTGCCTCATTGAGCTGAGAGACTATCCGTCCGATATCGAAGCGCCAGTGTAGGTATAATTGTTCTTGGAACGGTCAGGTACTGGCCGCCACACGAAAATCGAAGGGATACATAATGACAGTTCGTGTAGGTATTAATGGTTTTGGTCGCATCGGGCGTGGTTTTCTCCGTGCAGCCCTGACCAATAAGGCCGATATTGAGGTTGTTGCTGTCAACGACTTGACGGATGCCAAGACGCTTGCCACCCTGCTCGAGTGGGATACGCTGACTGGTCATCTGGAAGGCGTGCGCCTGGATGGTAATGACATCTACTACGCGGCCGACAAGAAGTTCACCGTTCTGGCGGAACCGGATCCCACGAAGATCAAGTGGGGCGACTACGGCGTGGATATCGTTATTGAATCGACGGGTCGTTTCGTTTCTGGCGAATTGGCCAAGCAGCATCTGCAGGGCGGCGCTCGGAAGGTTATCATCTCCGCTCCGGCAAAGGGTGGCACAGATGGCGTACAGAGCATCGTGCTGGGCGTCAATGATCAGGATCTGGATCCAGATCATTTTGACGTATTCTCCAACGGTTCCTGCACCACGAACTCGCTCGCACCTGTGGCGAAGGTGCTCAACGATAACTGGGGTATCGAGAATGGTTTCATGACCACGGTTCATGCGTACACTGGTGATCAGAAGTTGCACGATGCACCGCACCGCGATCTGCGGCGTGCACGTATGGCTGCTGAGAACATCATCCCAACCTCATCCGGTGCAGCTATTGCTATTGGCTTGGTGATTCCGGAATTGGCCGGTAAGTTGACGGGTGCAGCGCTGCGTGTGCCGATTCCTGTTGGTTCGATTACTGACTTGACGGTTCAGTTGAAGAAGCCTGCAACTCCAGAAGAAATCAACGCCAAGTTTGCTGAGGTTGCGGATAAGGGCAATTGGGAAGGCATCCTGGAGTACAGCGAGGCGCCACTGGTCTCCACTGATATCCGCATGAATCCTCACTCCTCGATTTTCGATGCGCCGCTGACGAAGTCAATTGGCAGCCTTGTGCAAGTGAAGGCATGGTACGACAACGAATGGGGCTTCTCGAACCGTATGGTTGAGTTTGCTGAGCGTATTGCGAAGTGAGCTGAGGGAAAACCTCCGACTGTAGTCTGAATATCTGAGGGTGGGCTAGAGCATATGCTTTAGCCCACCCTCGTTCAATTAATATCTGCGTGCACGTCTTCAGCCAAACAGCGCTGTGTTGGAAGCTTGCTGTAGGCCGTGCCGATCACATTTGTTTGCCGATTACGTATATTCGTACTCCCTAGACCTCGGTTATAGAGACCTCGGTGAGAGGACGCACGTGCAAAAATCCTGCTCAAAAAACGCACGCCACTCACGCAGCTTGCTCGTCATGTCGGGTGCGCTCAAAAGCAAGCCACAGGTTATTAACGGTGCGTCACCACGGTAGTGCCGAGTGGTGCCCAGCCATAGAGCCATGCGGCCTCAGCAGGAGGGGTATTGACGCAGCCGTGCGAGCCGTAACGTTTCGTCGCCCAGGAATGAGCGCTCCACCATGGTGCTCCGTGGATTGCATAGCCACCTTGGAAAAACATCGCGTTCGGTACTCCGGGATCGACGTACTGCGTACCGTCGAAGTCGGTTCCACGCATCGTCTTCGTTTTGTACTTGCGTTCGATCTGGAACGTTCCTTGAATCGTGGAAAACTTGGGCGGAATACCGGTGATCACCTTAATAGGTCCGCGTACACGAGTGGCGCCTTCATAGGCAGACATTTGTGCAGTGGCGAGGTTGACGTCAATCCACTTTTCACCGGCGGCAGCAGGGTACACGAGCTTTTCTGCACCGTCGGCAATGGTTTTTTCTTTCCACTGTTCTGGCGCTGTGGACGTCACAAATGCAGCGTTTGTCGCTTTCTTGGCTGTGATATTCGCGCAAATCTCGTCTACAAGCTGGTCTGTATTCGTTACCGTCACGCCAGGACGCGCTTGTGTTTTGACGAGGGTGACGTCACCGTGGGAGTTGAGGTAACGTAGACCAACAATGGGGTCAACATTGAGGGGTGTGGAGAGTTTGTTGACGTACTCCTTGACCTTCGCATCTGCCACGCGCGGATGATCAGTACTCAGATCTACCCACGCGGCTTTATCGTTGGCTGAAGCTTCAACAGTCTTGCTGCCAACACGCAGTGAAACGTTCGGCGCAATCAATTCGTTGGCCGCATTTGCCTTTGCTTGCAGGGCTTCGACGGTGATTGTTGGCTCAACGGATCCGATCTGGGGTGCCACACGCACATCTGCTTGGGTAGCGAGGACTCGTTCTGCTGCAGCCTTCAGGGGGGCTGGGATCACGCCATTTCCGTTCTTCCCAGGTTTGACGATGAACGTGCCATTCTGGCTCACGATTGTTGGGTTTACTGGCTTGGTGGCGGACGGGAGGGCGGAATCAAGACGCGACGTGAAATTCATCAGGGCACGCGGATCTGAGCTCACAGGTACTGCGATGCGGGTGTGCGTAAACGGTGCCGTCACGAGAGCCCGCAGGCTGCGGCTTTGAGCAACAACAGACCGAGCTAGCTTTCCCGTCTGAACGCTGACGCCTAAATCAGCCATGCGTGCGGGGGTTTCCTCAATCCCGTTCCCACTGATCACGACGTGTTTAGTTGCCAGGGTATCGTCCAGGGTGTGTGCGATTTCTTGCTCCGTCATTCCCGCAACATTGACCGAGCCCACCTGCGTATGCGGTAAGGCGCGTTTCCCTACCGCAAAATATCCCACATAGAGTCCAATCGCTGCGATGACGAGACCCGCAACCACACTTACCCCAAAAACGAGCTTCTTCTTGCCTGCCATATGATTTCCAAAGACGTCCATCGATGCCTTTGCACATTGTATCTAGTCAGAAGTCTCCTGGACAAGGATCCACGTGTGGCGGCTTGCCGCACACACCGTCACTGCCTAGTCACTATGGCTTAATCGCCAAGGCCGGTTTCGACCTCTCGTGCGGTGCGAACCCACTCGTGATCGACGGGCACAAACTTCGTCTTACCCGCAACCTTTTCAAGTGGAACCAGGGTTGTTTCGGTACCATGGGTCGCTACCATGACTCCGGATTCGCCGTCCGCAATCGCGGCAGCGCCCATTGTCCCGAGGCGCGTTGCCAGCAGCCGATCTGCTGCCACGGGAGTTCCTCCGCGTTGTACGTATCCGAGGATCGTCACGCGCGATTCTAATCCTGTGGCTGCTTCGAGCTGACGAGCCAACGCAAAGGTGTGTTCGCGCTGAGAGTCTGCAAGAACCTCTTTGTGCCGCTTGGCGGCTTCCTTCGTTTCGGGAGTATCCGCAGCTTTAATGAGGTCTTCGGCTGCTTTGAGTTTGCGCGCATAGTCGGTATCCATCGCACCCTCAGCGACCGCAATCACTGAGAAATGCTTACCTGAAGCTTGCCTCTGGCCGATCTTCGCAGCAATTTTGTCGATAGAGTAGGGGATCTCGGGGATCAAAATGATATCGGCGCCACCAGCGATTCCAGCGCCGAGCGTCAGCCACCCGGCTTTATGCCCCATAATTTCAACGAGAATAATGCGATGATGCGAGTGTGCCGTAGAATGCAGCCGATCAACCGCTTCGGTCGCAATTTCAAGCGCGGTAGCAAAACCAAATGAATCATCTGTGCCCCAAATATCGTTGTCGATCGTCTTGGGTAGATGCAGCACATTCATTCCGGCTTTGGCGAGTTTGAGCGCATTTTTGGCTGTGCCGCCGCCGCCGAGGGTCACGAGAGCATCGAGCTTGTTCTTTTCGTAGACCTTCGCGATATGGGGAACCATATCTTTTTCTTCGCCATCGACGACCATTCGATGGACTTTATCGCGTGACGTGCCCAGTATCGTGCCGCCCACTGTGAGGATGCCGGAGAGGGAAGCGGAGTTCAATTCAATACAGTCATTGTCTGCTAGGCCACGGAATCCATTGTGGAATCCAAAGAGCTTCATATCATATTGTCCGAGTGCAGCGCGTCCAAAACCACGTATGGCAGCATTCAGCCCTGGAGCATCTCCGCCGGCGGTGAGAATCCCGATTCGCTTTGTCACGTCTTTCCTCCTCGTGATGCCTCGTGCGTCCGACTCACAGCTTACCGTTTGACTAGCCGCCGTGGTTAGCCGAAGAACGCCAGAGTACTCAGCAAGAGGAAGGGCGGGAGCCATGGAGTGGCATTATTGCGGTGGCTGAGCGGGCATGATGTGACGTTGCGTAAATCTTGACGTTGAGTGAATCGTCCGCAGTCAGCGCAGTATGTTGCCGGCCTTAAAGTAGCAGAAAAAAGGTGGATTCCCAGGATCATAACCCTGAAAACCCACCAGTTACTGTGCACGTTATTGTGAATCGTGCACTGCGTGCCACCACGTCATCGCACCACACACGTGGAGCCATCACATCGCGTGCTCAGCGCAAACCCAATCGCGTGGCAGCGAGAGTGCTGAACGATTAATCGAAGATAAATGCCTTCTCGATGATGGAGCGATCCATGCCCAGTTCCTTGGCTGCGCGCACAACGAAACCTTCATGGTTGGCGGCCACTGCGTTATCGTATTCTTCCTGGTGAGCAGGGCCTGCCTTATGGAACGCATCCAGTACTTCTTGCTTGCTCTTGCCGGTTTCGTCAATCAAATCCTGAAGAGCCTTCGGGCGGTCGTCTTTCAGATCGTCAGCGTATTTCGACACGCGTTCTACCTCAATACCCAGCTCGTCAGCCATCGCCTGGAAGAACTTCTGACGCGCCTCATTGACTGGCTGATCCCCGGCAGCATGCGCCTCAACGCCGGCCTTGTGGATCGGTGGCACCAACTCATCGGCCGTCTTGCCGGTCAACTTGATCATGTTTGCCAAGAACTTCTCGTGCATTTCCTGTGTCTTCATCTTTGTCCTTTCCTCAAGGATTCAGTGTGAGGATCTCAGACTAAGATCCGCTTCTTGTCACGCTCTGGAACACCCGCACGTATCCAGGATCTCCCGCACTGCCTGACACTATGTACAAGGCTCGATACGCCAAAACTATTCCTGGAATATCGAGCCTTGTTTTCACTTCGCTTACCAGCTCTGGTGCAAAGGAGCACCTTCGCGGTACCCAGAGGCCGATTGAATGCCCACAATAGCGCGCTGGCGGAACTCGGGAATCGTTTGAGCACCCGCATAGGTGAATGAGCTGCGAACACCGGAAATGATGTTGTCGATCAAATCCTCAACACCCGGGCGCTCAGGGTCAAGGTACATGCGGGCAGTGGAAATACCTTCTTCGAACAACTCTTTGCGCGCGCGGTCAAAAGCGTCTTCCTGTGACGTTCTGTTCATCACTGCGCGTTTGGACGCCATCCCAAAATTCTCCTTGTATGCGCGGCCTTCCCCGTCATAATGAAGATCGCCGGGCGACTCGAAGGTGCCGGCAAACCACGAGCCGATCATCACGTTCGACGCCCCTGCAGCCAAGGCCAGCGCCACATCGCGTGGATGGCGCACGCCCCCGTCAGCCCACACGGACGCGCCGAGCTGTGCGGCCTGTGCTGCGCACTCAAGTACCGCAGAAAACTGTGGCCTGCCAACACCGGTTTGCATACGGGTAGTGCACATCGCGCCTGGGCCAACACCAACTTTGACGATTGATGCTCCCGCGTCCACGAGGTCGCGTACGCCCGCGGCAGAAACCACGTTGCCTGCCACGAGAGGGAAACCGTCGGGAAGTACGGCGCGAACAGCGCGAACAGCGTCAATCATTTTCTCCTGGTGACCGTGAGCCGTATCGACGACGATCACGTCAACGCCAGCGTCGACGAGCTCGCGTGCTTTTTCGGCAGGATTGCCGTTCATCCCGATGGCGGCTCCAATTCGCAGCTTGCCGTCAGCGTCGGTCGCTGGCTTGTAGATCGTGGATCGCACGGCTCCTGCACGCGTGAGCAAGCCAACGAGGGTACCGCGCGCATCAACCACTGGAGCTAAATGACGATGTGCGTCCTTCAACTGACCGTATGCTTGGCGTGGGTCAGTGCCTTGCGCGATCGTGACTAGTTCGGTGCTCATCACTTCGCGAAGCTGAGTGTAGCGATCGACGCCCATCAGATCGGATTTCTGAACGATGCCGACGGGTACGTTCGTCTCCGGATCAATCACCACAGCGGCACCGTGCGCCCGCTTAGGAAGCAGCTCCAGCGCATATCCACATGTGTGGTGCGGCTTCACGATAACGGGCGTTTCATATACAACGTCGCAGGCTTTCACCGAGGCAATGACCTGGCGTACCACGTCCACAGGAATGTCTTGGGGAATGATTGCGATTCCACCACGGCGAGCGACAGTTTCTGCCATGCGCTTACCGCTGATCGCCGTCATATTCGAGACGACAATCGGAATCGTCGTTCCCGTGCCATCGTCGGTTGACAGGTTCACGTTATTTCTGGATCCAACATTGGATCGGCTTGGCACCATAAACACGTCGTCGTAGGTGAGATCGAAGCTCGGCTGAATGTTATTCAAAAATTTCACGTGTGTTTATGCTAGCAAACTGTACCTGTGCGGGGAAGATGTATCCACGTAGTGGACACTATCGTGAAGGCGACGAGCACTATCGCTCGCCGCCTCCTGTGATGTATGTGTCGCCGCATGGTAGTAACGGCCTACTTGCTTCGTAGCTGGTCTAGCAACATAGAGGCTGTACAGCCTCGCTTTCGCGTCACCTCACACGCTAATCAGCTTGAAGATCACCAAGTTTGCCGCCGTTTTCTACAACGACCTTCTTAGCATTCTGACCGAGCGTACGAATCGACCCGCCCAGAATAAATTCCTGAGCCTGGCCAGAGTCTGCCATCACTGCATCCACACCGTCTCCATGAGTAATAATGTCGCCATCTACTGTCATTCGCTTGACGAGGCTACCCTCTTTGAGGCTATAAGCGGTGGCCGGGAGCTGGACGATAACACCCTTGACCAGGGAGTCCCCGAAACCGCCTTCAGTCACGATATTGCCGGTTACATGGAGGTTTCCGACCGGTTTGGAGAACTGCATGCCAACTGAGCCGTCGGCGTGTGTGCGAACGTCGGCAAATGTGGCGTCATCAATCGTGCCGTCATACTGGTTGAATGCGCGAGCCCCAGCCCCGAAGGTTTCGAGGACGTCCTTTGCTTCAAAATGGTGAACCGTACCGAAATTAACGAAACCGACGCCCGACGTACCGTAGCTGCGCACCGGTGCCTCAGCGATCCACGAATCGACTTCGCCCCATACGTCCAGAACCATATCGTTCACGCCGTATGTTGTGACTGAACCGTGGGAGACGATCTGATGGGCATGTGCGCCAGAAAGGATGAAAATTCCTCCGGTAATGCGGTTCGGCTGATTCTGGGGAATCATTCCAGTTGAGTGGATTTCGCCTGTGGTCATCGAATCAACCTCAACCTTGCCGCCTTCATCGCTAAAACCGGCAACGTAGACGCCTGAACCGATCACAGGAGCCTCCGGACGTCCGGCAGAAATATCGTCGAGGGTTGCCGTGATCAGTGATGACGGATCGGCGTTAAAGTTGTGAATCGTGAAGGCTCCTTGCTCCACGACAACTCCGTATTTCAGCTGCTGCTCGGAGTAGGCGCGCGCGTCTGCAGAAACGACGTCTACATGAGAAGCCTTGACTGCGAGTTTTGTGGCTGGTTTATGCATCATCAGCTGGACGATGCCGGAAACGCGCAGATTAGAAAGCGTCATCGTTCCGAGGTCGTCCACAGCGCTGACCAAGTATAGTGCACGTGAGCTGGCCTGCGTCTGTATGGCGATGTTTTTTACGGTGTTGTTCTTCGTGAGGCCAATGCCGTCGCCGTGAGGGAAGGCCAGAAGTAGCGGATTGCGTCCAACGGCAGTCAGGGTGACACCTTCGGGCAACACCAATGTAGACGTGAGCGTGACTGACTGTTTGAGCGCAACAGCCTCTCCGGATTGTGCAGCCTTTGCCACGGCTACGATCATGTCTTCTTCGTTTGATACCTCAAGCATTGTGGCCTCCCAAAATCCGTGGCTGGCATGTGCGAGCCACCTCGACGGTCTACCTCAAGTACTCGCATGTTCCGAGTAGTTTTCTTTAGACCGACTAGGACAACGGCAGTGCACAGCATTTATTCCGCATTTTTTCCACAGGTGTGTACCGCATGTTCCACGATCATTCTGTGGAGGCTATGTACATGAGCGTGTGGGTGCGTCGTATCAGAATAAACGTGCCAGAATAAAGGGGAAGCCATATCACAGAGAAGTAGATGCTTTGACGTGTATGGCGAGGGATGTGTTCCGCCTGCGTATGCTCAGGGTCTGCGTATACTTCGGCGGGCATCGCGCTGCGTCGTTATCGTCGCTAGGAACATCTGTGCAGGCACAATGCGAGGACAACCTGTAGAGGGCGTGGTAACGAGTAGAACAATAAGCAGAACAACCAGTGCATATCGAGTGACGGAACAGAGGGGCAGAGATGGCAACATATCAGGATACGAAAGTTGAAGACCCGCGAGGGCTGGCGTTATTGGTACCGGGAGTTGCGTACCCGGTTCAGATGCCTCAAATGTATTTTGCGAAGCAGGTTGTGCTCTCGCATCGATACAACGTGAGGGAGATGACGTGGGATACGTCGATGCAGTGGACTCCGCAGGCCGTGCGCGCTGAGGTCGAGAAGGCGCTTGAGGGAAATCCTCTTCCGGTGTTGATTGTCGGGAAATCGATCGGTTCCCTTGCCTCTCTTCTCGCTGCTGAGGATGGATATCCTGCGATCTGGATGACGCCGGTTGCCGAACGTGACGACGTTGTCGATGCCATCGGGCGCAACCCTGCCGCACAGCTCGCAATCGGTGGGACGGAGGATCCTCACTGGAATGCGGAGGCTGCTGCACAGTGGCCGTCCCATGTGAGGGTTGTGGAATTCGAGGGTGCTGATCACCCGCTTCTCGTGGCTGGAAACGTGGTGCGGAGTGCACAGATCGTTGCCGAATATACCAAAGCGATGGACGAGTGGCTCAGCGCGCTGAAGTAAGTCGGGCAATGGAGTAGGCCGGGGGAGGAAGGCAAGAAAACTCGGGAGGTAAGAAAACTCGGGCACGCCGTCAAACGGGGTGAGCAAAAGACTCCCTATATTGTGAGTCACTGTATGCCTTTATTTCGTTGATAAGACGCGCTACCGACGTTGCTTCACTATTGAGAATGGCGGTTTTTCAGGGAATCACCCCTGGAAGTCCGCCATTTTTATTTGTGCGACGAGTACATGCCGGCAGCTAAGTGCCCACACTGTTCCATCAGTTGCACATGCTTACAGCAATGGTTATCCTGTAACTATTACCGAGTAATCGTTACTAGGTAATACGGGCTTATGGGCACAGGAAAGGAGGAAGTGTGGCGGTTCGTGATATCCTCCTGTGGCTTCTGGACCAGGAAGATGCCTCGGTGTATCAGCTCAAAGCGGCCTTTGAGGAGAAGACGAATCACGTGTGGCCGATGAACATCGGGCAGGTGTATCAAACTGTTCAGCGTCTTGCACGCGACGGACTGGTGAAAGAAGTGGGCGAGGTCGCGGGCGCTCATCCGTCTGTTGCGTTTTCTATTACCGATAAAGGGCGTCATGCTCTGGAAGACTGGCAGGCCACACCGATCCTGCCTGGGCGAACAGATCGGGACGATCTGGTGATGCGTCTGGCCGTGGCTGCAAACAATGGGCAGGACGTCACACAGATGGTTCAGGAACAGCGGGTGGCTACCTTCAGTGAGCTGCGTTCCGTCACGCAATACCTTGCACATTTGCCTGAGGAGAACCTAACTGCACACTTGTTGGCCGAACGCCAAATCTTTGACCTTGAAGCGCTCGGGCGCTGGCTAGACCATGTGGAAACGATGATTGACGCATATATACAGCATTCAGCTACGCATGTGACGGCTTCGGAGAATCACAACAACACAACGAACACCACGGAGGCATGATATGTCTATTGCCATCGATATGATTTCAGCGACGAAAACTCATCGTGTGGGAAGCGAGACTATCCACGCGCTCAACCACGTTTCGGCTTCGATTCGTGAGGGTGAATTCGTGGTGGTGATGGGACCGAGCGGATCCGGAAAATCGACATTCTTGAACCTGCTCGGCGGCTTGGATGTGCCAGATTCTGGACAGATCTTGATCGATGGGGAAGATATCGCCGCGCAGTCGGTTGCGCAGCGTGCGCTGATGCGTCGGCGGCGTATCGGGTATGTTTTCCAGGACTATAACTTGATTCCAACGTTGACGCTTGCTGAAAATGTGTCGCTTCCGCTGGAATTGGACGGTATGAAGGAGCGTGAAGCTCGTTCACTGGCTCGTACAGCACTCGCGGAGCTTGGAATTGAATCGATGGATAAGCGTTTTCCTTCCGAGGTTTCACGCGGCCAAGCCCAACGCGCAGCGATTGCCAGAGCCCTGATCGGCGAGAACCGCATTTTATTAGCTGACGAGCCGACGGGCGCCCTGGATTCAAATCTTTCCGAGGACGTGATGCGCCTGCTGCGTCATCGGGTGGATATGGGCTCAACGGTTGTACTCGTCACTCACGAACCGCGCTTTGCCGGATGGGCAGACCGCGTGATCTATCTTCGAGACGGCATGATCGATAAGACGAAAACACGCATGGCGACCGCGTCGCACGATATGTCGTTTGACGCGCCTGCTCGCCATAGCGTCAGTGGCGTTACTGGCATCAGTGGCGGCGAAGCGGATACTGGCACCGCAGCGAGCGCTCGTGATGTGCAGGCAGATCAGGCGCGCAGCATGAACGATGATCAAAGGAACGGTGACGAAGGAGGTGAACAGGAATGAAGATCGCTGTTCGCCTTGCATGGCGCGACCTTCGCGGGCACAAGGTCATGGCCGTACTCTCGGTACTGCTGATTGCGGTGACGATAGTCGTCGCAAGTGCTGCTCTATCGCTTGAGAGCCTCAACTGGGAGAAAGAGTATCTGGAGAGCCATGGTTTGCAGGCTTCGATGTGGACAGGGACGGATAGTCCTCTCCACCAAACTCCGAACGGCGAATCGATGGAAGCGTCATCTCAGCCGTTCAGTTCAGAGCAAAAAAGTATCGAACTGATGCCGATCCTGCAAAAGATTGCAGCACCGGACACTGTGCTCTTTGACCCCGAAGTGATGCAGGCGCCTGATCAGCAGGTTCCTCCGATGGTTCTCGATGGTCATGAAAACGCTGATCCATATTATCCGGAAACAATCCGCGTGAATGCGCAAAATGCGACACTGCGGTCTGGGCGCTTGCCGAAGGAAGCGGAAATTGCAATTGATCCAGACACCGCCCTTGCCTTAGGGGCTCATATTGGCTCAACCATCAAAATGTGGGTTCCTGGTGCACAGGATTCCACAGACTCATTTCAGGCTAGAAAAGTGTCCGGCCTGACCTCCAGCGGTGTCGTGATAGGGGGTACGGAGGATTCTTTAGAGCCAAAGACCCTCGGTAATTTTATTGATATGGGTGCCCCGCTCGTCATCACAGGTACTGAACCGGTGACGTGGCAGCAGGTCAAGGAGTTTAATTCCTACGGGCTGGTGGTGACGTCGCTGGATGTTCTGAATAATCCTCCGGATGAAGATGAGCTCTATCCGGGTATGACATATAGCGGTTCGAGCGACATGCGCTTAGCCGTGCTCTTTATGACGATTATCGGTGTACTCGAAGTTATTTTCATCATCACTCCTGCATTTTCGCTGAGCCAAAAGCGCAATGAGAGAACATTGGCTCACCTTCAGGCGGTTGGCGCACAGCCCCATACGCTCGCTGGCATGATGGCCGGGGAAGGCCTGCTGATTGGTGCGCTGGGTGGCATTCTCGGCGTGGCAGGCTATGCGGTGCTTCAGGCGGTGCTGAACAGGAAGTTCGAAGCGATGATGCGCTTGGACTGGTTGAGCATGGTTGGCATGGTTGTGGTTGCTCTTGTGCTTGGTCTTCTCGCCTCGTTGGTGCCAGCGATCAAGGCGACACGCCTCAATGTGGTTCAGATTCTTTCCCACCGGGATGAATGGAAGACGTCAGGGTCGAGAAAAGGCTATATCTCCCTCGGCGTAGGAATCCTCGTGATGATCGCGGCGTTCTTCGTCTTCTCGCCACGAGGCTCGGACTTGTCGAGTGTCAGAGCCGGTTTGGTATTGATCGGGGTCCTCGCGTTGGCTGGCGCTGCACCGGTGTTCATTCGTCTCGTCACGGCGCTGAATAGTCATGGTATTACTGCAAAAATGGCAGGGCGCACTATGACGCGCGGCATGCATCGCACGTCAGCAGCTGTAGCCGCGATTGCAATCATGACGATGACGGCTGTTGTTGCCACGGCTGCCGCAGTGACGGAATTCAGGAACGCGACGTCAGCCAGAATAATGTGGGCGCCACAGGGTGACGCACGTTTTGAACTTCGCGCTGCCCAAGCAGGAGGGGATCCGCAGGCGATGCTGGATCGCGTCGTCACGCAGATTGACAGCGTTCAGCCTGTGGCCGACGTCCATACGATCCGCAGTGTTCATACGCAAAACGATCAGTACTTTGAAGCAATCAATGCTCACGGTTCGCTCGTTGACGTCTACAGCGGAACACCGAGTGGTGGACTGTGGCAGTTCCACAACGATACCTCTGCGGCATCTTTTGATGTGGTTGTTGCCGGTCCAGACGACGTTCACATGATGAATTTCCTCGATGAGGACGCGAAGGCTCGGGTAGCGCAGGCGTTGGCGAAGGACGCCATCCTCGTTTTCCAGAACAACTCCACAATCGATGGCGTGCGCCTCGTCTCCTATCCGAAAGGATATCCTGACGATGAACCGTCCGCCGCGTCAGATAATAAAGCACAGCTCCTGACCTCGATGACGGCGAAGGACGGTTTGCAGGTACTACGTGTTTTGCCAACTCAGTATGTGACTCATATGGTCGTGTCGCCGAGCCTCGCTCAGCGGATGGGGTTAGCATCTCGAGTTGCAGGTGCCCAGATCGACTTTGAGCAAGCACCTCGATTTTCTGATGGAGCTTGGCAGCAAAGGGCTACCGCCGGGACGAATGGTTTTGGTCAGCTAGCTGTTGCAGCGCCGAGCCGATATGACGTGATCCAACCTATTGCGTTGGCCGGTAGTGCTGTTCTGATTGCTCTGTTTATTTCCGCGATGTTGGTTTCGATGCTTTCACGTGCGGCGCGCGCGGATATGGACACGGTGGAGGCTGTCGGCGGAACGCCGGGATTCCGCAGAAGGTTCTCGACGCACATGGCATTTCAGGTGATGATGGCAGGCATGATTCCGGGTGCCTTGATTGGTATTTATGGAATTGTGCTCGCTCGGCGCATGTTCGGTTGGGAAATTATCAACTACGAGCCGGTTGCCGTCGTTCTGATGCTGGTTGTTCTCGTGCTCGGCGCAGTGGGGATAGGTGCGCTGTTCCCGCCACGCCGCAGGACGCTTGTGCGTCGAGAGGATTAGAACTCAGCCGTGAGACGAGCTCGGCTGGTTTGACGGTACTGGCTTCGCGCGGCCGTACCGGCCGAGGGCTGCGGTGCTGACCCAGGGTAGCGGCGCTAGATCTAGGGTGGCCGTGCTGACCCAGGGTAGCGCGCGCTGGCCTACGGCGGCGTGCCCACCTTGGCGGCATGGATCCGGTGATACACGATATGGACAGTGCGGCTTGTGCCATGTCAAAGTGTGGGATAATGAGGCGTCGGCGTTTTTGGCTTGCGCGCACACGCAGAAGGTGGATCTTCGAGTATGGAAAAGTCGCGGAACCTCTATGTTCTTGCTGATGACGAACCAGGGATTATGAACAGGATCGCTGGGATCATTGCGCGGAGGGCGTTTAATATTTCTGGACTGACCAGCGGGCAAGGTCAGTCCAGGCATGTTCAGTGGATTATCATCGGCGTCGAGGCATCTGAAGACGATTTAGAGTCTCTTGCGCGTCCCATTCGCAAATTGGCTGGGGTTCGTGATGTTCATGAGTTGAGCGCGCAGGGCGTGGCTCGGCATATGGTATTGGTGCAGCTGAGCACCCCCGAGGTTAACGAGGGGAGCGTTGCACATATCGTCTCCGCATATGGTGCACGCATCGTCAAGAGCGACGACACGTCCGTGGTCATAGAGATGACGGGTACGGATCCGGAAGTTGAGGAGTTCCTCGACGCAGTGGAACAGTTACCGCTGATGCATGTTGCTGTCTCGGGGGTCGTGGCTCTGCCCGAGAGGGAATGAAAGCGAATCGTGGTGGCACAGTCAAAACAAACAATCGCTGTTGTCGGTTCGATTAATGTTGATGTGTTGGTGACGGTGGATCGTCATCCGTCCCCTGGCGAAACAGTAGTAGGTTCCAGCCAACAGGTTCTTCCTGGCGGCAAAGGTGCAAACCAGGCCGTGGCCGCCGGATTATTAGGAGCCGATGTTCAGTTTTTTGGAGCCGTTGGAACCGACGACTATGCCCATCGGGCTCTGGGTGTGCTTCGCCAATCTGGTGTGAATCTTGACCATGTGCGCCATGTGCCTGGCTCAACTGGCCTTGCTATGATCACGGTTGCCGCCAGCGGCGAAAACACGATTGTTGTTCTGCCCGCAGCTAACAGTGCGGTCGATCGTGACTATGTTCGTCAGATGGGTGACCCCCTTGCCTTAGCCGATATTGTTCTGCTTCAAGGAGAGATTCCTCGCAAGGGCAACGAGGCAGCGGTGGAGGCTGCCCGTGGACGCGTTGTGATCAACCTTGCTCCCGTCGTTCCTATGGATACGGCAGCGTTACTCCGTGCAGATCCGTTGATTGTCAACGAGCACGAGGGGAGCCTTGTGCTGGCACAGTTCGGTGTCACCCTCGAGACGGGGCGTTCCGACGTTGCGCAGGATCGAGCGGCGGAGGATTGCACAGCGCGGGATCCGTTGCGGATGGTGCGCGCGCTTCGTGAGTGCGGATTCGCCTCTGTGGTGATGACTCTTGGTGCACAAGGATCGGTTTGTGCTGACGCTTCCGGCATGTATCGGATACCTGCGGCACAGGTGCCAGTGGTCGATACTACTGGAGCAGGTGATGCGTTCACCGGGGCATGCGTGGCGAAACTAGCTGAGGGTTTCTCACTCCGTGACGCGTGCGTGTTCGCCTCACGCGTTGGGTCGTACGCCACCATGCGTCATGGTGCCCAAACGAGCTATCCGACTGCAGACACCGTGCTGCCTGATGTTGACGGGCAGGTAGAGGAAATCTAGCCTGCCAGCCTGAGGAAATCGCGCCTGAGGCAGTTTCTAGGCCGAGGTCATTCCAGCCCGGAGCGATGCGATAGAACGCGAGAATGCGTCAGGACGCCGGGTACGAAGAGCTTCTCGAAACGAGTGCGAATGAGCACGAGAGCGCATACGCTGCTGCATGTGTACACTCAGATGAGGATTCGCAGTGAACGTGATGGGGTAGGCGTGCTTATTCGGCAACTTATACGGTTCTCAATTGTGGGTGTGATCGCCACAATCGTTGATTTCGGGATTCTTATCGGCTTAACTGAATTGTTCGGCGTGCACTACCTTGTGTCTGCTGCGCTCGCATTCATCTGCTCCGTGGTTGTGAACTATATTCTGAGCATGCGCTACGTGTTCCGCGGCCGGCAGGACATCTCCAAGCGCAGGGAGTTCAGTGTTTTTGTGACCCTCTCTGTGATCGGTTTGGGGCTCAACGAGGTATTGATGTGGCTGGGCGTGGATGTTGCTGGTCTCCATTACATTCTGATAAAGATCATCGCCACAGGCATCGTCATGCTCTACAATTTCGTCACCAGAAAAATCCTGCTGGAAGACCATACTCAATGCGACTCGTGCAGTTTAAATGCCTTGCCTCAACCCACTGCGCAGCCTGAACATGCAGCCTCAACACATATCTGACATGGTCTAAGCGCGCCTTATTACTTCGGATGTACCCCGGAGAATGCAACGGAGTTTAGGCAGAACTCGGCGACCTCGCGCGAGTTTGCTGCAGCGTACCGTCCGTATGCGGCAAGATCAGTATCTTCAATAGTTTTGCCCGCGTCGTCAACGCCAATATAGACACCACCGGCAGCGCGAACAAGGGCAATCCCTGCGGCTACATCCCAAGGTTTTGCTGTGATATTCGTGGCTCCCGCATAGATGCCTGCAGCAACTTCGGCGAGCGCGAGCGAGATGGATCCGGGTCTGCGCACGGTGCCTGCCTGAGCAATCATGCGAACATAATCCTGGCCTTCGTGGTTGGATCCTTGCCAATGCGCGCTGGGCCATTCTGTTGCGATGACGCCAGTGCGTATAGTGTGGTCACTGACGTGGATGGCGGATCCGTTCAGATAAGCGCCGGTGGAGTCCGCTCGAAACATGCGGCGTTGAGTGGGCTGATAGATGGCTCCAGCAATAATCTGCCCAGACACCTGTGCTCCGATCGACACACACCAAAAGTCGTGACCGGAAGCAAAATTTGCTGTGCCGTCAATAGGATCGACGATCCAGAGGACGTCGGTATCGGTGGGTGTTCTTTCTGCTCCGTGAGCGTCGAAATAGCCTGGGTGTTCCTCGCCGAGAATCAGAGAATCTGGCTCAAGCGCATAGAGCACCTGTGACAGAGCCCGCTGAGTGTGCCGATCATGGATCGTGACCGGGTCATGAAAATCTGCCTTTGTTTCAACATGCTGCGTCGAGCGGAATGCTCTGATGAGGTAAGGGCCAACCGAGAGGGCAGCTGCCTCGGCAATATCGGCTAAGCGAATGCTGAGATCCGTATTCTTCGGTTGTGCAGATTGGGCTGATAGCGCTGACTTGGCAAGCTGCGCTGACTTTGCGGGCGGTGCAGATTGCGCAGTGCTCAGATGCGCGTTAGCACCTGCAGCATCGTGCCGTGTATGGAGATTATTCTCTGTGTTCGTGTAACTGCCCGTGTCCATAATGACGCCCCTGATTGTTAGTCCAGCTCGCGTGCGTTGCGCGGCAACGTCGGTTCAGCGCGAGTCATGCCTGTTCGTCGCACGTCGCCATCGTGGCCTGTTACGCCTCCTGGTGTATATTTCGATCCTAGCGAGTATCGGATGACTATATACGGCGCGCGCCCAAGCGTGGGACGAAAACTCTCAGGGCACGAGGAATGACTGAAATATCGAAATGGGTGGCGTTGTTCGCGGGTACATACGCCTCGCCGTCCACTTGGCACGGCACAACAGGGGCGTTCATCCGGTGTTCAGCGGAGTCAGCGTGGTGAAGGTGCGGTGTGAGGGCATTTGCCACATCTGCAGCCGCACTCGCAAAGCGGCGGCTCACATAGCCACGGACATGACCGGCACGTTGGACGGTGTCAAAATCGATAATCAGCTGGCGAGTCCTCTGGAACTGTAACGCCTTGCTGCGTGTGTGGTGACCGATGCGGGCAAGTCCGATTACCACAGCGATTTCAGGTACGGTGGGTCTGCCGACGGAAAAACACGTATCCAGAAGTCCATCGGTAGGTGTGGCACCTGGCGTGATACGGAAACCGGCTCCATAAGTGGGACCGTTCTGCACCGCGAAAATAAGCGAATTGAAGCGCTGAGGCTGTGCACCGTCAAAGCGCATAGTGCCGCTCCAGCCGGTTCCGGCGCGTGTAATGGTGGTGAACGCACTGCGGGCGTACACCGTGGCACCGTTCCGTTCGGCCTTGTCATCACGATCTGTTATCGTTCCGATTGCGACGGCTGCGTCAAGCCCGAACGATAGCGTTTCCATAAAGTATTGATCGTTGACGCGCCCGATATCGATCGGCTGTTGGAAGCCGGTGACGATGCTTGTGATGGATGCCTGCGGATTGTTGCGTGGTGCGCCGAGTGTCCGGGCAAAATCGTTGCCGGTGCCCACAGCGACGATGCCGAGAGCAGGCCTCAGAGCCGGTGTCACACGCATCAAGCCGTTCACGACGTCGTGAATCACGCCGTCCCCACCCACCGCAATCACTGTGTCGAACCCGGCAGCATCTGCGGCTCTACGCAGTGCGTCGCCTTCGTGGCGCGTCCGGTAGATCTCAACAAAGCTCGCGGCATGGGGATGGTGCTCGAAGAGGGCGGATACAGCAGTCACAGCTGCTTGTCCGCGCCCGGAATGCGAGGACGGGTTACCGATGATGAGGGTTCTGCCGAGGCTGGCTAGTGCGGAAGAAGAACGTCCCATCTTCGCTCCTTTCGTCCACGATGTTCGCGTGGAAGTTGCTCTATCGCTGGCTCCCGAGAGGTTTTATCAGAACCTTCATGAGAGGCTTTGCCGATTTCTCGGGTTATAGGCAATTGTCCAGCTCAGTACACCAAGTTCATAGCCTCGCGGACTTGGCTGAGGGTTTCTTGTGCTTGAGCCCGTGCCGTCTCAATTCCCCGCTGCAGGATCGAGTGGATCTGCGCAGGATCCTTTTCAATTTCAGCACGTGCACTCCGCAGCGGACGCAGTGTCTCGTTCAGCGATTCTGTGACGACCTTCTTTAGCGTGCCGGCACCGCCATCTCCAATTTCCTCTGCGATGCTGCGAGGGTCACGATTCTGACTCAGCGCTGCTATCGTCAGGAGGTTGGACACCTCAGGGCGATTCTCCGGATCGAAGGTGATATGACGTTCGGAGTCGGTGACGGCCTTCTTGATTCTCTTTGCTGTCTCGTCTTCGGACATTCGGAGTTCTATCGTATTGCCCTTCGATTTGCTCATCTTCGTGCCATCCAAGCCCAGGATCGTGCCTGACTCACTCAACAGTGCCTGTGGCCGAGGAAACACCTGTTGATCTGTTCCTGCCGGATGCCCGTAGTGCTTTTCGAAACGATCTGCGATCAGTCGTGCCTGTTCAAGGTGGGGGAGCTGATCCTTGCCCACAGGGACGACGTTTGCTTTGCAGAACAAAATATCAGCTGCCTGGTGGACGGGGTAGGTGAGCATGAGCCCCGACATCTGCCGTCCGGCAGCATCAAGTTCCGTCTTGACGGTTGGGTTGCGGTGCAGCTCTGCCTCTGTGACGAGCGAGAGGAATGGGAGCATCAGTTCATTGAGTTCTGGAAGAGCCGAATGTGGGAAGATGACCGTTTTTTCCGGATCCATACCCGCTGCTAAATAGTCTGTGGCTAACGAGTAGACGCGTTCTTTAATGGGCCCAACGCCGTCGCGGTCGGTGATGACCTGGAAATCGGCGATCACCAGCCACGTCTCAACACCTTGTTGCTGCAGTTTGACGCGGTTCAGAAGGCTCCCAAAGTAATGGCCAATATGCAGGTTGCCTGTTGGGCGGTCACCCGTGAGCACGCGAAAGCGGGAAGGATCCTCAGCAATCTTTGCCTCAAGTGCAGCACTGACCTTTTGTGCATGCACCAAAGATGCGTCGCTCGTTGCCGACGCGAGGGCTTCTTCTGCATGTGTGCTCATCGTTGTCCTTCCTTGGATGTATCTCGTTTGTCTAAGTGTACTCATTCGTCAGCAAGCGGCTCGTTGCATCGATGTTGAATGAAACATTTACACGAAGCGGTCGATTGGTGTTTCCCGCTGCTGCCCGAAATAGAGCTGCATGGAGAGTGGCTCAATGGTTGTGGCCGCGCCGGGAGCATATGTGTCCAGAGCATTGTGCGGTCTCTCCCAGCTGGAGTCCCACATGCGCACAAATGGGTGGTTGCGCGCGCGGGGAAGACGGATGTGGCTTCGTGCGGGAGATCCATTGAAAATCAAGAGAGCATCAACGTCTCGGCCTTCCCCGCTGCGCAGCATCTGGACAACTTGAATACGGGAATCGAACCACGATGCGTGATTCATTTCTTCGGCTTGGGAGGAAAGCCATGTGACGTCTTCGAGCTCGTCGCCGTCAATCTTGACGTCTTTGAAGAAATGCTTGGGACGCAGTACGCGATGCGCCCGCCGCAGATGAATCAGGTATGCCACCGTATCGTGGAGATTTTGCTGATCCTCGCTGAGGTTCCAGTCAATCCAGGTGAGGGCGTTGTCCTGGTTGTATGCATTGTTGTTGCCGTGTTGCGTCCGCGAAATTTCGTCACCGGCAAGAATCATCGGTGTTCCTGCGGCGAGCAGGAGAGTTCCTAACAGGTTGCGTTGAGCTCGTGCACGCGCGGCGGCGATCGGCGATCCAGGTGCTGTCGTTTCTGCGGTTTCGCCCTCCACTCCGTGATTCCAGGAATGGTTGTTATTCGTGCCGTCGTGGTTCGCTTCTCCGTTGGCCTCGTTGTGCTTGTCGTTGTAGGAGACGAGATCCCGCAGCGTGAAACCGTCGTGGACGGTCACGAAATTGATGGAGGAGTAGGTGCCGCGTTCGTCAGGCAGGGAAGAGGAGGAGAACAAGTCCGCACTTCCCGCCAGCCGTGTTGCTAAATCACGGAGGTCGCTTCCGCGCCCTCCACTCGCTTGGTTTCGAGGGCCGGCAACCCAGAAGTCACGGACGGTGTCGCGGAAGCGGTCATTCCAGTCGGCGGTTGGAGCGGGGAACTGGCCTGTCCGCCACCCACCTGGCCCTAGATCCCACGGTTCGTTGATCAATTTGACCTGTGAAAGCAGCTCGTCAGTTGCTAATGCCATGTAGAACGGGTGGCTCGAATCAAACTGATCTCCGCGGCGAGCCAGCGTCACCGCGAGGTCGAAGCGGAAGCCGTCAACGCCGTATTCGCGTACCCAGTAGCGCAAGGAATCGAGTGCGAGCTGCAGAACGGCTCGCTGACGGAAATCGAGGGAGTTTCCAGTTCCTGTGGAATCTATCAATTGTGCAGGGTTGCCTGGTGCTGTGACGTAGTAGGCCTGATGGTCGAGTCCCCGCCACGAAAGAGTCGGACCTTCGATTCGTCCCTCCGCCGTGTGGTTGTACACCACATCGAGGATCACTTCGATTCCCGCATCATGGAGTGAATGGATCATGCTTTTCACTTCAGCATTCACTGCTTCCGGCCCCTGATCGCGCGCTGCTTGGGTGGCATATGTGGGCTCGGGCGTGAAGAAGTTCAGCGTGTTGTATCCCCAATAGTTGACCAAACCGCGCTGGGTGATTGCGGGTTCCGTCATCTTGGCATGGATAGGGAGCAGTTCGATAGCGGTAATGCCGAGTTCGTGCAGATATCGGATTGCTGCAGGATGCGCCAAACCCGCGTAGGTGCCACGCAGCTCAGGCGGAATACCCGGCATGTGTGCAGTGAATCCTTTGACGTGAGCCTCGTAGATCACGGTGCGATCCCACGGGGTGTGTGGGTGCTGTGCACTGTAATTGGGTTCTGGCAGAACCACTGAATATGGAACAAAGGGAGCAGAATCTAAGTCGGATTGCTGCCAAGGGGTCAGCGGGCGAAGATCGTTGTCCACTGTGTGTGCATACAAGGACGCGTTGAGCTGCATGCGTCCTTCAAGTCCGCGAGCGTACGGGTCGATCAAGAGCTTCGCGGGGTTGTAGAAAAGCCCCTTGCTGGGATCCCATGGTCCGTCCACCCTATACCCATACCGTTGGCCGGCGTGTACGCCTGGAATATGTCCCGTCCAGAGGCCGAACAGGGGGCGCAGCACGAACCTGCGTTCGGTGTATTCGCTTGGATTCGACGGGTCGGGGTCGATAAGAGCAACCTGCACGCGTGTGGCATGCGGGGCGAATACGGCGAAGTCTGCGCCATCTGTGGAGAGGTGCGAGCCAAGAGCAGGAGGTGCAGCGTCAACCTTCGGAGTGGGCGTGCCGTCAGTGGCGATGAAACGTGGTAGGTCCTGGCTCACTTTCGATACTGGGGTCTTCGACAATGGCGTCTCAGCGGCTTGCACGACCACACGAGTAGGCTCGTCCATCGCTTCTCCTGTTTCCTTTCACATTTCGATAAACAGTACAAGTGTAGTGGTGTTGCGGGCTCCTATTACTCTCACCTATCGTCACGTATGATGTGGCTGGGAAAGGAGTGCGTGTGAAGATACTTGCAGCGATGAGCGGTGGCGTTGATTCCTCTGTGGCGACGGCGCGTCTGGTTGAGGCGGGATATGACGTGATGGGCGTGCATATGACGTTGTGGGGGGATGGATCAACGGGACAGGATTCCCAGGATGCGGCGCGGATTGCGGATATTCTCGGCATTCCCTTCTACGAATGGGACTTGCGGGAGGAATTTCGCGCTGCTGTGCTGGATTACTTCCTCGACTCGTATTCCAATGGGTGGACTCCCAACCCCTGTGTGAAATGTAACGAGTTCATTAAATATGATGCCCTTCTACGCCGTGGTGCAGCCTACGGTGTGGAGGCGATGGCAACAGGGCACTATGCGCAGATCGTGCCGACGTCCCGTGGTTTTAACCTGCTGCGCAGCGCGAATACGAAGAAAGACCAGAGCTACGTTGTTGCATCCATGGGAAAGCGCATGCTCTCGCGCGTCATGTTTCCGCTGGGAGCCATTGAATCGAAGGACATGATTCGCGCGGAGGCACAACGCCGTGGCTTGCCTGTGGCACACAAAAAAGACTCGTACGATATTTGCTTTATCCCGGATCGGGATACGCGTGGTTTCTTGGCGCGCAACATTGGGGAAAAGCCCGGCCTCATTCTCGACATGGACGGAAACACCGTGGGCGAACACGTCGGAGCGTTCGCCTATACGATCGGTCAGCGTCGAGGCCTCAGGCTCGGCCGCCCAGCTGAGGATGGGCAACCCAGGTACGTCGTGTCCGTCGAGCCCCAGTCGAATGTTGTGCGCGTAGGCACAAAGGAGGACTTGCTCGTCAGGCGCATCGATGCTGACCATGTGATTTGGCTGGCTGACGATGTTCCTGCTGATGACGGTGCAGACGTGTTCGTTCAGGTTCGTGCCCACGGCAGACCTATTCCGGCGCGGATCGTGCGCACGGGTGATACTCTGACCGCACAGCTACATGCGGATCTTCTCGGTTTGGCGCGTGGTCAGGCTGTGGTGGCGTACCAGGGTGATCGTGTTCTTGGCGTGGCACGCGTCATTTCAACGGATGCATTAGAGCGGCTGGACGGAATCAGCGGGAAAACCAGCGGAACCAGTGGGGAAGCAGTGGCGGGGCAGCCCGAATCCCATACCATGCCCGATGCTGAACGACCTTCAGGCGCCGAAGTCCCTGAGTCTGCACACAAGGCTGGGGCAGGCAGCAGCCTCTCCGGTGTGCTCGCAGGTGTGCAGGAAAGTTCAGCGCTCCATGCGTGATGCTGAACAGCTTTTAGCTGATGTGGATCCGCAGCAGCGAGAGGTCGTGACGGCTCTGCGAGGGCCGGTGTGCGTTCGTGCAGGTGCAGGAACGGGTAAAACGCGTGCCATCACGTATCGTATTGCCTACGGAATCCGTACAGGAACGTGGAAACCACAGCATATTTCAGCGTTGACGTTCACAGCGCGCGCGGCAGGGGAGATGAGGTCTCGACTCCGTGACTTGGGTGCGGGCACTGTGTCTGCACAGACGTTTCACGCTGCAGCACTCCGGCAGCTGCGATATTTCTGGCCAGAGGCAGTGGGCGGCAAGCTGCCCCAGCTTGTGGATCACAAGGCTGGGATTGTGGCTGAGGCGGCCGGCAGGCTCGGGATTGCTGCTGATCGCGTGACGGTGCGCGATCTCGCTGCTGAAATTGAGTGGGCGAAGGTCTCGCTCATTGATTCGGAGAGTTACGCGCAGGCAGCAGCTCAGTTTGATCGGCCTCATGTGGCGGACAGTCCGCAGAAAATGGCAGCCCTGATCGAGGCGTACGAGGACGTGAAAACCCAACGGAATCAGTTGGATTTCGAGGATGTTCTGCTGTTGATGATTGGAATTATGATCGATCAGCCGCAGATTGCAGATCAGATCCGGGCTCAGTATCGAGTTTTTGTGGTGGACGAATATCAGGATGTGTCACCACTGCAACATCGGTTGCTTCAGCTGTGGTTGGGCGGACGCTCTGAACTCTGCGTGGTTGGCGATGTTGCACAGACGATCTACTCGTTTGCGGGCGCGAACCCTCATTATCTTGCCCAGTTCACGCAGGAGTTTAAGGGGGCGACGGAGATTGAACTGGTGCGTGACTACCGCTCCACACCTCAAATCGTTCAGGGGGCAAACCGCGTCATCGCCCAGGAAAAAATGCCAGGCACCGTCCAGCTTGTGTCGCAGAAGGAGTCTGGGCCGGAGATTTTGATCCATGAGTACGCTGATGACGAGGACGAGGCAGCAGATATTGCGCGCCGCATCAGCGCAAAGCTTCAGCAGGAGCACGATTCGACCGGTGATTCATCGGCTGATATTGCTATTTTGTATCGGACGAATGCGCAGTCGGCTCAGTTCGAGGCAGCGCTCACCTCAGCTCATATCCCGTATGTGGTGCGTGGATCTGAGAGATTTTTCTCCCGACGGGAAGTGCAGGAAGCAATGGTAGCTTTTCGCGCTGCTCTCAGGGATGGAGTGGCTGGCAGCCTTGCAGAGATCGTGAGCCAAGTTCTGCACAGTATCGGTTTCAGACCCGAAGCTCCCGCTGTGGGTACAGCCGCACGTGAACGCTGGCAGGCGCTTGAGACGTTCCTCCAGATGGCGAACGATATGCAGGCGAAACGGCCTGGCGCATCCCTGCGGGATTTTGTGGCGGAACTTGAGGAACGAATCGTAATGAAAAATCCTCCCGCTGCACATGGGGTGACGTTATCCTCCCTCCATGCGGCGAAAGGACTCGAGTGGGCAACGGTGTTCCTCGCCGGTATGTCTGACGGGCTGATGCCAATTACTCGTGCTGACGATCCTGCCGCCCTGAGCGAAGAACGCAGACTGCTGTATGTGGGCATGACGCGCGCGAAGGATGAGCTGATTATTAGTTATGCTCGCGGAAACGGCAGTTATGGGCAGCGGAAACTCTCCAGGTTCCTTCGGGCATTCCATACCGCCGCGCGCACGCGCCCGCGTTCTTAGATTTTGTGATTGATCCTGTCGCCTGTGCGATCACGCGGAGATATGTCCTCATGAGGGGAGCCCAAACGAGTACAGGGACACTCTGGCTGCTGCGTCAGAGCCACGGCACTGACCGAGAAACCGTACGGTTGGGATTCGTCACCTTCGAGGATGATCGAGGAGGCGGGGCACAGGTTTTTCCCACTTTCGAGAAACGAACTCACGATGTACGCCGCGGCTGACGAACCTAACACCACAAGGGAGGGAACCGGTGCCAGATCTGCGGCTAAGTCCGCCTGAGCCGCTAATAGCAGCCAAGACTCCGCTGTCTGTGCCCTCGACTCGGATACGCACAACGCGCATGGGGATGTCCCTGGGATAATCAGTGGCCCGACTTCCACAGTTGTCTCCTGCGTGGAGGCGATTAGATGGGGGATATCGTGAGAGATGAACGGGGCGGTGCGTCGAGGATTGACAGTGTAGGGTGCGGTGACGACTGCGATATCGCCATGCGAGGGGAACACGAAACGAGGATCCATCGCTCTGAGGATGGTGGTGAGAGCCGCCGAACGGCGAATACCATGCCAGGCGCGCGCGAGGATGGGATGATCGTTTGAGCCGACGAGTGTGTGGTCGGTGAGAGCGAAGCTCCGAATACCCACGCTGGCAAGTTGCAAGATCGTTGCGACCGCGAGCGCATCCAAGTGCGGAAACTCGATGCATGAGTCGGAAAATGTGCGACGGGCGTGAGGTGCTCCTGATGACGTGGCGTCGGTGCGCCCGGTGCGGGCGTGAGTATGGGCGGTGTGCGCGCTGCCGGAGTCGTCGACGTCGAGGACGTCCGCGAGACGAAGCATACGGAGGATGGATTCGAGCCTGGCCTGTGAAATGCCGTGCCGAGATGCCCACGATTTCAACTGCTCCGCGTCGTGCCGGTGGGTCAGCTGAGACACAAGATCTTGCTCATGCTTACTCAGCCCGGTGAGGACGACGGCGGCCTGAGGGGAGAACCCAATTTGCAGGGTATTATCGTCCCTCCAAAAGATGCGAAGGTTTTTCTTCACCTGTACCATTGCGCCTCCCTGACGGTCAGCGTAACAAGGTGACGCTCCGCATGCGGCGTCCGTCCTTGATCCTGTGGACAAACTATTCAACGCCCAGACGTGTGGATGCGCTGCGGCGGGAACTCGCCGCAGCTATTCATTGTGACTACTCGCCGTCCGGTGCGTCCGATTCGTTCGATGGGGAATCATCGTGGCGGCGATCCTTTACGTCGTCTACGTCGTCGTGATCCTGCTCGTCGTGGTGATCCCGCCCAGAATCAGAAGAATCAGAGCTCTGGTTCGAACCGCCGTCCGAACCAGATTCGTCAGCCGACGAGAGCACGTCATCCAGAAATGCGTCGAGTTCCTTATCCAAATCACTGGGCTCGTGCTGCGTGAAGAAGTTCTCTGGGTGATGCAAGTCGTCCTCGTGGGGTAGTAAGTCCGGATGGGACCACAACGCATCGCGGTCAGCGGCGGACATTTTTGCGGTAGCTAACTGCCAGAAATGCGCGGCCTCCCGAAGCATCGCTGGCGCTACCTCGAGGGATATAAGCGAACCGAATACCTTATTAATAGGAGATTCTGTTGCTGCACGGCGCATCATCATCTCAGACAACGCGACTGCGTGCGGAAGATGCGGAGCTACCGCTTGCACGGTAATAGTTGTCACCCATCCTTCAACCATCGCAAGCAAGTATCCAATTTGCGTCACCATCTGCTGCTGGAGATCCGATTGATTCTGCGCCACCACATCCGTGAGACTCACAATGCTGATATCTGGTTTTTCAGAGAGGAAAAGAGACGGATCGCGTTGAAATTCTTCGGCTCTGCTGGCTATCGCATCCATATCAATATCGATATCGCGCGAATACGCCTCAATGGCATCCAAAATGCGTGGGCGCAGCCAGCTCACGCGTGAAAACAATCGAGCGGCAGCCTGCTCCCTCACAGCCAAATACAAGGTGATTTCTGCTTCCGTGATATCCAACCCGTCAGCGAAATCTTCGATATTCGCAGGCACGAGTGCAGCGAGCGAGCCTTCCACCAGTGGAATTCCGGCGTCTGCAGTTCCAAATGTGATGGTCGCAAGCTGTGCGAGGCCTGCTCCATACTGCAATCCGAGAATTGTAGAGACCATCTGGTCAAACATCGTCGTCGGATTTGGCCCCAGAAGCCGTGAAAACTGCTCGGGCATTTCCTGAAGATTCTTCTGCATTACGGATTCAAAGGCTGCCGCGATATGCTCACCAACAGGCTGTGTGAGTTTCTTATACGTCGGCAGTGAATGGGCGAGCCAGTCCAATCGGCTAAAGGCTTGATATGGACCTTGCCACGGGTCGAACGCCGTCGCAGGATCTAGCCACAAATTTGCTGTTGATAAGGCGCTACGGACGTCCTGAGCCACGGATGACGAAACGGTATCTGGATGTTCTGTCACAAGAGTTTCACGTGCGATCTGTTCAGCAGCTTTCCAATTGATGGATCCGGTACCGGCCGAACCCAACAGCTCCCGTATCTGGCGCGCAATCATGGGCACGTCAGAAGCGGAAATACTCCCAACGATCTGGGATGGATCGATGCCTTGTTCGCGCATTTGATTCAGGATTTCCTCAGCTGCTTGGTCGCCAAGAATAGCGCGCAGCATATCCTCCCAATGGCTGTCGGAATCCGATGAAAGGTGATCGGTCATCACGAATCCTTCGATGTTTGGCTCTGAGTTCTGGCTTGTATACGCTTTCGATTCTACCGGCCGGGAAGTGACGCCATAGATTGTGATCACGCTGAGCCGAATCGACGCTGCGGTATTCTCGACCTTTTGCGATTCGTAGGTCAGAATAAGATCGTGAAAATTCAGCTGCCCGCGCTCACATCGCTCAATAAGCGCATTCCTACGGTCTTCTTCATTTTGATGCTGATCTGCCTCGTGATGCCGTCCGGATATATTGTTCAGACAACGGGCGAGGCGTTCGATGTCTCTGCCGGAGCAAGCGGCGCGAACGGAAAAAACTTAGTGACAATTACCGGAACGACAACGTACCCAACGCAATCGACGCTGCTGATGACGACGGTCAGTTCCTTTGGAACGGCGTCGGTGGGTGTACCCGGCTCGCTAGCGGCGTTGAGCATGTTCTCGCCGGATCGGCAGCTGTATCCTATTTCGCTGATCTATCCACCGGACACAACTGCTGAGGCCGCCAAACGGCAGGATATGGCAGAGATGACGGAGTCGCAGGATACTGCGGCGATCGCAGGGATGCAGGCCGCTGGTTTGCCTGTCACGATGAAGCTCGTCATTAAAGGTGCGCCTGATGAATCCCCTAATTCCACAGTTGTTGAGGATGGCGATGTTATTCAAGCGGTGGAATACCGTGGTGTTCGGCATCAGATCACGTCATTCAAAGCACTGCAAGCAATTCTCGGCACAATATCGCCGGCAGCCACGATCCATGTGGATGTGCTTCGGCACTCCGAGCCACTGACGCTCACCCTGACCACTCAAAAAAATCCGACGGATCCTACCGGCTATACAAAGCCAGGGTCACGGCTGGGGCTTTTCGTGGCTGTTGACGACGTGACGTATCCGGCTCACGTCACCTATGCAGTAGAAAACATTGGCGGCCCCTCAGCTGGGCAGATGTTTTCCCTTGCGATTGATGACGCTCTCACCCCAGGCTCGTTGGCAGGCAAGAACGTCGTCGCTGGAACGGGCACCATTCAGGCGGACGGCGAGATTGGGGTGATCGGCGGTATCGCTCACAAGATGAAAGGAGCAGCTGAGCGCGGCGCGCATTATTTCCTCGCGCCTGCCCTCAATTGCGCGGAGACGATCGGATACGAGCCTAACGGTATGCGTATATTTGCTGTTCGTACGATCGACGATTCACTGCGCGCGCTGGCCGCGATCAAGGCCGGGAAAACGGAGGGTCTCACCACATGCCGTGATGTGGTTCACCAGGCGCAGGAGTATGCTCACCGCCGTTAGCTTATTTGTCAGCCGTATCTGAAGCGCATGCCGTTCCTGAGCCGGAGATCTTCGCTGATGGCGTGGTCGAGCGGTACTCCTCGCTATCGCGGCGGCATTCTTTGTGGAACAATAACAGGGGAGAACAATCTATCGTTCGTCGTGGTGGTTGGTGAGAATCGGTGATCGGTCCGCCAAGGATGACGAATCTGGCAAGACAAAGGGGCTATCGTGGCGACACGAAATATGAATTCAGAAACGAGTCAGAAGAGGCGAAGTCAGTCAGGCGCATTCATTCCGACTCTTATTGTTCTGGCAGTTCTCGTTGTCGCGCTGGTTATCGGAGCCAACATCTTCACAGAAGTATCCTGGTACTCGCAGCTGAAGGCTTCCCGCGTATTCTGGACTCAGTGGGGGTGGACGGCTGCGCTTGGCGCGCTGGGAATTATCCTGGTAAGCGGCTCGATGCTCGTGAACTTCGTTATTGCCCGGCGATCCCTCGGTGCTGGTTCTGATGGTTCACGTCGTTCTGGCAAACGGCGTGGCGCGAAGTCCGCTCGAAGCGGGAGCTCTGCAAGCGGGGCAGCCGCCGGTGAATCTGCCTCTGAGGCAGCGAGCGCAGACTCGGATGGAGCCTCAGACGGGAAGAAATCTGATGAGGCGGGCACAAGCAGTCACGAGAATCCCCAGGATCGGCACACGTCACACGATCACACAGGTGACTCAGGCGATCATAAGGATCGTCACGGAAAGTTCGGTGCACGCGATTCTTTCGCAGCGTTGATGAACGGCTTGATGCCATCAGGATTTGGATCGTCCGTCAAGATGCCGAAGTCAAAGAGGAGCGCCACAGCAGCGTCCAGCGTCAGCAAAGCTGCTCAGTATCGCTGGCTGGTTGTGGGTTTGGCGTTGATCATTGGAATCTTCTTTGGCGCGCAGCTTGGCGGGGAGTGGAGAACATACCTGACGTGGGCGTACCGAACCCCATTCGGCACAACCGATCCACAGTTCCATAAGGACATCAGCTTCTACGTGTTTACTTTGCCGATGTTGCATTCGCTGTTGAGGCTGTTCGTCTTGATGCTGATCGTTGGTGCTCTCGGCGCATTGATCGCGCACTATCTCTACGGTGGCTTTACGGCTAAGTCGGGTCAGCGGGTTGCGATGCCTACGCGGCTTCATTTGGGCATTTTGGGCGGTGTTGCAGCACTTCTCCTTGGTGCACGTTTCTGGCTTTCGCGCTATGACATGTTGCTGAATGACAATTCAAAGTTTGCTGGCGCATCGTATTCAGACGTCAACGCCTCGCTTCCTGGGCGGACGATTTTGGCTATCGCCTGCGTCTTGCTGGCTGTGCTGGTGGTGTTCGCGGCGGTGAAAGGCACAACAAAGCTGGTGGTTGCAGCTCTGATTGCAGGCCTGGTGACGTCGTTGGTTGTCAGCTGGGGATATCCGGCTATCATTCAACAATTCAAGGTCACGCCGAACGCCGTCGAGCTCGAAAGCCCGTATATCCAGAGGAATATCGATGCCACGCTCAAGGCGTATGGGCTCGATAAAGTAGAGAGTACTAACTACACTGCGAAGACAACTGCAGAGGCTGGGCAGCTGCGTCAAGATGCCGAAGCGACAGCACAGATTCGCTTGCTGGATCCGAATATCCTGTCGCCGACATTCAATCAGCTGCAGCAGAACAAGCAGTATTATCAGTTCAGCAATCAGCTCTCTGTGGATAGCTACAAGATCGATGGTGTTGATCGGGATACCGTTATTGCAGTTCGTGAGTTGAATTTGGATGGTCTCGATCAGTCCCAGCGAACTTGGGTGAACGATCATACGGTGTATACGCACGGATACGGTGTCGCCGCCGCATACGGGAATACCACCTCGGATCGTGGTGCTCCGCAGTTCTTCCAGAGTGGCATTCCCTCGGTTGGTCAACTCGGTGACTACGAACCACGTGTCTACTTTGGGCAGAATTCGCCGGACTATTCCATCGTCGGAGGAGCACCGCAAGGGAGTTCTGGATGGGAAATCGATTACCCTGACGACAAGAACAAGGGGCAAGTCAACACGAATTATGCGGGCAATGGTGGTCCGAAGATTTCCAACGCGTTGGATAAGTTGCTGTATGCAATCCGTTTCGGATCCACAGATATGTTCTTCTCCGATCGTGTGACCTCCAATTCGCAAATTTTGTTCAATCGCGATCCGCAGGATCGCGTGGCCAAGGTCGCGCCATACTTGACGTTGGATTCCCGGGTTTTCCCTGCGATTGTGGATACCGATGGCAATCCGAAAACACCGAAGCGCCTTGTGTGGATGATCGACGGATATACAACGTCAAATAACTATCCGTATTCGGCGCGGGAGTCGCTGCAGGCTGCGACTGCGGATTCGTTGTCTCCGCAGATGGAGATGTACGGCCAGGCACCCCAGCAGGTGAACTATATTCGCAACTCTGTGAAGGCCACTGTGGATGCCTATGATGGCTCGGTCACGCTGTATGCGTGGGATGTGAACGATCCGATCCTCAAGGCCTGGAATAAGATCTTCCCGAACATGCTCAAACCGATCTCCGATATCTCCAGCGACCAGATGGCGCATGTGAGGTATCCAGAGGATCTGTTCAAGGTACAGCGCACGCTGCTTGCGAAATATCACGTCACGGATGCTGCGAGCTTCTACTCCGGTGGTGACTTCTGGAAGGTGCCGAATGAGCCAGCTGCAGGCGCTGATACTGGTCAGTTGCAGCCTCCGTTCTATCTGACGTTGCAGATGCCAGGGCAGGAGAGTGCTGAGTTCTCTCTATCGACGAGTTTCGTACCCGGTGGCACGACTCAGCGCAACGTGATGACCGGCTTCCTCGCTGTCAACTCCAACGCGGGATCTGAAGCGGGCAAGGTTGCGCAAGACTACGGCACTTTGAGGCTGATTGAGCTTCCCCGAGACCAAACTGTTCCCGGCCCGGGTCAGGCGCAGAACAATTTCGTCACAGACTCTGCTGTCTCTACGCAGTTGAACCTGCTGCGGCAGGGCGGCACGAACGTGCGCATGGGCAATTTGTTGAGCCTCCCCGTTGGCGGTGGCCTCCTGTACGTGCAACCGGTGTATGTGGAGGCGTCCTCGGGTACGACGTATCCGTTGATGCAGTACGTGTTGACGAGCTTCGGTGACGGTAATCCGATTGGTTTTGCTCAAACACTCCAAGAGTCGCTGAACAAGACCTTCGGCGGAAATGCTGGTGCTGCTGCCGGTGACGTCGCTAACCAGGGTAAACGTACCGACTCCGGTGCAGGTGCAGCGGCAAGCTCGCAGGCAGGCAGCGTTGGGGATTCACAATCTGGGCAAAACTCCCAGCCCGATGCTCAGGCGAGCCCGCAAGCTAGCGCCGCGCAACCTCCAGCAGGCGGTGCGGGCAGCGAACAGAAGCTGAACTCGGCACTTGAAGATGCGAGCAAGGCTATGAAAGATTCCGATAACGCGATGAAAGCTGGGGATTGGACGGCATACGGTGAAGCTCAGAAGCGTCTGCAATCTGCTCTCGAATCTGCTGTTTCTGCTGAACAACAGTTGAGTAAAGCAGCGGAGGGTAACGCAGCTGCAGCGAGCAGTAGTGCATCGTCAGGATCGGGAGGCAAATAGAAGCTGAGGCGACTAGGCGGCGACTAGCCGCGACGGTCTGAGTGTGATCGGGGTTGAGTGGTATGTGCTGCTCAGCCCCGATCTTTGTGTGCCGTATCTGGTTCATCGCGTCAAGTTCGTCGCGTTGTGCGCAACGCGTCACGTTCAAGCCATTCAATGGTATGAAAGGCATGGGTAGCCCTATGTCTCCCAAGGTTAATCGCCGTATTTCATATCATGGACAGCCTATGCATGAGTGCAGCCGAACGGCGACAATTTCTTTAAGTGATGACGTTGAAATCAGATGAGAGCCACAACGGGGCTCCCGAACAATCAGAGCAATCATCCTCAGGTACACGGCTGCCACGTGACGGCCAGCACGCACCTCACGGACAGGACTCTTCCACTCGCGTGAGTGCATTGGATCGATATTTCCACCTCAGCGAGCGGGGATCTTCACTCGTGCAGGAAATCCGTGGCGGAATCGTGACGTTCTTCGCCATGGTGTACATTTTGGTGCTCAACCCCATTATTCTTTCGGGGACAGACTCAACAGGCGCCTATCTCGGGGGAGGCACGCAGCCAAACGTTGCCGCGATCTCCGCTGGTACCGCCCTCGTCGCCGGTGTGATGACGATCCTCATGGGCGCAGTGGCGAATTTCCCGCTTGCCTTGGCGGCGGGTCTTGGGCTGAACTCGATGGTTGCCTATACCATTGTGCAGCTGCCTGGCATGACGTGGGCAGACGGAATGGGCATTATCGTTCTGGAAGGAATCGTTGTTGTTCTGCTCGTGCTCACCGGGCTGCGCGAAGCGATTTTCCGTGCCGTGCCGCGTTTTTTGAGAACCGCGATTTCGGTTGGTATCGGTCTGTTTATCGCACTCGTCGGACTGGTGAATGCAGGCATGATTCGCGCTGGCAGCGGAACAGTGCTGAGCTTCGGTAAAGACGGATCCATCTCCACACTACCAATGGTGGTGTTCATTATCGGCCTGTTCCTGACGATCATTCTGATGATCCGCCAGGTGCGTGGCGCAATCCTCATTTCGATGGTTGCTACCACCACGCTCTCGGTAATCCTCGAAGCGATCGTTCACCTGGGTGCGATTTCAGATAAGAATCCGGGTGGATGGGGTCTTTCTGTGCCGAAGCTGAATGGTTCTCCAGTACAGGTTCCACATTTTTCAACGCTGTTCCAGTTCTCTATTGTTGGACCATTTGAACACCTGGGTGTGATCGCCGTCGTTGTGCTCGCGTTTTCCGTCATGCTGGCGGACTTCTTCGACACGATGGGCACGATGGTCGCCGTCGGGGAGGAAGGCAATCTTCTCGACGAAAGCGGCGCACCCTATGGAACGAAGCGCATTCTCATGATCGACTCGCTGGCTGCGGTTGCTGGTGGCGTAGGTGGCGTTTCGTCAAACACCTCGTTCGTCGAAGCAACCACTGGTGTTGCGGATGGTGCACGCACGGGGCTAGCGTCTATCGTCACTGGTATTCTGTTTATTCTTTCCACATTCTTTGCGCCGCTGGCTGCGATGGTACCGAACGAGGCTGCAGCACCGGCTTTGGTTGCGGTTGGGTTCCTGATGATGCAGCAGGTGATGGAGATTCAGTGGCAGGATTTGGCGACGGCAATTCCTGCATTTTTGGCGATTATCTTTATGCCGTTCGGCTATTCGATCACTGTTGGCATCGGTGTTGGTTTCATCAGCTATGTTGTGGTGGAAACGGCACTTGGCCGTGCTCGCAAGGTACATGGGTTGATGTGGGTCACCGCGGCGCTGTTTGTTGTCTACTTCCTGTTAGGGCCTATTCAATCGGCGCTCTCCCTCTGATGAACTGATGAACTGGCGCGACTGGCTGATGAGCTGTTGAACAGTTGAGGTGGCGAGCTGGCGAACTGTGAGCTACTGAGGCACGTATCCGAAGATGCGGGTTCGGTATCTCACATGCCTCCGCCTTGAGGAATGGCACGGCACCCACTATGATGTTATAAGTCATCGCGGGGTGGAGCAGTTCGGTAGCTCGCCGGGCTCATAACCCGGAGGTCGGTGGTTCAAATCCGCCCCCCGCAACGGACGTTAAAGCCTCTAGCTCTCGTGAGCTAGAGGCTTTCGCATATCCAGGCTTGAATGCGCGGGAATTCACTTTTGTCTATTACTAATCCGGAATTGTATCGGTGGGTAAGGGCAAGTTGAGCGCCCATAGGTCACTCGCGTAGAGAGAATAACGTACGCTGCGTTTCTCGCGCTGTGCCGTGCGCCGGCTAGATTTTGTCGTAATGAGGTACGGATGAGCGGTGGTCGGAGTGAAACGCATCGCAACGTTAGGAACCGCTACGCGTGCGATTTGATAACAGTCCTCGTAGCTGCGATCTTGCGATCGGCATAATCCACCACATCTTTGATGACGAGCTTCTGGATTGCAGTAATGAACGTAGAGATGAAATCAAAATCAATCTCGTCGTTCTTTGTGGGAAGTTTTATCGTTTGACGTGAAAACGTGGATTCAAAATTTCGCACTAACACTGACTGGAACACAGATCCGAACTTGTTGAGAAGTGAAGTAAAGAATAATGCTAGGTAGCGATCCAGAGCAAATCCTTTGGGAACGGCACGTTTTGTAAACTGGCCGGCATAAAAATCCTTATCCATATAGAAAAACTGCATGCCGATCATGCCTACGGCGAGACAACCCTTGGGAATGAGATGCGAGTCGTCCAAGTGCTCCACATAACCGGCGATGCCGTTACTAGAGCTTGTCCGAGTAAAATATGGAAACCTCTGCACGTCGGTAAACGTGAAATTTCGTTTGTCTAGTTGCGGATTTGTTTTAATTTCAAACAGGTCTCCGAGCCGGTATTCGCCCCAATCGATAGAATCAAACTTCCCTAGTGCCTCGATCTCGGTGGGGGTCAGGGAGTAATCATGCAAGCCGGTGGCCTGTAGATAGGCTTCCAGCTCGGCTAGCCGCTGAGCTTCCAGCTCGGCTACAAAATCCTCCATGAAATCAAAATCGATCTCACCGTTCTTGGTCGGGAGCTTTACCGTAATATCAAGACTTCTTGAACTACGTAATTTGTTTCCATAGGAAAACATTCCGTAGAGAGATTTGCCAATCGTTGCAGACATGAATAGTAATACGCTACTTGAATACGGTTGGTTTTCGTTCCAATACACGCCTGTATCGTCACCGGCTCCGTATTCATAGTTTCTGTAGAACGAGTTACCGAAAATATCTATGGTAATGGAGTTACTCGGGAAAGATGCGACAGGGTTTGAGATATAGCCAACTACGCCAGTATTAGTTACTCCCGACATGACGAAAGGTATGGTTCCAGGAAGTTGGTCATCTTTCTTTAGGCGCTGCCCTTGCTCAATGTGATCAAACAAGTCTCCGAGCCGGTATTCGCCCCACTCAACTGTGGCTAGTTTCGCGTTGAGTGAGGCGGTTATTTTCCCAGGCGTTCATCCTCCGACCCGCGTCCTTTAAGAATATTAGACACTTCCCAAGCGAGATAGTCGCTCACGGTTTTCTTGAAATCATCAAGGGTAGGGGTAGTGTCAACGGGTGCGCTCTGGTTCCAGTCATTGCCTGCTGTGGGGTCTATCTTGCCTACGTAGTAATCGGATTCGCTTAGATATTTCAGCTTGCTCTTGTCATATCGCACCAGGTCAACAACTTCTTGGTAGCGTTCTATGGCGTGATCAACATTGCGTAGGTTGACGCCGCTTTTTGCTTTCTTGCGGTTGGCGCGCTTGTAACCGTCATTCGAGAAGTCAATGAACTTCACCTTGTCATCAGGGGTGTGCGGCTCGCCCACGCGGAAGACGTAGATTTGGCTTTGCACGTTGGATTTTCCGATAAACAAATCTAGGGGCATTTTGATACTGGCAAGTAGTGTGGAGTGCTCCAGTATCCGCTTGTTGTACTCAGTGGCCTTGCCACTGCCCGCCGAATTTTGGATAATGATGGCTGCATAGCCTTTATCCATCATGGAGAGGGCGCGCTCGACGAACACCATGCCGTTACCGGGCGCGGAGTAGGGCGGATTCAGCACAAACGCCGTGGCTGGGAATTTCTCGCTCTTATTGCCGTATTCGTAGTTTCCGGAAAAATTGGTGAGTGAGTTGTCATTGATGATGTTGGAGGAGCCGTCTCCCATCAGAATCATGTTGAGCACGGCAAGCATATAGACGCTGGGCAGAATTTCGAGCCCGAGGAGCTGTTCAGCCTTTATATGGGCATATTTGCGTTGCAGCTCAACAGGTGACGTAATGTTCGCTTTTGCATCATTCATCATTTCGTTCATCGCTGCGACGAGGAGACCTGCCGAACCGGTGGCGAAGTCCCACACGTACGAGTCCTTGTTGACGCGTGCAAGTTTGACGAGGAGTTTTGCTACATACGACGGTGTGAGCACAACGTCGTTGAGTTTGTCTTGCGAGAATCCCAGCCAGCTATACATTTCGTTGAACAGCTTGCCTGTAAAGTCCGTCGTGAGCCCGATCTTGTAGTAGATGCCTAGGTCGTCCACGATCTTAGAAAAAACCCGTTTCAGCTGCGTTTCGCCGTTGTGTGGCTTGTTCACGTTCGAGGCGGTGAGCGTATTTTGCAGCGTGCGAACAATCATCTCCCGTTTTTCCTCAGGCAGACGCTTTTCCTTGAGGAAGCTCGATACTTTACGTAACACGATCTCGCCGTCTGTGTTTCCGCTCTCGGATGAAGAATGCAAGTCGGATTTCTCCAGTGGTTTTACCTTTCCAGGCACTCCTAGCGTGGCAATAATCGTTGCTGCCACGAGATAGACGCGATCATTTTCGCCAAGACCTTTTTCTTCCTGGTAAATGTCGTTATTGAGCTTGACGAGGCTGGCCTCAATCTCACGCTCACGCTGAGCCTTGAGAGCTTCAACTTCCTTTTCTGATAGCTCTAGATTGTCAATGCGCTCGACGAACTCGTCGAAATGCTGCGGGGCAAGGAATGAGAGATCGCTGTATTCACCGACTTTTTGTCCAATACCGAAGTTGCTCTTAGAAACGTCATAGACCCCAATTTTGAGCTGTAATACCCCCCCCCCGGAGTTTTGTATCCGGTGACGCCGATAGCAATCACGTTCGTGTAGCTGGTGTAATGCAAAAGGGCATTCGCATAGTGGACGGCGCCGTTGACAGCATATCCATTGATGTTCGTAAAGTTTGGGCGTTGGTCTTTTCTGATGTTGTCAACATGACCAGCGCTGTCGAGCTTTTCGAGCTTATCCTTGTATCCCTTGTATTCGATGAGCACTGGCCAGTAGTTAGTCCGGCTATCTTGAAGGAGGAGTTTCGCATCCGGCCTGTTTCCGCCAGCGCCACCATTTTTTGAATAGTATTCGCTCAGCGCGGAGTCGATTTCGTCATTGAGTGACTCTTGTTCCAACTTGTAGTCCAGGCCATAGGCGCGCAGCCAGCCATTGACCGTATCAGCAACGTTTGGTTCTACCGACTGGTTTGCATGCCCTGACATGGTAATCCTCTCTGCTGTGTACCAGTCGCGCCGGTGGCACGGCTGACCAATATGGTCAATTTTAACAGTTGTGAAAGAACGCAGGTGCTGCTGGCTGCGCTGGCGTTGGCAGTAAATTTGGAGCGCTGCGATTACTGAGGGAGAGGAAGTCCAGGGCGAGTGTCGTGGAGCAGCGGCTCAGGCGCAGCGGGGTCGCTGCCGAGGCATCAACGTGATGAGGCTCAGGCGCGGATGTCCTCCACGCTGGGTACGCGAACTCGTCATGAACGAGCGTATCGAGTTTGGTGATCAGTTGCTTTCCATCATCGGGCCGACCCATTCCCGTTGAATCCATCTCGATCATTTCCTTGTAGTCAGCGCCCCACGGAACACTCTTATAAACAACGGTCGGAGCGATCTTGGAAAGCTGACTGTAGTCCTCTTTACTCAGTCCAGAATAAGCGGCGAGGATGACGTCCGGATGGGTGTCGGCGATCTGTTCAAAAGGAAGCCCGTCCGTTTCATCGAAGAGCACGGGGGTATCGCCGCCAAGCTTTGAGATTCTCTCTTTCACCCAGGGGAGAATCCCGTCGCCATCGTCGTCACCCCATGTTGCTTTCGCCATTCCCACAGGAACAACGCCAAGAGCCAGAGGAACCTCAGCGTTTCCCCATGCGACGGTGGCGATACGCTGTGGTTTCCCTGTGATCGTCGTGGTACCAAAGGCGTGTGTGATCGTCACAGATTCCGCTGATCCGGACGAAGCCGTGGCGGAATCTGAGCTTGACGAGGGGGAGGAAGACTGTGTGGAGCAACCAGCAAGTAGTAGGGCTGCTGCACCGAAGAAAGCGGCAAACGATCGGATATGGAACATACTCACTCCAGGTAGGGAACGGGACAACAAATTATGCAATACCAGCGTTGCATAATTTGCCTGCTGGCAAGTCTATCGGTGGCTCGTCAGCGGTGTCAGCAGCGAGCCTGGTGTTCGATAACTTAGTCACATCTTTGCTGCGTTGTGCTTTGTTTTGCTGTGTCGTGCAGTGTCAGTGTTGCTTTTCAGCGTTAGTGCGCGGACCGGCATGTTGCAAGAAGAGCGCTGATGGCGTCACGATCCTTCGCGGCGATGCTCAGACCTTGCGGAGCGTACTTGCGCGCTACATCAGCCCAGTGTTGCGCGTACGAACACTGATAGGCGGCATTGTTGGGTTTCCAGGCGGCGATGCCGCGTGAGCCTTTCGCTTTGTTTGCAACACCGCTGACTGCGATCAGATTGTCGGGATCATTGGCAAATGTTTCCAAGATGCTGCTTTTGCCCCTGTTCACCAGATCCGCCCCTCCATGGACGTAGAAATAGTGGAGGGGGATAATGTGGTCAATCTGAACCTTCGCTGACGTGGATTCTCCGCGCTGAAAACGTATCGTTGTCCCCGAATACGGGTCGTGCAGAATGCCCGAATAAACGGTTGCATTCGGACACGACGACACTCCTTGCCCGTACCCCTCTCTGATTGATTGGCGTCCTGGCTTCGTGGAGTAGTCGGTGTCGGTGAGGTCTCGCCTCAAAATATCGTTGCGGGTATCGCACCCATTGTGATCCACATCTGCCCATGCCTCACCGAAAAGCGCGCGTCGATACGGCTGGTCAGATGTCGCAGGAGATTGCTGTTTACCTGTGGTGGGAGTCGGATGAAGGGACGAGGCGTGCCCGCCGAAGCTGTCCCGTCCGCTGTAGTGGTTGAGCCCAACAATAACGAAGGCGAGGACGAGCAGAGCGAGCACCACGAGGCGGCGAGGGTGGCTTTTGTTCATTCAGATACCAAACTCTTGGAACGACATCACGTATGACATAACGTACAAACTGACTCGTGTGCGAGCCTCAATAGTGGAGGAGTTGACCGCACTATGAGGTAAATGAGGGCGCTACAACGAGCTTGCGATAGCGGTTGAGTGCGGCCATAATCTCCTGGCGGCGCGCAAGCGCAAGATTACCCATGTACTTTCCTCGTGGCGTGAGCGCATCGAGCCCAGAGTCTGCCACCCAGGTGAGTATCTCGTCTACCAACGATCTTGCCGTCTTTGTTCCATCTGCTTCCTGTGCGATGCATTCAAGAGCCTCAGCAATGGCTGCTGTTTGTGCGTTATCTGCCAGCTGGTTGAGAGCGGAAAGAGCGATATCCTCACGTCCAAAACGAATTTCCGTTCGTCCGATTGCTTTCGCTGGTTTCTTCTTATCCGCAGGGTGCAGGGAAGCCGGTTGAACGATGCGATCGTGGCGGAGTGCCTCACTGAACGCGTCCTCGGTGCGAGCTGACGGGGGATTCTGGCTTATGTTGGCTGCGGCAATCTGGTGTGCACGCTGCGTCACGTCGTCGGGAATGTAGGTGTTCATTGCGATCACAAGATCTGCCTGCGAGAAGAACGCCCCGGATCCTCCGGCAACCACAATGGTTGACACGTTGTGATCGTCACGCAGACTTGCGACCCGATCGACGAGAGGCGTGATGGGCTCCTCGGAATCTGGGATGAGTGCTTTCATCTGAGCGTCGCGGATCATGAAGTTTGTTGCTGACGTATCCTCGTCGATCAGCAGTGTGTGTGTGCCGGCTTCGAGTGCCTCCATCACGTTCGCTGCCTGCGAGGTGGATCCGGATGCGTTGCTGGTGGTGAATGTGTGGGTGTCTTTTCCAGATGGAAGGTTTGTGATAAACGGAGAAATATCGACGTTTGCCACGCTGCGCCCATCCTCAGCACGGATCGCAGCTGCGCTCGGATCGGTTGCGACCCATTCCCGGCCATCCCCGATGATATGCGGGTACACACCGAGTTCAAGGGCACGCAGCAAGGTGGATTTTCCGTGATATCCTCCGCCTACGATCAACGTGATTCCAGCAGGGATTGCCATTCCTGTGACGACGCGGCCGGATGCGAGTGCAAAGCTCGTGCGAAGGCTCTCAGGCGATTGAAATGGCACTGGATCTGCACTCAGCGGTTTGTCAGAGTTTCCGGCAGCGCGTGGGAGAACGGAGCCGTCTGCGACGAAAGCAACCACGTGCGTAGCGTCCATGTGGCGGCGCAGATCGTTCCAGTCCCGCAGGTAGGTCACGGATTCACGCAGGGCATCCAGATCGATAGCTTGCGCGGTGAGCGCATGGTCAGCGAGCACCGGAAGACGCCGCAGCAAGATGTTCTCTGCCTCGCGTCCTCGGATGCGACGCCCTGCAGCAGGAAGCTGAACAGTCAATCGTGCTTCGATGCCGTCGTGGTCGGCGATAACGGAGGTACGTTCCAGAATTTCCTGCCCCGGATGTGCGATAGACACTGCTCGCTCCGAGTGTGACGCGGATTCAAAAGCGCGCGTCAAGAAATCCCCAACAGCAATGCGGCCTTCGCGGTCTGCAAGAAGATCCTGGGGGATCTGGCTTACCTGCGAGGGTATGAAGATTCTCATGCGTGAGGGCGGGGCATAGGGATCCACTTGAACGTGGTCAACGCTCAGCTCGATTCTGCCAAGATCGTACGTCCCGAGAATCTGCTTATATCCACCGTATCCACGCCCGTCGATGGATCGTAGGATGCGGCTGAGATCATCACTGGTGCGCATTAGTCTCCTCTTGCTTGCTCTGGCTCGGCATACGTCTTTTTCGCTGTCTCCGGGTTTTCTCCGGGTTGTCGTGTCTGTATTTCCCTGTGTTAGCCCGTATCCCTGTAGGTTTTTGTGTTTCCTGCGAATACTCGCTGATAGGAGTTCACGCTGGCGGAAGTCCCCGCCGTCGCTAGTTCTCGTTGGCACGAGCCTCTGCCGACGCAAGTTCTCGCTCGCATGAGCTCCCACTGACACTAATATCGGCCACTAATATCGGCGAAAATAGTTCTCGCTCACATATGGGGTCTGTGAGCGAGATATGGTTGCTTCGCAGATGCGGCACGCTTTCGGAGGAACTATTCCTTTGTGCTAGGCCTTTGTGGGAACTAGTCGAGTTCGGGCACGCCAAGCAGATGTGCGGTCTTCTGATCAACCTCAGCTGCTGCTTGTGCTGCTTGCTCGGCGGAAGGTCCCTCGTCATGCGGGAAAAGAACAGCGCGGTAGTAGCGCAGCTCGTCAATCGAATCGTAAATGTCACCGAGGGCACGATGATGACCATGCTTTTGCGGGGCGCCGGAATAGGCGCGCGGGTACCAGCGCTTAGCAAGTTCCTTAATAGAGGAAACATCGATGACGCGGTAGTAGAGGTGATCCACCAGTTCCGGCATGTATTTCACCAGGAACATCTTGTCGGTTCCAACGGAATTACCACCCAACGGTGCTTTGCCTTTGTTGGGCACCAGGTTCTGCACATATTCCACAACCTGCTTTTGAGCCTCGTCAAGGCTCAAGCCGTTGTCCCATTCGTCGATAAGCCCAGAGGACGTGTGCATATCGCGTACAAAGTCATTCATATGTGCGACAGCAGTATCGGAGGGCTTAATCACCAGATCCAAACCCCGATCCAACGGCTGAAGGTCGGCAGCCGTCACAACAACTGAGATTTCGCACAGTTCGTCCACTGTGATATCTAGGCCGGTCATTTCGCAGTCAATCCACACGATCGGCTCTCGCAAGTTCTGATGTGTCATACGTTCCAGTGTAGTCGGCTATGCATAGATACCTGGATAGCTGCGCGCGGAACCTGCCGTGCAGGGTGTTCTATCTTCGGCTACTGTCGTCATGTACCCGCGGCATGCGGAACCTGCCGTGAATCTTGTGTCTGCCCATTGTGACCCATTCTGACGCGTATGCCGGGGTGCACACGCCCTGGCGTCTTTGTCTGGGTTCAGCGGCGTTGTACAATAGAGACCGGTCACCACAGTGCTGTGAAGGAGTCATGTCGATGGGCATACGTGAGAGGCTTGAGCGCCCCATTCTTTCTCATTTCACATTTGAAGGGGACGTGCTGAGCGTTGAACCGTACGGGGATGGCCATATCAACGAGACCTTTCTTGTTCGGACAACTCAGCGCCGATATATTCTTCAGCGGATGAACGAAGAGGTGTTCCCGGATCCGGCAGCGTTGATGCACAATATCCAATACGTCACGGAATACTTGCGTGCACAGGGTCAAGAAACACTTCAGATTGTGGCAACCGTCAACGGGGAACCCTACTTAAGATCCAGTATGGGCAATTTCCGCATGTACGTGTTTATCGAGAACACAGTGAGCTACAACTTGGTGGATAACCCGCAGATGTTCGAGAATGCAGCTCGGGCGTTCGGGCGATTTCAGAATCTCCTCTCCGGCTTTGATGCGCGCAAGCTGGTTGAGGTTATTCCTCATTTTCATGACACGCCTGCGCGTTTGAGCGCCTTAGAACGTGCCGTGGAAAATGATGTGAGCGGGCGTGCTCGGGGTGTGGGCGCGGAGATAGAGTTTTTTGAGAGCAGGAAACTGGACTATACAAAGGTTGTGGATGCCCTTGCGCGCGGCGACGTTCCGCTGCGTGTGACGCACAATGATACGAAACTCAATAACATCTTGATGGATGCGCGCACAGGCGAAGCGCGCGCGATTATCGATTTGGACACGATCATGCCGGGTTCGTTGCTCTACGATTTCGGCGATGCGGTTCGCTTTGGTGCGTCAACGGCCTTAGAGGACGAACGCGACCTCGAGAAGGTGCATTTTTCACTCGATTATTTCCGAGCCTACACAGTGGGGTTTGTCGGGGAAGTGGCCAATTCGCTGACGCCAACGGAAGCTGAGCTGTTGCCATTTTCCGCGCTCTTGATGGCGGAGGAGTGCGGAATGCGTTTTCTAACTGACTACCTTGACGGAGATGAGTATTTCGCAACCGCCTACGACGACCACAACCTTGTGCGTGCACATACTCAGATGAGACTCGTTGAAGATATGGAAGCACAGATGACTGAGATGAAAGTGCTCACACGTCAGATTGTGAACCGATACCAGCATGCGACGACTAACCACGAAAATGATCACGAAGAAAGCTGAGTGAACAAGAATGACGGGAACTCCTGAGGCTCTCAACGCTTTTTACCGCGTTGTGGATCGTTTAGTGAGCTATGCACATGCGCACCTCTTGCTCGATCAGCGCAATGATGACTATGTGCGCAATCAGATTTTTGCACTTTTCGGGCTGGATTCGTATTCACCGACAGGGGAAACAAGCACGGACGAGGCTCCAGATAGGCTCCTCGACGATTTCGCACAGGCTGCGGTTGCTGCCAACCTGTGCGACGAGTCCGATGTGGCGCACTATGCCGATCAGGTGATGGGTATTCTCTCTCTGCCCCCAGCTGCTATCCAAGACGAATTTCAACGCATTCTGGATCGCTCGGGTGGGCAGCACGCGATGACGTGGCTGTATCAATACTCAGTTGCCAACAGCTACGTCAAGCGTGCTGTGCTGGATAAGAACCCTCGGTTCGATTCCTCCGATGGGTTGATCGTGACGATCAACCTTGCGAAGCCAGAATTTAAGAACGCGAAGAACGCTGCGGCGGGCAATGCTGTAGCTGGGGGATATCCCCTGTGTACGATATGCCGCGCGAATGAAGGCTTTGCGGGGCGCACCAAATTCACACTGCGCACGGTTCCGCTTTTGATGGGCGGGCAGCAGTGGTTCTGGCAGTATTCTCCCTATGGATACTTCAACGAGCATGGAATTGCGGTGAATACAGAGCATATTCCTATGCATGTCGATCGGGGAACATTTACGCGCCTGATGGATTTTGTGGACATGTTTCCGAACTATTTCTTGGGGTGCAACGCGGCGCTCACCAAAATTGGTGGATCGGTTCTGGTTCATGACCACTATCAGGGTGGTGGTGAGATTCTGCCGATGCATAAGGCAGGCGCATACGCCACCTTGACAGTGGAGGGATTCCCTCATGCACGCGTCGAAGTGCTGGATTGGTTTAACACAGCAGTGCGTGTGGTCTCGAAGAATCGGGAGGACATCGAGGAAATCGCTGACCGTATTCGTCAGGCGTGGGTGAGTTTCACGGATACTCAACGAGGCATTATTGCCGAGGATGCTCAGGGCATTCATTCTGCGATTTCCCCCACGTGTATCAAGACGCCGCGAGGATACGAAATGTCCATCATCTTCCGCTCGAATATCACGAGTGACGAGTTTCCGGAGGGTGTTTTTCATGCGCACCCCGAATTCTTTCCGATCAAGCAGGAATCGATCGGCCTGATCGAAGCGCAAGGGCTGTTCGTTCTTCCTGGGCGTTTGGTTGATCAGCTTGGGCAGCTTGAAGAGGCCGTTGTTCACGGGCATGGACTTCCCGAGGATTTGGCAGAATTTCAGCTCGTTTTTGATGAGTTGACGGCGCGTGTGGACGGATCCAAGGATCCTGGGGTGGTGCATCGCTCCATGCGCGACGAGCTGGGCAGCGTGTGTGCACGAATTCTGGATAATACTGCGGTTTTCAAGGACAAAGAGGAAACGGTGGAGTTTCTGCGTCACTACGGGTTCCACGTGTGTAAGAGTGGGGAATCCGGATCAGACGTGTGAGTGGAATATCGAGAGGAAATGCGCCGTGCCAGTCTGGGCTGTGCGGCAGGAAGAAGGAACGGATATGACGACGATTCTTGTAGCGGGTGGTGCCGGCTATATCGGCACGCATACCGATGTGGAGCTGCTGACACGTGGATACGATGTGGTGAGCGTCGATAATTACAGCAATTCCTCGCCAAAGGCGCTGGATCGTGTGGCTGATATTACCGGGAAGCACGTCAAAGCCTACGAGGGCGATATACGCGATGCTGCCCTGATGAATACGGTGTTCGAGGAGAACAGTATCGACTGGGTTATTCACTTTGCGGGCATGAAGGCCGTGGGCGAGTCGGTTGAACGTCCGATCGATTATTACGACAACAACGTGGGTGGGGGACTCAGCCTCTTAAAGGTCATGCGTGCCCACAACGTCAAGAAGATTATTTTTTCTTCCTCTGCAACGGTCTATGGTGACGCCGCGCAGCTGCCGCTCACCGAGGAGAGCCCAGCGGGGTTTGCGACGAATCCCTACGGCTGGACGAAGGTGATGGAGGAACAGATCCTCACAGACGTGCATCGAGCAGATCCTGAGTGGACAGTGGTCTTGCTGCGGTATTTCAACCCTGTCGGCGCACATGAATCAGGCTTGATTGGCGAGGATCCCAAAGGGATCCCGGCAAACCTCACACCCTTTATTGCAAAGGTGGCTATTGGTGAGCTGCCTGAAGTCAACGTTTTTGGCGATGATTACGACACTCCAGATGGGACTGGTGTACGCGACTATATTCACGTGGTTGATCTTGCCTTGGGTCATGTCGCTGCGATGGAGCACATTAATCGTCCGGGTGTGCACATCTATAATCTCGGCACAGGCCATGGAACGTCGGTTCTCGAAACTATCCATGCGTATGAGAAGGCTGCAGGCCACCCCATTCCTTATGTGATTAAACCTCGGCGTGCTGGGGATGTCGCTGCAAGCTATGCGGATCCATCAAAAGCTGAGCATGACCTCGCATGGAAGGCCACACGCACGATTGACGATATGGCCGCATCGTCATTGGCGTGGCAGACGAAAAATCCGAATGGATACCGTGAGGCGTGAGCTGCCACAGACCAGCCGTATAGACGCACCGTACATGACGTGCCGAACGTAGAGTGACGTGCCACATGTCACTGTACATATTCTGAGATAGACACTCACGGAGTGTGGACAATCCGTAAGCTTACTATGGTGTCCACAGCCGTGGGTGCCAGGCATGTTGGTGCGTCGTCCAAGGCGGTTTTGTTGGGCAGTCGGGTTACGCGACCGATGAATTCCGCAGTGAATAACGCCACCCGTGATTCGCGGAGGTAAGCACTATGGCATGGGGTTGGAAGCTCCACTCGGACGGAATTCATATTAAACCAGGCGAGGTTGTTCAGCCTGATGAAAGGATGTCGTGGCCGATTACGATTAGCATCGGCGCGCAGCATGTGGTGGCGATGTTCGGCGCCACCTTTTTAGTGCCTTTATTGACCGGTTTCGATCCATCGACCACGCTCTTCTTCACTGGTGTGGGTACGCTGCTGTTTCTGGGCATCACATCTGGCCGGCTTCCCAGCTATCTGGGGTCGAGCTTCGCGCTCATCGCTCCGATTGGCGCTGTGACGGGTTACGTTGCCGGTGGAGGTAAAGCACTGGATCCGGCCAAACAGGCGCTGGCTCAGGGAGGTATCATCTCTGCCGGTGTAGCCCTTGCCATCGTTGGCCTTGTGGTTCACTTCGCGGGTGCAGGCTGGATTGACCACGTCATGCCACCGGTTGTGACGGGTACGATCGTCGCCCTGATTGGTTTCAACCTCGCACCGGCAGCCTGGAACAACGTCAAGCAGGCGCCCGTTACTGCGCTGTGCACCATTCTCGCGGTCTTGCTTGTGACGGCGTTCTTTAAAGGCATTATTGGCCGACTTTCAATTCTGATCGGCGTTCTGATCGGCTATGGCGTTGCGTGCATTCGGGGCGAAGTCAACTTTTCCGCTATCGCTGATGCTCATTGGGTGGGGACTCCAGCTTTCCAGGCACCGTCCTTTGATGTGAAATACCTGGGCTTATTCGTCCCGGTGGTGCTGGTTCTGATTGCCGAGAATATTGGGCACGTGAAGTCCGTATCTGCGATGACTGGGCGCGATATGGATCCGCTGACGGGTCGGGCGCTATTCTCTGATGGCATTTCGACGATTTTTGCTGGATTCGGCGGCGGCAGCGCAACCACGACGTACGCGGAGAATATCGGTGTGATGGCAGCGACGCGAGTATATTCAACAGCGGCGTACGTCGTTGCTGGCATCGTTGCACTGATTCTGTCGATGCTTCCAAAGTTCGGTCAGATTGTGGCAACGATTCCGGAGGGTGTGCTCGGCGGGGCTGCAACGATCCTCTACGGCATGATCGGCATGCTGGGTGTGCGCATCTGGGTACAAAACCGTGTGGACTTTTCAGATCCCGTGAATCTCAACACGGCGGCTGTTGCCCTTGTGGTGGCAATCGCAAACTACACGTGGACCGTTGGCGATATGAGCTTTGAGGGCATCGCCTTGGGCAGTTTCGGTGCGATCATCATTTACCATGTGATGCGCGCAATCTCCCGTTGGCGCGGAACCACCATTGAGCCGGCAAGCCCCGCATCTGCCCGTGCCGGTGCTGAGCTTGTTCAAGGTGAGCTTGAACGCGATCCGTTCCTGAAAGAGGATCAGGAAGGCTCCACGTCACGGGATTGAGGGGGATCTGCCCCGGCACCCGCGATGCATTGAGAACGGTGAGCACGGTGCCCCCGGCCGGACTCGAACCGGCAACCAACAGATTAGAAGTCTGGTGCTCTATCCATTGAGCTACGGAGGCGCATACATCTTCTTAGTGTAGCCTCCACGAGGCCGCCGTATGCAACAGGGGCATCTCAACCTGACATTTATGTGATATTGGCGGACAATAAAAGGGTGGAACTAACAAAGTCGCGATTCGCGCATATCGCACAGGACACGATTGCGACGTTGGATGCCGTGCATTTTCCTCTCGATTTGCCAGGATCCGAGCAGCTGCGGGAAACTCGCGCGCAGCTGCTCACAATGCTTCGTGCGCGCATTGTGCCGCATGTGCTCTCCTCCGACGTGCCGGCTGTGGTGGTGTTTGGGGGCTCGTCAGGCGCTGGAAAATCGACGCTATTCAACTCGATCCTTGGTACGGAGTTATCGCCGGCATCGGTTCTGCGCCCCACAACGCGTATGCCCTATATTGCTGTGCACCCCCACGATATGGCTGCACTGGAGGGACACGGCTTGTTGAGGATGGGGAAAGTTGTTCCTACCACGTACGGGATTGAACATGTGATCCTTGTCGATGCGCCCGATCTTGATTCTGTCGATGCTGCTAATCGTGAACTCTCCCGGCGTTTACTCGACGCAGCTGACTTATGGATTTTCGTCACAACGGCGCATCGCTATGGCGATGCTTTTTCCTGGAATACCTTGCTTCATGCACATCAGATGGGCGTGACGAGTGCTGTGATACTCAACCGTGTTCCGTCTAAGGTGCAGGCATCAGTCCGTAAGGATCTGATGACGCGGATGGCGGAGAACGGACTCGAGACGAGTCCGCTTATGATTGTCTCGGACGCTGGCCCACACGAGGGCTTGCTGGATGCTCAGGCTGTGGAGGAAGTTCGAGCCTGGATTCAAACGTTGGCGCGCTCGCAGATGGCGTCGGCGCTTGTTGATCGAACCACCCAAGCACTGATCCCACAGCTCAACGACCGTCTGTTGTTTCTTGCCGATGGTTTAGATACCCAGGCAGAGATGTATGAAACGCTGAAACGCGAGGCATCACGTGCAGCTGAGCCTGTTGAACGAGCTTTTGCAGCCTCTGCACGTGCAGGACGGTTTGGGGGAGGTGCACCCGAAGCAGTATGGCTTTCACAAGCCGCTGATAAGGGAGCGCTTGCGTCGCTAGTTGCGCGTGTGCAGCCCCATTTTGGCAAAAAGAAGGCGAGGCGCGCGCGGGACGAGGCTCTGATCGACATTGCTCAACGCATACTTCGCATCATTGAGGGGATTATTCAGCGTACATGTGGCAATGCTGAAGATGCCATTGTGCGTGAGTGGGAGGCTTCACCCGTCAACACTGCGCCAATAGTTGAGGACGTCAAAGGATCGGTACAGCTTGACTCAATTGCTGCTCAGGCGGTGTCGCGTTTCGTGTCTGACATAGACACGCTCGATGTGGTGGAGAATGAATGGCTATTCGAGCCTGGCGTCCGCGCCCTCATTATTGTCGCAGCATCTGGGGTTGCTGGCGCGGTGAAAGCAGCGGACTTTTTGAGCCTCAACACGCATGTGCGTCAGGCGAGGGATATTCTTGCTCGCTGTGGAAAAGAAGCGATTGGGGAGGTTATCTGTGCGTATGTGGCCGGTCTCTCCCGAACACCGATCAGTCAGAGCGCCGGAGTGCGGCTGAGGGCTGCAGAATTCTTAGGCGCAACACACTATAGGCAATGAGCGGCAAAATGAACAGTCAAGGGAGGGAAACAAGAGTGGCGAGCCATGAGATGCATCCGGTATCCACGAAAGCAGAGTCTGGCTTAGCGCTGGTGGGGGTGTCGGATATAGAGGCCGAAGTGTCACATCTGAACGCCGTTGTCGATCTCGTGCCGGGTGTGCTTCCAGAACCATTTGCTCAGAATTTTCATCAGGAGATTTCCGCTGTCCAGGAGAATATGGATGCGGGATCCGGACTGTGCGTCGCCGCGCTGGTGGGAGGCACAGGTTCAGGAAAATCACAATTATTCAACGCACTGACCGGCTTCGACTTTGCTGAGGTCGGTGAGATTCGTCCTACCACTCAGGAACCGAGCGCATGCACGTGGAGTGCTCAGAGCACACAGATATTAGATATTCTCGGCGTGCCCGAATCGCGCAGAATCCAGCACGATTCACTGTTGACAAGTGACGAAGGCATGCAGGGCTTGGTTCTACTGGATGTTCCTGACCACGATTCCATCGATATACGCCACTCGCAGTTTGTTCACGACGTGCTTCCGCGACTGGACGTGGTGATCTGGGTTCTCGATCCGCAAAAATACGCCGATAATTTGATTCATTCGGCATATATGAGTGTGATGCAGCTGCGCAGGACGTCGATGATCGTCGTCCTCAACCAGGCCGACACCATTCCAGACGGAAAACTAGACGTTATCGTTCAGGATATCCGGCGGCTGCTAGCTCGTGACGGCGTGGATGGCGTTCCGGTTTTGAGCACGGCCGCGCTGACTGGTGTGGGTGTGGATCGTGTAGCGGACGTCCTGCGAGACAACGTGAAAATAGCTCGTTCCTCGCTCGCGGCGAGTAAGGCTCAGCTCGATGCTCTCGGCGTGAGGATAGCAGAAGCGCTCGGTGCTCGGCCCGCAATCATGCCAGCCACCGAGAATGACGAGGCCGCTGTGATCGACCAGATCTGTGGTCAGTTAGTTGAGGATACGGGCATACCGTCCGTGATTCAGACGATGTACATGCGTGCCGAACACTGCCGTGCAGCTCAACCGACACGACCTGTCAAGCCTTCTTACGCTCAAGCAGGGGCTGCACGGGAGCAATGGATCGGTTTTCTTGACCGTGTACTTCCTCCTTCCTGGCACTCGACGGCGGCGGGCAGTGTGATAGACCCCGATACTTTGGCGCGGCGTGTGGACGGAGCTGTGCGTGGGGTTGACCAGCCGCGCCTACGTTTCGGCCTGCAGTGGTTCGGTATCGCTTTGGGTGCCGTCTTCTGCGTGATGGGTCTTGCCGTGGGCTTTGGCTTTTCTCTTCGCGGGCGTTTGGGTTCTCATGCCTGGATTCCGTTCGGGTGGCTCACGGGATGGCTGAACGGAAATGCTGGCGTGGCCGGGGTGCTCGCGCTCGCCTGTCTTGTGTGTGGCGTTGCGGCGGTTGTGGTTTTTCGTCAGCTAGCCCTGAGGCGTAATCGGCGTATGACGACTACCTATCATCACGAGCTTCTCGATAGCATCGCGGGCGTTGTGAGGGACGATCTCGTCGAGCCCTCTGCATCAGTGCGCGAGGGGTATCAGCAGGTTTATGATCTTCTTCCCTCAGCCTCCCACAGGTGACGCAATGCGGTTCGTCAGGTACTCGTCTCACGAGTGTCGGGCACGCCGCTGTGAGTGCCGTAGCGATTGGACGGGCGCGTCGGCGCGGTTGTGAATGCACATGTGGAACGAGCGTCAGTGCGATACACAAGCGTTTTCCACGGCATAGAAGCGGGCAGTTTCCTTCGTAAGAGTAAAGGCATCGTCAACAGCGATGCTGCTAAGGAGGAAGTATGAGTAACGAAACACAAGTCACAATCCGTGGGTATGCCGGTGCGGATCCAACAGTGTTTACCAACGACAACGGGCGTCCGACGGTTATTGTGAATGTTGGCGTGCATTCCCGAAATTTCAGAGCAGATACGAACGAATACGTCAACGGTCCAACGACGTGGTATGCCGTACGCACCTATGGCCGCCTCGCCTCCCATGTGGCACGCAGTGTGCGGAAAGGAACTCCCGTGCTGGTTCGCGGGCGTTTGCACACGCGGACGTGGACAGATAGATCAGATACTGAACGTACAGAGAGCGTGATTACAGCGGATGGTTTCGGCATTGATCTCAATTCCGGAACGGCTTCATTCGTCCGTGATGCCTCATCGTCGCCGGCGTATACATCCCAAGGCGTGGCCGTGGCGGGCGAGGCATCCACAGTTGTACACGGAGGGGGACGCCAGGAGTATCAGGGGACACCGTTAGCGGAGGATTCTGATCGGGCGACGCTCACTGAAACACCTGTTGCTCAGGCGACTCCATTTTAGTGTTTCAGTGTGCGATACAGTGCGTTCGGCCTCATCCCAGCGGTGGCGCGTGCAGCGTTGTCGTCTGACTGTGCCGAGGATGCGTGTAGACGGTATCCTTGTGTGCAGTAGTGTGCATGCCGCAAGGAGGAGATGTCGTGGCGGAATTTATCTACCAGATGATTCACGCATTTAAACGGGTGGGCGATAAGACCATTTTGGATGATGTGACGATGGCGTTTTACCCAGGCGCAAAAATCGGCATGGTCGGACCGAACGGTGCAGGTAAATCAACAATTCTGAAGATCATGGCCGGCAAGGAGGCGGCGACCAACGGCGAATGTCGGCTCACTCCGGGGTATACCGTCGGGCTGCTCGATCAGGAACCGGAGCTGGATAGCTCGAAAACTGTTCTGGAATCAGTGCAGGAAGGCCGTGCTGAGATGTACGCGAAGCTCAGCAGGTTTGCGGAAATCGGCAATGAGATGGCGAATCCAGATGCGGATTTCGACGCGCTGATGGAGGAGATGGGGCAGCTGCAAACAGAAATTGACGCTGCAGGTGCCTGGGATCTTGATTCACAGCTTCAACAGGCGATGGATGCGCTGCGTTGTCCTCCTCCAGATACACCGGTGAAGGTTCTCTCTGGTGGCGAACGCCGTAGGGTAGCTCTGTGTCGCCTGCTGCTCGCACAGCCCGACTTACTACTGCTTGACGAGCCTACAAACCACTTGGACGCGGAATCAGTTCTGTGGCTCGAACAGCATCTCGCGCAATATCCGGGAGCCGTCATCGTCGTCACGCACGATCGCTACTTCCTCGACAATATTGCCCAATGGATTGCAGAAGTGGATCGTGGCCACCTCTATCCGTACGAGGGAAACTATTCGACCTACCTTGAAACAAAGCAGGAGCGGCTGCAGGTTCAAGGGAAGAAGGATGAGAAACTGAAGAAGCGTCTGAAGGACGAACTTGAGTGGGTCAGGTCTTCGGCAAAAGGGCGTCAGGCGAAGTCGAAGGCGCGTCTGGAACACTACGAGGAGATGGCTGCTGAAGCGGATCGTATGCAGAAGCTCGACTTCGACGAGATCCAGATTCCGCCGGGGCCACGGTTAGGCACCCTTGTGTTGGAAGCGGAGCACATCCATAAGGCTTTTGGGGATCGCGTGCTGATCGATGATCTGTCGTTTAGTTTGCCTCGAAACGGTATTGTGGGCGTGATCGGACCTAATGGGGTTGGAAAGACGACGTTGTTCAAGTCAATCGTGGGGCTTGAACATATTGATTCTGGAACCCTCAAAATCGGCGAAACGGTTCAGATCTCCTATGTGGATCAGAACCGGGCTGGTATCGATTCATCGAAATCCGTTTGGGACGTCGTCTCTGATGGCTTGGACTATATCCAGGTTGGTCACGTCGAGATGCCGAGCAGGGCGTATGTGTCTGCCTTCGGGTTTAAAGGGCCAGATCAGCAGAAGAAAGCTGGTGTGCTTTCTGGCGGTGAACGCAACAGACTGAACCTGGCGTTGACGTTGAAGCAGGGCGGTAACGTACTGCTGTTGGACGAGCCAACCAACGATCTGGACGTGGAAACGCTCTCGTCACTCGAAGATGCTCTGTTGAAGTTCCCAGGATGTGCTGTGGTGATTACACACGATCGCTGGTTCCTCGACAGGGTAGCGACGCACATTCTGGCGTACGAAGGTACCGAGGAGAATCCGGCTGCGTGGTACTGGTTTGAGGGAAACTTCGAGTCGTATGAGAAGAACAAGGTGCAGCGTCTGGGCGCTGAGGCCGCACGACCTCACGCTGTGACGTACCGTAAGTTCTCGCGCAACTAAACGCGCAGATTTGTTGCGCTTTTCATCCGGTTCGTCTCGTCGCTCATTTCGATGAGGGGCGAGCGCGAACCATGCCTTCTTGGCTCATCGTGGCGATCAAGCGGCCATCTTGGAAGAACTCAGCGATGACGAGACCCCTGCCATTTTGCGCAGACTGCCCGCGCAGATCGGCGTATATCCAGTTGCTGATATCGAAATTGCGGTGCCACCAGATCGAGTGATCCAGGGTGGCAACTGCGATTTTCGGGCTCGTCCAGTAAATACCGAGAGCACGCATAATCGGATCCAGCATGAACTGGTCGGCAGCGTATCCCAGCAGCGCTCTTTGCAGCGTTTTGCTAGAGTTCTTGGGCATTGGGGTGCGTGTACGAAACCAGACGCGTGTGTGTGGTTCGCGCTTCTTGGCTGGGTGGAGATAGATCGATTCGTCCACGTAGCGCATTTCGATGGCGTTTGTGCGCATCATATCGGCCCAGTAGGTGCCCATCGAACTGCCCATCGTGGTGAACAGTTCCACCAGGGACGGTAAGCTTTCTGGATCTGGAGCATCCGGCATGGGCTGCGCGAACGTTGGGCCAGGCTGATGCAGCTGGAAGGAAACGCGCGCATGGAACAGCTGGAGGTCGTGCTGGAACACGCTCACATTGCGCGTAGAAAATGAATGACCATCGTTGAGATCTTCAATCTTGAGCAGCAGAGGAAGATGAGGATCACCTGGACGTAGAAAAGCGGCGGTAATCGAGTGCGCGAGGCGCGTGTCGGGATCATCCTCTTCGATGGTGTCGGCAGCCGCCATTGTTGCCTGCGCAAAAACCTGCCCACCGTACACCCTGCCCAGAACCTGAGGCATATTAATACCCCGATACAGATGTGAACCGATCCGTTCCAACCTCAGCGCGTCGAGGATGCTTGCCAAAGGTTCCTCGTGCGTTTCCGGGATGTCAAGAAAGCTGCGCGTGAGCCTGATCGGTAGCGGGTCGATGTCCATATGCGTCTCCAAATACTCATTTGATCGATTCACAATTCCTTCTAAGGCTAGTGCTTTACTCATCGGAGGTTTGCAGCCTCACGCGTTGTTTTCGTCATCGGCGTTTAACTATTACAGTTTGTATCAAAGCATGATTGCACGACATGAGGGTTGATGGTGCGTGGCTTGCTCGCAGCGTCGGGGGAGGAGCAGAAAGATGGAGTATGTTGATGATTTACATCATCTGGCCGAGGCGCACCACATTTCTTTAGACTATTGGGCATTCGATGGCACGTTGAAGAACGTGTCAAACGCGACGCTCACGTCGATCCTGCGCGCGATGGGGATTGATGCTTCGACCGACGAGGCAATTGAGGCGGCGCTACAGGATGCACGTCTGAAAGACTGGCGTGCTACCGTCGCCCCCACCACTGTCGTGCGTCAAGGAGAGAGCACGACGGTTCAGGTTCATGTTCCTCACGGGTCGAGAGTGACCGTCACTCTCTATGTGGAATCCGGCGGTGAGCGTCCGTGCCAGCAAGTAGATGATTGGGAGCTGCCGCGGACAGTCGATGGCACCTTAGTCGGCCAAGCCTCGTTTGCGATTCCCGCTGATCTGCCGTTGGGCTACCACACGATTGTGGTGTCCGTGTGGCCGATTCAGGGCTCGCCATTCACCGAATCCGGAATGCTCATTACGGTGCCGTCCGTGATCCCGAGTCCCTACGATGCCAACCATCGTGGTTGGGGCGTCATGGCTCAGCTCTATTCAGTCCGGTCTCGTCAGTCCTGGGGTGTGGGAGATCTGGCGGATTTGGGTGAACTTGGATCAATTTTTGCTGACTCTGGCGCAGATTTCGTCCTGATTAATCCGCTGTTTGCCGCACAAGTCACGGGTTCGATGGATCCGTCGCCCTATCTTCCCGTCACTCGGCAGTTCTTCAACCCTCTGTATATCCGTCCAGAGGATATCCCCGAGGTTGCCTATCTCAGTGCGCCACAACGAGCATTGATTACGTGGGCGTCCGAAGATGTGAAGGCTGCATCGTCAACGAATACGATGATCGACCGCGATGCTGCTTGGAAGGCAAAAAAGAGTGCCCTCCAGATTATCTTTGATGCTGGACGGACGTATGCGCGCCAACATGAATTCGCGCGTTTTCGTCAGCGTGGCGGTGAGGCGTTAGAAGATTTCGCACTGTGGTGTGCACTGCATGAGACATATGGTGACACCTTGCCTGAGCCCCTCCAGGATAAGGAATCGGCTGAGGCCAAACTTGCTCGGGTTAAACTCTCGGATCGGGTGGATTTCTACGCGTGGCTGCAGTGGATCGTTGATCAGCAGATGGAAGCGGCACAGCACACTGCAACGTCAGCCGGAATGCGCCTGGGGATCTGCCACGATTTGGCGGTTGGTATTGCCAGCGATGGCGCAGATGACTGGGCAAATCCTGGTGCATATGTCCACGGAGTCAGCGTTGGCGCGCCGCCGGATATGTACAACCAGCAAGGGCAGAGTTGGGCACAGCCGCCACTGAACCCTGAAACGTTGCCGCAGCTGCATTTCGCACCATATATCGGCGCTCTCAGGAATGTCTTTGCACATGCTGGCGCACTGCGCATTGACCATGTGATGGGGCTGTTCCGCCTCTGGTGGATTCCCGAAGGATCTGGACCGGCGGACGGTGCCTACGTGCACTATGACCACGAGGCAATGGTCGGTATTCTCGCACTGGAGGCAGTGCGTGCTGGGGCGGTCGTTATTGGTGAAGATTTAGGGAATGTGGAGCCGTGGGTTCGCAACTATCTTGACGAGCGCGGCATTTATGGAACATCGGTGCTGTGGTTCGAGCAGAAGGATCACGGTGAGTTCAAAGAACCCCACGAGTACAGGCAGCACGTGCTCGCTGCCGTCGATACCCATGATCTACCGCCGGCAGCCGGGTATCTTGCCGGTGAACATGTGGATGTGCGTGAACGTTTAGGGTTGCTCACTCAGCCGGTTGCTGAGGTGCGCGCGCAAGCTGAAGCTGAGCGGGAACAGATGGTGACGCTGCTGCGGCGTTTCAACCTTGTGGGCGATGACCCCACCGAGCGAGAACTCGTTGAGGCTATGCATGAATTTCTTGCCTTGACGACAGCGGAGTTGATGGTTGTGTCCCTCACCGATATGGTGGGCGAACGGCGTATGCAAAATCAGCCGGGGACGAGTACCGAGTATCCAAACTGGAAGATTCCGCTCGCTGATTCCACCGAGGATATCGTGATGATTGAGGATCTTCCCACACATCCGCGTTATCGATCCATGGTTGAACACGTGACTCAGGCACTTTCGCGCGCAGCACGCTAGAAGGATCTCGAAAGATATAGAAGGATAAAGAAGAGGCAGGGGGAGCCAGATAAACGAGACAAGCCAGATAGAACGCGGTTCGCACTCGCCTCGCACTCACACGTGATCGCTGTGTGTCGCGCGTGTTCACCGCGTTCCTATCTGACTCGTATCTGGTTGGTATCTGCTCCTTAGCTGTCACAGCCATAGGTGTCGCAGCCACCACCATTATTTAGGTATTGAGGCACGCCGATATCTAGGCTTGCTGGCGGTCGGCCTCTTGGGCGCGAACAGCACGGCGCGCTCCGTCCACTTGCTCTGATACCAAGCGGACTCCTGCAGGTGCCGCATCCTGGTGTGCGGCGAGCCATTCGTCACCGAGTGCCACAATATCGACGCCTAAATCGGTACGGCCGGCAAGTGAAAGAGGAAACGCGTGCTCCAGGACGTTGGATGCCATCTCAACCGAGAAGTGATCCCACTGTGCTTGGGCATTGTCAAAATACTTGCGCGCATAGGGCACAAGCGATTCTGGTTTCGAGCTACCAAAGCCGAGAGCCAAGTTACGCTGCGTGGTGTTGGAAACAGCACCCACAGTCGTGATCTGGTTCCAGACGTCGGCATGAGTGTCTGCATCAGGTAGCGCGCCCAGGGCTTGAGCCCGTGAAATTTGTCCATAGGAGGACGTGTCGCGCTCAAATTCTTTGTCGATATCGGCGAGCGTGATGCGGCCGTCGGTGGCAAGAGCCCTGATAATAGTCCAGCGAACCTGAGCATCCACCACGAAGCCTTCTGGCACGCCGACGCCGTCGAGCCAGCCGGCGATTCGGGACAACTCCGCCTCGGTATGAGCAAGGCTAATCGCAGAATTCGCATACTGCAGCTGAGCGTCGGAGCCCGGCTGAGCATGATCCAGCAGGTCGAACAGACGCTGAGACACTTCTGTACGTAACTCGCTGCGCGTCTCTGGTGCGGAGTAGAGGTTCACGGCGCCGGCGACGGAGGAGAGGAGATTGCGCATGACGGTGCCGTCGGTCTCGGTGCCAACAGCGTCAAGCACGGCAGGGAGCCAACGGTGAGCACTCATCTGGCCGTCGCGGAGCATGTCGTAAGCTGAAAAGAGCAGCACTGAGCGATCCAGATGATCCTCTGGTGCGAATGCACCGATATGATGGAGCGCAACATCAAATGAGTCGGGATCCATCCGGAGTTTCGCGTACGCCAAATCGTGCGAGTTGATGAGTAAAACATCTGGCCGAGGCTGCCCGATCAGCTCCGTCACAGAGGTCTGTGCACCATCAACGTCCAGTTCAACATCCACAACCGGTTCAAAGCGCTCAGCATCAGTCAGCCGATAGCCACGAACGGCAAGCCGATGCGGACGCAGGCTTGTTCCTTCGCGCTGAGCTTCCTGATTGATATCGAAGGAGGCGATCGTGCCGTCCTCATTGGATGTGACGTGGGCGCTCAACGTGGTGGTTCCAGCCTCTTCAAGCCACATTGTTGTCCATGAACTCAAATCTCGGCCAGACGTTTTTTCTAGTTCAGTGAGCAGGTCGGCAAGCGTCGCATTGCTCCACTGATACGTCTGGATATACTGACGCACGCCAGCCAAGAACTCATCGAGACCAACCCAGGCTACCAGCTGCTTGAGAACAGAAGCCCCCTTGCCATAGGTAATACCGTCAAAATTCACCAGCACGTCCTCCAGGTCGCGGATGTGTGCGGCAACGGGATGCGTGCTCGGCAGCTGATCTTGGGAGAGTGCCCACACTTTCTCCGTCAAGAACGTGACCCATGGATCAGCCATATCCGTATTGGACGCTGCGGCCAGGTGACTCATGAATTCAGCGAACGACTCGTTGAGCCACAGGTCATTCCACCATTTCATCGTCACGAGATCCCCGAACCACATATGAGCAAGTTCGTGGAGAATCGTGATTTTGCGTCGATCAATAATATAGGCGGTGGGGCGCGTGCGGAAAATATAGGTTTCCACAATCGTCACCGCTCCCGGATTTTCCATGGCGCCCGCGTTATATTCGGGCGCGAAAATCTGATCGTACTTGCGGAAGGGATACGGGTGGCCGTAGTTTGCCTCGTAGAATTCAAAACCCTGATGCGTGATGGCAATGATCTCCTCACCATCCACATAGTTGGCCAGCGATTGGCGCGAGTAGATATCCATAGGAATGACGCGCCCATCTGAACTGGTATACGGCGTCCCCTGATAGCGAGCATAGGGACCGGCGATGATGGCAGTCAGATAGGTGGAGATCTTCTCGGTCGGCGTGAAGTCCCACTGTGCAATCCCATCGCCGAGGATCGTCGGTTCTGGCGTGGGCGAATTAGAGACCACTGTCCACTTTTCGGGAGCGATGACGTGGAATGTAAAACGTGCCTTGAGATCTGGCTGTTCGAAATTGGGGAAGACGCGCCGTGCATCCGCCACTTCAAACTGGGAATACAGATACACTTCGTCATCTGCTGGATCGACGTATCGATGCAGACCCTCGCCGGTGTGCGAATAGAGCATTGTGGAGTCGATTGTGAGCGTGTTATGCGCCGCGAGTTCCGGCAAAGCAATGCGAGAATCTGAATAATTCTCGGTCGGGACTTCGGTTCCATTGAGCTCAATGGCATCCACGGACTGCGCAATCGCGTCGACGAAAGTGGTTGATCCTTCCTGCGCGTCAAACGTGATCACTGTATGTGCACGAAATGTGGTGTCGCTGGATCCAGCAAGGTTCAGCGTGACGTCGTAGGTCTGCGTCGTCAGGATAGAGGAGCGCAATTGAGCTTCATCGCGCGTCAGATTTGTTCCTGCCATGTGTTTTCCTTCATATCAAAGTCAGTGATGGTATGTAGATCGGTCTGTGATTCGATCTACCAGATGTGGACCCGATCCTCGGGAGCAAGGTACATGCCGTCACCCGGCTGCACGTTGAATGCCTGTGCGAACGCATCGACGTTGCGAACCACCCCATTCGTGCGGAACTCGTCCGGCGAATGTGGATCCGTCGATATTTGAGTTTTGAGTGATTCACTGCGCTGTTTCATTTGCCAGATGCGCGCGTAGGAGAGGAAGAAACGCTGAAGCCCCGTGTATCCATCGATTACAGGAGCAGTGTCGAGTGTGAGACCATCGCGGCTCAAAGCAATCGCATAGGCTTTCAAACCGATCGAAGCGCCGCCCAAATCGCCGATGTTTTCACCCAAGGTCAGTTTCCCGTTTACATGGTGTTCGCTTTCGTCCCCAAATTGGGAAGGAACGAAGGCGTCATACTGATCGACGAGCGCGGAGGTTCGCGCTTCAAAATTGTCGTGATCTTCTTGGGTCCACCAATTGCGGACAGCACCGAACTCGTCAAACGTGGATCCCTGGTCATCAAAGCCGTGCCCGATTTCATGCCCGATCACAGCGCCGATTCCGCCATAGTTGAGCGCGTCGTCCCTCTCAGGGTCGAAGAAGGGGAACTGCAGGATCGCTGCAGGGAACACAATTTCGTTCCATACGGGGTTGTAGTAGGCGTTGACTGTTTGCGGATTCATCTGCCATTCGCTGCGATCCACTGGTTTGCCCAGTTTGCCGAGGGCGTAGGCGAACTCGAAACGCGAGACGTGCCGAATATTCTCAATGAGGTCGTCACCGATCTCCAGTGCGGAGTAATCGCGCCACTTGTCCGGATATCCGATCTTAGGGTTGAACGTGTCCACTTTTTTCAACGCGTTCTGCTTCGTCTGGGCACTCATCCAATCCAGGTTCGTGATGGACTCTCGATATGCCTGGAGCAGGTCGGCCACAAGTTGCTGCATCTTCTCCTTATTCTGGGGAGGGAAGTGGCGCTGAACGTAGAGCTGACCAACGGCTTCTCCCATCGTCGCATTGATAAGGCCAACCCCGCGTTTCCAGCGGTCGCGCTGCACAGGAGTGCCGGAGAGTACCTTGCCGTAGAAGTCGAAGTTCAGCGTGTCGATATCGGCACTCAAGTAAGGTGCCCGCGAAAGCAGAATGCGCCACTGGGTATAAGCCTTCAGATCCTCAAGATCCGTCTGAGCCCATACCTGCGCAGCGCCCTTGAGTGCATTGGGCGTCATCACGAGGAGATCTGTATGTGTCCGCACATCTAATCCGGCTGCCTCAAAGGCAGTCTGCCATGGAAAACCGGGGGCAAAAGCGGAAAAGTCGTCGAAACTCATGGGATTATTGATCTTTTCGGTGTTCCGCTGATCGACGATATTCATGTGATGCGAGGCGAGCGTGGTTTCAAGTGCAATGACTTTCTGCGCCATCTGGTGTGCATCTTCATCGCTGAGCCCCAGTGCTGCGCGCATCAACGCTGGAACAAAGGTTTTATATTTCTCCAGGATGTCTGCAAACTTTTCCTCGCGGTAATACGACTCGTCAGGCAGCCCAATACCAGACTGATAGAGGAATGTTGTGTAGCGGTTGGGATCGTTGAAGTCAGAATCGACATCGAGGCCGAAAAACGCAGCGATACCTGTTGGCATCAGTGAACCGATGACGGACGCAAGCTCGTCCTTGTTGGAGGCTCCCTGAACTGCAGCGATATCCGGGCGAATCGGCTCGGCGCCGGCGGCATTCACGGCTTCGGTGTTCATCCAGGAGCGGAAGAAGCGCGCGACTTTGCGCTCGTTATCCGTCAGCATTGAATCGTCCGGATCAAGATGCGTAATGATATCGTGCACATTTTCGTCGGCTGCCTCACGCAATTGGTGGAAGGACCCATCGCTGCTTTGATCAGCTGGGATCTCGTGAGTGCTGATCCACTTACCATTGACGGCGCGGAAAAAGTCATCCTGAAAACGTACTGACTCGTCAGCGCCTTCAAGGACGGCCTGCATCGCTTTGTTCGAAATAGCCATAATGCCCATTGTACGGGTGCCTGTGGGGATACATGTGAGAATGAAAACCTGGTTTTCTTCTGGCGGATAAGCTGGCGTGAGTTCTTCTGCTTTTACCTGTGGCGTCGCTAGCAGGCGGTGACTTGTTGTGCATCGGTGGTAGGTGCGGTGCCGGCACGCAGGTAATGGTAGGTGGTAGAGAGCAGAAAAAGTAGAATAGCCGCATGCGAGTACATATTGGAACGGATCATGCTGGCTTTGCTCTCAAGGAGTATGTGGTAGAAAAACTCAAGGAAGCCGGATTCGACGTCGTTGACCACGGTGCAACCGTTGAGGATGGGCAGGACGATTACCCCACCTATTGCATTGCGTGTGCAGAAGGCGTCGCTGCCGATGCAGGAAGCCTCGGCATCGTACTGGGAGGATCAGGCAACGGCGAACAGGTGTCTGCCAACAAGGTGAAGGGGATCCGGGCTATTTTGGCGTGGAACCCGAGTACTGCAAAGCTTGGCCGTGAACATAACAATGCGAATATTGTCAGCATAGGTGCGCGGGAGCATTCAAAGGAAGAAGCATGGGAACTGATCCATCTGTTTCTCACGACGCCATTTTCGGAAGATGCCCGTCATATTCGGCGCATCCAGCTGATTTCTGACTACGAGAATCGCTCAGGGGAAACAACGGAATCAGCGAAGTAATCAAAAGCGATCCGCGCGGCTTGTGGCACCACAGGGTAGACCGATCCAGGTAAAGTATGATTTATGACGAATCCTGTGGTGACACTTATAACATGCGCCGACTTTCCGCATCTGGATCCAGATGAAGCCGGCTTGCCTGACGCACTCCGTGAACGCGGCATGGAGCCACGTATCGCAATGTGGGATGATCCCTCTGTCGATTGGAGTGCGTCGGATCTGAATATCATCCGTTCCGTACGGGATTATGCGGGTCGGCGGGATGAGTTCCTTGCGTGGGCTCGTTCCGTACCGCGTCTGCTCAATCAGCCTGAACAGCTGGAGTGGAATTCTGATAAGCACTATTTGCGCGACATGCAGGCAATGGGGCTGCCGGTCGTCGATACCGTCTGGCTCGAACCCGATTCGCATTACACGAAGCAGCAGGTTCACACGCGTTTTCCTGCCCAAGGCGATTTCGTCGTTAAGCCTGTGATTTCTTCAGGCGGACGCGGCACTGGGCGCTATACATCAACCGACGCGGTTTCCCGGGGTGATGCGGTAGCTCACGCCCACGACGAGCTGGAGAATGGGCATGCTGTGATGGTGCAGCGCTATCTGGATCAGATTGATCGAACCGGTGAGATCTCGCTGATCTATTTGAACGGCCTTCCCGCGTATATGGTCCAGAAGGAGCCACTGCTACATCCGTCGTTCAAACCAGGCGATGTGGTTCAGGAGGAAGTGGTTCGTTCCCAGAGGGCGACAGAAGAGCAGTGGCGTTGGGGTGAAAAGATTCGTCAGATTCTCCATGCATACATGCGTAAGCGTTACCACAAAGATGCTCTTTTACTGTATGACAGGGTCGATCTCGTGCCTGCTGGTGACGACGACAATCAAGAGTTTTACGTGATGGAAGTCTCCCTGGTGGACGCATCGCTGTATCTGTCAATTGACAACCATGTTGACGAATTCGCGGATGCGATCGCAGTGCGTGCTTTCTGGTGACAAGCCACGAAAGCGGCGAGGGGGTGCTATCTTCAGATCGATTTTTCCTTGCGGGCATACTGCTGTATACTGAATCATCGTGCGTGAAAGCTTGTTGATTTTCATGCACGTGTGTGGTGGCTGTAGCTCAGTTGGTAGAGCACCTGGTTGTGGTCCAGGGGGTCGCGAGTTCGAGTCTCGTCAGCCACCCCGTTTCGTTTAATGTGTGTCGCTGTTGTGACGCGTGCATTCGTTGAGTGCGTGTTCGATGTGCGCCGGCACTGCTTATTTTGTACGCTAGTGAGCTTGTGGCACTGAGCTCGACTTTACGGAACTATCTGAAGATGGAGGGTCGCACATGATCGCGCGCCCCTCCATCGTCGTTCTATCGAATCTTTCCGTCAGATCGTTCCGGCAGATTCAGTTGTTCTACAGGTTCTTGATCAGCCATGGAAGTTCGAGTTCGAACTTCGGTCCATACCAGTGATCCTTGTCGCCGACGGTCGCCTTGATGCACCGCACGGTGTAATCAGCAGCTATGCGTGCCGCGTCAGCGGTCGTATGACCATTCATCAACGCGCCAACAAAGGTCGCTGAATAGACGTCGCCGGTGCCGTGACTCCCTGGCTCCAGATGCTCATGCTCGTAATAGCTGTACTTTCCCTCGTCATACACAACAACGCCGGTGTAGCCCTCACGGTAGCTAATACCAGTCAGAACAATCGTCTTTGCTCCGCGTTCCACGAGCGCATCCAAGAGCCCATCGATATACGCACGATCGTAGGTTTCCCGATACTCATAGCCAGTGATCAAGCATGCTTCTGTGAGGTTAGGGAGAATAATGTCGCCGGAGAAGGCGAGTGTTGCCATGGTGGCTGCGAAGGCGTCGTCAAAACCAGGATAGAGCTGGCCGTTATCAGCCATAGCCGGATCCACAATAAATGGTGCACCGGGCTTCAAGCACGTGTTGACAATCGATTTCACGTACTCTATTTGTTTGTCGCTTCCCAAATAGCCCGTGTAAACAGCATCGAAGGTGATTCCTTCTTTCTTCCAATGGGCTTCGATCGCGGGCATGTCATCGGTGAGGTCACGAAATGTGTAACCCGTGAATCCGGCAGTATGGGTGGAAAGAACCGACGAGGGGAGTACTGCAGTCTCTTGCCCGCAGGCAGAGAGGATCGGCAGCGCCACCGTCAGCGAGCATTGGCCGACGCAGGAAATGTCTTGGATAGTGAGAATTCGGTTGTAAGGCATAAGGCTCCTTCGTTCGCAAGTGAACTCCTGCTCGCACGGTTGGCACACGCTGCTTCACGCGTGGAACGCAGGAACAACAGAGTACGGGGCACACGCTGCCACATACTCTGCTTATCCTACAGGGTGTTGTGCTTTTCTCACGCGGGTCGCGCAGCGGCGCTTTATTTGTGAGTGCAACGGCGTTCCGTTGCCGGCACGATGCCTGCACAAAGGCGGCACGAAGGCATCGGAGAAAGACCCGCAATCACGAAGGCACCTTCACGCAAAAGGCATCAACCGTCGATATGGTCGTCGTCGAAGGAACGCTGAATATGCGTGGCATCGCAGAATGGCTCGTTACGGGACGATCCGCATCTGCACAGCGTGTAGCGCTGCCGCGTTTCATAAGGTGCCGCCGTCCCTTTGAGCGGAACCCCACCTTGAACATAGATGGCAGAGGAGACGCTGTTTTGTGGATCCTGCATGATCGTAATCTGTGGTTCGAGCGTGGGTTCAACAAACGTACCGTCCGCATTGCGCCGGGTGAGTCTGCCGGCCGGGCATTCGTCGATGGTCTGGGTTGCGCTTGCTACCTCATCGTCAGACTCGGCGTGCCTGGTCTGCTTCCATGCATCGCCGCCAGCATTGTGACAGAAGCGGGCATAGGCGCAGCGATGATCGTCACCCAGAGAGAGTCGAGGACCTTCTGTTATTTCTGCGCGTTCAGCAAAGGTGTTGTGTTTTGCCTGATCCAGCCCATCAAAATCGGTGTGATTGTGTGACCCGTCGCAGAAAGGCTTATTTTTTGACGAACCGCACCGACATAGAGCATACGTTTCAGACTGAGGGAGTTCGCGACCGGCTTCGAACACATAGCCTTTACCAACCGGTACGATCCGTGCTTCCTTCAGCGGAATGTTCCCGGAGACTACAGCCGGGCCTCCGGGTTCAAGAACAATTTGCATATCGTCATTTAATTCCGTCATGTGTTACCTCCCTCGACGGTTATGAGCGCATGGATCAGCACTGACCATCATCGGTACTCTAGCACTCGTCGTGCATTTCATGAAGGGACATGCGTCCTTGCGGCTCGGGCGCCATACGCGTCATATCAATACTATCTAGGAAAAGACGTTCAGGCTATTTGGAGGCATCAAATAGGTAAAACGGTCATATTTGTCTTATGAAATGTTGCTAGACAGTTCTATTTGTGCATTGCAAAATGGTAAAATCCGAAAAGAACGACTAAAGTCCCGTATCGGCTGGGTGATTGTTATGTACATTTGAGGTATGCAGAGGAAGCCTGTAGGGCGCTTGCATCTGAGCGAACACGGAACTTCCGCATGCATCAGCTGTCCTGTTGTTTGCTTGCGTTTCTGGAGGTAGTGATGGCGGAAAAGGATGCGCACAACACCACGCAAGGTTCGCCGGCGCACTCAGCGACGAAGACGTCGCAGCCGGAGATTACCTTCTATGGCGGTCCACAGATGGTTTTATGGATGGTCGTTCTTTTTATCGTCCTTTCGATTGTGTTCGCCACTGTTTTCCACGTCTATTCCATCGAGGGTCTGACGCTCGGTGCGTTTTTGTGCCTCGGTGTCCTCTGGATTTTTGCCCGCGATCATCTGCAATTTTGGAATTGCATGGTTCGTGGGTTGACGTCTTTCGGGCAAGCGAAACTCCTTTTCGTCTTCATGGTGATTGGTATCTTCTCCAAGCTGCTGATGAACGGCAAGATTGGCGAGGGTCTGGTGTGGTTGTCCTTGCAATGGAATATTCAAGGAGCTGCATTTACCGCATTCGCTTTTGTGGGAACGGCAATCGTATCGCTGGGCTGCGGCGTACCGTTTGCAGCAATCTTTACCGGGTTCTCGATCTTTTATGCGCCAGGTGTGCTTCTTGGATCCAACCCTGAGATCTTAGCGGGCGCGATTATCGGTGGGTTGTATTTCGGTGACACGCTTGCTCCTTCCTCGCAGCTGACCTTTGGTGCGTTAGGAACGCAGATCAACTCGCTCACTGGTAAACAAGCCGATTTGGTGCGAACACTCAAACAACGTATTCCCTGGACGATTGCTGCGGCCGTCGTCACGTTGATTTTGATTCTCCTTATTCCCGAAAAGGGTGTGGCTGGCGGCGACACCACTGCTCTCGCGGCGCTCGCGGATCCGAAGGGTCTGTGGATGCTTGTTCCCATCGCAGTTGTTGTGGTGGTGTGCCTGAAAACAAAGGAGATATTGACTGGCTTGACCTTCGGCATCATCACCGGTTTTGGCGTGGGGATGATCGCCGGTGTCTTCAGCTTTGACGACGTCATCAAATTCCAGGTTCTGGAACAAAACAAGATCGCCGGCACCATTATGGATGGGATGCGATCCATGATGATGATGGCCGTGATGATGGTATTTCTTGCTGGGATCATCAACCTCATGAAGGTTTCTGGTGCCGTCGATATGATCATGGGCTGGCTGCAAAAGGTGGCTTTCTTTTCTACCCCACAAGGCGCAGAGACTGCCATTATCGTCTTGAACGCGTTGATGAATGCGTTCATCTGCGGTGCTGCGCTCCCTGGCATTCTGATGATGGGGGAGTTGACGAATCGCATCGGACAGCAGGCGGGTATCTCGCCTGAGCGACGCACAGTGACGGCACTGACGTCGGCTATTTCGCTCTCCGGTGTTGTACCGTTCAATTCTATTTTCGTCCTCGGTGGCATCTCGGTTGCTGGCGAGGCAATGAAACAGTTCTCGGGCGTTGTGCTCCCGAATGCAGCTGGAGTTTTCCTCAACTGCTGGTTTGGGTGGTTGATGACGGCGATCTTGATCCTCTGGATTATCACGGGCTGGGGGCGCACATGGGAAAAGGACGATCCCGATCTCGTTGCTTCGGCTCAATCATCATCGTCTGCGCACTAGCGCCTATGCAGAGCGCCGAGTGATGTGGCGGCATGCAGACAACACGACAAGCGCTACACATCACACCGATAAGCAGACAAAACACGGATTGACAAGAAAAAGAAGGAAACAATGAGCGAAGAGATTTATGATCTCGCGATTCTTGGCGGTGGATTCGGTGGCATGACGGCAGCTATCTACGCCGGCCGTGCACATCTGAAGACACTGTTGATCGAGAAGGGCGCATGGGGCGGCCAAATCAACGATTCGATTATGGTTGAAAACTATCCAGGGCTTCCTGGACTCCCTGGGCGCGACCTGACGGCACGTGTGAAAGAACACGCGATGCGTTTTTCTGACCTCATGACGACGGTGACCAGCCGGATCGAGTCGTTGAGCGTGCGCGAAGACGGAGTAAAAGTTATTACCACCAAACGGAAGGGCAGTTTCTTGGCTCAGGCCGTGATTATCTCGGTGGGATGTAAGCCGCGCGTGCTTGGTATTCCGGGCGAGGTTGAATTTTCGGGGAACGGTGTGAGCTATTGCGCAACGTGCGACGGCGAGTTTTATACGGACAAGACAGTCGCTGTGCTGGGCGCAGGAAACTCAGCTATTCAGAATGCTTTGCTGCTGACGAATTACGCCAAAGAAGTGATCGTCGTCGTCATGAATGAACCGGGTCACCTCGACTGTAACGAGGCTGAGGGCGAGGAAGCGCTCTCAAACGAGAAAATGCGGTTTGTATGGAACTCGACAATTTCCTCGATCAATGGTTCGGATACCGTTACGGGCATCACGATCAAGAATGTGCTCACCGGTAAGTCGACGGATCGCGCCGTCGATGGCGTGTTTAGCTTCGTTGGGATGGTTCCGCAGACTGAATTTCTCCAAGATTCGGGCGTTCAGATGGACAAGAGCGGCTACATACCGGTGGGGAAAGACAAGAGTACAAATATTCCCGGCGTATACGCTGTTGGTGACTGTACGGACACGTTAGTACGTCAAGCGATTACCGCCGCTGGCGACGGCTGTGTTGCCGAGCAGATGGCGGAGGCGTATGTGAAGGAATCGCGTGCGGTGTCCTCCATCCTGAGTGCACCGGGTGCACAAGCGATTATTTTCTATTCGCCCTACGACAACGAGGGAGTGTCACGTCTTCAGCCGACGGAGGATGCTCTGGCTTCAGCTGGTTACCACATGCACGTCATCGATATTTCGAGGCAGCGTCTTCTTTACGATCGGCTTGGCCTTACAGATCCGATGGCAGTAGCCCTTTACGAGGACGGGAATCTGAAACGTACGATCGCGCTGACAGGTTCGGATTATCTTCACAAGTTAGCGTCATCGGAGTCGGGGGCAACGATCTGAGCTGCAGTATCCGCGAGGCTGAGCGGTTAGCACGCTTTTACCGGTTGGTAGGTTGGCAGCCTCGCAGATGCGGCGTACACGAGGATTTTTCACTATCCATGATCAACGTCGGGGCACCTGCACAGGGATGCACCCATCAGAAAAGAAAACAAGAACAACAAAGAGAACAATGACGAAGGAGTAAAAATGGGTCAGCCATCAGTATTCCCTATGGGAGTAACGGTCTATAATCCAGACAAATGCTTTAACGGTTACACCGTCGTGCCGCTCGTCAACGATGGTGTGCTGCTTTTTGATATGAATGGCAATGAAATTCGCCGTTGGAAGATGCAGTCAATGCCGCCGAAGATTCTGCCTGGCGGTCACGTGATGGGGTATTCAGGCGTTCGCCACCCTGATTATGGCATGCAGGATTCTGTCAACCTCATTCAGGTGGATTACGACGGCAATATCGAGTGGTCCTTCGATCACTGGGAGAATATCAATGATCCAGGCCGCGATCACCGCTGGATGGCTCGTCAACACCACGACTATCAGAGGGAAGGTCAGGCGGTGTACTACACACCAACCGAGAACCCCAAGGTGGACTCTGGCACAACGATGATCTTGGCTCACCGCACCATCAACAATCCGCTGATCAGCGATAAGCGGCTGCTTGACGATGTGATCTACGAAGTGGATTGGGAAGGCAATATTATTTGGCAATGGTCTATTCTGGATCACTTTGAACAGCTCGGATTCACCGACGAGGCGCTGAACGTGATGGCACGCAATCCAAATATGCGTGAGGCTGATGGTGGTGTCGGAGATATTCTGCACACGAACTGCGCCAGCTACCTCGGTCCGAACAAGTGGTTCGATCAGGGTGACCAGCGCTTCAAACCCAATAACATTATTGCGGACTGCCGCGAGGCGAATGTCCTCTTCATTTTGGATCACGACACAGGTGACATTGTGTGGCGCATCGGCCCGGACTTTATGCACGATCCACGGTTGAAGAAGATCGGTCAGATCATCGGTCAACACCACTTCCACATGATCCCCAAGGGTCTGCCCGGTGAAGGCAATGTGATGGTTTTCGATAACGGTGGTTGGGGTGGCTATGGTAACCCGAACCCAGGATCCTGGGATGGCACGAAGAACGCGCTGCGCGATTACTCCCGCGTGATCGAGTTTGATCCAACAACGCTCCGCGTGGTGTGGAAGTGCACGCCTGCCGAACTCGGCCACGCAATGCCGGTGGACGCATCCAAGTTCTACAGCCCGTATGTGTCAAGCTGCCAGCGCCTCCCAAATGGCAATACGCTGATTGACGAAGGTTCGGACGGCCGTCTTATTGAAGTGACGCCAGATCACGAAATCGTGTGGGAATGGATTAGCCCATACTTCACGCATGTAGATCCAGGCAAACCGAGCAATAACATGATTTACCGCGCCAATCGGTATCCGTACGAATACATTCCTCAAGAGCCAAAACCGCAGGAAATTGCGATTGAGCCTGTCGACAACACCACGTTCAGGCTGCCTCATTCCGGGCAAAAGGGCACCGCTCCTCTCATCGAGGTTGAGGGTACACTGCCGTATTACGCTTCGTCAGCCTTATGCGTTGCGACGGTTGAGGAAACGGACGAGATGGAGGAAAAGCGCGAGGCCAAACTGTTCGACGCCGGTTCCGAACAGATGCCGGAGATCGATCAGCAAGCGTTCACCAACAACGTCATCAACGGTCACAAGGACAAGCCGCAGCTGGTGATGTTCGGTGCGGTTCGCTGCACACACTGCAAGGTTGTTCATCCGCTGATCGAACAGGCATTGACAGAGGAATACGCGGATAAGATTGACGCCTACTATATCGACGTTGATAAGAATCCGGGGCTTGTTTCGCCAATGCGTATCGCTGGTACACCTGTTGTGGCTATCTTCAAGGACGGCAAGGAAGTGAGCCGGTTCTCCGGTGAGGTAGATTACGACGGGCTGTTGGACTTCGTCGATGAGGCGATCGAAAAGTAGTGCGTGACCAGTATGTGCCGACGTCGATAGTGGAAAGTCGATGACGGAACGCGTAGATGGCCGCTCGCATAGATGACGGATCACATATAAGGGAAGAGGGCACCTGCTTGTCACGGCGGATGCCCTCTTGTTGTGATGCCGTGAAGAGACTGAAAAACTCCACGGGGAGGAGAACGATTGGGCGCGTCTCATATCGTGTCGCGTCGAGCTTTCAGAACACAACGCTGGCACACTTAAAAAGTTGTTATGCTCAGTCAGGGTATGGCCAGGCTCATAGCTTTCCCAGCATGGGTCAAGGTCAGTGCCTTACCTCAGCAGTGCCTTGTCCAAGCAGGGATAAGCACTGCAGCAGCACTGGATATGTGGGGAGCGGAGTGTCATTCACGAAGACGCAAGGAGCAGTGGGCATGGATGCGCAGAATACGGATCAGACATGCGCGGCGATCGTCGGCATCAACTGGGGTGACGAAGGAAAAGGACGCATGGTTGACCTTGTGACGCAAGACTATGACGTGGTGGTGCGTTATCAGGGCGGTGGTAATGCGGGGCACACGGTCATTAACGACTTTGGTACTTTCGCGCTGCATCTGTTGCCGTCGGGCATCTTTCGTCCGTCGGTCGTCAATATTCTAGGTAACGGAGTAGCTCTGGATGCAGAGAAGTTGCTCGCCGAAATTGACGCCGTCACAGCTCAAGGTGTGGATATCTCGCCGTCGCGCCTGCGTATTTCGGAACGCGCGTCTCTCCTGTTGCCGTGGCATCGTCAGCTCGATGGCTTGGAAGAAGCTCGGCTGAGTGCAAAGGCGTATGGATCGACGAAGCAGGGGATCGCTCCGTTCTATTCGGACAAGTTCCAAAAGAAGACGGTGATGGCCGGCGAGCTGCGCAATCCTGAGAAGCTTCGTGAACATCTTCAGGCGTTGCTGGAGTGGAAGAACCTGACGCTCAGCCGTGTATACGGTGCCGATCCAGTGTCGATGGACGACTTGTGGGCGTGGATTGAGCGGTATGCACTGCAGCTGGTTCCTTATGTGGATAACACGGGGGCGTTTCTTGCCGACGCCCATGCGCACGGTGCCAAGATCCTGTTCGAGGCACAGCTGGGTGCGCTGCGGGATATTGATTTTGGCATTTATCCGTATACGACGTCATCCAACACGATTGCCGCGTATGCGCCCATTGGTGCGGGTATTCCGAGTGCTCACGTCGATCGAGTGATCGGTGTTGTCAAGGCCTATTCCACCTGTGTAGGTGCCGGCCCCTTCGTGTGCGAGTGGTTTGGCGATAAGGCAGACGCTTTACGGGAGGCCGGTGGTGAATACGGCGCAACAACGCATCGTCCGCGTCGCGTCGGTCCGATCGATATTGTGGCAACGCGCTACGGCGTGCAGGTTCAGGGCGCAACGGAGATCGCGCTGACGAAACTGGATGTGCTCTCTGAGATGGAGGAGATTCCGGTGTGCCTGCGTTACGAAGTTGATGGTGAAGAAACTGACGATTTCCCATTCCCGACCGCGTTGGAGGATGCGAAACCTGTTCAGATCACGCTGCCGGGATGGAAAGAAGATATCTCCGGCGCCCGAGAGTGGGATGAGTTGCCTCAGGCTGCACGCGATTACGTTGAGTTCGTGGAAGACCATATTGGCTGCCACATCAAATATGTTTCTGTCGGTGCACAGCGTGACGCTGTGATTGTGCGTTAAATCATCGTGCGTTAATTCCGTGATTCTCGTTATTTCATCACAAAGGAAAGTCAATGGTCGATCCGCTCTCGCTTTCAGAAAACCGTCCGCATCTTCCTGCCTCGTCATCTGCCTCCACACAGTCAGACGACGAACACGGAAAATATTCGAGTCCCCTTGCCAGCCGCTATGCGTCTGACGGCATGGTGGAGTTGTTTAGTCCCCGGACGCGTATCGAAACGTGGCGTCAACTCTGGGTGTCGCTTGCAAAGGCTGAGTCGAAGCTCGGATTGCCCGTGACGCCCTCGCAGGTGGAGGAGCTGGAAAAGCACGTCACAGATATTGACTGGGAGGCAGCTGCGGAGCGTGAAGCCCAAGTACGTCACGATGTGATGGCGCACGTCTATGCCTTTGGGCGTGTGGCTCCTTCGGCGGCTGGCATCATTCACCTGGGGGCAACGAGCTGCTACGTCACTGACAACGCGGATCTGGTGATCTACCGGCGTGCTTTGGCGATGATTCGCCTTTCGCTGACCCGCGTCATCGGTAACCTGGCTCTATTTGCTCAGCAGTATAAGTCGATGCCGACACTGGGATATACGCATTTTCAGCCAGCTCAACTGGTGACAGTGGGAAAGCGCGCGACCTTATGGGCGCAGGATCTGCTTGCTGACCTTGACGAGATCGACTGGGTGAGTTCATCGATGCGTTTTCTCGGTTGCCGAGGAACAACTGGCACAGAGGCGAGCTTTGTGGAGCTCTTTGAGGGCGACACGAGCAAAATTGATCAGATGAACCGCATGATCGCGGACGATTTCGGGTTCGAGCACATTTTTGACGTGTGCGGCCAAACCTATCCCCGCAAGTTTGATTCGAGGATTCTTGGCGTTTTATCCTCCATTGCGCAAAGCTGCTATCGCATGGCGGAGGATATTCGTCTGCTTCAGCATGATCGCCAGGTTGAAGAGCCCTTTGAGGCCACACAGATAGGTTCGTCTGCGATGCCCTACAAGCGCAATCCGATGCGATGCGAGCGGATCTGTTCGCTCGCGCGCTACGTCGTGGCTGATTATCAAAACGGGGCGATGACCGCGATGACTCAGTGGCTGGAGCGAACGTTGGATGATTCTGCGAACCGCCGGATTTCCGTGCCCGAAGCGTTTTTGGCTGTAGATGCTATTCTGCAGATTGCCACGAATGTGACGAACGGTTTGCATGTGAACGAGAAGATCGTGGCACGAGGCGTGCACGACTATCTGCCTTTTATCGCGACTGAGAATATCCTGATGGAGGGCGTCAAGCATGGCGGCGACCGGCAGCAGTTGCACGAGATTATTCGTGAAGAGTCAATGGCTGCCACCGAGAAAATGAAAAATGGTAAACCTTTTGACTTGCTTGCGGCTCTCGCTGCACATCCCGAATTTGGAATGGATGCGCAGGAGTTTGAGTCTGTGATGGATCCGTCGAAATATATCGGGCGGTGCCCAGAACAGGTGGAGGCGTTCGTCTCGGTTGTTCGTGCTCGTCTTGGGGATGTTCAGGCAGCCGATGCACAGCTCACGGTATAGGACGCACAGTTGACAGTGTCGTTCGTGTGACGATATTTTCGGCGCGGATACCGCCTAGACGGGCGTGACGGGGGTGTTGGCATCGCGGGAGAGGACGACCAGCAGGCGTCCTTCGGAAAAACTCACCTGTGCTCTTTGAGCCGTGATTTCGTTCGATACGGTGAGCGTGGAATCGTTGGTGACGTCGTGCATCGTCAGCGGATATTCGACGCCGCGAAGCGTCAGGCCGCGAACGATGGGCGTGTAGGGCATGAACCCCGCGTATGTGAATGTGGGATCTCGATCGATCACGTGACTTCCGGGGGTTAGCATCCAGACGCAGTTGTAGCCGTCGATCAGCCGGATCGAACGGTGTGGATCGAGGTCTGCATAGTGGGCGAGAAGTGCAAGGTTCCCCAGAGTGTGATCGAGGCGTCCCCCCAGTCCACCGAGCACGTCGATCTGCGGCGCGCCAGCCCGCCAGGCCACATCGAGGGCCGCTTCAGTGTCGGTCATATTCTTCTTATGGGGAAGCACAATCACGGCGCCTGTCTGTACGTCTGTGAGATCAACCGCTGCCGCACCCGTGTCACTCGTGCCGAAGTACATATGTTCAGCGCTCACCTGCGGTTGCGTGCTCGAATCGTAATCGCCAATCGTATGTGTCGGTGTGAGGGAGAGTAACTGTGCGATCCGTGAACCCCCGTCGGCGGCGATGATCGATGTGTACTCGGAGCCGTTGATGCGAACGTGGTCAAGGCCATCGACATGCGAGGTAATAACAAGAGTCTTCTGTGCGTCCACCGTGATCCTTTCGTTCACTATTCAGTGTAGGTGCTGCAGAATGCAGCGTGCGCGAGTGGGATCGGGGCATAACCCTCATGGATCCGCATGGAGCGCTGCTCACGGCGCCACGCACAGCGTCTTCAGAGAATGTTCTCTTTGCGGCGTATGGTTGACCACATATTGGTTATTAAACGTAGCTCCGGCGGCTTGAGGTTCTAGTGAGCCGCTAATATCAGGAGAAAACACATCGGATTTTCGCGTGTGTTGCGTACGTTGCATTCACAGCGTTGGTGAACATAAAGGAGTAACCATCATGAAAACGAAACTCAGTTGTGGTGAAACGCTGCTCGTGGGGGCAACCCTCTTTGGCATGTTCTTTGGCGCCGGCAACGTTATTTTCCCGATCCATATGGGTCAGGAGGCGGGCGCAAATTCGTGGTGGGCTGCGCTCGGATTTATTTTGACGGGCGTTGGCATTCCCATTTTGGCCGTGGGAGCCATCGCGGTGTCGCATTCCACCGGCCTGTTCGGGCTTGCCCGTCACGTGGGGCGGGGATGGGCATATTTCTTTACCTGTCTGTTGTATTTGACGATCGGGCCGTTTTTTGCAATACCGCGTACAGCAGCAACGTCGTTCACCTCCTCTCTGCCGGTGATCCCCGGAACTTCTCTGCAGCTGAATCAACTGCTCTTTTCCGTGGTGTTCTTTGTGATCGTCCTGTTCTTTTCGTTGAAGCCGTCAGGCATCATGACCTGGATTGGTAAGATTTTCGTCCCCATTTTCCTCGTCTTCTTGGCGATCCTGATGGTTGTTGCTCTCCTGAATCCCTCAACGCCTTATTCGAGCGTCACCCCGGATGCTGTCTATTCAAGCAATCCGTTTTTTCACGGTTTCCTCGACGGGTACAACACGATGGATGCCATCGCCGGTTTGGCGTTTGGAATCGTAGTGGTGGATTCGATACATAGCCTCGGCGTGCGCAAAGACACCGACGTTGCGAAGTCCGCTTTGAAAGCCGGCGTCGTCACAGCCATTCTGATGGGCGTGATCTATATTGGAACAACGTTCATGGGTGCACAATCCTTGGGCTTTACCGAGCTCTCTGAGGAGGGGGGAACCGCATTCGCTCAGGTTGCTGACCACTATTTCGGGCGTGTCGGCGCGTGGCTTTTGGCCGTTACCATCACTGTCGCATGTATGAAAACTGCTATCGGACTCGTGATTAGCTGCTCGGAAGCCTTCGTGAAGATGTTTCCTCACGCGTTGAGTTACCGCGGGTGGGTCATCGCTTTTACACTGTTTTCCCTCGTCGTGACGAATGTTGGACTTGCACAGCTGATCGAGTACGCCGTGCCCGTCTTGATGCTGCTCTATCCGCTTGGTATTACCTTGATCGTGCTCGGCCTCGCGTCACATGCGATCAACTTTGCGCATTCCGTGTTTGTGGGTGCCACGGCCGGAGCTTTGATCGGGGCAATCCCTGATTTCCTCTCTAGGCTTCCTTTTGGACCTGACGTTTCGGCGTTCGCATCCGCTATTCCGCTTGGCTCCCTTGGCCTCGGGTGGATCGTACCCACGATTATTGGCGCGCTGATTGGTACAGGCGTGGCCGCATCGCGTTCGGAGTTCAGAAGATCATCTGATGCACTGAACGAGTGAGCGGTTTGCGCGCGTGCAACGAAGGGCGGCTCGCGCGCACCGACGTTGTGTCTGCGCTGGCTTCCTGTCTGTGTGAGGCGTTCTGCGTGCGATGAGCGTGCGCTAGCATGTGACTATGAAAACGCGTGCAATTGGATTTCATCAGCACAGGGACGCCAGCGATCCTCAATCCTTAGTTGAGGAAACCATCGAGCTGCCGAGCCTTCAGGACTGGGATCTGCTCGTTCAGGTTCAGGCTGTTGCCGTCAATCCAATTGATACGAAGCTGAGGCGTGGGTTGTCCGGATCGATGAATGATCCCGAGGCATTCTACGTTCTCGGGTATGACGCTGCCGGCATTGTTATTGACGCTGGCAAGAACGCGACAAGGTTTACCCCAGGTGACCGCGTGTTTTGGATGGGGACAACGAGGCGGCCAGGCGCAAATGCGCAGCTTCAGGTTGTGGACTCTCGTCTTGTTGGCCATGCGCCCGAAGCGATGGAACCAGCGCTTGCTGCAGCTTTGCCATTGACGGCTCTGACGGCGTGGGAGGTGCTGTTTTCGTCGCTGGGCATAACCGAACGCAGCAGCGGAATTCTGCTTCTTGTGGGTGCAACAGGTGGTGTAGGAACAGCAGCCCTGCAGCTGCTACGCGAAAAAGCGCCGGGTGTGCGTGTGATTGCGACGGCGCACGGCGAGGACAGGCAACAGTGGGTGCGCGATCTTGGAGCCTGGCACACGGTGGATCATCGCGGCGATCTGGGTACTCAGGTGCATGATCTTGCACCTGAAGGCGTGCGTTGGATTTTCTCGACGCACACACCGGGAAATTCTGCCATGTATGCGCAGGTCATCGCCCCCTATGGGGATATCGCTGTTATTGATACTATGCCCGATGATGTGAGCGTGTTTAAACCCAAATCAGTCGCGTTTCACTGGTACTACGCTTTTTCACGAACAGATTTCGGGGTGTCAATCGAGCGCGACGGCGAGATTCTTGAATATGTGCGTCAGCTAGCGGATTCAGGCCGATACACTCAGCCAGCGCTCACAAACGTGGGCGTGATCAATGCTCAGAATTTGCGGACTGCTCACAATATGGTTGAAAATGACCATACTTTGGGCAAAATCGTCCTATCTGGGTGGGAATGATACAAATCTTTCTCAATCCACGCAATGGCTCTCGGGATCTAAGCTATGCTGGAACAGCTGTGCGATATGGACGGCATAGGTCGTCATCGATGACGACACACGTTTCGCCGTCGGAGTATCTGCACGTTGCCCACAACGGAACCACGATCTCGGTTCTGTTGCGTGGGGATGGTACTGTATCGAGAAAGGATTTGCTGTGGCCGAACATAGTGCGCCAAAACAGCAAAATAAATCTAGCGTCAAAGAGTTGACGCTGCGCGGGGTGATTATTGGTGGTTTAATCACCCTCGTTTTTACTGCGGCAAATACGTATCTAGGCCTGAAAGTGGGTCTGACGTTTGCAACCTCCATTCCAGCAGCCGTTATCTCGATGGCTATCCTGCGCAAGTTTGCTGACCACACTGTGGTGGAAAACAATATTGTGCAGACAATTGCGTCGGCAGCGGGGACACTGTCCGCCATTATTTTCGTTCTTCCTGGACTTGCCATGATTGGTTGGTGGCAAGGTTTCCCGTTCTGGACAACGACCGCCGTGTGTTTCGTGGGCGGTATTTTAGGCGTTACGTATTCGGTGCCTCTGCGCCGCGCACTTGTGACGGGTTCTGATCTCCCTTATCCTGAAGGCGTCGCTGCGGCTGAGGTGCTCAAAGTAGGCGATACCCACGGATCGGCGGAAGAGAACAAGCGTGGTCTGTCCGTCATTCTGTGGGGATCAATCGCGTCTGCGGGTATGCAGCTGCTCGTACAGTTGAAAGGGTTGGCAGCTGGGATCACGAAGTATCTGCATGTGGGTGCCGGCGGGTTGTTCGTTGGCGGTTCATTCCAGTTGTCACTGATGGGGATCGGCCATCTGGTTGGTCCGGCTGTGGGCGTGGCTCAGCTGGTCGGCATTGTGATCTCGTATTTCGTCCTGCTGCCAGTTTTCACAGGTTCCCTCACGCCCGCTGATGGACAAACGTTTGATGATTTCGTCGGAGGCGTGTTCTCCAACGATGTTCGCATGGTTGGTGCCGGTGCGATGGCTATCGCAGCTGTGTGGACGCTCGTTAAAATCATGGGTCCGATCGTCAAGGGGATTAAGGACTCGTTGGCTTCGTCCCGCAAGCGTGCTGCTGGGGAAGAAGTACCGGTTACTGAACGTGACATTCCGTTTAAGTGGGTTGCAATCGTCACGTTGGCCTCCATGGTTCCGATTGCGATTCTGCTGTGGCTGTTCCTGCGCGGGACGAACTTAGAGAATATGAGTGCCACGCTTGTTGTGACGTCCGTGGTCTTCATTCTCGTGATCGGCCTGGTTGTGGCGTCGATCTGCGGGTACATGGCAGGTTTGATTGGCGCTTCCAACTCGCCGGTATCGGGTGTGGGTATTATCGTCGTGCTGATTTCTGCTTTGTTGATTTACGCGGTCACCGGTGACGCCCATTCCAAGTTTGCAACCGATCTTATTGCCTACACGCTCTTTACCACAGCAATCGTGTTTGGCGTGGCGACCATTTCTAACGATAACCTGCAGGATTTGAAGACGGGTCAGCTGGTCGGTGCAACGCCGTGGAAGCAGCAGGTTGCGTTGATGATCGGCGTGTTCTTCGGCTCTGTGATTATTCCGCCCGTTTTGCAGCTGTTGATGAACTCCTTCGGGTTCCTCGATAATAACGGCGCGCTGATCGGCGGTACCGGCGGCGATACCTCGCAGGCACTTCAGGCTCCGCAGGCTGGCTTGCTCTCCACGATTTCGAAAGGCATTTTCAATTCGAATCTAGACTGGGGTCGTTTCGGCCTCGGCCTCGTGATTGGTGCCGTACTCATTCTGGTTGACGAGCTGCTCAAGAAGTTCACGCGCTACTCGCTTTCCCCGCTGGCAGTGGGCATGGGCATGTATCTGATGATTACGACAACGCTGATGATCGTTGCTGGCTCGTTTATCGGGCTCGCATACGATAAGTGGGCTGAAAAGCAGGCAAATTCAGAGCGGTACAAGCGCCTTGGTGTTCTGCTGGCAACCGGCTTCATCGTGGGTGAATCGTTATTCCAGATCGTGGTTGCAGCCATCGTCGGCGGCACAGGCAATTCCGCACCTATCGCTCTGCCATTCTTCAGCGGTGAGGGGTGGACGCTCCCGAGTGAGATCCTCGGCTTCGTCGTCTTCTTCGGCCTTGTCTTCATCATGTACAAGTGGGTTGGAAAGAAGGCTGCCGCGCCGATGGCAAGCGAGAGCGCAAATGAGTAGCTCAACGACCTTCGCCTAGGGCTGCGAGTAATCACATAAAGAACGGATAGAGAAACTCATGGTGGGTTTCACGTATCGCGCGTGAAACCCACCATTTTGTGTATCCATTTTGTGCATCCCAAGGCAGGTATACAGCTCTAGTGAGCGAAGCTCAGCTTATGCAGGTGTGCATGCCGATGGCCGTGCTTTGCCTGATAATGCCTGCTCAGGGCAATTACCGGACGAGAGTAGCGGTTCCAGTACAAGCCTTCTTTGACCCTGGCCGTGTTCAGTTCGCTGAAGGCAGCCGCGCCAAGCACGAGAACGGCACCAACTGCGATGGACGGCGTCATCGTTTCGCGCAGAAGAAGTGCTGATGCCATCACAGTCACAACCGGCTGAATATAGCTGAGCAGTGATGACTCCTGGACGGGGAGTGCGGATATGCCGTCAAAATAGAGGATATATGCGATACCTGTTGCAACAATGGCAAGGATCAGCGTCAGGACAACGGATCGTGTATCCAGGCTGATTGCTTTGCCCCAGTTGTTCCACAGTGCATAGGGGCCAACGATCAGAACCGAGAACGTGAGTTCAACAAGGACTTGATCCAAGCAATTGACGTCCGACGTCATTTTGCTTGCAATGACGAGGACTGTTGCGGCAACACCGGAGCCGAGAGCGAGAATGACACCCAGCATGGATTCCGAATTGAACGTCGATCCACCCTGTGCCACGCCGGAAACGAGGGTAATTCCAACGACTGCCGCGAGAATACTCACGACTTTCTTCGTGTTGAGTTTCTCGGAGAAGAGCCATGGGGAAAGGAAAACAAGATACACCGGCGACATATAGTCGCACAGCACGGCGATGGCCTGTGTAGTGTGGTGGTAGGCGTTGAGCAGAAGCACCCAGTTAAAGCCGAGGGCTCCGCCTCCCAGAGCTAAATAACCGAGATTGTGGCAGATCGTTCGCCACTGTGGGCGGTGGCGGCGCACCAACATAAAGAGGGCGATAAAAAGAGCCCCGATGCTGCCGCGGGTGACGGTGATGATTTCGGATGGGAATGTGATGAAGTGGGTGGCTACTCCAACGAGGCCATAGATCGTGACTGCAATGATAAAACCGGCGCGTGCCTGGCTTTTCACGGTGTGCTCCTTGCGAGACTGTGGTGGCTGCGCTTAAAGTGTAGAGCCTTGTGCACAGCTGGATAACGGCGGCGGCCACAGTGTGGCAAGGTGTGCAGAGCGCCGTGCACCTTTGTGCTGAAAAACCCGAGATTGCCACAATGTGGCGTTCTATTGACCACATGATGACCGATGTTCGGTGTCTGCGTCTTATGCGTCGTCCACTCAGCATGACGGGTTCACATGGGCTATACGGGCTGAGTTTGTTGAGGAATGCAACACTGAAGGCGAAAAAGTAGCACACGAGGGGATTTTTCCGCTAGATTATCGGATAGCTACTGCGTGTGGTGCGGGTTTAAGCCTTCTATTGGCTCGCCTTGGTTCTATGCGTAGCGCTTGTATCAATAATCGACTTATGAGAGGTAAAACATGTCCCTCAATCGTACTGAGCTTGTTGCAGAAATCGCGAAGAAGGCTGGCTTGACGAAGGCTGATTCCGATAAGGCTCTGGCTGCTTTGCAGTCTGTTCTGGTGGAAGCCCTGGAGGCAGGGGAATCCGTGAAGGTTACGGGTTTGTTCTCGGTGGAGCGTACTGAACGCGCCGCACGCAAGGGTCGCAATCCGCGTACAGGCGAGGAAATCGAGATTCCCGCTGGCTATGGCGTGAAGATCTCTGCAGGTTCCACACTGAAGAAGGCTGTGTCCACCAAGTAAGGTGAGTCTTTTGCCGTCGTCGAGGGGTGAAGCTATTGCTTCGCCCCTTTTTGTATCCCCATATATGCACCAACGTTGGGTTAAAGGACAAAAAGTGTGTCTGGGTCGGGCGTGTCGCACAGTGTTTTTAGTGTGTGGTGTGTCCGGCCTAGCCGTTGTGGATGGTGAGGTTGTCTTCTTCCGGGAGCCATCCGCGCACAGCACGCTGGCCGACGCCGATACGCGCGTCGAGCTCAGGAAGCAGACCCTTTTGCAGGTAGGAGCGAACCGTGCCTGGCTCGACGCCGATACGCTCTGCGAATTCTTTCACACCCAAGTACTCGATCACTGACGCTCCTTTACGGCAATCACAACGTCTGACGCTCTTGCGCCGTCTACGAGCAGTCTATCTACAACGACGTCTAGGCTCTTCTCAATCGTGGTTTATTCATGCTTGGTGTTCGGCCTCTGGCTAGCCGCACAAATCTGTGCGCGCGCCGTAAAATGCGCTTGGGGTGGGCGCGCATCATTCCACTTGCCCATTGTCGTCGTCCTCCATTCGAATCTGAATTTATCAACGGGGAAAGAAGAGACCAATGGCTTTACCTCACGGATATGTCATCGACGACGAGGACGACGATCCCAGCGCGCGCGTGGGACGTCTCCGATGAAGATCCGAATGCGGACTCTGGGCCAATGGTGACGTTTGATCGCGAGCATGTGTTCAGCCTTTTTGCCGATTTTCCGGAGCGCTTCACTCCAGAGCAGATCAAGATTCTTTAGGAAGAACGTCCATTTTGGTTTGATTTCCTCAAAGCGCGCCTTCGATCGTGAGCTCGTGGAGGTATACCACTTCTTCGGGAAGCCAGTTGTAAGCGTGCTAGCTACTGGGAGTAAAGACCAATTAGGTTTGCATTAAACCTGAAGCAGTTGCATATCGCTTGTGACAACTGCTCTGTTAATCGAACGCTCGCAATCGCAGATCAGTAATTGCGCAACGCGGGACTTTCAACGCGGTGGTTGGCGAGAACAATCGAAACCCTACGCAGTTGCGTGGCGCTGTTCTTTGCAACGAGTTTTGTAGGCTCAAGAAGCTCGCAACGCATTAGACTTGATATGCTTTTTGGCCTTGGCCCAATTGGCTAGCACCCAGAAGGCTAAGTTTGCCTCGCAGGGAGGCATCTTATGGTGCATTAAGATGCACTGAATACACGTGTGTTGCTTCCCTAGCTGCAAGGCGGTCAAGGGGAGCAACACTTTTCGGTCTACAGGACAGCAGGATTCGCGCTCCCTCAACAAGGTGAAAATATTCGCGGGAAACTCTTTCACGAAGTGAGAACGACAATTATCACGAACAAACAAATCTACGTGCTGATGTGTGCCTTTGTTTCGTTTCTCATCTTGCTCTGGGTGAGGACATAAATCCGGGGGGTCGTCGAGCTGGGCTACGTTGACGAGCTTTTCTTGTACTTCAAGATAAGGTCGCGGATTGATAGTAACGTGGCGTTCGCGTTTGCAACTGTAAAGAACACAACGTTGTGCCGGATAAGCGTCTCAAGTTCTCATTTGTTGCGGAGAATCCGAGAATCCTTTGTCAGGACGGCCCACTTCTTTTCGCCACACAGAGCAAGCCATTCCACGTCTTTGACCGAAGGCGCCCGATCGACATAAACATCTCTCATTGTCACAATGTCGAGGTCAGCAGCGCGAAGTCCTGCAACAATCGTCTTGGAGTCCAAACAGCGATCGATAAAAAACGTCGGCATGGCAGAGCACCTAGGCTGCTAAGGCAAGACTTCTTACGGTTTCGGTGTTGATCCCAAACTCTGAGGCAATGGTGTCCATGTCGTCACCTGCCGTAAGATATCCGATCACGTCGTCCACACGCATTCCATTTTCAGCGAGTGTTGGCATACCTGCGTTCATCAGTGGGTCGACGAACACGCTCACGCCTCCGTACAGCTCATCCAGCATGATACGTTCTGGTATCTCTGATCCATCGGAGAATTGGATCCTATTGAGGAACGGTTCAATGATTGGCGTGATAACTTGCTGTCCATTTCTCGCAACAAGAAGTTTCCTGGCTTCGCCGTCCTCGTGCTCCGCATACTCGTAGAGAATCTCGGCTCCGTCGGTGTAAAGACGCCGAGAGAGCAGGATATGTGCAATACCAAGTTTCTCGCGGAGAACCTCGAATGCCGGCCGAATACGGCGCATACTGACGCCTGTCTTCTTGAATCCTTGGAGGACGCTAGCTTCAGCGAGGCCAACAAAGGGAATCGAGGGATCTCGACGTTCGGCATCAACGCGGCTAATGATAGGCATACTGTTATGAAGCGATGACGCCCAGTACGCGGTGGTGCGGCGCGGAAATTTCATAATCTGATCCACTTCGGACATCTGGTAAAGTCCCTCAGAATAAACCCGACTGCGCATTTGATCGATGGTGTCCGTCATTGGTTCCTCCTTCCCTCGCTTTGTTAGCCTACTCGGAACGTCTCGCTACGCAGTACTGATTTTCTCGATGTTGCGAAACTCGTATTAGTTTCTCTCTCGACGTCAGTCCAAGGTGCCCCACTTTGCATCCCCAGCGACCCAGCTGTATGTGAAGTAACGCACACGGCAGGTATGGGCAACGTTTGTGTAAATCCAGGTCACTGAAAAATAACTGTGGCTACGATGAAATCGCAAGTGTCATTAGGAAAAAGGATTTGCATATGACTCAAACCCGGCTTCGTCGCACCGCCAGCGCGGGCGCGGCATTCACACTTTTCATGATGGGCGCAGCAGCGTTTGCGGCGCCTGCACAGGCAGCCGATGGCGACGTCGCAATCGACTTTGCCGTTATTTCGGATTTCCACGGTCACATCGAAAATGCGGCTGCCTTGGACTATCAAATCAAAAAGATGAAGGGAGCGAATCCGCAAACTCGCTTCATCTCCGTGGGCGACAACGTGGGTGGCTCCGCGTACGTCTCTGCCGTTGACAACGACAACCCCACGATGGACATCCTCAAGGCGATGGGCTTGGAGCTGACGGCGTCGGGCAACCACGAGATGGACAAGGGATATAGTGACCTCACCAGTAGGATTCAGCCGAGGCTTGGCATCCCCGTGCTGCTGGCCAACGCGACCGGTACCGACGCTCAAGCCACGCCGCCTTACGTGATCGAAGACTATGACGGGAAGCGGGTCGCTTTTGTCGGCGCTCTGACCAGTGAAATAAAGACGCTCGTCGCCCCGTCGGCAATCGCTGGGCTCACGTTCTCGGATCCGGTGGCTACCGTCGACAAGATTGCCGCGCAGCTGAAGGATGGCGATCCGTCCAATGGCGAGGCCGACGCCGTCGTCGCGCTGGTGCACGCGGATCTGAGCACGGTCAACAAGCTTGGCTCGAATGTGGATTTGGCTTTCGGTGGCCACACGCACACGCCGCAGACGGGCCACACCGCGTCGGGCGCGCCAACGTGTGAGCCGGTCAATTATGGCACGGCTTTCGTGCAGGCAAACCTCACCTTCGCGGCCGACGGCAATGTGACCGCGAGCTGCAACCTGTCGGATAAAGTGGATCCCGCTAACGGCGAGACGCCAGAAATCAAGGCAATGTACGACGCGGCTGTCGCGAATGCGCAGACCTTGGGCGGCGATCCCGTCGGGTACATCGATCGGCAGGCCAGCCGTGGCGCGCTCGATGGCCAGGCTCCTGGGTCGAACCGTGGCACCGAGTCTGCTGCTGGCAACCTGATCGCTGAGGGGTTCTACCAGTACGGCCAGACCTTCGCGAACAAGGCGGATCTGGGTATCATGAACCCCGGTGGCGTGCGTGCGGATTTCGACTACGCTGCCGGCACTGTTTACCCGAAGGACGTGGACGGGCTGGTGACGAAGGGCGAGTCCAACACGGTTCAGCCGTTCGGAAACGTTTTTGGGACGGAAGATTACACGGGCGCTCAGCTTTACACGATGCTCGAACAGCAGTGGGGCGACCCAGCCGCGTCGCACCCGATGCTCCGCTTGGGCCTGAGCAGCAACGTTCAATACGTATACAATCCAAACGCTGAGGCGGGCAAGCACGTCACTGCGCTGTACATCGACGGCAAGCTTGTGCCAAACGACGATTCGGCCACCTACACTGTGGCGTCGAACAACTTCCTGGTTGGCCAGGGTGGCGACGGCTTCAAGGCTCTGGCCGAGGGAAAGAACTACGTCGACACGGGCATCCTGGACAACGACGCGTTCAACGCTTACCTGCAGAACTTCACGGCAGCCGAGCCGCTGCACGTCGATTACACGCAGCGTTCCGTGGGCGTGGCCAGCTACCCGACCAAGGTCACCGCGGGTGATACAGTGACATTCAAGCTCTCGTCCCTGATGATGACGGCAGGCGAGCCCGCGCCGAAGACCGCTACGATCACGCTGACCAACGGCGACAAGACCGTTTCAGCGGAGGCTACGGTGAATCCTGTGATCGACGCCAAGGGCTACGACGAGTCTGGCCTTGCTACAGTGACGCTGACGGTTCCGGCTGATTTCCCGGCGGGTGCGGCCGAGCTGACCATCACAACTGACGACGGCACGACGAGCCCGGCGCCAAGCATCACGGTGCTTGCGGCTTCTACGGCCAAGAATCCGACTGACGGTGCTACTCCTGGTGGAACCGGTGCGGTAGACAACGGCGCTACGGACAATGCTTCCCCGAGCGGCCAGCATAAGGCTCCAGCTCCGGAACAGGCTTTGGCGGCTTCCAGCAATGCTCCGACGACCCATGGGCTCGCCCGCACTGGTGCGTCAGTTTACGGCTTGACGCTCGCGTCCTTGCTCATGCTGCTCGGTGGGACTGGTGTGGCTGCAGCGGCTCGCCGCGAACGGCGGTAGTGCAAGCGGTTCTAACTGGTACGGTTCGTAGCTGCTTGTCGGTCTTGACTGCTATGGTCTGAAGCCGAGAACACTAGTTATCTTGAAACGTTTTTATCGCATAAACATTGAGGGCTGAAGCTTTTGCTTCAGCCCTCATGCTGTGAGGCGTTCTAGATTTTCGTCACGTGCGACGGATTTCTTGGGACGCTTCGTTCATCGACGGTGCTTTAGTGCTTGTGGCGCGACGCTATGGTTGCGCCAGCTCCGAGCATCAGCAAGACAGCAGCAAAACCGGCGAATGCAGTGACGTCAGCACCGGTTCGTGCCAGCTTCTGTGGCATTCTGGCGCCCGTACGCGTCGTGCTTTGCGGCGCGCTAATTGCGGTTCCAGCTTTCGCATGTTCGCCCGCGATCGCCGATGGCTGCTTGATGTTGTTGTCCGTGCTGCTGCTATCGCCCGGAGTAGCGTCCCCCAGAGTTTCCCCACCAGGGGTCCCTTCTACCGAAGCAGCGTCGCACTTCAGCGAAGCCAGCGTCGGCGCGGTCCACGACCACTCGGTCTGGGCTCCGTCGGCGATCGCGTAGCCGTTCAGCGGCGTGGCCTTCACAGTGACGCTCGTTCCGTACTCGTATTCGAACGCTCCAGCTGGCACAACCTTGCCGTTTACGGTGTACTCAACGTTGTCCGAAGCCGGAATGTCAACGGTCGGTTTCGTCGTGCAACTTGCCGGGTCGCCGGCCTTCGGGTCTAGCGGAGTGACGGTCGCGATCGGCTCAATCGGAGCAGCGGCGCGCGGGAACGTTAGCGCGAACTTGATCGGATCGTGGTCGGAGGAGCGGTACGGCGACGCCGCGTCGAACAGGTCGTCCACCTTCACGTTGTAGTTGTACCGCGAATACTCGAAGGCAATCGGCTCCATCGCGTTCACGTTCCACAGGTCGGCGCCCACAACCAGCTTCATGCCGTCCGCGTTCGCAAGGCCGTGGTCCATCGAGCCGACCAAGCCGGAGAACTGGTAGGAATGGCGCGTCACGCCCTCGGCCTCAGCGATGTTCGTGTAGCCGAGGTTTTCCAACGTGATAATCGGGTCTTCCTTCGAGTAGGAATTCAGATCGCCGATCACGAAGCGAGCCATGTCCGGGTACTGCGTTGCCGCCCAATCAGCCATTTCCTTGGCTTCCGCCGTGCGCAGCTTGTTGTTGTTGCCCGCGTACGGATCCGTGTCGTTGGGGAAGACGTCGGCCAGCGAGCCCTTGGACTTGAAGTGGTTCAGCACGACGGCGAACGGGTCGCCCAGCGTCGTGCCGTCGGCGTTCAGAGCCTGCCATCCTTGCCCGAGCGGCTGGCGAGCCCAGTTGTCGAAGTACGTGTTCTGCACGAGCACCTTCGAATCGCCCACCGGCTGCACCTGAGCGGGCTGATAGATAAACGCGACGCGAATCACATCCTGCTTGTCCAGCGCAGGCAGCTGATCTGCGGCGGGCGACGGCACAGCGGCCCATTTGTTATAGCCCGCGGCCTTGTTCAGCGCGGCAACGAGCGTGTTGAGCGACGCATCGCGGTCGTGCCCGAATTTCGCCGAGTTTTCAATTTCCTCCAAGCCCGTGATCGACGAATTCAGATCGTTGATCGCCGCGACGATCTTGCTCTGCTGGCGCGCCAAATCGTCGGCACCCCACGCGCCGCGCACGTCGCACCAATTGGTCGTCACTTCGCCGCCATCGCGATCTGCGTAATACTTGCAGTTCGGTTCGTTCTGCCCCAAATCCGTGAAGTAGTTCAGCACGTTGAAAGAGCTGACCGTCACGTCGCCCCCGAAATCGCCGGGCGCGGGCTGCTGCTCGTTGTTTTGGATGTTCACCCACTTGTCCGTGTTGTCCGTGTAGGGCGCGAGGCCATCGTCGTCCTTCGCGTTGATGGGCTCGGTGGGCTGAATCTTCCACGCGTTGTTGCGGAAATCCACAACCATCGGCTGGAGGAACGAGATCTGAGAGCCAACGAGCAGCGGGTCGTTCACGTTCAGGTATGGCGCGGGGATCCAGTCGTTGTCGAGGTTGAAGTTCGTCAGATTCGCGGAGGATCCGTCGTCCAGTGCCCAGACCGCATCCTTCGCAGCTTGCGCGGCGGCTGCCAGCTCGGCCTGCTTGTCGGAGGTGATATAGTCCGACGGCTGGCGAACCGGCTCGGTGCCCGCAACGACGCCAACCTCGCCATACTGGCTGGTGGAGTAGTTGTTGCTCACGGTGTATGGTTCGGTGATCTTCACGAGCATGCCCTCGATGGCCTCGCGCGCGGCGGAATCGGTTGGCAGTGCCGCAAATTCGAGCGGCTTCGGCGCGACGACGTCTGCATCTGGCGTCAGCTCGGTGCACGAACTAGCGGTCATCTCGGTCAGCCCCATGTACTCGCTGACCTTGCCGGTTACCTCAACGTAGTCGCCGATTGTGACACTCGCGGCCGCCTTCGACCCGTACACGAATACGGCGTCGGAAATCCCATCCGAGTTATCGCTGCCCGTGCCGGCGGTTTGCACATAGAAGCCGTTGAAGCCGCCGTCAGCGTAATCGGCGGTGACGAAACCGCGCGTCGTCACGGTCTGCCCGACGAGCGGGGAGGTGTCGCCTTTGCCCTGAATGTCCGCGATCGTCACGAGCTGCGGGGTAGGAGTTGGCGTTGGGTCGGCCGTCGGGGTTGGCTCCGGTGTAGGTGTCGGCTCAGCTGTTGCTGTCGGTTCGGGCGTTGGTGTTGGCGTCGATCCGGAATCCTTCGAACCTTGCGGTGTTGCGTCGCCGACGACGAAGTCCTTCGAGTTGTCGTCAGTGTCGGCAAAATCCCTGCGGACGTACGCAGTTCCGGCTTTCGTCGTCCCAGCCGCTGGTTGCGTTTCGAAGCTCTTGGCGGCGCCGAAGCCGACCGCGTCGACGACGTTCGGCTGTCCGACGAGGTTGCCTTGGGTGATAGTTTGTTGGGTTGACGACGAGAAAAGCACTAGCGTGCCGGAGGTGCCGGACGCGTTGAATCCGCCGGAGACGTCGCCTTCGAGGTTCGTCGTGTGCGTGGCGGCAGCGGGACCCAACACGAGGAAGTACCCGTTCGGGTCGATCGAGCCGCTGAGCGGGGTGTTTCCGCTGCCCTTCGTGCCCGAGGCGGAGAAGTACTGGATTGACCAGCCTTCGAGCGGGATCGCTTTGTCGGTCGGGTTGTACAGTTCGACGTAATCTTGGTAGACGCCGTCGGCGTTTCCGCCGCGGACGTACACTTCGTTGATCACAACATTGGATCCGTCGGGTGCCGCAAACGTTGGTGCAGCGAACGTTGTGCCGCCGCCGATGAGCGCCGCAAATGCGAGTGCCGCGGCTGTCAGCTTGCGCGTGGTCGGCTTATGTGCGGGTATCCCGCGCGCGGTTAGTTTGTGCGTGTGAGCCATTCATCTCTCCCATCTTCGCTACTATGCAAAATTAGCTTATGTGATACAAACGACTCAGGCTGACAGAATCGGCGATGTTTTACCGGCAAAACGCCTAATTCTTACATTCTTGGCCGGCCGTGCAACGACGCGAGTCCTGCTGCCGCTAGTCGCGCGTGATCCTCACTGAGGCCTCGGTGGGCGCGGAGCAGGGTTTTGATTCCGGCGTTGATTCCTCCTTCCAGGGGTGAGGTGGTGCGCGGAGCCATGCTGCTGCTTGCGTGGGTGTGTGAATACTGGAGAGGGCGCGGGTGAGGGTGTGGATGTCTGTGCCACATGGGGTTCCGGGGTTGAGGGTGATCAGTTGGCGGACTCGGGCTTGGATGTGGAAGATGCAGCGTTGCACGGGAACGTCTGGCCAGAGGTGTGTGATGGCTCGGTAGGCTCCGGCGTGTCCGTCGATGAGGACGCAGTCGGGTTGGGGGAATCGGGAGAGGGGGTGTGGTAAGCGGCTGTGGTTTCCCGTTCTGCCCATTGCCATCCGATCGCGTGTTCGCCGGTGTAGGCCACGATCAGGCACCAGGATTGGAAGTAGGTGCCGTCTGCCATGATCACGGGGTAGATCTCGCCTGTGACCTCGGGTTGGGGAACTTCAACGGTTCAGCACCAGTCCATGTGTCGGCGTTGGGTGCGGGTCAGGTTGTGGCCGGCGAGAGAGCCAGTGCTCAACAGCCAGGTGTGGAATTGACGCATCTGCGCTTTTCGTGATCCTGCTGTTCGGCCAGCGTGGGTGGATGCTCAGCATTCGGTGCATCGGTAGCGTATTTGCCCGCTGCTCGTTGTCCCGTTCTTTTTGCGCCTACCGCCGCATATACCACAAGACCGCATGTAAGTGGGAGAGGTCATGATTCTTATCTACCATGGATAAGAATTCACGACTTTCCCGCATCAACACACCAAGAAGTGCCAACACAAGACACACTTTTTGTCCTTTAACCCCCAACGTTTGTATCCGCCGATGTGCCGTGGCGGCATACCTGACGGCACTGTACATCTGGCGAGCTGAGTCAGAAAAAGCAGGTATTGTCTCGTTCACATGGGGAATTCGCGGTACGAAGAATGAGGCCGAAGCGTGGGAAAAGCGCCCTACAATGATGGCTATGGGAAAGATGTTTCGTTCTAGTGTTCCAGCGGATTCTCGGGATCAATCGATGCCTGAGGATCCCGGCTCGTCAACGCAGACTGCCGGCGGTACACAGGTTCTCGAAGAAACCCGCCAGGCACCTTCCTCAGGCGATGAAGAGCGTTTCGCGCATTATGTGCGTAAAGAAAGAATCATGGAGTCCGCTGTTGTTGGCGGACCGGTTGTTGCCCTGTGTGGAAAGATTTGGACGCCATCCAGGGATCCGGAGAAGTATCCCATCTGCCCAATCTGTAAGGATATCTACGAACAGATGAAAAATGGATCGAGTGCGTGGCCTTTCGGTTCGGGAGTTCCAGGCGAGGGCGGTGCACAGTAGTTCAGTTGTGAACACTAGCTTAGCTATGCGTTGTGCGTCGTAGCTTAGTTGTGCGCAGTAATTCAGTACGGTGGTTGCTGCATGCCGAGGTGCAATGGAGCACTCGGCATGCAGATTGTCACAAAGATGTGAGATGGCCAATATGTCCACTATATGGAGTGTGTGAAATCAGCGTGTCCAAATTTTAGACTTTGAGTGTTGGTGTCCGTCCGGGCGTCATCTCTCACTTAGGAGGCACGCGTGAAAAAAGTCGGCATCGTGATGGGATCCGATTCGGATTCTCCCACTGTTCAGAAAGCTGTGGAGCAGCTGAAGGAACTGGGTATCCCTTATGAGGTGCACGTCTATTCAGCTCACCGCACACCGGAGGAAGTCCGTGATTTTGCCTCGAATGCACAGGCCAACGGATTCGGTGTGATTATTGCTGCGGCGGGGATGTCTGCGGCGCTTGCTGGGGTAATTGCCGCTCATACGGTCTTGCCGGTCATCGGAATTCCGTGCTCGTCAAACGTGCTGGATGGGATAGATGCGTTGCTCTCAACCGTGCAGATGCCTTCAGGTATTCCGGTTGCGACTGTTGCTATTAATGGCGCGAAGAATGCGGCTCTTCTGGCAGCTCAGGTTCTGGCAGTATCTGATCCAGATCTTTCCCACAAGCTTGTTGCTATGCGGGATGCCGCTCGCAGCGCAGTGCTCGAAAAGGATGCAGCAATTTCTGAGCGCTTTGCTGCCTCACGTATTTCAGCTTAATGACTGGTGAGCCATAGGTATTGAGTGGCTCCTCAGGCACTGAGTAGTCCGCAGCGTCCGTACTCTGGAGAGCGGCGTGTGCGTTATCCGCGATGTGATTGCGATTTCTCCATTAGATATTGGCAGATGAATGAAGGAAAGATCATGGCAGAGGTAGAAAAAGCAGAAGAGCTCTATGAGGGCAAGGCGAAGAAGGTCTTTACAACCTCGGATCCTGAATTGTTGATCGTCTCGTATAAAGATGATGCAACGGCGGGCGATGGTGAGAAGAAGGGCACGATTGTTGGCAAGGGTGCGATCAACAATCGCATGACGAACTATTTGATGCAGGTACTGGAACAGGCGGGGATTCCGACCGATTATGTTGAGGAACTCAATGATCGGGAAACCGTGGTGAAGAAAGTGACAATTTTCCCTCTCGAAGTGATCGTCCGCAATATTTCTGCCGGCCATTTCGCCTCGAATTTTGGCGTCGAAGAAGGTATCGTTTTCGACCAGCCAACCTTTGAATATTCGTTGAAAAACGACGATCTGCATGACCCACTGATCAACGATTCTCACATTGTTGCGCTCAAGCTTGCCAAGCAGGAAGATCTTGACCGTATTCGCGAGCTCACCCTCAAAGTGAATGACATTTTGAAGGAATTCTTTGCCAAGCTCAACGTGACACTGGTTGATTTCAAGCTGGAGTTTGGGCGGACAAGCGATGGCACCATCATTCTTGCTGACGAGATCTCGCCGGATACTGCGCGTTTCTGGGATGCCACAACCGGTGAAAAGCTCGATAAGGATCGCTTCCGTCGTGACATGGGCGGAGTGGAAGATGCCTATAACGAAATGATGCATCGCGTGTTCGGAGACAACGCCTGATGGGTGGCTATTTTGGCGTGACGAGCACAACCGAGGCGTTGCTCGATACCTACTATGGGGCGGACTATCACTCTCACTTGGGTACCCATGCGGCGGGTATTGCGTGTTGGGATGCCGAGATCGGCTTGCAGCGTGTGATTCACCGCATTACAGACTCGCCTTTCCGGACGAAGTTCGCCGACGTGTTTTCCTCCATGAAAGGGAGCGCGGCACTCGCGTGCCTCTCCGACGGGGAGCCTCAGCCGCTGCTGATTCGCAGCCGCTTTGGAACGTACGCGTTGAGCTACGTCGGAGCTGTCCAAAATAAGGATGAGCTTGCACACACGTATCTAGATCATTCCGGATCGTATTTTAACGTCATGACGGGCGGGGAAATTAACACGGTTGAGGTGCTAGCTGCGATTATCAACCAAGCAGACAACCTCGCTCAAGGTGTGCGCAAGGCTCAAGAAGAAGTCGAGGGCAGTGCTTGCATCCTGATTCTGAAGGACGATGGAAACATCGTCGCCGCGCGGGACATTCTTGGCCGGCTTCCGATTTTCGTGGGGAAGAACGAGCAGGGTCACGCAGTGTCTTTTGAAGACTTTGCGTTACGCAAAATGGGATACGACCCTGTGCGGGAGCTCGGCCCGGGCGAAATTGTCGAGGTCAGCCCGCACGGGATCACGCAACTGCATGAACCCGGCCACAAGATGCGGATCTGTGCATTTTTATGGAGCTATTACGGATATCCTCCGGCAACCTACGAGGGAGCCACGGTGGAAGATATGCGCAACCTCAATGGGCAGATCATGGCGGAGAATGATGAGGCGAACGGTCTCACGCCACATTTGGACTACGTCGGTGGGGTGCCGGATTCTGGTGTTGGCCACGCAATCGGGTATGCCACGCGATCTGGCGTTCCGTATGCGCGCGCGATGGTGAAATACACGCCAACGTGGAGCAGATCGTTCACGCCGAGCGTCCAGGACGAACGCAACCATGTTGCCAAGATGAAGCAGATTCCGGTTGGCTCGAAGATCGAAGGGAAGGATCTTCTTTTCGTCGATGACTCGATCGTGCGCGGAACGCAGCTTCATCAAACGGTCGATTTTCTGTACCGTCATGGGGCGAAGTCTGTACATATGCGCAGTGCGTGCCCGCCGCTGATGTACGCGTGCAAATATCTGAACTTTTCCACAGAAGTTTCGGATATGGAGCTCATCGCCCGTCGCGTGATCAACGAGCTGGAAGGTGACGAGGGCTTCGAGCACATGGACGAGTATGCCGATGGGATCACGGAACGCGGTAAGGCGCTGCGTCACACCATTGCCGAACGGATGGGTTTTGCAACGTTGGAATTCCAAAGCCTTTCTGGCGTGATTAAGGCAATCGGCATCGATCCAGAAAAGCTGTGCACCTATTGCTGGACGGGTAAGGAATAACAAGGTGGGCGCTGCCACGTATTCGTTGAGGCAGCGCCCTTCTTCGTGGATTGTTCACTCAGGCGTTTGGGCGGCGTATCTGCGCAGGCTGCTTCATGGGTGCACGTGCGGACGTCGTCTCGCGAATGTAAGCGAATGTAGTGGTGTGATGAAGGAGGACGGATGACGCAGCTCAGTGATCATGCTGATTCGCGTTCAGATGCCTATCGACAGGCAGGCGTAGATATTACCGCAGGGTACCGCGCCGTGGAGTTGATGGGTCAGCATATTGCTCGAACAGATATTGCGGGCGTTGTTGGTGGCCTGGGGGGCTTTGGCGGATTGTTTGACCTGACGAAGGCTCGCCCGCTGGCCTCTGGTGGCTCTGCGTCACAGCATCAAGGTAGGCACAAGAGTCACACACATGCAGCAGCGGTGGATGCTCAGAGTCTCTGGGGATCGGTGGAGCATCCTATTCTCGTGTCGGGAACCGATGGGGTAGGGACGAAACTGAAAATAGCAACCATTCTGGATCGCCACACCACTGTGGGTATTGACTGCGTTGCGATGTGCGTCAACGACGTGGTGTGCTCCGGTGCAACACCCCTGTTCTTTCTCGACTATATTGCGTGCGGCAGGAACGTGCCGGAAAAGATCGAGCAGATCGTGGCTGGTGTTGCTGAAGGATGCGTCCAGGCAGGCTGCGCGTTGATTGGCGGGGAGACGGCCGAGATGCCCGGGTTTTATCCCGAGAACGAATACGATCTTGCTGGTTTCACCGTCGGTATGGTGGATAAGCCCGCTCTGGTGCGCCATACACGCATGAAATCCGGCGATATCGTCCTCGCTTTGCCCTCGTCAGGTATCCATTCGAACGGGTTCTCGCTTGTGCGCAGAATTTTCGATATCGGTGGCGAACACCAGTGGGATCTTCGTGCTCCGCGCGAGGATCTGCAGGGGCGGGCACTCGGCGATGTGTTGCTGGAACCCACGCGTATCTACGTCAAGCCGGTACTCCGTATGCTCGCAGCCGTGGGGGTCAAGAAAGTGCCTGGTATCGCGCATATCACGGGCGGCGGATTTTACGAGAATGTTCCTCGCATCGTTCCCGGTGGTGTGAAAATCGTGATCAACAAGGATTCGCTCCGAATTCCTCCGATCTTTTCCGTCATTTCTCACTACGGGAACGTGAGCGAACGCGATATGTTCAACACGTTCAATATGGGTGTGGGAATGGTTGTTGTGGTTCGTGCAAAACGCGCTGACGCAGCGCTCAGCGCCTTACACGACTCCGGTCTGGATGCCTATGCGATTGGCGAGGTTCGCTCCGCCGACCATGACGAACCGAAAGTCGAGCTGGTCTAATGGGTGACGAGCAGATCGATCACAATGAGCCGACACGTAGTGAGAACGAGCCGACTCGCATTGCTGTGTTCGTCTCTGGCGGCGGGACAAACCTTCAAGCGTTGATCGATGCTAGCGCGCGCGGCGAGATTCCCGATGGGCGAATTGACCTGGTGATATCTTCGAATGCGCAGGCTTATGCGTGCGAACGAGCCAGCCGGGCAGGGATCCCTGCGCGCGTCGTTGTGCCTTGGGACTATCCGGACAGATCCGCATGGGAGTCCGCCCTACGCGTGGAGCTGGAGGACGCTCATATCCAGATGATTATCCTCGCGGGATGGATGCAGATCCTCAGTGCGAATTTCGTCAGCCACTATCAGAACCGCATCATCAACATTCATCCGTCGTTGATTCCTAGTTTTTGCGGTCCAGGCTATTACGGGTTGCACGTGCACGAGGCGGCGCTGGCGCGGGGCGTCAAGGTGACGGGAGCAACGGTTCATTTCGTTACTGACATTGCCGACGGCGGACCGATTATCGCACAGAAGGCGGTGGATGTGGCTGACTCAGACACGCCGCAGAGTCTGCAACGCCGAGTCATGGAACAGGCGGAATGGATACTTTTGCCTCAAGCGGCGCAGCGTGTTGCAGCACAGATACGCCGCGAGATGTGAACGGCTGAGCGTGAATGAGGAGGGCTTTTGGAATGAAAGAACACGTCATGTGGAGTGAAGGTCCGGGAGAAGTCCGTCCACAGGCAATTCCGGCCTATTTTGACGGCAATCCGTATCCTGGCCGCGGTATCGTTGTGGGCACGGCATCCGACGGTGGAAGTTTGTACGTGGCCTACTTCATTATGGGACGCAGCGAGAATTCTCGAAATCGCGTCTTCGCGCTCGATGATGACGTTGTGCGTACACGCCCCTTTGACGACTCAAAGGTGGAAGATGCGAGCCTTATCATCTATCGCGCGGTTGTGTCAGTTCAGTTGCCCAACGCGTCTGCGTGGGTGGTGACGAACGGCGATCACACAGATACGGTTGTGGCGGGGTTGACCGCAGGCACCTCGTTCGAGGATGCGTTGATGACGCGTCGCTTCGAGCCCGATGCTCCCAACTTGACGCCGCGTATCAGCGCGTTGATCGCTGTTCCTTCATCCGGGGACACGGCTGAGTATCAGATGTCCATCCTCAAGGCTGCAGATCCAGAGGGCCGCGCAACGCAGAGGTTTTTCTATCGCTACGAGCTCCTGCCAGGGTTCGGGCACACGATCCACACCTACCTGAGTGACGGCACGCCTTTGCCGTCGTTTGTTGGAGAGCCACGGCCGCTGCTCATGCCCCAGAGCTTCGCCGAATTCGGATCGCAGATTTGGCAGAGCCTGAACGCGAAGAACAAAATATCGCTCTACACCCTTCAGATCGGCCTCAGCGGCCAGATGCGTGGCCGCGTGATCGAGCAAAGCATCGTGAATACCCATGTGAAGACCTCGTAACACATTCAAGCTCGAGGCGCGTCAACCGTCGTGCGGGCACATGACACGGAGCAACCGTACATAGACGCGGAGAGACGTGGAGAGGACTGAAAGGACGATTGTGAAAGAATTCCGCTTGAAATATGGGGCAAACCCCAACCAAATTCCCGCCCGTATCTTCATGGACGACGCGTCAGAGCTCCCGCTTGAGGTTCTCAACGGAAGGCCGGGATATATCAATTTCCTGGACGCCCTCAATTCGTGGCAGCTGGTGCGTGAGCTGCGCGAGGCGACTGATGTTCCCGCAGCAACCAGCTTCAAACATGTCAGCCCAACCTCGGCAGCTCTGGGTATCCCGCTCCCAGACAGTTTGAAAAAGGCATGTTTTGTGGACGGCGTGGACGGGCTTGACGACTCTGCACTTGCCAGTGCCTACGCGCGAGCTAGGGGCACTGATCGCATGAGCAGTTTCGGCGATTGGATTGCCCTCTCAGATGTCTGCGATGTGACGACGGCTCGGCTCATTAAGCGGGAGGTCTCTGATGGCGTCATCGCGCCCGGATACGATCCAGAAGCACTCGACATTTTGCGTTCAAAGAAGCACGGCAATTATGCCGTTGTGCAGATTGATCCCCAGTACGAGCCACATGAAAGAGAACACAAACAGGTTTTTGGCATCACTTTTGAGCAGGCGCACAACACCGTTCAGATCAGCAGCGATGTGCTTGAGCGCGTGGTGACGGCAAACCGAGATTTCCCTCAGTCGGCACAGCGCGATCTTGTTGTTGCCCTCCTGACGCTGAAATACACCCAGAGCAATTCCGTATGTTTTGCCTACGACGGTCAGGCGATCGGCGTCGGAGCAGGTCAGCAAAGCCGTATCCACTGCACGCGCCTGGCCGGAACGAAGGCGGACACGTGGTTTTTGCGTCAAAGCCCCCGCGTGTTGAGTTTGCCATTCGTCGAGGGTCTCTCGCGGCCTGAACGGGACAACGTCATCGATAGTTATATCAATAGGAACGAGATTGACGTGACCGCTCCCGGTGTATGGGAAAAATATTTTCGCGTTCAGCCTCAGCCTTTCACACGTGAAGCCCAGCGCGACTACCTCAACACGATCTCCGGCGTTGCCTTGGGCTCAGACGGTTTTTTCCCGTTCGAGGATAATATCCAGAGGGCACACCTTTCCGGCGTGACCTACATCGCTCAGCCTGGGGGATCGATTCGTGACGATGCGGTCATCGCCCAAGCTGACGAGTATCAGATGGTGATGGCTATGACGGGAATTCGGCTGTTTCATCACTGAACAGGGGCAGGATGTTCTGGCTAAATGGGTATGAGTGTGTGTGAGCGTGAGGAGACAATGATGAAGGTATTGGTGGTGGGCGGCGGCGGCCGTGAGAATGTGATCGTCCGTAAAATTGCGGAGTCGCCGCGTCATCCAGAGATTTTCGTGGCGCCAGGCAACGCCGGTATGGCTGACGTAGCGACGCTCGTGGATATTGATGCGATGGATCTTGAGGGGATAGTGAGCTTTGCCTCCACGCATGCCATTGATTATTGTGTTGTGGCTCCTGACGATCCCCTCGCTGCCGGCCTGGTTGACAGGCTCGAAGATGCGGGAGTTCCGTGTTTTGGGCCTACTGCCCGTGCGGCTCATATTGAGGCCTCGAAAGCCTATGCCAAGTCTTTGATGGCAGCGCATCGCATTCCAACAGCGCATTTTCAGATTGCGGAGTCTCCCCAGGAGGCGCTGAGCATGCTCAAGAACGCACCATATCCCACGGTGATAAAAGCCGACGGACTTGCCTTGGGCAAAGGCGTGATGGTCGTGAAGAACTTCAACGAGGCTGAGCTTGCCATCCGAACGATTATGGAGGACAAGAAGTTCGGCGATTCGGGTAATCGGGTTGTCATCGAAGAGTATTTGGAAGGCCCAGAAGTATCCGTGTTGGCGTTTACTGATGGTCATTCCGTCGTGCCGATGGTGTCCTCGATGGATCACAAAGCAGCATACGATTCCGACAAAGGTCCCAACACGGGTGGCATGGGGGCGATCGCGCCGAACCCGTTTTATTCTCCTGAGATTGCGCAGCGCTGCATGGAGGAGATCTTTATTCCAACGATTGCCGCTCTCAACGCCGTTCAGCGCCAGTTCAAAGGGTGCCTGTACTTCGGTCTGATGTTAACGAAGGACGGGCCGAAGGTGATCGAGTACAACGCACGGTTCGGGGATCCCGAAGCGCAGGTTGTGCTTCCGCTGTTGAAGACTGATCTGCTGACAGTGATGCAAGCCGTGACTGAAGAGCGGCTCGCAGATATCGATGTGGAGTTTTCTGACGAATCTGCATGTTGCGTGGTTCTGGCCTCTCAGGGGTATCCGCTGGCGTACGAGTCGGGCAAGCCGCTGACAATAGATCCTGAGGCAGCAGACCATGCGTATGTGGCCGGTGCTATCGAGCGAGACGGAACACTCTATACCCACGGTGGTCGCGTTGTGGGCGTCACTGCTGTGGCAGACACGCTTCAGGAGGCAATAGACGGCGCATACCGGCTCGCTGATGGCGTGCATTTTGAGAACAAATATGCGCGCCACGATATTGGTGCTCGTGCTCTGCGCGAGCTTGAATCCCAGGCTCGTCGGCGTCACCAGGCCGAATCTGAAGGCTGAATCTGAGAACCGAATCTGAGGGCTCGGTGTTGGCGAGCCTTGGCGCTCAGGGTCGGCACAGAAATATTCAGGATTTCCACACACGTTTTTGCACAGAATTATTCGCACATTTGCACAGACATTTGCACAGACATTTTCGCACAGAGGGGTACTCCGATGGTCTACCGGATATATGTTGAAAAACGGCCAGAGCTTGCTCACCAGGCACATGCGCTGCTGGCCACGGTTCATCAGCAGCTCGGATTCGCTGACGTGAGGAGTGTTCGCGTCCTCAACCGTTATGACGTGGAGGGTATCAGCGCCGCCGTTTTTGCAGCATGTATTCCCACGGTCTTTTCAGAGCCGCCCGTCGATCGCGTGTTTGCCACGCTTAGTGACGCCCTGAAGCTCAACGAGTGCGTGAACACCGCAGATTTTCAGCACGATGAGGTACCTAGTGTCGGTGCAGACCAGGCTGTGTTTGCTGTGGAATATCTGCCTGGCCAGTTCGATCAGCGCGCAGATTCCGCCATGCAGTGTATCGCAATGGCTCATCCTGGCGCGCAGGCAATCGTGCGCAGCGCCACCGTCTATCTGATCGACGGCGTAGGCGATGACGCGGCACGTGCAGCCATCACACAACATGTGGTGAACCCCGTCGAGTCACGCGAAGCATCCCTTGCGATGCCGGATACGCTCGATCAACGTCATGCTGACCCGCAGCCTGTTCCTCGTCTCGACGGGTTTACGGATCTGACGGAGGATGATTTATCTGCGTTCCGATCCCGCCTGGGCTTGGCAATGGACGATGCGGATCTGCTTGTGTGCCAGCAGTATTTTCGGGGTGAACACCGAGATCCGACTATGACAGAAATTCGCATGATCGACACCTATTGGTCCGATCACTGCCGACACACCACATTCAACACGATTATTGACTCGGTGCACTGCGACGATCCTCTACTTGAGGCAACGTATAACGACTACGTTGCTACCCGTGCAGAGCTGGGGCGAAGCACGGAGGACGGGAAGCCCGTCACGCTGATGGATCTGGGGACAATCGTTGCGAAATATCTGCGGAAGAACGGCCGGCTCGATCGACTGGACGCCTCCGAAGAAATCAATGCCTGCACGGTGAAAGTGGATGTGGACATCGACGGAGAAACCCAGCCGTGGCTGCTCCTGTTCAAGAACGAGACGCACAACCATCCGACGGAAATCGAGCCCTTCGGCGGAGCCGCCACGTGCATTGGCGGTGCAATCCGCGATCCTCTCTCGGGGCGTGCCTATGTGTATGGAGCTATGCGCGTCACCGGTGCGGGCGACCCACGCCAGCCTTTCCCGGAGACGCTAGCAGGCAAGCTGCCTCAACGCACGATCGTGCAACGCGCGCGCGACGGCTATTCCAGCTATGGGAACCAAATCGGCCTCGCAACGGGGGTCGTGGACGAGATTTACCATCCAGGCTACATTGCCAAGAGAATGGAAATTGGTGCGGTCATCGGTGCTGTTCCTGAGGCTCTCGTTCGCCGCGAAACCCCTGCAGAGGGCGATGTTGTGGTGCTCCTTGGGGGCCGAACCGGGCGCGACGGAATCGGCGGAGCAACCGGATCGTCCAAGGCTCATACTGTCCACTCCGTTGATGTGGCCGGTGCGGAGGTTCAAAAGGGCAATGCCCCGGAGGAAAGGAAGCTACAGCGCTTCTTTCGCAATCCCGATGCCGTGCGCATGATCAAGCGCTGCAATGACTTCGGAGCCGGTGGTGTGTCGGTGGCTATCGGTGAATTGGCTGATGGCCTTGCGATCAATCTGGACGCAGTACCGAAGAAGTACGCCGGCCTCGATGGTACAGAGCTTGCAATCAGCGAATCTCAAGAGCGGATGGCCATCGTCATCGATCCTGATGATACTGATCGGCTGATGCAGATAGCCGATGACGAGAACCTTGAAGCAACTGTGGTGGCACGGGTGACGGGTGATTCCCGCCTGACGATGGAGTGGGCAGGGCAGCGAGTTGTGGATGTTTCCCGCGCATTCCTCAACACGAATGGCGCCGAGAAACACACATCTGTACGTATGCACAGGCCTGCTTTTGACGGTCGCGCGCGCGGAAATGCTGCGACTGGCGAGCTGGTCTCTCTTCCGGCGAGTGCCGAATTCGCTGACGTGATGGCAAGCCTCCTTTCCGATCCCGCCATCGCGTCTCACCAAGGACTGACAGAAACCTTCGATTCGACGATCGGTGCGGGGACGGTGTTGATGCCGTTTGGTGGAATCTACCAACGAACGCCCGCGCAGTCGCTTGTTCAGAAGGTCTCTGTGGAAAGGGGGGATACGTCAACGTGCTCGCTGATGGCTTATGGCTTCAACCCGTGGATTTCGCAGGCAAGTCCCTTCCATGGTGCGTACCTGGCCGTCGTCGAGTCGGTTGCGAAACTGGTGGCGAACGGCGCGCATGTCAGCGACGTGTACCTCTCCTTCCAAGAATTTTTCGGCCGTCCGGGCAGCGATCCTGAACGGTGGGGCCAACCGATGGCTGCTTTGCTTGGCGCGTTCCGCGCACAAAAGGATCTGGGCATCGCGGCGATTGGTGGCAAGGACTCGATGAGCGGTACCTTCGAACAGCTCGATGTACCGCCGACGCTGGTCAGCTTCGCCGTCACAACAGAGCCGATCGGTGCCATTCGGAGTGCCGAGTTCAAACAAGCAGGGCATCGACTTGTGTACCTTGCTCCACGCGTCGGTGATGACGGCTTACCCGAAGCGGATGCGGTTTTAGCGACGTTCGCTCGCGTCGGGGAACTGTTTGACAGTGGGCTCGCGGTCTCGGGCTGGGCGATTGGTGCAGGGGGCGTAGCCGAGGCGGCATTCAAGATGGCAATCGGTAACGAGATTGGCTACCGGTTCGATGCGGAATCGGTGCCTTTGACGCAGCTCACCGAGGCAGCGTATGGCGCTTTCCTGCTTGAAATGTCGGATACTGACGCAGATGACGATCCACGCACCCGCACGGCCTCGGCTGGGGTAACCGAACGGATGATCGGGCGTACGCTTGCTGATCCTGTGGCATGTTATGGCCAACAGACGTTGGATCTTGCGCAGCAGCTGCGTCGGTACAACCAGCCACTCGAGTCTGTGTATCCGATGGGGGTCAGTGCCGAGTCGACGGGCGATCACGCTGAGTGCCCAGATCAACCAGAGCGCCTCTCTGTGCCAGGCCTGGGTTCCGTGCCGACCCTGCACTCTGCGCCTGCGCCCGATTCTGCGCCGACCTTGGATTCTCGGGATGACGATCGTGCTCAGGCAGCGGAATCGCCTCGTGCTCAGCGCACGGCGCCTGCGATTCCAGAATCTGTGCGGCCGGTCGTTCTTATTCCGGTGTTTCCTGGTACGAATACGGAATACGATGCTGCAAAATTTGTGGAGTGCTCTGGTGCTCAAGCGCGTATTTTCGTGGTCAACACGCGCAGCGCAGACCGGGTTGCGCGCTCCGTCACCGAGTTTGCCACGCAGATTGATTCGGCCAATGTGGTGTTCTTGCCCGGAGGGTTTTCGGGCGGTGACGAGCCCGATGGCAGTGCAAAGTTCGTGACGAACTTCCTGCGCAACGCGGAAATCCGCGACGCCCTCACCCGCATGATGGATCAGCGCGACGGTTTGATGTTGGGGATTTGCAATGGTTTCCAGGCGCTCGTGAAACTGGGGCTTGTCCCTTATGGAACAATCGTGGATCCACGTCCGAGCATGCCAACGCTGACCTTCAACACGATTGGGCGTCACCAATCGAAACTCGTCCGTACGCGGATCGTCGCGAATACATCGCCATGGCTGACGTATACGAGCGTGGGGGATGTGTATACCGTGCCCATCTCACATGGAGAGGGGCGGTTTATTGCTACGGATGACGAGCTCAAGGCTCTTATCGAGAATGGACAAATCGCCACACAGTACGCCGGTGTGGACGGAAATGCCACGATGGACATTTCTGGGAACCCGAACGGGTCTTTCCTGGGCGTGGAGGGGATTACCAGTCCTGACGGGCGCATTTTCGGCAAGATGGGGCATGTGGAACGCGTTGGCAAGGGTCTGTATATGAACGTCCCCGGCAATGACGACCCTCGTCTGATGGAATCCGCTGTGGCATTTTTCCATGCTGTGTGAGGCGTTGCCCACGCTGGTGGGTCGAGTGTGCTCTGTTGGGAAGGTCGCTAGTTGTCGCTATTCGATCGTCACTTCCTGCGTCTCGTCAACGTCACGATAGTGCAGCGCGTAATCCGATGGCACTCTCCACGTGTGGGGTTTTGCCAGAAAGGAAAGGAGCATTTTCCACGCTCCGCCGTCGGCGGCGGATTCTTCCCCGTAGCGTGAGGCTGAAAGGATAATCGGCGCCCACGTTCCGTAGAGGACGCGTCTATTGACCTGCTCCATGATCGGCTGCTGTATGTAGGGATAGAGCTGGCCGAGTATTCCTCCGAGCCGAATTTCAGGTAAATCGAGAAGATTCATCACACCAGAGAGGACATCGCCAAAGACTGCGCCGATCTGGGTGATGGTCTTGGTGATCTTCGGATCCTTGCGGGACAAGGCAGCGTAGAGGTTGGCGATAGAATCGTCTGGTCCAAAACCGCCCGCGGTCATCAGCGCTTTGCGTCCAGCAACCGTTTCGAGGCATCCACGCTGACCGCAGCTGCAGAGTGCATCAGACTGGTGTGCAGGGATGTGTCCGAATTCGCCAGCCCAACCATGCGTCCCGGCTTCAATCTCGCCGTGGCGGACGATCGCACCTCCGATGCCAGTAGAACCGGAGAGAAAAAGAAAATCCTGAGCAGGATGACCCGCACGTTGGCTCGCCACAATTTCATTAAACGCGGAGAGATTGATCGAATTATCGATTTCGATGGGGTAAGGCGTTCCATGCGTGCTCGGTTTCAGGAGCTCAGATATATCAACATTGTGCCAACCGAGCGAAGGAGCAGAATAGACCGTCGTGTCATCAGGCGAAATGAGGCCAGGGATACCGCATGCGATGCCCACGAGGTTCATTTGTGAGGTGAGAATCTGTTGTTCTGCTTTCTCAAGCGTCTCGTCAAGTGTGGACAGAACGTCATTGGCATTGTCCGTATGATGTATTTCCCGATAGTACTCAGCAAGGATATGCCCGCCGAGGTCGATGACGCGGACGCGGATTGCTGAGTCTGTTATTTCGGATCCGATAGCGACGTGCGTATGCGGTGACGGGACTAAGGGAACGGACGGCCGTCCTGCGTCATTCGTCCGCGTCGATGCTTGTTCTTTCAGGATTCCATGTTCGATGAGCGTATCGACGAGCCTGGACACAGTAGACCGACTCAGACCTGACGATGTTGCGAGATCTGCGCGGGACAGGGGCTGCGCGGACGTTACTGCGGTTCTGGCGAGGAGCGCCAGATTGTGGCTGCGCACTGCTTCGAGCCGAGAACCAGAGGAATCGGAACCACTCTCACCGTGAATCATTGCACTCATAAACCCTCCACAGATATTCTTCCATAGCGCAGTAAGTTGCAAAGTGAATCAAACATAGGACTATTTTCCCTCTGTGGTGGCGTCACGAACGTCGAGGAAGATGTGCAAACTGGGTTGATAAATCTTGCACTGTGAGGAACTGTGACCTATCATATTTGTTGTAAGGTGCAACTAATGGGGGTTGTGATGCAGAAGCTCGTTGCTGGTATCGACTCGTCAACGCAGGCATGTAAAGTGATGATTCACGACGCTGAAACGGGCGCGCTCGTCCGATCCGGGGTGGCTCGTCATGCAACGGGTACCGAGGTGGATCCGTTGATCTGGGAACGCGCACTGCGTGAAGCGGTTCGGCAAGCCGGCGGGCTCGACGATGTGGAAGCGCTCTCTATTGCTGGCCAACAACACGGTATGGTGGCGCTCGACGCCAAGGGCGAGGTAATACGTCCAGCTATTCTGTGGAATGACACTCGATCGGCTCCCGATGCTGCAGATCTGATTTCAGAGTTGGGGAACGGGGATCCCGAGCAAGGAAAACGCGCCTGGGCTCGCCGCTGTGGTTTGGTGCCCGTTGCGTCTTTTACTGTGACGAAGCTGCGGTGGATGGCTGCTCATGAGCCTCACAATATGGATAGGGTTCGGGCAATTGCACTTCCACATGACTGGCTGACGTGGCGATTCATGCGATCTGCCGAAATTGCGGATCTCATCACTGATAGATCAGACGCTTCAGGAACGGGATATTTTAATCCTGTAGAAAACCGCTATGACGCAGGCTTACTTGAGCTCGCCGCACCGGGGGCGTCATCCCGAATAATCTTGCCGCGGGTGGTGGTTCACAATGAGCCCGCAGGGATGGCGGCAGTTGGCAAGAAAAATATCGTTGTAGGGCCTGGCTGCGGAGATAACGCTGGTGCCGCACTCGGCTTAGCCGCACAGCCAGGGCAAGTCATTGTCTCAATCGGCACATCGGGCGTCGTCTCCTTGGTGGCACATCAGCAGGTCGCTGATAGTTCAGGTGCCGTGGCGGGGTTCGCTGACGCATCGGGTAAGTATCTGCCTCTTGTGGCAACGCTTAATGCGTCTCGAGTTCTCGATTCCTTTGCGCACCTGTTGGGCGTTGACTACGAAGGGTTTTCCCGTCTGGCACTTTCAGCTCCACCTGGAGCAGAAGGATTGGTCTGTGTGCCTTATCTTGAGGGCGAACGTACGCCGAATCTCCCCTCGGCCACCGGAGCACTCCATGGAATCACGACGAAAAACCTCAGTGCTGCGAACGTCGCCAGAGCGGCAGTCGAAGGCATGCTGTGCGGCATTGGTGAGGGGCTGCATGCACTGCGTCGCCTGGGAATCGACATGTCCAGTGTGATGTTGATTGGCGGCGGTTCTCGGTCTGAAGCTGTGCGCCGTATTGCACCGATTGTTTTAGGGCTGCCTGTTTCTGTTCCTGAAGCCGGCGAGTACGTCGCCGATGGAGCTGCTCGCCAGGCTGCGTGGGTAGTTGAGGGCGGGAAGGAACCGCCGCAGTGGACGCCTCGGCTATCAAGTGAATTTGAGGGTGTGTATCAGCCGTTTATTGACGAGCGCTATCACGAGGTGTGCTCGCTTGTGTCTAGCCACTCTTCACAAGAGAAGTGAAAAGGATCGACGATGAAAAAGAAAAGTTTTCCTCAAGAAGCCGGCGTCATCGCTGTTGTCGTGGTGGTCGGTATTGCGCTGTCACTGGTCGCGCCGGCCTTTCGTACGGTTGATAATCTGATGGTGTTGCTGCTTAACGGCACTGTCGTGCTGTTTTTAGCGCTCGGGCAGTCGTTTGTCCTGCTGACGGGCGGTATCGACCTTTCGGTGGGCTCGAATATCGCGCTCACAGGTGTGATCGCTGCGATGTGTATGAGGTCGGGCGCGCCGTGGTGGGCTGGCGCTCTGATTGCCATTGCGATCGGTATAGTAGTGGGCTTGTTTAATGGTGCACTCGTCTACTGGGGAAAAATGCCGCCGTTCATCGTCACATTTGCGACATTTGGCATTTCCGCATCGATCCCGAAAATCATGACCAATGGCGCTTCAGTTCCTATTTCTGATCCTCTGTTTGCGGTTTTTGGGCGCGGCTCATTTTTGTCGATCCCAATTCCTGTGATTCTGGCGGTTATCGCGTCGATTGTTCTCGCCGGATTTCTGAAGAGAACTGCCACTGGTGTGCATATTTATGCTGTGGGCGGGAACAAAGAAACGGCGCGGCTTGCAGGTGTGAACGTCGGAAAGATTACGTTGCTTGTGTACACGATATCCGGCGTGTGTGCGGCCTTCGGCGGAATCATTACTGCTTCGCGTTTGATGACGGGTTATCCCACAGCGGGAGCCGGCACCGAGCAATTTTATTCCATCGCATCCGCAGTCGTGGGCGGCGTCAGCCTTTTTGGCGGTGTCGGAACAATCTTGGGCGCATTCTGTGGTGCGATTCTGATTGCAGAAGTGTCGAATGGTATGAACGTGATCGGAGTAAGCGCTTATTGGCAGCCCCTCGTCATCGGGGTCATTATTCTCCTGGGCGTCCTGATCGATTCAAATCGCAGGAGTATTTCTTTGAAGGGTTTCTTCGCCCGGAGTCGGACGCGCGCTGCTACAGAGCCTCGCAACACAGAAGTGGGCGAGCATAGGTGAGAGGCGTGCATCCGCGCATAGTCGTGCTTGCTGCGTGAACAGCAAGACTATTGGTACTACCTCTTCGATGATGAAAGGTTATATGAGATGAAATATAAATTGAGACTCGTCGCTGTGGGAGCGGCGTTGATGCTGATGACGAGTGCATGTAGTGCTGTTGACACAGGCGCATCAAGTACCGAGTCAGCGGCAAGCGGTGAAAGTTCGTCGGAGCACGTTCAGCTGCCCGCGAGCTGCACATCAGCGAAGCCTCTTCTTGGGGTTTTGTTGCCAAATCTGACGAATCCTTACTATGTTGCCATGCAGCGTGGTTTCCTGAACGAGGGCGAGAAACAAGGATTTTCGGTCAAGGTTTCTATTGCCAACGATGACGATGCCAATCAGCTCGCTCAAGCGCAGGCTCTGCTCCAGGACAAGCCATGCGCGCTTGCGTTGAATCCCGTCAACTCGGATCCTGCCGCAGCTATTGTGCAGGCGGCAAACCAGGCGGGAGTGCCAGTCTTCAACGTTAACGTCGGTGTGTCACCCGATGCGTTGAAGGCGCAGAATGCGAAGATCGTCCAGTATCTCGGCGCAGACAATGCGGAGGGAGGTACTGTGATTGGGCAGCAAGTTGTGAAAGACATGGGGAAGGACACCCAGCTTCATATTGGTTTTGTGACGGCTCCCGATCAGACAATTGTGGTGGAACGTGACGATGCATTTAAAGCAGCAGTCGGCACTGGATCAAAGGTCTCTTTTGACGCTACTGTCGATGGAAAAGTCCAGCTCGATACCTCTGTGAACGTCACCTCGGCAATGCTTCAGGGGAATCCGCAGATGAATGTGATTTTTGCGTCTACCGGTCCTGCGGTACAAGGGGCATTGCAGGCTGTTCAGGCATCAGGACGCGATGTGAAAGTGTACGGTTTCTGCGCGGCGGATGTTGCGCCGTCCGATCACTATCCAGCTTGTGTTGCGCAAGAACCAGAAGATTACGGGACGCGCGTTGTGGATCAAGTGAAATCCTATATTGGCGGCAAGAGTGTGGAAGCAAAGATTCTTCGCCCACTCAAATTGTTTACGCCCGGGCAGACTCCAGCTGCAGGCGAGGTTGGTTAGGTATGGTACAGGCAGATGAGATGCCTGACTCCGATAAGGGATTCAGGGCAGTAGGATTAGTCAAGACTTTCGCCGGAGTGCCTGCGCTGGCAGGCGTCTCATTTGCGTTGCGTCCAGGCGAAGTCGTTGGGCTCGTCGGCCATAATGGCGCCGGAAAATCGACACTCTTAAAGACGCTAGCGGGCGCGCACAGCTATGACGGCGGCACACTGTTGTTAGATGGCAGCGAGGTTCATTTTGCGGATCCGTCTGATGCGTTCGCCCACGGTGTCGCAACTGTGTATCAAGAGCTCTCGCTTCTGGAGAATTTGAGCGTCAAAAGAAATATTTGGCTGGGGCACGAGCTCACGTCGTTCTCGGGTTTGAACGAGGAGCAGATGAGTGCACAAGCGCAGGATTTACTCGATGACTTCGATCTCACGATGGATCTGGATGCCAAGCTTTCGGCGTACTCAGTTGCAGAACGTCAGCTGCTGGAAATCGCCGTTGCTGTATCCAAGGATTGCCAATATCTCCTCCTTGACGAGCCGACCACATCGCTCGAGGCGGAGCAGATCGCCCGCCTCCTTGACCGAATACGCGACCTTGCACGGCGCAAGAATGTTGGCGTTCTGCTTGTGGATCACAAACTGGATGAACTCTACGATGTTGCAGACCGTATTGTTGCCCTGGTGGATGGCCGTGTGATTTTCGATGAAAAGGCTGCTGATATCGACCACGATGATGTGATCCGGGCTATCGTGGGCGCCGGCGCAGAAGGTGACGTGGAAGATGAGTCGAGTGCTCTGGATGCGGTGAGTGCTCACGATGGGCGACGTGACGGCGCTGGTCGAGGAGCGGAGCCACGCGAGAAAATAAGGAGGAGCCCCGCCAGTGCAACGGAAAACCCAGGAAGCGCAGCGGGCAGAGAAAATGTTGCCTTGATGGCTGAACACATTAGTGGGCCACACCTGGCAGATATATCAGTATCGTCACACATTGGCGAAGTCGTGGGGCTCTACGGACTGATTGGTGCCGGACGCACGGAGTTTCTTCGCACGATGATCGGTGTGGAGCCGATGTACGGCGGCAGATTGACGCTATTCGGCGACGAATATGTGCCGAAAAATCCTGCTGATGCGAGCCGGCATGGATTCGCATATGTCACAGAAGAACGCAAAATCGACGGCATTGTGCCGAGGATGTCGAGCCCGGACAATGTCTCGCTGCCCATTCTGCGCAAGTACACGCGGGCGGGCGTTTTGTCCCAGTCTCGGTTACGGGCGATGACTCACGAGTACATCGACAAGCTCAAGGTGAAAGGCAATGTGGCCGGTCCGATTGAAGAACTATCGGGAGGCAATCAACAGAAAATCCTTATTGCGCGTGCTTTGGCGCAGAATCCGAGGGTGCTGCTCCTGGATGAACCAACAAAAGGCGTCGATATTGGCGTGAAATCTGAAATCCATAGCCTTTTACGGGCGATGGCACGTGAGGGCATGTCGCTGATTGTTGTTTCCTCTGAGGAGGAAGAAATCCTCGACGTGGCCGATGTTGTGTACGTTTTTGTTGCGGGAAGAACAACGGGAAGCCCGATCCCCGTCGATCAGCTCTCTGTGGCGAAACTTCGCTCCCTCGCCTGGCAACAACATCGCTGAGCCTTATCACTGGCATAGCTTGGCCGGGCAGAGATGACTCGACCTGGCGCAAAAAACGATGGCTGCTCCTGACGTCTTGCCAGCAGCAGCCATACGCTCAGCCTCCTCATACGTAGTGTCGGCGGCCGTTTCCTCGTGAGGATGACGCGGTGATGACCGAGGTAACTATGCCTCGCTACGCCTCATGAAGATTCAGCATCTTCGTTGGAACTGCAGGGGCACCTTCGCTCAGCCTCCACCCATCGCCAGGCAGCGCATTGCGTGCCTCTTCATGACGCTTTGCACCATCGGCGATTGTGTGATTTCCGATGTACTCAGGGTCGATCTCGCCATCAATGACAAGATGCGCTTGTAAAGGTCGAGCGCCGACTTTCTTAATGTAGTCCAGCCCCTCCTCATAGCTTTCGGCCTCGACGACGAGCTCTTGTGCAGCCCTGCCATACTCGTCGCGGACACGCCCAGCCACCTTGAAACCACCGACGGTTGCTTTGGCTTGGGAGCGCTTGGCCACAGGCACCATAGATCCGTCGTCGCCTTCGCGCAACACCAGCTTGTAGACCATCTCGGCGGTAGGGTGCCCAGAACCGGTGACCATGCGCGTGCCAACACCGTATGCATCTGCGGGTGCGGCGTTGAGTGCGGCGATCGAGTACTCGTCCAGATCGCTCGTCACAGTGATGCGTGTAGATGTGGCGCCCATGGCGTCAAGTTGTTCGCGCACCTTAAAAGCTTGGGAAACGAGGTCGCCGGAGTCGATACGAACACCGCCGAGTTCACCGCCAGCCGCGCGGGCAGCTTGAACAGCCAACTCAACACCGTGAGGAATATCAAAGGTATCGACCAGAAGGGTCGTATCCGTCCCCATCGTCGAAATCTGTGAGGCGAAGGCCTCCTCCTCCGAATCGTGGAGCAGCGTAAAAGAGTGGGCAGCCGTGCCGGAGATCGGAATGTCATATCGCATTCCTGCTTCCAGATCTGACGTGCCAACAAATCCCGCTATCATCGCGGCACGCGCAGCATGGATCGCAGCCTCTTCGTGGGTACGGCGTGCGCCAAAATCCATGCAGGGGCGGCCATGAGCTGCCATCGTCATTCGGGACGCGGCTGTGGCAACAGCTGAATCGTGGTTGAGGATCGAGAGCACAACGGTTTCGAGCACGCACGCCTGTGCAAACGTGCCCTCAACGGTGAAAATCGGAGAGTAGGGGAAATAGAGTTCTCCCTCTGGATAGCCATAGACGTTGCCTGAAAAATGGTAATTCTTCAGGAAGTCGAGCGTTTCGTCGTGCAGGATATTCTTGGATCGCAACCACTCAATCTGTTCGTCAGTGAAATGGAAATCTCGGATTGCTTCAAGAACACGACTTGTACCTGCTACAACACCGTAGCGGCGAGAGCCCGGCAGGCGCCGAGCAAAAACTTCAAAAACCGAATGACGTGAGGCTGTGCCATCCAGAATGGCAGCATCGACCATCGTCAATTCATACATATCTGTGAGCAACGATGTGCTGGATAGACCTTCCATATCAGCAATTGTAGGTCTTTTAGGACTTGCGTTATTCAAGCGCGTGTGTATGCGACAATACGGGCTGTGACGAGAGGATGCGCCCACCGATCGGTGGTAAAATTCACCCGTATTTGGGCTGCACAGTTTGAGCGAAAGGCGCTACGATCGGTTACCATGCGTCGGGATTTTGTGGGTGTCTTTGATTCGGGCTACGGTGGCCTGACGGTCCTCAGGGCACTGATACACGAGTTTCCGCACGAGAAGTTCGTTTATTTTGGCGACAATGCACATGCCCCCTATGGTTCGCGTTCTGTGGCGGACGTGCAACGTTTGGCGTTCACATCACTGGATATTCTCGCTCAGGCAGGGGCGAAGGCGCTTGTTGTTGCATGCAACACGGCGTGTGCAGCCGCCCTACCGCACATTATTGAGCGATATCAGGTGGGAATGCATATTCCCGTTGTCGATGTGGTTGCCCCGACGGCGCGTGCACTCGCTGCGGCAACAACGTCAGGCACAGTAGGCGTTATCGCCACTGATGTGACGATTCGGCAGCACACATACCAGGACGCCTTGAAGGCGCTCAATCCGCATCTCTCCATTACTGCTGTCGCGTGCCCAGAGTTCGTTCCGCTTATCGAAGCTGGACGAATAGCCGGCAGCGATGTGGACTCGATTGTTGCTCGATCGTTGAGCCCTATCGCAGCAGCACACGTTGATTCGCTCGCCCTCGGGTGTACTCACTATCCGTTGCTTATCGACGCGATTGCTGGCTTTGTTGGTGATGGGGTGCGCATTGTGGATGCATCGCCAACAGCTCAAGTGCTGCGCGATGTGCTTGGCGAACATGCTTTATTGGCGGAGGATATGAAGCAGGGGGTGACGACGTTCGTCACGTCTGCAGATCCAACCGAGTTTCGGGCACGAGCCCAGGCGTTCCTCGGACTCGACGTTCCTCCAGTTTATTCATCTTCGTTTTTTGCAGCCGAGTGCGTGGGTCAGGAAAATGACGAGATGGGATGACTGTGTAGATGGGGAAGCAGTGTTGACGGGTGATCGAACATACGAGCGAGCGCATGAGGATGTGCGCAGACAACTCCAATGCGGAGAGCCGTACGGAAATAAAAGCGTTGCTGGGATAACGGGGTTGCCCAGATAGGGGAGTGAAGCAATGAAGCTACAGATTCTTGGCTGTTCAGGGTCAATGTCTGGCCCGCATTCGGCCGCGTCGGCATACTTGGTCAGTGCACCGGGGTACGATGATGTGGGCAATCCGCGTACTTTCAGATTTGTGATGGATTTTGGACCAGGGGCAATGGGAGCACTGTTGCGCACCTGCGATCCGGCTGATATCGATGCGATGGTTCTCAGTCACTTGCATACGGATCACTGCGCGGATCTGGTAGGGATGCAGGTCTATCGCAGATGGCACCCTTCAGGATCCTTGAAGCCAATCCCGGTTTATTCTCCTGGCGACGGTTTGAGACGCACATTACAGTTGAGTGACGATCCTCAGGATGAGACATACGAAGGAGAATTTGACTTCCATCTCCTTTCGCCGTCGGACACGATACATGTTGGACCGATCTCGATTAGCGCCTTCCGTGCGCTGCATCCAGTTGATGCGTTGAGTCTGCGTATTCAAGGTCCGAGTGATCGACACGATGGTGATGCTCTGCTCGCTTTTTCTGGTGACACTGACGTCTGTGAAGGAGTTGCACAAGCCAGCCGCGATGTCGACCTGTTCCTGTGCGAGGCTGCATTCCTTGAAGGGCGTGATACGGCGCGGGGCGTTCACATGACGGGAGTGCGCGCAGGAAAGCTCGCTCAGTCGGTTGGGGCACATTCCCTGGCGCTGACTCATCTCCAGCCATGGACTGACCCGCAGGATGTGCAGGCTGAGGCTCAAGAATACTTTTCCGGCGATTTGCACGTGGTCAAAGCAGGAGACGAGTTTATTCTCTGATGCTTATATCCTCTCTCATGTTTTTGTCCGTCGGTTTTATGTTCGTCAGCCTCTGAGCGCGGCCTTTCGAGCGCGTCGTTCTCGCAGGTGCAGATATACATACAGATATGCATATCGTTCTTCGTTGCGTGACGACGACTGTAGGCTCAAGATATGCTCAAGATATGAGTATTCAACGAGGTGATGGGCGTGCATTCGATGAGATGCGGCCTGTGAAGATTCAGAGGAATTGGCTCGAACATGGTGAGGGCAGTGTTCTCATCTCTTTCGGGAAAACGACGGTCTTGTGTGTCGCGTCGTTCACGCCCGGGGTGCCTCGGTGGCGTCAAGACTCTGGTTTGGGATGGGTCACAGGCGAATATGCCATGCTTCCACGCGCCACACACGATAGGTCTCAACGTGAGTCCGTGAAGGGTAAGCCATCCGGGCGCACTCAGGAGATTTCACGGTTGCTCGGCCGATCCTTGCGTGCTGCTGTGGATATGAGCGCGCTTGGCGAGAATACGATTATTTTGGACTGTGACGTTCTGCAAGCTGATGGCGGAACACGTACCGCAGCAATTACGGGCGGGTTCGTTGCCCTCGCAGAGGCTGTTGCCTGGGGTGTGACGCAGGGGCACATCCACGCGAAGCAGGGGAATCCCGTTCTGCGTCACACGATTTCTGCCGTCTCTGTGGGGATCATCGACGGTACGCCGATGCTCGACCTTCCATATGAAGAAGACTCGCGTGCGGACACCGATATGAACATTGTGGCTGCAGGCGACGGGCGTATCATCGAGGTTCAGGGAACAGCGGAACGCGAGCCCTTTAGCAGACTTGAGCTTGGAGAGCTCCTTGACTTAGCCGAGATCGGTAATCGTCAGTTAGCTGCGCTGCAGCGCAGTGCGCTTTTTGAACTCGACAATCCTATTGACCCGGCGTTGATCGGAGGTTTTGCTCGATGAGCACGACATCCGTGAACTCGCCAGGCGCCGCGTCCGATCCGGGTTCCGTGCATGATCTAAAGGCTCAGACCACCGTACATGTGCGTGATGGCGTGCGTCTGATTCTGGCAACCCACAACGAGCATAAGGTTCGTGAGCTGAGGGAGATCCTTGTGCCGCTAGTTTCTGGTCTTGCACCCGAACATATCATCGGCGCGGAGTCCTTGGCTTTGCCGGAGCCAGTGGAGGACGGTGTGACATTCGAGCAGAACGCGCTCATTAAGGCTCGTGCAGTTGCGTCAGCGACTGGGGTGATGACGCTGGCAGACGATTCGGGGCTTGGCGTCGATGTGATGGGTGGTGCGCCGGGGATCTTTTCAGCCCGATGGGCCGGTCGGCATGGTGACGACGCAGCGAATCGGCATCTCCTGCTCGCACAGTTAGCCGATATTGCGCGTGAACATCGGGGTGCGCAATTCACGTGTGCCGCGGCGCTCGTGGTTCCGCATGCTGATGGGAGTATGGATGAACATGTCGAAACTGGCGTGATGCGTGGGCATCTCGGATTCACTGAGCACGGCGAGAACGGTTTTGGCTATGATCCTGTGTTCTATCCCGATGGGTATGATCGCACCAATGCCGAACTGCGACCACAGGAGAAGGACGCCATCTCCCACCGTGGAAAGGCGTTCAGGCAACTGGCACCCTTCGTTGAGCACGCTTTAGCGCTCGGTACCAGATAAATCCTTCCCGGCTCCCGGTTCGTTCCCGGCGTGCAGGCACAGGCACAGCTTTTTATTAGCAGACCCGCGTTATGCAACAGCTACGCGTCACGCAATACCGAGCTGTGCCATGGCTTCACGAAGCAACACGTCGTGTCCTTCTTTCAGCTCAGCCTGAAGCTCTGGGATGCGTAGCTCACCGGGCGTGAACCACGAAAACTCTAAGGAATCCGAGCCTGGATGGCAGTCGCCTTGCATCGGCACGATATAGGCAAGTGAAACAGCGTGTTGGCGTGCGTCGTAGAGTCCGGTGCCAGGGGTCGGAAAGTACTCCGATACGGCGAATGGCGTCAACGATGCTGGTAGTTGAGGCAGGCTCATTGCTCCGAGATCCTTGTCGATATGCCGTGCCAGAGCTTCGCGCAAACTTTCATGGAACAGCACACGGCCGGTGGGGAAGGATCGTTCAATAGTACCGTCGAGTGCGAGCAGGAGCATCCCTACCGCATCAACATGTCCGAGTGAGTCTAGGCGAACAGGAACAACATCGACGTAGAGTATGGGCACTTTGCGCCTGACGTATTCCATGTCATCAGGGCTTAGCCATGGCCCCATATCTGCCGAATCTACCTCGCTCATAGGCATATTCTGCCATAGCGGGAACGCCGTGTACCTTTTCAGCAACCTGCATACGAGTGCATTCCATCGGAGTGTCAGGCGCACTGAAAGCCATTCTATGCTTGGCTTATGGATGTGAAGAAGGCAGGAAAGATTCTGTTGGGCGTGGAATTCCTCTATTCGTTGGTGATGCTTGCTATCGCTGCTGCAGCCGTCGCACACGCAGGTTTTCCTTCAGGGCTTACCGTCACAGTCATTGTGGGCATGTGTGCCTTTGCGCTTTGGATCTTCGGCTATGTGCGTCGTCAGGTGTACGTGGTTGCAGGTTCATTCTTCGGTGTGCTGTTGTTCTGTCCCTCTCCGTGGCCGGTCATGACGTGGATCGGACTAGCTCTTGGGCTGATTGTGCTCTCGTTGGTGGCATATGGGTCTCTGCATGACGAACCTATGCAGTGGTAGTGCGGGTGCGGTAGCGTGGGAGGTGCTGAGTGCAGCGCGGGTCACGACTCTCGCTGCAGGTGGCCAATTTGACTCGCACGGCAATCAGATTCACATACCCCATGAGGTTCACAAGGAAGGCAGGCACTATGGCACAGCTACAGAACGGGCAGAAAGCTCCAGATTTCACACTGCCCACCGACAACGGCGATGTCACGCTCTCGGATCTTCTCGAGCAATCGGAGTCGGGTGTTGTGCTGTACTTTTATCCGCGGGCGATGACGCCGGGATGCACGATTGAAGCAGACGATTTCGAGTCCGCACGGGATGCGTTCGAGAATGCTGGATACACGATTCTGGGGGTGTCGCCAGATTCGCTTGAGCGCCTGAGCCGCTTCCGGACGAAGGAAGCTCTCGGCTTTTTGCTCGCATCTGACGTTGATCACGCTGTGCTTGAAGAATACGGAGCATGGGGTGAAAAAACGTCGTTTGGTAAAACAACTGTTGGTGTGATTCGTTCAACTCTCGTCATTGACAAGGACGGTACTGTTCGCATGGCGAAGTACGAGGTGAAAGCCAAGGGGCACGTTCAGAGGATTGGCAAAGAACTGGGGCTGAATATTTCGGTTGCTCCTGGCGTTGAGTGATTCTGGGCTACACTAGGTGGGTAACGCGCACGTGGCGGAATTGGTAGACGCGCAAGATTTAGGTTCTTGTGCCTATGGCGTGAGGGTTCAAGTCCCTCCGTGCGCACAGTTTTGAGCTAACTCGGTCAGCACGGGTAACTCACCGGTCTGTTGCCGTCGTTATCGCAGCCCGCCTCGTTGTTCCCTCTGTTGTTGAGGACGGGTTCCCTCTCACGGGGCTTCTGTTCTGTGCCGCTGTAGCATTGACACATGATGTGGGAACCGGCACGGCCTCGTGGTCGTCACTTTGGGCGCGCAGACGCGGAGCATATACCAGCCTGGCGTCATGATCTCGCTCAGCTTGATTCTACGGGTGAACAAACGTCTGCGAACGCTCCTATGGCAGGGGAGCAGGCGCCTTCGGCTGGTACTTCTGTAGCGAAATCGTCACTCATTATGGCTCTTGGCACGCTCACGAGCCGTATTTTAGGGTTGGTTCGTTCGCCGATAATGCTCGGAGCAGTCGTGGGGATGACGACTCCGGTTGCTAATTCTTTTGATGTCGCAAATAAGCTGCCAACGCTGATCTACATGGTCATTGCGGGTGGCCTCGTCAATGCCGTTCTCGTTCCTGCTCTTGTGAGGGCGATGCGGCGTTTTGAGGATAACGGCGCGGCGTTCATCAACAAGCTCATGACGATCACTATCGTTGTGCTTGGTTCCGTGACGGTCCTCCTTACTCTCGCCTCGCCACTGCTGGTCAAGGTGTTTGCTGCGACGATGGCTCCGGAGTGGTTCCGCGTCACCGTTCTGTTTGCATTCTGGTGCATTCCACAGATTTTCTTTTACGGGCTTTATGTGGTGATCGGGCAGATCCTCAATGCGCGCGAGAATTTTGGCCCGTACATGTGGTCACCCGCGCTCAACAACGTGGTGGCGATAAGCGGCCTGGTGCTGATGCTTGTGTTCTTTGGTTCGCCGAGCAATGCAGTTCTCCACGATGCGAGCGCGTGGAACGGCTGGCGGGTGGCAATCTTGGGTGGTTTTTCAACCGCGGGTATAGCGGCCCAGGCGCTTGTGCTCCTGATTCCGCTGCGGAAGCTGGGCATTCGCTTTCATCCTGATTTCCACTGGCGTGGCGTTGGCCTTTCGGAGGTCGGTGGAGCCTCGATGTGGGTTCTGGCGACGATGGTTGGCGGAATGATCCCCACCATCTTGATATCCAATATCGCTGCTGGCGCCACGATGCGTGCACAACGTATGGGTGTGGATCTGCAAACTGTGGGTGGTAATTACACGTATTCAACGGCTGAGTTGATCTACAACTTGCCAACGTCACTTATCACTGTGTCAATCGTCACCGCTGTGTTTACGCGTATTTCGCAGTATGCGGTAGATAACGACATTGCGTCGATGCGCCGATCAATTGCACGAACGACGTCCGTCATTACGACGTTGATGTTCTTGTGTACGACTGGTCTGGTAACTTTGGCCTCGCCCGTAGCAAGAATTCTGGCGTTCACTGTTTCACCTCGGGAAGCCCTCACGCTCGCGTTCGCCATTATGACGATGGTTCTAGGGCTTGTTGGGTCTGGGCTGATTCGCGTCTACACCCGCGTGTTTTATGCACTCAACAAAATGAAAGAGCAGTTTCTTGTTAATGTGCCAGCACAGGTGTTCCTTGCGCTCGCCTACATCGCGTTGAATTTTGCGCCGCCGTCGTGGGTTGTTCCCGCGATCGGTAGTGCGATGTTCGTTGGCAATATCATCTGCGTTGTCTACCAGATTATTTTGCTGAACAGGTGGTACTCGTTAGTAGATGTTCGTCAGCTATGGCTGATGATTGGGAGGCTTCTTGCTGTCTCACTTGTCGCCGGGGCGTGTGGAGCGTTCGTGTTGAGGCTCTTCGGCCCGCTGTGGGTGCCGCTCGGTGTTGGCGGGGCGTTAGCGCGGCTTCTTGCAGCAGGCATCGTCATCGTCGTTGTTTTTGTCGCGCTATTAAAGTTCTTGCGGATTCCGGAGTATCAGGAATTGAAGCCGTATGTGAACGCAGTTGGGCATGTGGCCACGTTGATAAGATCGAAAGCGACTCGTCGCCATGGTTCACGGGCGGCAAGCTAGCCGATGGGTGACGAGGCGCGAACATTGCGTAGGCGAGAACAATAGACAAGCAACGTACAAGGCATGCGGCCGGTTGCGCGGCAGCGGATGGCGAGTGGATGGCCGCGCTCAGCAGATGACCGCTGCTCAGTGCTCGTGAAAGGTGGTCGAAGCATTCACAATGATGGACGAAGCACAGGAACTGCCGAAGCTGGAGGATAGCGGCTCCGGTTCAGGGCAGGAAAAGCCAAGGAACACGAAAAGGCCACATTGGGTTGTTATTCTTGCCATCGTGGTTGGTGGATGCGCGATGGCGTTTCTTGGGTTTTTTGCTGGTCGTGACGCACATCATTTGCACGAGCGGAACGCCGAAGTGTGTGTTGTTGAACCGCAGTGCGGTGAGAGTGTGCTACAAGATATGATGCGTGGAGAAAATACTGATGCGTAAGCTACCTGAACAAGCAAAGCCGTTTAGGCGCGAGATCATCGATGTAATGCCGTTGAAGAACGACGAGTGGCTCGCGATCGGACAGCAGCATGCGATTTGGGGATCGAAAGATCGTGATCCCGAGGTGTGGGAGTATGCGCAGATGCGCGGTGCTCGGTGGACGGGCGAGGAATCGAGCGTCACCATTGACTTTATGGATGGGCGGCGGCTGGTACTCATGTCAAACCCGAGTGGGGTGAAGTCCTTTGGCGTGCTGCGTGAACGCTTGGTGGACTCCATTGTGTTTCAACAGCATGGTGAGCTTTCCGACGATTCGACGATACACGTCTATGTGCGAAAAGATGCCAGTGGCGGCCTGTTTGTGCAGACCGTGCATAACACCGTGCAGCCAGGGCATCTTTCGGATAAAGATATTGCGCTGGTTCAGTTGTGGGAGACGCAGGCGAGGGACGTGATGGGTATGAGCCCTGATGCTGGGTCTACTCAGCGTTTACAGGTAGCGTGACGATATCTACGGCCATGAAGTACAGCATGAGTGAGCGGCTTTCTGGATGCGCGTGGAAATGTCTGTATCTGCGCTGCCGATGCCTGCGCTACCGATGGTTATGCTCACGATGTGACGAACGAGCAACATATCGTGAGGCGTGACGATTTCACAAGTTCGTCAAAACCTGGTACTATTTTTTTTGTTGGAAAAATTCCCGCATAGCTCAACGGCAGAGCACTCGACTGTTAATCGAACGGTTGTTGGTTCGAATCCAACTGCGGGAGCTGATCGAGAGCCGCTCAAGCATGTCAAGTAGGTGCTTGGAGCGGCGTTTTTTGTTTAAGCATGGCGTCAGTCTATGCTGGGTGAAGCATCGGCGGCTACCGACTCGAATGCGTGGTCACAAGGCGCGCAGGTGCAGTTTCTCACGCCGAGGATTCAAACTGGAAGGATGATAAGGATGACGTATCGTGACATTCGGTTGATCGGAGATCCCGTTCTGCGTACTCCTTGTGAAGAAGTCACGGACATTAACGATGGGGTTCGTCAGCTTGTGGAGGATCTTCTGGAGAATGTTGATGACGAAGGGCGTGCTGGCCTTTCTGCGAATCAGATAGGCGTCTCGTTACGCGTATTCTCGTGGCATATCGACGGTGAGCTGGGGTACATTATCAATCCCCATATCGTGGAGCTTTCTGAGGACGAATACCAGGATGGCGAGGAAGGCTGCCTTTCCATTCCTGACTTGTGGTATCCCACGAAGCGCTCGTGGTACGCGAAAGCGGTTGGCATTGATCTGGATGGCAAAGAGAAGACGGTGGAGGGCGAAGGCCTGATGGGGCGCTGTATTCAGCACGAGACTGATCATCTTGATGGCCACCTGTATATCGATCGGTTGGAGCGTGATGTGCGCAAGAAGGCTCTGCGGGATATTCGCAGGCTCCACATTGGTGAATAGCGTTGGTGAAGAGAGGTGAGCGTAACATCAACTCGACTGTGAGTTCGTATCTGGTGCGCTACAATCGAAACGTCGTATACCGTCGCGTTCTGTGGTAGCAAGGGGAAAGCCACCATAAGGAGAATGCGATGAACACGAGATACCGGACGCAAGGCGTCATTTTTATACATAGTGTTCCACCGGCCGTTCAACCGCATGTTGAGTGGGCGGTTTCTTCCGTGCTCGGCTACAACATTCCTTTTTTGTGGACTCCTCAGGATGCTCAGCCTGGGATGAACCGCGCTGAAGCCACGTGGGAGGGTGACGCTGGTACGGGTGCGATGCTCGCCAGTGCGATGCGAGGCTGGGAACATCTTCGCTACGAGATCACTGAGGATGCGACTCAAGTGACTGACGGGGGTCGATGGCTCGCCACACCGGATTTGGGAATTTTCTACGCTCAAACAGACCGTGCAGGTAATATCGTCATTCCGGAAAACCGGATACGGTCTGCGCTGGAGCGGGCGGGGGAGGACAGTGACGAACTGCATCGCCTTCTTGACCTTGCTTTGGGGAAGGCGTGGGACGACGAGCTAGAGCCGTTCCGCTATTCTGGTGCGGGCGCACCCGTCCGGTGGATCGCCCGCGTGGGGTAGCTGTGACGCTGTCCAGGCTGAGGCTACGCGTTACGCGCGCTTGTGCTGCGTGTGACGAGGTCGGTCAGGGACACGGCATTCATGACGACGGTGTCGGCTATTGCGCCTGTCACAGATTCAACAGCAGTGGCCACAAGCCACTGTTCAATCAGATCGAGTGTGGAAAACGGGGTATCTGCCTGAAATTCTGAAGCGTGCGGCCACTGATCGCGTTCTAAAGCGTCCCGAGCGGCGTTCGTCGCTTTGGTAAGAATATCTGACAGATCGTCAGATTCAGCTGACGAAGGCGTCTGCGGAGCAGAGAGGGAAGCGGAGAGGCGAGCAAGTTCATCGTCAAACATAGGAAGTCCTTTCTCCGCTCACTTGTGCCGTAGTGGTTTTCATTCTACCGTTGAAACGGTATCGGACGTTCTGCGGTATACGGCGATATGATCTGATTATTCATGCTGTGTGCACGCGGACATGAGCCGATGGCGACGCATTTTTCAGGAGGCACTGTGGCGAGATACATTGAGATTCATCCTGTTAACCCGCAGCCACGGCTTGTGACAAAGGTTGTCCAGGATCTGCGCGCTGGCGCTGTGATTGCTATGCCAACGGATTCCGGCTATGCCCTTGCCTGTGCGATGGCCAACAAGGCTGGGCTGGAGCGGATTCGTACGATTCGTCATGTGGGCGCTAAACACCACTTCACGTTGCTGTGCCACGATTTCGCTCAGATTGGTCAGCTCGCCATTGTGGATAACACACAGTTTCGCCTCATTAAAGCGTTGACGCCAGGCTCCTATACCTTCATTTTGAAGGGGACGAAGGAAGTTCCTCGCATGACGATGACGGCGTCAAAGACGATCGGCATCCGCATGCCAGATCACGTTTTGACACAGGCGATCGTGGAGGCGATGGGAGCCGCCGTCATTTCATCGTCGCTAATCCTGCCGGGGCAGACCGAACCGATGACGCAAGGGTGGGATGTCAACGAGGTCTTAGGGTCTCAGCTTGACGTCGTTGTTGAAGGACCTGCCGGTGCTGAGGGGCCTACGACGGTCATTGATCTATCTGAGGGGGAAGTCGAGATCGTGCGCCGTGGTGCGGGCGACATCTCGATGCTATAAGTCGTAAGGCTGTAACGCCGCATGACGAAGGTCGCCGCATGAAGCCGTAAGGCCTGATGCCTTGGTTCTTTCGGCTCTATCCTTTTGACCCTATCCCCGTGCTTCCCTGTAGATCGTCAGAAAATCGTCATATTGCGCTTGGCTAATGGAGCCGTCTGCGTAGAAGCCCCACACGGAATCTAGTGAATCATCGGCTGTGGCATCGTAGTAGGGGTCGCCACAGCAGAGGTTCCGAGGATCCGCGTAGGCTGTGTTCACAAGAGGCCGATTCCGTATCAGTGCCCGTGCTTGATCGCGGGAAAGCTGGCCTTTCCAGTACATCCAGGCGATGGATCGCAGAGGTTGTTGCTCGTTCTTCATCGTGAATTCCTCGTTTTCTCTTCTCGATATGTCTCGATATGTACGCTCGCGATATGCGCGTTCGATATGTGCGCGCACGCTCTGTGTATGTGAGAGCTCGTCCTGCACTGGTACTCTAAGTCCTGAGAATAGAAAGTGGCTGGCTAATAGGCTTATGGCGATCAGGCGGCGCGAGGTGCAGGGGGAAACATGGGGGAACTGAAGGCTGTTCTTTTCGATATGGATGGTACGCTCACCGATTCGGTACCCGTTGTCACTGATGCATTCGTCTATCTGATGACGACGATGACGGGATCAGCCGAACCATCCTCCGCGTACCTCACGTTCGTGGGGCCTCCTTTGGAGGATTCTTTCCTCAAGCTCGGTGCACAACCTGACGAGGTTCCGACGTGGCTTTCCACATATCGCGAATACTACGGCCGCTACATGAGGGACGTGCCGATTTTCCCTGGTGTGATGGACGTCTTGGCGCAGCTTCATGACGCAGGGGTGGCGCTGGCGGTGGCGACAAGCAAACGGAAAGACTCCGCAAGGGACGTTGCACAAGCGACGGGAATTGAACCCTATTTCGATGTGATCGAAGGTGCCGGTGAGGACGGTGCGAAGAACAAAACCAAGGCGGCCGTTATTGAAGCGGCGTTAGTGGATCTGGAACATGCGGGTTTGCTCAGTGCTCCAGATGCCGCGCCACGTGACGAATCTGGAGCTAGGCGCGACGTCGTCATGGTCGGAGATCGCTTCTATGACACAGATGGAGCCGCAGCGCACGGCATCAAGACCATTCTCGTCACATGGGGTGCTGGCCAGCAGGAGGAATTCGATCAGGCCTGGGCGAGCGTTTCGAGCGCTGACGAACTTGGCCGTCTTCTCCTGACGCTTTAGGGGATGGCTAAGTGCAGTCGCGTCACATGACCTTGGTTTTTTCGATGGCTCCTGTAATCGAGTGAACGAGGCGCGCTGCTCCGTGGTGGAGTACGTACCCGATGACGATGTTTGCGAGGGCAAAGAGCAGGAGTATCCCAAGGTTGCGTGCATAATCGCCTGCATATGTTCCGGCGATTGCTGAGCGCATCAGGTTGATCGCGTATGTCGCCGGTAGCCATGGGCTCAATGATTGGAACCATTGCGGCAACAATTCCAGTGGATAGGCACCGCCTGGTGCAGAAATTTGGAGGACGAGCAGGACAACAGCGAGTGCTTTTCCTGCATTCGCCAGCGAAACCACAAGTGTAAAGACGATCAGTGTGAACACTGTCGATATTGCCCAGCCGGCAACAAGGAGAAGCCAGGGATGTACCGGCTGAATATCGACGAACACAATAAGACCGAGCACAAGGAGCGTGGACTGCGCCATTCCTATCGCCCAGAAGAGCATGTATCTCCCGAGGTATTGCTCCGTGGGTGTAAAGGTGAGTGACGCCTCGTGTGCCTGGTCGTCGCGCTCGGATGGTGCCGTGACGTTGGGTGATTCCTCGTTGCTGTATGCGCGCAGCAGGAAACGACGCGCAACATTCGGCGCGACGTCTGTGCGTAAGAAGGCGGTTACCAGGAGGGCTCCTATCCACAGGGAGATCACCGAAAAGAGGGGAGTCATCCCCACGCCAAAACTTGCGACAGGGAAAACGGCATTGCGGTGGATCGCCACAGGTGACGAAATAAGCGTGGCGAATGCCTCGGGATCGGAGCCCAGTGCCTTGGCAACCACATCGAGATCCCCAGTTTTTCGTGCCTTGTTGAGTTCATCGATGGCATGTGAGAGACGTTGTGCACCATCGCGCATCTGCGAGGACGTTTCGTTGAGTTGTGCCTGAGATTGGCGAAGCACAGTGACGAGCCCGTTGCTTTTATCGGAGAGCGAGGAACGGATTGCGTCCATATAGGATCCAAAAACGGCTGCATCTTTTTCAGCCGATGCCAGGTTCTGCGTCAGGTTGTGAATCTGAGGTGCAAGCTTGTCGTCGTAGTTCTTGCGTGCTTCCTGCAGAGCGTCAAGAGCTGCGCGTACAGCTGCGCGCGCATCATCAGCTTGAGTGTGGGTTGTTCCCGTACCTTGTTTGAACAATCCGGACATCTCGTGAAGTCGGTGGGACAGATTGTCCTGCATGGCTATCACATGATCGAGGTTGGCAAGGAGCTGATCAACTGCTGGCTTCACGAGATGCAGATTCGATGTTGCCTGCGCGAGCTTGTCCCGAGTGGAGCGCACACCCGCAGTCTGCTGGTCAACTGCATGACTCAGATCGTCGAGGATACGCGCATTGCTCTGGGCTGTGGAGTTCACAGCATCCAAGGTCGTGTTCATGTGGGAGGACACATCGGCAATATTGTGTGACGCTACATCAAGCGCATTGTCAAGACTGCTGGCAGCTATCGAAAAAGCATCAGATCCCTGCGTTCCCTCTGTAGATCCCGAGCCTTCGACGCCGTCGGTGATGCGTGCAACCGACCGATGAAGACTCTGTGCGAGTGAACTGGCGCTGGTGGCAAGTGGAAGGGAGGCGTCTGCCACCGTTGCCAACGATGACATCGTGCTCGCGCCGGACTCTAGCGCCGACGAAAGGGTCTGGAAGCGTTGTGTGAGCCGGTCGAGGACTGCTTGTGTGTCCGCATCCTGCAAAACAGTCGATGCGTCTTCGGCGATACTCACCGCAACATCTGCCAGAACGCGAGTGAACGTCGTGTTGATCTGAGCCGTTACGCCTTCTGCGCCTTGCGCGGTGATCGTGGCAGAGAGTGGGTTCTTTTTCTCATTTGTGTAGAGAGCGATGCCTGAGGGCTCTGCTCCACCGGCATAGAACGTAAACATCGACGTGCTGAAGTTGGGAGGGAGAATAATAGCAGCATAGTACGTACCGGCTCGGGTTCCATCCAATGCCGTGTCTTTATCGGTGATCACCCAATCGAGTTGGTTGTTAGCCCTCAATTCTTTGAGCACAGTATCGCCGACGTTAACTTTCATATTCAGAACGTCACTGGTGTATCCAGTATCTGTATTCGCAACAGCGATGCGCAACTGATCCGATTGCGAGAGCGGATCCCACGTTGCCAGGACGTTAAACCACGTAAAGAGCAACGGAATGGAGATCAGGAGAGTGATCAGAATACGCGCCATCACGTTGTGCCGAATTTGATGTGCGTCATCGCGCGCAATAAAGAGTATTCGTCTCATCACTCGTTCACCTCCTCAGGTGCAGAATCTTCACGTTGACTCGCTGCATCATCCTGACTATCCGCGTTGTGCGGGGTAGATGGCGACGCAGCCGTCTCAGAGTGCGGTAATTCTTCGTCCGATGTATGCGCGGCAGGAACATCGTCAGGTATCGGATCAGGCTCTGTCGTACTCGTATCGGGTTCTGTCCGATCAGGATCAGATGACTGGTAGGCCGCATCGGTTGAGGACTGATCGGGGACGCGTCCTGTGGTGAGAGTGCGATAGCGGACGAGGCTCGCAATCAGATCTTCCTCACTCAGGTGTGACAAGTGCTCAGCATGGTTCAGGGAATTCTTCAATGCTTCAGCGGCAATAAGTAATCCGATAATGACGAGCCCCCAGCAGCTTGCAATAGCTAAGAGTGCAGGCTTGCTGGCTCTGGTGGTTCGTGAGACGACAGCGAGGGCGATGACGCCCGCAACACCAACGACGCGTAATGATCGGATGATCGTTGAATAGTGGGCGTCGAATCGGTGGCGCCGTGACTCGATCCAGCTGGAGAATTCTTTGCGGTTGGATAAGAGCGCGATGATGTGACTGAGGCGGAAGACTGGCCCCATCAACAGAACGTTTTCGTTTGCGATAAGGTCAGTGCGAGCGAGTGACTCGTAGAACAGCCGATTGAAATATCCAAAATAGTGCCGGCCTACGTAGCCTAGAACGAGCGCGACAGCACCCATGGCAACAACAATAAGAATAAATCTGAAATATCTGCTGCCGTAGAACCCGCCGATTGCTTCGCGCATCGTGTCGATACCATAAGAGAACGGTAGCAGAGGATACAGTTTTCGGAAGAAGCTCGGCATGAGCTCAATGGGATAGATGCCGGAAGCTCCAGGAATCTGAAGAACGGCAAGAACCACCGCGATAACTCTGCCGATGTGGTTGAGGGCAGCCGAAAGCCCGTAGATGATCGCAAGATAACACGGGCCGATCAATGCGGCGGCAACAATCAAAGCAACTGGGTTCTCTGGTTTGATCCCTATCAGTAATGTACCAACGCTGACGATGATGCCTTGTCCCACCGAGAGCGCAGCCAGCAGCATATATCGGCCAGCATAGGCTGCACGCAGCGACAGAAAATCGAAGCCTTCTTTATCCACTTCGACGCGGAAAATGATGATCAGAATGAATGCGCCGATCCACAGGGACAAATTAATGAACATTGCCGCCATGCCGGCTCCGTATGAGGTCACATGGTAGAGCGCTTGCTGATCGAAATGGACTGGCGCAGCCACGTAACGGCCAATGTTTGCAGGGTCAAGTCCTGTCAGAGTTGTGAGTGTGCCCGAGTGGATTGCGGACACGAGTGCGGCAACGTCAGCCTGTGCCGACTGCGTCATCTGAGCTAAGTCGTCAGTCGTTGTCATTGCAGATGACGCGGCATTCAGTCCGGATTGTACCTGGTGATCCAAGCTATTAATAAGCGTTGAAACTTGAGTGAGCGATTCCCGCGCGCTACCTATCGTTGCTGATAAAGAGCCCAGCTGGGAGGAAAGCGTCGTGACGTTGCCGCTCAGAGTCGTCATCAGGGAAGCGGAGGCTGAGCGTGCACGCTCAGCACTGTCACGTGAAGTGTTGAGAGCGTTCGTCATCGAGGAAGAAAGCTCCTGAATTGATTCCCGTGCACGTAACGCATCCGCATGTGCGTTCTTGACGTGATCGAGAACCTGCTGAACTTTCGTAAGCGTGTTCTGCGCTTCGTTTGTTGCCTGCTGCAGAAGCGGCTCTGACCCGAGAGCATCCAGTGCCCGGCGAGCAGCATCAAGAGCCTGATCGGCGCGGTCGGTATGCGTTGTGAGCTCCGAACTCGCATCGCTGAGCACAGACGAGAGATGCTCGACTGCCTGGCCTGCTGCGAGCGAAGACTTTTCTAAGGCGTTTTGTGCGCTCGTGCTCGCCTTTCCAAGCGTGGTAGTAACAGACTGTGCGCTGTTCACCATAGTGGACAGCAAGGATTGAGCATCACCGAGCGCGGAGGAGGCGTCGGTTAGCAGAGGGTCGGCAGCTGATACGGCGTTGCGGGCATTACTCAGCGCCGTAGAGAGATGACTGCGGGTATCCTCCACCGCGGCGAGTGCCTGGGTTGCATCAGAGAGATTGTGCTCAATGTCGTTGAGCGCTCCGGCGGCATTCGTGTGGGCTGCGGTGACCGACTGATTCAGGTCGATACCGTGGCTGCGTAAGGCCTCAGCGACAGCTTCGCCTACCTTCGCTCGAAAGGTTGACGTCACTTCAACGTCAAGCATATTCGCGCCCGCATCGGTAATCTTTGGAGCGATGGCACCTTTCTTTTCGTTGACGTAGTAGTCAATGAAAGGCTGCGTGCGAGAACCCGAAAAAATAGTGCTGATATCGGTGCTGAACGTGGGCGGAATGACGAAAGTGGCATACGTTGTTCCACGTTCTAGCGATTGTTGAGCGGCTTTGTGATCGAGAATCCTCCAGCCGAGCTGGTGGTCCGCTTTGAGGCGATCGACAATCATGTCGCCCATGTTGATGCTGCCTGTGAGCTCTGAGTACGCACCCTTGTCAGAATTGACAACGCCAATCGGTAGGTGACCAGTTGCAGTGTACGGATTCCAGAATGCGGCGATGTTGAGCCACGAGTACAGAGCTGGTGTGATGAGGATCCCGATCAGCACGACGAGCGATTGTGGTACGGCCACAATACGTTTGATGTCACGTGTAAAGACTCGCCAGCTACTCCTCATTGTGACAAGTATAAGGGAGGGAAGCACCTGATAATTCTGTTTGTGCTCACAATCTGAACTCTGAGCAGAGGTGACAAAGCGTGGTGTGGCAGCGTCGCATTTGTGCACACCGATCAGGTGCCTGGGGCGTAGAGTGTGGCACATCATCACGTTGATACTTGGTGCAAAGGTGGACGATGCTATCGGGCAAATTGACGGCTAAGGGACAGGTGACGATCCCCGTTGATGTACGTCGCCAGCTGAATTTACGCGCAGGCGATAGGTTGGTGTTTGCGCTTCATGGGCACGAAATCGTGATGGTCAAGGACGAGGGCGATGCAGCGGAAAAGCTTCAGCGCACCTATCAGATGCAGGTCGGCCACGAAGGTTTGTTTGCAGATCCTAGACTTGACTCATGAAGATTGCACGTTTGAGTTTGCAGCAGGGTCCTCGCTTTGCTCTTGTGGATTCTGCAACCGGAGATTTTCTCGTTTTGCGGGATGACCCCATTTTTGGCTCTATCGACATGACGGGGCAGCGCGTTGAAGCCCACGATGCTGATCTGGTGTCCCCGATGATTCCTCGGTCGAAGGTCTTTGGATTCTTAGGAACCTATACGGCATCTGCATCTGCGCCGGACTCTCAGATCAGCGGTGCCAGGAATCCGGAAAGCGTCACGAATCCGGTAACCCTCACTACGCCGCAAAGCCTCGATAATATGGGAGTGTTCTTCAAACCCAACACGTCAGTGATTGGGCCAAACGAACCGATTATGAAACCGGCATGGGCTACCGGAATCGCCCATGCGCCGGAACTCGCCGTGGTGATTGGGCGTGCCGCAAAGTCAATTTCACCTGCTCGCGCCAAGGACGTCATCTTCGGATATGTGGCGGCGGATAACGTGTACGCCACGGGAACGGACGTTGTGCGCGCGCATAGCTTTGATACGTCAACGGTGATCGGTCCGTGGATTGAAACGGATCTGGAGAACGTATCACACCTGGCTGTGCGTTCCTGGGTTGATGGAGCGCCACGGATCGTTGGAAATACCGCAGATCTTCTCCTGACGGTACAGGATCTTATTGCCTACGCGTCCAAGATCAGCACCCTTCTCCCCGGCGATATTATCTTGACCGGTACGCCGCTGGGCGACGGAGCGATCAACGTGGGCCAGCGCGTGCGAGTCGAAGTAGAAGGAATCGGAAGTTTCGACAACCCCGTGATTGACGAATAGAGGCACAGCGGGATGGCAAGCAGCGGCACTGGTGAGGTACTGGTGATGAGCTGGTGGTGCACTGGTGAAGGCCGCTGCGAGATAACATTGAGGTTACTATGAGCATAACAACTGCAGCGGGTCATGATATCCGCGTTCGATTCTGTCCTTCGCCAACTGGAACGCCGCACGTCGGAATGGTGCGTACATGCCTGTTCAATTGGGCATATGCGCGGCATGTTGGTGGAACGTTCGTTTTCCGCATTGAAGATACTGACGCGGCGCGCGATTCGGAGGAATCGTTCAATGCCATTATTGACTCTCTGCGGTGGCTCGGCCTGGATTGGGACGAGGGCATAGGTGTGGGCGGACCGAATGGTCCGTACCGCCAGTCGGAGCGGATGGACATTTATCGGGACGTGGCTCGCAAGCTGGTGGATGCCGGATACGCTTATGAGTCTTTTTCCACTCCGGAGGAGATTGAGGCTCGTCATCGTGCCAAAGGTGAGGATCCGAAGCTCGGCTATGACGGCTTTGACCGAACCTTGACGGACGAACAAAAGGCCGCGTATCGCGCCGAAGGCCGCCAGCCAACGTTGCGCATACGCATGCCTGAGGAAGACATCACATTTACAGATCTCGTTCGCGGCGAGATCACGTTCAAAGCGGGTACTGTTCCGGACTACGTGATTGTACGGGGCAACGGCGATCCACTCTATACATTGACGAACCCAGTGGATGACGCCATGATGCATATCACTCATGTGCTTCGCGGCGAGGATTTGTTGAGCTCGACTCCTCGCCAGATTGTGCTCTATCGTGCGTTGGAGGCTCTGGGTATCGCTGATTTCACCCCCAAGTTCGGGCATCTTCCCTACGTCATGGGGGAGGGTAACAAGAAACTCTCCAAGCGGGATCCAGAGTCAAACCTGTTGCTGCACCGGCAGCGTGGGATGGTACCTGAAGGCCTGTTGAACTATTTAGGACTTCTCGGCTGGTCGATTGCTCCGGATCGCGATGTGTTCACCCGAGACGAGATGGTTGAGGCCTTCGATATTGAGCATGTGAACCCGAACCCGGCACGTTTCGACGAGACGAAATGCGTGGCCATCAATGCGGAGCATATCCGCATGCTCGATGTGCAGGATTTTGCTCGTCGTGTGGTGCCGTACCTGCACGCTGATGGAGTTGTGTCCGCGCCAGACTACGAGGGTTTAACGCAGGATGAACGCAGGCTGATCGATGCGGCTGCTCCGTTGGCGCAGACGCGTATGAAACTCCTGGGTGAGGCAAGTGCCCTGATGGGCTTCCTCTTTACAGCGACGGATAAGCTGGCATATAACGCGAAAGCCCTTGGCAAACTGAAGGATTCTGCGCCGGACGTGTTAGCCGCCTCGCGTGACGTTCTGGCTGCGCTCGACGCATCAGAGTTCGATGTTGATCACATTAAGGCCGCGATTGATTCCGCTGTTGTGGACGGGCTCAAGGTGAAACCACGCCTTGCGTTTGCGCCGCTTTTTGTTGCGATGACGGGGACAAACGTGTCCTTGCCGGTGGTTGATTCAATGTCGATCTTGGGCAAGCACACCGTGCTGGAGCGGATTGACCGGCTCTCCGCTCAACTTGCGTCGGCCGGCGAGTGACGACTATAGTTTTACTTCGTTGCTGCGGGGCAAACGCAGTGACGAACCCTTGGGGTATGGTGTAATTGGCAACACAGGTGATTCTGGTTCATCCGTTCTAGGTTCGAGTCCTGGTACCCCAGCGAAGCTTCTGACTTGTGGTTGTTGAGTTAGTGGCTTCTTTTTTGCCCCTTTCGTCTAGCGGCCTAGGACATCGCCCTCTCACGGCGGTAACACCGGTTCAAATCCGGTAGGGGGTACGTATTGTGATTCGTCGTGTTTATCGGGTTCCATCTCCAGAGCATCCTGTTTGCACGGTTCTCCTCATTGTGTCTTTCCTTCGTGTATTCTCTTCCATTTTTCCAATCATTCTGACGTCGGTTAGGACGTTGATTACGTTGTGGAAAGGGTAGGTATGGCGGATAACAAAGTGCGTGTTGCCCTGGTTTATGGAGGCATGAGCGGGGAACACTCCGTCTCGTGCGTCACTGCAGCATCTGTGATTACGGCTCTGAACCGTGAGCGTTTCGACGTCGTGCCCGTTGGCATTACTCGTTCAGGCCACTGGGTGCCGGGAAGTATGGAGCCAACCTCCGGCTTTGACAACGATTTCGACGTTCAGGTGCCTGAATCCGATGCCTCTCTGATGTTCAGCATGGACGGCCAGCATCACCTCTTGCGGATGGGATCCGAGGGCTATGACGATCTGGGTGCCATCGATGTGGTCTTTCCATTGTTACACGGGCCATTTGGCGAGGATGGCACTATCCAGGGTCTCTTTGAGATGGCGCAGGTGCCCTATGTAGGGTGCGGCGTATTGGCGTCGTCTGCCGGTATGGATAAGGTAGCGACGAAAGTTATGTTGGAGGCTCAAGGCATACCGGTTGCCCCTTACATCAGTGTTTCCCTCCGGCAGTGGACAACAGATGAAGCAGCAGTGCGGGATCACATCAACTCCACGCTGCGCTATCCGTTGTTCGTTAAACCCGCACGCGCTGGCAGTTCTTTGGGTATTAGCAAGGTGCATGACGAGTCGGAACTCGCTTCAGCGATGGAGAAAGCAGGCTCAGTTGATCCTAAAATCCTTGTCGAAACCGGGTTGAGTGGGCATGAAATTGAGTGCGGCGTGCTTGGTGGTCTCGAGGGTTCGCGTCCGCGTGCCTCTGTTCTCGGTGAGATTGTCAAGGACGGTGCCGAGTGGTATGACTACGAGACGAAGTACTGGGCAACAGAGAACTACCATATGGAAATACCAGCTCGGGTTTCCGATCGGGCGACGGCGGTACTGCGCGATGTAGCTGTGCGCGTCTTCGAGATCCTCGGATGTGAGGGACTCGCCCGAGTCGATTTCTTCCTCACGGACTCGGGGCAGCCCGTTGTCAATGAAGTGAATACGATGCCTGGCTTCACCGCATTTTCCATGTATCCCATTCTGTGGGAAAAAACGGGCGTTCCCTATACTGATCTCGTGAGCACGCTTATCGATCTGGCGTGTTCGCGTCCTCTCGGTCTGCGTTGAGAGAGAGGTTCATGCCGGTATGCCAGTCGATTGGGGGTGTCCGGTTTACTGTGACTTGCGGTGTGCTGTGGTATCAAGGCGTTCTGCAGCAGCTGTGAGGTATGGAGTCGTGAGATATGGATGAGATATGGAAAAGGGTCACCCACAGGTGACCCTCGAACGTATCAAGACGCGAATCAGATTGCACGCGCAACCTTGCCAGCCTTGAGGCACGACGTGCACACATTCATGCGGCGCGCAGTACCATTCACCAGAACGCGCACACGCTGAATATTCGGATTCCAGCGGCGATGCGTACGCCGGTGCGAGTGGGACACGCTCATGCCGAAGATCGGCCCTTTGCCGCAGACGTCACAAACAGCAGCCACGGTTCTCTCCTTTAAACTTGCCAAACGCCGACCGTTCGATCGGCAACTACACAAGTATATGTAAGGAATGGAATCTTTGCCAAGCAACGGCATGGGTGGGATAACTTACTTTTCCGCATCGCTCGCCGAAAAGTGTGCGCGGTGAGCTGACTACGGTGAGTCGGCTGCAGTGGGATAGTCTAGACGTATGGCAGCAGTTGTGGGTGACGAGTGGACTGCGTGGGATCAGCCTCTTTCGCGCGTTCTCGGCACTCGAACCGCGAACGCGTTGGCAAAGCGGAGTCTTCTCACCGTTCACGATCTCCTGTTGGATTTCCCGTTCCGCTTGGCTCATCGTGGGCAGCTGACTGATTTATCAGAGCTTACTGCCGGCGAATCGGTGACGGTGATTGCTCAAGTTCAGCGAGCACATCTGCGACGAATGAATAGCCGGCGCGGATGGATATTGACGGTGGTCATTTCTGACGGATCACGCGATCTGACGCTGACCTTCTTCGGCAAAAATTCGCACGTTCTGGAATACCATGAGCGGCGGCTCTCCCCAGGTGTAGAAGCAATCTTTTCTGGAACCGTGAGTGATTATCGTGGAACATTTCAGCTCACGCATCCGGACTATGAGCTGCTAGACCAGGGCGGCAGCGTCAGCGATTTCACGAAGCCCATCCCGGTGTATCATGCGAGTGCCGCGCTTCCCAGTTGGAAGGTACAAAAGGCCGTGGCGGTAGCACTTGCATCGATCACGCCTGACGACGTCCCTGATCCTATCCCGCACAGCGTGTTGACCTCTCGGCATCTGCCTAGCCGTTACCAGGCGCTGCATGATGTGCATCAGCCTGCAGATGATCAGGCGTGGGATGCTGCTTTGCGCCGTTTTACATTTGAAGAAGCCTTCCTGCTGCAAACACTCGTGTTGCGCTCCCGTGCTGATGCGCAGTCGCATTCTGTACGGGCATTCCCGTCGCTTTTAGAAGGTATCGCGCGTCGATTTGACGATCGTCTGCCTTTTGAATTGACGGGTGATCAGAAAGCAGTAGGGGAGGAAATTTCTCGTGAGCTAGCCCAGAGTGTGCCCATGCGTCGGCTGCTGCAAGGTGATGTAGGAACGGGCAAGACGATTGTGGCTTTGCGGGCGATGCTCCAGGTGGTCGCATCCGGTGGGCAAGCGGTTCTGCTTGCTCCTACTGAAGTGCTTGCGCAACAGCACTATGCAACGATCAGCACGATGCTCGGCACGCTTGCTGATCCCGCTATGGTGGATGGCGCGCGTGCGGGCGATGGTCTGCCTACGGGCGAGGCGTCCGCTGACGAGGCCGATGACTCGCCCCATGGCGTTGTCGGAACAACGCGTATCGCTCTTCTCACTGGGTCTTTGCCTGCAGCACAGCGGCGCATCGCCTTGGCGCGTGCGGCATCGGGGGAAGCGGGAATCATCATTGGGACGCACGCGCTGCTCAGCGAAGGTGTCAATATCCCTTTTCTCGGCCTCGTCGTGGTTGACGAACAACATCGTTTTGGTGTCGATCAACGTAATCAGTTGGCGGACGGTGCTCACCTCTTGGTGATGACGGCAACACCTATCCCGCGGACGCTTGCGATGACGTTTTTTGGCGATCTGGACGTCTCAACGTTGCATGATAAGCCGCATTCGGAGGTACCTGCCACCTCCACGACGATCGTGCCGGCGAACAACAGGCGATGGATGGATCGGGTGTGGGAGCGTGCTGCGGAAGAAGTGCGTTGCGCCGGTCGCGTGTTCGTTGTGTGTCCACTTATCTCCGACACTGCAGACGGCGTTGACGACGGTTTCGTCGACGAAGGTCTGATCAGCGGAACCGAACACGGCGGGTCTGCGCGGCTGAACCGTGGCGCGTCGGGCGATGCGAAGCCCATCACCACATCGAGCGGTACTCGGCAGACGGATCTTTTTTCCGCAGCGCTTTCCAGCGTTCAGGGTATGGAAAAACAGCTGAAGGCGAATCCTGTGCTCGCGGGCATTCCGATCGGAATACTGCACGGACAGTTGAGCGCTGAAGAGAAGCAGGCAGCGATGGACGCGTTCATCTCAGGGGATACGCCGATATTGATCGCAACGACGGTGATAGAGGTAGGCGTGGACGTGCCGGACGCTACCATGATGGTTGTGATGGATGGCGAGCGTTTCGGCCTCTCGCAGCTCCACCAGCTGCGAGGGCGGGTAGGCCGTGGGGATCGTGCTGCGATCTGCCTCGTCGTCACGCATGCCGTGCCGGGAAGCCGTGCCGATCAGCGTCTGGCAGCGTTTGCTGAGACGAATGATGGCTTCGAGCTAGCCGAGAAGGATCTTCAGATGAGGTCTGAAGGCGATGTCCTCGGAGCATCACAGTCAGGGAAACACTCGCATTTACGTCTACTGTCCGTGGTGCGTGACGCTGCACTTATCCAAGATGCACGCGAGGCGGCAGGGCAGGTTTTTGCCTCGGATACGAATCTGGCTGAGCACGATGTGTTGCGGAGGGCGGTTGAGGACATCCAGGTGGGTCGTCCTGCTGAATACTTGCACATGAGTTAGAGCGAGGTTGTGATGCGAATCGTTGCAGGAGCAGCGAAAGGCCGCCAGCTGCGCGTGCCAGCGAAGGGAACACGGCCGACCAGTGAAAAGGTGCGTGAAGCTGTATTCTCGCGCCTCGATGCGCGCGGCTTCGTGGATGGCACGACGGTGTTGGATCTCTTTGCTGGGTCTGGCGCACTTGCCTTGGAGGCGCTCTCGCGTGGGGCTGCGCGTGCCGTTGCTGTGGACTCGTCGTCGCAAGCGGTGGCTGCAATCAAAGACAATGCGCGCGCGGTGGGGTTAGCGCTGAGCGTGATCCGCGCACCCGTGGACGCCTACCTCGCCTATGCGCCCGACCTGCAAGCCGACGTTGCCTTTCTGGATCCTCCCTATGCATTCCCGGATCGTGACCTAGCCGTTATTCTCCACGCGCTGCTGCCGGTTCTTGTGGATGACGCCATGGTTGTTGTGGAAAGGTCGTCGCGCAGTGCACAGCCTGCGTTCCCCGACGATCTTCTTCTTCAGGATGTTCGTCAATTCGGGGATACAACCGTGTATATGGCTCAAGTAACGCCACATATGACGACGGCGTCACCCCTGGAAACTGTGGGATGACGCCGCTGCGTCTGTTCATCTCGGCGAGTATCGAGAGCCATCTAGATAAAAGCGGAGATATAGGCGCTCTGTCTAAGCATAAGCAGTTAGCGCGTTGCGTGGCCTCCACGAGTGACGTGGAGTAGCCCGAGGAGAGCGATATGGCCGGTTTTTGACCGGTTTGGCCGGTTATGGCCAGCTAGTGCGTACCGACAACTTCAGCGCGGTCAACGCTGCCAATGACCTCCTGCATAATGTCTTCGTCAGCCTGCTCTTCAATACTCTTGAGGTTTTGAGGAATGTCACGGTTCAGAGCACGCATCGCACGCACCCATAGGCGTCCGGACCGATACGAGCTGCGTACCAGCGGACCGGACAGAACTCCGGAAAACCCGATCTTTTCGGCTTCCTGCTTCAATGCGATGAATTCCTTCGGCGTTACCCAACGCTGAACGGGCATATGATACTTCGTGGGGCGCAGATACTGGGTGATAGTAATAATATCGACGCCAGCGTCGTGAATCTGGTGAAGAGACTCAACAACTTCGTCATTCGTTTCGCCCAGGCCAAGAATCAGATTCGATTTGGTGATTAAACCCTGCTCGTGTGCACGATTGAGTAAATCAAGGGAGCGCTCCAGGCGGAAAGCCGGACGAATCTTTTTCATGAGGCGTGGAACCGTCTCGATATTGTGCGCGAATACTTCAGGGCGAGAATCGAACACCGTATCCAACGAGGATGTTTTCCCTTCGAAATCATCCGTCAGGATCTCAATGCCGCAGTTCGGGTTCAGTTCGCGCGTGCGCCGCACTGTTTCAGCCCAAAGATGGGCAGCGCCGTCGTCGAGGTCGTCCCGTGTGACGCCGGTGATGGTGACGTAGTGCAGACCCAACTGGCGAACAGATTCTGCAACGTGCTGCGGCTCCGCTTCATCGAGCGGACTCGGCTTGCCATGGTCAATCTGGCAGAACGCACAGCGGCGTGTACAGCGTGCCCCACCGATGAGGAATGATGCTTCATGGTCATTCCAACACTCGGACACATTCGGGCAGCCCGCTTCCTCGCAGACGGTGTGGATGCCTTGAGCACTGGCGAAGTTACGCATTGAACGCCCCGCAGTAATCTTGCCATGGGTACGAACCCACGCGGGCTTGCGTTCAATTGGTGTTTCGGCGTTCTTCAGTTCGCTCCTCAAATGGTGTTCCGAATACGGGTGTGGCGTATTGTCAATATGGGTCGAGACTGAATCCAAAGCTGTCATCCCTGCTCCTTTGCAATTTTTGTGCAATTGCGGCAAATGTGCGCCCGACGCTGGGCACCTAACCAAAATTTTATCATGGGCAAAACGCGCGTCAATGATATCACTTCTTCTCATGACTGAGCGAGCTATAATAGCTTTGTGAGAGCTGGTACAGCGGTTGACGCTGACAGTTCACAGATAGTGCGTGCTAGAGGAAAACCGATATTGAGTGCTCTGGAAAATGCGTGCAACAGGAGCCGCGCAAATAAGCTGATCTGACGCCCGACAAGTATCCCTGGGAAATGCGTGCGACGGGTGCGGCATGGGACGGGCGTTGCGTGCGACGGGTGCGGCATGGGACGGGCGCGCTGTACGACGGGCGTTGCGTACGAGTGGCAACGTGTGCAAGCGGCTAAGTGCGCGAAGGGCGCCGTGGTACGGTAATGAGGCTAGGTTCTAGTTTGAAGTGCAACGGTGGGTGTTTGGTTTGATTGTATCTGGTGGTGGAGGGTTTCGGCTGGTGTGTGCCAGTGGAGGCATTTTCTGGGTTTGTTGTTGATTTCGGTGATGATGTCGTCTAGCTCGCTGGTGGTGAGTGTGTTGAAGCGTGTTCCTTTGGGGAGGTATCGGCGTATTTCTCGGTTGAATCGTTCGTTGGTGCCACGCTGCCAGGCACTGTAGGGGTCAGCGAAATATGTGGGGATAGCGGTCGTGTCGGCGAGCTGGTAGTGGTAGGCGAATTCGTGACCGTTATCAGCGGTGAGTGATCTGACTGCGTGGATGGGTAGTTGGCTGATCCAGTCTTTTTCGGCGTCGAGTGTGGCTTTTGCGCTGGTATCGGGCAGCAGGCGCGCGGCAATGTATCTGGATGTGCGTTCGGTGGCGGTGTGGATAGCTCCACTATGGTTGTTGCCGATGATGGAGTCGATTTCCCAATGCCCGAACTCGCTGCGCTCGTCTATCTCGGGCGGGCGGGAGTGTATGGGTATACGGTATTTCATCGTGTGACGATGTACCCTGCGTCCTGCACGCGTGCGGCGGGTCTTGTGACCCAGAGGTAAATAGTGTGTCAGGCCTCGCCAGCGTTGGGAGGGCAGGGAGATCCACGTGTATAGTGTTTCGGCACACACCCGCATTCGTGGGTCATGAGGATAGTCGAGACGGACTCTGCCCGCTATCATGGCTGGGCTCTATCCCTCACGTAGCTTGGTCGTCACATAGTCGATGAGCAGGTCGTGGTTCATCACATAAGGCTGATGAGACCTCGCCTGACGTGTGAGGGCTTTCGAGTGTGCCGTCACAGCAGAATAAAAACCCGACCGTGCCCGGCGTGTTCGAAGAAACCTCCACGAGGGCCGCCGAAAATTCGCTTGATCCGATCCCGGCCGATACCAGCCACGTTTCACTTCCCGACACACCGTACAACGATGCACACCCAACACGCGCGCAATCCACGCAAACGAGCAGCCCTGCTCCACATATTTCTCGATCTGAACCCGATCATCCAAACCTAAATGCCGATAAACTTCACCCATAGGAGTGCAACATCCTTTACCTCGTGACTTCAACACCCACAAGACTAAAAGATGTTGCACTCCCACCTAGAACCTCCCGAAATCGAGTATCAACGGCTTGCGGAGTACACTTCTGCGTATGCTTGCTGTTTGTCCCGGTTCGTTTGATCCCCTTACTCGTGGTCATATGGATGTGATTGAACGGACGTCAAAGTTTTTTGACGATGTGATCGTGGCGGTGGCATATAATACGCGGAAGCCCTCAGGCTGGTTTACGGGAGCCGAGCGTGTTGAGCTGGCTCGTGATGCACTTCAAGGTATGCCGCATGTGCGTGTCGAACTCGTGGACGGCTTACTTGTTGATTTCTGTGCACGCGTTGGCGCTGACGCCATCGTCAAAGGCGTGAGGTCGTCGGCCGATTGGGATTCTGAGCAAACAATGGGACTGCTCAATCGGCACATCTCTGGTGTCGAGACCCTGTTCCTTATGGGGGATCCATCGCTGTCGCATATCGCTTCTTCATATGTCAAGGAGCTAGCCTTGTTCGGGGCGGATATCTCCGATTTCGTCACGCCTGGAGTGGAACGGGCAGTGCGTGCTCAAGCTGCTAAGCGCAACGCACGTTTTATGTAGGCTTAAGCATGCAGGTGGGATCGGGTGTGTGTGCTGCGGGCGACGTGGTCTGTTGATCCGGCGTGGAAGGTTAGTGCGGATAACGCAAGAGTACGAAGGAAGAAGCGAGATGGATCACGATGCAGAAGCTGCTGAACTCACCGCAATTCTCCAGGAGCTTTCAAAACTCATTGAGAACGCGCGGTCTTTGCCGATGTCCTCCTCAGTGAGGATTAATCGACAGGATCTGACCGACCTCGTCGAGTCTGCTCGTGACCTCATTCCCCGCGAAATTCTGGAAGCCGATCAGCTGCGATCCCAGGCTCGGGAGCAACTGGCGCAAGCCCGCCAGGAGGCTTTGCATATCGTCTCCGAAGCCCATAAGTCGGCTGATGCGATTGAAACAGAAGCACGAGCCCAGGCCGAACGGCTTGTGAGCCGCGATGCTATTACTGTCGCTGCCCAGGCTCGCGCTCGCAAGATCGAGGACGAGGCGCGCAGCGCTGCAGAACGGCTCAGCCAAGGTGCACAGGATTACTCGGCCGAACAATTACAGAGCCTGGAACACACCGTTGTTGAGGTGCAGCAACAGATGCAGGACGTCGTCGCGTCACTCCATGCCCAGATCGATGGACTTGCGGGACGGGTGGGCGAACAAACGAACAACATCCTTGGCAGTATTGGGGCAGGCCAATCAGTTCTTGCTGCGCGTCACAATCCGCAGCTTTCCACGCCTGACGAGGTATAGGCTGAGGGGTTCTGGTGATATGCGGTGCGGGGTGTGGATGATCCAGCATCTGAATATGCTGCGATAACAATGAACGCAAGGAAAGGCAGGAGTGGTGCGAGATTTCGTGGTTAACTTACACGATTTGCCACGCCAAGAAGGTGCACATATTCATATTGAGCGTGATGTTGAAGCGCCTGGAGATATGCGCGTGGGCATGATCGGCGTCAAACCAGGCTCTCAGCTACATCTGGACGTCGATTTAACGTCCGCAAGCGAGGGAGTATATGTGTCTGGCACAGTGACCGGACAGATCCAAGGTGAATGTGCTCGATGCTTGAGTGATATTTCGTATTCGGATACGCAACCACTGGGAGAACTCGCATATTATCCAGAACGGCTGAAAGCAATCCTTGCCGATGACGAAGAAAATGATCCGTCGGATTACGCCCATATCAGCGGTGAGACCGTAGACGTTGAACCGATGGTTCGTGACGCACTGCTCGTCGCCCTGCCGCTCACGCCTCTGTGCCAGCCGGAGTGCAAGGGGTTGTGCCCTGTTTGTGGCTTGCGGTTGGACGATCTCCCTGCCGATCATCACCATGCCGCGACGCCAGCTGCGGGTGACGATATTTTCTCAGAACTAGAACGTGCATTGCTCGCTGATTCAGCACCCGAGTCTGTTGGCTCGCCACAGAGCGCTTCAACCGAGCCTCGTGCCCAGCGCCGGCAGCATCAGCAGGAACAGTACGTTCACGGCAGTGCACAAGAAGGCGATCAGCAGTGAGCTATCAGGATTTTGACGAACGCTGGGGCGTCAGTATTTCGCGGCCCTTGTTGCGCCTTGCTCTGACGCATCGGAGTTTCGCGTATGAACACGACGAACCGCATAACGAGCGGCTGGAATTCCTCGGTGACGCAATTCTTGGATACATCGTTGCAGATGAGCTCTATCGGCTTGAACCTGATATGACAGAAGGCGATATGACGCGGATGCGGACATTCGCTGTTTCGGAAGAAGCGCTTGCCGATATTGCACGGCATGTGGGTATCGGTTCCTTCATTCGGCTTGGTCACGGCGAAAAAGAGTCTGGCGGGCAAGATAAAGATTCCATTCTCTCTGATACGATGGAGTCTTTGATTGCTGCGACGTATTTGGATCACGGCCTGGAGACGACGCGCACGCTGGTTCAGGATCTCGTTGCGCCGCGGTTACGGCAAGCTCGCGCACTCGGGCCAAATCTAGACTGGCAAACGTCATTCGAAGAAGAGGCGCATGCGCGTGGATGGGAAGGGACGCTCCAATTCGATATTTCACGTCAGGGTGCTGACCACGAAGCCATCTATACTGCCCACGCTCATATGGACGGACGCGAGTGGGGGACGGGCAGCGGAACGAGCCAAAAGAAAGCTCGGCATAAGGCGGCTGAACGTTCTTATATGATGTTAACGGAGCAGAACATCGTGAAGCCGGATGCACATGTTGCTGGTTCCAACCAGGACGCGCAGACCAGGCAGAGTGAGGAGCATTCTGATGGCGGGCAGTGATGATATTCGAGTGATGATTATTGATGATCACGAGGTTGTGCGCCGGGGCATAGCGGAAGTGGTCGATCGCTCGGACGGCTTGACTGTTGTTGCAGAGGCTGGCACGGCAGCTGAAGCGAAGAGCCGTGGTAATCTTGTGCATCCTGATGTGGCGCTCGTTGATCTGAGGCTTCCCGATGGAACTGGTATTGATGTTATCCGCAGTTTTAGCGAAGTGTCACCCCACACAAAGTCGATTGTTCTGACGTCGTTCGACGACAATGATGCTTTACAGGAGGCATTAGAAGCCGGTGCGCGCGCTTACCTGTTGAAATCTGTTCGTGGTACTGAGATTACGGAAACAATTCGTGCCGTCGCTTCTGGTCGCATCTTGTTGGACGAAGGGATGGTTGACCGCCGTCGAGCTGGCCAAGATGATCCAACGAGCCGCCTGACGCCGGCGGAGAAGCGCGTGGTTGCACTCATCGGGGATGGGCTATCCAATAAAGAAATAGGCGAGACCCTTGGTGTTGCGGAAAAGACTGTGAAAAACCACATCACGTCGCTGCTCTCTAAAATGGGTTTTCAGCGCCGTACACAGGTTGCGGCGTGGGTTGCCACGCAACGAGCCTCGGGGTGGCGTGCACATCACTGACGGGAGATTACTGGCGCTCACGCGGGCACGTGTCTTTTTAACTCTCTCACTCGCTCCGTTGCTTGTCCGTCCGCTGTGCACGCCCTCGCTTCGCTGTCGTTATCGCAGCGCGGGAGCGATCGATCATAATGCGGTGTCGAACGTGACGACGGTGCCACCTTCGGGCGCTGTCTGAATGGAAAATGTTCCGTGATGTCGCTTGGCTCGTGCGGCGATATTGGCGAGTCCTGAGCGGCGGGACACAGCCCCATTTGCTCCCACGCCATTGTCGATAACGCACAGATGAATCGCATCGTCACTCATCGCAAGCTGCATCCGAGCCGATGTTGCATGGGCATGCCGCGCGATATTCGAGAAGCATTCGCGGATCACGGCAATCACGTCGTCTGCCATGCTCTGCGTTATCAGACTATCGACCTCAAGCGTGTAATCTCCCGTACACGGTTTTCCGTTAAACGTCTTCACAACGGAGGGCGCGAAACCGAGGGTTTTCTCTGCTTGAGTGATTTCTTTTTCTACTCGTGCACTGAACGGTTCAGCAGCCGCGTCATTGCGCAAGGAATACACAATTTCACGTATTTGCGTGACGGAATCGTCAATTGAACCAATCGCTGAGTCCAGCGATTCCACAACCGAGTGAGGGACGCTCTCGTACCGGTGAAGATCGTCACGTAAAGCGGTCAGCTCCATGCCTGTGGCAAACAGCTGTTGAATCGCAAAATCGTGAAGATCCCTCGAAATCTTCGCTCGTTCCTCAAGCTGAAGGGCTGCAAGTGACGACGCGCGAGCTGCGGCAAGTTCGAGGGCTAACGCAGCTTGTTTTGCCATTGACTCTGCAAGGAACAGATCAGCTAAGGTGAATTCTTCGTCGCCCACGTAGCGGAACAGGATCACCACACCGCGTACCTCGTTTTTTACCGTCATCGGTGCATAGAGGGCAGAGCCAAAATGCTGCAGTTCTTTAATATGTGGATTGCGGCGTCGAAGATCGGAATTGACGACGATACCGATACCCTCCCGAATCACGGAATACGTTCTTCCGTCGGGAGGGAAGAGTATCCCCACATACTGGGCTGATCCCGGACCGTCGGCGAATTCAGATATCCACGAGTCCGCAAAGGACGGCAGAACCATGAGCGCAATACGTGCATGTGCGACTGAGCGCATCATCGACGTAATGAGTTGCAGAGCGTCCTCCTCGTCTACGCCTTCGAGCAGAGCAGCCGTGAAATTGCGTGAGGCGGACGCCCAGTTGGTACGCGCTTCAGCAGCTTGGATTGTGCGCACGTTCTCCAGGGCAATGCCTGTGGCAGCTGCCAACAGCTGGAGCACGCGCATCGTATCGTCGGAGATTTTCTCATGTTTATTGCCCACGTAGAGGATGGCGTGAACCGAACAGCGGAGGGGGATCGCCATGCCGATAAAGTTGTGAAGATGCGTGAACGAGCTGGACAACAGACGATAGCGTGGATCCCGCTGTGTATCCTGGACGATAAGCGGATGGGACGGCGTGACGTCGGAGAGGAGAGCGTCCAGACGATTGTCACTGATTGACGACGATGCCGCGAAAATACCGGCAGGGGTGCGCAGACTGGAGGCATAAACATTCCCCGCAGGTGCTGCAATGCGGGCGCCAGCAACATCAGCGTCAAGAACTGCTGCAGCCGATATCGCGAACTCGCGCAGTGCGTCGCTCACGGTACGCTGCGTTGTGAGAGCTAGCGCGTGCCCAATCACAAGGTGTGCTGGCAGCTTCCCAGGGGAAACGCTGTCTGAGGGTAGGGAAGGGAGGGAGTAACTCATCAGAGCGATCCTTCTTGCCCCGTGGCAAAGCGGTATTCCGGCAAGGTTCGTATCAGTTCCTCATGTGATCCTGTGGCTGTGATGCGCGTATGGCCATCAACCTGCGAGAGCACGATCACACGATCGGCAGCGTCCAGCGGTGTCAGACGGTGCGTCACAAGGATGACGGTTCGCCGGTTGCGACCAGGCTGCTCACCAGAGTGGAGTAAATCGCGAATAAGCGCATCCGCCGTCTCCGGATCGATATGCTCGCCAGGCTCGTCCAACAGAAGGAACTCGGCTGGCGAGGCGAGGGCACGTGCAAGCAGCAGCCTGCGGCGTTCACCACCAGATATGTTGGCGGAATCTTGGGCAATCTGTGTATGCACACCATCGGGGAGCTGGGCAAGCCATGCCCCTAAACCTGCCTGGCCGAGCAGCTGCTCAGCCTCCTGCTCTGTGACGTCGGATCGGGCTACTCGAATGTTTTCAATCACAGACGTTGCAAACACATGCGCGTCCTCGGCTGTGAGGCTGAGTGTTTGCGACACCTGCGCTCGCTGCATAGTGGACACTTCCTGTCCATCAAGGTAGACGTGGCCAGACTTAGGCGGCAGCATTCCGGCGAGCGTAAAGAGCAGGGTGGTTTTTCCGATCCCGGATGGGCCGACGATCGCCAGCGTTTCACCTCGGTGGATATCGATCGACAACGGGCCGGCGATATCGGGATAGCCTGGCCATCCAATCATGACGTTGTTGACGATGAGTCCTTCGCGGCTATCGTCGATCGTGGGGGCAGGGGTGAGATCTGTCGAGGCATGTAGCTCAGCTGACCGACGCACGCCTGTTGACGAATATGCATCGGCATTCGCCACTGATTCGGCAGATGTGGAGTGCACGTGTGCGGGTGGCGTTGGTTCGGGGTCTTCGACACTGTGCGTGGATGTGGCGGCGTCAAAAAGAACCATAATTCTCTCTGCTGCCGCAGCGCTTTCCACCAATTGAATTCCCGCCTTGGCGAGTGCGTCGGTAGCTTCAAAACTCGCAAGTGGGGTGAGCACCACAACAGCAAGCTGAACGCCTGTCAGCGCGCCTGAGGCGACGGCGTGCGTGCCGATCAACACCGCTGCAAGTTCAACGATTCCCATCGCAGCGAGGCTCACCGCTTGAGCGAGCGCCATGGGCTTCGCCGAAAAATCACGATCTGCAGCAATACGCCGTTCAGTGCGAGCCCGAGCTTCGTCAAGGGAACGATGACGCCCAGAAACGTAGAGTTCATCAGCAGATTCCAAGACGGTCAGTGCTGTGGTGGCGAGCTCAGCTCGATCTGCCAGCTGAGAACGTTCGGCTGCGGCTGAGCCACGCATCGCCATGTATGGGCCGGCGACGCCAGCTAGAAGCAGACACAAGAGCAGCACGACACCAATAGCAGGAGACAGAATCCCCACAGTCACAACAGAAATCAAGCAAACGAGTACTGCTGTTGCGGCTGGCTGTAATCCGCGCACGACGAGGTTTCCTACAGAATCGACGTCACGACCGGTTCGCGTCAACAGATCGCCGCGACTCAGGCTTGTCACGACGTCGGTGGGGGACTCAGCTAAGACGCTATAGACGCGCGTTCTTAAATGAGCCATGCCGTAGAGTGCGACTTTATGGGTCGCAATGCGGTTGAGATATCGAAACAGTGGTCTGCCAATACCGAAGAAACGGACACCCACTGTTGCAATCGAGAGCACAGCGACGGACGGCATTTGTGAGGCACGTGCGATGAGCCAGGCGGACACTGCCGAGAGGGCAACGGAAAAACCGAGTGCGCCCGCACCGAAAAGCACGGCGAGGATGAACTGAGTGGGATTGATCGCGAGTTCCTGAATTGCGCGGTGAACTGCACGTCGCTGGCGTGCGGAGAGCACTGGCTGCCACCATGGAGCGCGGTGGGAGTGCTGCGCCTGTGCGGACGGCTGGTCAGTGTGGTCAGAGGGTAGGTGTGGAGTTGATGGCATTGTCGAAGCTGTCAATGTTGTGCTCATTGGGCTACCTCCGCGTGCGTGGTGCTCATCGTGGGATGTGCCTGATGTGCTGGGAGGGAGGATGACTGAATATCGATCACCTTATCTGCAACGGCGAGAAGTGCATGACGATGCGCAATCACAAGAACAGTATGTCCCTGCCTGCGAAGCTGCGTGACGCAGCGCGTGACATATTCCTCGCTCATGGCGTCAAGGTGCGCAGAAGGCTCATCGAGAATCACTAATGGCCGCGCTTGGATCAGGGCGCGGCACAGGGCAAGCCGCTGACGCTGTCCGAGGCTCAAGCCTGTTCCACCCTGGCCAACGACGGTGTTCCATCCGTCCGGCAAGGAATCCACAACCGACGTGAAGTCAGAGAGATCTGCAGCATGCCGCAGGCCGTCAGCGTTCGCTTCCTCAATGCTGTGCAGCCCCATATTTTCCAGGACAGTTCCAGGGACGATAGCTGGTTGTTGGGGTACCCACGAAATCTGGTTCCACAAGGAGTCAGATTCGATGGTTGCGACGTCCTGACCATCGATCGTCACAGATCCTGAGCTCGCATTGATCAGCTTGAGAAGGACTGAGACCGTTGTGGATTTACCCGATCCCGATTTTCCGCGCAGCGCTGTGACCGTCCCCGGTTCGATTGTTGCGGTCACATGCGAGGGTGCCAGCAGGTTGCGACCAGGCGCGTGAACAGACAACTCATTGAGGGAAATCACAGCGTGAGCAAGATTTGGCGCCTCAGAATTTCCCGTGCGTACAGGCAGGGGTGTTTCGAGAATGTCAAAAACACGCTGGCTTGCCGCCAGTCCGTTAGAAGAAGCGTGGAACTGAGAGCCAACCTCACGCAGTGGCTTGAACACTTCAGGGGTCAGCATAATGATGGCAAGACCAGCAAACAGCCCAACGCTGCCCGTCACCATACGCAGCCCTATTTCGACTGCGATCAGTGCTGTGGAGAGTGTAGCCAGGAACTCAAGTGCTGCCCCGGAGAGGAACGCGACGTAGAGCGTCTGCATCGTCTTGTGCGCGAAGTCAATACCCAGATCGTTGACGCGCTGCTTGGGTCCCCTCTCGCGGCCAAGCGCCTTGAGCGTGGTGAGTCCGGCGAGGAGATCGAGAAGCTGATCGCCGAGATCCTGCATCGCCTGTAGACGAGCGTCAGAGTACTTCTTCGTCATCAAGCCGATAAGAATCATAAAAATCGGAATGAGTGGAATACATAGGACGATCACAAGTGCAGAAATCCAGTCGAGGATGCCAATCACGAGGATCGCCATGGGCACTACAGTGCAGCAGAGGAGAAGCTGTGGCAAAAAGTTGACGAAATATGGTTCCAAATCATCAAGTCCGCTTGTGACGAGCGTCACCGTTGATGCGGTGTGCCCCTGCGTGAGCCAACGGCTGCCGAGGGCCGCAGCATGATCGAGGACTTGGCCGCGCAGATCAGCGATCACACGCACGGCTGCACGGTGGCCATACGCTTGTTGAATGTAGGTGAGTATCGTTCTGAGCGCGAAAGCGGCTGTAAAAATCAACGTGGGAATACCGATGTCCCTGAAGGTTTTTGTTCCATCGATAACAGGTGAAATTGCTGCAGAAATTGCGATGCTCTGCACAATGACGAGACCAGCGAGAACGAAACCGAAAATCGCCAAACCAATCACATAGTGGCGTGCAGCGGACGCGTAGGTAAGTAGACGACGATCAACAGGCTTCACCGTTCCTCCTTGTGAATCATACTGCAATTGTAGCGGGCGAGACGGGGAGTGCGTGTGAGGGCATATCTGTTGATGCTTGTGTGCATTGACCGCAGAGAAAAGTGAGGGACGAACCCTGAGATTCGCCCCTCACCGGTCATATAGATGTTGTATTAAATTACTCCGTGCTGTGCGTTGTCAGCGATGTGTGCTGTCGCAGTGACTGTTCGCTGACGCCGTTGATCGCTGCCTCGCGTGGTGCGATCAACGACGCGCTCGGAGCGGCTCAGGCTTGCGCCGCAAAAGAACGGACGTTCTTATAGTCCAGTCCAGCCGGTTCGTCAGGAACCATGGTGGCGTCCACACGGCCAGCGAACACGATGTATGCCCAAATCGTGTAGGCAAGCACGATAGGAACAAAGACAACAGCTGCGATGACCATGATGATTTGTGTGGGCGTTGTTGCAGCGGCCTGTGCGAGAGTCAGGCTATAGGCTGGGTCAATGTTGCTCTTCATTGCGTCGGGGAAGACTGCGAACCAGATAAAGACAACAGCGAACGCGATAGCGGCGAAGTGGCAGATGAACGCCTTTACCTCATCGCCTTTAGCCGCCAGAGCCATCGTCGCCACAAGCAGTAGCGCAGTGATCACCAGCGGAATAAGCGCCCACATGGTATTTGCGTAGGCGAACTGTGCCCAGAGCGCCCAGATCGCAACAACAACAGTAGTTGCCAGCGTGGACTTCTTGGAGATTGCTTGTGCGCGCTCATGCAGGTCGCCCGTCGTCTTTGCGGACAAGAACAGAGCACCTTGAGTCAGGAACAGCGTCATCGTGACGAGGCCGCCGAGAATCGTGAACGGCGTCAACAGTGAGAAGAAGTTGCCGGTAAAGAAGTGCATATTATCTGCAAGTGCTTCAGCATTCACCGATGCTGGATCCACACGCACAAACTCACCGTTGACGTAGTGTCCTACTTCGATAGGCATCCCCTGGACGAGGTTAGCGAACGCGACGCCCCACAGGATCGAGACGATCCACGTTGTGGCTACATGGGCGTTATCCCAGAAGTTATGCCACTTCGGGCTGGAGATCGACTTGCGCCATTCGATAGCAGCGATTCTGAGGATCAAGCAGAGCAGGATCACAACGAGGGCAAGGTACATTCCGGAGAACATTGTGGCGTACCACTCGGGGAATGCGGCGAAGGTTGCGCCGCCTGCTGTGAGGAGCCATACCTCGTTTCCGTCCCAGTGCGGGCCAATCGTATTGAGGGCTGCGCGCCGTTCTTTTTCGTTCTTTGCAACGATTTTCAGCAGCATGCCGACGCCGAAATCGAAGCCCTCAAGTGCGAGGTAACCGATCCAGAGGACGGCAATCAGCACGAACCAAATAAATTGAATAGGTGTCATGGCAAAAGCCTCCTAGTACACGAAGCTCAAGGCTTCTGCTGAGTGGGTATCTTGCTCCACCGGCTTTTGAGCCGTGTTGATTCCTTCCAACACATATCGACGAAGGAGGATGAACCACACCACCCCGAGCGCCGAATAGAGCAGAGTGAACAGAATCAGCGAAATTGCGAAACTCAAGGCGGAGACAGATCCCGACACGGCTTGGCTCGTCAGGAGATAGACACCGGACGTGGAGTTGAGGTTTCCGCCGTTGACGATCCAGGGCTGGCGACCCATTTCTGTGAGAATCCAGCCGAACGAACCGGCGATAAACGGAGAACCGATATTCCACAGCCAGCCGGATGCCACTTTCGAACCGCTGATGATCTTGTTACCACGCAACGCGAGCAGACCCCAGATGGAGAGAATCAGCTCCAGGAATCCAAATCCCATCATGATACGGAAACTGTAGAAGGAAACCGTCATATTCGGGCGGAAATCAACTGCGGAACCCGGCGTTCCGTTGAAATCATGGTCTGCATACTTCTGTTGCAGCTGCGCGTTGACATCGTCAATCGAATCAATTACTGCCGAATCACCGGATGCGTGTGAGGTGAACAGCCACGATTCAAGTCCAGGTACGGGCAGCTTGATTTCTTTGCCGTCGCACGAGGAAGTGTCCTTCACGATAAGCAATTCCTGCGGGCCTGTTTCGCAGATTCCCATCATCGCCGACGCTTTTGCGGGCTGGATGGAGCCGAGGTGAACACCGGTTGCGTGCCCGGTGAGGATAACGGCAATGGAAGCAATAAGCATCCAGACAAGTCCGAACTTAGCTGCTGGCTTCCAATAGACCCGCGCTTCGTTATCAGATCCAGTGAGCTTGACTGAACGCACCATCCACCAGATGGAGAGCCCGGCAACGAGCGTGCCAGCCAGGAGCAGCGCATTGGAGAGGACGTGTGTGAACGTCAGCAGTGACGTTTGGCTGAAAAGCACCTTAAAGAAACCGGAAGCGCCATCAAGCTCCGCCCTGCCAGTGACGGGGTTCAGCTTTGCGCCCACAGGATCCTGCATGAAGGAGTTCGCTGCAAGAATGAAGAACGCGGACACGGTGGTGCCTAAAGCGAATAAATCGATACACAGGTTATGCAGCTTGGGGCTCAGGCGACCCTTGCCGAAAATCCACAGTCCGAGGAATGTGGATTCCATAAAGAAGGCGAGCAGTGCCTCGAAAGCAAGTGGCGCGCCGAAAATATCTCCCACAAAGCGGGAGTATTCGCTCCACCCCATGCCAAACTGGAATTCCTGAACAATACCGGTGGCAACGCCCAAGGCGAAATTGATGACCAGTACTTTTGCAAAAAAGTCGAGCAGCTTTTGCCACTCGGGGGAGTTCATCTTCCTTGCCTTCGTTTGCATAATCGCGCACAGGATCGACAAGCCGATCGTCAGCGGTACCTGTAAAAAGTGGTACACCGTTGTGATGGCAAACTGCCAGCGTGCAAGATCTAGTTCCACCTCTTTACCTTTCTCTCGCAGCCCCGGCAGCTTCGGTGTTTGATGTGCGAACACTGAAAAACACCAGGGAATGGCTAACTTCATAGAGTTAGTTCTAAGCATAGTGAATTTCTTTCGCTGAGCGCTGAAGTTGCGACATATGTGGCGTATGTGTTTTGCTTCTAACACAGTCGTGTCAATTCGCCGTCTCCCTCTCCGGCTGCGAAATGTGTAACAATAAGGGGAGCGCTGTTCTGCATCAGAGCAGCATAGCTAGGGAATGGCACGCTGCGTGTTACGACGTTGTTGTTCCCCGGCAGATCGTGAAGCTTTTATTGCAGTAATGCAACTGTTTTATATATGACTGGTTTGTACTACTGCTTGTTTGTGTGCCGGCGGTTGTACTTGATGATGCACTGTGCGGATCTCCGGCCGGGAGAGTGTTGTTTATGGCTGAAAAGGCCACAGGATCACGTCGCGTACGTGGTTCGCGTCAAAATAGCGAGGTTATGCAGGTAGAAGAGGTTCGTTCGGCGGGTGGTGCCCCCAGCTCGTTTGAGGAGCCCGTGTTTTTTTCTCATGCCACAGGTGTACAGCCTGCAGTGAATTCTGACAGTTTTGCGTCGGCTGCTCCTCTGTTCCAGGAACCTGATTTGAGCAAGGCACGTACGCGGCGTCGGCGTGTCAGCAGATCGGTGACGAGCACCGTAGCTGAAAGACCTTTAAATGGTACTGATGAGAGTGGTGCTGGTTCGAATGACCATTCGCTCGCACGCAGCGCTTCGTCGGCCAGTAGTGAGGCCGGAAGTGAGGATGAAAGCGATCGGCGTGAAGCTGACCTGCGCACGTCGCCGGGTTCCAGGCGCAAGCGAGTGGCACGCGGCTCCCGCGCGTTGAAGAAGAAAACGGGGAGCACTCAAAGCGTTGATAGCGACATCAACACCCGCGGGCTGAATGAAGAAGATGGTCAGTTGTCCTCTTCTGAAACGAGCTCGCAGATAGCTGAAGATGGGGAGAATACATCATCCGTTGAATCTCCTGTTCCTCAGGCTCGTGGGCGCAGGCGCTCAACGCCTTCGACGCATTCGCTTGCCGAGGATCGTGATGCGCAGGCATCCCAGGGGGAGGATGCAAGTGCCGTGACGCGTCGGCGTCGTCGCCGCCGGACGGGGTCAGCATCAGTTGATGAGCAAGGTGTTGCGCGCGTCAAAGGCTCGACGCGTTTGGAAGCGAAGCGGCAGCGGCGCAAGGAAACGCGTGAAGCAGGGAGAAAACACCACTCCATTACGGAAGCCGAGTTTTTGGCACGACGCGAGTCCGTACACCGTGACATGCTCGTACGCGAGAGGGATGGGCTCAACCAGATCGCTGTTTTGGAAGATGGTGTACTGGTGGAACACTATGTGGCTCGTCATACACAGCAGTCCATGGTGGGGGACGTCTATCTGGGAAGGGTGCAGAACGTTCTTCCCTCGATGGAAGCGGCGTTTATCGATATCGGTAAGGGTCGTAATGGCGTCCTGTACGCCGGCGAAGTGAATTGGGAAGCAGCAGGGCTGGAAGGTAAACCCCGCCGGATCGAGCAGGCTCTGAAAACTGGCGATACGGTCGTTGTACAGGTGACGAAAGATCCTATCGGCCACAAAGGTGCGCGTCTGACAGCGCAAATTACCTTGGCTGGCCGACATCTCGTTTTGGTTCCCTCTGGAGCTATGACGGGTATTTCGCGCAAGCTGCCAGAAACCGAGCGCCGCAGGCTGAAAAAGATTTTGAAGCAGCTTGTTCCTGAGGAGCATGGCGTCATTGTGCGCACAGCTGCCGAAGGTGCAACGGAGGATCAGCTGAGGGACGATGTTGAGCGTCTGACAGCCACGTGGGACGACATTCAGCAGAAGGCACAGAAAACGAAGAATGCGCCCGTGCTCCTGAAGGGGGAGCCCGAGTTAGCAGTACGAGTTGTGCGTGACATCTTTAACGAGGACTTCGACAGCCTCAAAATCCAAGGGAACTCCACCTGGGCAACGGTGTCGAACTATATCGAGAAGGTATCGCCGGAGCTTTCAGATAGACTCTCGCACTGGACGAAGAAGGCTGATATTTTTGCGGCCAACCGTGTGGATGAACAACTTGCAAAGGCTTTTGACCGGAAAGTGTGGCTCCCCTCGGGTGGCACGCTGATCATTGACCGCACCGAGGCGATGACGGTCATTGATGTGAATACTGGCAAGTTCACTGGTGAGGGCGGAACGCTTGAAGAAACGGTAACCCGCAACAATCTCGAAGCTGCGGAAGAAATCGTGCGCCAGCTGCGCTTGCGCGATATTGGCGGCATCATTGTGGTGGACTTTATCGACATGGTGCTCGAATCGAACCGAGAGTTGGTGATGCACCGGCTGCTCGAATGCCTTGGGCGGGATCGGACGCGTCATCAGGTTGCCGAAGTGACGAGCTTGGGTTTGATCCAGATGACTCGTAAGCGGGTTGGCCAAGGCCTCGTCGAAGCATTTTCCACCGTATGTGAAGCCTGTGATGGGCGCGGCTACATTACACATACTGACCCTGTCGAGCACGAGGATCAGGATCGATCCGCGCAGACTCATCGCTCAAAGCATCCGGTTGCGAAGAAAGCCACTCAGGATGTGCACGTTGACGAGGTTCGGGAGTCAGAACAGACGAAGGCAGCCGTCGCTTCGATTGCGGCAGCTGGACATGCGCATACAGATGCTCATGCACGTACAGAGACTCGCGTTGATGGTTCGGATCAATCAGAGTCTGTGGCGGCGACGCAACAGACCGATTCACAGAAGACTGATTCGCAGGCGGATGGCTCTGTCGCCCACGAACAAGATTCATCGCACTCGCGGCCGCAACAAGCTGCCGGCACACTGAACACGCCGAATCGTCGCAGCGATAAGCACCAGGTCGTTCAGACGGGAACAATCATCCCTGGTGGTTCCTCCCACGCAGTGATGACGTTTCCTATGGTCATGAACCAATCGTGAATCAGTGAGGAGATCCGCGGGCTGGATACCCGTAGGCGCATGTAGGCGGCGGATCGTCGCTGTGAGCGGTATGTGCATCACATCGCTCGCGTTCGACTTGCCGAAAATAACTCGGAGTCGGTATTCTAGGAGTTCGGTGCGTTTCTTTGCTGCATACGTTGGTGAGGTGAAGGGGCGCAACATGTCGGACGCCTTCCACTAAGTGGAAGGCACAGTTTTTCAACAGAGATGAGCAGAATGGTGTACGCGATCGTGAAGGCTGGCGGCCGTCAGGAAAAGGTTTCCGTCGGATCCGTCGTCGTCGTGGACAAGATGGATGCGCAAGCTGGCGATACCGTCGAGCTTGAGCCGTTGATGCTCGTTGATGGTGACAAGATCACAACTGCTGCAGACGGTATCTCCGCCAAGGTGACAGCTGAAGTCGTTCGTGACGAAAAGGGTCCGAAGATTTCGATCATCAAGTTCAAGAACAAGACGGGTTATCGCAAGCGCATGGGTCATCGTCAACAGTTGACTCGTCTGAAGGTCACTGGCATCGAGTGAGACCCGGGTTTCCGGTTTTGTAAACGTGAGGGAGAGCAGGTAAAGAATGGCTCATAAGAAGGGTGGTAGTTCCACTCATAACGGTCGCGATTCGAATGCCCAGCGCTTGGGCGTGAAGCGTTTTGGCGGGCAGTTTGTTAAAGCGGGCGAGATCTTGGTTCGTCAACGTGGTACGCATTTCCATCCTGGGCAGGGTGTGGGTCGCGGCAAGGACGATACCCTCTTTGCTCTCTTGGCTGGGCATGTCGCTTTTGGCAACCGCAAGGGTCGCCGTGTTGTGGACGTGCAGCCTGTGGTTGACGCTGCCGAATAAGAGTCATGCGCGCACCAGCACGCATGAGGAGATCTGCACTGCAGATATGTGGATCAGCGTCTTCTCGACGTGCTGATCATTGACGAATTGCGAACGGAGCAACGCTACACAGCGCTGCTCCGTTTTGTTTGATGATGGAGGGAATGATGGCACAGTTTGTCGATCGCGTGATCTTGCATGTGCGTGCTGGTGACGGTGGCAACGGTGTTGCGAGTATCAAACGCGAGAAGTACAAACCGTTAGCCGGCCCAGATGGCGCGAACGGTGGGCACGGCGGATCCGTGATTTTGCGCGTTGATCCACAGGTGACGACCTTGTTGAACTACCATCATTCTCCTCATTGGGCGGCCAGCAATGGAGCGCCAGGCGCGGGGGATTTTCGTCAGGGGAAAAATGGGGAGGATCTGATCCTTCCTATTCCGAGCGGTACCGTGGTGAAATCACTCGATGGTGAGGTGCTTGCCGACCTCGTAGGAGCTGGCACCGAATACGTCCTTGCTCATGGTGGCGTTGGAGGGCTTGGGAATGCCGCCCTTGCGACACGAGCGCGGAAGGCTCCTGGGTTCGCTCTACTCGGCGATGAGGGCGAAGCTGCGGACGTCATGTTGGAACTCAAGTCCGTGGCAGATGTTGCGCTCGTGGGCTTCCCATCCTCGGGTAAGAGCTCCCTCGTTGCCGCGCTGAGTGCTGCACGTCCTAAGATTGCGGACTACCCGTTTACTACCCTTGTTCCGAATCTCGGCGTGGTCTCTGCTGGTGAACGTCGGTATACGGTGGCTGATGTCCCTGGCTTGATTCCAGGTGCTAGTCAAGGGAAAGGCCTCGGCCTTGAGTTTCTGCGTCATATCGAGCGCTGCTCCGTGATTGTGCATGTTGTGGATTGTGCAACGCTCGAAGCTGGGCGAGATCCTCTCAGTGATATTCGCGCAGTCGAAAAAGAGTTGGCTGAATATGCCGGAGAGATACAAACGCTGGACGGGACTCTCCCGCTGATGCAGCGGCCGCGTGTGGTTGTTCTCAATAAGATCGATGTTCCCGACGCGCGGGATCTCGCGGACTTTGTGCGGCCGGATATCGAAGCATTCAATGTCCCCGTCTTTGAGGTGTCTACGGTGAGCCACGAGGGACTCAAGTCCCTTGCCTTTGCACTGGCTCGCCAGGTTGACGAGGTTCGTGCTCGGCTGCCGAAACCTGATCCGGGTGCGCATATCGTGATGCACCCGAAAGCGGGTCAGGAGCAAGGCTTTACTCTGTCACTCGATCATGACCCGTCCGGGGAGCCGTTCTATCTTGTTCGTGGCAGTAAGCCAGAACGCTGGGTGCGTCAGACCGACTTCGCCAATGACGAAGCTGTGGGCTATCTGGCGGATCGTCTGGCGAAACTCGGGATTGAAGACGCCTTGGCCAAAGCCGGCGCTCATCCAGGGGATATGGTCGTCATCGGTTCGGCGGAGTCTGGCTATATTTTTGATTGGGATCCGGCCGTGAGTACCGGTGCCGAATTGCTGGCTTCACGCGGTACTGATTCCCGTCTGGATGGGCGTGAACGGCTGACGCGCCGTGAAAAGCGGACGCAATATCACGAGCGTATGGACGCAAAAAGTGCTGCGCGTGACGAGCTTTGGATGGAGCGCCGTGCGGGTGTGTGGACCGACCCGGCTGATGATCCGTCTGCTTCACCCACCGAACAGTGATGATTCGTATGTCGGTGTGTGGCCGTCCTCATCTTCAGGGCGTCGTCTTGAAATATGAAATAGGTTGCCGATAGGCTATATCTGTGCATATGGGCGGATATGCTGTGGGTAGCGTCAAAAGGCGGTCGTATGGTCACGCAACAGGTGAGTTCTGAGCGCCTCGTCGTACCGCAGATGCACGTATCGTCTCTCCCATCGCAGATGAAGGCGCCGTATTCACACGATTTTCCTATCGGCGTGGATTTGACGGCTCTGGGCGCGCATCGACCCGAATGGGAAATTGTTGAGGACGACGAGGGCTTTTTCGAGTTTATGAATTACCCGAAACTGGCTTCTGCAGCGTATGCGGCGTTTCGAGGAGGAATTGACTTCGTCACGCTGGGGAGTGAGTTTACACTTCGCTCGGATGAGAAAATTCCTTCAATGGATAGCGTCTCAGCCGCTCAACGGCTGCATACGATTGCAGATATTGATGTGCATGCTGGATTACCCGTACAGGCTGACGCCGTGGCAGCAGTAGACCACCAGATCACAGAAGTACCTGGTTCTCTGCATATTGAATTCGACATGAGCGACGAGGATCCTGATGTGCTCTCGTCCGCTCTCGTCGCTGCACACACCGCATCTGTCTCGGTTCGTGTGCGAGCACAGGAGATTGAGCACCGAACGGATCTTGTCTCGCTGATCGTTGAGCACGCTGACGAGGTTCATCTTGTTGGCACATGGGAGGATATCAAGCTAGCAGCGGACGCGATTCGCCGCGCGGCTCAGGTGGTGGAGCGCGTTGTCTGCATTTTCGCAGTCTGCTCGATTATCGTCTCCGGCGAACGGGGAGCTGCGAGGGAACGTGAGAACATGCTGTCCCTGATGATGAATCAACCGTTATTCACCGACGAATGGGCTGTGATCGGTACGGTCTACGATGTGGTTGATGAGGTTCAGCGTTCTATGCGATCCTCCCTTATTGACGGCCTTGTTTTTATCCCTGAAGCTCTGCCGACTGATCTTGCGTCGCTCATTCGAGGTGTTTTGCCTCTCGTTCGTGACGATTCGCGCGGAGGGGAATGACGAGACGACCGACGTGACGAGGCGCATATCGACACGCCTGATACTCCCGGCACAAGCTGTGCTATAAGTGCCAAACAATCTACAGCGCAATCGACAACGCGGTGAGGCGAATGAATATCGTCCCACCGCGGTTGTAATTGCCGCACCTAGAACTGCGGCGTTAGTGTGTTGAGCTATTCTGCCTGCTGCTGCGCAATCTGGGCGCGAATGGCATCCATATCGAGGCCTTGAATCTGTCCGATCAGATTCTCCAGATCGCTTGCACGCAGAGCCCCAGACTGCTTGAACACCAGCACACCATCGCGGAATGCTGCGAGCGTTGGAATAGCCGAAATACCGAATGCTGCAGCTAGTTCTTGCTGATCATCGGTGTCGATCTTTCCGTAGACGATATCCTCGTGTTGGGTAGAGCTCGTCTCGAAAATCGGGCTAAACTGGCGGCACGGACCGCACCATGATGCCCAAAAGTCGAGGAGAACCGTCCCTTCCTTCTCCACCGTTTCGCGTAGATTATCTTTGGTAATCGCTTGAGTAGCCATAACGTCCTAATTCCTGCTGGCATCTGCCAGCGGTTGCCTTGAAAGTACTCCGGTTGCTTTAAACCGTACATGGGGGCAAACTTCGTGGTGGTTCGCTTTATTCCCACTGTTCGTCCGGCCACATTGGTGCGCGCCAGAGTGGGGAAGTGTGTTGTACGGACACGTGTTGTACGAACACACTGAGTGTCAGAGTCCAGAACGGAGTGGGTGGTGCAAGAACAATCAGACGCAAAGGTGCGGCATCGGATTGGCATTATGGGAGGTACGTTCGACCCGATTCACAACGGTCACCTTGTGGCTGCTTCGGAAGTGCAGCACGTTTTCAAATTGGATGAAGTGATTTTTGTTCCGACTGGACGTCAGCCGTTCAAGCTGGGACGGTACGTGACCCCACCTGAACATCGCTACCTCATGTCTGTGATTGCAACTGCGCCTAACCCTCGTTTTTCGGTTTCTCGTATCGATATTGACCGCCCCGGGGTGACCTACACCGTGGACACCTTGCGCGAGCTGCGTCAACAGTTCCCTGACGAAGAGCTGTTCTTTATTACTGGCGCGGATGTGCTTCCTGAAATTCTGCGCTGGAAAGACGCGGATCAGTTGTGGGATCTTGCGCACTTCGTTGGAGTGACGCGCCCTGGTCATGCCCTTGATATTTCTGGAATTCCACCGGAAGATGTGACGCTGCTCGAAGTTCCGGCAATGGCCATTTCGTCCACTGATATACGCGAACGTGCACGCAAGGGGGCTCCTGTGTGGTATTTGGTACCAGACGGCGTTGTGCAGTATATCTCCAAGTATCACCTGTATACGGATGCAGACCAGTCGAAGGCTCCGGACGATCATGCACGGTCGTCCGTATTGTCGGTGGCGGACGCGCGCGAGGCTGACCTCGATGAGGTGATTGATCTTCGCTAGGCGCGCCGAACGGAACCAGATAAACGGAACCAGCTGGCCGGAGCCAGTCCGAACATGCTGGTCACTACTGAATGCGGGACCACGAGCTGGATCAGTGAGGGGCACTCGAAGCAGAAAAACGCGTCATCGTGCGGCATATCAAGAATTGTGATTGTGCACCCAGCTCTTGTGCTTGGTAGCATCTTAGCAGTGCAGTTTATCATGAGGCATTCAGAAAGGATCTGAATATGGCGGAGGAAGAAAAGCTTTCACGGCGTGCGCTGCGCGAGAAGGGCGTTCTGAAGCCGATTACTGAGGGATCCTCGCCAATCGGTGAATTGCTGGAAACACATGAGCTGGATCTTGGGCGTCCGAGCAGGAAAGAACTGCGGATGGCGAGGCAAAAAGCCCGCGAGGCTGATTCTCGACGTGTAGCTGAGATCGCACAGACCGGGTCTATCGAGCGAAAGTCTGTGTTCGATAAAGCTCAGGAAAACGCTCAGCAACAAGCACAGGAAAAAGCACTGAAAAAAGCACAGGAAGCTGGCGCACCATCCGTCGCAGCGGCAGCTCGCGCTGCACATGGAGCTGGCACTTTGACGCCTGCTCTCGCAGCCGGCCAGAAAGCTGGAAGCGCGGGGCAGAATGATTCCAGTAGCGACAATCATTCACGGGGTAGCGTCGATCCCTCAGGCGCTTCTACCTCGCGGCGCGCGGCTGAACGGCAGAAAGCTGCACCTACGGATGCCGGCGCTTCGGCTGGTTCTGAGCACACTATTGACTCCGAGCGCAACCTCGAACAGCAGTTGCTGCAGCAGCTCAAAGAGCATCCGGTGGGAACGTCTGAACCGAGCGTATCAGATTCGCATGCGGCAGCATCGAGTACTACCGCTCGGGGTGAGACTGAGCCTGTTGATGCTCAACGACGTATGCATGATGACGTTCCTCATCTCGAATCGCAGGAGCCGGAGCCGGCTGAACGCGAACCAGAACTCACGCAGACGGCTGAGTGGATTCCTCCGTTCGCGCGTCGTAGTGCGTCTGGGACGAGTGAGCAACGAGCGGCTGGCTCTGCGCCTCAGATGGCTCAGATGGGTATGAAGTCGCCGTATCCGGCCGCAGAGTCTCCTGCTGCACGTGGGGAGAAGCCGCGCACCGAGCCTCAGGTTGAGGTAGAGCAGCAGAATGAGAGCGCTCAGCCCGCCGAAGGCACCTCACAACCCCAGACGACTGGGACAACGTCTTCTTCGCCTGATTCGCAGTATTCTCAGTCTTCGGTTGCGGCTGATGATGCGATGGACCGTGATGCCGCTCTTGCACGTGCACGCGCTCAGGTACCGGAGGCTCCGAAGGAGGGCAGTGCGCTCGAAGAGTCTTCTGATCATCTCAGTGCCGACGATCAGGCCAATCAGAGCAGTGAGGATGACGAGGGTGGCGTGACCACCTTCGAGAGCGAAGATGAGCGTTCCCCGCGCGGCTGGCTGATGATCCTTGTTGGAATCTTGACCGGGCTCGTAGTGGGCATTGTGCTTGGTATTCTTTTTAAGCACTTTTTTGCTGCTGCGCCGCTCGTCACCCATGTGATTGAGCAGGCGTCGAGTATTGTGCGCATATAGTACGTCGTGATGCGCGTGACGCAGCTCGGCCGCAACGAGAATCTCAGTGCGAATGGAGGTTTGATGTCAGTATCGGATGAGGTGGTTTCCTGGGTCAAGGTCGCTGCACATGCTGCCAGCGAGCTTAAGGCCAGTTCGGTTGCAGCTATTGACGTTTCCGAACTGTTGCCGATAACCGAGGCCTTCCTGATTGTCTCAGCCGCCTCTGAACGCCAGGTGCGCGCGATCGTCAATCAGATAGAGCGTACGTTACACGAGACTGGGGTTGAACGCAGAGGCCGCGAGGGTATTTCTGGGGAAGCCCGGTGGGTGTTGCTCGACTACGGCGACCTTATTGTCCATGTGTTTTTGGACGAAGATCATGAGCTATACGCGCTGGAAAAACTCTGGGGTGACCAACCCAGTATCGACGTGAGCGACGTCCTTGTTCCTGATTCTGACCTCGTCCCTGAAGAAGACACGACTGCTGACTTGCGCGGTTTTTTCGGTTTCTCGACCGAGGAAAGTGAGTGAGGCAGCGGTGAGTTCTTCTGGTAGTTCCGTGCTGGCTCCAACCTCTGTAGCAGCCAACGCCACTGCTGGTATACCAATTCAGCCCATGGATGGGCCAGAGCGTATCGTCCTGTGGCGCCATGGACAGACGGATGAGAACGCGGCAGGGCGAATACAAGGGCAACGTGATATCCCGATGAACGCCACTGGAAGGCAGCAGGCGCTCCACGCGTCTCGGGTGATCGCGCGCCAGCTACATGCAGCAGGCTATGAGCCACAGAATATCACCATCGTGACGTCGCCACTGGTTCGGGCAGTCGAAACCGGACAGGCGCTTTCTCACGAGCTCGGGATTGATACCAAAGCCGATGAGGCTCTGATTGAGCGCGCCTATGGGAAGTGGGAAGGGCTAACAAGGGCGCAAATCTTGGCTCTTGATGCCCGAGCGATGCAGGAGTGGGAAGAAGGCGGCACGCCGGAAGGGTTCGGCTTGGAGTCGAAACTGGCGTGTGGAGAGCGGGTGGCAGCGGGTATTCGTGCTGCGGCTCAGACTCTGCACGGTGGTGTGCTTGTGGTTGTTGCGCATGGAGCTGCCTTGCAATGCGGACTCTGCGTACTCCTAGGGTTGAATCCGGAGGAGTTCAGTGGTCTTAGAGGGCTCGATAACTGCCATTGGGCAACGCTGCTTCGGGCTCGGGGAAGAAGGCTGTCGTGGCGCATCGCCACGTACAACGAATGGTATGACGAGGTATAGCGTGCCGCGCATCGGCAGGTTCGCTCGTCAGCAGGTTCAGTGCTCGTTGCTAGTGTCGCGGTCGGTATAGGCTGCTCAACCGTCGTTGGAGTGTGACGGCGGAGATGATCGATCATGGAGATGATTGATCAATTTGCGCGGCCTGAACGCCGGCACTATACTAGATCGAGTTCTGGGGCATTGGCGCAGTTGGTAGCGCGTTTGCATGGCATGCAAAAGGTCACGGGTTCGAATCCCGTATGCTCCACCCGTTGCCTGCCGGTGTTGAGAAAGTCTCGCGCTGGCAGGTTTTGTTTTGCTCGCAGTATTTGATTTTGGGGCTATAGGTCATAGATCTTTGTGTGGTTGGCGCGAGCGAGCTGGTGAGCGCGCTAAGGCTGTGTGTTTGGCCTGTTTGTTTTGTGGATTGTGGGCCGGTTAGCTCACGGTGATTTTGGTTCCGTCTTTGAAGACCGTGGTCGCGTGGCCGTCAGAAGTGATGTTGATTTGCTGGCAGAGGGTGTGGAAGGTGGTGGGGTTGAAGTTTTTGCTGCCGGTGAGGTCGAGTAGGGTTTGCGGTATTGGCTAGTTGGGCTTGTACGAGTTGCCAGGGGTCGGGATCGATGATCGGCTCGTGTGAGCCGGTTACGTAGTATTGGAGTACTTCGCCCTCGTTGATTTTCTTGGTTTTGGTGAGGAAGTCTGTGGTGAAGGTTTTTGCAACAGGGCGTCGCCTTTGTATTTTTTGTTAGTGAGTATGGAGTGGATGGTGGTGTGGCTCCAGTGGGTCTTGCCGCGCGGGGCGAGTATGCCGTCGGTGTTGAGGGTGGCGGCGATTTGTGGGATGCTCATGCCCTCTAGCACTCATAACCTCAAACATCTACGAATCTTCGAATTCGGGCTCTCGGTGGTCAAAACCGTGCAAGAAACCTTCGCCCTCATCGGCGGCATCGGCTTCGAAATCAACACTCACCTCGACATCATCCTCGAAAACCCAGACGCTCTCACCCTCCTCAAAGCCCAAAACTAACCGCGCTCCTTGCAGGTGGCGGCAACACCAGAGGGGCTGGGCTGATCTTTAGCACTCAAACAGCCCAGCCCCTCGTTCCTAAACACTCGTAGCGAAGAATCAGCTACTCGCTGTGGTGGGAGGCGTCCCACTCGTCAGCCATCCCCAATGCCCACGCCACCGCGTGCCCCTCATCCCCAAACACCACATCAGCCTCCACCATCAACGACACCGACCCGCCACCCGAATGCTCCACATCCAGCTAGCGATACAACCGAGCAAACCATTCATAACCGCCAGCCTCGTCACTCCAACGCTTATCCACACCGATCAACCAATCCCCATAACCCATCACCCGCCCCAAAATCTTGTACTGCCGCCGGAACTCTTCAGCCGTCAACACGCTGCCCATCAAGCCGTCCTTCCACTAGCCCTAACTGGTCACGTACATACAGCCATACAAACCCACACACATCCAGTCACAGCACCCAAAACCCCTAAAAACCGGGCTAAAACAAGAACTCCATCTGCAAGGACAGGTAGCAGGGGTTTAATACTCCGTTTGAAACAAAAAACTTGCACACGAAAGGCCGAGCCCGTCGACACAGAGCAAAAGTTACAGAGATACAGGTGCCCCTAGGGGTGACTAAGTTCGAATCCGCTGGCTTGCATGCAGTAGCAAAAGCTAGAATGAATTTGATGTAGTCGGAGATTTTCAGTTTTCTTCAACGGCTTCGTTGACTGCAGAAACATTTACGCAAACTTCGCGCTAGGCGCGGTCTGCATAGACGTAACCCCGGCGATTCAGCCGAGGCTGGTGATCGCTCCGGGGTCTTCGATAATCAGCTTACAGGAGAGCAGAGTAATGTCAATGGCAATAGGACATACGTGGGATACCGAGGTGATGCTACAACTGCTCTCCGAAGAACGAATGGGTACTTATCTCACTGCCGCAAATGGCAATCTTGATGACGCCTTTGCTCTCTATAACCGGAACATCGAGATTGCTGCCGCCTTGCAAGGCATGACGGCAATGGTGGAGGTAGTAACTAGGAACGCCATCGATCAAGCCCTCACCGAATGGAACAAGAGAAAACAGCCAGACACTGACTGGTTTGATCTTGAGGTTCTTGACGGGAGAGCTAAGAAAGATATAGCAACTGCTCGTCAGCGAGCGCTCCGCTCGGGCAAGTCGGAAACGCACTCCAAGGTGCTCGCTGAGCTCTCTTTTGGTTTTTGGAGATTCCTTACCTCGAAGCGCTACCTCACCTCGCTGTGGACACCAGCCTTGCAATACGCATTTCCTCATGGACACAAGGATATTTGGACGCGTCAGAAGCAAGTAGCGGCGCTGCTTGGCGTCATGACATTCATCCGCAACCGTGCCGCACATTTAGAGCCAGTATTCAAACGCAACCTAGCTAAAGACTTTGAGAATGCCCGCACTCTGCTTGGATGGATCGACCCCAACGCGGCAGCATGGCTCGAAGAAAATGCGGCAATCACGCACCTACTTGGAAAATAGCTAGGCAAGAAAATCTGAAATAATCCGGCTACGTTTTTCCGAAAGCTCATGAAGCTTGGATTCTCTTGTCCTAATTTCTTGCTCAAGTTCCTTAACTTGGGCAACGATGGATTGTTGGATACTCGGATTTGGAACAAGAACTGAATACCGCAGAATATGCTGTTTCTTCCCTCTTGGCATTTTGATTCCTTTGACATCTTTCATAATGAACTCGAAGAAATCGGCTCTGCGTAGTGAGTAGAAAAGAAACTCAGGCAAAACAACCTTCCTATTTGGCCTGAGAACCAGGACATCTGGGGACGCACCGCCCTTGCTGTCAGCGTGCCATATTTTCTTGAGATAGGGACGGATATTGGAAACCAAAATATCGCCGGGAGAAAATGCGATAACACTACCTGAAGGCAATTCACCGATGAAGGGACGTATTCCCTGCATATCTGGAAGCAGATTATCTGTTGTCACATACTCGGTAGTTTCAATTTCAGACGATTGGATTCTCTGTGATACGAAACTAGCCAGCTTTGATAGCGCTAGGCGCTGCCCCCCCCAGCTGTGAGCACGTCTAGATCGGCAAAGAGCTGTTGAATCTTCTCGCGATAAGTTTCAATACTCATACGCGTGGACTCGTACTCAGCGTCGATAGCCGAGCAAGCATCAAGTATCTTACATTGAACTGATATTGGCGGCACTGGAATTCTGAGGCTTTTGATATCCGATTCATTGATGCTTGGATACTGTCCTTTGCCCATTTTGCTGGTCATTTGATCCATAAGCGCTGAAGTATTTTGAAAGAGCACGTACAAATACTTCGGTAAGAGCACGTCTTCATTCTTCACTTGAAGAATAGCGAATCCTGTAGAGAAGAGTGTGGATTCATCTGGTTCTTCTTTGAGTATGGCAAAGGCTCTCAGATTGGGTCTGACAGTAGAGATAACAATGTTGTCTTTGTGTGCTAAACGACGTGCCCGGCTGGGAGCTTCGGAGCCAAGAATCCTCTTCGCAAACGATATTTCCCCGGTTCCCTTTCCGACTGCGTCAATGTCTACATAAGTAAAATACTTATTGGGGAATCTTGCCGGATTGTCCTGAAAAAGATTGATATCGACAAGGTTCCCCAGTGTATCAACAGGAAATGCGCTATGGATATCGACTTGTGCAGATCCAAATAATGCTATGGCAGCCGAAAAAGCCGCTCGCGAAAAGTCGAGCATGTCTGCAGTTTGCAGTACTGACGCATACGCACTGTTTTCTTCAGTCAAAATCGGTGCGTGATCGAATGATTCGCGCACTGCTGCGGCGAGCGTTCCTTCGGCGTAGCGGTCAGCATCGTCATAGAGCTTTCCCCCTGGCTGCAGGATTTTGATTCCTTCACTGCCTTTGCGGTTTGACCAGTCGTAGCCGAGGAATTCTTTCTGTTTCTTATTATCGCTTGGCGCGGTGATGACGAGGGTGGATTGATTTCGCGTGAGGGCAAAGAAAAGAATCTTTTCTGCCTCTATTGGGCGTATGTAATCGTAGAAAGCAGCTTGCACTTTAGCTGTTTGTTGCGATTCTGGGAGAGCCTTGAAAGTTTTGGTTTTTTGCAGTTTGTTAAGCAAGTCACCATTGAAGCTGTTGAGATATGGCTTGAAGTGCTCGATTTTCGCTAAATCATCAAGTGGTACTGCTTTTTCAATCACTGAGCGGCGATATAGATCTTTTTCTACTTGGATATGTGCGCAGTATTCTTCAAAAATCTCTTTGTCGTCCCAATCTTTGAGATCTGAAGCTGTGAGAATCGCATTCACGGAATCCTCAATGAGCGCTGAGTGTTTTGGCGGCTCATCGTATTTTTCGAGGAATAGCACCACGGTGTTGGTGCCGGTAGCTCCGAACGTTTTGGAGCCAAATTGAACTATTGCTCGGATAAAGAAGTTTTTCAGCAGCAGTTCACGTGCTCCGGTGTAGCTAGCGGAATCATTGCTCAGAATCGAGGAAGGCAAGATGACAGCAGCTATGCCTTTAGGCTTGAGCAGTTGAGCAATGCGCTCTACGAAGAGCACCTCGATCTCTCCGCCTTGATCACCGATGCGCTCTATTAGTTCGAAATCATTATCTTTCAAATCAAGGTGTTGTTTGAAAGCCTTGACTGAGTAGGGCGGGTTTGCCACCAGCACCTCGAAGCTGTGGGGCGTGATGCCTTGTTCTGGATTGTTCTCTAGGCCGTCACCAAAAATGATCGTGCCTTCGCCAGCACCATTCATAAACAACGAAATTTTAGAAACCCGGGCGAGCCGGTAGTCCTTTTCGATTCCGAAAATATGATCGCGCACCCATGAGTTATCCGAATATGACCGGTGGAAAGCGTTGATCGCTTCTACCGCTTCGGTGAGAAAATGGCCAGCGCCGCAAGCATAGTCCACCACTCGTGGATACTTTGCTTCAGCCTCACTACCAGCAATTCTCTCCATCGGGAGCGAATCCCACATGAAGCGAGTAATCGGCATTGGGGTGAAGAATTGCCCCTCGTTCTGTTTGAAACCTTTGTTAAGCAGCTGCTCGAAAAGGTCGCCCAGGAATTGATGCTTTTTCGTGTAAACGATTCGGTAGCGTTCAAAGAGCTGCACTACTTCTACGAGCACTTTGCCGTTTTGGAAAAACAGCTCTTCGTTATGAACGTCTTTGAAAGCAAAATCGTTGTTGGAGTAGAACTTGAGGATTCTGATCGTGCGGTCGAGGTCTTCTATTGCTTTTCTCCGCTTGCTGCTGGTGTAGTTCTCAAACAGGCGTTGCGGATAATCGGCGGGAATGTAGAAGATTTTTTCTTTCATAAACTTCTGCATACCTTCTTGATGCAGGCGCTGCAGCCTATCTTGAAGCGATTCATAGGTGTCGCTGCCTTGTCGATACTGAAAATCTACTACGTCATCTTCGGTTTTCTCGTATTCGTCAACGAGTTTGCAGATGAACAACGCAATCAGCCGGTTAAAGGCGTTCTCTTTATCGGAAACGTTATTGTGGCGCAAAATCTCTTCGAATCGATTCACAATATTGTCATCTGGCGTGAACTCTTTCAAGTCTCTCTTCCGCAATGGAAGAACCTTCACGTCATAGGCACTCGAATCAGTTCCGAAAATCAGATCGCCTTGCAGCTGCTGCCCATACGTCTCCTTCCACACTGCAAAAAGTGTGGGCACTGAAGTGGCGTCACGATAAAGCGTGATAGTGCCATCCTTCTCTGCCTGCTTTACCTTTTGTGGATCATCATAAGCGGCAATCACTTCAGTCTCATATGAAACTTGGCCATCTTTGAAATCAGAAGTATAAAGCGAAAGCCACCTTGCAGACCCCTCCTGCTGCCGATAAGAAAAGAGCTGCCCGCCGTCATTCATAAGCTGCCGATGCGCTTTCTTGTACTCTGTACCTGCAGTCTTGCATTCGATAATCGAGACCACGTGGTCACCCGTTTCGTCATACACGCAAATATCGGCGCGTCCGCCCTTTGCCAAATGCCCTAGCGACCACCGTTTCTCCAACTCTAAATGTTCGGGGCGATATCCCTTTTTCAGCAAGCGATAAACGCACTCAAGAACCACAAAGTTCTCAGGGTGAGAAAAATTGGTAGTTTGGTTCTCGTTAATTCGCAAGGCATCTGGGTATCTAATATGTTGTCCCCTGAAGTCAACCATGATTTGGTTCGTCAGCCCCGAACCGAACTTGCCGACCAATATATCGCCATCGTCCTCGAAGCCGAGTGCGCGCAGTGTCTCTCTCAAATTAGCTTGTCCAATCATAGATGGCTCCTTGGTAAGAATCGGGAATAGCCTAAACAGCGAAAACTATTCATCATTTTACTAACATGGTCGCTTCGTTCCGGCATCTGTCCGCTGACCCACTCAAGATCCGACAGCAGACGTGATTAAGCTATGTCAGTACTTGCGACTTTCTAGATGTTCAAACCTAAACTTGCAGTGTGTATTCAGAGAACTTCTTACGTGCGATAACAGTGGGCTTTCACGTTTAGTGTGATTCGTGAAGGTGCGTATGGGGGGTCCTCGCAGCCGGTGCGGGGTGCAGATAAAGGCTGGGCTCACGCGGACGTGGCGGAGTCGTGGCTAAGGGTGCAGCGTCTGCCGCGCGTCAATCAACAAACAGCGTACTCGCACCTGACGCACACCCGGGCGATCCGATGTTACGATGATGCTCGGTTATTGAGGTGTGAAGGATGGTTGTATGGGCGTGCGGCGTAGGGCTTTGAAGCGAAATCTCATCACAGTGGCTGCTGCCATGGGTGTGCTCTCCCTGGTGTTGTCCCTGCCATCTGTAGATGTGAGCGCTCGTGCGTCTGACATGCTCAGTGGCGTCCCATCCGCCCAGCAGGGCACGGTTCAACCAGAGGCGTTCCAAGCTGAGAGGGCAGTGCAGCCAGCCGCATTCCCTGTGCCGGACGTAAAGAGCGGCAAGATTATTATTCACAAGAATGCCGATAGCAAACGGTCGAACTTTCCCAATGAGGGTCTGCCGCTGGCGGATCCGAGTGTCGAGAACCCCGTCAAAGGAGCTGTCTTCCAGATTCAAAAGGTCAACGAGGTTGACCTTTCCACGCCTGAAGGGTGGGCGCTCGTTCCTGGGATCAAAATTGTGAAGAACAAAGTAGTCGGAATCGATGATGCCGCTTATACGCTCGGAGCTCAGCAGACGCTCGCACCAACGGGTGAGGACGGAATCACCACATCACCCACCCTTGAGCGCGGCCTCTATGTGGTCACTGAGGTTCCCAGTGAGGGGGCGAGGGTCGTCTCGGACGGTTCGAAGCCAATGAGTGCTGCCCAGCTGCTCGTCACCGTGCCGTTTAGGAATCGATCAGGATGGCTGAGTGATGTGACGATTTACCCGCAGGCAACAAATACGCCGTACTTGGAAGATCCTGAGCTTCAGGTGGATACGAGTCATACGTTTTTCCCTGGTGATCCCGTTTCTTTGACGACAGTTCAAGCCATCCCGAATATGCACGACTGGCTCGTTCTGCATGCTGCGATGCCCATCAGTGTCTCGCACCCGTTGGGGAAGGGAATCCAACCGCTGACCGCCTCGGACGTCACAGTTGAAGCATTTAGCAAAGGAAAACCGGTGACGTGGAAGCTGCCAGCACCGACAGTCAACAAAAAAACGAATACGGCGACTGTCGATTTTGGCACGACGGGAATGGGATTTCATAAGGGCGATGTTCTGCGTATGACGACTCATGCCAAACTCGACACGTCCGGCACGCCAGTTGAGATTGTCGCCAGCAGTTTTGTGCTCAGACGCCAACCGTATCCGTCGCACCCGATCACAAATTGGGATGCGGGGAGTCCAACTGTTCTTGGCTTCGCACGGGTGCCTATATCCGTACGCGACGATGTGACGGGTGTCGGTCTTCCGGGAGCGAAGGTCAAAATCACAGGGTTGAATCTCGATGATACGGTTTCACAGCCTGAGCGCTCGATCACGGTTAAGACCGGAGCTGATGGCACGGTATCGACACCCCTGATCGTTGGCCAACACTACCGTGTTGAACAGACGGAGGCCTCGCGCAAGTACAATCTGCCCCAACACGAAAAAGCCCAGAATGTGACTGTGGCTGATACTCCGGAGGCGGTTATCTTTGCCGATCCAAAGGACGAGTTCGCTCATTTCATCAGTTTTGCTGATAGGCGCGACACACAAAATACCATCATGCACTTGCTGTGGATTGCGGCCGGTCTGATTGTCGTCGTCTCCGCCGTCAGTAGTGTTCGTCGCGCTCGCACATCTCGCCGGCGCAAGGGTGCGAACTGATAGCCCGATGCCGAATGATCATCATGATATCCGTGCCGGAGGAAACCCGTATGCATCTGAGCGCGCGGATGTGGCGGCATATGCAGCTGCGCGCCCACAGTTTCCGCAGCAAGCCATAGATTTTGCGCTCGACGGGCTGGCGCCTGGTGCTGTTGCCGTTGAGGTAGGTGCGGGCACTGGTATTGCAACCCGCCAGCTTGCCGAGAGAGGGCTCACCGTGTACGCGCTGGAGCCATCAGCGCAGATGGTGCGCGTCCTGCGTCAGAATTTGCGCTCTCAAGCGCGCGTCACGGTTCTGGATCAGCCGGGGGAGCATATCCTGCTACCGGAGTCTTGTGCAGATGTGGTTATCTATGCCGATAGTTGGCATTGGATTCGGCAGCCCGAGGGCAGAAACCAGGCGCAGCGGATCGTGAAGCCGCATGGCAGAGCTGTCGTCCTCTCGAATCAGTTGGACGTTCGCCAGCCGTGGGTTCACCGTCTTTCCAGAATCATGCGTTCCGGTGACGTGGTGGCGACGCAGCCTCAACCAGATCTAGGCACTGCCTTCACATCTCCCGAACGCCACGTGGTGGAGTGGAGCGATGCGGTTGCGCCGTCGGATATTTTCGCCCTTGCCAGAACCCGCGCCTCGTGGATCCGTGCTGACGATGCCTACCGGGAGCGCATGCAGCAGAACCTCGCGTGGTATCTCTACGAGCACTTAGGTTTGACCGATCATTCAACGGTCAGGATGCCCTACTGCACATTCGTCTGGAAAGCGACGGCGAGATCCACGCACTGAGGCGTAGAGCGTGCGCTGACGCGCATGAGGCACGCGCTGAGGCGCCTCAAGCATCGCATATCCGCGTTGATAACGTGTCTTCTGCCCGCGTAGGAGCTGACGAATCCATCGAACATGTCCAAAATGTGGTGAATGCCGCGCAGATGATGTGGTCAAAATGGACAGCGGTGGAATGTGGTGGGCTATGATGTGGACTACTAGGTCGAAAGGCCAGTGCCCAATCGAAAGAATCTGCGGCTCGCTGCTGGTGCCGTAGATGCAGCGCTCTTGCGTTTTCCCTTGTATGGAAGCCGGAGAGTTGTTGCCGATGAAGGAGAAAAAATGAATAAACACAACCCCGTGGTTGAGGTGTTAGCTCGTATCTGGCACGTCAATCTGATTCTGAAAATTATCGTTGGCCTTGCTCTTGGTATCGGCCTGGCAGTAGTTGTTCCGCAGTGGACGTGGATCGGAATCCTTGGTGAGCTTTTTGTCGGCGCGCTCAAAGGTGTTGCGCCCGTGCTCGTGTTCTTTATGGTGATGGCGGCGTTAGCCACAACCGCCGCAGGCGTCAAGACCAACATGAAGCGAGTGATTGTCCTGTACCTTCTGGGAACGGTGCTCGCTGCAACTGTTGCCGTGGTTGCGAATTATATTTTCAGAGTCCCCATGGTTCTCCCGAAGGTCGGTGAGGTACCAGCATCAAACGTCGAACCGGCTGGGTCAATCGGAGAGGTCATTCACAACCTGTTGTTGTCCATGGTCGATAATCCGGTGAATGCGATCGTCAATGCCAACTACGTCGGCATTTTGACGTGGGCTGTCATTTTGGGGGTTGTGCTCAAGCACGCGAGCGAGGGAACTAAAAAAGTGGTGTCCGATGCTTCGGCGGCGATCAATGCAGTGGTGCAAATCGTGGTTCAGCTGGCACCGTTTGGCATCCTTGGCCTCGCTTTTAACGCGACGGTTGGCGGGTTTGAAGCGCTCGTGCAGTATGCCAAAATCCTCGTCATTCTTGTGGGCGTCATGCTGTTTATCGCATTGGTTGCCAACCCAATCCTGGTCTTCCTGTTCATCCATCGCAATCCGTTCCCTCTGGTGATCAAAACGCTTGTGCGTTCGGGTCTCAACGCGTTCTTCACGCGATCCTCTGCTGCCAATATTCCCGTCAACATGCAGCTGTGCCGCGAACTTGGCCTTGACGAAAGGACGTATTCGGTCTCGATTCCGCTCGGCGCGACGATCAACATGGGCGGCGCAGCGATTACGATCTCGACCCTCGCACTGTCAACCGCATGGATGTTGCATATTGATGTCGATCTTCCCTCCGCGATCCTCTTGTGCCTGATCTCTGCTATTGGCGCGACCGGAGCTTCAGGCGTTCCTGGGGGTTCCATGATGCTTGTGCCGCTGGCGTGTTCGTTGTTCAGCATCCCCTCGGATATCGCGTTTACGGTGGCAGGCGTTGGGTTCATCATCGGCGTCGTTCAAGACTCGTGCGAGACGGCACTCAATTCGTCTACTGACGTTCTCTACACGGCAACGGCAGAGCTCAGTTGGAGGCGTACGCACCCAGATGAGTATCGCGTCCAGGTAGAAGAGCATCGTCAGGCTCAGGCTCGCGCATCAGTGGATGCTGAGCTCGCAGACTAGCGTCTTGTTGCGTTAGGCCGCGTCCTGGCGCGCTGGGCTCCGTGCGCTTCGGTTCGTGTCGTCTCCATCCTCGGGTAGTATCAATGTCCGGGAGGCAATAGTGAGCATTTTAGACACGATCAACAGCCCGGAAGATCTCAAAAAGGTGCCCGCGGCTCAGATCCCCAAGTTGGCAGCAGAGATTCGTCATTTCCTGATAGAAAATGTTGCCAAAACTGGGGGGCATCTGGGTCCGAATCTGGGTGTTGTTGAATTGACGATCGGAATACACCGCGTATTCAACTCTCCGCAGGACTCCATTATTTTTGATACTGGCCACCAGATTTATGTGCATAAGCTGCTGACGGGGCGCCACGATTTTTCGAAGCTCCGCCAGGCTGATGGCCTTTCCGGATACGGCAACAGGAGCGAATCGGTTCACGATATTGTGGAGAACTCCCATGCTTCAACCTCGCTGTCCTGGGCTGACGGTATCGCGCGCGCTAACGAGCTGCTCGGCTATACGGATCGCACGGTGGTGGCGTTGATCGGTGATGGCGCGATGACGGGTGGTATGGCCTGGGAGGCGCTCAACAATATTGCCGAGCATCCGGATCGTCCCCTCGTGATCGTGCTGAATGACAACGGCCGTTCCTATGCCCCGACAATAGGCGGGATGGTGCGCCGGCTGGAACCAGCACGGAAACTCGATCAGATTCGCGTGTCGAAGCCGTATGAGGAGTTCTTGGCGAAGACGAAAGCGACACTCGAAGAGCACGGTTTGCCTGGGCGTATGGCTTTTGGCGCGCTTCGATCCATTAAACGTGGGTTGAAGGAAGTCTTTGTGGATGCTGGCATCTTCGATTCTCTGAGGATCAAATATTTGGGTCCTGTGAATGGGCACGACGAGGCTGAAGTTGAGGAAGCGCTGCGCCTTGCGCGTGATTACGGCGGCACCGTCGTTGTTCATGCGATGACGCAGAAGGGTCATGGATACCGTTTTGCCGAGGAAGATGAAGCTGATGCTTTTCACGCAATCGGCACGATTCATCCTGAAACGGGTCTGCCGGTGGTGGAATCTCGGTTCGGATATACGCAAGTTTTTGCGACTGAAATTGCGCAGATTGCGCGGGAGAATCCCCGCGTTGTGGGAGTGACGGCTGCGATGCTGCGGCCTGTGGGCTTTGGCCTGATGCAGAAGGAATTCCCTGATCGCGTGATCGATGTAGGCATCGCTGAACAACATGCCCTGACGAGCGCTGCCGGTATGGCGTTTGCCGGCCTGCATCCCGTTATCGCGCTGTATTCGACGTTCCTCAACCGGGGGTACGACCAGCTGCTCATGGATATTGCGCTTCATCATGAGCCGGTGACGATTGTTCTTGACCGATCGGGCATCACCGGGTCGGATGGGCCGAGCCACAATGGCATGTGGGATCTTTCCCTTGCGACGATGATTCCGGGGCTGCGGGTGGCGATCCCACGGGATGAGGCGACTGAGCGTGCTGAACTGCGCGAAGCTGTTGCTGACGAAACTGGCCCAACACTGCTTCGTTATCCGAAGGGTTCCATTCCTGAGGCTCTCGATGCTGAGGCGCATATCGGGAAAGCCGACGTCGTTTTGGGTGCTTCAGCACTCACACAGAAAACAAACGATGCTCGGGTTGCTGTCGTTGCCTATGGTCCCATGGTTCATACGGCTGTTCAGGCTGTGCGTCAGGGGCTGAGCGAAGGAGCGTTTTCTTCGTCTCAGGTCATGGTGATCGATCCACGGTGGGCATTGCCGGTGGATCAGGAACTGGTGGACGAGCTTGTGCATTTTGACGGACTCGTCACTGTGGAGGATGGGCTGCTTCCTGGCGGGCTCGGGACAGAGGTGACGCGTCAGCTTCTGGAGCGGGGAGTGCTGATACCGACTCGCTCGTTAGGTATTGAGCGGGAATTCCTCACAACGGACACTCGTGAGTCGCTCTTGGCTCGTTATCATATGACGGCTGGCGATGTCTTGGACGCAATAAAATCGATTCTCCAGGCTGAATAATTCTCTGAATAGACCGTAGAGTCCAGTTGCGCCGTCCTGTCGCGTGTTGTGGAGCGCAGCGCGATCGGGTTATGCGCCCGAGTACTGCGTGATTGCGATGTCGGCTTGTTCGGCTTGCCATGGTCGAGCACCGAGGTGGAGGAGAACATCCTGAAGGTGGTTCTCCTCCCAACCCACGATGGATACTTTCCGCTGGATTGTGGGCTTGAGGAGATACTCCTGTTGGATTCCGAGGCGCGAGGCGTGAGCCAGAATGGCGGGGCGGACAATATTCCACCGTTTGACGGCATCATCGACGAGTGGTTCAGGGCGCGGCGGGCGCGGAAGCGTGTGGGGAAGATCGACGAATCGGATTTTCCAGATGTCCTTGATAGCATCCCAATAGGCTTGAGCGTGATCCTTCCGATGGCCAGAAGCAAGCAGGGGGGAGTTGCTGATATCTGAGAGCGAGCGCGGCTGACGGTTTGCTAGTTTTGCCAGCATACGTGAAGGCAGGATCTTTTCAGGGGCAATGTCCAGCCTTTTTCCTTCGTCGTCCCGTGCTTGCCACAGTGCCTGGAACATCGCAATAGATCGGGGCTTACTCAGGTGTTCTTGCCGTGCCGTATGTACCCACGGGTTGGGTTTCTGCTCACGCGGTGGCTGATCGCGAATATAGTCGCATTCCTGCCGCAGCCACTCCAGGCGGCCTCGCTGATCGAGCTGCGCAGCGAGGGCATTCCTCAACGGGAGCAGCAGTTCAACATCGAGCGCTGCATAGGCTTTCTGTGCACGGGTCAGTGGGCGCGCAGACCAATCAGACTGCGTTTCTTCTTTATCCAGGTGGATACCAAGCACGTGTTCTACTTCAGCTTGAAGGCCGATATGATCCAGGCCGAGCAGAGCGCCAGCGATTTCTGTGTCGAAGATGGTTGCGGGGCTTAAACCCAGCTCCCGCAGTGAGGGCAGATCCTGATCGGCAGCATGCAGTATCCATTCATCGGTGGTCAGCAGGGACGCGAGCGGCTGGAGTCGCTCTTCGTTGCCCACAGGATCCAGAAGAAAAGTACCGGAGCCTTCACGTCGGATTTGAATCAGATAAGCGCGTGACGAGTATCGGAAGCTTCGCGCTCGCTCGGTATCCAGCGAGAATGGGCCGTGCCCGGCGGCCAGAGTATTGACCATGGTGTCTATATCAGCAGCCCCTGTCAGTGGTGGAATGCCCTCGGCAGGCTCGTGCAGAAATATCACTCAGGCTCCTCAGATCGTGTTTTGTTGATAACCGCTTGACATCGGAATTATCCTACCCGTGCGCTCGTAGGAGGGAGGCAACGCCCTCGGGCTCAAGGCCACGAAGTTTTTCGAGTACCGCGACCCAAGCGCGGAAATGGTGACCGATGCGCAGCGTGCGTGGACTCCACGATGCCCGGAGATCCACCGTTGCACGCTTGGGAGACGGGGTCGAATTCAGCAACGGGACACAATCCAGAGGTGCGTGAGGAAAAAACTCATGGACGCTACACGAGACGCTTCCGTGCAAACTGTAGTATCCATCTGTTGCGCGAGTGAGCCCCTGAACGAGGTCGTTCCACGTTGAGGAGGCGAATAACGGATCGGTGGCGATGTCGGTTTCAATATCGGTGTGTGCGACAGTGGCTATCCGCAGGCTCGAACCCCAGCTTTGACGATGATGAGGGTCATAGGCCAGGAGGAAATAAGATTCGTCGATCTGTGTGTCTGATGTGTGCGGGGAATGAGCGGGGTATTGCGCTGAAGGATCGACCGTGACGGCCAGCGCTACTGACCACCGCGTCTGTGTGGCGGCGCCTGCCTTTCGCGCTGGGGTGATCGCCAGCTGACGCACGGTGACCTCCGGGCGAAATCGTAGGTCTTTCAAACTCTGCGCCGCTTCGAGGAAATCGTCAGGAATGGCCGTCACACTGCTACAGTAGCGTTTCGACTCAGCGATGACGGCCAGGCGCGCCGTAAAGCGCGATACACAGGGTATCTAGCTGCGGGTTGGGGGTTCAGCGATAGCGAGCAAAGAGCTAGTGAGCGAAAACCTGCACGGGGAAAATGCCGCGGGGGAGCCTGCAAGGGGAAGATACTGGGGGAAGCTAGCAAAGGAGGAACCTGCGAGGGAAGGATACCGAGCGTAGCCGTACCGAAGCTTCAGTGCACAAGCACATGAACGCCCGCAGAGTGGAAGGCGATATGAGTCTCTTCCCTCTGATAATCGCTGCTGATCTCAGCGCGCCCCCAAGTGGCTACCTCAGATACAGTGGATACGGGAATCACAACGTGAGCATCAGGGTCGAGGGAAAACACCACCCACACTCGGCCTCGACGGTAGTAGCCGTGAGTATCCCGCCGCACAACAACGCCATTGAAGGTGCTCAGGTTGGAATCGCTGGTGGTGAGATCAGCGTTCAGTTCAGTTCTCGGTTCGGAGGCCACCAGAGACTTTCTCGCTGAAATGAGTGCGCGGTAGAAAGCGAGATAGGCGCGGTGTTCGGCTTCCAACGGTTCGCTCCATTTCAGTTGCGAGTCGGCAAAGGTCTCCTTTGCCTGCGGATCCGGAATCTGGACTTCGTGTCCGTAGGCCGCCGTCCAGTTGAAATCGCGAAACTCGTCGCGTCGGCCTTGAGCAACCTTCTTCCCCAGCTCATCGTCATAGTCGGTAAAAAACTGAAAGGGTGTGTGTGCTGCCCACTCTTGCCCCATGAAGATGAGCGGCGAATAAGGGGAGAGGATCGCCAGAGCATCTTCTATCGCTGTTGCTGCCAGCGAGTGAAGATAGTGAGGACGGTCACCGATAGCGCGATTTCCTACTTGATCGTGATCCTGCGTCATGACGGTGAAGTGGCGCGGATCCTGCGAGTCGGGGACAGGATGACCCCAGGTGCGTCCCCTGAAACTCGAAAAATCGCCGTCGTGAACGAAGACGTGGGTCATCGCCTTCTCTAGCGTCCCGGATTGTGCGAAATCAGAGTAATAGCCAAAGTCTTCACCGAGGAATGTGGCATGCAGAGCATGGTGGACATCGTCATCCCACTGCGCGTCCATTCCCATGCCTCCCTGCGACGTCGGTGTGACCATGCGCGCATCGTTCAGGTCGGACTCTGCAATCAGCGATGCCCAGCGGTGATGGGATGCCGCCCAGGAGTGCACGGTGTTTGCGAGCTCCTGAAGAATATGGGTGGAGGAATCGTCACGCAGGTAGGGCACCGCGTCCAAACGCAGCGCATCCACATGATAGTCACGAACCCACTGCAGTGCATTATCCAGGATCCACGAACGCATGCCGGAGCTCTGTGATCCGTCGAGGTTGACGGACTGACCCCACGGGCTGGAATGAGCATCAGAAAAATACGGCCCATAGGTGTTCAGATAGTTGCCTTCCGGGCCTTGATGATTGTAGACGACGTCCAGGACAACGCCGAGCCCCACCCGATGTGCCGCGTTCACAAAATGTGCAAATGCAGCCGGGCCCCCATAGTTTTCTGTGACAGCGTAATTCTCCACACCGTCGTAGCCCCAATTGCGCGAGCCAGGGACTGGTGCGATCGGCATGATTTCGACGGCGTCGATGCCCAGATCCTTGAGGTAGGGGAGCATGAGCTCGGCACTTGCAAAACTGCCGTCTGGCGTAAATGTGCCGATATGAATTTCGTAGGCGATCGCGCCAAGCATCGAGATTCCGCCTGGTTGTCCATCTTGATGTGGTTCAAACCACGCCGAATCGTTCCACTCAAATTGCGTGACGTCGATAACCTGACTCGGACCATGCACACCGTACGGCTGGCGCTGTGTACGTGGATCGGGAAAAGCGTTCCCTCCGTCAACCGAGAAATAATAGAGGGTTCCCTCTGGTAAATCAGTATCAGCGCGCCACCAGGAGGAGCCATCACACGAGCGCTTCAACGGATGACGCTGTGTGAAGAGGTCAGCGATGCCCAAGCCTTCGCGTTGTGCATGCGCAGCGATCTCGTCAGCGGCATGCGGCAACAGGCTGGACGGTAACTGGAGCAGGTCAACGGTTGTGGCGTGGGGCGCCCAAACAGCAGGTTTCATAGCAGAATGTCATCTCGTTTAACGTGTTGAATATGGTGTTGTGACTGAGCGTGAGGAATGCTTCGCCCTCAAAGAGCGCTGACTGTAACGGTCAGAGGCGTAGCTCTTCATTCGCAGCGAGCCTCAGTTTTGTGCCGGCTGCAGTGGAACGGCTTCAAGAACAGCAACAGGGTAGTCAGCAAGGAGCTCGCCCACAAGCGTAGATCCTGCGTGATAGGTGTGGTCGGAGAGCACGTCATGCCAGGCGAGCCCGTCACCCGCATCTGGAAGCACAACCACATGCGTTCCCCACTTCGCTTCAGCAGCGAATCGTCCGATGACGCTGATAAAAGCGGGCGTGCCGCCCACGGTTCGTGCATATGCCCACGCAAAACCGGTTGTACTTGCCAAGGGCATGAATCCCGCTTCGCTTGAAAACAGGGCATCGCTATGCCTCTGGCGCAGTGACAGCAGCTGGTGAACAAGCCACAGCTTCTCTTCGTCGAGGCTCTGATGGTCAGCTCCGCCTCGACTTTTCACCCGATCAAGGAGGTCGGCAAGCGCCTGAAAATCGACGGGACGCCGATTATCGGGATCGACCAGAGAATTATGGGTGATCTCTTCACCTTGGTACGTGTCAGCGACGCCGTATGCCGTGAACTGGATGGCTTTCGCGCCAAGAATTGCCCACCGCCGAGCCTCTGCCATGGCGGACGTGAAATCCTGGAGCAGAGCCACGGATTCGTCATTCGTGCAGATGGCGTCAGCATAACTGAGCATCGCGGTTTCTGCTTCCGTTGCCTGTTCAGTCCATGTTGTCCACTTTTTCTGTTCGCGCGCGGCTTTCAGCAGATAGGCGTGAAGCCGATCCTGTTCAATAGGCTTCCCATCCTTCCATGTTCCGATCACGGTTTGGAAGATGAGTGACTCCATCTGCCCGTCCATATCGACAGGTCGATCAGAGGCGAGGGCGTCTCGGATGGACCGGACAGTCCTGCGATAGAGCGCACCAAACTGTGTGAGAGTCGAAATACCGAGACGCACATCCTCGCCACGTTTCGTGTCGTGCGTCATCAGTGTTGTCATCGAGCATGGCCACGTGTTCGTCATACGAGTGACAAAGTCGTTCATCGTGTCCGTCGTGATGGTGGACATATCTGGGTTAGACCCCACCTCATTCGCCGATACGAGCGGCATAAAGCGATAGAACGCCGTATCTTCCACGCCCTTCGCCATCACAGAGGTACACAGTTGCTGGAAGCGAACGATCGCCTCAGCACGCATCTGGCTATATGTGTTCGTTGCTGAGCCGACCTCGCGACCCAAGACCAAATCGACGACGACCTCAAGAGCCTCTTGTCGATCCTCGTCAAGATATTCCTTCGCACGCAACGCCGCCTGAGTGACCGTCTGTACAGCAGAGCTGCTTGCTTTGGCTCCTGGCACCACATACGCACGGTAGTGCGGCATTGCGATCACAAGCGCCGATAACGCATCGCTCAAACTGCGTGCCGTATAGTCCCTGAGCCGAATATCAGTGTGGCAAATCTTGGCCAGAAGATCCGTCAGATGCTCCAGCTCGGCATGCATGGAGGTGCTCATCATCTGGCTTTTTCCTGCTTGCGCTTCACTATCGAATGACGAAGGTGTACCCGCCAACTCTTGGTATACATCCCACAAGTCCATCGTGCCCGTGGGGGACGTGAGCAGCGAGGTAATCCTCCACTGCGCGTCATAACCCGTGGTTCCCGATACCTTCCAGTCTGCCGGAAGCTCCTCGTCACCTTCGAGAATCTTTTCGCCAACAATCCAGGCGCCGTCTGTTGCGTCATACAGGCGGTCGAAATACTCCCGAGGATCTGCCAACCCATCGGGGTGATCGACGCGAAAACCGTCGATATAGCCGGCGTGATACTCCTTCAGCAGCAAGGCATGGGATTGGGCGAACACTTCTGGATCATTCACTCGAATCGCTGCCAGAGTGTCCACATCGAAAAAGCGACGATAGTTCACTTCCTCTTCTGCCACTCGCCAGTAGGCCAGCCGATAATACTGCCGTTCAAGGAGCTCAGCGAGGGGAAGATCCTCCGTGTTCGTGCGGATCGGGAACACGTGATCGAAATATCGCAGCACCGGCTGGGCTCCGCTGTCCTCAAAACCGGGAACAACCATGGAATCCAGTGTCAGCTCGCCTGCTGTCAGGACTTTGCCAATGCGCTGCCCGAGCACGGGCAACAGAATGCCGTCTGCTGCCTCGTCCAGATCGATATCAAACCACCGCGCATATGGCGATTCTGAACCCCGCCAGAGTGCATCCCACAAGGCGTGGTTGAGGTATAGCGGTGTTGGAACCGCCATATGGTTGGGGACAACGTCGACGATGATGCCGAGTCCAGCCTGATGCGCAGCAGTAGCGAAGTGCTCAAAGGCGGCCTGACCGCCGAGATCAGCTGAAATATGGGTGTGATCGACAACGTCATAGCCGTGTAGAGAGCCGGGAACCGCCTGGAGAATAGGTGAACAGTAGACGTCGGTGATACCTAAATCCACGAGGTAATCGATGATCTTCTCGGCATCTGCGAACGTGAAGTGACGATTCAGCTGCAGCCGGTAGGTCGATATGGGCTGATGGTGGAGCGGAATGTGTGAGTGTGGTACTGCCATCGGTATCTATCAGCTTTCGTGATGAGGATCGTGCTGTGCGGGTTCGCCGTAGGGCAGGTCGATGTCGGCAAGGATACGTTGAATATGGCCTGAGCGGGTTTCACTTGGCATTCTCCGATGCAGGAAAACGCGCATCGAGCGCCCGTCAACCTCAAAGGACTCGTCTGGCGCATAGTGCTTCTGGGGATCCATATGGGAGCCCGTGTCGAGAATCTCCTGCCAGTCATTACCGTATTCTGCTGGCGGTATCGCAAACTGAACCGCATTTGCATCTGCGTTGAAGGTGACCAGGATATCGTCATCTTCAATATGGCCGCCGATAGAGCTGCGCTCCGCAATACCGTCGCCGTTGAGGTACACCATCAATGACCGCGCGAAACCGATATTCCAGTCGTCCTGCTCCATGCGGGTGGCATCAGGGCGCATCCACTCGACTTCGCCGATCTTTTCTTTTCCGCCACGTGCCGATTCTCCTGAAAGAAAGCGGCGCCGCCTGAAAATGGGATGGGATTTTCGCAACTCGATCAACTGGCGAACGAAATCAAAAAGATCGATCTTACTGGGATCCAAATTCCAGTCGATCCAGCTGATCTCGTTGTCCTGTGCATAGGCGTTGTTGTTACCGCCCTGCGTTCTGCCGATTTCGTCTCCATGAGCAATCATCGGGACGCCTTGGGAGAGCATGAGCGTGGTCAGGATATTGCGTGTTTGGCGCGCGCGGAGTTCGTTGACCGCTGGATCATCGGTGGGACCTTCTGCGCCGCAATTCCACGACCGGTTGTTGCTTTCACCATCCGCATTGTCTTCGCCGTTTGCCTCGTTATGCTTCTCGTTATACGAAACGAGGTCATGAAGCGTGAATCCGTCATGCGCGGTGACGAAGTTGATCGACGCCATCGGCTTGCGTCCGGAGCTCTCGTACAGATCTGAAGACCCCGTCAATCGGGAGGCAAGCTCGGAGAGCATCGCCGGTTCTCCACGCCAGAAGTCACGCACGGTATCGCGGTATTTGCCGTTCCACTCCGTCCAGAGGGGAGGGAACCCGCCGACGTTATAGCCTCCCTCGCCAACGTCCCACGGTTCTGCGATCAGCTTCACCTGGCTAATAAGCGGATCCTGCTGAATGATGTCAAAGAACGAGGAGAGCCGATCAACATCGTGCAGCTCGCGTGCCAGGGTACTTGCCAGATCAAAACGGAAGCCATCCACATGCATATCTGTGATCCAGTAGCGCAGAGAATCCATAATGAGCTGGAGCGTGTGCGGACTGCGCATGTTGAGCGAATTGCCCGTTCCCGTGGTGTCGAAGTAATGAGCTTCGTCGCCTTCCACAAGTCGATAGTAGCTCGGGTTGTCGATGCCCTTAAAGCTGAGGGTTGGCCCCATATGATTGCCTTCAGCGGTGTGGTTGTACACCACATCCATAATCACTTCGATATCAGCTCGATGGAAAGCGCGCACCATCGCCTTGAACTCATCGACTTGGCCGCCGCGTTTTCCGGCTGACGAATAGGCGTTATGCGGGGCAAAGAAGCCGATCGTGTTGTAACCCCAGTAGTTCGAGAGGCCTTTTTCCTGCAAGGAAGTGTCGTTCACGAACTGGTGACAGGGCATGAGCTCGATTGCCGTGATGCCGAGCTTCTTAAAGTAGTGGAGCATCGCCGGATGGCACAGACCCGCATAGGTTCCCCGCAGTTCTTCGGGAATATCGGGATGCTTCATCGTCATGCCACGGACGTGGGCTTCGTAAATAATAGTGTCGTTATACGCGTGACGAGGATGCCGATCGTTACCCCAGTCGAAGAACGGATTGACAACGACGCTCACCATCGTATGGGAGATGGAGTCGAGCTCGGAGCGTGCGGCCGGATCGTTGAAATCGTAGGAAAAAAGCGACTGATCATTGACGATTTGGCCGGAAATAGCCTTGGCATAGGGATCCAAGAGGAACTTGGATGGGTCGAAGCGAAGGCCGTGCTCTGGATCGTATGGGCCGTAGACGCGATAGCCGTACCGTTGCCCGGGCCTGACGCCTGGGAGATAACAGTGCCACACATTCGCATCTTTTTCGGTAAGTTCAACAACTGTTTGCGGCAATGAGGCCAAGTTGCTGACCTCCCGCGTTCCAGAGTCGTCGCCGATCAGGTAGAGCTCAACGCGTTGAGCATGCGAGGAGAACAGTGCGAAGTTGGTCCCAAGTCCGTCGAAAGTGGCGCCGAGCGGATAGGGGTTTCCAGGCCAAATTTCCATACCTCTACCTTTTCACGGATTGAGGATTTTGAAAACTTGTAGCCGGCAGGATACCGCGCAGCATGGCCTATGGGACACACCGTTTGGATATATTGTGTGGACGATTGTGTTGGTGAAGTTGGATTCTTCCGCGAACTTTCCACGCGAGAAACCGTGCATGACACGACCCGCAATTGACTGCGGGTATGACTGGTGGGCGATATTGGAATCGAACCAACGACCTCTTCGGTGTGAACGAAGCGCTCTAACCCCTGAGCTAATCGCCCGCGAAACGCTATCCACGTGCTGATCTCCACTTTAGGTGGCTGTTCAACGCGCCGAATTGCGCAACTCGTTTAGCTTAGCACGCAGGAAAGATCTCGTGCACGTAGATGCACATCTGGGTGCGTGTTGCCTGCCACAGAACGTGTGACTCTCGTGGTGTGCGATGGCGCCGATCTACGTGCGTAGGGTATGGGATAAGCTGCCTCGGACGGGTCGCCTCAGATAAGAACGTGGCGTTTGCCTCACCGTTTGAATTTGCCAAACTTTTCAGAAGATGAGTATAGTTATTCAAGTCCGAAACGGGAGCATGATCCCAATCGGTACGTTCTGCGGACGTGGCTCAGTTGGTAGAGCATCACCTTGCCAAGGTGAGGGTCGCGGGTTCGAGTCCCGTCGTCCGCTCGAAAGATAGCGTCGGATAGCTGCTTTTTCCGGCGCGTTTCTTTTGTGGTGGGTTGGCCGAGTGGCTAGGCAGCGGCCTGCAAAGCCGTATACACGGGTTCGAATCCCGTACCCACCTCATTGAGAATATTGGGCGGTTGGCGCAGTTGGTTAGCGCGTTTCCCTGACACGGAAGAGGTCGCAGGTTCGAGTCCTGTATCGCCCACAGTCGGAACCCTTGAGAAATCAAGGGTTTTTTCATATTTTGCTTCATTTTCGTGTGGCATGCCCGGGTGGTGTGGCTTCTGCTAGCATCGCCCCGGTAGGTCGCCGAGAGCTCCTTTCGGAATTGCACTAATGAACGCTGGGAGGCCTCCCTCTGACCGCTCGAAGGCGTGACGCAGTGCGTCCTCTGCACTCATATCGCGCTCAACTTCGTATCCACCGGGTGCCTGAGGCGATCTGAACACATAGTCTCCAATGAGCAGTGATGGGTCGTATCTCAGATGCTCGTTCACCTCGTATTCCGATGATTCTCCTAGGGCTGCATCGAGCACGTCATGCATCACGGCACTCGCAGTGGGCTTGCCGCCAGCTCCCTGGCCGGTAAATGCAAGCATCCCGCTGTGAGGCTGCACGAGCACCAGCGTGTTGAGATTATCGGGAAGAGTCGCGAACGGTGATTCTGCGCCGACGGCAGAAAGTTCAACAGCGACGGCGAACCGTTGCCCGTCCGTTACACCCGTACCGACAAGACGTGGAACTAATCCGTAGGAGGCGAGCATGTCAACGTCTTCCCTCGTCAGCGCACGTATTCCGGAGCGTGGAAACACCGTGGGCGTGCGTGCTCTGAACGCAACGCGCGCAGAAATAACGACTTTCGCCGCCGTATCGATACCATCGATATCCGCTGTGGGATCGGCCTCGGCATAGCCGCGTTCTTGAGCCTGACGGAGCGCAGAGTCAAAGCTGCAGCCATTCGTGCGCATCTGTTCGATCATAAAATTCGTTGTGCCGTTCATGACGCCCGAAAACTGCGAGATCGGTTCAAGGCGTCGCGCCCGCATCAGCGCGTTGATCCACGGAACCGCGCCGCCGCAGGTAGCTTCAATAAAGAGTCGTGAGCCTCCTTCGTTGGCAGCGCGAACAAGAAGGTCGAAATTGCGAGCAACGACGGTCTTGTTTGACGTCACAACGTTCTTGCCTGATTTGAGCGCCTGCACAAGAAAATCCTTCGCTGGCTGGTCGCCGCCGAGCGTTTCGATGACGGTCATCACAGAGGCGTCGTGAAGAATCGTCGAAAAATCAGACGTGTCCCGAGCGTCTAAAACCTTGTTGGCGCGGCGAAAAACGTGTGTCAGCTCCGCTAGCGTGCTCTGATCAATCATTGCGGCGACGGCGGAACCGACGGTACCCATGCCGAGCAATGCGAGTTTCTGTTTCCCCACGGTTTCCAAGGTTCTCAGGGTTTCCACGGTGGCTCCTTCCGTCTAACAACACTGGCATTCCACTGGCGCTTCGCTGTCGCTCCCGTGCTCAGCCTACGTGGGTGCCACCGGCCTGTTCGCGCCCGTCTTGCTATCCGTCCTCCGCGTCACGCGCGTGGTACACGATGCGAAAATATGGGTGGAAATCAGCGTGGGGTGGCGGGACAGTTCACAACCTTGTCCCACCACCCTTAGCAAGCAGATATGAATATGATCTGATGGCTCTCGGTTCTAGCCGAAGAGCTCATGTGATGCGATACGAGCGCCTTCGACGAGGCTCTCCAGCTTTGCCCACGCAATATCTTCGTGCAGACGCCCGCCTAAGCCGCAGTCGGTAGATGCGATCACGTTCTCCGGCCCAACGAGCTGAGCGAATCTGACGATTCGATCCGCAACGAGCCGAGGATGTTCCACCACGTTCGTGGAGTGCGAGACGAAACCTGGTAAGAGTACTCGGCCTTGGGGGAGACGATTGTTTTCCCATACGCGCCACTCGTGTGCGTGGCGAGCTGAGGAGGCCTCGAAACTAAAATACTTTGCGTTTACCTGAAGGCACTGATCGACGATTGCTTCGAATGGAATGTCTGTTGTATGCGGCCCGTGCCAGGAGCCCCAGCAGATGTGCAGGCGCACCTGTTCAGCTGGAATCCCCTCAAGCGCGCGATTTGCCGCGTCAATGCGCAGTTGAAGCCAATCCTGAAAATCCTTCACTGTTGGTTCTGGATTGATCTGGTCCCATGCTTCAGCGAGGTCTGGTGCGTCGAGCTGAACAGTGAGTCCAGCATCAGTGATGATCTTGTATTCCTCATGCTGGGCATCGGCGAAATCGTTGAGTTGCTCGATCTCGCTCTCGTAATAGGTGTTCTTCAGCCTGGCTGCAGCGCCGGGAGAAAGCGACGCAATAAAACCCGCATTCACGCCGTTCTTCTTCAGAGCTTCAGTGAGCAGGGAAACATCGCGTTGCGTCTGCTCTTGTCCGATATAGGTGACTTTGCCAGTAATCTCTGGATTGGGCACAGCAGCACGCCCGGTAAGTATTCCCGTTGTCGGATCCTCATAGGCATTCTTGAAGCGCGTGCGATCGCGGCGGTCTTGAAAGGTTGTGAGAACGAGGTGGCCAGGGGTGGATCGGTACACCGTGGTATCTGCCCATCGATCGAGTTCGGTGAGTGTCAGACCTGCAAGTCGGGTAAAAGAGTAGTTCCACCATGCTCCGTAATCGACGGATCCTGAGGTGATATGCCCGTATTCACCTTCGTTAATAATGTCGAGGCCGAGGTCTTTTTCGCGTTTGACAACCTTGTCCACCGAGTCCGTGAGGATATCGCGGAATTCTTGCTCGGAAATCTCCCCGCGAGCTTTTCTCGCATTGGCGTCAAGCAGTTCGTGGGTGCGGGGAAGTGATCCAACATGGGTTGTCAGGATGCGATCATTGTGTGACATAAGAAGATTCTTTCTGTGTGACGGTTTTGTGGGGTCTGTGCTCAGTCGCCGGCTGTTGAGCGCGCGCGGCTCAGGACGCGAGCGCACATACTCGGATATATACTCGAATGCCGACGGTGTGTCTCATGGCAGGCCAGGCAGAAAAAAGGAGCCCATCTTGGCTCCAGTCGTTACTGCACACCGTGTGAAAGCTCTGACGTGTGCAACTCAGGCAACGATCGTCACAGGATTTTTGTCACGGGGAGCACGAACTGGCCTACCATGCCCTGCATTCGTTGCATTCGCATCACTACGACGGAAATGATGTGTGTGGCCTCCATGCTCACCCTCCAATCCCTTTATCTCTTTATCGCCCTTATGTGCTCTATCAAGCCTTTTATACGAACTGGTCTGTGTTCAATCTGCAGATTCCGCTCGCAGCGAGGAGTTGTGCTGCGATGCGACGCTGATGAGCGGCACTAACTATAGCGTTGCCCACCACGCGTGACCCACAGCTACGATGTTGTGAATAGTATGACGCACTCGGCTTTGATGATGCAAACTATCACAGGGAAACGTGGTGCAGAGTACATCGTGGTACACAGCGCATCGTGGCGCGCGATGAGGAATCGCAGTTCTGTGCCCCACGATGCGGGATCGCAGTTCTACGCAGCGCTGCGGGTCTGAGGCGTAACGCTGCGCAGGGTGCCGATCTGCGTATGGACGTGTGCCGGATCCTTGCCGGCATCAATGAGACTCAGAATCTGGGATACGTCGGTCGCAAGCGCATGGGCATCTGGCGTCCCTTGGCTAAAATCGCGGTCATCGCAGTTGACCCACAGCACTGGGGAAGCGTGGTAATCCTCATCCATCCAGGTATCGTAGCCTTCCCACAACCTCATAAAGTAGTCGTCCAGATCCTCGCCTTGCTCAAAGTCTCTGCCGCGCTGGCGGATATGGCGCGTGATCGTGTCGAAGGACGCATGGAGGTAGACAAAAAGGTCCGGGCTCTTCTTCGGAAGCTCGTGTGTTTCATCCATCATTTCCGATAGTAGGCGTTCATAAATACCGAATTCTTCCGGAGAAATGCGTCCCATATCCGTATTGACCTTTGCGAAATACCAGTCTTCGTAGATCGAGCGATCCATCACGGCATGATCAAAAGAGAGGGCATCTTTAATATCGCGGAACCGCAGCGTCAGAAACTCCAGTTGAAGCAAAAACGAGTACCGCTTCTTTTCCTGCTCCTGAGGGCTTGCGGTGTAAAACAGCGGAAGGATTTTATTATCGGCAACGGATTCTTTGTATAACGGCTGCCCGAGTTCATGTGCGAGCATCGTTGCAACAGTTGTTTTCCCTACGCCAATCATGCCGCCCAGCACGACAACCGACATTCTTGTACTACCTTTCGCTGATCGACCGTGTTGAGTATCCCACTGATATCCTGAGCTATTGTAGAGCCTTTTAGGCATAGGCAACACGTGTGAATGCTCCACACTCGTGCGTGCCGGCGCGTTGTGTCGTGCCGTCTCGCGGCGGGCATCCGCGACGGTCTACCGTTGCTCTGAACCTTGGGATAATGCCTACAATAGGTAGGCAATGCGCACCTTGTATCTGCGCATCCGTTAATGCGTACCCGGTATGTACGCATTGTGATGAAAAGGAGTACTCCGTGTCGGTTTTGGTGATTGACGGCAAGGAACAGAACGTCTCAGCCCAGGATGGGCTTGAACTATTCGATGGCCAGCGCGATATTGTGGCACTGCGCATCAATGGCGAGTTGAAAGATCTTTCTACGCCTCTTGTGGATCTTGAGGATGGCACGCGCATTGAGGGCGTGTCGATTCATTCTCAGGACGGCCTCAATATTCTGCGGCACTCAACAACTCACGTCCTTGCCCAGGCTGTCCAAGAGCTGTTCCCCGACGTCAATCTCGGCATTGGTCCTTTTATTACCGACGGTTTCTACTATGATTTCGGAAACATTCCCTCGGTGACCCCGCAAATGCTCAAGGACATTGAGAAGCGTATGAAGCGCATCGTCAAAGAAGGGCAGCGGTTTGTGCGGCGTGTGGTTGACGAGGACACCGCCAGGCAGGAGCTCGCAGATCAGCCCTACAAGCAGTATTTGATCGGATCGAAAGGCCGCGATGCCCACGATGCCGCCGTTGAAGTGGGCGGCCAGGAACTGACTATTTATGACAACGTTCGCCGCAACGGCGAGGTGGCGTGGAAGGATCTGTGCCGCGGGCCGCATCTGCCAAACACGAAGCTGATCGGCAATGGGTTTGCGCTGACGAAGTCCTCGGCAGCCTATTGGCTTGGTAACCAGAAGAATGACGCGATGCAGCGCATTTACGGCACGGCGTGGCCATCGAAGGACGAGCTCTCGGCATATCTGGAGCGCATTAAAGAGGCTGAGAAGCGGGATCATCGCAAGCTGGGGCAGGATCTGGATCTGTATTCCTTCCCTGAGGAAATCGGCCCGGGTATGGCGTTATGGCATCCAAAGGGTGGAATGCTGCGGCACGTCATCGAGGAATTTATTACACGCAAGCATCTGGAAGCCGGATTCTCGATTGTGCATACTCCCGAAATTTCGAAAGGCGGGCTTTTCCATACCTCAGGGCATTTGCCGTACTACGCCGACACGATGTTTCCTCCGATGCTGATCGATGAGGAACGTGACGAGGATGGAAATGTGACGCGGGAAGGGCAAGAGTATTACCTGAAGGCGATGAATTGCCCGATGCACAACTTGATTTTCCGCTCGCGCGGGCGCTCCTACCGAGAGCTCCCACTGAGATTCTTTGAACTCGGGCACGACTATCGCTATGAAAAGTCTGGTGTGGTTCACGGTTTGACGCGATCGCGGGCGTTTACTCAGGATGATTCGCATACCTACTGCACGCCTGAGCAGGCTGAGGGCGAAATCACTATGCTCTTGAATTTCTTCCTCGACATCCTGCGAGAGTTCGGTCTGAACGACTTCTATCTTGAGCTCTCCACGCGTGACGTCGATGGGGATAAAAAAGACAAATTTATTGGATCCGATGAAGACTGGGATAAAGCCACCCGCATCTTGGAGGACGCGTGCCGTTCAACGGGGCTCGACCTTGTTCCTGACGTTGGCGGGGCAGCGTTCTATGGTCCAAAGGTGTCTGTTCAGGCACGCGATGCGCTTGGACGCACCTGGCAGATGAGTACCGTCCAGTACGACTTCAACCAGCCGGAGCGTTTTGGGCTGGAATACACCGCAGCAGATGGTACACATCAGCGGCCAGTGATGATCCACTGCGCGAAGCTCGGGTCGATTGAGCGGTTCGTGGGTGTGTTGGTCGAAAACTATGGGGGCGCATTCCCCACGTGGCTTGCTCCCGTTCAAGCGCGCGTCATCCCCGTTGCACAGGCGTTTGATGGCTATGCGTCGCAGGTGCGCGACGCTCTTGCCGCCGCTGGAGTGAGGGTGGAAACCGATTTTTCTGACGATCGCTTCTCCAAGAAGATCCGCAATGGTTCGAAGGAGAAAATCCCATTCCTCCTGATCGTTGGGGCTAACGACGAGGCCGCTGGAGCCGTGAGCTTCCGCTACCGTGATGGATCCCAGCGCAACGGCATTCCTCTGAACGAGGCAGTTGCTCATATTGTGGATGTCAATGATCGGCATGTGAACGATCCTGAAGCTGAGAAGCTGCCAGATCGTGCTGCTGATGCGGCGTCCAGCACGGAGGCATAAGGGTGCTCTCACGTTCCGGACGTCCATTCGCCACATGGTTATTTCGTCCCTTCGTCAAAGCTGCTGTTGCACTACACGTGTCCGCTAACCAGGCGACGGTGGTGGGCTCGGTGTTGAGTGCCTCAGCTGCCATCGGCCTACTGGCGACGGATCATCTCGCTCTGGGTGCCTGGGTCGTCACGTTCCTCGTCATCTTTGACTCCTTGGACGGTCAAATAGCGCGCGCGACGAACACGACGTCCTCCTTCGGTGCCTTTCTCGATGCCACCATGGATCGCATGGTCGATGGGACAATCTTTGGGTCCCTGATCGTGTGGTCTCTCCGGTATGGGGATCCGCGTTTTGAAATGTGGACAGTTGTCTGCGGCATCGCTGCACTCACGTTCGCGCTCACCACCTCCTATGCAAAAGCGAGGGCAGAGGCTCAAGGGCTGAGCGCAAACGTGGGGTGGATTGAACGTACCGATCGTCTTGTGGTGCTTTTGTTAACTGCGTTCCTGACTGGCGTGGGTGCTGGAGATCACTGGATCATGGACGGGATGGTATTTCTTGCAGCCGCAGGCTTCGTCACCGTGGTGCAGCGCATGCGGCATGTGTATCGTCAGTTCGTCGCGCGTGAGTCCCCTGGGCAAGGCAGGTGAGGCGCGGAGGTGAAACGTAAGCGAACCCGCCGGTTCAGTAGGTGGTCTGATCTCACGATAGTGGATGTTTTTGCACTCGGCGAGCGCATTGTGAATACACTTCCCGAGCCGGTTGGCCGTATTGCATTCGAAGTGGGGGGAGCACTTGCAGGGCTGATGCCACTCCACGGCGTCAACGTGCTACGGATGAATCAGGCGCGTTTGAGTACCGGAACACCCGGTAGCCGTCTCCTTTCTGCACGGGCGATGGCCTCCTATATGCGCTACTACTATGAGGTGCTTCATTTTTCGTCCTTGAGCGCGGACAATATCAGAGCGCGTGTACGAATCACTGGTGTCCAGCCGCTGCGTGACGAACTTGCTGCAGGTCACTCGATTGTGGGCGCACTGGCACATATGGGCAATTGGGATATGATCGGCGCCTATGCACAGCTGGAGCTCGGGAGCGTCCACACGATTGCGGAAAAACTCAATCCTCCTGAGCTTTTCGACTTTTTCGCACGGACGCGCGCGAAACTTGGTATGACGATCTATCCGCTGGCTGAAGGCGAGCACCCGCTGGATCGTCTGATGCAGGCGATGGGGGAGTCTCCTATTCTTGCCGTTCTTCTTGCGGATCGAGACCTGTCGTCGAACGGTGTTGAAGTGTCGCTTGCCGGGCATTCTGCGATGGTTGCTCCCGGTCCTGCACTGCTGGCTCAACGGCGTTCGTCTAAGCTCTTTCCTATTGCGGTGTTCTATCGGAAATTGAAAGGTGAAGAAAAACGCCGAGCCGGTTCAGCCTGGGGAATAGAGGTGCGTGTGTGCCCACCCACCCAAACGAGGGTGAGCGCTGATGCCTCTCCGGCAGCACGACGAGCCGACGTGGCACGAATGACGCAGTACTGGGTAAGTGCCCTGGAACCCTATCTGCGTGAACACGTGGAGGATTGGCATATGCTCCAGCGCGTGTTTGTACGTGATCTGGATCGTGAACGCCTCGCCCGCACGAGGCGTAAGGCTGCTCAGCGGGCTGCGCGCGAGGATCAGGAGTACCGCGAGCGATTGCAAGTCAGGAAGGTGACACCGTGAAGATTGGCATCGCGTGCCCGTACTCGTGGGACGTTGCTGGCGGGGTACAGTTCCACATTCGAGATCTCGCGCAAGCGTTGATCGCTCGTGGTCACAGCGTGTCGGTCATTGCGCCCGCGCAGGATACGGAACACCTGCCGAGTTTCGTTGTGTCCACGGGGGCTGCGGTACCGATTCGATATAACGGGTCGGTGGCACGGCTGGCATTTGGTCCTCACGTCAACAATCGCGTCAAAGAGTGGCTTGCAGACGGCGCGTTTGACGTTTTACATGTGCATGAGCCGCTTGTTCCTTCGGTATCAATGGTGGCTTTGCGCAATGCGCAGTGCCCGGTGGTCGCCACGTTTCATTCTGCGATGGATTCCTCGCGTGCACTGACTCTCGCTGCTCCGTTTCTGCTTCCTTTCCTCGATAAGATCCAAGCGCGTATCGCGGTGTCGCAAGAGGCACGGCGTACTGCCGTGCAGTATCTGGGGTCTGATGCCTACGTGATTCCCAACGGGGTGTATACACAGGATTTCGCACATGCGTCCAGTGATCCTCGGTATCAGGGGACTGCAGAAGCACCAACTGTGGGTTTTTTGGGTCGTATCGACGAGCCGCGCAAAGGCTTAGCAGTTCTGGCTCAGGCATGGCAGAAGGTCGTGAAGGAGATTCCGGGCGCGCACCTGTTTGTGGCAGGCAAGGGTGACTCTGATGCGGCTCGTGTGCTTTTTTCAGATGCTGCATCCTCGGTGGAGTTCCTCGGTGCTATCAGTGACGAGGAAAAGCAGCGGTTCTTTTCCTCCATCGACGTCTATGTTGCCCCGAACACGGGTGGGGAATCATTCGGAATTATCCTTGTGGAAGCGATGAGCGCAGGTGCCTTCCTCGTGGGATCCAATATTCCAGCTTTCCGCGCAGTTCTGGGGGACGGCAGCTTCGGAGATCAGTTTATGAACGGAGATCCGCAGGATTTGGCTCGCGTGCTCGTCCAGGCTTTGCGGGATCCAGCACGGAGACATGACGTGACGTCGCGTGCGGCTCGTGAAGCCCAGCATTATGATTGGGGAACGGTGGCGAGCCAAGTGTTTGCCGTGTACGAAACCGCGATACATATCGCAGGTGCAGAGCTTGAACGTGAGGGCTGAGGCGTCCTCGCGGCGGGTGTCCTAATAAGTGCAGTACGCTCTCATAGTGCAGTAACAGTGATGAGATCTGGATGGCGGCAGTGACAACACGTGGGTTGATAATCATTCTGGTGGTGATCGTGCTTGTGCTGGGGTGTGCATGCATCGGTGCAGCACTGGCTCTCGCCAGGAAGCTGGACGCACTGCACACCCGCATCGGCAAGACGCGCACTTTCCTCAATAGGACTCTGATTGCTCGTGCACGTCAGTCGCTTCAGGTAGCACAGTCGGGAGTGCTCGATGTTGCAAGTTCGATGGTGCTGATTGACGCAGCCCAGGAATGTCTCCTTGCGGCAGATGACCCCCTTGTTGACGACTCGTTGGATTCGATTGTCATTTATGGCACACCGATGCGCCAACAGGTGGAATTGCCCTCCAGGCGTCGGCTTCAAGCTGAATCGTCGCTGTCCCGTGCACTGCGTGCAACGGTTGATGAGCTCCAAGATAGCGATCTGACGGCGGATGATCGTTCGCGCATCACAGAGCTCAACAACACCCGCTTGTCGCTGCGTCTGGCGCGTACATTTCACAATGCCGATGTGGGCAGAGTGCGTCAACTGCGTCGGCATGTCCTTGCTCGCATCTTTCCCCTAGCGGGGCATGTTGCGGCTCCAACAACAATCGACATGGATGATGAATGAGCCTCGTCAACGATTCTTCTCAGGCTGATCTGCACGCAGACGATGATTCGCGCTGGCCGCTGGATCAGGATGGCTACCCTCACCGGAGAGCGGCACGCGCCCTTTTGATTGGGCCTGGTTCACGCGTGCTGCTTGTGCGCGGCCATGATCAGGACGATGCTGCCCATACCTGGTGGTTCACTGTTGGCGGGGGCATTGAATCCGGGGAGGATGCGCGTGACGCTGCGATCCGCGAGATTCGAGAGGAAACTGGCGTACATCTTTCCCGCGAGCGACTGTCTGGACCGGTGTTGACGCGTCATGCCACTTTTCATTTTGCACGCTCCACACGTAAACAGGACGAAGTGTTCTTTCTTGCTTATCTAGATCCTGATGAGGCGAATCACGTTGGCGAGGGAACACAGTTGACGGAAGCCGAAAAACACGTCCTGGATGAATTTGGTTTTTTCACCCCAGACCAGATTGATGCGCTTGTTGAATCGGGCACAGCCGTCTATCCTGCGGAAATAGCGGTGTATGTGCGCATGTGGAGCAATGGCTGGGACGGCAGAATGCTCTCAATCAGCGAAGATTAGACTCAAGGCGTAGACTCTACAAGGTTCTTTATTGTTTGGGGCAAAAAGGAGATCAGGTGTCCGGGCATTCCAAGTGGGCAACGACGAAGCATAAGAAGGCAGCGATTGATGCCAAGCGCGGCAAGATGTTCGCGCGCATGATTAAGAATATCGAGGTGGCCGCCCGTACTGGTGGCGCCGATCCTGACGGTAACCCGACGCTATTCGACGCTATTCAAAAGGCGAAAAAGTCTTCTGTTCCCTCGGATAATATCGATCGTGCGCTCAAGCGCGCGTCCGGGGAAGGGAAAGACGCCGTCAACTATGAGTCGATTACCTACGAAGGCTATGCTCACGGCGGCGTGGGCTTGATTATCGAGTGCCTGACGGACAATCGAAATCGCGCAGCCTCTGATGTGCGTGTTGCGCTCACGCGCAATGGGGGAAGCCTCGCAAGCCAGGGCTCAGTGTCCTTTAGTTTTGAACGTCAAGGCGTGGTGCGTCTTCCGAAGGCCGAGGGTCTGAGTGAAGACGACGTGCTGATGGCCGTGATGGATGCTGGAGCTGAGGACGTCTACGAAGAGGACGAGGAGTTCGTCGTCACGTGCGACGCGAAGGATCTGATCGCAGTTCGTACCGCCGTGCAGGAGGCCGGCTACGATTACAACTCTGCAGAGTCCGAGCTCGTGTCGCGCACCCCAGTTGTGGTTGATCTCGACACAGCGCGTAAGGCGACAAAGGTGATCGACGCCCTTGATGAGCTCGACGATGTGCAGAACGTCTGGACGAATATGGAAATTCCAGACGATGTTGCTGCTCAGCTTGAGGAAGACGAATAGTTTTTCAGTATTTTTTCGTAACGCACATTCTGGCATGCCGTAGGGGAGACTCAGGTGCGGATTCTCGGCGTTGACCCAGGTTTGACACGCTGCGGTTTGGGAACTATAGAAGCGAGTCCGACCAGACAGGTGACCCTGGTAGATATGCGGGTGGCACGCTCGTCCCCAACCATGGCGCCGCATAAACGGTTGCTGATGATTGCTGACGAGCTTGAGGAGGTGATCACCACCTTCAAGCCCCAAGTGATCGCAGTGGAACGCGTCTTTGCTCAGGCGAATGTTCGCTCCGTTACGGGCACCGCGCAGGTCGCCGGTATCGTCATGCTCGCGGCGGCGCGGCACGATCTTCCGCTTGGGCTTCATACACCCAGCGAAGTGAAAGCGGCTGTGACGGGGTCTGGACGTGCTGATAAGGCGCAAGTGCAGAAAATGGTGCAGCGCATTTTAGGCATGGAGACGTTGCCTCGCCCGGCGGACGCGGCAGATTCCCTTGCGATTGCTATCACGCAGGCATGGCGTGGCGGAGCACAGTCATTGTCGGCGCAGCCGGATCGGACTCAGCACGGCGGGGCAGACACGCTGCCTCGCGCTACCGGCTCTGATTTGACGCCTGCCCAGAAGCTGTGGGCAAGTGCAGAACGGCTCTCGTCCCGTCATGGGGCTGTAGCTCCCGGGTATCACAAGCATGAAAGGAACGAACCGTGATCGCGCATCTTGCCGGTGAAGTGTTGAGCGTGCAGCCTCATGGGGTCGTGATTGATGTGGGCGGTATGGGGTTTTTCGTCACGGTGCCAGATCGGGAAGTTTCGACGTTGACGCCTGGGTCGCGCCTGGGTATTTTTACTTCGCTTGTCGTACGTGAGGATTCGCTCTCGCTTTTCGGCTTTGTAGACGAAGACGAGCGTGACGTCTTTGATGCTCTGCGATCGGTGTCCGGCGTTGGCCCAAAGCTGGCAGTTGCCATCATCTCAACGTTTGAGCCGAATGAGTTGCGGCGCGTGGTCGATTCCGGCGATGCGCTCAGTCTCACTCGTGTCCCGGGTATTGGCAAGAAGAATGCACAGCGGATCATCGTCAACTTGGATGGGAAGCTTGCGCACAGCACATCTGATACGCCTTCAGGCGCGATTCGGTCAGCACATAGGGCGGTTGCTGACGATGTGACCCAAGCTCTGGTTGGCCTCGGATGGTCGGAGCAGGATGCACTCGGCGCGGTGCAGTCAGCGTTGAACGCCAGACCCGAAGGATCGAGCGCTGAGCTGTTGAAGGCTGCACTCCAATTTCTAGGATCGAGGCGGTAGACGATGGACGATGATCGGCTCTCGAGCATCACGTCAGCTGCTGCAGGCGAATCAGAGCGAGCAGCCGAAGCTGCTCTGCGCCCGAAGCATCTAGAAGATTTCATCGGTCAGGATACTGTGCGCACACAGCTCGGGCTCGTCCTGCAGGCGTCGATTGCTCGGGGTAAAACTCCGGATCACGTGTTATTAGCTGGCCCTCCGGGGCTTGGAAAGACCACGTTGGCGATGATTATCGCTTCCGAGGTCGATGGTGCATTGAGGCTGACCTCTGGCCCTGCGATTCAAAAACCTGGAGATTTGGCAGCTATCCTCTCGTCTCTGCAAGAAGGCGATGTGCTTTTCATTGACGAGATCCATCGCCTCGCGCGGACTGCGGAGGAGATGCTGTATCTGGCGATGGAGGATTTCCGTGTTGATGTGATCGTCGGTAAAGGGCCAGGTGCCACCTCGATCCCTCTGCCGCTCCCGCCTTTTACGGTTGTCGGCGCCACCACACGTGCTGGGCTTTTACCTGCCCCATTGCGGGATCGGTTCGGTTTTACGGGTCATCTGGACTATTACTCGAACGAGGATTTGGCATTGATTCTTCAGCGTAATGCGGTGAAGCTCAATGCTTCGATGACGGTGGAGGCTGCGCACGAGATCGCTTCGCGTTCCCGTGGAACACCGCGTATTGCAAACCGTTTGCTGCGCCGCGTCCAGGACTGGGCGCAGGTGGAGGGAACTGGCGTCCTCGACCTGAATGCGGCGAGGAGCGCACTCGATGTGTTCCAGGTGGACAAGGCGGGTCTGGATCGTCTGGATCGAGCCATCCTTGAGACGATTACCACACGCTTTCATGGAGGTCCGGTTGGCCTCACGACGCTCGCAATGACGGTGGGTGAAGAGCCGGAGACCGTAGAAACTGTTGCCGAGCCCTACCTCGTGAGGGAAGGCTTCCTGATTCGGACACCGCGTGGGCGGGCTGCAACTGCCAAAGCGTGGGCACATCTGGGGCTCACTGTTCCGGATTCTGCGTATGGACGTCCGAACACGAGTGACGGTGAGGAAGGCACGGGCGGCGATGGCGCCGAATCATCCCCGGGTCTCTTTTCTCTCTCCTGAGTGCTGGATCTCGCGCGTGAGCGTTGGATCCAGCATGCCTTCCGGTGGTGGGGTTGACCATGTTTGCCCGCTAAGCCGATGTGGAGCGCGGATGCACGCTAAACTAATGTCGTATGTGTGTTTTGTGCGCGGGCACATTGGGAAGGTAGGTACGTGATGCCACAAAGTTTGGCGTTGTGGATTCCTCTGCTGCTGATCGTTTTGTTCATGTTCTGGGGAAATCGCTGGACGAAAAAGCAGCAGCAACGGGTGGAAGATGAGCGCCACGGGGCGCTTGTTGTGGGTAACCACGTCATGACTGGATCCGGATTTTTTGGCACGATTGTTGATATCGATGGAGATGCTGTGACCTTGCAGTCGCCCTCAGGCGATGAAACAGTCTGGCTCGCCTCGGCAATTGCCCGCGTTGCTGATATTCCCGTTGCTCCCGTACCGGAGGATCGTGAAGATGCCGATTCTGAGGATCTGGACATCGGGGAGTCCCGATCCTTTGACGAAGCCTCGGAATCTGACGATACCTCAGAAGCCGCATCAGAAGATGTACACGGTACCGATTCGGCACGCGACGACGAGGCCGAGGGCACAAACAACCCAGGGCAGGATTAGGCAGCTCGGCGTCTGCACGAGCAAACGTGACGACTAAGTGACCACTAAATAGTAAAAGTATTGGTAATTATGGCTAGAAGCTCTTCCACGAAAAAGACTCATGCACCTGTGTGGCGTCGGCTCGTGTTCCTCATTGTTCTTATTCTCGCACTTGTGACGAGCCTGGCTGTCGGCTCTGTTGTGACGCACCGGTCGAAGTGGGTGCCTGGCTTTGCCCTGGATCTTCAAGGTGGAACGGAAATTATTTTGACCCCCGTCACCACTGACGGTTCAACCGTGACCACGGATGATGTTGCGCAGGCTATTGAGATTATTCGCCAGCGCGTTGATGCGTCAGGTGTTGCGGAGGCGGAAATCACATCTCAGGGCGGCAACAACATCGTTGTCGGTCTGCCTGGCCAGCCTTCGCAGGAGACTCTCGATCTTGTTCGTACCTCTGCAGTGCTGCGCATGCGCCCTGTGCTTCAGACAATGAATCCCGGTCCGCTGACTCCGGCGCAGGTTTCCGCGTCAGCTGGCAGCCAGGCAGCGAGCTCCGAACCATCCTCAAGTGCTGCACCGTCCTCCTCTGGGAGCACACAGCCAAGCCCTGCTGCGACTTTTTCTCCTGATGAGTTGAAGAAGCAAGCGACTGCTATGGCTGATGCAAATAAAGATGGCAAGCTGGACGATGCGCCAACGTCGAAACCGAAAGATCCCTCGGATCTTGCCTGGGTCACAGAAAAAGCGACCTACGATGCGCTCACTCTTGACTGTTCAGCAGCAGACGTGCGGATTGAAGCGAGGAGTGACGATCCAGCGAAGCCGTTGGTCGCCTGTGGTGAAGGCGGGACAAAATACATTCTCGGTCCGGCTGAAATTGAAGGCACAGATCTGACTCAGGCGTCGTCAGGTTACGATCAGCAAAATGGGCAGTGGGCTGTGAATTTGACGTTCAATTCCGCCGGGACGAAGGCGTTTACGGCGATCACACAGCGCTTGGTCAATTTGCCTAGCCCGCAGAATGAATTTGCAATTGTGCTGGACGGATCCGTTATTTCTTCCGCAGTACCACAACAGGTGATTTCCGGTGGCTCCGCCCAAATTACGGGTACTGGCATTACGCAGCAGACGTCGAAAGTGCTCGCGAACCAGTTGAGTTTCGGATCTCTGCCGCTGACGTTCCAGGTGCAGTCGGAACAGCAAATCTCCGCCACCCTCGGATCAGAGTCGTTGAAGTCCGGCCTTCAGGCGGGTTTGATTGGCATCATTCTGATCGTCCTCTACCTGCTGTGGCAGTATGAGGGCTTGGGCATTATCTCCATCGGATCCATTGCCCTTGCAACTGGTCTGTCCTATTTGGTTGTGTGTTTGCTTTCCTGGACGATGGGATACCGCCTGTCGATGGCGGGTGTTGTTGGCCTGATCATTTCAATCGGTATTACCGCGGACTCGTTCATCGTGTTCTTCGAGCGGGTACGGGACGAGATTCGTGAGGGACGTGCCCTTCGATCCGCTGTTCATTACGGGTGGGAGCGCGCAAAGAGAACCATTATCGTTGCGGATTCCGTGAACCTGTTGGCTTCCGTTGTGCTTTACTTCCTCGCGGTAGGCTCGGTGCGTGGCTTTGCCTTTACACTTGGCATCACGACGGTTCTCGATCTCGTCATCGTCATCATGTTCACCTATCCGATGATGACTCTGTTGATTCGGACGAAGTTCTTTGGCGAAGGGCATCGGTTCTCCGGTATGGATTCGGCTCGCCTCGGTGCGGTGCCTACGTATGCTGGGCGCGGAAGGGTTCGTTCCCCACAGCGTACGGCACATTCGTCTGCTGCTGACCGTGATGACAACCATTCGGAGACGGCGGTGGTCTCAGCGGACGAATCCACTGACGACGTTCCTATGGAGTCTGCTGATAACATGTCACTTGCCCAACGGCGTGCGGAACAGCGAAGGCGTGCTCGCCAGGCGCAGAAGGGAGAGAACTGATGCTCTCGATGTATTCTCTGGGCAACGATCTGTATACGGGCAAACGGAGCCTGCCTGTTATTAAAAAGACCAAACTGTGGTTGAGCATTGCCGCGCTCGCCATCATCGTCTCGATTGCTGCTCTGTTCGTCCGAGGCTTGAATCTGGGTATCGAATTTACCGGAGGCTCGCAGTTCACGATCTCAAAGACGGCGGTGCTCGATCAGCAGCCGGCTGTTGACGTCATTGCTAGGTACACTGGGGACTCCGCTGCTCGTGTCGCAGAGGTTGGATCCGATACCATGCGTATCCAGTCCTCAACACAGAAGCTTTCCAACAGTGAAGTGGAGACGATCCGCCAGGACTTGGCGCGAGCATATAAGGTCGATGTAACGGATGTGACCTCCACCTTCATCGGTCCTTCCTGGGGGCAAGACATCTCGAAAAAGGCGTTGCAAGGTTTCATCGTTTTCGTTGTACTCGCGATGGTCGGGTTGTCCCTCTATTTCCGTAGCTGGCGGAACGCGGCCGGGGCAATGCTTGCTCTTTTCCATGATCTCATCGTCTCGATCGGCGTTTATTGCCTCTTAGGGTTCGAAGTCACGCCCTCAACGGTAATTGGGCTTCTGACCATCTTGGGCTATTCGCTCTACGATACGGTGGTTGTGTTTGATAAGGTTCGTGAGAATACCACCCAGTTGCTCTCTCAGCGTGACTATACATTCGCAGAGTCGGTCAACCTCGCCGTCAACCAGACGCTTATTCGATCCATGAATACGTCGATTACGTCGTTGATGCCCGTGGCTTCTATTCTCTTCATTGGTGTGCTCGTGCTCAACGCAGGGACGCTTTCGGATTTGTCTCTCGTGATGTTCGTGGGTCTTATCCTCTCGACTCTCTCGTCTATCTTTATTGCCTCTCCGCTCTCCGTCGTCCTTGCGAACAGCGATCCCCGTATCCGGGAGCATACAAAGCAGGTACAGGAGCTGCGCAACAAGCGGCTCCAGGAGCGTGAGCAATTACGCGAGCGTGGCGAGATTTCCGATGAGGATGACGATGCCGATCTCCTGGCACCGGCTATGGGAAGTATTCGTCAGCCCGGCCATCGATTGGATAACTCGGCACAGCCCAAGCGTAAGAATAGGAGAAAGAAGTGACGGGATCCCCATTTCCTCAACATGCTACTGATGTCGTTGCCTCCCATGTGCGCACAGTAGAAAATTTCCCTGCGCCCGGCGTGTTGTTCCGTGATATTACACCGTTGATCGCCGATGCCGAGGCCTTTCATCTTCTGATATCGACGATTGCCGATCGCTATCGCGGCAAGGTTGATGCCGTGGCTGGCTTAGAGAGCAGGGGATTTATCCTGTCAGCTCCTCTGGCTATCGAACTCGGGATTGGCATGCTCACTGTTCGCAAGGCGGGCAGGCTTCCTGGACCTGTGGTCGGCGTGGATTACGATCTGGAATACGGCAGTGCCCGGATGGAACTTCAGCCCTTTACGGTTGTTGATGGTTCCCGCGTTCTGGTCGTTGACGACGTGCTGGCTACCGGAGGTACAGCGGATGCTGCCTTTGAACTGATCGAGCGATCCGGCGGAGTGCCTGCCGCCTTGTGCGTTCTTATCGAGCTGCGCGAGCTGGGCGGTCGTTCACGTCTGGAGGCTGACGGCAGAACAGTTGACGCTTTGTTGACGTACTGATGTGTATGTCGAAAAGTACCGTTGTGGGGATCGGGCAGGTGTGCTGTTCGATCCCCATTGTTTACTCTGAGAGCAACTAGGCTAGCAGGTGATGGTTTTTGTACTAAGCTATAAGGCCAACATCGGCACGCGTGTACATGCCGAGTAGAGGGATGGTGTGCTAGAACGACGCACAGCGAGGAGGATACTATGACTGATAATTCAAAACCTCGTGTTCGTTCGCGGTTCTCGTGGCTTGGTGGAAAATCGACGCAGCAGGTTCCCGCGCCTCTCGAACCCTTGATGCGCGCTACTGCCGATGCAAACTTCGACCGTAAACGGATACTTCACGCCTACGACGTTGCCGAGGAATGCCATCGCGGCCAGGTCAGGAAATCTGGCGAACCCTATATCACGCATCCTTTGGCCGTTGCGACCATTCTTGGCGAGCTGCATCTTGACGAAGACACGATTGTGGCAGGTCTGCTTCACGACACCGTCGAGGACACTGATTACACGCTCAACGATATTCGTCGGGAATTCGGCCCAACGGTGGAACTGCTTGTCGATGGTGTGACGAAGCTGGACAAGGTGGAGTACGGGGATGCTGCGCAGGCAGAAACCCTGCGCAAAATGATCATCGCCATGTCGAAGGACATTCGCGTTCTTCTCATCAAACTTGCAGATCGGCTCCATAACGCCCGCACATGGAAATTCATGAATCCTGACCGTGCCCGATTCAAGGCGAGAGAGACGCTTGAGATCTACGCACCGCTTGCCCACCGGCTCGGTTTGAATTCCATCAAATGGGAACTGGAAGACCGCTCTTTTCACGTGTTGTATCCAACGGTGTATACGGAGATTGAGCGGCTCGTCCAGGAGAGTTCCCCGCGCAGGGAGGCCTTTATCGAAAAGGTCAAAGCACAGCTTGAGGCAGAACTGAAAAACCAGCACATTAAATGCACGATCACCGGCAGACCAAAGCACTACTACTCGATCTATCAAAAGATGATCGTGCGGGGTAAGGATTTCGAGGATATTTACGATCTGGTAGGTCTGCGTATTCTGGTTGACACCATTCCAGATTGCTATGCGGTTCTCGGCGTTGTGAATACGATGTTTACTCCGATATTGGGTCGTATCAAAGATTATATTGCTTCGCCTAAGTTCAACTTGTATCAGTCGCTCCACACCACCGTCATCGGCCCGGGTAAGCAGACGATGGAAATACAGATTCGTACTCACGACATGCATCGTCGGGCTGAGTACGGTGTGGCTGCGCACTGGCGTTATAAGGAGAATCCGACAGCGAAATCTGCGGGGAAAGACGCAGACTCATCCGGTTCTGACGATCAAATGAACTGGCTCCATCAATTAGTGGATTGGCAGCGTGAAACCGCTGATCCGGAAGAGTTCCTGGATTCCCTCCGCTATGAGATGAGTGGCGATCAGGTTTATGTTTTTACTCCGATGGGTAAAATTCTCCAGCTGCCGGCAGGATCTACCCCCGTGGATTTCGCATATGCGATCCATACGCAGGTGGGCGACCGTACGGTCGGCGCTCGGGTCAATGATCGCTTGGTTCCGCTTGACCATACATTAGAGTCCGGCGACACGGTGGAGATCGTGACATCGAAGAATCCTGATGCGGGTCCGAGCAGGGGATGGCTGGAGTTCGTTGCCTCGCCTCGTGCACGTGCGAAAATCCGTTATTGGTTCAAGCATTCGCAGAAGGAAGAAAGCACAGAGGAAGGCAAGGACAAACTCGCAAAAGCGATCCGGAAGCGCAATCAACCTGTTCAGCGTTTGATGAGCCACGAGACGCTCTCTGGTGTTGCGACGGAGCTCGGGCGCAAAGATCTCAACGATTTGTATCGCGCTATTGGTGAAGGCGATGTATCTCCAGAAACCGTCGTTCGCAAGCTTATTGCCTCCCAGGGCGGGGAAGCCGGCGTTGAGGAGACGCTCGCTGAGGCGGTGACGCCCACGCAAATACAGCACAGGCGTGATGCGAGTGGTGATTCTGCTGTGGTCGTCGAGTCGATGGACTCGGGGGATATGCTGGTCAAACTTGCCAAATGCTGTACTCCACTTCCTCCCGATCGCATCGTAGGTTTTGTGACGCGTGGACATGGCTTGTCGATCCACCGTGCAGACTGCCCGAATGTGTCCATGCTCAAGCAAGAACCCGAGCGCTTCATCGCGGTGGAATGGGCAAAGGACGCTGATGCTGTGTACACAGTGCAGGTTCAGATTGAGGGTCTCGATCGCCAGGGACTCCTCTCGGATATCTCGCGGGTATTGCTTGACCACGGAGTAAATCTGCTCCGTGTCAATTCAGCAACCTCCCGTGAACGCGTGGCGCGAACAAGTGTTGTTTTCGAAATGGGTGATCCGCGTCATTTAGCGCGAGTCCTGACGGATCTGCGCAAGGTGGAAGGCGTTTATGATGCCTATCGGGTGACGGGATCCAAGCCGCGCAAAGAGCAGCAAAATCGGGCTAGCGTGGCTGAGTTCTAAACAGGTTGATACGTGCAAGCCTCGCTTCACGACCTGCGATGTAGTCATCGATATCGTGCAGACGTTGGCGCACATGTTCGATACCACGCCGCTGCTTTTGCGCATTCATGACCTTCATCAGCTCGTAGAACGAAAGATCGCCTTCAAGTAACGTCAACACTCCTTCGCATGCGGTTGCAGGATCTTCACAAAAGAGCAAATCAACAGCTGTCCGCGCAGCTGTTGTCACGAGGACACCTCCTTGCCGGAACACGTCAGAGGGAGGAATGGGAAGGCGTCGCAGCGAGGGAAGTCGCTGCGTCCGTGGATGAGCGAGCCGAAGGCATGGGCATCGGTCAGAAGGCCAAAAACCTGTGTGGATCCACAGTGCACTGAGGCTATACACAATCGCGTCACGTGGTATCAGGGGAGCGAAAAGTGATGCTCGCATAGGGGCGTCATCACAAAAATCCCGAGGCGCCACGCATCCGGGTGCGTATTCCACAAGCGTTCCCTCGTATACTGCGAAACGCTCAGCATTAGAAAGGGCGTGCACGTCAGCCATAACCTCAAGTATGACTAGTACGTCCACGCCCTGCAGGGAGGCAGCCGTAGCTGTGGATAACGAGAGCGCCTAGAGCTTCTGTTGAACAGTCTCAAGCCACGCCACGCGGGCGGCACGGGAGTCCTCAAGTTCTTTGATCTTCTTCTCGTTGCCTGCTTCCCGTGCTTGAACAAGCTCATCGTCGATCTGAGCAATCAAGCGCTTGAGCTGTGCTGCCATGCCGTCCGATCGATTCTGCTTTTCGGGGTCAGTACGCCGCCACTGTTCTGATTCAGCAGCGCGAATTGCGTCCGCTACCTCGCGCAGCTTTCCTTCTGTACGGTTGATATCGCCTCGCGGTACCATCCCGATTTCATCCCACTGATCTTCTATATCCGCCAGCGCTTTGCGAGCCTGCTCGATATCCGAAATGGGGAGCAGAGCCTGCGCTTGAGCAACGAGATCGAGTTTCTTGCGGAGGTTCTCTGCAAACTCATCGTCACGTGCCGCAAAATGTGCACGGCGCGCATCAAAGAACTTTTGTTCAGCTGCGCGGAACCTCTCCCAATACTTGTCATCGTCTTTCCGTGCAAGGTGACCGGCGCTGCGCCACTCATCCATCAGCTCGCGGTATTGTGCCGATGTCCGATTCCAGTCAGTGGACGTGGAGAGTTCCTCTGCCTTATCGATCAGCTGCTGCTTATGAGCAGCGATCTGGGCGCGATCTTGGTCGAGCTGTGAAAAGTGTTGCCGGCGCGCCTTGTCGAAATAGGAGCGCGCATGGGATAAGCGGTGCCAGAGTTCCTCTTCTGTCTTGCGCTCTAAGCGTGGGCCGCGCCGTTGAGCTGCCTTCCACTCGTCGAAGAGCTCGGTCATACGGGTACGCGTGTTTTTCCAGTGTATGTGTTCTGGATCCTGATGGGCGAGTTCTTCTGCCTGCGCAACGAGAGCTTCTCGTTCAGCTGTGGCTTGCTCACGCGCTGCACGTCGGTCAGCGTCATGCTGCTTTTTGTGTTCGCTCACCATCGCACGCGTCGCTTCTACGCGTGCCCGCGCTCCGGCGATGTCACCGATCATCGCTGGCTCGGTCAATTTGGCGGCAATATCATCGAGCTCCTTGAACGCCTCGTCAGGGCGCACATGGTCGATCCGTTGGGTGAGCAAGGTAATTTGCGACACGATATCGGTGTAGCGGTTGGTGTAGAGCTGGAACGCTTCCTCTGGTGTTCCAGCAACATACTGGCCGATGAGTTTTTCTTCCCCGTCGATATTTAGATACACGTTTCCGTGTTCGTCCACACGCCCGAACTCAGAAGAAGTGCTGCCGTCAGGTGAGGACTGTGCTGCAGCGGAGGATTCAGCCGCAACTGCGGTGTTCTGAGCGTCAGAGACTGCCACGTGTTGGTCGGATTCTTGTGTTGGCTCACCCATGAGTGCTCCTTGTGTCGGCATGTGCCGTGCGTAACTTCGATACTTTCTGCTTATTTTATGCTGAAAGTGTGCTCGGAGCATAACCTGTCCACGAGGTGAGGTGGCTGGAGCGTCAACGCATCGTCACGAAGGGACAGAAAGGGATGGTAGGCAGGAGGCGCTAGGGAAGAGACGCCAGGGAAATAGTCTCGACAGGCTTTGAAGAGGACATCGATAACGATCTCGTGTGCAGAATGCGCCTACGTGGTGTGCCCTCAGATCGGTCTAGGGCAACGCACTGATATTTGTTACCGTAGAGCCATGCGACTGTTACGTTTCGATGAAACTGTTTTTCAGGCAAACTGCTATCTTCTTTTTCCTGACGAAGGATCAGAGGCTCTCGTCATCGATCCGGGTGCAGGAGCAGCCGAGTGGGTAGAACAAACGTGTGCACAATTCGGATATCGTCCCGGTGCTGTTGTCCTGACGCATGGACATGCAGACCATGTGTGGGACGCGAGCCGAGTAGCGGGCTCCAATCCTGTATATCTGGGCGCCTCAGATTGGTATCGGCTCAATGATCCTGCATCGATGACGGCTATGCCAGGCATGTCGGGCGAACAGGTTGAGCGGACATGTGCTGAATTCTCGGGTCATGGGTGGGAAAAACCCGCCAATGCGCAGTATCTGCCAGATGACGTGTTTACAGACGCTGGCGCCCAGGTGTTGGAAGGTCTTTCCATTCGTGCTCTTCCTGCTCCCGGCCATACAGAAGGCTCCACAGTGTTTCTTGTGGATGGAACTCTGAGCGACGACGACGCACTGTTGCCTGACGATATACACCCAGGCAATGGGTCAGCTCGTCGTCAGATGATGTTTTCGGGGGACGTTCTGTTCAGGCTCTCCGTGGGGAGAACGGATCTTCACGGGGGTGACGGGGCGCAGATGGCTGCGACGATTAAGCTCTTGAGTGTAGCCCTCGACTCCGATACGGTGGTGTTTCCCGGGCATGGAAGCTCGACCACGATTGGCTTTGAACGCGAGCATTCACCGTTTGTTCGTATGGCGTATGAGGCCGGACGCATCGGGTAATGCGAGCGTGGCACAATATAACGTATGAAGATTGCACCGCTCTCAGGCTTCCCTGAATTCCTTCCACAGGATCGAGCCGTTGAAACACATATTCTCGACGCGTTGAGGCGAACCTTTGAACTCAACGGTTTCTCAGGTATCGAAACCCGTGCGGTCGAGCCGCTGGATCAGCTGCTGCGGAAAGGGGAGACGTCGAAGGAAATCTATATGCTTCGACGCCTGCAGGGCTCGGATCATCAGGAATCGGAACTGGGACTTCACTTTGACCTCACGGTGCCTTTTGCGCGGTATGTGCTTGAGAATGCGGGAAAACTGCTCTTTCCGTTTAAGCGCTATCAGATCCAGAAAGTATGGCGGGGCGAACGTCCACAAGACGGTCGTTTCCGTGAATTCGTCCAGGCAGACGTCGATGTGGTTGGCTCCTCAGAACTCCCAGCGTTTTACGATATCGACGTACCTTTGACGATGGTCGATGCATTTTCTCATCTGCCCATTCCACGCGTCGTCATACGGCTGAACAATCGGAAGGTCGCTCAGGGCTTTTATGAAGCGATCGGTGCGCCGGATACTCTCGCTGTGCTGCGCGTGATCGATAAGCTCGACAAGATCGGAGAGGCGAAGGTAGAAAAGGAACTGATTGACGACGCGGGACTGAGCCACCAGCAAGCTCAGCAAGCGCTCCGCCTCGCCTCGATACGGGGTACGGATGCGTCTGTTGCAGAGCGCGTCAGGGATCTGGGTGTCTCGTCTCCTCTGCTTGACGAGGGTCTGGAAGAACTCGTCACGGTGCTTGAAGGTGCCAACGAGCTTATTGACGGGTCGATGGTGGCCGATCTCTCCATTGCTCGCGGGTTGGATTACTACACGGGGTCCGTCTACGAATCGACATTGGTGGGGCACGAGGATTTGGGCTCTATCTGCTCGGGTGGACGATACGACTCGCTCGTCAGTGATGGAAAGCATACGTATCCGGGGGTCGGCCTTTCCATCGGCGTATCGAGGCTTGTGTCGCGGTTGATCGGTCGCCATCTTGTTCAGGCTAGCCGTGCGGTTCCCACCGTTGTCCTCGTTGCTGTCAATGATGAGTCGCAACGGCGAGATGCCACCAAGACGGCGATGGCGTTGCGGCGCCGAGGTATCGCTGCGGATGTCTCGCCAAATTCAGCCAAATTCGGCAAGCAGATCAAGTATGCGGATAAGCGGGGAATCCCGTTCGTGTGGTTCACAACTGACGAGGGCGACCAAGTGAAGGATATTCGGTCGGGCGCACAGTACGATGCAGACACGGCAACATGGATGCCTGAGAGCGAGGATCTTCAGATCCGCGTTACGGCTGCCTGAGGGTAGCGCACCGGTAGACTCATGGGAGCAACAGATAGCGATAGCGAAGAAGAAGCTCGAGTTTCGATCAAGGAGTAGCAGTGGCAGACGTTGTGGATGAACTGCAGTGGCGTGGGCTGATTGCTCACCATACGGATATGGATGCCCTCCGGGCGGCTCTGAATAGAGGTAATCTCACATTTTACTGTGGCTTTGACCCAACCGCTCCGTCATTGCATCACGGGCATCTCGTGGCCATCAAGGTGATGCGCCATCTGCAAATGGCAGGTCATAATCCTATCGCTGTTGTGGGCGGCGCTACCGGCTTGATTGGCGATCCCCGCGATAAGGGGGAGCGCGTGCTCAACCAGAAAGACGTTGTGGCTCAGTGGGCAGACGATCTGAAAGGGCAGCTAGAGGGTCTGCTGGATTTTGATGGTGAACACGCTGCGAGGATCGTCAACAATCTGGATTGGACTGCCGAGCTTTCCGCTATCGATTTCCTGCGAGATATCGGAAAGAACTTTCGGGTCGGCACAATGCTTTCCAAGGATATCGTGGCCAGGCGCCTGAACTCCGATGAGGGAATCTCTTTTACTGAGTTCTCCTACCAAATCCTGCAGGCGAATGATTTTCTCCAACTGTATCGCCGCTACGGCTGCACGATGGAGATCGGCGGTGATGATCAGTGGGGAAACCTTGTGGGCGGCATTGATTTGATCCACAAACGTGAAGGCGCAAGTGTTCACGTGATGACGAACCCACTGATTACAAAGTCGGACGGAACGAAATTCGGTAAAAGTGAAGGCGGCGCTATTTGGCTTAATCCGACGATGTTCAGCCCCTACAAGTTCTACCAATTCTGGCTTAACCAAGCTGACGCGGACGTGATCCATCTGCTGAAAGTGTTCACCTTCCGTTCTCGGGAGGAAATTCAGGCCCTGGAAGAAGAGCGTGACGCCAATCCAGGTGCTCGCACGGCTCAGCGTGTGCTCGCATCCGACGTGACGACGTGGGTACATGGCTCTGCTACGACCGAACGCGTCGAGCAAGCCTCGAGGGCTCTATTCGGGCGTGAGGATCTCAATGAGATCGACAGTCAGACTCTCCGTGATGCAGCTGAAGAGTTGCCATATACCGACGCTCATGTTGGAGAACCTCTCGTGGATATTGTTGCTCGCGTCGGTTTGGAGAAGAGCCGAGCTGCGGCGCGCCGCACTGCGACGTCCGGTGGTATCTATGTGAACAACCGCAAGGTAGTGGACACTGATAGGGTATTGACGAGCGAGGATATTCTCGATTCCGGTTTAGTATTCCTACGTAAGGGCAAGAAAAACCTCGCCGTTGTGCGGCTCGATCACACGGCGTAACCCACCCCAGCCACGCGTGCTGAGAAAGGCGTGCGGAGAGTTGATCAGCGCTCAGTGTAGATGACTCACAGTCGGTTGATACACGAGCAATATCAGGAGGATTGGAATGCGTCCATTACAAGCCGAGATAGTGCGGCGCTTAGGCGTGAAACCCCACATAGATCCGGCGAAGGAAGTGTCGGATCGCGTTCGTTTTTTAGTGGACTACGCCCAGAGCGTAGGCGCGCGCGGTTTTGTGTTGGGTATCTCCGGCGGTGTTGACTCCACGCTTGGCGGCAGGCTCGCGCAGCTAGCAGCTGAGCAGCTGCGCACACAAGGAGTGGATGCCCGTTTTGTTGCTCTTCGTTTGCCGTACCGTGTTCAGGCAGATGAGGCGGATGCGCAGCAGGCGCTGACTTTTATTCAGCCGGACGAGTCGTATTCGATCGACGTGGCTTCGAGCGTCGATGCCATCGTGGCTGACGTCAGCTCCGTAACTGGGCGTGCGATGAGCGATTTCGCAAAGGGCAACGTCAAGGCGAGGCTCCGCATGGTTGCTCAATATACGGTGGCGTCAGACCGTCGGTTGCTGGTTGTGGGTACTGACCATGCCGCTGAGGCTGTGACGGGCTTCTATACAAAGTTTGGTGACGGTGCTGCGGATGTGACGCCTCTGGAAGATCTGGACAAACGGCAGGTGCGTTCGCTCGTTGCCTATTTGGGAGGCCCTGAAGCGTTGACGCAGAAGATGCCGACAGCAGATCTGCTCGACGATACGCCGGGACGGGCTGACGAGGACGAACTTGGCCTGAGGTACACAGATATTGATGATTATCTTGAAGGCATGGACGTCGATCCCGCAGTGGCTGAAAAGATCGAACGGTACTTTTTACGAACCCGACACAAGCGCACTATGCCCGTCGCTCCGTCGGATTCGTGGTGGAAGGAATAACGAGGCGGCTCAGGCAACGAACAGATAGTGCGAGTACAATCGTAAAAACGTGTCTGCTCGTGTGCCGCATATGCCCGTCGCGCTGGGTAAGAATCTGCGTGACAATAGAGAGTTCTCTGGCTCTATGTCCTGTGTTCAGAGCGCACCAATATGGAATGTGCAAGTCATCGCGTCTTTAAGCGTCACACGACAACAGTGGAGTAGACGACAGGCGCTAAGTAGCTGTATGGAAAAGATGGATTTTAATGTCTGAAAATGAACAATCGCAGGATCGCGGACGAGCACGCCGTGAAGGGTGGCAGTCTGCAGCTGATCGACGGAAGAATTATTCCCATTCTGGCAGCTATTCGGACCGCCGGCGTGGTGGATACCGTCGATCGTGGCGTGATGACGATGATCGGGAGCGTCGGGACTATTCGCGTGATGACGCCCCTCGTTATCGCTCAGGAGGGCGTGGCCACGACGATTTCGGTGCTGAGAATGGTCAAGCGCGCCGAGGCGGTTATCGTTCACAACGCGATGGTTATCGATCTGATCGTGGTTATCGATCTGAACGGCGTGGTTCAGATGAATGGCACAAGGATCGCGGGTACAGCCGCGATGGAGAGTGGCGCAGGTCGGGTTCCCGGCGTGATTATTCTCGTCATGACGACGGTCACCAGCATGTCCGTGATCGCAACGATGCGAGGGACTGGCGTGAGGGTGGCTCGCGTCGCTTCGAAGGCGATCGCCGTCGATCCTCTCGTCAAAACGACCGATTCGGTGGCGATCGTTTCTCCTCAGATCGGGGTGGATATCGGCATTCGTCATGGCGCGACGACGATCGTCGGCGCGGAGGTCGGAGAGACGAGCGTCCCTGGTGCGATTCTCGTCAGGATTCCTCGCCGCATCGCTGGCAAGATGACGAGGCGAATTCGCGTGCAGAGCAGACGAATAGTGAGGCCGAGGATCGGGTTCAAGAACCGAACTTCCGTCAACAGGAGCTGAACTTCCGTCAACAAAAAGGGAAAAACCGTTGGGATTCAGGACGCGATCATACGGAGAACTATCGTTCTCGATCCAGAAGCGAATCCTCTCGTTCAGGCGAATCGTATCGGCACGATGGGAACCGGCAGCATGATCGCGGGCGCAATGACAACGAACCACAGGTGCCGGAGTCAGTCTCTGAATTCGACCTTGCACCGGAGTCGCGCCGTCATCTGAGTTCGTTGAACAAAGAGAACGCGAAGCGCGTTGCGCGTCATCTGGTTTATGCCGGCGAAATGATGGAAATTGACCCGGAGCTTGCATACCTGCACGCTCAGGCTGCCTACCAACGGGCTGCCCGTATCGATATCGTCCGTGAAGCTTTAGGTCTGGCTGCTTATGTGACTGGACGGTATTCACAGGCGCTGCGCGAGCTACGGACGTACCGACGGATGACGGATGATTATGAACATGTTGCCATCGAAGCGGATTCCGAGCGTGGACTCGGGCGCCCAGAAAAGGCTCTCACCTTTATTGCGGGCATTCCTCTCAAGAAGCTCGACTTGGCGGCGCAGATTGAACTCGTCATCGTCACATCGGGGGCTCGTGCGGACACGGGTGATTATGAAGGAGGTCTCGAGGTTCTGGAGAAAGTACAGTCACAGAATCTCACTGATGAACTCCGTGCGCGGATTGAGCTGGTGAAAGCGGATCGCCTTGCCGAGCTCGGGCGCCACGAGGAAGCCGAGCAGCTGCGCGAGCGTTGGGAGCCGGTGTTTAGTGGTGACCCAGTGGATGTGCTCGCCGACGAAGAAGGCTCCGATCAGGGCGACGATATGACGCCGTCTGCTGAACCCACAAGTGAATCGTCTGACGAATCCCCGGCAGACGATTCGTCAGAGGAAGCCACAGCGGAGGATCCCTCAGCCAGCGATGGGGAATCTTCTGGTCTCGCTTCTGATGCCGGAAGCGAGCCGTCAGATGCTGATGGTGATACGCCTGAGGATCAGCCTCACAGCGTCGTGCAGCCCCAAAGCCTTCAACCGCAGATGAGCGATGAAGAGGCACGCGAGAACAGCGAGAAAGAAAGCGAAGACCTCGAGGGAGCTGGATCGGATCAGGGCGCAGATCAGGAGGACGTGTGAGAGCCCTATATGAGGCATACGACGGTGCTTTATGCGACCTCGATGGGGTGTGCTATCTCGGTTCTGAACCTATCCCTTATGCGGCAGAGTCGATAGCTGCAACTCAGCAGGCCGGATTACGTTATGTGTTCCTCACCAATAATGCTTCGCGCACGCATATCGACATTGCTGAGCAGCTTGCGGGTTTTGGAATACAGGTTGATCCGCACCAGATTTATGGATCGGCAGATGCTGCCTTGAGGCTGGCTGCCGATATGCTACCCGGCGGTGCATCCATCTTGCTCGTGGGCGGTGATGGTTTACGAGAAGCAGCGTCATCGTACGATTTTCGCTACGTCACTTCTGCAGACGATCATCCCATGGCGGTGATCCACGGGTGGTATCCAGAGGTTGACTGGGCGGCTCTTTCGGAAGTTGCCTTAGCAATCCGTGCGGGTGCGCGCTATATTGCGACGAATGTGGATCCGACGATTCCGCGGGAGCGCGGCGGGATGATCGGTCAAGGGTCGTTGGTCGCTGCGGTGGAGAATTCCACCGGCGTTAATGCGTTGAGCGGCGGAAAGCCGGCTGCTGGGATTTTTGAGCAGGCAGCGCAGCGAGGGAAGCTTGCCAGACCAGTCGTTATTGGTGATGGACTTTCGACGGATCTGGCAGGCGCTCATCACGCCGGATACGACTCGATTCACGTTCTGACGGGAGTTACTCAAGCACGCGATATCTGCCTTGCCGACGCGGAAACACGGCCAAGCTACGTGTTGCGGGATCTGCGTGGATTGCTCCAGCCGTATCCGCAGGTGAGGGTCGGCGTGAGTGACGGAATAAGTAGGGCGTCTGTGGGCGCCTGGTCTGCCCAGGTATCTGAGCGTGAAGTAGTAGTGTCGTCAGACGAGGGCGCTGCCCTGACCCTTGATGTTGATCCACTACCGGTTGATGCGTACCGTGCACTGGCATATGCGTGGTGGAATGCAGCTGATCGCGGTATCGCGGTTCACGCTTCGATGCTTCCAGAGCTACGCGTTGAGGATTAGCAGCACCGTGTGGCATACAGCTGCCGCCGAGGTGAATTGTGAGGGGAGAAATCGCTATGGATGTCCCGCAGGACTCCGCGTCACCCAAGCCGCATGCCCCGTTTAACGTCGAGGCTGCATTGACGCAGCTGAGTGAGCGCAGTGGCACAGAGGCTTCGGGTAGTGGTTCAGCAGGCGTCTCGGATCCCGAGTCGGATATCGATATTCTCGAGCATGTTCTCGTTGAACTCACCTCCCAGCTTGACCGAGCAAGGGAAACTCGATCGTAGCGTTGTTCATGTCCCTGTATGCGACAAGACGTGTGCAAGAAGACGTGCGTGAGAGCAGAGGTGAAGAGAAGACTATGGGCAACCTGATTCGTGTGGATGCCGAACTTGTTCGACGTGGGCTCGCACATTCGCGTGCGCAGGCGGCTGAGCTCATCCAACAAGGTCGGGTGTACGTTGACGGTGGTATCGTTCGCAAACCCGCGCGTCAGATGGATAAAGCTCAAGCGTTGCTCGTGAAAGAAGTGCAAACAACACAGTGGGTTTCACGGGGCGCATACAAACTACTGGGTGCTCTGGAGGAACTCGGTGATGCTGCCCCTCAGATTGAGGGCGTGAGGGCTCTCGATGCGGGTGCGTCAACTGGCGGATTTACTCAAGTGCTGCTCGAAAAGGGAGCCAGCCATGTGGTTGCCCTCGACGTGGGGTATGGGCAACTCGCCTGGATCCTGCGTGAAGATCCTCGCGTCACTGTGATCGAGCGGACGAATGTGCGTTCACTCGATCCAGAACGCGTTGCACCCGCACCGCATCTTGTGGTGGGTGATCTCTCGTTCATTTCATTGACGCTTGTTCTCCCCGCCCTTGTTCAGGCCGCCAGTGCAGACGCAGACTTTTTGATGATGGTAAAACCTCAGTTCGAGGTGGGGAAACAGAGCGTTGGAGCCCACGGTGTGGTGCGCGATCCTGCGCTGCACGCAGAGGCCGTCATCAAGGTAGCCCAGTGCGCGCGCGAACTCGGATTAGGCATTCAGGCCATCGCTCCCTCGCCGCTGCCAGGGCCGAGCGGCAACGTCGAATACTTCCTCCTGATGAAGGCTCATGCTGCCGATCAGCTCTCCCAGCGTCTGGACGCAGCAGTGGAAGATGTTGTTGCGCACGGACCGGCAGGGAGCGGCGAGAATACTGCATGGACAGCATCTGAAAGCTGAACGTGGTCGGCGGCGTGTCCACGCGAAACTGTGTACACAGGGGATCATGCGGTGTGCGTTGACGCGGCGCGACGTGAACATACGCGCAGGCTTGGGTATGACGTCGTGTCATGGCACCCTTGAGGGCGGATAATAGAGGCGGACGAGGAGAGGATACATATATGGCGCGCAAAATTGCACTTGTGATGCACCGGGGTTCACATGACGTGGCCGAAAGTGCCCGATATGCGCGGGTATCCCTTGAAAAAGCAGGCTTTCTCGTCGATGTGAGCGAATCAGACCAGGCGGCGCAGGGCGCGGAGCTGATCCTGGTCATTGGCGGAGACGGTACGGTTCTGCGTGCTGCAGAAATGAGTCGGCCGTGGGAGGTTCCTATTCTTGGAATCAATTACGGGCATGTGGGATTCCTCTCAGAGGCTGACCCAGAAGACCTTCAGGGAGTGATTGAAAGGATTGTCGCTCACGATTGGAGCTTTGAAAAACGCATGACGATCGACATTGAGGTTCATTACCCCGACGGAACGCAAGTGAAAAACTGGGCACTGAACGAGGCGTCGATTGAAAAAGATGAGGATGTGCGCCTGTTTGAGGCCGCGATCGGTGTCGATGACCGCGAGATTTCGACATTCAAAGTGGATAATGTGCTCTTCTCGACAGCAACAGGATCCACAGCGTACAACTTTTCTGCGGGCGGTCCGATCGTCTGGCCGAACGTCGAAGCATTGTTGCTCACCCCGATCGCTGCTCATGCCCTGTTCACGAAGCCGTTGGTTGTCGGCCCAGACTCCACACTTGAACTGCATGTCTACGATGGGAATGCCCGGATTTGGTGCGACGGCCGCCGCGAGGTGAAAACTCCCGCTGGATCGACTGTAACAGCGATCAAGGGAAAGCACCCGATCTATCTCGCGCGATTGAATTCTCAACCTTTTTCACAACGCCTGATTACGAAGTTCCAACTGCCCGTCACGGGATGGCGCCATGATCGACTCTCTTGATATTCATCATTTGGGTGTTATCGACGAAGCGCACCTCAACCTCGGCCCAGGACTTACTGTTGTGACGGGTGAGACCGGAGCTGGAAAGACGATGGCAGTTTCGTCGTTTCTTTTACTTCAAGGCAGAAAGGCGGACGCAGCCAAAGTCCGCTACGGTACAGATGAGGCTCAGGTGCAGGCGTCGTTTGTTGTTCCCAAGGATGCAGCCCTCCTGCAGCGCGTGGCCGATGCGGGTGGCGTATGGGACGAGGATCATGACCAGGCATGGCTTGAGGTCTCGCGCAGGATTCCAGCACGCGGACATTCGCGTGCGTTTCTGGGTGGGGCTCGTGTGCCGGCTGCCACGCTTGAGCAGGTTGTTGGTGACCTATTGACAATCCATGGGCAGTCCGAGCAGATGAGGCTTGCCAGTTCTTCCGCACAGCGAGATGCTGTTGATGCTGCCGGCGGAACGCGGACTCGCCGTGCATTGCGCGACTATGTTCAGCGTCTGCAGGAGTACAGGGATGCCCGCGAGGCGCTCGAGAATTTTGATGCGACTATCCGCGAACAAGCCAGGTTCCGTCTTGCCTGGCAGGCACTTGTTGCCAAGGTGGATGCAGTGAATCCCACCCTGGGCGAAGAGGATGATCTTCGTGCACAGTCTCAGGACTTGGAATCAGCTGAAAGCCGATTTGAAGCGTTTTCCTCTGCGGCAAGCCGATTGGCAGGCGAACAAGCCTCGTCATCGGTCTCCGATACCATTAGGCAGGCGGTGCACGACCTGCACAAAGTCCTCGATGACACCGATGAAACGGGCACCGATGGAAGTGCCACGGCACATCAACTCAATGAGCTTGTCGAGCGCTTGTCTGCTGCAGCCCTCGAAATTGACGATATTGCGTCGGAGATTTCCCAGCTGGCGAATCAGACGGGGGCAAATCCGCAGCAATTAGAGGATATCTACGCTCGGCGTCAGCAATTGCGAACCTTGACGCGCGAAGTCGGCATGAGCGTTGATGAGGCGATCGCACAGGCAGATGAAGCGCGAACTCAACTCGCGTCACTGCAGGATCCTGAGCAGGAACAGGCTCGGCTTCAGGATACTGTCCGCACAGCACAGGAATTGCTGACGCGATCAGCCAGTGAACTTCATGCCGCACGCGTGGACGCTGCACAATCTCTCGAAAATGCCATCAACAGTGAGCTTCCTCACCTTGCCCTTGGTGATGCGCGGATTTCGATTGTTGTGAATTCGTCAGAGACCTTTGGCTCACATGGTCAAGATACTGTGGAATTTCTCTTTCAAGCCAATAGTGGCCTTCAATCGCACGCTCTTGCTCAGACAGCTTCCGGGGGTGAACTCTCGCGTATCATGTTGGCAGTTGAGCTCGCCCTTTCCGATACAGATTCCGATGTCACATTTCTGTTTGACGAGGTTGACGCAGGAGTTGGTGGCGTTGCTGCCAGAGCGCTGGGGGAAAGGCTTAAACGGCTCTCCTCCCACGCGCAAGTGATTGTTGTGACACACGTCGCTCAAATTGCTGCGCTTGCTGACCATCACTTTGTGGTTCGTAAGCACCGTGAGGGTGGGACAACGACGACGGCAGTACACGAGCTGACCTTCGATGAACGTCTGCCGGAGCTTGCGCGCATGCTCTCGGGTTCTGATACAGATGTGGCACGCGCACACGCTGCTGAGCTCCTTCGCGGCGAAAATATGGCACGATAGAAACGTGTTTTTCGGATTATCGCGTAACAAGAAGCCAGAACAGGTGGATGGCGCCTATGTGGGACCAGCCAGGGTCGATGCGCGCACAAAAAGGCTCATGAAGCGACTCAACAGCGGTGACGTTGCGGTGATCAACCACACTGATCTGGATCGTGTTGCCGCCGAGGGGCTTGTTGAACGGGCGCCTGTCGTTGTTCTCAACGCAGCAAAGTCCACATCAGGTCGCTATCCGAATCTCGGCCCCGGAATTCTGCAGCAGGCAGGCATCCCCCTGGTCGATGACCTAGGGACAGCTGTGATGGATATCCGCGAGGGCACAGTTGTGCGCGTCACGCCGGAAGGCGATGTGTATGTGGACGATCAACTGATCGCGCAGGGCAAGGTACAAACCGAGCAAACGATTGCGGAAGATCAGGAGGCCGCGCGCGCAGGCATGTCAGCGCAGCTCAAAGCGTTTGCCGCCAATACGATGGAATATGTGGAAAAGGAAGAGAGCCTTTTCCTCGATGGCGTGGGTATCCCGAGCGTCAAAACTTCGATGGAGCATCGACACGTCCTCGTGGTGGTGCGTGGCTACCGATATAAAGAGGATCTGGCGGCGCTTGCTCCCTATATCCGCGAAACACATCCGGTGATGATCGGCGTCGATGGTGGGGCGGATGCGATTTTGGAGGCCGGCTATCATTTGGACATGATCGTCGGCGACATGGATTCGGTATCGGATGAGGCTTTGGCTGCTGGAGCTGAGTTGGTTGTGCACGCCTACCGTGATGGCACGGCGCCGGGGGAGAAGCGCCTCCAGGATTTAGGGCTCGATCACGTCGTGTTTCCGGCTACAGGAACCAGCGAAGATGTTGCGGAGCTCCTGGCTGATGCGGCGGGAGCCGAGTTGATCGTTGCGGTAGGTACGCACAATACGCTCATTGAATTCTTAGATAAGGGGCGAGCGGGGATGGCTTCGACGTTCCTCACTCGGCTCTCTGTCGGCGGCAAGTTGGTGGATGCGAAGGGCGTGTCGCTCCTTTACCGTTCGAGAATTTCAAACTGGCAGATCCTCGCGTTGATTGTCGCCGGTGTGCTTGCTCTCGTCGTTGCTCTTGCCTCCACTGCAGGGGGGCAGACTTTATTCGAGCTTGTAGGCGCGTGGGCATCCAGTATCGGACATTTCTTTGGTCATTTATTCTGAATAGGTAGGCATTATCCATGGTTGATTTCCGCTATCACCTCGTCTCGCTCGTTTCGGTGTTTCTAGCGCTGGCGATTGGCATCGTCTTGGGTGCCGGACCCCTGCAGAATTCCATCGGAAATGCCCTGACGGGTCAAGTGCAGTCCCTGCGCAATTCCCGTGATACGTATCGAGCTGACCTGGACGCAGCAAATGCTGAACTTGAGCATCAGAATGCTGCTCTTGCTGCTGCGGGAAGTCAGTTGCTCAAGGGGACACTTTCCGGCCGCAAGGTTGGCCTCATTGTGTTGAACGATGTGAATGACGAGGACGTCAGCGCACTGAGCGATCAGCTGACGAAGGCCGGCGCGGGCATCGTCTCTCAGATCCAGGCGACGGATGTGTTGAGTGACGCAAACCAGGCTTCCTACCGTTCTGCGCTCGCAGGATCGCTCGCGGACAACGTTGAAGGTGTGCCCGCTGATGCAAATGCTGACCAAAAAGTCGCGGCCGCACTCTCGACAATGATGCGCCAAGGTCCAGATTCGCAGACTGCACAGACGATACAAGGCCTGCTGACACCCTCGGATAAGCCTCTTATTAGTGTCACGAAGTTTTCTGGTGCTGCGGAGGCTATCGTGATGATCGGGCCGCGCGATCAGGTTGAGCCGTCCTCTGCAGCATCTGCCTCATCAAAGGAAAGCCCCCGCACAGACTCTGATGGGATTACCAAGGTTGACGCGGCGTATTTCAATGAGATCGCAAGGCAGGGGGCTGCGGTTGCTGTAGGTGCAGGTACTGACGGCAAGAGTTTTGTGGCAACGGTTCGTTCGTCAAACAGTGGTTCCTCGGTCGATGGCATGGGAAGCGTCCAGTCCTATGTGAACACCGCGATAGCTGTGGCTCACGAGCTGAAGGGGCAGCACGTGAGGCTCGGGAACACCTCAGGTGCAGATGCTGCCCTGGGTGCCGTCGTGAGCGCAGCAGCCTGATGCAACACGTCTTGGCAGGCGCTCTGAGTGGCGCTGTGGCTGCGATCGTGACGAGGAGCACGGCTCATCTGCGCGCTTTTGATCGGCACCGTGCATTGTGGACGCGCCAATCTTTCCGAGGCACACCGGTTTCGTTGCAGGAGGGCGTTGGCGTTGCGGCAGGTTTAGGAGCATCTGCACTGACGCTTTCCCAGATGCGGCTGCCCATGCTTGTTGCCGTTGGCTCATCTGCTGGAGCAGGGTACGTGGATGATCATCTTGAGGAGCGATTTCCAGCGCAGGGGAAAGGCCTTCATGGGCACCTCGGTGCGCTCGCTCATGGCAAACTGACCAGCGGCGTGATCAAAATTGTTGTGATCGGATTAGGTGCACTTGTTGCTGCGGCTCAGATGGACGACGAGCCTGCGCATGAGTCGCACTCTGCGCACTTTCTCCGCGTTCTGTGCAGGGCTGGAATTATTGCGGGCAGTGCAAATCTCGTCAACCTCGTTGACCTTCGGCCTGGTCGTGCCCTGAAAGTCAGTGCCGCAATGAGCAGCATCGGCGCTTTGGTTGATTCTCGCGGTGCGCTACATCACGAGTCTGCCCGCATAGCCTGCGCTCTGGTGGCATCGTGCTTAGCAGTAGCGAGGGAAGACCTTCAGGGACAGTCAATGCTCGGCGATCTAGGTGCCAATGCCTTAGGAGCCGCCTGGGGCATTCAGTGGGCTGCGAGTCGCTCCCGCCCAGTCAGGGCTGCAACCTTAGCGGCGATCGGAACGCTGACCCTTGCAAGCGAAAAAATTTCATTTTCACGCGTGATTGACGCCAGCCCTCTGCTATCCCGTATCGATCGGTGGGGTACTGTCGGCACAGATGGGAAGGCCGAGTGAAGAAGGCTCATCTGGCATCCCTGGCGTCGGCAGTGCTCTCGATTTCGGCGCTGACCCTCGCCTCCCGCATTGTGGGCTTTGCCAGAGTCTGGGTTCAAAATGGCGCGCTGGGGGATACATTGGCAGGGTCGGCGTACTCGACGTCGAATACCGTGCCCAATGTGTTGTTCGAGGTTGCGGCGGGAGGAGCGCTCGCAGGAGCCGTCATCCCACTGATCTCCGGTTTTCTTGCCACGAAGATGAAAACTGAGCTCGACCACACCGCGTCGGCACTCCTCACATGGGTGACGGCAGTAGGCTGTTGCGTATCGCTGATCGTTGTTGCATACTCTCACCAGCTTGCGCTACTTCTGATTGGGCATGGTGCTCCGTCCTCAGAGATTGACCTTGCAGCTAGCCTCGTCTCGATGTTTGCCTTGCAGATTCCGTTGTACGGCAGCTCGGTTGTGTTCACGGGAGTGTTACAGGCTCACGGGCATTTTATGATGCCTGCGCTCGCCCCGATACTTTCGTCATTCATATCTATTGGCGTGTTTGCAGTGTTTAAGGTGCTCGCACAGGGTTTCCAGAATGATCCGGCTCAACTGAGCACGACCTCTGTTGCAGTTCTCGGCTGGGGTACCACGATAGGCGTGGCTGTTTTTGCCCTCTCGCAGGCGGTTCCTGCGTCACACGACGTGAGATTTCGGCTACGCTTTCGTTTCCCTTCCGGTGTTGGACGCCGAGCTGTGAAACTCGTGGGGGCAGGCTTAGGTGGAATCCTCGCTCAGCAGGTGCAGATTGTGACCATTATGGTGGTCACCAATCGCTATGGCGGCATAGGCACCTATCCGATCTATACCTTCGCTGCAGCTGTATATATGGTTCCGTATGCGGTATTAGCGGTGCCCATTTCCACCGCCGTTTTCCCTCGCCTCGCCTCCGCTGTTGCTCTGCGTGAGCATCAGGCGCTTGCAGACCTCACCGCACGTTCCACTCGGCTGGTCGCTCATGTCGGTGTGATCGCTGCAGGTGTGCTTGTATCCACTGCGATTCCCGTTGCTGATATTTTCGGCGTTCTCCGGCCAGTTCCTGGACTTGAACATGCACTGATGACGATGGCTCTCGGCGTGGCTGGATATGGCCTCATTTACCACTGTTCGCGCGTGCTCTATGCCTGGGAAGCTTCCGGCAGCGTCCTTCTGCTCAACAGTTTTGCGTGGCTCACAGTCTGTGGGGTGCTTATTGCACAGGTCGCGCTGGGAGTGAGTGGGAGGATTGACGTCCTTTCCGCTCTCGGCATTGCTACCAGCGTCGGCATGTGCCTGGGCGCGTGGGCTCAAATCGTGGTGATCAGGCATCTGCTCGGCAAGCAGGCGACACACGGAATTCTTCGGTCTCTGTGTGTGATGGCGTGTGGGGTGAGCGTTATCACATTCGGTGCATTTCGGCTTTCACGTGCGCTCAGGGCAATGTGGGGTCACGGATTTCTTGCGTCGATCGGAACGGCAGGAGTGAGTGGTCTGCTCGTTGTGGCGTGCGGTTTTGTGCTCATGCGAATTAGTGACCCGCATGCGCTCGCTCTCATCGTGCCGAGTATGGATCGCTGCGCGCCTCACACAGATCGCGCTGAGAACGCATCGTGAAGCTCACAGTGCGTCGCCCGTGAGCGTGATAAACTGAAAGCCCGTGGAAAAGATTTACTCCCGGCTTCCCGGAAATGCGCATACAATAACCCGTCAGATTTTCGTGACTGGCGGTGTGGTGAGTTCCCTTGGTAAGGGTTTAACAGCTTCGTCCTTAGGGCGGCTGTTGCGTTCGCGTGGACTTAACGTACGCATGCAGAAGCTCGATCCATATGTGAATGTCGATCCTGGTACGATGAACCCATTCCAGCATGGCGAAGTCTTCGTCACAGATGACGGGGCGGAAACGGATCTTGATATCGGGCACTATGAACGCTTCCTGGACGTCAATCTTTCCCAGAAAGCGAATACCACAACCGGCATGGTGTATCAGCATGTGCTCGCTAAGGAGCGTGCAGGGGAGTATCTGGGTGAATGCGTCCAGGTGATCCCACATATCACTGACGAAATCATCAATCGGATGCGTGCTCAGGCGCAGCCCGACGAGAACGGCGAGGTTCCCGACGTCATCATTACGGAGATTGGTGGAACCGTCGGTGATATTGAGTCTCAGCCATTCCTTGAGGCCGCGCGGCAGGTTCGTCATATGCTTGGGCGTGAAAACTGCTTTTTCGTTCATGTGTCGCTTGTCCCCTTCCTCGCTGCTGCCGGCGAACTTAAGACGAAACCGACCCAGCACTCGGTGGCGACCCTCCGTTCAATCGGTATTCAGCCAGATGCCATCGTCTTGCGCTGCGAACGAGACCTTCCAGAGTCGATTAAGCGCAAAATATCGTTGATGTGTGACGTGGATCGGGAGGCAGTCGTACAGTGCAAGGATGCGCCATCGATCTATGAAATCCCGTTGACGTTGTACAACGAGGGCCTTGACTCTTATGTTGTGCGCAGGTTGGGCTTGAGCTTCCACGACGTGAACTGGAGCGAATGGGACTGGCTTCTTGACCGCGTCCATCATCCGAAAGGCGAAGTGGAAATCGCCTTGGTCGGCAAGTACATCGATTTGCATGATGCCTACCTCTCTGTCGCTGAGGCACTGCGCGCGGGAGGCTTCGCGCATCATGTGCGCACAACGCTGCGTTGGGTGGCGGCTGATACGTGCGAGACGATGGAAGGTGCTCAGGCTCAGCTCGCAGGTGTGGATGGCGTGCTGATTCCCGGCGGCTTCGGCGTACGTGGTATCGACGGTAAGGTGGGTGCGCTGCGTTGGGCACGCGAGAACAAAGTACCAACCCTGGGCGTCTGCCTCGGGCTGCAGTGCATGGTGATCGAGGCTGCACGCGATCTTCTTGGACTCGAGAAGGCGAATTCCACAGAGTTTGACCCGGATACCCCTGATCCAGTTGTTGCGACAATGGATGAGCAACGCCAGTTTGTTGATGAGGGTGGAGATCTCGGTGGAACAATGCGCCTCGGTGCATATCCTGCTGTGCTTGCTGATGGTTCGCTTGCCCAGGAGCTGTATGGCACGAACGAGGTCAGCGAGCGGCATCGTCACCGCTATGAAGTCAACTCGTCCTATCGTGAGCGTTTCGAAGAAGCTGGTTTACACATTTCTGGTACGAGCCCCGATGGCAGCTTAGTGGAATACGTGGAGCTGGATCGCTCGATTCACCCGTTCTACATTGCGACGCAATCGCATCCTGAGTTTAAGAGCCGGCCAACCCATGCAGCACCTTTGTATGCCGGACTCATTTCAGCGGCGATTGACTACCGCAGAGCGAAGGAAGAGCATGGCCTCGAAAGATAGGTTGGAAGATAGCCTGGTGCCGGATCACGCCTCGGTGATCCGGCATACCCGGACTTATTCCTGCCCTATTTTTGACGTCTTTGATGACGAGATCCGCCTGGAGAATTCAGATCATTCAATCCATCGCATGTATATGGAACATCCGGATGCGGTTGGCATACTGGCTGTTCGAGATTCGCCAGAGGATCCCGGAAACCACGATGTGCTGATGATTCGCCAATACCGGCATCCGCTGCACACGATGCACTGGGAGTTTCCCGCCGGACTCTGCGATCACGAAGGGGAGTCAGCGTTGGCCGCAGCGCAGCGGGAGCTGAGTGAAGAGACGGGATATCAGGCTCAGCATATGGAGCCGCTTGTCCGTTATGCGTCAAGTCCCGGATGCTCAACGGAAGTCCTGACGGTGTTTCTTGCAACGGAGCTTCACCCAGTGGCGAGCAGCTTTGTCCGTGAAGATGAGGAAGCAGAGATTGAACAGAGATGGATTCCGCTTGCTCAAGCAAGAAACGCAGTGCTTGCGGGCAAGCTCATTTCGCCATCCGTGTGTGTTGGCTTAATGGCGTTCTGTACAAAAACAGGCATCGTTGAGTGAGGCATCTGTCTGTATCCAGCGTATATTCAGCATATATGACGAAGGTGAAAGCGAGGTGGAGTATGCGCATGCTCGCGCTTGCACAGGCTCAAAGCACAGCTCTCGCTTTCGTCCATCACAGGCGCACTGGCCGGCTTGTCTTCTTCACGGCCAAAAAGGATCGGAGTGTTTCGCTTCTCGGGACGCCGCTCACGGTGACTGTTGAAGAAACTGGATATTCACACGATGTCCAGCAGTTCTCGTCAGATGATGCAGCAGCAAAAAGGGCGATCAAAGCAGCGTTTAAGCGAGAATTTCCACGCAGTCACCGAGTCTACATCTCGTCTACGTCTGAGAAGCCTGGGCAAGAAGGCTGAACAAGAGGCCTGAGTCGGGCACAGCTGACATTCGCGAGAAGACCTACGGATGAACAGCGATGTTGTGGCGGATTCGCCGGCTCGGAAATCGCTCAGTAAGAGGGAACGGCTGAGTAGTAGGAAAAAAGTCCCACTCAGTACTCAAAGTGGAGTAAGCTAACTGATCGAAGGTAGATTTTCGCAACGTGGATGTTGTTTAATAGTCCCTGGGCGGTGAGAGGAGGGTCAATGGCCATTGCACCCGAAGAGGGAACACAGATGCGTATCTTGCATCTCATTATCGAAAGGGGTCCAATAACAGCCAAAGAACTCGCATGTACCCTCAATTTGACGTCTGCTGCTGTGCGGCGCCACGTCACGAATCTCGAAGATCAGCATGCGATCGAAGAATATGAAGGTGCGTCGAGCCAGAAATCGACGCGTGGACGCCCCTCTCGGCGTTTTGTGGCAACGGAGACCGGGCAGGTCGCATTCGGCGACTCCTATGCAGATGTGGCCCATGAGGCGATGACGTTTATCCGCGACTATGGCGGGCAGAAAGCCATCAACGATTTTGCGCAGGCTCGCGTCGCACGTATCGAGGAGAACTACCGTTCGGATATTCAGGCTGCGGGTAAGTCAGTTGAGGCACGTCTGCGTGTGTTGGCTCAACGACTCACTGACGATGGTTACGCGGCAACGATTCGTCAAGTACCGCGCACAGTCACCCTGCAGCTGTGCCAAGGGCATTGCCCCATTCAACATATTGCTCAGGACTTTCCCGTTTTATGTGAAGCGGAAACCGAGGCCTTTCATAATCTTTTGGGTGTTCATGTTCAGCGCCTTGCAACCTTGGCTGATGGCGAACATGTGTGCACCCTGACCATTCCACTCGGCGTACGCACGCATCACGGCCGCATGATGACCGAGCCATGCGGTGCGCAGGAAAATGTGGAAGTACACTTCGCGTCGTCGCAGACCGATGACGTTGATGATCCAAAGGAAGGAAATCGATGAGTCAGACCCTGCACGAAGCAGCGGTTGCCGAAGCTCTGAACGAGCAACAAGAGACGATCGACATTCTGAGCCAAAAGTATGAGTTTGGCTGGCATGACTCCGACACAGCAGGTGAAGCTGCTCAACGGGGTCTGAATGAGGATGTTGTGCGTCGCATTTCGGCAATGAAAAACGAGCCCGAGTGGATGCTCAAGAAGCGATTGAAGGCTCTGAAAACCTTCGAGAGAAAACCAATCCCCACATGGGGGCCGGATCTTTCGTCCATCGATTTCGACGAGTACAAGTATTTTGTGCGTTCCACTGATAAGCCCGTGGACTCGTGGGAGGATTTGCCGGAGGATATCAAGGCGACGTACGACCGTCTCGGCCTGCCTGAGGCTGAAAAGCAGAGGCTTGTTGCAGGTATTGCTGCTCAGTACGAATCGGAAGTGGTCTACGACCAGATTCGAGAGGATCTGAAAAAGCAAGGTGTCATTTTTACCGATACCGATACGGCGCTGCGTGAGTACCCTGAGCTGTTCAAAGAATACTTCGGAACGGTGATTCCCGCTGGCGACAATAAGTTCTCCGCGTTGAATACCGCCGTGTGGAGCGGTGGAAGCTTCGTGTACGTGCCCAAGGGTGTTCATGTTGATTTGCCGCTTCAGGCGTATTTCCGTATCAACACCGAATCAATGGGACAGTTCGAACGGACGCTGATCATCGCTGACGAGGGTTCTGATGTTCACTATCTGGAAGGATGTACGGCACCGATCTACCAGAAGGACTCCCTCCATGCAGCCGTGGTGGAGATCATCGTCAAAAAGAACGCGCACGTTCGCTATACAACAATCCAGAACTGGAGTAATAACGTCCTGAACCTCGTTACCCAGCGCGCTTATGTGGAAGAGGGCGGCCAGATGGAGTGGGTTGACGGCAATATTGGTTCCAGAATCAATATGAAGTATCCGAGCTGTTACCTGCTTGGCGAGTATGCGAAAGGCGAGACCCTTTCAGCCTCCTTTGCAGGTCCGGGTCAGCATCAGGATACCGGCGCCAAAATGCTGCACTATGCACCCCATACCACCTCGTCGATCGTGTCGAAATCTATTTCGCGTTCAGGCGGCCGATCCTCCTACCGTGGACTCGTGGAGATCGATGAGGCTGCGTACGGCGCGAAGTCGAATGTGGTGTGTGATGCACTGCTGGTTGACGATATCTCGCGCACTGATACCTACCCTTATGTGGACGTGCGGTGTGACGACGTGGAGATGGGGCACGAAGCAACCGTGTCAAAGGTGAGTGAAGATCAGCTGTTCTACCTCGAGCAGCGTGGTCTATCCGAGAAAGATGCCATGGCGATGATTGTTCGTGGGTTCGTGGAGCCTATCGCACGCGAGCTTCCCATGGAGTATGCGCTGGAACTCAACCGATTAATTGAGATGCAGATGGAAGGGAGTGTTGGCTGATGGCAGAAGTAACAGTCCCCGAGGGTTCGATGGCAACAGGATCGTCGCGAGCCGATCGTTTGACGTCATTTAGCGCAGCAGATTTTGCGATTCCAAGTGGCAGCGAAGAGGATTGGCGTTTTACACCGCTGGATCGAATCGCAGATTTTCTTTCAGACGATTTCACGGCACAGTCACTTACCTACGAATCGCGTCCGGCTATGTTGGAAACCGTTGGCCGTGACGATCCCCGACTCGGTCGGGTTCTCAAACCAGAAGACCGGGCAGGAGCAGTTGCATGGGAGGCTTTTGACAGAGCTTATGTGCTGACCATCAAAGCGGGCGAACCACAAGATGTATCGGTTGTGGCGCATGTTCCGCATGGGATGCATGCGGCTCATCTCGTGGTCATTGCTGAGCCTGGCGCACAGGGAACTGTGGTTGTGGAACACACCGGCGACGGGGATTTAACCGAAGGCGTGGAAATAGACGTCCGCGAGGGCGCGAACCTGACGTTTGTGAGTGTTCAAGAAGGCGGAAGCGATGCTCGCTATGTGTCGTCTCACCGTGTGACGGAAGCGAAAGATGCTGTGTTCCGCCACATTGTTGTGACGCTTTCGGGCGCGTTTGTTCGTATGACCTCCTCGCTCGCCTTTACCGGCGAACATGCTGATGCGAAGATGTTGGGTGCGTATTTGACTGACAGCGGCCAACATAGTGAACATCATGTGTTCGTCGATCATGAGGCTCCCGATTGTAAGAGTCGGGTGACGTATAAGGGTGCCGTCCAGGGCGAGAATACGTCCGCAGTGTGGATTGGTGACGCACTGGTTGGGCCTGAAGCAGATGGCACGGATTCGTATGAGATGAATCGGAATCTCGTTCTGACGCGGGGCGCTGAGGTGAATTCGGTACCAAACCTCGAGATCGAGACAGGGAAGATCCTCCAGTGCGGTCATGCCTCAACCTCTGGTCGTTTTGACGAGGAACAGTTGTTCTACCTGCAGGCGCGCGGCATCCCTGAAGCTCTGGCACGCAGGCTCGTCATTCGCGGATTCTTTGCAGAGCTGATCGATCAGATTGATATTGAAAGCGTGCGCACAAAGCTGCTGGATGCAATCGACCACGAACTCGATCTTTCAGCCGCACTCACTGGTGACGAAACAGCGTCGGTACCTTCCGTTGAACATGAGGTGGTGGCATAACATGGCGATGGTGAAAGTCGCTTCCACATCGGATGTGGAGCCAGAAGAGGCGATGCGGGTTGTGATGACGACATCGGCTGGTACCCAGGTGCCGGTGGCAGTCGTGAGAGATTCTGACGGATCGTGGCATGCGATCGGTGATACGTGTTCCCACGGCAATTACTCCCTATCTGAAGGAGAAATTGAGGATGGCACACTGGAGTGTTGGAAGCACGGATCTGCGTTCGATATTCGTACGGGAAAGCCGAATGCGTTGCCTGCTGTGAATCCTGTACCCGTATTCGCAATTGACATTGATGGAACAGACGTGTTGGTAGACGTCGATACAACCCTGTGAAAGGTATCTGGGATAATTATGGCAACCTTAGACATTCAAAATCTGCATGCGTCTGTTCAGCTGGCTGATGGGTCACTCAAGCCAATTCTGCACGGCGTAGACCTACACATCGGCGATGGGGAAGTCCACGCGATTATGGGTCCGAACGGTTCAGGTAAATCCACGACAGCCTATACCGTCGCTGGGCATCCGAAGTATCACGTCACCGAAGGCAAGATTCTGCTCGATGGCCAAGACATTACTGATATGACTCCTGACGAGCGTGCGCGTGCTGGGCTTTTCCTCGCTATGCAGTATCCAGTGGAAGTTCCTGGAGTTTCGGTGACGAACTTTTTGCGCACCGCAAAGACGGCGGTCGATGGAAAAGCACCGAAGTTGCGTGAGTGGACAAGCGCTCTCAAACAGGCGAGTGAGGATTTGAAAGTAGATCCTGAATTCGTCAAGCGCGATTTGAACGTCGGCTTTTCCGGCGGCGAGAAGAAGCGCACGGAAGTGCTGCAGATGGAGTTGCTGAAGCCGAAGATCGCTGTGCTCGACGAGACCGATTCGGGTTTGGACGTTGATGCGCTGCGTGTGGTGAGTGAAGGCGTTGTACACGTGCATGAACACACTGGAAACTCGATCTTGTTGATCACGCACTACTCCCGAATTCTGCGTTATATTCGGCCAGACTTTGTCCACGTGTTCGCCGCAGGTCATATTGTGCGGACTGGCGGGCCGGAGCTTGCAGACGAGTTGGAAGAATCCGGTTACGATTCATATCTCGAAAACTGAGCCCTTGAAGAGTAGGGGAAGTGCAAGAGTGTTGGAAGAACTAAAAGGGGAATCTCGGCCTGGTCTTGGCATCGGGAAAGACGAGTCTGTGGCGGATCATGGGAGTGACTATTCGGTTGCACCACGTACTGATTTTCCCGTTTTGCTGAGGCCTGGCAGGGGAGGCGCCGCACTCGTCTACCTCGACTCCGCAGCGACGAGCCAAGATCCGATGCCAGTGATGAGCAAGCTGCTGGATTTCCAGAAATTCCACTACGGTGCCGTCGGCCGTTCGTCCCACCTTTTGGCAGAAGAATCCACGATGGCATTTGAGGAGGCTCGCAGCAAGGTAGCGCGTTTCGTGGGTGTTGATACCGATGAAATCGTGTTTACCTCCGGGGCGACGCAGAGTACGAACTTGCTGGCTTACGCAATAGGCAATGCTTCAGCTGGGCGAGGTGGAGTTCCGGCGCAGCGATTCCGCATTGGACCGGGCGACAATATCGTGATCACGCGGGCGGAACATCACGCGAATCTTATCCCGTGGCAGGAATTGTGTCTGCGTACCGGCGCCGAACTGAGGTGGCTGGATCTTGATGGGGAAGGGCGTATCGATTTGGCCACGCTCAACGTCATCAATGAGCACACGAAGCTCGTTGCTTTTACACATGTGTCGAATGTGTCGGGAGCTATTACTCCCGTGGCGCAGATCGTCGAGGCCGCTCATCGAGTTGGTGCCCTGACGTATCTGGATGCGTGCCAATCCGTTCCGCATCTTGTTGTCAATCTCCATGATCTCGATGTGGATTTTGCTGGATGGAGTGCGCACAAGATGGAAGGGCCTACTGGCGTGGGCGCCTTGTATGGCCGCAAGGAACTGCTCGATGCCTTGCCCCCTTACCAGTTCGGCGGCGAAATGATTGAGCTGGTGACGATGGAGAAGACGACGTATGCAGAGCCTCCAGCCCGCTTTGAAGCAGGGACGCAGCCAGTTCTTCAAGCTATCGGCTTTGGCTATGCTGTGGATTATTTATCAGAGCTGGGTATGAACAAGGTTGAGGCGTGGGAGAAGCATCTCACGACGCGCCTGCTGAAGGGAATGACTGATATTCCTGGGATTCGCGTGCTCGGTCCGGCACAGAATATTGAGAGAACAGGTGCTGTGGCTTTCGACGTCGCAGGTATTCATCCGCACGATGTGGGTCAGTACCTTGACGCACATGGGATCGCCATCAGGACAGGACATCACTGTGCACAGCCGATCCACTATCATTTCGGTGTGCACGTCTCGTCACGAGTCTCACTTGCTCCCTATAACACGGAGAACGATATTGACGCATTCCTGAATGCTCTTTCTGATGTTCGTTCGTATTTCGGCGTGAAAGATTGAGGTGACGTGATGAGCGATCTGGATAATATGTATCAACAGATCATCTTGGATGGTGCCCGTGAGCGGTATGGCGAAGGCACCTTGGAAGATTATGATGGCGAGTCGTTTCAGGTGAATTCCACATGTGGTGACGAAATTGATCTGCGTGTGAAGCTTTCTGACGACGGAACGACTCTCAAGGACATCAAATGGCACGGCCAGGGCTGTTCCATTTCACAAGCATCAATTTCCATCATGACGCAGATGGTAGAAGGAAAGTCCATCGCCGAAGTGAAAGATCTGTATGAGTCTTTCCGCACGATGATGGATGGCCGCGGGCACGAGGTTGACGAGGAAACAGAAGAGAAACTGGAAGATGCAGCTGCGTTCGCAGGTGTGTCAAAGTTTCCGATGCGCATCAAATGCGCGTTGCTCGGATGGATGGCGCTGATAGGAGCGGCAGACTCCGCCGTATCGGGAGCCCCGAGCGATAAGAGTGGATCCGCCGCATTGGCTGATTCAACCAATCTCCTTGTTAATCGGCCCTCACCAGGTGCAAAGGAGTGATATGAGCGAGACGATCACAACTGAGTCACGGACGAAAGAATCTATTCCCGTGTGGGATGCCCGAGCGATGGAAGGGATGAGTACTGTCCCGGACATTATTGACTCTCGGCTGGAGGAAGAGTCCGCTATCGGGCTCGGCGACGGCAGGTCAGCGAGTGCGACGGGGCAGCCGAGTGCAACGGGTTCTTCCGATCCTGCTGACGGCAACGCCCCAGTAGCTGAAGACACCCAAGTGCTGCATGGCACGACGCCAGGAGGCAAGCCGTTGCAAGGTTTGCCGACGCCAACACAGGCACCCAGCGAGGATCAGATCCTCGAAGCTATGAAGGATGTTGTCGATCCTGAGCTCGGTATCGACGTGGTCAACTTGGGGTTGGTGTATGCAGTGCATATCAGCGGCACCAAGGTTGTTCTCGATATGACGCTCACCTCGGCGGCTTGTCCGCTCACCGATGTGATTGAGGAACAGACGATCCTTGCGCTTGAAGGCTTGGTCACATCGATGCGCATCAATTGGATTTGGCTTCCGCCGTGGGGTCCAGAGCGGATAACGGACGAGGGGCGTGAAATGCTTCAGGCTCTCGGATTCAACGTGTGAGTGGATTCCTTTCTCACGCGGTGTGTTCGTCCTGCGGAGGAGCAGTGAGTTTCGACTTACGCCCGTGTGATATGTGGCTGCTGCGCATGTGGGAAGTGGCACGAAAGCGTCCGGCTCATTAGGGTAGTCACGTGATTAGTGCCCAGAATCTCACGATGCGCATCGGTACGCGAGTGTTGCTCGATCATGCGTCATTCCATGTGGATAAAGGAATGCGTGTGGGGCTTGTCGGCCGCAATGGGGCGGGCAAGACGACTCTGGCGCGCTTACTTGCCGGTGAATCCTTGCCCGATGACGCGATGGAATACACGGGAACAATCAGTCGCTCAGGCACTCTCGGCTATCTGCCGCAGGACACGCATACCGGAGATCCGGGCGAATCGGCTCGTGACCGTATTTTGTCTGTCCGAGGCATTGAGCGCACGCTTCGACAGATTGAAAAAGCCGAACGAGACATGGGCACTCAAACAGGATCGAAGCAGCAAAAAGCGATGGAGCGCTTCGTTCGTCTGGACAACGAGTTCACGATGGCCGGTGGGTGGGCTGCAAATTCTGAAGCATCGCAGCTCGCTGCTGCCCTCGGTATCTCAGATACAACGTTGAAGCAACCAATGGAAACGCTTTCAGGCGGCCAACGCCGCCGGGTGGAGCTTGCGCGCATTCTGTTTTCACATGCCGATACTCTTATTCTGGACGAGCCGACGAACCACCTAGATCACGATTCCATCGTGTGGCTGCGGGACTATCTGCGCGCATATTCCGGATCGTTCATCGTTATTTCTCACTCGATTGACCTGTTGAAAGACACTGTTAACAACGTGTGGCATCTGGATGCGAATCGGGGCGTCATCGATGCTTACCATATGGGATGGCAAGAGTATGTGGGGCAGAGGGCTGCTGATGAACGGCGCCGAAAACGCGAGAATGCCAACGCCCAGAAGAAGGCGGACGCTCTGCTGGCTCAAGCAGAAAAGATGCGCTACAAGGCAACGAAAGCCGTTGCTGCGCAGCAGATGATTAAGCGTGCTCATGAGTTGCTGTCAACAGTGGAGGTCACCGAAGAGGATAAAGTTGCCCACTTGCGTTTTCCTGCTCCCGCACCGAGTGGGAAAACGCCACTGACGGCGAACGGGCTATCGAAGAGTTTTGGATCACTCGAGGTGTTTACAGATGTATCCTTGGCCATCGACCGTGCATCCCGGGTGGTTGTGTTAGGACTCAATGGTGCGGGTAAAACGACGCTGCTGCGTATTTTGGCTGGATTGGAGGAACCGGATACAGGGCAGGTCGTAGCCGGGCATGGGTTGAAGCTCGGTTATTATGCTCAGGAGCATGAAACGATTGATGGGCATAAGACGGTTCTTCAGAACATGGTTGATGCCGCACCTGATTTGGACGACACCGCAGTGCGCAATGTTCTAGGATCCTTCTTGTTTTCTGGTGACGACGATTTCAAACCTGCGTCGGTTCTTTCCGGAGGAGAGAAGACTCGACTTGCGCTGGCGATGTTGGTGGTGTCGTCAGCTAATGTGCTTCTCCTGGACGAGCCGACGAACAACCTCGATCCGGCGAGCCGCGACGAGATTTTGAAAGCTCTGAGTTCTTATGAGGGTGCGGTTGTTCTGGTGACTCACGATGCGGGAGCAGTGAAGGCGCTGAATCCGGATCGCGTACTCCTCCTCCCCGACGGTGACGAGGATTTGTTTAGTGACGATTACCTTGAATTAGTGGAGCTGGCATGACGAACTACAGCACGTCGGTTGGAACAGAACACCGCGTGCAACACACGCTGATCCTGATGCGTCATTCTACTGCGCTCGCCTCAGGCAATGATCTGGCACGGCCACTGAGCGCGGAAGGGCGGCAGAGAGCGGGTTTTCAGGGGTTGCGCCTGATTGAGGACGTCGGCTCGATTGATCGCGTCCTGGTGTCAGATGCACTGCGTACTCAGCAGACCCTAGAAGCCATGATATCCGTGGGACTTCAGGTGAAGGACGTCAGTATTGAGCACCTGCTGTACAGTGCATCTGGACCGCGTGTTCTGGACGCGATCACAGAGACGGACGAGTCCGTGAGGACACTTCTGGTGCTGTTTCACCAACCCTCTGTGTCTACCGCCGCCATCATGCTGACGCCGGAGCAGGATCGTCGCCTCCTCACCGGAGGTTTTCCACCTGCTACCTATGTGGTCGGTCTGGTGGATGCAGCGTGGGCAGACCTCGAAACGTGGACGCTGCAGTACGCTCGCAGACCTCAAGGTGCATAGCGCTTTACGATGCATAGCGCTTTACGATGATGCGCGATGCGTCTCTGCTCGACCCACCCATGTGAAACCCTATGCGGTAATGTGTGTTCCTTTCCGAACAACAACAACTCCACCAGGCGAAACGAACAAGCCGCGTTCCCGATCTAGATCGTGGTTCACGCCGATCTGCGCGCCCTCATCGACGACGACGTCCTTATCTAAAATCGCACGGAAAATAGTCGCACTTCGTCCGATATCCACGTGGTCGAAAATAACGGACTCGCGCACGGATGACCACGAATTGACACGTACCCTCGGCGAGAGAACGGAACCAATCACCTCACCACCCGAGATGATCACGCCTGGTGACACGATGGAATCGATCGCATGGCCGAGCCTCTCGTGATGCCCATAGACGAACTTGGCAGGTGGCATATTGGAATAGTTGGTCAGCAGTGGCCATTTGTCGTTGTACAAATTGAAGACGGGGCTCACCGAAATCAAGTCCATGTTGGCATCATAAAAGGCGTCGATCGTGCCCACGTCCCGCCAGTAGGTGCGATCTCGGTCGGTCGCGCCAGGAACCTCGTTGTCGTTGAAATCGTAGACGCCAGCCGTCCCGCGCTCCACAAACATAGGGACGATATCGCCGCCCATATCGTGGCTCGATTCTGGATTGTCCGCATCAGTAGCAAGAGCACGTTCAAGGGCATCAGTATTGAAAACGTAATTGCCCATGGAAGCGAGAAACACAGTCGGATCGTCAGCTAAACCTAGTCCTTCGGTTTCGTGTGGTTTCTCCAGAAACTCAGCGATTTTGTGTGTATCGTGAGGATCTGTGCGGATGACGCCGAAGCTGGGGGCGAGTGTTAGGGGCTGCCGTATACCCGCTACTGTCATTTCCGCACCAGACTGAATATGCTGATCGATCATCTGGGAAAAATCCATGCGGTAGATATTGTCGGCTCCGGTGACGAGAACAAGATCCGGCTTATCGTCATGAATAATATTCGACGATTGAAAGATAGCATCCGCACTGCCAAGGAACCACCGCTTACCTTTGCGCTGTTGGGCAGGAACAGGAGCAACATAGTTGTTGAAAAGGTTCGAAAGTTTCCAGGTTTGGGCAATGTGCCGATCTAGCGAGTGCGACTTGTACTGAGTGAGGACGACCATGCGCATATAGCCGGAGTTTGCAATGTTGCTTAACGCAAAGTCGATCAAGCGGTAGATACCGCCGAAGGGAACTGCAGGCTTAGCGCGAACCTGGGTGAGTGGCATGAGCCGTTTCCCTTCACCGCCAGCCAAAACCATAGCGAGAACTCGAGGATGTGTGTTCATGCCTCTATTCTATGCTCTACACCACACTCTCTGTGATAGGACTGAGAGCGTTCGATCGTGATGCTGAGAATTCCGCCGAATCCAGCATGAATCGTGAACATCGTGTGATTTATCTTGTGTGGGGGCCTCTCGCCTCCCTCCGATGGATGACGAAGGTACTCGATCGCGCGGGCAGATACATGCCTCGGTAGACTGAAGGCACGACGAAAGGACTTGCTATGCGTGTGGATCTACTAACCAGAGAATTTCCTCCGTTTACCTATGGTGGTGCGGGTGTGCATGTGACGGAGCTATCGCGAGTGTTGTCTGACCATGCAGAGGTTCACGTGCGTGCTTTTGATCGAGCGAAAGCTGCAGGCGCCAGTGCAGCTGCTCCCGCTGCTCTATCGCTAGACCGCTATGATCCATCTCCTGAATTGGCGCAGGCGAATCCAGCACTGCAGACGTTATCGGCTAATCTGCCGATGGCGTCAGATGTTCGTGGCGCCGATATTGTTCATTCTCATACGTGGTACACGAATCTCGCAGGCCGTCTCGCATCAATGATGTATGATATCCCGCTCGTTGTGACCGCTCATTCGCTGGAGCCTCTGCGTCCATGGAAGCGTGAGCAGCTTGGTGGCGGCTACGAGTTATCTTCGTGGGCGGAAAAATCTGCGTACGAAGCAGCCCACGGCGTCATTGCTGTCTCGTATGCCGAGCGCGACGATATTTTGAGGGTTTATCCGTTTATTGATCCGGACGCAGTGGAGGTTATCCACAACGGAATTGACCTTGACCAGTGGGCTTTGCCGTCTACTGATCAAGAATGGGCAGATGCTCGCTCCACATTTGCTAGGTATGGCCTTGACCCAGAGAGACCCACGATTATTTTTGTGGGGAGGATTACGCGCCAGAAAGGCGTGCCGTATTTACTGCGGGCCCTGACGCATGTACCTTCTGATATTCAGGTGATACTGTGTGCGGGTGCGCCGGACACGCCGGATATTGCAGCAGAAACACGTGCTCTGGTTGAGCACCTGCGCGCTGAACGTGACGGCGTCGTGTGGATTGAGCAAGTTCTCGACCATCAGACCCTGATGCAGTTGGAAGCATGCTCGACGACGTTCGTCACTCCATCGATTTACGAGCCTCAAGGGATTGTGAATCTTGAAGCGATGGCAATGGGTCTGCCTGTTGTTGGCACGAATACAGGTGGGATTCCAGACTGCGTTGATGACGGTGTGACGGGCATGCTTGTACCCATCGAGCAAATGAACGACGGAACAGGCACTCCGTTGAAACCTGAACAGTTTGAAGCCGATATGGCTGCTGCGCTAACGGCCATGGTGTCGGATCCAGATAGAGCACATCAGATGGGCATGGCTGGGCTCGAGAAGGTTCGCCGCGAGTTTACGTGGACGGCAATCGGCGATCAGACGATGTCGTTCTATCGCAAAGTGCTCGCAAGATAGGGTCATGATGCCTTGGGCGTGTGAGCACGAGGCGACTGGAGGAGTCGTGCGGGGTTAACCCAGTCGTCAGTGTGGGGTAAACCCCGCATCCTCGAAATATGGACTATGTTTCACCATTCGAGCGTCAGCTTGGAGTACTTTTTGGCCGTACTGTGCGTAAACGGCGCTTGCAACTGCATTTGACGCAGCAGGATGTTGCTTTAGCTGCGCGAATGGATAGAAGTCATTACCAAGCGATGGAAGCAGGGCGTTCGGATAGAAAAACTAACCGTCCAGCAAACCCCACACTGAATACTCTGGTGAGGCTTGCTATCGTTTTCCAATGCACAATCGATGATCTTCTGGCGCCCATTGTGCGGCTGATGAACGACTATCCTGAAGAAGTTCACGAGTGGTTTGATTCGCTCGAATTCAAAAGTTGATACGTTGCAGGCGTTGAGCTCCTCATGTGAAGACCTCATAGATCGAATCTTAATAGATGGAATCTGGCTGCATGGATGACCCTTCATATCCCACTTGTCTCCATGCTTCATACAGGGCAATACTTGCTGAGTTTGTGAGATTGAGCGAGCGCAGATGTTCTCGCATGGGGATACGTACGGGCAAGGTCACGCGGTCATGATGGATGATGGAAACCGGGAGTCCTTCCTGTTCGGGTCCAAAGAGGAGGACGTCTGAATCTCGATAATGAACGTCGGCGAAATTGTGTGTGGTGTGCCCTGTAAAAGCGAAAATGCGCTGTTCTGCGGTGAGGGTGGCAAGGAAATCGTCAAACGTGTGATGAATCTGTACGTCGGCGAGATCGTGATAGTCTAAGCCGGCACGTTTCAGGTGCGTATCGGAAAAGTCGAATCCAAGTGGTTCGATCAGATGGAGTATCGCTCCGGTGCAGGCACACAGCCTGATAGCGGCTCCGGTGTTGCCTGGGATTTCTGGTGTGTAATAGACCAAATGAAACACGCCATTTACCATACAGATTCTGTATAAAAGGTCAATTCCTGTGTCTTGGCCCCGTCATGTGTATCATGCTCACTTGCTATTGTGGTGATAACTCTCGTGATATGAACACCTCAAACATGTGGTAAAAACGCTCTATTTTTTGTTCCGTCTCTCCTGTACACTGGTTATCGAACAAATGTTCGATAAAACGGGTAGCTGTTGTGTTGTCCTCGATCGCACAATGGCTGACACCGTGGGCAGTTGCATGGAACGAGAGGAAAGGAGTAGCAATGCTCGGTACAACACGGCTTGCTCATGCACGTCATATATTGGCAGCTGGCGAGGCGCAGCTCGGGATCGACCCTGTGACTCAGCAAAGGGCGTGGCCGGATTCTTCTCGTTCGGCTACTGCGAGCGGCGCGAGGGCGGGGACGACGTCTGCGTGGCAGGTTCCTGAAGGCTTTTCTTCTCTTTTTCCGTCAGGAATCCCGCGCGGCTCCGTCATACCAGTGCGCGGTGCACGCGTGATGCTCTTTTTTGTCCTTGGTCTGCTCAGCCAGCAAGGCGCGTGGATTGTTGCGCTGGGGTTTCATGATGCGAGATGGGTCGCTGCTCGTCATTTTGGTGTTGACGAGGATCGAACAGTATGGATTCCCACTGTTGATCCTCGTCGCTGCCGCAATGTGCTCTCTGTTGCGATGAATGCCGATGTTGTTGCCCTGGGATCGGATCTTGATGTTTCAGCTGATTTTCTCAGGAATCTGCAGACGTATGCGCGGGGAAAGAAAGTTGTTCTGGTGCTTGAACAGGATCAATCGAGGACTATCGCCACATACTCAGCCCACTCTGCGACGGTTGTTGCCGGTGGGCACGGTGAGGTACCGGCTTCCTCGTTTCTCTCGAAGTTCAGAATCGATGTGTCAGTGTATGCCCTGCACCAGCTCAGCCATGGTCGTGGATATCTGCGTGCGATATCCGTATTGGTGAGCAAAGGATATCAGCGCATACGGGTTCGAATATCGGGGAGCCGGGTGGAGCCTCTTCGAACTCCGCTTTTGGAGCTTGTCCCATCGCCGTATGAGGATCGTAAGGGGAAATAATCATGATGTTTGTCTGCTATCACGTACCGGAGTGGCCGCTGCGTGCTGCAGAGATATCGGGGGTTGTGCCTCCGGATCAACCTGCCGCGCTTGTGGAAGGTACAGATGTCAGTATGCCGAATAGTGCTGCGAGGAGCCGCGGAGTTCTTGCAGGGATGAGTGTGGCAGCGGCACAGACTCTTGCGAACAATCTTCGCATCGTCACACGCCATCGCGATCAGGAGCAGCGTGTGTTTTCTCAGTTTTACCCCCTCTTTTTGAGTCTGGCTCCCTGGGCGGCAGTACCAGAACCAGGTGTAGTGTATTTCCCTCTGGATGCCGGTCAGCCTCATGAGCTGTCAGAGCCTCGAACAGGGGCAGGAAGAGCCAGCGATGAGGACAGTGCTTTGGACTTCGTGCATCGAACGTCAGTCGTTTTACATGACGCGTTCGGTTTTGACCTGTTGGTTGGCTGGGGCGAAGGAACCTTTCAACCGTGGGCAGGGGCTGCGTCAGGGCAAGGATCTATTCCTCTTGAAATATGTCCGCTGAGTTTTTTGAATAATCCGTGCGTATCGCCCTCTGTTCGTCCAGCTGTTGCTGAAGCTCTTTCAATCCTCGAAAAACTCGGGATGACGACGTGTGCAGATCTCCTTCATCTGGGTCACGCAGCGCTGATAGATCGCTTTGGGGAAAGCGGCCAAGTGTTATGGGAGCAAGTGACAGGGCGCGATCTTCCTTTGCCTCTGATCAATGCGGGGGAGAATAGCGATATCAGCATTCTCCACGAATACGACCCTCCTCTCAACAACGCCCAAGCGGCAGCATTCGCTTTGCGTCCGCTTGTGGATCAGCTATGGAAGAGAACAGAAACACTTCATGTGATCCCCGAAAAACTACGCGCTGATATCACCGTGCGTAGCCATGGACGCATGCACTCCTTGAGCCGCACATGGCAGGTTGCAGCAAGTACGCGTCAAAGCCTTGTGGATCGGCTACGGTGGCAGATCGAATCGTGGGAAAGAACCTATGCCGAGCCGTCTCGTGACGCAGAAGATGGTGAGCTGGATGGAGCCGCGGCAGACGAAGGGATTGCTGCGATCCATATCGCTTTTCTCGATTTAGTACCAGAAGGAACCTACCCGCGGGCTCTGTTCGGTGCTGGCAGTCCTCAGGGAAAACACGCATTATTGCGCGAGCATTTAGCTTCTGTTGTTGGTCACGCTGGTATTCGAGCGTTGGATGACGCCAATGATCACAAGAATGATCCAGATTTAGACTGCGATGATTCTGATTTTCCACTTGTGACGGTGTATTCCCCTCCTCGACGGTGTGCGCTCACATTAGATTGTGGACACGACGCGTATGTGTCAGATTATGGAACATTGGTGTGCCGAGCTGGCGACACGCCTGTTTCTCCAGTCCAATTACGCGATGGGGAAGGAAATTTTTCTATTTCCGATTATGCCGGCCCGTGGATAGAGCATCAGCACTGGTGGGATCAGGATAAGCAAAGTCCGGTATTCCACAGTTCGGCGTCCCGTGGATATCTGCAAGTCTTTTGTGTTTCCCCGCAGTTATTGCTTTTGATTCTTCTGACGGATGGAGGTTGTTATGAGGTTGGAAGCTACCTCCGCTAACAGCAGTACTCATCGCGCCGGATCAGATGCATGTGCCGATCGTGCTTCTTTTACTCGCGATATGCCCGAACGCAGTTCGCTCGCGCACGAGGGATCTCGCAAGACCTCGCACATGGGATCACAAGAACGTCTGCCTATTCCATATGCGGCACTACATGTGCATTCTGCTTTTAGTTTTCTCGAAGGGGCGAGCCAACCAGAAGATCTTGTTCTTCAAGCTCAGGAGCTTGGATTATCGTCTCTGGCATTAACGGATCGCAACGGCTTTCCTGGCGTGGTGCCTTTTGCTCAAGCCGGCAGGGAAGCGAATCTCCCTGTTCTGATTGGTACGGAACTCAAGGTCAGTGACGAGGATCATCCGCAGGGGAGGGATCTCGTCGTCCTCACTCGGTCAAAGATGGCATACCAGAATCTTTCGCATACCTTGGGCAAGAGGATATTGGCTCATCCTGGAGGTGACGACCTTATCGTTCCAAGTGATGAAATCGAAGGTCAGGCGGCCTCAGGGGAGTTAATGGTGCTTGCAGCCGGGAGTCATGCGACCTTGGCGGGCGAGGAGGGGATCGACACCACGTCAGGGGTGTGGGCTGAAGACAATGTGCGCCGTTCGATGGCAACCTTGCGGGACCGCTACGGTAGCAACAACGTTGCGATCGAGCTCCAGTTTTCGGCTCGTCCGCACGATCGGCGGCGTATTGATTTTCTTTCCAGTTGTGCACATCAGGAGGGCATCCCTTCTGTAGCATCTCGGGCATGTGCCGCTGCGTCTACGCAGGATCAACGGCTCGCGGACGTTTTTGCTGCCGTGAAAAATGGGGCGAAGCTTGGCCAGCGAGGTTCGCATCGTCCTGCCGCATCGCACTATTTGCTCTCCGGGGCACAGATGGCGGATATTTTCGCTGACTACCCAGAGTCGCTGGAGGCGAGCGTTGAGATTGCGGAGGAATGCTACTGGGATTTCTTTTCACTCCGCCCGCGCTTGCCACAGATTGATGTGCCAGAGGGAATGGATGATGCCCAATGGCTTGCGCATCTCGTGGAGGAAGGCGGCGTGAGGGCATATGGCACGCGGGAAAAGAACCCTCATGCGTGGGAACAGATCGATCATGAGATGTCGATTATCAACGCCCTGCATTTCGCTGGATACTTTCTGATTGTCTACGATATTGTTCGCTTCTGTGCCGACCACGGTATCTGGTGCCAGGGACGAGGCTCTGCCGCGAACTCTGCTGTGTGCTATGCCTTAGGTATTACGGCAGTCGATGCGGTGCGTCACCACATGCTTTTTGAACGGTTTCTCTCCCCGGAAAGGAGTGAGCCACCCGATATTGACATAGATATTGAAGCGGATTCGCGGGAAGATGTGATCCAATATATTTATCAGAAATATGGGCGCGAGAATGCTGCGCAGGTAGCCAACGTCATCTCGTACAAGAGCAGATCTGCTCGGCGGGATGTGCGCCGAGCATTCGGATATCGGGATGACGATCACGTGAGCGAGAACCATCGCCAGCTCATCGATAGCCTCGTCACACAGATGCGTTCCCTCCCCAGGCATTTAGGTATTCATTCTGGTGGGATGGTGGTGTGCGAACGCCCTGTGATTGATTATTGTCCAGTGCGTTGGGCCAGAATACCAGGACGCACCGTTTTGCAGTGGGATAAAGATTCGTGCGCCCGCATGGGGCTCGTTAAGTTTGATCTCTTGAGCCTGCGCGCGCTCACAGCTATGCGCAAAGCAATGACGTGGGTCAACCAACAACGTGTAGCAGACCAACGTATGGCGGATCGGCTCAGCACCCTTGAGAGCTCAACCCCGCTCGATTTGCACAATGTCCCTGAGGACGACCCGCGGGTGTACGACCTCCTGTGTGCTGCAGACACTATCGGAGTGTTCCAAGTGGAATCGCGCGCGCAGATGGCCACGTTGCCGCGGCTGAAACCGCGTACTTTTTACGATCTTGTGATCGAAGTAGCGCTTATTCGTCCAGGTCCGATACAAGGGGATTCTGTGAACCCCTATATTAAGCGGCGTTGCGGGCAAGAAGAAGTAACCTATCTGCATCCATTGCTCAAACCCGCTTTGGAGAAAACTCTTGGTGTTCCTCTCTTCCAAGAGCAGTTAATGCGTATCGCTATGGATGCTGCAGGGCTCAGCGCCGCCGAAGCTGATTCGCTCCGTCAAGCAATGGGATCGAAAAGATCCCGCGAAAAAATGCTCAAGCTTCGTCAAAGGTTGATTGACGGAATGGCAAGCAAGGGGATAGATGAGCCAACGGCGCAGGAGATCTACACTAAACTAGAGGCTTTTGCTTCATTCGGTTTTCCTGAATCCCATGCGTTTTCTTTTGCCTATCTTGTGTATACCTCTGGCTGGCTCAAGGTGCATGCGCCTGAAGCCTTTTATGCGGGAATTCTTGCAAGCCAGCCGATGGGGTTCTATTCGCCCAACACTGTTATCGCGGATGCGCGCCGGCACGGTGTAAAAGTCTTGAGGGCTGACGTTAATTTTTCTGACGTTCATTCCACCGTTGTATCAGTTGCAGGATCTGTGTCCGGCTCGGGGCGTGCGCACGGTGATTTCACTCTGGCAAGCCCTGGTATGGGTTATGCCCCAGGTGCTGATAAGGGTGATAGCAGGCTGAATAGTGCGACTATGACGTCGCAGCCGCAGCCGCAGCCGCAGCCGCATCGGCAGCCCTTGGATGTTAACCCCGACCTTGCTGTGCGACTCGGTTTAGCCTCGATCAGCGGTATGACTGACGTAGCCCAGCGCATCGTCGATGCACGCCAGTCTGGCCCGTTTACAAGTACGGCAGACCTTGCACGTCGAGCACATATCAGCCAAAAGAATCTCGAACGGCTGTCCGAGGCTGGAGCACTTAATAGTTTGGGTATTACTCGGCGTGAGGGGCTATGGCAGGCGCACGCTGCGCATCTGAGTGATGAAACGCAAGTTTCTGGATCCTCTGGTTCGCCTTATACCGTCCAAAGTGTGCTGGCAGGTTTTGATATGAGGCCGCATGCCGTTCACTTCAAGCCATTGAGCCCGGAAGAAGTCACGATAGCTGACTTTTCTCGTCTCGGGTACTCTCCGGAGTATCATCCGGTAGCATTTGTGCGCCGCCAACTTTCTGACCGCGGGGTGGTGCCGATTGGGAGCCTGGATCGCGTCGCAGCGGGGCATCGCGTGTGGATTGGCGGAATAGTGACGCATCGTCAGCAACCGCCAACTGCTCACGGCTTCGTCTTTCTGTCGCTCGAAGATGAGACTGGCATGGCGAATATCACGTGTTCACCAGGGATGTGGACACGCTTTTCCGCTGTTGGTGTGCAACATTCAGGTCTGCTCGTTCGAGGCATGCTCTGTGAAGGGGATGAATCGCAGACTTTCACGGCCGATAGAATCGAGCCTCTTGCCCTTATTGCAGCTCCACGTGCGCGAAATTTTCGCTGATACTACGCCATTGCTGCTTCCGAAAGACTCAAAACATAGAATATGCTGGATAGACGAGCGTGTGACGTCTATCCACAAAAGGAGAATCGTGCTTCCAGCAAAGTTCCTCAAACTCGCCATCAGACTCGGGCCAGCCTTCTTCGCCGTCGCATCGAAGTATGGGCCTCAGCTGATTGAACTGATGCGTACCAACCCTGATTCGTTTTCCACCCTGACACAAAAGATCAAGAGGATCACTTTCCCCGGCACGCGCAGCAATCAGAAATTAGAGGCGCGTGTGCAGATTCTTCATGAGCAGGTTGTTTACTTGTATGCCTCTGCTAATACGGCCGCTCGCGCACACCAGGCACAAGTGTGGCGGCAACAACTCGAAAACATCGAGCGTTCCCTTCCCGTCCTGGGTGCTCTCTCGACTCAGAAGAAAATCGCAACACGCAGAAAAATTCAAAAGAAACTGGATTCGCTGGCTACTGACATTGCCGCAATGACGCTCATGGATCATGTAGAAGATGCCGAGATCGTGACAGATGAGAAACCCAACGGCTCCACCAATGGTTCCACTACTGCGCACGACGAATAACGAGCTCACAATGTCGTTATCAACAAAACCTCGTCACCTATAAAACCTTCGTAAGAAATCCTTCGTCACCACTGACGACGTGCGCGGGAGGGGACTTGAACCCCCACCTCCGTTTTGTTAGAGACTAGCACCTCAAGCTAGCGCGTCTACCTATTCCGCCACCCGCGCAATAATCTGCAGATTGACTCGTGCAAACAACAGATATCAATGTAACACCGTTGAACATCGAGACGCAAACTCGGAGCCGCAAACTCGCCCCAGTGCTTCTTCGCAGTCGTCTCGCACACAGATACAACACACAGATACAGATCGCAACTGTTATCGCGCCTCACTGCTGAACCACACGTCGTTGCCTTCGTGTGCAGTGACATAGATCGAGGCTCTTCAACAAACGTCAGCACCCTATTAGCATATGAATTTGTTGTATTGGCACCTGTGGCATGAGTGCTGCAGAGCAGAAGTAAGAGTCTGGAGTTCGACATGCAGTTTGGCGTTTTTTCGATCGGTGATATGACGCAAAACCCGCTCACTGGGCACACCCCCGATGAAAATGAGAAGATCAAAAACACCGTCGCAATTGCGAAGCATGCGGAGGAAGTCGGCTTCGACGTTTTTGCGGAGGGGGAACACCACAATCGGCCTTTTGCCGCACCAGCCAACCCAGCAATCCTCTTGGCGTATATTGCTGCAGAGACTAAAACCATTCAGGTGTCTACCTCAACGCTTCAGATCACCACCAACGACCCCGTCCGCATCGCGGAAGACTATGCATACCTACAGCATCTGACGGACGGACGCATGGACGTCGTCCTTGGGCGAGGAAACACGGGGCCTGTCTATCCGTGGTTTGGGCGGGATATTCGCAAGGGCATTCCCTTGATGATCGAGAATTACGATCTGCTTTATCGACTCTGGCACGAAGACACTGTGAATTGGGAAGGCCAATTCCGCACGCCTCTGCAGAGGTTTACGGCGATGCCGCGTCCGCTGGACGGCGTGGCGCCATTCGTCTGGCATGCTTCTATCCGTAGCCCTGAAACAGCAGAACAGGCCGCGTACTACGGTGATGGCTTTATGCATAACAACATTTTTTGGACGAAAGAACATGTGGCGCAGATGGTTCGTCTTTACCGAGCACGCTACGAATATTATGGGCACGGTAAAGCTTCCCAAGCGTGGGTGAGCCTTGGCGGACAAGCGTTTATGGCAAAGAACTCGCAGGACGCAGTCACTCAGTTCCGACCATTCTTCGACAACGCGCCAGTGTATGGGCACGGCCCGTCACTCGAAGATTTCAGCGAGCTGACACCGCTGACAGTCGGGTCTCCGCAGCAAGTGATTGATCGTACGTTGAGTTTCCGTGAGGTAGTTGGCGATTATCAGCGCCAGATGTTCCTCATTGATCACGCTGGTTTGGATCTCAAGACGATCCTGGAACAGTTGGATTTCTTCGGCAACGACGTCCTCCCGGTGCTCAGGAAAGAATTCGAAGACATGCGGCCAGCCGACGTTCCGGCTAATCCGCCGACGCACGCTGATCTCGTTGCGCGTCATCAGGCGGGGAAAGATCCGATTGTTGGCGGTGAGCCAGGCTCGCAAGCTGTGAAAGATCGGGAGGCGCGGGCAGCAGCCCAACGCGACAATGTATCGGATTCAGACGCGGTGTGGGACGAGTAACCAGTCGGGGCTCGAAGCGTTGCTTCGCGGGGTCTCTCGCTTCTCGCCTTTTGGCACCCCAGAACGATGAGTATCGGTTCTGGAAAGACGCCTATCGGGTGCGACGATGTGATCAGCACCCAGCAATAGATGTGCACGTGACGAATACAAAGGACAGTAATGGAAAACGTTGATAATCCACTATCTCCAACGAATGGCTCTGTACCAGAACAGGACGATACACGTTCTGAGCCTGCATCCTCGAAACCTGCAGGTGTAGTAGGGGATCTGGCTGAAACTGATCCGTTTACGCCTGTGATGCGCCATATCACACTGATCAGCGCAGGCATGAGCGAATCCTCGCAATCCACGGCTCTGGGCAGCGACCTCTTGAACGCGTCAGAGTCGGCTCTTGCGGAATACGGCGTTGTGCCCGAGCACCATATTTTTTATCTCAGGGATCTCGCCAACGATATTCTCAATGCCACTGTTGCCGACCATAAGACGCCTGCATTAGAGGAGGCCATCAATCAGGTGATTGCGGCGGATGCAGTTATCACTGTCACTCCTACATATAAAGGGAGCTATTCTGGGCTCTTTAAGATGTTTTGGGACTTAATCGAAGATGGCAGCGTCACCAATATTCCTGTTCTTCTGGGTGCTACGGGAGGGACGCCACGTCACTCTTTGATGATTGATTATGTGATGCGTCCTCTTTTCTCGTATCTACGGATGGACGTGTTGCCACATGCCGTGTTCGCTGCAACGGACGATTGGGGCGAGGTTCCCGAAGCGACTGCGTCGAGCCGAGATACACCGATCGCAGAGCGTGTTGCGCGTGCGGGGAGTGAGTTAGCAACCGTTTTGATGCGGCGTACGGCACGCGATCGGGATGCTGCACTTCACGAAGATATGAAGATCATCCCGTTTGAAGAATTGCTGCACACCATCTGAGAGGCGGACGAGCCGGTCAGAGCCAGTGAGCCTCGTGCATGCAGACAGTCGAACCAGGCGTATTTTCGACGGCGCAGCGTGTTCGTCGCGTATGCGCATTGGTTGCTGTGGTGGTTGGGTGTGGCGAAGGTGCGTCCTTGACGCAGGAGTTTCCACGTTCGTGAAGTGGAGGTTCGTTTCAGTAGAGTGAGGGGCATGGTGAATTTTCAACAGCTGCGTACCGAAGATCTCCGGCTCGTCAAACCCAGCCTCGCTGACGTTGCTTCGCTGACGGCAATGGAACAAGACAGTGCTATTCAGGAATGGACCACTGCACCCTCGCCGTACACGGAAGATGATGCGCGTACATTCATCGAAGATGTTGCCCTTGCCGGATGGCGCGACGGCACAGAACTGGTGTGGTTTCTCAAGCTTGCCAAGGTGCCTGAACCAAGTGCTGTGCTCGGCACGATCTCGCTGACTGTGACCGGTACGAGTGCGCGGCTCGGATTTGCACTTGCGGCGCCGGCTCGCGGGCGCGGGCTGATGGTTCAGGCAGTGCGCGCTGTGTTGGTCTATGCCTTTGATGTGTTGAAGCTGCGCACTGTCCTCTGGTCTGCCGAGATCCACGACGGTCAGCCAAATTGGGCGTCAGCACGCGTTGCATGGCGTACAGGATTTACCTACGCAGGTATTATTCGTGGCGCATTGACGAATAAGGGCATATCGTACGATGCGATGGTCGCCACTATCGCGTCGGGTGAACCAATGGAGCCTCAACATGCCTTTTACGGATTGGATCCATCCCACCCTGCATTCGCCGATCCCCACGATCCTGAAGCTCTTGTCCGTCAGTTCCATCACGTGTATGGCATGCCGATCAGTTCTGGGAAACCTGATGCGCACAATGAACGGATCATTATGCGTTTGAGGCTGATAGCGGAGGAGTTTTCCGAGTTGATCGGCGCAAGTCTCGGCTCGCACGCACGCAAGGAAATCGAGGAGGCATTTCTGCGCGCCGTTGACCTTGACGATAATACGCGCGACGTCGTAGAAATCGCTGATGCACTGGGCGATATCGTCTATGTGGTTTATGGAATGGCGCTTGAGCTCGGTATTCCGATGCCGGATGTGCTGGCTGAGATTCAAGCGTCGAATCTTTCTAAGCTCGGTGCCGATGGTCTTCCGATCTACCGTGACGATGGGAAAGTCCTCAAGGGGCCTCATTATTTCCGTCCCGATTTGCGGCGTGTTCTCGGTTTAGGGGATCCGCAATAGAAGAAGGAGAAGGAGTAGCACGGCCGCCGGAGCTGCTTTCTCGGCGATAAGCGCAACAACAGATCCTCAGAGTCTTCCGGATACGGAACAGCTCCCGGATACTGAACGGTTGTCGTGACGTGGGTGAGTCGTCATAGTAAACTGTGTGGCATGGCTACAGATCCGCGTACAGCATTTGAGCAACTGCAGGCAGCGCTTGAGAGGTTCAACGAGATTGCGCTTTCCGGCGGTGATCCTGAGTCTCCGCAATTGCTGCGTGCCACGGAGGAGCTTGAAAATGCGTATGTGATCTATGATGACGTGCTGTTCCGGAATTTCGGTGTCGAGCTTCCCTTCGATGTCTATGACACCGAGGACGACGTGGACACTGATGACGATGATGTGGACGATTTTGACGAGGATCTCGGTGCCGACGATGACCTGGAGGACGGAACAACGTTCTTCTTCGATGAATAGATCGAGCGGAAACGGTAGCCACACACATGGCGCACAAGGCAACGACACAGACGAATAACAACCTCCTGTGAGCGGAGACTCACATTCGCATGGAATCGCATCCGATTCGTCATGCGCCTTAGGATGCGAACATCGAGAAAAGACGGGCAGGTGGGGTGTGATCGGTTGCTCTACGCTCAATGCTGACGTCGTCGAGTGCCTCCTGCACAATCGTGGGTAGCTGGTCGATGCGGTGAAGGCTTGTCGCCAGCTGCGCTGCTGTGCGCGGGCCGATCAGAGCCGAAGAGATGGCAGGATCTGCAAGCGCCCAGCCAAGGGCAATATCCGTGAGCGGCACATCCAGGCCATCCGCTGCCTGTACTAACGCTTGAACGATATGGGACGATTCATCGTCTAAATACGGTTCAACAAACTCTGCAAGCCGCGCTGATGCCGCACGAGACGTTGGCGGAATGGTGCCAATATACTGACCGCTGAGCACTCCGCGCCCCAGCGCAGACGTTGCAAATACGCCGAGGCCGCGCATGTGCGCCATGGGGAGGATATCCTTTTCGATGCTGCGCGAAAGCAATGAGTACTCGGATTCAACGGCGGTGAGTGCTGGCAGTCGTCTTTCCTGTAAGAGCTGATCGATGGCGGATATACGCCAGGCAGGAAAGTCGGCAAGACCGATGTAACGTACCAGCCCGCGCGTGACGAGGCTTGCGAGCGCCTCCGCGGTTTCCTCGTCGGGGGCAGGGAGATCGTCTCCTTCAACACACAGCACATCGATGTAGCTCGTATTCAGGCGTGCCAGCGATCCCGCAACCGAGTCGTACAGAGCACCTCGTCCAGATGTGCGTGTTGCGATATGCCCGTCACGGAAATGGAAAGAAGCACGAGTACAGATGACGAAATCGGATCGGTTGAATGCGGAGGTGAAGAGCGAACCGATTTGATGTTCCGCTGCTCCGGAGCCGAATGCAGGCGACGTGTCGATCAGAGTGCCACCTTCGTCAGCGAAAATGGTGAGAAGAGCCTGTGACTCATCTGAATCAGTATCTTTTCCCCATGTGAGTGTCCCTAATCCAATATCAGAGACGACTAGCCCTGAATCGCCGACAGTTCTCAACCTCATGTGTGAAGCATATCGCCAAAAAAACACAGCTGAACACTCCGCGATGCCTGATGCGCGAGTATGCTGGCGCCGTGAGTTTATTTGAAGCACTTATCCTTGGCCTCGTGCAGGGGTTGACTGAGTTCTTGCCGATCTCTTCGTCGGCTCATATTCGTATTGTGGGTGACGTTTTCGGCTGGGGTGATCCCGGCGCAGCATTTACCGCCGTCATACAGATTGGTACGGAGCTCGCGGTCACACTCTTTTTCATTCGTGATATTGCGCGCATTATTTCGCACTGGTTTCGTTCTTTGCCTGGTGTTACCTCTCACCGCCTCACGATGGAGGATCCGGACGTCAGAATGGGCTGGATCGTTATCGTCGGTACTGTGCCGATTGTGGTGCTTGGTCTGCTTTTCCAGGATGCCATCGAGACGAATCTCCGCAGCTTGTATGTTGTCGCTTCAGTACTCATTATCTTCGGGCTCTTCTTGGGCTGGGCGGATCGACATGCGACACAAACGCGTACTTTGTCCACGATGGGAGTGCGTGACGGCGTTATTTTGGGTTTCGCGCAGTCTCTGGCTCTGATTCCTGGAGTATCGCGTTCAGGTGGGACGATTACATTTGGGCTGCTCCTCGGATATACCAGGGAGGCCAGCGCGCGCATCTCGTTCTTGCTCGCGATTCCAGCAGTATGGGGTGCGGGGCTGTTTCAGCTGTTCAAAGCCAGCGGGCTGGGTGCCTTACCGGTTGTACCAACAATTCTGGCAACCGTGATATCGTTTGCTGTTGGTTATGCCGTGATCGTCTGGTTCCTGAAACTGATCTCCACACATTCCTATCGAGGATTTGTGATTTATCGCGTTATTCTTGGCGTGCTCGTGTTCGCAGGCCTCGCATCACATGTGCTGAGTGCGTGACGGTTCCGGTTGAGTGCGTCATAGCGTCATGATGCCGGATCGCTGAGGAATAAATCACGTCGTCACGACGATATACGCAGAAGTGGAAAATGTCTGTACATGACCGTACGTCTACGCGAATAATCGCAATGACGAGAAATGCTCATCGACGTACGCGAGACGAATAAGGATGGTGAACGGTGTCTGCCCATATAAGTGCTGCGAGTGGACTTCCCGATGCGTTGCTCATGGATATGGACGGAACACTGATTCGTTCCGGGCAGTATTGGAAACAGGCGGAAACTGCGATATTTGCGCGCTATGGAGTAGCGTTTTCCCGCAAGCTCGCATTGCGCATGGTTGGAAAGTCGATCGGCGACGGTATTGCGGAGCTTATTGAGCACAGCGGGATTGACGCCAGTCCACGCGTCCTGGCGCAGGAAATCATCGAGGCTGTGATTGAGGTAGAACGGAACAATCCCGTGCTTTTCCAGCCCGGAGCACGCGAACTGCTGGAACGCGCTAGGCAGCTAGGGATACGCCTCGCGCTGGTGACGGGTTCTGTGCACGATATGGCGCAGGTCATGATCGACCAGCTTCCTGAAGGAACCTTTTCTGTTGTGATTACAGGAGATATGGTCGAGCATGGAAAACCCAACCCCCAGCCGTTCCTCACAGCAGCACGAGCCCTGGGTGTGGATCCTTCGCGCAGCATCGTGTTTGAGGATTCGCCTGCTGGAGTAGAGGCTGGGGTAGCGGCAGGGGCACATACAGTCGTCGTTCCTTACGAAGTGCACGTCGATCCACCCGATGGGGTCTTCATGTTGCAGAGTCTCACACAGGCTGACGAGGCTCTGTTGCGGAGGGTGATGGCATCCTCACTGGAATAGGCTCAGGTTTCAGGCCTCACGCGTGTGTGACCGTGACGAGATAGTGGCGTCACGGTCAGTTCAGCTGCGACTTTACTGTGCGCAGCTGATCAACGCCCTGCTGATTAATTTGCGGGGGCGTCCCGTCCCAGACGGGACAATAGTGATGGAATGGGCACCAGCCGCAGAGTTTTGACTGTTTGGGTTCCCACACGCCTGAGTCGAGCCTCTTTTCCATGTCCTGCCATACCTGATCGATTTCTGTGACCGTCTGTGGAACCACATCCATCGTTGGATCAATCGTCAGCGAGCGCGTGTTGCCAAGAAAAAGCAGCTGGAGGCGTTTCGGTAAGATACCTGTGGCGATGTAGATCGCCGTGGCATAAAAGCGCAGCTGAAAAATTTTATCTGCAGCGTACTCGATTCGTCCGGATTTTCCTGTTTTGTAGTCGATGACGCGCAGCGCACCGTCTGCAGAACGATCTACCCGATCGATTTTCCCGGTGATGTGAATGCCGTTGGGCAGTTGGACACTTACGGATTTTTCGCGTGCAGCAGGTTCAAGCCGTTGTGGGTTCTCGAGCGAGAAATAGGCTGTGACGAGGGGTGGCAGTCCTTCAAGCCATTCGTCCAGAGGCAGATCATCGGAAAACAGTGACATCACTTCGGGATGAGCCTTCTGGTAGTTCTCCCATTGCTGGTTGAGCAATGTAAGTGCCGCAGCCTCGGTGCGTTCAGCTGGTTTAAGCAAAAAAAGATTTTCGAGGACAGCGTGAACCAGCGTGCCGCGCACAGCTTCAAGTGAGGGTGGCTGTGGCAGCTTGTCGATTTTGAGGAATCGAAACTTGAGAGGACACTGACGGAAGTCGTTAATGCGCGATGGTGAAAGTGCGGCGTGATACGTCATGTGTTCTCCTTGTCAGCATGCGGTAGCATCGTGTCCACATTGTAATCCTCGTCATCCTGACGTGTTCTGGTCAGTCTCGGCTGCTGTCCACTGCTTTCACAGAGGCTGCATCCGATCGTCACGCGTGTTTTCGGTAGACTACCACCGTGCAAAGTGCGGAGAGACGACGCGGAGTATTTCGTCCTGGAGACAGGGTGCAGCTGACCGACCCGAAGGGACGTCACTATACGATTTCTTTGACGAGCGACGGATATTTTCACTCCACACGAGGATCCTTTGCTCACTCTGAGCTGATAGGGAAGCCGGAAGGCAGCGTCATCGATACGAAAGAGGGGAAGCATTTTCTCGCTTTGCGCCCCCTGCAATCTGACTATGTTCTCTCGATGCCTCGTGGTGCAACGGTGATCTACCCGAAAGATGCTGCGCAAATAGTGCATCAGGCAGATATTTTTCCCGGCGCTCGTGTGTTTGAAGCTGGACTCGGCTCGGGCGCGCTAAGTCTTGCTCTGCTTGCTGCTGTCGGTGAGCACGGTTCGTTGACGAGTGTGGAGCGCCGTCCGGAGTTCGCGCAGATTGGCGTTGCAAATGTTGTGTCATGGTATGGCGCATTTCCATCGTGGTGGGATGTGCAGTCTGGCGAGGCAGAGGAGATCTTGCATGGCTTACGCGATCTCGACGTCGTTGTTCTGGATATGCTCGCCCCGTGGGAACTCGTCGCTCCTGCGGCTGACGCTCTGCGGGCGGGTGGCGTGATCATTGCATATATCACGACGACGACCCAGCTTTCCCGTTTCGTTGAGCAGCTGCGCACGAGTCACGCCTTCACAGAACCGGAGGCAAACGAAACACTTCAACGTTCATGGCATGTTCAAGGGCTCTCTGTGCGTCCCAATCATCAGATGGTCGGGCATACCGGATTCCTGGCTATGAGCCGGCGCCTGGCTGTGACTGGTTGCGAGCTCACGCCTACACGGCGACCAGCACCTGCTGCGCAGTCCGAAGGATGGACGTGGGACGGTATCGATTTTTCCGATCTTGAAGACCGCGCGCCGACTCCAAAGAAACTTCGGAGGATACGGCGCGATATTGCTCATCGTGCCGACGTTGAGGAGGGCGGAACGACGAAGCCCGGTGCACACTTCGCAGCAATGGCGGCGCAGCTGGACGAAGAAATACGGGCATCGCACAACACGCAATCGCATCGTCATACGGAGTCTTCTGCCTCTGCGCCAGCTGCTGCAGCGGATAGTGGAGCCCTCACAAAAAATGAGGAAACTCACACAGAGATAAGCGAAAAGTTGGGGAAGTAAGGGAAAAGGAAGAGACAATGATCAGCAGCGTTGCACACGTGACCCTCATGCTTCCAGCAGACATACTTGCCCAGTCCATTCCCTCGCCGGGGCGTGGCGTGTGGCACATCGGTCCGATTCCCATTCGCGCATATGCGCTCCTGATTATTTGCGGCATTGTTCTGGCGACATGGCTGACCTATCGGCGCTATGAGCGGCGCGGTGGTCCGGTGGAACATCTGGATACAGTGGTGTGCGTTGCCGTGATCGCAGGGATTTTGGGCGGGCGTCTGTACCATGTGATCACCGATTATCAGCTGTATTTTGGCGAAGGGAAAAACCCCGTCAAGGCTCTCTACATCTGGGAGGGTGGCCTCGGCATCTGGGGAGCAGTCGCCTTGGGAGCTCTCGGGGCGTGGCTCGCCCTCAAGCACCAGGGTCTCAGACTCGCGCCGTTTGCTGACGCCCTTGCGCCTGGACTGATCTTTGCGCAGGCAATCGGCAGATGGGGTAATTACTTTAATCAGGAGCTTTATGGCCGTCCCACAACACTGCCGTGGGGTTTGCGTATCGACGATGCACATCTGGTTGGTGACTTTGCCTCAGGTACGCTTTTTCACCCAACGTTCCTGTATGAATCACTCTGGTGTGTTCTGGGCGGATTCCTGTTGTTGTGGCTGGATCACCGCTACGACGTCCGCGGGGGCAGGCTTTTTGCGATCTACGCGATGATCTATACAGCAGGGAGAGTATGGATCGAAAACTTGCGTATCGACGCCGCCCATCACGTCCTTGGGCTGCGGCTGAATGTATGGACTGCTCTCGTGGTGTTCCTTGGCGCGTGGCTGCTTTACACATACCTGACTCGTCGTGCACACAATGACCCGCATGCGAGCGATATCTATCTTCCTGGACACGGTTCTGTGGCCAACGATGCAAGCTCGAAGAGTGTTCAGGCGTAGAGTGATTCCATGCGACGAGCAAAAATTGTATGTACTTTAGGGCCGGCAACAGATTCCAAAGAGACGATTTTGAACCTCGTTCAGTCTGGTATGGATGTTGCCAGGATCAACGCGTCCCATGGATCACAGGAAGAACATGCTGCTGAAGTGGCAGCAGTGCGCAGGGCGGCAGAACTCACCGGTAAGCCAGTCGCTGTGCTCGTTGATTTACAAGGTCCTAAGATTCGGCTGGGCGTCTTCCCATCCGGGCCGGTTGTGCTGAAGGAAGGTGCACCCTTCACCATCACGATTCGAGATGTCCAAGGCAGCGAAACGATTGCCTCAACAACGTATGAGGGGCTGCCCGGGGACTGCGAAGCAGGGGATATTCTGCTGATCGACGACGGGCGTATTACGCTGCGCGTCGTCGAGACGACGGATACTGACGTCATCACAACCGTTGTTGTGGGTGGCACGGTTTCCGATCACAAGGGAATCAATTTACCGGGTGTTGCAGTGTCAGCTCCTGCGCTGACGGACAAAGATGCTCAGGATCTTGAGTGGGCGCTCAAGGCTGGCGCGGATTACATCGCTCTTTCTTTTGTGCGTTCTGAACGTGACGTGGATCCTGTTCACGAAGTGATGGATCGTGTAGGCGTGCATATCCCTGTGATTGCAAAAATTGAAAAACCGCAGGCCGTCCAGATGCTGGAGTCAGTGATCGATGCATTTGACGGTGTGATGGTTGCACGCGGCGATCTGGGCGTAGAAATGCCGCTGGAACAGGTTCCTCTTGTACAGAAGCGAGCCATTACACTGTGCCGCAACAAGGCAAAACCAGTGATTGTTGCCACTCAAGTGCTCGATTCGATGATTACTAATCCGCGGCCCACACGCGCGGAAGCATCGGACTGTGCAAACGCTATTTTGGATGGCGCTGACGCTGTGATGCTCTCTGCAGAGACGTCCGTTGGCATGTATCCCGTTGAGACGGTCGAAACGATGGCCTCCATCATCGAGTACACCGAAGATCATGCATTAGACCACATTCCGTCGTTGACGAACCCACGCCAGGATCGGACCGAGATCATCACTCATGCGGCTATGGATATTGCGGAGGATCTCACTGCAAAATACGTTGCTGTGTTCTCCGCGTCAGGCCTCACGGCACGCTATATGGCGCGCTTACGGGCGCCGATCCCCATGCTCGTGTTGACGATGAATCCGCAGACGCGCAATCAACTCGCGCTCCTGTGGGGTGCAAGAACCTACGTTGTCCCTGAGGTGAACGACACCGACCATCTGATTTATTCAGTAGATCACCTCCTGCGCGAACGTATGATCGCCTCGGATGGGGACTATATCGTCATTGTTGCCGGTATGCCGGTCAAAGCTACTGGCTCGACAAACACGATCAGAACTCATAAGATGGGCGATGCAATCAACAAGTACTGAAGTACCGGTTGTGTTGCTTCGGTGGTGAAATGGTAGACACGCTGCACTCAAAATGCAGTACCGAAAGGTGTGTGGGTTCGAGTCCCACCCGAAGCACGGACACGTCAGCGGTCACAGTGCTGTGGCCGCCTTTTCATTGACAATGAGTGTGAGAGAAAGGATCTGCGATGGCAGTGGAAGAGAGCCAAGCAGCTGGATCGACAGGTGTTGATGGCGAAGATGTCAAGATTCGCGCGCTTGTTGTCGAAGATGATCCAATTATTCGGCTCGATCTTGTTGAAACACTCGAAGATGCTGGCTACGAAGTCGTGGGGCAGGCTGAGAACGGCGAGGTAGGGCTTCGTCTGGCAGATGAGTATTCCCCCGATCTCATCATCATGGATATTAAGATGCCCACGATGGATGGTTTGACCGCTGCCCGAGCAATTTTGGAGAATCAACGAGTTGCCATCGTGATGCTCACCGCGTTCTCTGATTCGGACTTTGTGGCTCAGGCGCGCGATGCTGGGGTGATGGGATACGTCGTCAAGCCGTTTACTCCTGCGACGCTTCTCCCAAGCGTGGAGATTGCGATTTCTCGATTTGAAGAGATGACGTCGCTCGAAGATGAGGTATCGAACCTGCAGCAGCGCTTTGAAACACGCAAGCTTGTGGATCGGGCAAAAGGTCTTCTCGAATCAGAGATGGGTTTGACAGAGCCCGAGGCATTTCGGTGGATTCAAAAGACGAGTATGAACCGTCGGCTGACGATGCGCGAGGTTGCCGAGGCTGTGATCGATCAGATTCAGTAACGGCTGATCACATTCTGTTACGGCCGAGAATTTCGCGAGAATTTCGGCACTAAGCCCTGCAACCTGCCCTGCAGTCCGGAGCGGAGTGCTTCACGGTGAATGAATCGTGATCCTGTTGCATCGCTCTAGTCTGTTGCCTCGGTGTGGGTGCGTCATCGGCAACGGCCACACGAGAATGCACCGGTTACACTGGAATTATGAGAGACACGATGCTTGTGGTGGACGGTCATTCGATGGCCTTCCGCGCCTACTACGCCCTCAATGTGGAGAGTTTTCGTAACGATGATGGGGTATACACGAATGCGGTGTTCGGATTTGCCCGTATGATCGACAAACTCATTCAGGATTATCGGCCAACCCATATTGCGGTTGCGTTCGATTTACCGGGCGGGACGTTCCGTACTCGTCAGTATCCTGACTACAAGGGTGGACGCGCCGCCACACCTGAGCCGTTCAAAGGGCAGATTGAACTCATCCAGCAAATGCTTGACCTTCTCGGTATTACCTGGCTGACGATGGAGGACTTCGAAGCTGACGATATCGTGACGACGCTTGCGACGAAAGCCGTCAATCAAGGTCTGTTCTGCTACGTTGTTTCCGGCGATAAGGATTCTTTTCAACTGGTGAACGAGCACTGCTATGTGTTGTATCCGCAGGCGCATGCCGATCTTCAAGTTCTCGATTCTGCAGGCATCGAAGCAAAAACGGGTGTGAAGCCTGGTCTGTACCCGGATATGGCTGCGCTTGTCGGTGAGAAAGCGGACAATCTACCTGGTGTTCCCGGAGTCGGTCCTAAAACAGCCGCAAAATGGTTGAATACCTATGGAAGCCTTGACGCGCTGATCGAGCACCGTGCACAGATTAAGGGCAAAGTTGGGGAGTCGTTGCGTGCCCACATCGACGATGTTCGCCGAAATAAGCAGCTCAACGTGTTTCGGACCGATCTTCCGTTCGGCGATCATATTGACGATTATCGTCCGACGGGTCTGGATCAGGCAGGCTGGAAGGAGTTTTCGCGCGCATTGGGTTTTCGTGCCCTCGCAAGCCAGATACTCAGCCATATGCCGATACGCCCTGGCACGCATATTGCCGATAGTGACGTGGCCACATCAGATGCCGACCCCATGCACACGGTGCAGACGCAAGCTCGTGACCGCATTGCCAATCTCGACGTGTCAACCCTTTCGTTTCGGCAGTGGCGTGACGAGATTGAACACGAGCAGCCGGAGCATGACTACAGCGTGCTGATCGATGAGCCCTCACAAACTATTGCATGTGCCGCACAGACTGGTTCGGTATTTGCGGCAGACATGTCGAGTCTTGATGCAGCTAACACAGAGGCCATCGCACAGTGGGTCGGAGATCCGACGCACCATATTGTGACGAGCGATGCGAAGGCCTTGCTCCACTCATTGAAACGAACCTTTGGCGTTAGCTCCATCCAGATCGGATCTGACACACTCCTGCAGGGGTACTTGCTGCATCCAGAATGGCCGTCATACGAGGTGGCCGAACTTGCAGAGCATTATCTGGGCATCGAAATCGAACCGTCCACCGATGGCCAGCAGGAACTCGCGTTGGCGATAGGCGAGGACGCTGACGCTGACCAGCAGCCAGCACTACGAGCACTTGCCGTGCAGGCTGCAATTTTGCCAATGCTCACTCGCCTGCTGAGCGAGGAATTGAGCCACCATGGCGAGGACGGAACGCTGCAGAATTTGGAGTATGCCATTGCGCAGGTGCTTTTCTCCATGGAAGACGCTGGTATTGCGATCGACGAGCAGCGCTTGGATTCCCTGCTGCACACCTATGATGCCAGGGTTAGTGAGTACCAGGCTGCGGCGTTTGCAGCAATCGGCCATGAGGTCAACCTGTCGAGTCCGAAGCAACTACAGACCGTCCTCTTCGACGAACTTGGCTTGCCACATACGCGGAAAACGAAATCCGGATATACCACCAACGCCACTGCCCTCGAGGAACTCGCAACGACGCTTCAGTATCGGGATGACGAACGTTCGCGCGCAGGCCAGGCATTCTTATCTGGTCTTCTGGGATTTCGTGATGCGATTAAACTGCGGCAGTTTGTGGAGGGTTTGCAAAAGAGCACCGTTGACGGGCGTATTCACACGACATTCCAGCAGGCTGTGACTGCGACTGGCCGGCTTTCCTCAGCCGATCCAAATCTTCAAAACATTCCTGCACGCACGCAGGAGGGTATTGAGATACGTTCGAGCTTCGTGGCAACACCAGGGTGGGATGGTTTGCTCACCGCAGACTATTCGCAAATCGAGATGCGCATTATGGCTCATCTTTCTGGTGACGAGGAGCTAATCGCTGCATTCCAGGCAGGAGCAGACCTGCATACGTATGTAGCCTCGCGTGTGTTCGGTATTCCGGAAGCAGATGTGTCCCACGAACAGCGCAGCCGAATCAAGGCGGTGAGTTATGGGCTTGCCTATGGTCTGAGCGCGTATGGACTTGCGACGCGCCTGCATATCGCCGTACCGGATGCTCAAGCGCTGATGGACGACTATTTCAGCCGTTTTGGGCGCGTCCACGACTACTTAGAATCGTTGGTTCGTCAGGCCAAAAAGAACGGGTTTACACAGACGATCCTCGGCAGGCGTCGGTACCTCCCAGACCTGAACTCCTCACAGCGCCAGCTGCGCTCAGCAGCTGAACGCATGGCGTTAAATGCTCCTATCCAGGGTTCTGCTGCTGATGTGATCAAGGTTGCGATGGTGAAGGTCGCCCAAGCGATGAAAGAACAAGGCGTGCATTCCAAGCTCGTCTTACAGGTTCACGATGAACTCGTCCTCGATGTTGCGCCAGGGGAGAGAAGCGTGATGGAACAGATCGTGCGGGAAAATATGGAGTCTGCCATGCCCTTGTCGGTTCCGTTGACGGTATCGATGGGTTTCGGCGCGAGTTGGAAGGACGCAGCGCATTAACATTGGCGGCGCCTGCCACGGTGCACTCCTACGGTATGCCGCACACACATCAGAAGGAGGGGTTTGCTCAAAGGCAATGCGGCCTCTACACTAGAAGACTGGTACTAAAGGTGTCCGCGCCTGCACTGTGTTTTCTGCGTCGAGCAGGAGGCCACAATGTCTGTACCGTTCATATCTATTCATCCAACTATGTAAATCGGAGTTCAAAACTTCATGTCAGCTACAACGCCCGAGGAAACAACGATTCCCCAGATCGGCATTAACGATATCGGTTCTGAAGAAGATATCATTGCCGCAATTGATAAGACCATTAAGTACTTCAATGACGGGGATATCGTCGAAGGTACGGTCGTGAAGGTCGATCATGACGAGGTTCTCGTTGATATTGGCTATAAGACCGAGGGCGTCATTCCCTCTAAAGAACTTTCTATCAAGCACGATGTTGATCCTGACGAAGTTGTTCAGGTCGGGGATCCCATCGAAGCGCTTGTGCTGCAGAAGGAAGACAAAGAAGGTCGCCTACTGCTGAGCAAGAAGCGCGCACAGTACGAGCGCGCATGGGCCAATATTGAATCGATCAAGGAAGCCGATGGAGTGGTCACCGGCAGCGTCATCGAAGTGGTGAAGGGTGGCTTGATCCTCGACATCGGTTTGCGCGGCTTCCTGCCGGCATCCTTGGTCGAAATGCGCCGCGTCCGTGACCTTCAGCCATATATTGGCCGTGAGCTCGAAGCGAAGATTATCGAGCTGGATAAGAACCGCAATAACGTGGTGTTGAGCCGCCGTGCATATCTGGAAGCAACACAGTCGCAGGCTCGGGGAGAGTTCCTCAACAACCTGAAGAAGGGTCAGATCCGCGAGGGCATTGTGTCTTCTATCGTCAACTTTGGCGCTTTCGTGGATCTGGGTGGCGTAGATGGTCTGGTTCACGTCTCCGAGCTCTCGTGGAAGCATATCGACCATCCGTCAGAGGTCGTCGAGGTTGGCCAGAAGGTCAAGGTTGAAGTTCTCGACGTGGATTTGGATCGCGAGCGCGTGTCCCTCTCCTTGAAGGCGACGCAAGAGGATCCGTGGCAGGTGTTTGCCCGTACGCATCAGATTGGCGAAATCGTTCCGGGTAAGGTCACAAAGATCGTTCCATTCGGTGCCTTTATCCGTGTTGAGGACGGCATCGAGGGTCTTGTGCATATTTCTGAGCTTGCTCAGCACCACGTCGATACACCTGATCAGATCGTGAAGGTGGGCGAGGAGATCTTCGTCAAGGTCATTGATATCGACCTGAGCCGTCGCCGTATTTCGCTGTCGCTCAAACAGGCCAACGAGGGTGTCGATCCCACGACGGATGATTTCGATCCATCGCTCTATGGTATGCCTGCCGAATATGACGAAGCCGGCAACTATAAGTACCCTGAAGGTTTCGATCCTGAAACGAACGAATGGATGGAAGGCTTCGAGGAACAGCAGGCTCAGTGGGAAGCTGATTATGCCGCCGCGAAGGAACGTTTCGAGGGTCATAAGCAGCAGGTCATCAAGCTGCAAGAGCTCGAAGCCTCTTTGCATGGAACGACACCAGAACCAACTGGCGACGATGTGCCAACGTCGTATTCGTCCGAAGCGAATGCCCAGAGCTCTCTGGCTTCAGATGAAGCCTTGGAGGCCTTGCGTGAGAAGCTGACGCAGAATAACGCCTAGGCTATAGCAGGATTTATTGCTGAAGACTGAGGGGCGCGGTGAAGATATGATTCACCCCGCCCCTCGTTTTTATGCGCCGTTCGGCTTTTGTACTTTATTCGAGGCGTGATTTGACCCTGAAGTCGTTATTCGATGCGTTGAATCTGTTGTCCCTCAGTGTTCAGCAATCCACGTCAGCGTTTGTGCCCACACGTCGTTCCTGTCCGTCTCGAACAACACTTCGTGGCGGTCATCATCGAATATCAGAGTTGCCACACTTGTGACGTCCGCATCACGATAGCGTTGTGCAACTGCGGGAACCGTGTGCGCACCACCGACGGGATCTTTTTCGCCGGAAATAAACAGCAGCGGGAGCTCGGATGGAATGTGGAACGCGATATCACTGTTTGCCATTTTGATACCCGTCAGAACCTGAAGGAAAAAGGCGTTTGACGGGGTTTGGCCACACAACGGATCCGCAACATAGGCATCGACGTTCTCGTGATTCCTTGACAACCAATCGAATTGAGTTCGATGTTCAAAGCCTCTGTTGTAGCCGGCGAACCCGAGCGCGTTGAGCAGCGTCCCAGTATCCCGCGCATGTGTGCGCGAAAGAGCTGTGGCCAGATGCAGTGCAATATCGCCGGTCACACCCGGCCACGCCCCGGTTCCGGAGAATACTGCTGCGTCTACGGACTGACCGTAGAGGGGAAGATATGTTCTGAGTAAAAACGAACCCATCGAATGCCCGAGCATCACGTGCGGGAGATCCGGATAATCCTTCCTCAACGCACGGCGGACGCTTTCGATATCATCCACCAGGTCGCGCCATCGGACTCCGTCACCAAAGTAGCCAAGCGGTGCGTCATCGTTCACCGATAACCCATGCCCGCGCTGGTCGATGCCAGCGACGACATAACCATGATCGTTCAAAAATCGAGCAAAAGCACCATATCGCCCCAGATGCTCGTTCATCCCATGGATGAGTTGAATAATGCCCCGTGGATGCGGCACGTCTGGCTCCCACCGATACAGCTCAACGTCTGTGGGAGCATGCCCGCCAATGTGTAGTGTTTCCATAGTCACATCCTAAGCGCTTTCCCGCCGCCTGACGTGCGATTGTTACGATTCAGATTGACCACGGCCGCTTGCGCGATCTGGCGATTACCGAAAGTCTTCCGGGACCGGTTCTACGCGAGTGTGATCCCATGGCTGTTGCGCATGCAGCGTGTCCAGGAGGGTATCGATGAGTTGGGCAGTCATGCCCCAGACGGTGACGTTGTCTACGAAAAACATCGGTCCACGGTGCGCTCCGCGCTGGAAGGTTGCTCGGTTTGCAGGGTTAGCAAAATCGGAGAGCGGGATCGAATGCACAGAAGCGACTTCTGTGCGCTGTGGTGTGACCTGTGTGAGCTCACCATCCCAAAAAGCGAGGATCGACATGACCGAATAGATACCTCGGCGTGTCGGTTCTTTCGTGATCGAGCCGATCAGAGACGAATCGGGTATTACCAACCCGACTTCCTCACGCGTTTCTCGTTGTGCTGTCTCAATCGGGCTTTCATCGGCTTCCCGCGAACCCCCTGGAAAGGACATTTGTGAGCTGAAGCCAATATTGGATGTGCGGCGCGTCAACAGTAGACGCGGATCGTCCTCAGCTGTGACGAGGATAGCAACTGCCGCTTGGCGCGCCCCTGACGTAGAGCGCTGGATCGGAAACACGATGGGCGGCGTATCTGTGCGAAAACGACGCTGAAGTGACAACAACGTGTGCAAGACTTCGGAGACCATGGAGCGTATTATGCCGCGAGGCAGGCAAAATATCTAGGTTCACGTCGCGCTGCTCGTCAGGGAACAGGAAAATGCTCTGCGGCGTTATGGCGCTTTGGGTGGAAGGCACCCGTCAGAAATAGTATGGAGCATAGCGGTGCAGTCCGATATCGCTCAACGAAAGGAGAGACGATGTTTTCCATCGGTGTTTTTGGTCCAATTGGTTCTGGTAAATCCCGTGTTGCCCACATATTGGAGGAAAAAGGAGCTCACCGTATTGACCTTGACAAGATAGGTGCGCAGGTTCTTGCTCCGTCCACAGAACCTGTTGCGGAAGTTGAGGCTCTGTGGCCACAGGTGGTGCATGAAGGTCGGGTTGACACAGCCGCACTCGCACGGATTGTGTTTGCCGACGGCGATGCTCGGCACGCACTCGAGCGCATTGTGCATCCGCGCGTGTGGAAAAAAGCTGACGAGTGGCTCGGCACGATGGGAGCGAAGGATCCTTCCGGTGTTGCCGTCATCGAGAGTGCACTGCTCCCTGGATCCACACATGAGTGGGCGTACCATATGAACCTCTTCGTGAACGCAGATGAACAGACGCGTTTGGATCGACTCACTCGGTTGCGCAATATGTCTGCTGACGATGCTCGTGCCAGGATGAACGCTCAGGTACCGGAAAGTGTGGCTCGTCAGATTGCAGATGTTGAAATTGATAACACAGGTGACGCGGAGATTTTGGCCAGTGAAGTTGATTACCTCTGGTCAGTGAGGCTGGAACCATTTGCTCGAAACCTCTCAGCGATGAACCGATCGTTGGGTCCAGATTTTCCTCCGGATCCTGAGAATGTGATTCGTGCAATGAAGCGTCTGACGGCTTATGGACTGGACGTGAAATCGTCAGCAAGCGGCCTCATTGTTGAAGGAAAGGGCAGCGCAGCCCAATTCTACGGAGCTGGTTTCGTTCCGTATCAGGATGGGTATGTGAGTGCAGATCCAACCTATGCCCTTCGCGTGACTCTTGAGCAATAAGCCAACGTTTGCAATAAGCCAACATTCAGGATTTCTTGGCAGAATAGAACCCTGAAGCGAAAGGAAACTATGGAGACTGCTGACCGCAAGGGGAACTCGAAGCCGGTACGCGATCCGGTAACCAAGGAGAATGCTCATCCGTGGCGTACTGAGGGACTGCCTGAAATCCCGGATCCGCGGAATAAATCGCGGCAGCCGAAACAGAGGCCGGCGTGGTGGAAAATTGCCATCGTCGTCATCCTCGGTTGGGTTATTCTCTATTTTGCTTTTACGCAGGTGATGAATCAGATTCACCCAGTGGTCGATCTTCCCTATAACAAGTTCTATCAGCAGCTAGAGAACAATAACGTTCAGGTCATCAAGCCGAGAGGCGACACAATCGAGGGTCAGCTGAAAAAGGAGCAGACCTATAAGGATGTGACGTTTAAGGATTTCACCACGGAACGTCCAAGTTGGGCTGTAGATGCGATGCCGCGTCTGCTGCAAGACGACGATGTGGAGATTTCGGCGGAGAGCCCTATATCGCGGACCAATCCGATTATTTCGATGCTGTTGTCCGTGATTCCTATCGCATTGATTCTTCTGGCGTGGTGGTGGATCGTTCGCAGCCAAATGAGTGGCTCAGCCGGTGGGCTTTTTGGCTTCAAGGAACATAAGCCCGTGAGTCCAGAAAAGAATCGCGTCACCTTCGACGATGTGGCGGGTATTGACGAAGTGAAAGATCAACTTCACGAAGTGGTTGATATGCTTCGTGATCCTGATAAGTACACGCGTCTTGGGGCAAAAATTCCGCGAGGTATCTTATTGGAAGGTGCTCCTGGCACTGGTAAAACGCTCCTGGCTCGTGCTACAGCAGGAGAGGCCGACGTGCCGTTCTTCTCCGTGTCTGCGTCTGAAATCGGAGGCATCCTTGCCGGTAAAGGCGCATCCGATGTGCGTGGCCTCTTTGACGCCGCCCGCAAGGTTGCGCCGGCAATCGTCTTTATCGACGAAATCGATGCGATCGGGCGCTCTCGCTCCTCCCAGATCTCGCTCACAACCGATACGGATCGTGAGCAGACTCTGAACCAGATTCTGACCGAAATGGACGGATTTACGTCATCCGATAATATTATTGTGATCGCGGCCACTAACTTAGCGGAAGTGCTTGACTCCGCTTTAACACGCGCTGGCCGCTTTGACAGGACGATCACCGTATCCGCGCCTGATCAGGTCGGGCGCGAGGCGATCCTGAAAGTACATACACGTGAACATCCTCTGGGTCCTGATGTGTCCCTGCAGGCCGTTGCGCAGTCCACGCCTGGACTGACGGGTGCTGACCTCGCAAATCTCGTCAACGAGGCATCGCTGCTGGCTGCCAGGAACCACGAGGAGTCAATTTCGATGGCAGATTTCACGAATGCCCTCGAAACAATCCAGCTGGGCGTCAAGCGTGCGGTTGTGATGGATGAGGAAGAACGGACAAGGACAGCATGGCACGAAGCCGGGCACGCAATCCTCGGAATGATTCAGCCGGGTGCGGATCCCGTGCGCAAGATTTCGATTATCCCCAGGGGGCGTGCGCTGGGCGTGACGCTCTCGACTCCTGATTCTGATAAATACGGATACGATAAGGCGTATTTGCGGGGGAGAATCATCGGGGCTCTCGGCGGTATGGCTGCCGAGCAGGAGATCTTTGGAGTCGTCACAACGGGCGCCGAATCCGATCTTCAGAACGCGACGGGTATTGCACGCCAGATGTTCGGCCGTTGGGGCATGAGTGAGAAGATCGGTCCAGTACAAGTGTATCCAAATGAAGGTGATCCCCGCTCATCGGGGGCGTCGGAATCTCTGTTGGCTGCTGTGGATGACGAGGTTCGTACTCTGATGACGGAGTGCTACGCGGAGGCGCGTCGTCTGCTCAACGTCCATCACGAGCAGCATAAGGCGTTGGCGATGGCACTGTTGGATCGTGAAACGCTCGGGGAAGACGAGGCGTATCAGATCGCGGGTATTCAGCGGAAGAAGAATGACGAGCATCTGGTCGGTGCGCATCACGAAGGCGCCGACAACCGTCCGGTGGTGCTGGAGTCCTGACTACGCCTGAGGTTTCGTGTCCCTGAACGCGTGATTTTCATGCCAGGAGCACGTGTTCCAAGTGCCCGTGCTCCACAGTGCACGGGCACGCGCGCATCGTGAGGGACACGTGCTCCACGGTGCAGGGGGCAGCTTGGTGTCGAAGTGCGCCGTGTAGCGTAGCCTAGATGCCGTGATCGAACGAGTTGATTCTCCATTCCGCGTCATTTCTCCGTATACGCCCTCAGGTGACCAGCCAGCCGCGATCGAGCAGCTTGCCGAGCGAATTAACGCAGGCGAAAAAGACATCGTGCTGATGGGTGCGACGGGTACCGGCAAATCAGCCACAGCTGCATGGCTTATTGAAAAGATCCAGCGTCCGACCCTTATTCTTGAACCGAATAAGACGCTCGCCGCGCAGATGGCGGCCGAATTCCGGCAGCTGATGCCCGAGAACGCGGTGGAGTATTTTGTGTCCTACTACGACTACTATCAGCCGGAAGCGTACGTCCCACAGACGGATACGTATATCGAAAAGGATTCTGCGATCAATTCTGAGGTGGAGCGTCTACGTCACTCAGCCACAAATTCTTTGCTGACCCGGCGCGATACCGTGGTCATTTCGTCTGTGTCGTGTATTTACGGGCTGGGTACGCCTGAGGAATATGTCGGCAAAATGGTACAGCTTCACGTGGGCGACCACATTGAACGCGATCAACTGCTCCGCCAGTTCGTCAGCATGCAGTATTCCCGCAATGACATCGCGTTTACGCGCGGCACATTTCGTGTTCGCGGCGATACAGTCGATATCATCCCCATGTACGAAGAATTGGCAATCCGCATCGAATTTTTCGGTGACGAGGTGGATTCGCTTTCTTTGCTGCATCCTCTGACGGGCGATGTTCTCACTCAGGTGACGCAGGCTCATATTTTTCCTGCCTCGCACTTCGTGGCGAGCAAAGAGAGGATGGATAAGGCGGTTCAGGCGATTCGTGTCGAGCTGACTCATCAGCTCGACACTCTGAGGAAACAGAATAAACTGCTGGAAGCTCAGCGACTGGAAATGCGTACCACGTACGATCTGGAAATGATCGAGAACACCGGGTACTGCTCCGGAATCGAAAACTATTCACGGCATATTGATGGGCGTGCAGCAGGTACACCGCCGCATACTCTGTTGGATTACTTTCCCGATGATTTTCTTCTGATCATCGATGAATCTCATGTGACGGTTCCGCAAGTAGGTGGAATGGCAGAGGGCGATCTTGCCCGTAAGAGGACGCTTGTGGAATATGGTTTTCGCCTTCCGTCCGCCCTGGATAACCGTCCCCTCACATTCAGCGAGTTTGAGGATCACATCGGCCAAACGGTGTATCTTTCCGCCACGCCCGGGCCGTATGAGTTGGAACGAGTCGATTCCGTGGTTGAACAGATTATTCGTCCGACGGGGCTGGTGGATCCCAAGATCGTCGTCAAGCCAACACAAGGGCAAATCGACGACCTCATGGAAGAGGTTCGAGTGCGCACCGAACGCGATGAACGCGTGCTCGTGACAACCTTGACGAAGAAAATGGCGGAGGAGCTGACTGACTACCTCTCGCAGCGTGGTGTCCGTGTGGAGTATCTGCATTCTGATGTGGACACGATTCGGCGCGTCGAGTTGTTGCGGGAGCTGCGGTTAGGAAAATTCGATGTGCTCGTCGGTATTAACCTGCTTCGTGAAGGTCTCGACCTCCCCGAGGTGTCGCTTGTTGCCATTTTGGACGCCGATAAGCAAGGATTCCTGCGTTCTACCACGGCTCTGATTCAGACGATTGGGCGTGCAGCCCGCAACGTCAGCGGAGAGGTGCATATGTACGCTGATACCATTACGCCCAATATGCAAGCCGCGATCGACGAGACGAATCGACGCCGCGAAATTCAGATTGCGTATAACACCGAGCACGGAATTAATCCTCAGCCTCTGCGTAAGAAGATCGCCGATGTCACCGATATGCTAGCGAGGGAAGATGCTGACACAGATACACTGGCGGGTCTGCACAAGTATGGAGCCGATGGCATGATTCGCGGCAAGCAGAAGCGAGGCGTATCGACGCGTAAGAACGGCGGCGTGACGAATGCCCCTGTGACGGTGAATGAGTTGGCCGATCAGATCGATCAACTGACGCAGGCGATGCACGCGGCAGCTCATCAGCTTCAGTTTGAGCTTGCAGCTCGTTATCGAGATGAGGTTGCAGATTTGAAGTCTGAGCTGCGCAGCGCTCAGAAGGCGCTGGCTTAAAGCAGGCGTGGCGGCGCGTCGTGTCGTATTGTGCACGGTGAACTTGTGTAGCTATGAGCTTGTGCACGTTGACCAAGCCAGGAGGGCTCATCGGCTGCTGTTACCGATAAACTGTGTGTAGTTCAGGGGGAGTACTCCAAGAATTCTGGCTCGTCATCACGGCTTATGCCCGGACCGGAACCCATGCGGTGGAGGAGACTTTGGCTAATGATTCCGGAGGTTTTATGTTTTCTTGTATGAGTACGCCGTTCCTGCCGCTGGCTGCTAGTTCGCAAGCTCAAGCCATGGCTGTGCACCCGATGGAGTGGGTTGCGCTCGCAATTCTCGTCGTCGGCTTGGTGATGATGGATCTGTTCGGTCATGCCCGCAAACCCCATGAGCCCACGATGAAGGAATCCATTATATGGCTCGTGTTTTATGTGGCTCTCGCCGTTGCTTTCGGTGTTTACGTGATCTTCAAGCACTCAAGTGAGTTTTCCGTGGAGTTTTTCTCTGCGTATTTCACGGAGTATTCGCTCTCCATCGATAACATCTTTATCTTCATTATCATCATTGCCTCGTTTATGGTGCCTCGTGCTTTTCAACAGAAAGTGCTGCTCTATGGCATCGTGATTGCCCTCGTCCTGCGTTTGATTTTCATCTTGCTGGGAACCACTCTGCTTGAACACTTCAGTTGGGTTTTCTTTATTTTTGGGGCTTTTCTGCTGTGGACAGCGGTCAGCCAGATCCGTTCTGGGATGCATCAGGATGACGCTGAAGACCACGAGGAATACAAGCCAAATGCTCTGGTGCGCCTCTCGAAGCGACTGTTCAACGTCACCGAAGGCTTTGTGGGCGACAAACTCGTGGTGCGCCGCAAGAGCACAACATATATCACACCGATGCTGTTGTGCATCATTTCAATTGGCTCAGCTGACCTGATGTTCGCGTTGGATTCTATTCCGGCATCGTTCGGTTTGACGACGCAGCCACTCATCATTTTTGCTGCTAACGCTTTCGCCCTCCTGGGATTGCGTCAGCTGTTCTTTCTCGTTGACGGGTTGCTTGAAAAGCTGGTGTTCCTCAACTTCGGGCTAGGCATTATTCTTGGGTTTATTGGATTGAAGCTGCTTGTAGAAGCTTCACACGGCCAAGGGTGGCTTCTTGGTCTGCCTGAGGTACCTCCTCTGGCATCGTTGGGCATTATTTTGGCTGTTCTCGTTATCACCTTCGTGAGCTCCATGTGGTATGCGAAAAAGCATCCCACCTCGGCTGCCCACGATGAGTAACGCTGCGCCGCGTAACCCTGACCACCTTTGACGTGGGCGCACGACGAACTGTCTGTGCCGATACCGAGGCAGTCCGCATTCGGCTTATGGGGTACACATCTATTTGGTGGCGGCGGGTACACGGCGTACATGTTGGGTACACCGTGTACATGGTGTGCGCGCGGGGGGGGGTTCACAAAGCCCGATCAGCACCGCGGAATAGTGTGATATTTCTTCCTCTGAACAGGTGTTCGAATTCGATACAATGCTTGGGTGAGTAACTCCATTCATGTGCATGGCGCGCGTCAGCATAATTTGAAGAATGTCACGCTCGATATTCCACGTGACGAACTCGTTGTGTTTACTGGTCTTTCAGGCTCAGGCAAATCGTCCCTCGCATTCGACACGATTTTCGCAGAAGGCCAGCGCAGATATGTGGAATCGCTGAGTTCCTACGCACGCCAATTCCTTGGCCAAATGGATAAGCCTGATGTGGACTTTATCGAAGGCCTTTCGCCTGCTGTTGCGATCGACCAGAAATCGACCAATCGAAATCCCCGCTCCACGGTAGGGACTGTGACGGAGATTTACGACTATCTGCGGCTCCTTTTTGCGCGTGCAGGTGTGCAGTACTGCCCAGTATGTGGGGAACGGATCCAATCCCAAACAGCCGATCAGATTGTGGACGCGATCTTGGCGATGCCTGAAGGAACCCGTTTCCAGATTCTCTCACCTGTGCTGCGCGATCGGAAGGGCGAATATCAGGATCTTTTCGAGCAATTGAGAGGTGAAGGATTCACCCGTGCGCGAGTTGACGGGGAAACCGTCCGACTTCAAGAGGCTCCACGGCTGGAAAAACAGCTGCGTCACACCATCGACGTTGTGGTTGATCGACTCGTCATTCGTGAGGGAATTCGTGCACGCCTGACGGATTCCGTTGAGACGGCCTTGAGGCTTTCCAAAGGTCTTGCGATCGTGGAGAAGGTGGACGCAGATGCCCACGACGAGGCGCGTGAGCGCCGATTTTCGGAGACACGTGCCTGCCCAAATGGGCATCCGCTCGCGCTGGAAGAAATTGAGCCACGCACATTTTCTTTCAATGCGCCCTACGGCGCCTGCCCTGAATGCGATGGGTTGGGCTCCTATCTTCAGGTGGATGAGGATCTTATCGTTCCGGACCCGCAGCTGACGCTCGCCGAAGGTGCGATTGCGCCATGGCGTGGTAACCACAAGTATTACGACAGGGCTCTCAAGGCACTAGGTAAAGAGCTCGGCTTTGACGTAAATACGCCGTTTAAGGATCTTCCTGCCGACGCCCAGGACGCAATCCTCCATGGGCACGACTATTCGATTACCATGCAGTTCCGCAACCGGTGGGGACGGCAGACAACGTATTCAACTGGTTTTGAAGGCGTCGTCACGTATATCAACCGGAAACACGAGGAAACTGAATCAGACTATTCAAAGTCTCGCTATGAATCCTATATGCGGGAGGTTCCGTGTCCGGTCTGCCATGGCGCTCGTCTGAAACCGGAGGTGTTGGCGGTACGGATAGACGGACTAAATATTAACGAGGTGTGCCAGCTCTCCATCGATAAGGCGCGGGATTTTTTGCGTGATGCAAACCTAGATACGCGTCAGATTGCCATAGCCCGTCAGGTGCTCAAAGAGATCTTGGTGCGGCTCGACTTTTTGATTGACGTGGGGCTTTCCTATCTCAACCTCGCCCGTGGAGCGTCCTCGCTTTCAGGTGGGGAAGCTCAGCGTATACGGCTAGCCACACAAATCGGTTCCGGCCTTCAGGGCGTGCTCTACGTTTTGGACGAGCCGTCAATTGGGCTGCATCAACGGGATAACGCCCGACTCCTGGATACCCTGATCACGCTGCGGGATCTCGGCAACACTCTGCTCGTTGTTGAACATGATGAAGAAGCGATCCGCACTGCGGATTGGGTGGTGGACGTCGGCCCTGGCGCGGGCGAGCACGGTGGGGAAATTGTCTATTCAGGTCCATCCGCAGGCCTCGCGAGCTCTCCTCGATCGATTACGGGGCAATATCTTTCCGGGAAGCGGTTTATTCCCATACCGCCAAGAAGGAGGAAACGTGATGCACAACGGCAGATCGTCGTCAGAGGAGCACGGGAACACAATCTGAAGAACATCACAGCTAAGTTTCCTCTTGGGCTGTTCATCGCTGTGACGGGTGTGTCTGGATCTGGGAAGTCCACCCTCGTCAACCAGATCCTCTATCAGGGGCTTGCCAATGCCTTGAATGGAGCGAGGGGAGTGCCTGGGAAGCATACCTCTATCACCGGCCTGGATGGACTCGATAAAGTTGTCCATGTTGACCAAAGCCCTATAGGACGCACACCGCGATCCAACCCTGCGACGTATACGGGCGTGTGGGACAAGATTCGTGCGCTGATGGCGCAAACTCCCGAGGCAAAAGTGCGCGGTTATGGACCGGGTCGGTTCAGCTTCAACGTCAAAGGCGGCCGCTGCGAGAATTGCCATGGCGACGGCGTGATCAAAATTGAAATGAACTTCCTGCCCGACGTCTACGTGGTCTGTGACGTCTGTGGGGGCAAACGCTACAATCGTGAAACCCTTGAGGTTCATTACAACGGGAAGAACATCTCCGACATCCTAGATATGACGGTGACGGAGGCGCGCGAATTCTTTGGTGCACAGTCGGCAATTACTCGTTATTTGCGCACCCTTGAGCAGGTGGGGCTGGGCTACATCCGCCTCGGCCAACCTGCAACCACGCTCTCAGGCGGTGAGGCGCAGCGGGTCAAGCTTGCCAGCGAGCTGCACCGTCGATCGAGCGGACGAACCGTCTATATTCTGGACGAACCCACAACGGGACTGCATTTTGAGGATATTCGTCATCTCCTTCAGGTGCTGCATTCACTTGTTGAGAAGGGCAACACAGTGATCGTGATTGAACACAATCTGGACGTGATCAAAACGGCTGACTGGATCGTTGACCTCGGGCCAGATGGTGGGGACGCTGGTGGTCAGATCGTTGCCCAAGGGACTCCGGAGCACGTGGCCAAGGTATCTGAGTCATTTACCGGCCAGTATTTGGCCCCCATTCTTGCTAAGGGGAATCCAGCCGAAGCAACGGAGGATCAAACGCTGCTCACAATCGAGGATCTATGACGAATCCAGCTGATTACAGGCCAGAAAAGGGAGCACTTCCGACGGATCCTGGAGTTTATCGTTTCCTCGATTCCGAAGGGAAAGTGCTCTACGTCGGCAAGGCCAAAAACCTGCGTAACCGGGTATCGCACTACTTTCGGGACGAAACGAAGATCATTCGGCGAATTCGCCAAATGCTGCATATGGCGTCAAAAGTGGAGTGGGTTGTTGTCGGTTCGGAGATTGAGGCCCTGACGCTTGAATTCGCGTGGATCAACGAGTTCGAGCCTCCTTTCAACGTCGTGTTTCGTGACGATAAGAGCTATCCCTACCTGGCTGTCTCAGTGGGGGAGGATGTTCCCCGTGTGTGGATCACGCGAGGAAAGCACCGTAAAGGAGTTCGCTATTTCGGACCGTATACCAAAGTATGGGCGATTAAGGAAACCCTGGAGCAATTGCGCACTGCGTTCCCCGTCCGTACCTGTACTGCCGGCGTCTATGCGGATGCGCAGAGGTCCCAGCGTCCTTGCCTGCTTGGCTATATAGGCAAGTGCTCAGCACCGTGCGTCGGCCGTATTACTCACGAGGAGCATCGGGCGATGATCGATTCTCTCCTCGAGTTTATGGATGGCGATGCGTCACGCATTATTGCGAAAAAAAAGAAGGAGATGCTCGCCGCGTCTCAGGAAGAACGGTACGAAGATGCAGCAAAGCTGCGCGATGAGATTTCTGCACTCACCACGATTAATGAACGCAACGTCGTGGCCTTCGAATCGGATGTGAATGCCGACATTTTCGGTCTCGAAGCCGACGAAATCGAGGCGTCTGTCCAAGTGTTTTATGTGCGTGGAGGCAGAATCCGCGGCCAGCGCGGATGGATTAGTGAGGAAGTCGCAGGAATGAACAGCGCGCAGATCCTCACTCAGCTGCTGATGCAGGTGTACGGCGACTCATCCTACGACGATGCGCGCGAGCTGCTTGGGCACCGGGAGGAATCCACCTCCATTGACGATAGACGGCATGTACCGGTGACTGCGATTCCTTCTGAAATTTGGCTCCCCACACTCCCGGAAAATGTTGACGAGATTGAACAGTGGATTTCCCAACGCCGAGGCGGCGCCGTCCACATCAAATCCCCCGAACGCGGAGCGAAGGCACAACTGACGGATACGGTTCACAAAAATGCTGTGCAGGCGCTTGAGCGCCACAAACTCGCGCGGGTCAACGACCTCACGGTTCGATCGCAGGCTTTGGAAGAGCTGCAGGAACAACTTGAGCTTCCTCGCGCACCGCTGCGTATCGAGTGCTACGACATCTCCCATATGCAGGGCAAACAGCAGGTTGCGTCCATGGTGGTCTTTGAAGATGGCGCGCCAAAGAAATCCGATTACCGTCATTTCATTATTCGCGGTCCGAACGGCGAAGGCGGAATAGATGATACTGCGGCAATGGACGAAGTGTTGCATCGCAGGCTCTCACGTTTGACGCAGGGGGCACATGCGTCGGATGCCGGAGCGGAAGAGGACGATGCTTATCGTGGCCTCGTGGAGCGTTCGACATCGGCTGATCGGCTAGCTGAAGAATACGATGCGCCGGATCCCGTGACGGATGAGGGAAACCATGTGGTTGACTCGCAGGCGCGTCGCTTCGCGTATAAGCCCGATCTTCTTGTGGTGGACGGTGGCTTGCCCCAGGTCAATGCTGCACAGCGTGTAGTCGACGAGTTGCATGCGGATGTTCGCATTGTCGGCCTTGCCAAGCGTTTGGAGGAAGTGTGGATACCCGGCGAGGAGTTTCCCGTCATTTTTCCCAGGAACTCAGCCGCATTGCGGCTGTTGCAGTATGTGAGGGATGAGTCTCACCGTTTTGCGATTACCTTCCATCGCAAGCGCAGATCGCAGGCGATGACGCGTTCAGCTTTGGATAACGTTCCTGGGCTAGGGCCCGCCAAACAAAAGGCGCTGCTGAAATCCTTTGGATCACTGGCAAAAATCCGGGAGGCTTCGCCACGTGAGTTGCAAACAGTTCCCGGTATTGGCCCTGCGCTTGCAGCCGTGATTGACAAAACGCTTCATCACCGGGATGATGCAGATGCTCAGGAGGCGCCGAACTCGCTCACATAGGGGAGTCGAGCGCTCACACAGCTGTTTCGTCATGTGTTTCGTCAATCGCAAGAGAAGGCTTGATGCTCATGACGCAACAGCGGCTGTGTGCCCAGCTCCCAGCCGTGGCACAATAGCCATATGGACATCAACGATACCGGGCTGATTCCTCTGGGGATCGCTGCAGCTGACGAAGAAGCCTCCCTTCCTGAAAACCACGCTCCGGAAGTCCTTGTGATTACAGGCATGAGCGGCGCTGGGCGTACGCGCGCAGGTATTACCTTGGAGGATCTCGGTTGGTACGTCGTTGATAATATTCCTCCGCGCCTGCTGCGCTCTTTGACCGGTTTAATGACCTCCGGGAGTAGCGTAACGAGGCTCGCTGTGATCGTCGATGTGCGTGGCAGGAGTTATTTCTCCGAGCTGATCTCGTCTCTGAGTGAGCTAACCCAGACGGGTGTTGCGTATCGCATTATGTTTCTCGACTGTAGCGACGACGAACTTGTGCGTCGATATGAGAACGTCCGCCGCCCGCATCCTTTGCAAGGTGACGGGCCGCTGCTCGTCGGTATTCAACGAGAGAGAGAATTGCTCTCCGTCCTCAAAGAACGCGCCGATATCGTCATTGATACAACCACGTATTCCGTTCACGATCTGTCGCGCAAGGTTCGTGCCTATTTGGGAAATGCCACAGAAGGCGATCCGCAGTTGACGGTGATGAGCTTTGGTTTTAAATATGGAATACCGATTGACGCGGACAATGTGGCAGATGTGAGGTTCTTGCCCAATCCCTATTGGATTAGTGAACTTCGGCACCTGACGGGGCACGACAAAGCTGTTGCGGACTTTGTGTTGAGCCAGAAAGGGGCGCGGGAATTTGTGGATCGCTATGCGCAGATGATGGCGGACGTGATGGCGGGTTTCGCCCATGAACTCAAGCCGAGCGTCACGATTGCGATCGGATGCACGGGAGGTAAACACCGGTCCGTGGCAATCGCGGAGGCGCTGAGCGAAAGACTGCGTGAGCTCGGGCATCCAGCTCGGACTGTGCATCGTGATTTAGGCCGCGAATAGCGCTTTCGTATGTTGTTCCTCAGCGATCTGGCAGTGAATAAAAGAGGTACAAATGGCAGCACTCACCAGTCAGGTGAAAGATGAACTCGCGATGATTGAGCCGCGCATGACGTCATCGCTGATCGCAGAAGTGTCCACAATGTTTCGTTTTGCAGGCGGCCTAGAAATTCAGGGTGGGAGGATCAATCTTCAAGCTGAGTTAGCGCATGCTGGAAGTGCTCGGCACTTATTCGACATGGTCACGCGGCTGTTTCATCGGGAACCTGAACTGCTCACCGTATCGTCTGTGCTGACGAAGGGCGCGAATCACTATGTGGTCAGAATTGTTCATGACGGCGAACATGCGGCTCGGCGGATTTTCCTTCTCGATGCCCATCATCGCCCCATACGTGGACTCGCGCCGGCCATTGTCGGCGGATCGAAAGCCGATGCGGCTGCAGCATGGCGTGGAGCATTTTTAGCGCGGGGCTCGCTGATGGAACCGGGGAGGAATTCCGGACTCGACGTACGTGCCCCGTCGATGGAGGCCGCATACGCCCTCGGAGGTATGGCTCGTCGAATGAACATTGCCTATCGAACTCGCCAGGTGAAGGGATCTTACAGGATAGATATTCGCGAATCCGACGCAGTGACGGATCTTTTGGCACGCATGGGTGCACACAAGTCGTTGTTGGCATTCGAGCAGTTGCGTGTTGTGCGTGACGTGAATAGCTCGGTCAACCGACTGGCGAATTTCGACGATGCAAATTTGCGCAGATCAGCCAATGCAGCTGTTGTCGCTGTGATGCGGGCACAGCGCGCCTTCGATATTCTCGGTGAGGACGTACCCGATCATTTACGCGAAGCCGGTGAAGCACGTATCGCGCATCCAGAGGATACACTCGGTGTTCTCGGTCAGAGGCTTCATCCTCCGATTTCTAAAGACGCTGTTGCCGGAAGGCTGCGTCGCCTCTACTCCCTGGCTGATAAGCGTGCAGCTGAACGCGGGATTCCACCGACGTCTGACGTCCCAGATGGTGGTGCTCCTGGCCATGCGTCGGCTCACGCATAGCGGCTCACTCTCAGCAATGGCGGGGTGGACGTCAATTGTACCGCAGCGCCATCTCAGGCCTCTTTGCGTGGCAAAGCTTCGGGCAGAAACGTAGAATTAAGGCGGGTAAACACCAAGAGAAAGGACGTCCGAATGCGGACAATAGAAGATCTCGGAAACCTTGAAGGCAAGACGGTTCTGGTACGTTCTGACTTCAACGTACCCCTTGATGATCAGCGGGTGATTACTGATGATGGGCGTATTCGTGCGGCTCTGCCCACGCTGAATAAACTCATCAACGCGAATGCAAAAGTTGTGGTGATGGCTCATCTAGGGCGTCCGAAAGGCCAAGTGAAGCCCGAATTTTCGCTCGCGCCCGTTGCAGATCGGCTCTCTGAGTTGCTCAATCGTCCAGTGCGGCTCGCCTCGGATACCATCGGTGAGGATGCTCATCGTGCAATTGCGGCAATGTCCAACGGCGACGTCGTTCTGCTCGAAAATGTGCGTTTCGATAAGCGAGAAGATTCGAAAGATGACGCACAGCGTGCAGAGCTTGCTGCAGAATACGCCAAACTCGCTGATGCGTTTGTTTCCGACGGTTTTGGTGTGGTACACCGCAAGCAGGCATCCGTGTACGATGTCGCTCAGCTTCTTCCGTCGGCAGCGGGCGACCTTGTTTTCAAAGAAATCGATTCGCTTTCCAAGGCAACGAAGAATCCAGCACGGCCATATACCGTGGTTTTGGGTGGATCCAAGGTCTCGGACAAGCTTGGCGTCATCGATAACCTGCTTGGTAAAGCCGATCGCCTTTTGATTGGCGGTGGAATGGGCTATACCTTCTTGAAGGCACAAGGATACGAAGTTGGCCATTCTTTGCTTGAAGAAGATCAAATCGATGCCGTAAAGAACTACATGAAGCGCGCACAGGAGACCGGCGTTGAGCTGCTGCTCCCTGTTGACGTGGTGATTGCGGATAAGTTTGCACCAGATGCTCAGCGCAAAGTGGTAAGTGCTACAGAAATTCCTGCGGATTGGGAAGCTCTGGATATTGGTCCGAAGACGGCTGAGCTTTATGCCCAGAAGATTGCGGACTCTGAGACCGTAGCATGGAACGGCCCAATGGGCGTATTCGAATTCGAGGCATTTGCCGAAGGGACGAAGGCGATTGCACAGGCGATGCAGGATGCCCATGGGTTCACCATTGTCGGCGGTGGCGATTCTGCTTCTGCTGTTCGTAATCTTGGTTTTGACGAATCCAAGTTTGGTCATATCTCCACTGGTGGTGGTGCATCGCTGGAGTTCCTGGAAGGGAAGACTCTCCCCGGAATTGCAGTATTGGGGGATGAATAGTATGGCACGAACACCGCTCATGGCCGGCAATTGGAAGATGAACTTGGATCATCTGGAAGCAAATCAATTGATCCAGAAGCTCAGCTTCACTCTTGCCGATGCCGGTTATGACCCGAGTCAGTCGGAGGCCGTTGTCATTCCGCCATTCACTGACATTCGCACAGTGCAAACCGCGATTGATGCCGATAGTGTTCCGCTCAAATACGGAGCTCAGAACGTTTCGACGCACGACAATGGCGCCTTTACGGGGGATATTTCCACGGCGATGCTCGTGAAGCTGGGTTGTTCCTATGTGGTCGTCGGCCATTCGGAGCGACGCGAATATCATGGTGAGACCAACGAAATCGTTGGCGAGAAGGCCAAGAAGGTTCTCGATGCAGGCATGGTTCCTATTATGTGCTGCGGAGAGGCTCTGGATATCCGCAAAGAAGGAACGCACGTCGATTTTGTTCTTGGGCAGATCAGCCAGATGCTGGCGCCTCTAAGCGCGCAACAGGTAGCTCAATCTGTGATCGCGTACGAGCCTATCTGGGCTATTGGTACTGGCGAGGTTGCAACACCCGCCGATGCTCAGGAAGTGTGCGGTGCAATCAGGCGTCATGTGGCGGAGCTTTTCGATCAGACGACAGCCGATGCCGTGCGTATCCAGTACGGAGGGTCGGTGAAAGCGTCGAATGTCCGCGATATCATGGCGCAGCCTGATGTTGACGGCGCTCTTGTTGGCGGTGCAAGTCTCAAGCCCGAGGAATTTGCAAAGATCATCATGTTCTATGCATAAACCGCCGAGAGCTAGGCACTGTGTGCGCTGGTAAAGGCATGTTGAGTACTGGAGTGTATATCTGAGATATATCACAACCCGAATGCTCCAGCGGTTGGGGACAGAAGCAATATGTTCTTTCTGTCCCCAATTTTTTGTATCATACACATGCATTTCGCTGCGCATGATAGCGTGACATAGTACGTAGGTGCGAACAGACGTCGGCATGACCAAGTGGAGGAGACGTCAGACTTTTTCCGCTAGCATTGAGTAGCTATGAGAGTTGTCGATCGGAGAGATCAACGTGGGTGTTTTACAAGTTGTATGTGAAGTGATTCTCGTTCTGACGAGTATATTGTTGGTTGCCTCTATCTTGCTGCACAAAGGAAAGGGTGGGGGAATTTCCGACATGTTTGGCGGCGGAATCTCAACGTCGATGCGCTCCAGCGGTGTTGCAGAACGGAACCTCAATATCATTACGGTCGTCGTGGCATTGATCTGGCTGGCTGCAGTGGTTGTGCTTGGTCTGCTCGTGAAGTTCGCCTAGTAACCCATTTATTTGCTAGTAACCCATTATTTGAGGGAAGGAAAAACAATGGCTGACGATAATCCTCAAGTGTTTCCTCCTAGCGTGCCAGAGCCACCTCATATGCCAGGAGGTATGCAAAATACCGGCGCCGCTAGCGAGAATCAGAATTCAGCGCCGCAGCATCAGTCCACGCCAGCCCAACCCGAGGGTGCCGCTGTGCCTCCGCAAATGCCGGGTGGTTCACACACTGAACAACCACAGTGGCCGAACAGCGGCTATGCGCAGCAGCCAGCAGCTCAATATACGGGTGCACAGTATCAGCAATACGCGGCTCAGACTGGGCCAATCCCACAGGCTGGATCGATCCCACAAACATACGGATCTGGGTATCCCGCTCAGCCAGCACAACCTTCGCCGTTTGTTCTTCATCTCAAGAATATGTGGGGAGTTGTTTCTGATACGTGGCACAATCGAGTGACCACGGCAATCGGGCGTGCTCAACGGATCCCCTGGTACATGACGTTGATCCCCATTTTCCTGGTGTCTCTGTTCGAGATGCTCTGCAGCGGGAGATTTATTGCAGAAAACATCAAGGTGGTGGTCAATGCAGTCGTCGACGTCATCCCATTTGCCGGAACTATGCTGAGGCATCAAGCGTTTGCTGCTCCGTATTTTGCTTTCAGTGCTAGCGAATTTTTCCTGGGTGTGCTGCTTGTTTTTATCTTCAACACTGGGTTGTTCTTTCTGTGGTCGGCATTCGTTCAAGCCACGTTCAGAACACGCAAGGTTCCCGTCTCGTTCACGCAGGCAGCGTCGATCTCCGGGTTTGAGTGGGTATATGGTTCTCTGATTACTGCTGCTGCATTCGTGCTGATGCTCATTCCAGGTGGGGCATTGATGACGATTGTGATCTTTGTTGCCGCAAGTATTGGGATGGGCGTGACGATTCTGTCGTATTTCATGACGTACTTCTCGATCACGAAAGCAGCCCCTTCCTCTTCCTCGTATGCCCGCCCATATATTCTCTTCGTGATCCTGCGCCAGTTGATTGCATTATTTGTCGTTGCACTCTACTTCTACATTCGTTTTCAGGGCATGATTGACTCGGTGACGAACGTGACGTCGCTGATGTAGTGATGTAGCGAAGAAGGGACGCAGCTGAGTGAACGTCGTTCTGTCGTCACCCGTCTGATATACCGAAGCAATTGAGGTAATAGACGTACACGTGTGACGGATGTGCACAGGCAAGGCACATAAACTCATAAACTCCCATTGCGCAGTGTGGGTGTGGACATCGTTGTGATCGTGTCCACACCCACACTCGTTAAACGCATTCGTCAACGGCATATGCCGAGAATACGAGCTCGCAGTATACAACCCGTCACTTCATCCGGGATTCCACAGACGTCAGTAGTTCAGCCCATGCGGAGTCAAATTTCTCCACGCCCTCGCGTTCCAGCTGATCCATCACGTCTTCCCAGTCAATGCCAGCAGCCTTCAGGTCGGTGAGCGTTTCCTGCGCCTGGGCGATTGCATCAGTGATCGTATCACCGTGCAGGTTGGCGTGATCACGCACAGCAAGCAGTGTTGCCTCTGGCATCGTATTGACCACAGAGGCAGCGACGAGCTGATCGACATACTGTGTATCTGGATAAGCAGTGTTTTTCACGCCTGTTGACGCCCACAGAGGTTTTTGAACGTGGGCACCTGCATCGCCAAGCGTCTGGGCAAAGCGTGAGGAGGATCCAAACATCTCGAGAAAAGCACCATAGACGCGACGCGCATTTGCTATGCCCGCGTGTCCCTTCAGATCTTCTCGGCCAAGGTCAGCCAACCGGCGGTCTACTTCTGTATCCACACGGGAGACGAATACTGAGGCCACCGAAGCTATTGAGGAGATATCCAGACCGGCCTTTTGTGCTTGCTCAAGTCCATCGATATATGCTTGGGCAGCGTCACGGTAGCGGTCGAGACTGAAAATCAACGTCGCATTAACGTTGATTCCTACTGCAACAGCGGCGGTGATTGCTGGAATTCCTTCGCGCGTGGCCGGGATTTTAATCATCACATTGGGCTTATTCAGCGTTTTAAAGAGCAGCTTCGCCTGCTCGATCGTCGCCTCAGTATCATGAGCAAGACGGGGATCAACTTCAATGGACACAAATCCATCAGTGCGATCCGATCGTTCCCACACGGCGGTAAAGAGGTCGGCAGCGGCTGCAACATCGGACGTCGTCAGATCTTGGATGATATCTGTGACGCTTGCGCCCTGCCCGGCTAGGCGTTTGATATCTGCGGTGTAATCTTCCGAACCGCGAATTGATGCAGAAAAAATCGACGGATTGGTTGTGACACCACGGACGCCAGCTTCAATCATCTGTTGCAGCGTTCCCGACGCGATACGTTGGCGAGAAAGATCATCGAGCCACGTGGACACGCCTAGCTCGTGTAGTTCTTCTATTGTATTGGTCATCGTTGAACCTTTCTTCAGTAAGTACTTGTCCAGTCACTAATTATTTCTTCGGTCACCGATTGTTCATGCGCTCAGTTGTATTCACGCGCACTGTGGTATCAATGCGCTCGCTCAGGCCTGTTCATGCGTTGCTGCATACGACTCAAGCGCAGCAGATACCACAGCATCCGCCGTGAGCCCAAACCGCTGAAAGAGCTCCGCTCCAGGAGCAGAGGCGCCGTAATGATCAAGGCCAACACAACGACCAGCATCACCAACGAACTGTGCCCATCCGAATGTTGAACCGGCTTCAACGGAAACTCGGGCGCGAACCTGAGGAAGGAGCACAGAATCGCGATATTCTTGTGTTTGCTCCTGGAACCATTCAATGCAAGGCATCGAAATCACACGCGCACCGATCCCTTGTGCCGCGAGCGTCTGCTGTGCTTCAAGTGCCAGCTGAACCTCCGACCCGGTTCCGATGATCTGTACATCGACAGCCCCAGTAGGGGAGTCGGAGAGCACATACCCACCCGCACGTACACCCGATTCCTGAGTGCCCGCGAGCACAGGAACGTTTTGCCTGGTCAGAACGATTCCGGAGGGATTGTGTGTGTGAAGTAGGATACCCTTCCATGCAGCGGCCGTTTCGTTCGCATCCGCAGGACGGACAACTGCCAATCCCGGAATTGCCCTATAGCTGAACAAATGCTCAACGGGTTGATGCGTGGGGCCGTCTTCACCGACACCAATAGAATCGTGAGTCCAGACGAAGATGCTGGGCAACTTCATGATCGCTGCCATGCGCACAGCAGGGCGCATGTAATCGGCAAACACGAAGAATGTCCCTCCATAGGCTCGTGTGAGCCCGTCGAGACTGATGCCATTGAGGATCGCAGCCATCGCGTGTTCACGAATACCGAAGTGCAGCGTACGGCCGAAACGATTGCCCGGCCATGACGTTGTCACGCGATCTTCAGGAAGGAATGACGGTTCAGATTCCATCGTGGTGTTCGTCGATCCAGCCAGGTCAGCAGAACCTCCCCACAGTTCCGGCATCAATGGAGCGAGTGCATTGAGCACTGCGCCAGAGGCGGAACGGGTCGATTTTGCCGTTCCTTCATCGAAATGCGGCAGAGCGTCATCAAAGCCATCGGGGAGTTCACGCTGTTGGGCACGCTCCAACAAAGTAGCCCGCTCAGGATGAGCTTTGCGCCAGGTGGCGAACTGAATATCCCACATTTCATGCGCCTCGCGCCCGCGCGCAGATGCATTCGCACGCGTGTAGGCCAGCAACTGGTCGGGAATATCGAACGTCTTGTCTGGATCCAGATTGAGGTTGCGTTTCAGGCCAGCTACTTCCTGGGCGCCTAAAGCTGCTCCGTGTGCCTTACCAGAATTCTGAACGGTAGGGCTCGGCCATGCCATGATGGTATCGAGTTTAATAATAGAGGGCTTGTCCGTTACTGCCTGTGCTTGAAGAATTGCGTCGTAAAGAGCCTGAATATCTTCGTGATAGTCGTCGGCAGTATTGCCCCGCCACGCAACATGCTGAGTGTGCCAGCCGTACGCAGCATAGCGTGCAAGAACGTCCTCGGTAAAAGCAATCGATGTATTGTCCTCGATGGTGATCTGGTTCTCGTCATAGATCAGAATCAGATTGCCCAGGTGCTGCGTACCAGCCAACGAACATGCTTCAGACGTCACGCCCTCTTCTAAGCATCCCTCGCCGGAAAGCACGTAAACAAAGTGATCAAAAGGAGACTGCCCCTCCGGGGTTTCAGGATCGAAGATACCGTGATCCCTTCTGACTGCCATCGCCATGCCTACTGCGGATGCGAGACCCTGGCCAAGAGGACCAGTGGTCATTTCAACTCCCGGCGTATGTCCATATTCTGGATGCCCTGGAGTCAGCGAGTTCCACGTACGCAGGGACTTCAGATCGTCAAGCTCTAATCCGTAGCCGCCCAAAAAGAGCTGGTTGTACAAGCTCAGCGAAGAATGCCCCATCGAGAGAACGAACCGGTCACGCCCAAGCCACGACGGATCAGAAGGATCTGTTTTCATGACTTTCTGAAAAAGCAGATAGCATACAGGCGAGAGCGAGATCGCTGAACCAGGATGCCCGTTGCCTGCTTTCTGAACGGCATCGGCTGCGAGGGCTCTACCTCGATCTACCGCCTCTTGATCCTGCTGGGTCCACTGAAGTTGCACCATTTTCTCCTCCGCAACGGCCACGATTGACAACGTATCCAAGCCTAGCGAACTCGCACGCGCCATGAGCTGTGTACCACTTCAGATGCACAAGAGTGCTTCGCGTGAAGTGAGAATATGTGAGTGGGGACGCGAATGGGAGAGATGGGAGTGGAAAGCCGAATGGGACGGGCTCAACACGAGCACGCAGATATTTTCCGATGTGAGGCACTGCACCATACCATGATTGACGTGAGATAATTGGACGGTGAGCCTCATGAACACTCCGGATATCAACCATGCCGTCACGACGTACCTCAACCATCTGAGCGTCGAACGGGGGCTTGCGACAAACACAGTTGATGCCTACCGGCGCGATCTGGCGGTGTATGCTGCACACCTTTCTGCGCGGGGTGTGGATCACATGGCTGATATACGTCCAGACGATGTCGCGTCGTTTCCTGAGTCCATGGTGGGGAAGGCGGCGAGTTCTGTTGCCCGTGCCATGGCAAGTGTCCGCGGATTTCACCAGTTTTACGCTCAGGAAACCGGAACGACAAACCCCGCACAGCACGTGCATCCACCTAAAATTCCTCAGCGTCTCCCTCATGTGTTGACGATTGAACAAACAACGGCTTTGATCGAAGCAGCGTCTGATGGCTCAGCGCTGACGTCGTTGCGTGACCGCGCACTCCTTGAATTCCTCTATGCCACAGGTGCACGTATTTCGGAGGCAGTTCGCCTGACTGCTGACGATATCGATCCGCATGATCAGCTGGTCAGACTCTTTGGGAAAGGATCAAAAGAAAGGATCGTGCCGCTCGGCAGATATGCACTCGATGCTCTGAACGCGTACTGTGTCCGTGGCAGACCCGCACTCGCAGCACGCGGCAGCGGCACAAGTGCGATTTTCCTCAATACACGCGGCAAGCAGCTCTCCCGCCAGAGTGCCTGGCTGATCGTCCAGCAAGCCGCACGCCGCGCTGGGCTTCAGGAACACGTCACGCCCCATACGCTTCGCCACTCTTTTGCCACTCACCTCCTTGAGGGGGGAGCTGACATCCGTGTTGTCCAAGAACTTTTGGGACACTCATCCGTTACAACGACACAGATTTATACGCATGTCTCCGCACAAACGCTCCGCGAGGTCTACACGGCATCACATCCGCGTGCTCTGCATTCTCAGGTAGGCTAGACCTGTGAGTGAACAGCAAGCGTTGATACCGGATCCCTCTGACGAGCTCTTTCCATTGCCCCCTGCGCTCAACAGTCATGGGCCTGCTCGTATTATTGCTCTTTCCAATCAGAAGGGCGGGGTTGGTAAAACCACGACGACGATCAATTTGGCAGCTGCGCTTGCTGGTTACGGTCGGCACGTGTTAATCGTTGACTTCGATCCGCAGGGTGCTGCGTCCGCTGGGCTTGGAATTAACGCGCGCGCCATGGAGAGAACAATTTATGACGAACTGGTGGCCGCGAAGCCCTCGATCGAGGACATTATTGTACACACGCGTATTCCTCATCTCGACATCGCACCGGCAAATATTGACCTTTCGGCAGCGGAAATTGTGTTGATCAACGAGGTTGCGCGCGAACAGGCGCTGACCCGCGTTCTGCGTCCGGTTCTCGATCGCTACGATGCCATTCTTGTGGATTGCCAACCGTCTCTAGGTTTACTGACTGTCAACGCTCTGACGGCTGCGCATGGAGTGATTATTCCGTTGGAAACAGAATATTTTGCTATGCGCGGCGTTGCCCTGCTCACTGAGCAGATTGAGCGCGTCAAAGATCGTTTGAATCCACGCCTCGATATCGATGGTGTGTTACTCACGATGGTCGATAAGCGCACACTGCATTCTCGCGAAGTGATGGACTCTGTACGCGAGGGCTTCAAGGACAAGGTATATCAAACATATATCGCCCGCACAGTGAAGTTTCCTGATGCGTCGGTTGCGGGGCTTCCCCTGACGGAGTACGCGCCGAAACATCCGGGAGCTGTCGCGTATCGTCAGCTGGCGCGGGAACTGATTGCGCGCGGCCAATGTGCCTGATGAGCCAGTGCGCGTCATCAGCCTCTATAAAATCAACCTGGACGCCTTACGAGTCTGTGCACCGAGAGATCCCCTGTGATGAAGCGGCCAGCGTGCTGAGATTTCCTGCGTACCTATCACCTTCTCGAGAAAGCGTCTGCTTGTGGTGAAGCCTCACACAACGCATATGAACGTTGAAGCTCGCTCGCCCGAGCCCTCAGGGCAGGATTTCGGAGGTTTCTCCGTTGACCTCGATGTGTTTTCCGGCCCGTTTTCCGTTCTGTTATCGATGATTTCCCGCAGAAAGCTCGACGTCAGCCTCGTCGCTCTTTCTGCCGTCACCGACGAATTTATTCAATGGGTCAAGGATCACGAGGAGTCCAGTTTTGACGATATTTCGGACTTCGTGGTTGTTGCTCTGACACTGCTGCAGATGAAGGTAGCACGTCTTTTACCGCATCAGCACGCGGATGACGAGGACATTCAGCTTCTTGAAGCGCGGGATCTGCTCTTCGCCAAACTTCTCCAATATAAGGCGTACCGCCAAGCAGCCGCAGATTTCGCAGATCGTATGACCCGCGAAGAAAAGTTCATCGGTCGTGATGTGCCCGTCGAGGAACCGTACCGAAAAGTACTTCCACCAGTTCAGATATCCCTGACACTCGCGGAGTTGGGAAATCTCGCTGCACACGTGATGCTCCGCGTTAGTCAAGCGGCACCGGCGCTCCCTCTTGCCCACTTACACACACCGACTGTTCCCATTGCAGGGCAGGTATCACTTATCCTCACGCGTCTGAAGGATTCACCAGCCACGTTTGCACAATTGTGTTCAGATGCACCGAATAAAGCGACGGTGGTATCGCGTTTCCTTGCTATCCTGGAACTCGTTGCACAGCGAAAGGTACGGGTAAGCCAAGCACACGTTTTCGACTCTATCGATATTGCTCTGATAAAATGATGCCAGGATTGTGTCGACGCACAGGTCTGTCTATGCGTGGGGCTCAATAGTTCCATGGGCTGAGTTCAGCGAACAAAGCTCGATCAACAGAGCTCGACAGGAGCTGAGATTCTGGAGCTGAAATCCCGAGACTGAGGCTCGGTGGCTGCCAGACGAGGTCACTTTGATACCTTTCATCATATGTAGATACAACTCAACCTGCTGGGAAGTAGAGGAGACTGATGAGCGACGATAACTTACGCGGGGCACTAGAGGCTCTACTTTTTATTGCGGACAAACCCCAGAGCGCCGACGATCTTGCGCGAATGCTCAGGGAAGATGTTTCCCGAGTAGAGGAAACCCTCACGCTGTTGCGCGATGAGTACTCCAATGCACAGCCTGCCCGCGGGTTTGTGCTTCGTCATGTCGGTGGGGGATGGCGGTTATATACGAACCCCGAGTTTTCTGCGCTGATTACACAGACTCTCGTTGCCGGTTCTCATGCCAGGCTCTCAGCGGCAGCGTTAGAGACCCTCGCAGTGATCGCCTATCAGCAACCCGTGACACGAGCCCAGGTAGCCTCAATCAGAGGTGTGAACTCTGATTCCGTGGTGCGAACCCTGCTGATGCACGGGCTCATAGAAGAATCTGGTGAAACCGCAACCGGAGCGACGGAATATTCCACCACGGCCTATTTCTTAGAGGTAATGGGAATGAATAGCTTGGATGAATTAGCGCCGCTGGCTCCCTATCTTCCCGAAGTAGGAAGTGTGCGTGAGGAAGGAGAAAGTGAATGAGTACGGATACTCCGCGTCAGCCTGCTGATCCGAGGGGCATTCGCCTGCAGAAGGTATTAGCGCAGGCAGGTTTAGGATCTAGGCGTTCAACCGAGGAATTGATTGACGAGGGACGCGTGATGGTCAACGGCCACGTCGCGAGGTTAGGTGAGCGCGTCAATCCCTATCAGGATGCTATTTCCGTTGATGGTATGCCGGTTCAAGTTGACGACACAAAGCTGACTGTGGTGCTCTACAAACCGCCGGGGGTGCTTTCCGCCATGACCGACGATGCGGGCAGACCGACGTTGGCACCCTACGTGGAGAAATATCCCGAGCACCTTGTGCACGTGGGACGCTTGGATGAAGATACTGAAGGCGTCATTTTGCTGTCGAACGACGGCGAATTGACATATCGGTTGACACATCCCAAATATGAAATTCCTAAAACGTATATTGCGCGCGTGGAGGGGCGAGTTACGCGCGGGCTTGGTGCGGTGTTAGAAAAAGGCGTCATGTTGGACGACGGCCTCGCACGTGCCGACAAGTTTGTTGTGCGCGAATCACAGCCGAAAAACTCGATTGTTGAGATTACGCTGCATTCTGGGCGCAACCGCGTGATTCGACGCATGATGGAGGAGGTTCATCACCCGGTGATGGAGCTTGTTCGCATGAAGTTCGCCAATATTGAAGCCGGACACTTGAAGCCCGGGCAAGTGCGCGTGATCCGCGGCACTGAGCTTTCAGCATTGATGCACATGGTCGGAATGTAGCGCGATTCGAGCAGGGGGAGTGAGATGAATATTGTTATTGCGGTTGACGGTCCGTCGGGTTCTGGAAAGTCAACAGTGTCCCGAATGGTTGCTCGGCAACTCGCGATCAGTTACGTGGATACGGGCGCGATGTATCGTGCGGCGGCGTGGTGGGCTCAGCACCAGGGAATCGATCTTCACAACTCGGATGCTGTGACTCAGGCTGTGCGCGACATGCCTCTCGTTATGCCCGTTGATCCGAACAATCAAACGATCGTCGTGGCCGACCATGATGTCACATCAGCACTACGCACATCAGAGATTTCTACTGTCGTGTCCCTCGTGGCCACGAATCTTGACGTGCGCGAGGAACTTGTTCGTCGTCAACAACAGATTATTGCGGATCAGCGCGCTGCCGGACAGGGAGTCATCGCAGAAGGACGCGACATCACCACAGTTGTCGCTCCTGATGCTGATGTACGTGTTCTGCTGACTGCCTCGGAAGCTGAACGTATTCGTCGGCGCACCCTTGAGATTCGCGGTCGCGATGACGAACAGGCGATGGCCGAGACCGCAGCCGAAGTCGTCGGGCGAGACGAAAAAGACTCCACTGTGCTCGACTTTATGAACGCCGGCGAGGGAGTACACCTGATCGATTCCTCAGCTATGACGATCCTCGAAGTCGTGTCGGCGATTGTGGAACTGGCAAGAAAGGCATCACATGAGTGAGCAGACTCTACCGCAGCATCAGGATTGGTCATCTCAGCTCAATTCGTCCGATGCGGCGGCGCTTGTGCCGAGTAATTTGGAAGGTTTCAGCCTCTCGGAGGCCGACATTCGCCTCATTGAAGCAGAAGAAGGTGCAGGGGAGGATGAGTCCTCATCGCTTCCCGTGCTCGCTGTTATTGGAAGGCCGAACGTCGGGAAATCCTCGTTGGTCAACCGCATTGTCGGTCAGCGAATGGCAGTCGTCCAAGACACTCCGGGTGTGACAAGGGATCGCGTATCTTACCCTGCGAGCTGGTCGGGAAAGGACTTCCTCGTAGTGGACACAGGCGGATGGGAAGTCGATGTCACGGGCATTGACGCATCTGTTGCCTACCAGGCTGAACGAGCCATTGATGGCGCAGATGCGATCCTTTTCGTGGTCGACGCCGAGGTGGGTGCAACAACCACTGACGAAGCGCTCGTGCGCGTTGTCCGCCGCGCTCGCAAGCCGGTTGTTGTTGCAGCAAATAAGGTCGATTCTGCCTATCAAGAGGCGGATGCATATGGGTTGTGGGGCCTCGGCTTAGGCGAGCCCTTTCCTGTGTCGGCGGTTCATGGGCGTGGCGTCGGTGATCTGCTGGACGCGGTGTTGGAAGTTCTTCCCTCCACCACGCAGGTGAGCCATGCTGCGGACTCACAGCTGCGGCGAGTTGCACTACTGGGCAAGCCGAATGTAGGGAAATCTTCCCTGCTCAATCGGCTGGCAGCCCAGGAACGAGTGGTCGTCAACGAGCACGCTGGCACCACGCGAGATCCTGTGAACGAGACGATTGTTCTCGATGGGCAGCCGTGGCTCTTCGTTGATACGGCTGGAATCCGTCGGCATGTGCAACGCGAATCCGGTGCTGACTACTATGCGTCGCTGCGTACGGATGCCGCACTGAATGACGCAGAACTGGCGCTCGTGCTGATCGATGCGTCCCGCGACGTCACACAACAGGATGTCCGCGTGATGCAAAAAGTCGTCGATGCTGGCCGTGCGCTCGTTATCGTCAATAATAAGTGGGATCTCGTGGACGAGATCCAGAGGAATGAACTGAATCGTCAGCTGGAACAGATCCTTGTGCAGCTGCAATGGGCGGATGTGATTAATATGTCTGCTCTGACGGGATGGCACACGAATCGACTGACGCGAGCGATGACGACTGCACTCGAAAGCTGGGATCAGCGCATTTCCACGAGTACACTCAATTCTTTCCTCGGGGAGCTGGTGGCAGAGCACCCCCATCCTGTCCGTTCAGGCAAACAGCCGAGAATCTTGTTTGGCACGCAGGCAAGCAGCAGGCCTCCGCGTTTCGTGCTGTTTACAACGGGATTCTTAGAAGCGGGCTATCGACGGTTCATCGAACGATCCTTGAGGGAGAAATTCGGATTCCACGGCACGCCTCTGGAGATTTCTGTGCGTCCGCGTGAGAGGAAGAAACGCCGATAGCGTGCTCAGATACGCATATCAGAAATGCTTCGTCACACGCCCAGTGAGCACCACCTGAAGCCCCATGGAAATGGTGCGGACGAGGATTATGACATTTCCTTCGTCCGCACCATTCTCCATAGATTCTTTATCGACTGCTGAACGTCAATCTCCAGAACATCAACCCTCAGCAGCATCGATGGGGTGGCGAACGAGGTAGGTAATCGCACTCGCCAATCCACCCCAGACGATTCCCAGCGTCATGATCATCATGACTAACGATGAAGCAGTCATATCAGTTCTCCTTTTCAGATACGGGTTGTGGTTTGCGTCCAATCCACGTGTGAGACGGCGTCCTCTCATCCGAGGTTTTCCGTTCGCGTGCTGGATCCGGTGAGTCGTCGTAGATTCCGGCAGCTGCGGGGGAGTGGAACTGCATCGCATTGAAATCATCCACAGGCGTGCGCCAGCGAGCGAAAGACAATGCAACGGAGATGAGTGCGACGAGCACGATCATCAGCCAGCCATACATATAGAGGAATTGCGTGGGGTACCCTTCGTAACCGTCACGGAACAAGCCGATAACAACCAGAACTGCAGTCACAACCAACACTGTTGGTGAAACAAGACCGACCGTCACATCCCACCATCGTCCTAGCCGTATTGTGGAGTTATAGTTCAGATGGCTGCGCAGTAATCCCAGACGTTTCACAACGTATACCGTCAAAACGCATTCGAGGACGGCAGCCGAGACCACGCCGATTTCATTGATGAATTTATCAACCACGTCAAGCGCATTGAGGCCATTGGTTGTGGAGAAGAAGATCACTGACGTGAGGCCTAACCCTCCGCCCATCACAACGGCGGCGAGACGCCGTCCCAGAGCAAATTTCTCCTGCAATGCAGCTGATATTACTTGGAGCAGCGAGACGAGCGAGGTAAAGCCTGCAATAAAGAGGGAGGCAAAAAAGAGGAGTCCAAATAGAGCGCCGCCCGGCATCATCGAAATCACTGTGGGGAATGTAATAAATGCTAACGACACACCTTTGAAGCCGAGATCACTGATGCTGACTCCCTGCGCCGAAGCCATGAACCCGAGGGTTGCAAACACGCCGATGCCAGCGAGCAGCTCAAAGCTGGAATTCGCAAATCCGGTGACGAATGCCGTGGGCACCATATTCGACTTCGGTTTCATATAAGACGCGTAGGTAAGCATGATTCCGAAGCCGACAGACAGCGAGAAGAAGATCTGTCCGTATGCTGCTACCCAGACGTTAGGGTTCTTCAATGCTGCCCAGTTTGGTTGGAAGAGGCTGTTCAAGCCATCCATCGCACCGTTGAGGAACAGGGCACGGAGCACCAGAGCAACGAAGATTGCGATGAGGATAGGAATAAAGATCTTGTTCAGGCGTTCGAGACCCTTTTCGATACCTAGCGCCATCACAACTGAAACGGCAATCCAGAGGGCAACCAGAGCCCAAAATACTCCCGGAACGATGTCCATGTTGAATCCGGGATCAGACACCTTCAGATAGTGATCCGTGAGAAAACTCGCAGGGTCATCACCCCACGCCTTCGTCCACGAGAAAAAGAAATACCGGCCCGCCCATGCCAAAATCACAGCGTAATAGCAGGTGATGACCACGCAGATCATCACCTGGAGCCATCCGAGGCTTTCCATCCATCGCTTCATCCGGTGAAATGCCGTTGGTGCCGAACCCTGGTAGCGGTGGCCGATCGAATAATCGAGAAGCAGGATAGGAATACCGGCTGTGAGTAGGGCAATCACATAGGGGATCATAAAAGCACCGCCGCCGTTGGTATATGCGACACCTGGGAAACGCCAGATATTCCCGAGGCCTATCGCGGAGCCCACGGCCGAGACAATGAAACCGAACTGGCCAGACCATCGCTCCCGTTCTCCTGGCACAGTGGGTGACTTGTGTGAAGCAGACATCAGCAACCACCTTCGTACAATCTCGAATTATCCGTGCCTGCCATTGTGCCACTGTTATTCACTATGTGGTTCATGTATGCCACTATGTGGGCAGTGGTGTTGACCATAGGTGCGTTGTGACACGTGGTAGGCCGAATGACATTGGGCACCCTGTTGGTGTAGCCTTATTGCATTCGGGCTGTGGCGCAGCTTGGTAGCGCACACGACTGGGGGTCGTGGGGTCGCAGGTTCAAATCCTGTCAGCCCGACGTAGTGAATATGGATACCTCGAATGCAGGCATGTTGTGAGTGGCGTGTCTGCATCGTCGTTTAATTGCTGGGTGACGCGACGCGCCCCCACGCGAGGGCAATCTGCACCTCATGCACAGTCACGGTCGGGGAGGGTTCAGATGCGTCCCGCCGGCAAAGGTGAACGTGAACACTCTCGGAGCGGTCGGAACGGATTGAAATCGGCGTACGAAAACAGGAATACATCACAGCAGTTCAGTGTTGTATGTGGCGTCGAACAAATACGGTACATGTGAGCTCACTGTTGTTGCCGGCACAGACGTTAGTCAGATGTTTGAGAGATTAACGAGAAGTTGATTCACGAAACAGAACAATGTGCACTGCGTATGCCCGCTTCGTAGACATGAACCGTATGGCTAAGGGAGCACTCGTAGTGCCTGAAGGAGGATGGAATCATGGGAGAGCTTATTGGAATGATTGTTGCTGGTGCGATTATCGGTGCACTTGCGCGTTTCCTGAAACCAGGTGAACAGAATATTGGCATCCTGTGGACGATTATTCTTGGTGCGCTTGGCGCATTTATCGGTGGATGGCTCTCCGGTCTTCTTGGGGTGCAGTCCACACCAGGAATCGACTGGATCCGCTGGATTATCTCGATTATCGTCGCGGTGGTACTGATTGGAATTTACATGTCCATGTCGGGACGCAAGGAAGACTAACTAAAGAAGACAAATGGGTAAAATGGGCAACCATTAACGACTACCTACACGACTAACTGAGAATCACTCGTTGTGAGGGTCAATCGGCGGCCAAGGCATGCAGTGCTTTGTGGCCGCCGATTTTGGACGTGCCCATCACTGACGTTGCCTCACACAAACGCCTTGAACACAAGACGGGGTCGTAGGCGATCGCGCGTCAGGCAACTGGGAGGCCACGACGTGGCTGAGAACAACGAAAATTCATAGGCGGATAATTCGTCACGGTGATACATCGCGATATACAATTGTTACCTAGAAATAACCAGGGGAGGGCTTCGATGGCTGATATTTCTGATGAGTTTGATGTTGCAGCAACGTCGCAGTTTAGTGCCATTGATCCTTCTGAGATTGATCAACCAGAAGTTCCTGGAAAGCTGAGCACAGAAGACAGAATTGCGATTGATGCTCTTCCATCAGGCTCAGCATTGTTGATTGCGCTCTCCGGCCCCAATCGCGGAGCGCGGTTCCTTCTCGATTCTGAACGTACCACGGCGGGGCGTCATCCACATTCCGATATTTTCCTCGACGACTCGACGGTGTCTCGTAAACATGCTGTCTTTGTGCGGGAGGGCACACGCTATTCTGTCAAAGACTCCGGATCGTTGAATGGAACATATGTCAACAGGGAACGAGCTGACGAAGCCGTTTTGCAGACGAGCGATGAGATCCAGATTGGAAAGTTTCGCCTCACCTTTTATGCGTCGAAAGCAGATCGCTAATGGCTCAGGCAGCCCTACGCTCTCAGCAGGATCATGGCGTCGTCATCGAGGGATGGCCGTTTGACGCGTCACATGTACCAGAGCTGAAAATTGGGGAAGTGCGCGGCATCCTTGCTCGCGAGTTTCCTCTTCTCTCTGTATCCAAGATCCGGCATTTTGAGACCATCGGATTAATTCATCCCCGCCGCACAGCGTCCAATCAGCGGTTGTTTTCGCAGGCCGATGTTCGTCGGCTCACCTATATTTTGCGTCTCCAGCGGGATCGCTATTTGCCGCTCACACAGATCGGTGAGCTGCTACGCCGTCTGGATGCGGGGGATGAAATCGATCCTGAAGAAGGGCGGCGCATCCACGTTATTGAAGAGGACGATGTACAGCGCCCTGAACCAGGTACACGCCTCAAAGTTGCTGAGGTAGCTGAGCTGACTGGGGTCGCGGTGAGCCAGATAGAAGCGATGATCAATGCGGGGATTATCAGCGCGGATAATCGTGGAAAGCTGACGTCACATTCCCCAGACGCCGTCCGATATGCCGCTATGCTTCAGCAACTGGGCTTGGATATGCGGCAAATCAAGCAGATTCGCACGTCAGCGCATGCTCATGCTGCCATGATTATGGCGCATCTTGCACCAGAGCGTACGGGACGAACCTCGGTTGACCGCGAACGTGTTTTAGATCATGCGGGGGAGATGTCCACGCTGTTTACGCGGCTCTATCAGGCCTTGTTGGCAGAGAGTACAGAGGTGGCTCTGCGTTAAGTTTCTGTCACCTCCTGCGGTCACGCGTGGCAGATAGCTTGTTCAAGGCCTACACGAGTTGCCGATGTGGATGTCGCGATTGTAAGTATCGCAAACCTCAAGTTCAACTTGAGCATAAGACACGCCGGTCATACGTCCGTGCACCATAAGGTATAAAGTTGAAACAGATTTTGAATGATCAGTCCGATCTAAAGGAGCGTCATGGACACACCAGTCAACGCATTGGTTGCACAGCCGGATCAGCAATTGCCTCTTTTCGGTGATGTTCCCTCTGATCACGAGACTGAGATCGGTTACCGCGGTCCAGTCGCTTCACGAGCCGCAGGAATTACATATCGGCAACTCGACTACTGGGATCGTACGCAACTTGTGTCACCTTCTATTAAGGGCGCGACTGGTTCAGGCTCTCAGCGCTTATATTCGTTCCGGGATGTTCTGATGCTCAAAGTAGTGAAGCGCCTTCTGGATACGGGGGTGTCACTTCAACAGATTCGCACGGCTGTAGGCGCACTTCGTGATCGTGGTATCGAGGATCTGACGTCTATCACCTTGATGAGTGACGGTGCCTCCGTCTATGCGTGCACCACCGAAGACGAAGTAATTGACCTCATCAAAGGTGGTCAGGGCGTGTTTGGCATTGCTGTCGGCAAGGTGTGGAACGAGGTTCAAGGAACTCTTGCTGAGCTTCCTACAGAGCATCTTCATACGCAGCCTGTTGACGAGCTTGCGCAGCTGCGTGATGCCAAGCTGCGCGCCGTCTCATAGATGTACAGCACTCAGTCAAGGAACCTGGGAGCGGTGCGTATGCACAACAGGCGAGTGCATACGCTGATACGCGCGGGGCTCAGTTCAGCTGAGTCCATTGTGGAGCAGGGAAGCTCTTTTCGTCATGACGCGCTGTCGTCATCCGTGTTTTGACATAATGTACATTATCGGCAAATGAGGTATGAGACCTACCGAAGCGCGACAGGCATTTTTGCTTGTGCTGGTGCGCTTTGGGCTGAGAGGCGGAATACCTGCGCCGATATTTTCGTATGGTTGAGTATGTATTGTTGAATACGTCAGAAATGTTCTGTGACAGAACGAAAGAAGGACATCATGGCCGAGCATTCTTTACGCGGAATGAAGATTGGCGCAAATTCACTCGAATCCGACGAAAACGTCACGCCGGCTCAACGCAAAAACGTATGGTACGACTGTCCAAATGGCCACTCCTTTACAGTGACCTTCTATGTTGAAGCGGTTCCGCCAGCTCAGTACGAATGCAAATGCGGCGCAATGGCGCAACTACGTAATATGGACGAAGCCGCCACCGACGACGAAGACTCCAAGAAGTCCGCGAAACCTCAGCGCACGCACTGGGATATGCTCATGGAGCGACGCAGCGAGGATGAGTTGAAAGAATTGTTGGATGAGCGTCTCGAGCTGCTGCATTCTGGTCGTCTGCGCATCCGTCATTAATCGCCGCATGACGCTGCTTCAGGCGTACTGCGTCATGATGATACACGCGGTCACGAGGACATACGAGACCCAGGATGTAGCCATCGCTGAACACCCAGGCGCGTCGTCTTAGCGAGTGATTCGAGGAAAATCGATCTACTGAGTTTCGATTCGCCGGCTTGACGCTGAACAAAAGTAATCGGCACCTCAACGATCCTGGCGTGGCGAGCAAGCCCTGCAAGCGTCATATCCGTTTGAAAGTAGTAGCCCTGCGCATCAATTCTCGAAAAATCGAGTGATGCCAGGTATTCGAGCCTATAGACGCGAAAGCCAGCGGTGACATCGTGTATGTGAGTTCGCGCTGCCGCGCGGATATACATATTGCCGAGGCGCGAGAGCATCTGGCGCGAAAGCGGCCAGCCTTGGAATGCGGCGTGAGGGACATAGCGCGAGCCAATGACGATATCGGGCTGATCGTCAGCTTGTGCACGCTCAAAGAGGTGAATCAAATCCTCTGCTCGATGCGATCCATCAGCATCCATCTGTGCAACCCACCGATACGGCAGTTTCACAGTCTCTCGATAGGCATCGACGTATGCTCTCCCCAAGCCATTTTTCTCACGTCGATGCATGACCTCGATATGAGGATCCGCATCGGCGAGACCTTGAGCAATCCTGCCTGTGCCGTCAGGCGAATCATCGTCAACGATCAGCACATCAGCGTTCGGAATCGCTCCTCGAACGCGCATGACGATTGACCGAATATTGCGAGCCTCGTTATACGTTGGAATGATCACACGCAACGGTGAATGTGCGGGCGTCACCATCTTTCTGTGCTCCTTGCTTCACTTCGGTCTGTCGATCATCGTGCGTGGGCACGATGAAAATCTTCGTCGGGGGCACGGTTAGCACCATCTGAGCGCTGTGGGAGATGTGGAGCGAGTCCTTCCACAATCGTTCCCCGAGCCAGCAGATCGCGAGCCTCTAGCGCGAGTGATTCAATCCATGTTGATGCGCAGGCCTGAGCAATATGCCCCAACAGGTCGATTGTACGCCGGCACGCGGAAATAAAATCTCCGGGTGCCAGATGTGTGTACTTGAGGGCTTCTCCAATCTGAGCGCCCCGAGCAAATGCAGAAATTGCGAGCATTGCCGAGGGCCGAACACCACCTGTTCTCTCGATCCCCTCACTGCGTTCAGCATGGCGCACATCGTCCTCAATCCGCCGAATACGCAGCACAGCGCGGCGAGCATGAAATTCCTCTGGGAGCTGAAGGCCAAGACGTGAATCGTCGAGAAACATCGACACCCACGAAGCAAACTGCGCCGCGTCGAGCTCTCCTGGTTCCAGCGTCATCAGGGACTCATAGAGCAGGAGGTCATTGGCCGTATGCAGATAACGAAGAATGCGGGCACCACGCGCGGTCGTGCCGTCTTGGTTGATCAGACCACGCGATGCCAACACGGCAGCCGTTGAATCAAACTGCTTCCCCATTGAATCCGCGTTGTTGTCCTCGCTCAATTCAAGATTTCTCAGCGTCCGCGCCAAGGTGATGTAGTGGGATCCGTCACGCAGGTGATCGGCCAGGTGCGGGCACCGTGCTACGGGGTGGCTTGCCAGCCGTGGGTCTTCACTGAGAGCACACCGATCCCCTACAAAGGCCAGATCGTTATCGGCGCCACGGTCACTGCGCGGAACCGCAATATCGATAATCTGGTCAGATACCGCTTCTCGGCCTGCGCGCGACTTGATGGGCATACCCACCGGTATAGATACCCTGCCGACGTCACGCAGGACGGACGTGAGTCGTGCGGCGCGAATCCAGCGAAGCGTCCCGTTCCAGTCGATACAGCGCAGCCGCTTACCTTCAACGGACAGGACTGCGGCGTACGTCAGTTCGTCATCGTAGACGAAAGCGTACACGTGGCCGTTGCGTGCATGGGAAAACGAGTTTCTGATACGGGCACGCAGACGCCCGGACTCCCGTGTGCGTCTGAAGTGTGTTGCTCGTTGAGCAAGGGCATAGAGCCTTAAAAACTCTGGTAAATCGCCATAAGAACAGGAAAGACTCGGCTCCATCTGCTTCATCGCGGACTGAACGGACGCCTTACGCGCCTCGATCACAACAAGATCCGCATGGCTAGCAAACTGCGCAAAGGAACGCCCCATGATGGAACGCGCCTCCTGATAGCCGACATCGTCAATAAGGCTGGTGACCGTATTATACGAGGGATAAAAATGACTCTTCAGGCTCTCCGTGTGCCCAGACGCGAGATCCCGATATACCTCGGTGTCAAAACCTTTCGCTGGAATGACGACGGCTGTCCCCTGTGCGTCCCGCCCTCGGCGTCCTGCACGTCCGATCAGCTGCGTGTACTCGGTTCCCGTCAGCTGAACGAAGGAATCGCCATTGAACTTTTCAAGCGATTCAATCACGACTGTTCGCACAGGCATATCGATACCCAGCGAGAGTGTGCCCGTCGCGTAGACAAGGGAGATCTTGCCTTCACGCATCAACTGCTCGGTCAGCTCCCGCAATGCGGGTATCATGCCGGCGTGGTGCGCACCGAAACCCCGCTCTAGTGCGCGTGTATACAGCCCGATATGGAGTGCTTTCCGATCTTCAGGTGATATTGGCTCTACAACACGTGCAATGCGCGAACGTATCTCGCGTCGGTGGGACGCTGAGGTAAGAACGATTCGCTCGTCAAGCAGGTCGCGCACGGCGTCATCGCATCCGTGGCGGGAAAAAATGAACTCGATCGCGGGTAGCAAGTCCCGAGAGCGCAGGAAGGTCAGGATTCGCTGCCGATCCTTCTTCCCCACCCTGACGTGACTCGTGGATTCCACAAGCCGCTGAACCTTCGCTGCGCCCAGATGCTGTGGCTCCACCAGATGTCCTGCGGCTAAAACTGCCTGTGAGAGAGGAACAGGCCGCACGGTGGACGTGATGAGCTCCGTAGAGCCACGCACCGATTCAAGCCAGGCGGCGAACTCCTCAGCATTCGCAATCGTGGCTGAGAGTGACACTAGACGCACATGCTGCGGCAGTGCAAGGATCACTTCCTCCCAGGTCGGTCCACGGTGCCGATCGGCGATGTAATGCACTTCATCCAAAACCGCATAGCCGACGTCCGCTAAGTCCTCAGGCGTCAGCAGCGCCATATTTCTCAGTACTTCGGTTGTTATCACAAGAACAGGAGCAGTCCTGTTGATCGATACATCACCAGTCAGCAGACCCACATTGTGTTCCCCGTATGTGTGCGCAAGGGACTCAAAAACTTGATTCGACAGAGCCTTAATAGGAGCGGTATACACACAGCGGCGTTGACGAGCCAACGCCAGGCTCACCGCATAGAGCGCAACAACAGTTTTCCCGGATCCGGTAGGCGCGCTCACAAGAACGTCGTGATCTGCATCGAGCGCAGCGCATGCGTCGATTTGGAAAGGATCGAGCACGATGCCCTGTTCTGCCCAGCTACGCACGAAAAACTGGAGATGTTCGGAACGGGTACGCTCTTTCCTCATCGTCGTCACCCTGTAAGTGTAGAGCCTGAACAGCGTAGAGTTAAAGCTATGATTTTTTGGGCTCGCGCCACAGTGATTCGAGAACGCAACAGCTGGTCGCATGCCGCCGAATACGACGTCGAGCTTGAAGATGGAACAATTGGTCGTGCGCTCGCCTACATTCCCATCGTCGGTCATCCTCAACCGCATCAGAGCGTCCTGCTCACCAGCGCCGCCATCGCAAAGGGACTCGGAACAGGCGGTCATTATATGATTGCCGCGATTCCAGACGATTTACCCACTGAAAATGCGGAACCTGGACATATCGTCAAAGCGCGATACACCCCTACGCAATATATGACAATGGGCGTGGACGAGCAGGAATCGCCATATCACGAAATCCTTCGTCAGGCCGATTCCATTGAGGGAATGCCAGTGATCGTTGCCGATCTTCACTCTGCAGTTGCTCCTGCTGTGCTTGCAGCACGGGCACGCACATCAGATCTTCGTATCGCCTATGTAATGGATGACGGTGGTGCGCTTCCAGCGTGGTATTCCCAGGCAGCTGACGGACTCACGCGTGCCGGCCTCATTCTCGGCACCATCAGCTGCGGCCAAGCATTCGGAGGAGATATGGAGGCCGTGAATATTCACACGGGTCTTCTCGCTGCACGCCTCGTGTGGCATGCCGATATTGCGGTGGTCGCACCTGGGCCTGGCAATCTCGGAACAGACACGCGCTGGGGTTTTTCTGGTACACAGGTGGGAAACACTATTAACGCCGTGAACACACTTCATGGCCATGCGATTGCTCTGCTCCGTGCCTCCAGCGCCGACGAGCGGCCGCGGCATCGCGGCATTTCGCACCACACCCGCACTGCTTTACAGAGCGTCGCGCTCACCCCAGCACTTCTCCCTGCACCCGCACATTCTGGCGATGTGCTCTGTGCGGGTGTTTCTCAACAGGTGTGGAGCCTTTTCGAGCGTGAGCTTTCTGCACTCACGCTCACAGACAGACTCCACCGGATAGACGTCGAGACGGAGGGTCTTTCCGAGGCTTTTTCTACCAGTCCGATCCCGCTTTCGACGATGGGACGCTCCCCCGATGATGATCCACTTGCATTCTTGTGCGCCGGCGTGGCGGGATATGCAGCCGTCGATCTGATCGCATAGCGGTAGCAGTGCGCATCGGTGGGCGTCGGTGCGTGCATGAGTGCTCCTCAGTTGCTCGAATTCTGCTTCGTCATATCGATAAATGCAGTGTTGCTCTCAACACGTGTTGCCGTAAATCCATTCTTTTCCATGAAGTCGGCCATCGCATTCCACTGGTCAGCATTCTGATAGCCGAGAGGCTTGTTCCCTTCACCCTGCATGAGATCAAGGGTGTTTTCTAGAACCGCCTGTGCCTGTTTTGCTTGTTCAGCATCTGCGAGGGACGGCACATATTTCTTCGAGAGCTCAACCGTCTCACTGATATGGTCACGCGCCCAGGCCGTCGCTTTATCGAGTCCGGACAGGAGCGCCGTGAAAGCCGCAGAATTCTTTTCGACCGTGCCAGACAACGAGCCAAGGCCAACGCCCACCAGCGGCAGCTGGTGTTCGCTCAGTGGAATGGCACGTACATCCACTCCAGACGCCTTAAGCGCAGGAACTTGAGAATTCTCGAACCCAATCACTGCATCGACCTTCTTTGACGTCAAGGCCGCCGCCTGTGTGTATCCGATAAACTGCACATCCACGGAATCCGCGATCGAATACTCGTTGAGCATAGCCTGTAGACCCATGTATGTTTCACCCTCTTTGCCGGGAACTCCCACGCTCTTCCCCACAAGGTCTCGTGGCGACGTGATCGGTGAATCCGCGCGGACAATCAGGACAACAGGATAGCGCTGATACAACGTCGCCCAGTCGCGCACGTCCACATCGTTCGATCGCGCTGCCATCATCTCGTCACCGCCAGCGTAAACCACATCCTCGTTTCCCGCTTGGAGTGCGCCGAACAAGGACTCCTGTGCGCCATGATGGCGAAGGCTCACATCCACACCGGCATCAGCAAAAAAGCCCTTTTCCACACCAACATAGAACGGAGCGAACTGGATATCAGGAATATAAGTGAGCCCAACAGTCAGTTTTTTATTGCTTACCGAAGCCGACGGTGTGGTGGAAGCCCCAGAAGCGGAAGACTTCGAGGCTGACGAGCATCCAGAGAGGACGAGCATCACTGACGCGAGGAGTGCAGTGAGGAGTATCAGCAGGCGTGAGCGTGTTCTGGCCGTATCGTCACGATATGTTGTTTTCATCGTTGTCCTTTCACAGTTGTGTCTATCATGATGAACACGCGACGCCCCTATCGGCGTGAACCCTCAAAACCCGCATGTGTGGCGGCAGCACGTTCTGCAGCCAGGAACGCGCTGTACAACACGGCAGCAGCGAGCGCCAAGAGCACAATAATCGCAAACATTCCTTGCACATCTGCTGCACCCTGCGCGCTTGTGAGCTGCAAACCGAGCCCACGCCCTCCGATAATCATTTCGCCTACAATAGCGCCAGAAATTGAGAGTGTAGCTCCCGTTCGCAATCCGGAAATAACCATCGGAAGAGCTAGCGGAAACTCGATATATCTCAGCAACTGCCACGTGGTGGCACCATCGAGTTTTGCAGCATCCATCAACGAGGGATCAATCGATGCCAGAGCGACCGATGACGTCACAATCATGGGAAAAACAACCATCAGAGTACACAGCACCACAATGGGCATCAGCCCATACCCGATCCAGATGGTGAGCAGAGGAGCAATGGCTACAGCGGGAATTGCTTGAGACGCAGCAATATAAGGGTGAAGAAGAGCCGCAGCAAAACGGCTCTTGGCAATCACATATCCGAGAGGCACCCCCACAAGCGTTGCACATATCGTTCCAAGCAGAGCTTCCACGACGGACGTGCCGAGAGCGGAGAGAAGATAGCCATCGGACACGCCGGCGCCCAGTCGGTTGAACGTTGCAGAGGGGGTAGGGAGGAAATGCGTATCGACAAACCCAGTCGCAGTTGCAATGAACCACAATGACACAAGCACGAGCCCAAATATCACTGGAGCACCAATACGCATGAACGGCACACGATGCCGATTTTCCACGAGCCATATCCTTCCACCCGCAACGATCAACGAGCTTCGGAATGATGTATCAACGACGCATATGCCGCGATGACCCGTGAGGTATCATCGATGACGATACCGTGCGCCTCCCATCCGGACTATCACCGTCGGTTCAGGAATTTCGCCTGATCAACCGCTTCATGCGGGTCGCGGACTATTACCGCCGGTGCAGATTTTCACTGCCCCCGGAGCACGTCAGTGTTCATCTCCAGTATGCCATACTTCTCGGTTCCCCGTATTCCCCGCGTGGTGACGTAGTCCCGCGTGGTGCAACGCTCTCGTCGACGGGCAACGCGCGGAAAAATACGGAGTGTCTAGACGTCCGCTTCCTGTGCAGCGAGCGCCGCTTCACGCAACGCTTCCACTTCGGCAGTCGGGTTGTCTGCATGAAAAATTGCAGACCCCGCAACAAAATTCGTAGCTCCAGCGCGCGCGGCACGGGCAATCGTAGCTCGGGAAATGCCACCGTCTACCTGGATCGATGTGTCTGCGCCTAAAGCAGTCAGTGCTTCACGCGTGCGTCGAATCTTCCCCATCATTGTGTCGAGGAACCGTTGGCCGCCGAATCCCGGCTCTACCGTCATTACCAGCACAGTATCGAATTCGCCGAGAATATCGACGAAGGACTGGATATCCGTCGCAGGCCGCAGTGCAAGGCCGGCACGCACACCATGCTGATGCAGGTACCGTGCGAGTCTAATGGGTGCCTGTGCTGCCTCGGCATGAAAGGTGACGGAGGAGCAGCCGGCTTCTGCATACGCCGGTGCCCATCGATCGGGGTCTTCAATCATCAGGTGTGCATCCACAGGAACACTCGTCGTCTTCACAACCGACTCCACGATAGGCATTCCGAGAGCTAAGTTGGGCACAAAATGGTTGTCCATCACGTCCACATGAACCCAATCAGCGTTGCGAATTGCGTCCAACTCGTCAGCCAGATGCGCAAAGTCACAATTCAAAATTGAAGGCGAGATGTCGATTGTCACGGTATTCTCCTCAGATCACGAGCACGTGCCTAGGCTTCAATCCTTTTGGTGAGGCAGGCAAAAAACATGGAATCAGTGTTGTCCGTATCGGTAAAAAGCTGAACATAGCCATTGCGCCCGGAGATAGGGTGCAACGCGCACTGTGAGGCCACCTGAGCTGTGTCGAGTACCTGTGCCTCTGGGTGCGTGTTCACGAGGCCTTCAACGATATCGACGGTCTCGCTCAGGAGCGGCGAACACGTGGAGTATACGAGAACGCCGCCAGGCGCGAGCGCCCGGTAACCAGACTCAAGGAGCTCGGCCTGTAGCCGTGTGAGCTGCTCGAGGTCGCTGCCCACATGGTTCCACCGAGCCTCCGGCCTGCGGCGAATAGCGCCAGAGTTAGAACACGGTGCGTCAACAAGTACGCGATCATAACTGTCTGGCTCTTGCGTACCTACGTCACGCCCGTCACCTTGGCGCAGATCGACCACATCTGCCCAAGGATCCACAGCACGCTCCACCAGATGAACGCGATGTTCGTGTGGCTCATTCGCATGGATGCGCGCACCCGCGCGTTGAGCAAGGGGCGCCATGGTGGCTGTTTTACCTCCTGGCCCCGCACATAGATCGAGCCAGAGGCCGGTATGTGAAGAAATAGGCGCAGATGCACAGACGTGGGAAATCAACTGCGAACCCTCATCCTGAACACCGGCAAGACCGTCTCGTACAGGGTAGATCTGATGCGGATCCCCAGAGTCCAACAGAAGAGCATCGGCCATCATCGTTCCTGGACGGGATGTGAAGTGAGCCTTGACGATACGCTCTGCGAGTTCTGAGGTGGAGATGCCACGCGCGACGAGGGCAACGTCCGCAGGCTCATTATCTGCATCTAAAATTTCTTCCACATTGCCGCGCCCGTAATATGCGCATGTCCGTTGAAACTCATGGACGAGCCATCGAGGGTGGGAATACCACAAGGAGAGAAACTCTTCCTGGGACGCGGTTGACTCCTCGATCACCGTGCGCCACTGATCCGCTTTTTCGGCCACTCTGCGCAGGATCGCATTAACAAACCCGCCGCTCCCCTGCCCTAGTTCGTTGCGTGCAATCGTCACCGTTTCATCCAGAACGGCATAGGCGGGCGAATCCATGGCGAGCAACTGGTGGCACCCCATGCGCAGAAGCGTCAGCAGAGGAAGATCAATCTCAGACGCAGAACGTCCATGGGCAACGCGCGAAATAATCGCGTCCCAACGCCCCTGCAGTCGAAGCGTTCCATAGCACAGATTTGTTGCAAAGGCGCGATCCAGCCGACGAAGCCCCGAATGACGCAGAGCCTCCGGTAGCGCCAAGTTTGCGTATGCACCGCGCTCAGCAACGTCCATCAGGACGTCGAAGACGAGCAAACGAGCGGGATCCGATGCGCGTCGTCCGGGGTGCCAGCCGGTGGGTCTCCCTTGCTTCATTCTCCTGCCTCACTTTCTATTGAAACCGCTCCATTGTATGACGTTGGCCTCGCATCCAGTCGGAGGCAGCCATCCACTTTTTTCCTGCTGGAGCAACGGTGAGTATCTCAATCGGATCAGTTGCCGTTCCGATCCACACATGGCGCCCATCACCGACGAGAGCTCCTGGATCGGGCGTCGCGTCGCCAGAAAATGTGCCGTATACAGCGTGAGCGAGTTTGACGCGCGTGGCACCATACATCGCCCATGCGCCTGGAGTAGGCGTCATCGATCGAATGTGGTTGACCACGTCCGTGGCTGGACGAGAAAAATCGATTCTCGCATCCTTGCTCGTCACCTTATGAGCATAGGTCGGTGTGCCTTCCTGAGGGGTGGGCGTCATATGTCCTGCCTCAAGCATGCGCAGAGTACGAACAAGAACATCAGCTCCGCGCTCGGAAAGATCACGTAGGAGCGTGCCGGCATCGGCGTCAGCGGGAATATCGACCTGCTCCTGGAGCAAAACTGCTCCGGTGTCCAAACCTTCGTCGATACGGAACGTCGTCACGCCTGTGACGGTATCACCCGACGCAAGTGCAGCTTGAACTGGTGCGGCACCACGCCAGCGCGGCAGAAGCGAAAAGTGCAGGTTGATCCAGCCGAAGGTTGGAACGCTGAGCAACTCAGATGGGATCATCAGACCATAGGCAACCACGGCAACAGCATCCGGCTTCACTGATGTGAGTAGCGACTGAACGCTCTCCTCATGCAGGGTGCGAGGCGTATACACCGGAATATGATGCTCCTCCGCCCATTCCTGCACAGCCGACGGTGTGAGTGTGTGATGTCTTCCTACTGGAGCAGGCGCGCGAGTGAGAACTCCAACCACGTCAACCTGATCGGCAAGCGCCTGGAGCGACGGCAGAGCTGTGGCAGGAGTGCCGGCAAAGAAAATCCGCATGTGCCTATTCTATCGGCCGGATGCTCAACCACACTGAGATGTCGCCGGGACGCCTGCGGCGGACAGCCAGGAGCCTCGTGAGCCCTGATAGTGAGCTCACACAGTGAACGTATGCAGCGATCCCATCCAGTAGATCCATACAGCGAGTCCACAGGTTCATCGAGCGAACCTCAACAAAAACTGAAGTGCTAGAGGTCGGGATCCGCCATGATCTTCAACGGCTTCCCTGCCTTGCGTGCGGAATACACTCGGTATGTTTCGCGGATAGCACGTGCCACATGATGACCCTCATGGACGAGCCACTGAGCTGTGCCGTCCTGGTCAATCTCCGACGGCGGTGAAGCAGGACGCACATAAACCGTTACCTCGCCCTCGCGTGACGCTTTCACCGGCCCGAGCAGTGCAAGACGCGCGCTCACCCGGTGTACACCTCCCACAAGCAAAGGCTCGTGTTCCACTGCGTCGAGTGTTGGCGCAGCTTGACCGGAGGAACGGACGCGTTCATGCAGCACAAGCAATGCAACGAACGTTCTGATATCTTCTGCGCGTCCAGAGATAGCGAACCACACATAAAACGGAGGCATCTTTAAACTCATTGCCTCGTCGAGGGTTTGCTGAAGGGGCGAGACCATATCCCACTGATCGAGCGCCGACACAAGATGCCGAGGTGCACCACCCATGACGAGGACGTGTCCACCTTCTCGGCGCGAGCGGACACGAGCTGCAACCCGCGCGACGGCGTCGAGAAAGCTTTGTTGACTGCGCAGTCTCGATCCAAAAAGAAACCGCGAATCGAAGACGAGACCGGCGGCGAACCCGCCCTCGGCTCGCGGTTCCGCGCCTGGCGTGGCAACGATAATACGTGGGTCTGCAGATACCTCGTCAACAATCCCATCGGGAGCTTGTGAGTCGGACACAATGATGCCGACCCCCGCAAATGCGCGACCGAGCTCTTCAGCTGTACGGTGAGTACCGAAACGCCGTGCACGCAGAGTATGACCTCCACAATACGGGCAGCGCCACCTCCCCTGATCGGAGCCACAGCGCACGCAGGTAAACCCGCTAAGACGATTGGCAACCCCAATATCGCCATCGCACACACCGCATTGGGCTCGTCGAGAGCACTGGGCACACACGACCATGGGGATATATCCGGATCGCGGCACAAGTGCGAGAACCGGACCATGGGTAAGCGCGCCGCGAACGAGCGAGAACGCCGCCGAAGGGATTCGGGATCGGTCGCCCTCCGTATGGATCCACTGCTCCGGTACTGACACATGTGGTGCCTCGCTCAGAGCATGGTGCCCCACCAGCAGCGTCGCTTCATTGCTGTGGATCCGAGCCAGCATCTGGGTGGAGGGCGTCAGCCCAAGTGAGACCACTGACGCGCCTTCCACATCAGCGCGGATTGCCGCAATCTGGCTCACGCGCGCATAGGGGACGCGGCGGAAACGCATCAGGTCAGAATTCTCGTCCACGAGGATAATTGCTCCTAAGCGTTCAACAGGAGCCCATACGGCAGCAAGAGTACCAACCACAATAGGGCTTTCCCCCGTCACGATGCGCAGAAACGAGCGGTAGTGCAGCTCTGGCGATTGATCAGAGGTGAACACCGTGCACTGACCCGGCAACACGTCATCCAGACGCCGAGCGAGTGCATGCGCCCTCCTCGACGTCGGCACCACCACAAGAGCTCCACGCCCCGCGTTGAGAGCATCTGTGACCAGTGCTGAGATTATCGGACAAATATCCCCTTGCGCGCCGGCCACGCGGTTGATCTGAAAAAAATGTGTCTCCTGCTTCGACAGACCAGACCGAAGGGATGACGCATTCGAATAAAAATCGAGAATCGCATCGTCCCCGCTCTCGGCTGTGGACACCACCGATTCTTGCTCTCCATCTGCGGAGGCTAAAAACTCCCGCTCTGCCCGCGCATGACGGGAAGGGACGGCATCTCGCAACAGATCCGAGACGTTACACGCCAGCTGTTCAGCAGCAAGCTCAGCTTCACGTGCAACGGAGGTGCTGAGAAGAGGTACTGCGGAAACGACTGTAGAAAGGGGTTTGAGGTGTGACGGATCGAAAGCGTCTGCATCTCTCGATACCAGAAATCCCTCACGCCTCCCACGTGCGAAGGGGACACGCACAAGGTGCCCGACGCGAGCGCGCTCAGAAAGCTCTTCGGGTATGAGGTAGTCAAACACGTGATCCAGGTGCGGACTCACTTGCAAAAGACGCACGTGAGCTACTGGATGAGCGACCCCGGTACGAACCGTCTGTGTGCGAGTATCTGGTAGCGCAAGGAGCTCTTCCTGATGACCGAAAGCTGGTAGATCGCCCAGAATACTCTCATCGCTTGTGTCCATAGCCCTCATTGTGCAAGTGTCCCGGCGAAAGAGGCAAGGAGCTCAAACACCACACCGCATGTGTATCTGTCTGAGAACCTGCCTCAATCTTGCCAACAGACCCGCCGGCTAGAATGCCTTGAGCAGATCCTCAACTCTGTTGGTTTTCTCCCACGTGAATTCGTCAAGCTCACGCCCAAAATGGCCATAATTCGACGTCAGTGCATAAATAGGACGCTTCAGGTCAAGAGCATCAATAATTGCTGCTGGCCGCATGTCAAAGGTTCGGCGTACCGCAGCCTCAATCGCGGAGGCATCTCGATGCTCGGTGCCAAAGGTCTCCAGACGCATCGAGACGGGATGTGCGCGCCCGATTGCGTACGCGACCTGTACTTCACAGCGGTCTGCTAACTCGGCAGCAACAACATTTTTAGCGATCCACCGTGCAGCGTAGGCGGCCGAGCGATCCACCTTCGAGGGATCCTTTCCGGAGAATGCGCCGCCCCCATGGCGTGCCATCCCCCCGTAGGTATCCACGATGATCTTTCGCCCCGTGAGCCCTACATCCCCCATCGGTCCGCCGATCTCAAAACGCCCGGTTGGATTGACGAGCAAATCAACTCCGCTGTAGTCAAGATCCAGTTTTTCATCCTCAAGGACAGAGAGAACAACGTGTTCGCGCATTTGAGCTTCAAGCCAGTCCATAGAAACGTCGTGATCGTGTTGAGTGGATACCACAACAGTGTTGAGCGTTTTGGGCTTATTCCCCTCGTACCCAATGGTGACCTGCGTCTTCCCATCAGGGCGAAGGCCTTTCACGGCTCCGGTTTTACGGACACTCGCAAGTTTTTGCGCTAATCGGTGCGCAAGATAAATCGGTGTTGGCATCAGTGTTGGCGTCTCGTTCGTCGCGTATCCGAAAACGAACCCCTGATCGCCGGCACCCTGAACATCGTACGGATCCAACGGCGAGGTGCCCGCCAGCCGAGCTTCCATCGACGTCACAACGCCTTGTGCAATATCCGGAGACTGCTGCGTGAGTGCAGTCGTGACGCCGCACGATGCGCCATCGAACCCAATCTGTGACGAGGTGTAGCCGATATTGCAGATCGTTTCGCGCACGAGTTGTGGTATTTCCACGTACGATTCCGTCGTCACCTCGCCAGTGACGTGAATCAATCCGATACCGGCAACTGTCTCAACAGCCACACGTGAATCCGCATCTTGGGCGAGCATTGCGTCCAGAATTGTATCGGAGATCAGATCACAGACCTTGTCTGGATGCCCCTCAGTGACTGATTCTGAGGTAAAAGGAATAAGCTGTGCCATAATAGACCTTCTTAGACTAATGACGCCACGCAGCGTGTGACTGGTACCTGTGGGTGTTGCGCGCACATGGGTGGCAGGACACCATCATAACGACGCCTGCGGCAGATGTTCCTTGCGCCACTGAGCTGCTTGCGAGAGGATCCACTGGGCTACGTGCTTCTTTGATCCCGTCACATGCGCACACTCGCGCCCCTGAGCATCCACTGCGGTGACCGTCGTCTCAACATCGCCAAAGCCCTGACCGTCGCCGACGCGATTGATCATCATCAGATCCGCGCCTTTTCGCCGCGCCTTCTGTTTTCCATACTCCAGTGCAGACGTATGCTCGTCACCCGTCTCGGCAGCAAAACCAACGAGGGTCAACGTTGGAGGCTTTTCGATCGCCAACGCGCGCAGAATATCTGGGTTCTCCGTGAGATGAAGCGTCAATCCTGCCCCACTGCCATCAGAATTGACCTGCTTCTTGATCTTCGATGCCGCTGTTGCCTGCGACCGAAAATCTGCCACAGCCGCAGCCATCACGGCGATATCCGCTCTCATTGCTTCCCGCGTCATTTCCTGCTGCAGCTGTGCAGCAGATTCAATGGGTATCACATGTAGGCCTTCAGCCATCTGCTGCGCCTGCAGGCTCATTGCACCTGCGATGAGTGTGACCTGAGCCCCGCGCGAGAGGGCGTTCAACGCAAGATTGACACCCATCAACCCGCTTGACCGATTGCCGATATACCGCACAGGATCCAGCGCCTCGCGTGTACCGCCGGCTGAGATAACAACACGTAGTCCGGCCAGATCCTGGTCATGGAGCAGCGACGCCGATCGAGCGGCAATCACATGAGGGTCTTCCATCCGTCCTGCACCCGTATCTCCGCTCGTCAGGTGGCCAGAAGCCGGCCCGATGATGGCGACACCACGGTTTTCAAGCAGTGCGATATTGTCGTGCGTAGCAGGGTTGAGCCACATTTGCGTATGCATAGCCGGAGCTACAGCCTTCGGACACGTCGCCACAAGGAATGTGGTGGAGAGGAGATCGTCGGCATACCCGTGCGCGAGCTTCGCAATGGTGTGGGCTGTTGCAGGCGCGATGACGAGGAGGTCAGCTTCCTTGCCATAGGCCACATGCGCCACATCGGCAGCTCCGTCAAACACATCCACAAGAACACGATGCCCGGTGAGACCCTCCCACGTCGCTTGACCAACGAAGTGAAGAGACTCAGCAGTAGGTATCACACGCACGTCCGCGCCAGCACGCTGAAAGGATCGCACGATTTCGCATGCTTTATAGGCAGCTATACCACCGGACACGCCAACCACAACATGCTTGCCCGCAAGGTCGGCAGGAAGCCACTCCTCCATTCCGCCTCGTTTCTACTCGTCCTCGTCACTCCACTGGAGCTTGCCCTCGGCAACTTCATGCAGAGCGATAGACAGCGGCTTATCTTCAGGCGAAGACTCGACAAGCGGGCCGAAATCGCTGATGTCCCCGTCGCCCCGCGTTAATTCCTGACGATAGGAATTGATTTGACGAGCACGCGTCGCCGCAATCGTCGCCATCGCATACTTGGAAGGGATCTTTTCAAGCAAATCGTCGATCGGTGGATTGGTGACGCCTTCTGGCTCAGGTTGTGTTCCGTACATCTACACTCCTCGAAGAAACTGCGCTGATGCAGTTCTGATAACTCTAACTATGTTAATTCTCGCCGCTCGCTGCAGGCTTTTCTAGCCCCATTATGCGAGCAACCTCGTGGGCGGTTCGATCAATATCGTCATTGATGACGATCTCGTCGAATTCAGATTCTGCCGCGAGCTCAACCTTGGCGGTTTCGAGCCTGCGTTCACGCTCGTCTTCTGACTCCGTTCCCCTTCCGGCAAGTCGATCTCGCAGCGTATCCCACGTTGGCGGAGCCAAAAAGATCTCATAAACCTCAGGTTCCGATGCCCGTATCTGGCGTGCGCCATCCAGATCGATTTCAAGCAGAACGGTCTTACCGGCGCCAAGCGCATCACGAACAGCTGCTTTGGGTGTCCCGTACCGATGAGTACCGTGGACAGTGGCCCACTCGAGAAGGTCGCCGTTTGCGATCATCTGGTCGAACTTCGCATCGTCCACGAAGAAATAATGCTGACCATCCACCTCGCCGGTTCTCGGCGACCTCGTCGTCACGGACGTCGATATCCATAAATCTGGATACATCGCACGAACGGCCGCTTCAACCGTCCCTTTTCCAACGCCAGATGGGCCGGTGAGAACAAAGAATCTCTGCTTCTCGGGACGACGATCGGCATCGCGCGTCGTTGAATCGAGTCCCATCGCTGCGCCAAGGCTCTCGCCACGCGTTTCATCTTCGTGGATATCCGCAACGCGGTTGAGCACACCCATCACAAAGCCGACAGAACGATCGGTGGAAAGCGTACGCGCAATGTTCGCCCACTCACTGATCACGGGGGCACGCTCGTGATTCAAATACATCAGCTCAGCAGACCCTAAACGGACAATAGAGCGATCAACAGCATTCATCCGCGAAAGTGCCCAGTCCTCGCTGGAGGCTTCAATCATCGTATCGACGTCGATCATATGGTGGGCATAAGCAGTGACGATATCCGATCCGAACTGATTGATAGGCACCTGAGCGGTAGACACCACTTGACGCTCGTTCAACAGTTGTTCGAGGTCATCAGGTCGAAGAAGATCGCGCTCGTCCGCTTCAAAAACAACGTCCAAAGCACGGCGACGTTGAGTTGTACGCGCCGTTGATTTTCTCTTGCTCATAGGGAAGAACGCCCGAATCAGTCAGTTGCACGGGAGACGTAAGCGCCTGTGCGAGTGTCAATCTTGAGCTTGTCGCCTTCATTGATAAACAACGGCACCTGAACTTCAACACCCGTTTCCATCGTCGCGGGCTTCGTACCTGCAGACGAACGATCACCTTGCAGCCCTGGTTCCGTATACGTGACGGTTAGAACAACGGACGCCGGAAGCTCGACGAACAAAACCGTTCCTTCGTTCGAGGCAACAATCACCTGCTGCCCCTCAAGCATGAAGTTCGCAGCATCTCCCACAACCTCTGAAGAGACGGGAATCTGGTCGTAGGTATCCAAGTCCATAAAAATGAAGTCGGTGCCGTCGTTGTACAGATACTGCATATCGCGGCGATCGACGGTAGCCGTTTCAATTTTTACGCCTGCATTGAATGTCCGTTCAATCGTCTTTCCAGAAAGAACATTCTTAATCTTGCTGCGAACAAACGCTGGTCCTTTGCCTGGTTTGACGTGCTGGAATTCCACAACCTGCCACAGCTGCCCGTCAATATTCAATACCATGCCATTTTTCAGATCATTCGTTGTTGCCACTCGTTTTCCCCTTAATCACATTACGCGCCATAAACGCCTTAAAACGTTAAAAGAATACCGCATTTCGGCTCAAATTAGGCGATCAGCCGCTGAATTTCTGTTGTGCATTCGTCCACAGATTTACCCACAATATTCACGTCGTGCGTGGCAACGCTTCTGTAGAGCGCATCCCGCTCGGGAAATTGAGAACGGAGGATCTTGCGTGGAGGAAAGACGGCAGCTAGGCGTGGTCCTGCTATTCCCGATCTTTTGATGAGCTCCTCTGCATGTGCCCAACAGTAGATGACGTAGGCTCCGGCTTGGCCGAGAGCACGCACGCGGGCTTGGATATCCGCAAAATCAGAATCGTTCACACTCTGCCCGAGGCTAGCCGAGCCCAGCACAACGATGCGCTCCTGCATGGCATCCACATCGGATAACACAGCTTGCGTCGCATCGTGTTCAAGCGTCCGAGTGAGTCCATGCTCGGTGACGTCGACGTCTTCGATGCTCATGCCCACAAGGTGCTGGATCACGTCATCTGTAAAAAGCCAGTCACGATGAAGAACCTCAGAAAGCCGCGCTCCGATCTTGTCCGTGTCAGACCCTGGGGCTCCAACGAGGACAATCAATTGCGAACCATGGTGCTCCAGCGCCTGACCCTGTGAAGCCTGTTCGTGTGATTCCATTGTGCTGTTGTCCTCCTGACCCGTTCCTCTTGACTGCATCACGTCATCAATCTTTCAGACTGCCCTGGCGCACACAATCTATCGAATGACGAGCAAGGCTGCAAGAGCACCGCTGACCAAAAATGGCCCGAGCGGAATGGGAGTCGCCATCACAATCGTTCCTGCTATGACGCGTACGATCGTCACGAAGCCAGCGCACACAATCGCGATCACCATGGCACAGAGGAACAGCTGAAAATCTGCCACGAGCAGGCTCAGGACGCCGCAGAGCTTAGCGTCACCCATTCCTAGCGAGGAGTGCAGAGCCACCTGCTTGAGGACAATGTACACGAGGCTTGATTCGACGACTGTGAGCAAGGCCGGGACTACTCCTGTATTCACCGAGCTGAGCACGAGTGAGACCAACGCACAGCACGCCGACGATGCCAACAAGGGATTCGGCAACACCAACATGCAGGCATCGATCCTGCCCGCAATCACAAGCAGAGCACAGCCGTACGCCCTCCACAGTGCGCTGGCTATGTCGTCATCCCTATTGATCGGCACTCCAACAGCATCGCAACCAGAAAATGTACACGAGTGGGAGGACAGTAAGACGCCGAGCATCGCGGACACGATCACGAAAACCACGACCGCGTAAGGAAGGCTGATCACGCCGCGGAGCGTGCGATACTCGCAGTAACCGAATGAGGCCATACTGCCCAGGCTAGGACCGCGGCCTCCAGCCCTATGTGCCTATCCACATGTCCACAGTGCATCCGAGCCGACAGCGTACGCCGCGCGGGCGCACGCGCAATACTCCGCTCCCCTGACGCTAGCCTCAAACTCCGCGATCCTGTGGTGGATCTATAGCGAATCCCGCTGTGAATCCCTCTGGCCTCGGAGTCCTGTGAACCCGCGAACAACGACGACGAAGCGATTAATCCTAGAGCTCAGCCCGGAACTCAACCCGCCTATCCTCGTTCAGGGTGAGCTGCCATCCACGCTTTGAGCTGATCCACATTCTTCTGATGTTCCTCGTAGGTGGACGCAAATTTAGTTTCACCGGTATCGAGATTAACCGTGACGAAGTACTCCCACGAGCCCTCAGCTGGGTGCAGCGCTGCCTCAATGGAGACATCAGAGGCTGCACCAATCGGCGTAGGCGGGAGCCCTCGATGCTTGTACGTGTTATACGGATTATCTGCAGCAAGATCAGCCGCAGTGGGCATGCCGGACGTTTTCCCCTGACCGTAGAGAACCGTCGAGTCCATCTGCAGTAATCCGTGCGTCTCCGATCCACTACTCAAACGGTTCACCAAAACCCGCGCTACTTTGGTATAGTCGTCATGAATAAACGTCTCGCGCTCCACAATAGAAGCAAGGGTTAACACTCGCTGCCACTGCTCACGCGGCACACCTAAAGTCGTCAAATGTTGGATGCGAGCCTGAACCATACCCGCGAGCACCTCAGTGAGTGACTGCTTCGTCTCGACAGTGTAGGTCAGTGGCTCAATCCAGCCTTCTGCCTGGCCACCTGACTCAGGCGGAAGCCCAACGTCTGGACTCTTCAGAGCAGTGGCGACCTCGTCTTCTGATATCCCGAGGTCTTGTGCAACAATTTGACGTACCTGTCCGATAGTGGATCCTTCAGGGATCGTTATTTTCACCTCAGCACGCGAATGCGGATCTAACAGAGCTGAAATAGCGGCTTTAGCCGACATTTCTTTTTTGAGGTTGTATTTACCTGACGAGATAGCAGACGCTCTCGCATCATCATTAAACGCATCGACGAATGCAGCTTGAGACGCAACAACGCCGCTGTTGAACAAAATTGCTCCCATTCGCGAGCCAGTAGCTCCATCGGGAATGTCCACAACAACAGATTGAGTCCCCGTGCCGTCGTAGTCTGCTGGCGGCGAGACAAGAGCCACGATACGAGGAAAGATCACGTACCCTACTGCGGTCATAAGGGCGATCACAATCGCTAACACGACGGTCGTTCGCACCCGCTGCTTTCGTTGAGCCTTCCGACGCTGTGCAGCTACTCGCTTGTGGCTCTCGTCGGACGGCTTTCGTTGAGCACGTCCGAAATCGTCAAAAAGGTCACTCACTCATGTCTCCTTCGCTGTGATCTTCTTGCTGAGCCATTCGATCAGCATTCATTGCCGTCTCCAAGATAATGACCGCGGCGGCCTGGTCAACAACTGGCCGGTGGTTCCTTGTCTGAATGCCTGCCTGCGACAACTCCCGATGAGCTGCCACCGTCGAGAGGCGTTCATCCACGAAGCGCAGTGGGATTTCCGGAACGCGCCGGCTCAGTCTCCGTGCCCATGCCCGGGCATGCCTGGCTGAACTGCCCTCACTTCCATCCATATTGAGGGGCAGGCCAACGGCGATTTCAACAACAGGAGCTTCGTGCTCTGCTTGTCGAATCAGGGCGGCGACGCGACTGATATCCCGGCCGTTATGTGCCACCGTCTCCACGGGAGAGGCTAGAATGCCCGCTGCATCGCTCCGCGCTACGCCGATGCGGGCGGCGCCCACATCAATGCCAAAACGAATACCTCGGGGCATTTTTCCCTCCTTCATGACGTTCATTGAATGGTTGCGACAGACACACAGCGACGCAATGCATCAGCACATGGCGTCACTGCTGCTCTTCACCGCCGTGCGCTGGCTGTACGCAGTGCAGAGCAATCTTGATAATCGTGAGCCAAAATCGACGGATATGAGCAGGCTAGTGCAGATCCGCCGCAACGGTATCCAAGGCTTCCCGCACTTTGGACACATCCGTGCCTCCGCCTTGTGCGAGGTCGTCCTTGCCTCCGCCACCGCCGGACAGAACCTGTGAGGCATGGCGAACCAGTGCACCGGCCTTGATCCCAGCGTTGCGGGCTTCTTCCGTTGTCGCAATCGCAATGACAGGACGATTGTTGACGACGGACACAGCAGCAACGACGGCAGAATCCGCTTTGCTCAGCCGCGAGGAGACATCGCTGACGAGGCTCCTCAGCTCATCCGCACTCACATCGTCATACTCTGCGCGATAGAAGTCCACAGTTCCAATGCGCTCTTTGCTTTGAAGCACACCCTGAACTGACGCCTGGAGCCTCTCCTGACGAAGGCTCGCGATTTGTTTCTGCGCATCCTTCAGTTTCGCCATCATCGCTGCGATACGATCCGGCAGATCAGATACCTGACCACCAACGAGAGAAGAAATCTGCCCGATCAGCGCTCGTTCCTGGGCTCCGGCTGCATAGGCGCCCTCGCCCACCAGTGCGTCGATACGCCGTACTCCGGATCCGATGGATGATTCACCAAGAACAGTCACAAGCCCAATCTGCCCGGTTTCTTTGACGTGTGTGCCGGCACAGAATTCCTTGCTCCAATCCCCACCGATCGACACCACGCGAACAATCTTCCCGTATTTTTCGCCGAACAGAGCCATAGCGCCGGTCTTACGCGCCTCTTCAATCGGCATCGTGGCGTCCGTCACTTCCAGATTGTCTTGCAACCGTTCGTTGGTGCGCGCCTCAATATCGTGCATCATGGATGCGGGAATCGCTGATCCGTGCCGGAAATCGAAGCGCAAACGACTTGGGGCGTCTTCAGAGCCCGCCTGCGTCGCCTGATCCCCGAGGAACTCGTGAAGCACTTTGTGAACCATATGCGTCGAGGTATGAGCGCGGGCAATTTGTATCCTCCGGTCAGTGTCAATCGAGGCAAACACAGTATCGCCAACAGCCACAGTGCCTTCAGAGATCACACCGTGATGAACGTGGAGCCCTTTGACGGGAGCTTGAACGTCACTGATATCAATAAGCCCGCCGCCAGCAACAGAAATGGTGCCGTGATCTGCCAACTGACCACCCATTTCGGCATAGAACGGAGTCTCATCCAAGATGACGTCAACAGGAGCTGGGCCTTGAACGACGGGAACTGAGGCTCCGCTCTGATCGAGCAGAGCCACCACCTTTGCCTCAGCAGACGAGTCCGTATATCCCACAAAATGCGTCAGCCCGCCGGCCTCGGCGATGATGTGGTGATAGACACTGGGATCCACATGCCCGGTCTTCTTCGCCTGAGCATCTGCACGAGCACGGGATTTTTGCTCGTCCATTAAAGCTCTGAACGCCTTTTCATCCACCTCAACGCCCTGCTCGGAAGCCATTTCCAACGTCAAATCGATGGGGAAACCATACGTGTCATGCAAAGTGAAGGCATCTGCTCCAGAAAGCCGAGGTGTGGATCCCTGAGGGGTCTGCTTGCGCACCTTATCGATAGCGAGATCGAAAATTTGTGTGCCCGCACCGAGAGTCCGTACGAACGCTTCTTCCTCACCAGCAGCCACGTTGTAAATCTGATCGAAGTTGGTATCGAGTTCAGGATAACTTTCTACCATCGCATCTTTAGAAACGGTGATCAGGTCACCCATTACAGGATCCTGTACACCCAAAAGCCGAATGGAACGTACGACGCGACGCAGCAGGCGACGCAACACGTAGCCTCGACCATCGTTACCTGGACGAACTCCGTCGTTGATCAGCATCAGGGATGAGCGCACATGATCGGCAATCACTCGCATCCGCACATCGTCCTCATGATTTGCCCCGTAGTGCTTCCCCGTCATCTCTTCCGTACGGGCGATCACGGGATAGACCTGATCGGTTTCGTACATGTTGTTCTTGTCCTGAAGAAGGAATGCGATGCGCTCCAGGCCAGCACCGGTGTCGATAGCTGTACGATCCAGATCCCCTAACAAAGGATAGTCTTTGCCCTCGCCCTCTCCGCGCAGATACTGATCGAACACCAAATTCCAGATCTCGAGGTAGCGGTCGCCACCAGGATCAACGGTGCCGCCAGCGGCTTCCGGGCCGAACTCCGGGCCGCGATCGTAGTGAATCTCCGCACACGGCCCAGCTGGACCGGGCTGACCGGTGGACCAGAAGATTTCTTCTCGCGTCAGCTTGACGATGTGTTTCGGATCCAGGCCGACCACCTTCGTCCAGTGGTTGTAGGCAGCATCGTCGTGCTCCCACAGTGTGACCCAGATGCGCTCGCCGTCAAGCCCATAGCCTCCCTCGTCAATGGATGACGTCAAGAGATTCCATGCCAGGTCAATTGCACCCTCTTTGAAATAGTCGCCGAAGGAAAAATTACCGCACATCTGGAAGAACGTCCCGTGGCGGGTGGTGACGCCAACATTCTCGATATCGTTCGTGCGGATACACTTTTGCACACTTGCAACACGCGGCCACGGTGCAGGTTCCGTGCCCACAATATATGGGATAAAAGGCACCATTCCGGCGATTGTGAAGAGGATCGACGGATCTGGAGAAATCAGGGGCGCGGAGTCAGCCAGATGGTGACCGTTCTTGGCAAAATAGTTCAACCAGCGCTGACGAATTTCTGCACTGCGCATTGCACGTCCTTTTCAACTCAACAAACAACAGCGATAACGAAGAAAAAAGGCGCGCCGGATTACCCGACGCGCCCACATGCCACGATCAGCGTGAGTAGTGTTCCACAACCATCTGAATATCGATGGTAATCGGTACTTCGCTGAGTTTCGGTAGGCGCACGAGCGTGGCCTTCAGCTTCTCCAAGTCAACATCCAAATACTCGGGAACCTTCGGCAACACATCGCGGTGTGCACCCTGTGCCGCTTCCAAGAACAAAATGGAGCTCTGCGACTTCGGCTTGATCTGAATAACCTGACCCGGCTTCACGCGATAGGAGGGGCGATCCACAAGTTTGCCGTCCACCAGGACGTGGCGATGTGTGACGATCTGACGTGCCATCGCTGTGGTGCGGGCAAAACCAGCACGCAGCACCAGGGCATCCAAGCGCTGTTCGAGCAGCTGGACGAGGTTGTCGCCGGCAGCACCTTCCATGCGCCGTGCCTGATCCCACACTCGCCGCATCTGAGCTTCGCGGATGCCATACTGGGCACGCAGACGCTGCTTTTCCTTCAAACGCACCGAATAATCGGAATCCTTCGTCCGGCCACGGCCATGCTCACCAGGACGATAAGGGCGCTTCGCCATAATGCGCTCGGCCTTCGGCGTGAGGGCAATACCCAGGGCACGCGACATACGCACCTGTTTACGAGAACGATTTGCTGACATTTCTCTCCTGTCGATTTTCATGCACAAGAATGGACAACGCATCCATTCTGCGGGGCCAACCTCATGTGGCTAAGACCCCAGGCTTGATACACAACTGTCCAAGTGTATCAGTTTCTGCGCCGCAAAATAGACCGAATGTGACGTAAAAACGGTGCGACCTTCGCCTCCCACCCGCGATCAGATGGTTGATAGTACTCCGTTCCAACCAGATCGTCTGGCAAATACTGAAGCGAAGCGATCGCTTCAGGCTCGTCATGAGCGTAGATATACCCATCGTGGTAGCCCAGATCGTCCGCGCCGCGAAATGTGGCATTTCGCAGGTGCAGTGGGACTGGGCCTCCTTTGCCAGCCTTCACATCTGCGATCGCCGCGTTAATCGCCTGATAGCTCCTGTTCGATTTTGGTGCGGTTGCCAGATGCACAGTTGCTTCAGCAAGGATAATCCGAGCTTCCGGCATGCCGACCAGCGCAACAGACTGTGCAGCGGCCGTGGCTGTTTGCAGCGCCGACGGGTCGGCCATACCGACGTCCTCTGCTGCCGATATCATCAGGCGGCGAGCAATAAACCGTGGATCCTCCCCCGCCACGAGCATCCGAGCGAGATAGTGAAGGGCAGCATCGACGTCCGAGCCCCGCACAGATTTGATAAAAGCAGAAATCACATCGTAATGCTCGTCCCCATTGTGGTCGTACATGACTGTCGCTGACGACGCTGCAGCTGAAACGTCACGCGTGCTGATATGCGTCTCACCTCGTTGACGCGCTCCATCTGCTGCCGCCTCCAAGAGGGTCAGTACCCTGCGCCCGTCACCAGAGGACAGCCGTATCAAATTCGAGCGCGCGTCATCATCCAGTGAATACTGGCCGGCAAGTCCACGGCTCGAGGCGAGGGCGCGATCCACCAGGGTATTCATTGCCGTATCAGTCAGAGGGTGCAGAACAACGAGCAAAGAACGGGATAGCAGCGGGGCGACAACGGAAAAAGAAGGATTTTCCGTCGTTGCCGCCACAAGCGTCACCCACGCATTTTCAACGGCAGGCAACAGTGCGTCCTGTTGCGTTTTTGAAAACCGATGAACCTCGTCAACAAACAAAACGGTACGCTGCCCCGTGGCCACCAAACGGTGGCGCGCAGCATCAATCACAGCACGCAGCTCTTTGACGCCTGCCGCAACAGCAGAAACCTCTTCAAAGTGCGCTTGGCCAGCGCGCGCGATCACATAAGCGATCGTCGTTTTCCCTACCCCAGGAGGTCCCCACAAGAACACCGAGGACGCTGAACGTGTTTCGGGATCCATCAGGCGACGCAACGGTGTTCCCGGAGCAAGCACATCATCCTGCCCAACAATGTCGTCCACTGTGCGCGGACGCATACGCACAGCTAATGGCGCGTGGGAATCCTCGGGGAGCCCTACATCGTCAGTGCCTGCAGCGTCAAAAAGATCCATGAATCCATCCTAGGTTCGCTGCAGCACAAACCGCGCGTTGGTCGCCTGACACCGAACAGAGACCGCCGCACACAGAACACAGCACCAGCAAGCAGCGCCACCAACTGTATACAGCACACAGCGCCGCCACAGATCACCACGTAGCATCACCGAGGCAAGCCACCCAATATCGGACAATCATAGAAAACTGCGCGGTGACGAGAAACCAGCCACCGCGCAGCATCTCACGAAGAAGAATGCTCTTCAGAACGACAATAACGAAAGACGATCAGAACGCGTCGTCAATGTTGGAATCCACGATGATCTTTGAATTGACGAATTCCATAATCCCCAAATCGGTCAGTTCACGTCCGAAACCGGAATTCTTGACGCCTCCAAACGGGATATCTGCGCCCACGCCCGTTGGATGGTTCAGATAGACCATGCCGGTATCGATCCGGCGTGCGAGTTCCTTACCATGTTCGATATCCGAGGTGAAGATTGACCCTCCCAAGCCATAGGGAGAATCGTTAGCGATTGTGATTGCTTCGTCTTCGTCCTTCACGCGGTACACGCTCGTCACTGGGCCGAAGAATTCGGTGTGGCGCGTCTGGGCACCTTCGGGAATGTCGGTCAAAATCGTGGGCTGGAAGAAATAGCCCGACTCTGGAACGGGATTCCCGATCTCTTCAACCGTCACGCCTTCCTTACGAGCCATCTCAACCTGGCTGCGAAGCTTATCGACGGCTTCGTCAGACGAGAGCGGCGCCAGCTGAGTGTGTGGATCCATCGGATCCCCTGCCCTGAGCTTGGCAACACCCGCGCGGTACTTCTCCATGAACTCGTCATAAATGGAGTCAACAATGATCATGCGTTTCGACGAGCAGCACACCTGACCCCCATTCCAATGACGACCCATCACAGCCCAGGCAACCGCCTTATCGATATCTGCGTCAGCGAGCACGATAAACGCATCGGCACCGCCGAGTTCAAGTGTGGACTTCTTCAGGTACTTGCCTGCTATAGCAGAAACAGCAGAACCGGCGCCCTCTGAACCGGTGAGCGCAACGCCGCGAACACGTGGATCGGCGATAATCTCCTCAAGCTGGTCATGGGAAATGAACAGACTCTGGAAACACCCATCCGGGAAACCTGCATCGCGGAACAACTTTTCAAACGCTAATGCACACTGCGGCACAATCGAAGCATGCTTCAATAGCACAGTATTTCCAGCCATCAATTGAGGCGCGGCGATGCGGATCACCTGGTAAGCAGGGAAATTCCACGGCTCAACCGTCATGATGATGCCTTGGGGCTCATGAACTAAGCGCACAGAGTCTTTGCCATACTTCGTGGACGGCATATATCGCGGTGCGAGGTACTCAGCGCCATGCTGCGCATAATCTTCGAGCATTCCGACGCAGGTAGCGATCTCTCCCTTTGCCTCCACGAAGACCTTGCCCATCTCCAAGGTGATGAGCTTCGCATAATCGTCTGCTTGTTCCCGGAGAATATCGGCGGCCTTCTGAAGCAGAGCAGCGCGCTCCTCCAGGCTCTTATCCCGCCACACGAGAAAAGCTTGATGTCCTTTCTCGATCGCAGCACTAATGTCTTCATGCGTTGACGACGGAAACTCCTTGACTAATTCTTTGTTGAATGGGTTGAGCGTACGGTACGCCATGATTGCCTCTTTCCTCATCGAAACCGGATCCAACACCTGGCATCGGACGTTTCATCCTCACCGATCACACATTTTACTGAGCAGGTGTGACGCGCGACAATACTCTGGCCTCATCGTTAACCGCAGGTACGCCGTACGCGAACGAGCGGACGACGTACCCATAACTCCCTATCGAGGGATATATTTCAAGCGCTCTGACGAGCTTTTCGTCAGCGAGCCGCCAGTGCACAGCACGGCACACGGTGCGGCGCGGGGGACACGCAACGACGACTAGTGTTCGGGATCTTCAATCGCTTTGCCTGCAGCATCCACATCACGATGCTTTGGTTTAGGCTGAGCATCCACACCCGCCTCTTTACGCTGCAGCGGCGAAATAGTGTTTGGAGCATCCGTCAAGGGATCCCATCCGTTGCCGATCTTGGGGAATGCGATCACGTCACGTATTGAAGGAGCGTGGCACAAGAGGCTCACAATCCGATCCCAGCCGAACGCGATGCCGCCATGAGGCGGAGCGCCGAATTTGAACGCATCCAGAAGAAATCCGAATTTCTCCTGGGCTTCTTCCGGACCGATACCCATCACGTTAAACACTCGTTCCTGCACATCGCGCCGATGGATACGAATGGAACCGCCTCCGATCTCGTTGCCGTTACACACAATGTCGTAGGCATAGGCCAGGGCATTGCCCGGATCCTGATCGAATCGATCCAGCCATTCAGGCTTAGGCGAAGTAAACGCATGGTGAACAGCAGTCCAGCCAGAATTGCCGAGTGCAACATCGCCTTCAGCTTCCGCCTCACCAGCAGGCTTGAACAAAGGTGCATCAACCACCCAGGTAAACGCCCATGCATTAGGATCAATCAATCCAGTTCTGTGCCCGATCTCAAGGCGCGCAGCACCGAGGAGTTCACGGGAAGGGGTGGGTTTACCTGCAGCAAAGAAAATGCAGTCCCCCGGATGCGCGTTCACGGCCTCTGCCAGACCAGCACGCTCCGCATCACTGATATTTTTCGCAACCGGACCACCCAGTGTGCCATCGTCAGCGATGGTGACGTACGCTAAGCCCTTAGCGCCACGCGCCTTTGCCCATTCCTGCCACTTGTCGAATGTACGCCGCGGTTGCGAGGCACCCCCCGGCATCACGACTGCACCGACGTAGTCTTGATGGAACACGCGGAACGGAGTGTTGGCAAAATACTGCGTCAGATCAACCAGCTGGAGGCCGAACCGCAAATCCGGCTTGTCGGATCCATACTTCTCCATCGCATCTTTAAAGGTCATGCGCGGAATGGGGGTCTGAACATCGTATCCGATAAGACCCCAGACCGCCTTGACGATCTTTTCCCCGATAGCGATCACGTCATCTTGATCGACGAAACTCATCTCAACATCGAGCTGCGTAAACTCCGGCTGACGGTCAGCCCGGAAATCTTCATCGCGATAGCATCGAGCGATCTGGTAGTACCGTTCCATACCTGCAACCATCAGCAGCTGCTTGAACAGCTGAGGGCTCTGTGGCAAGGCATACCACATGCCCGGATTCAAACGGGCAGGAACCAAGAAGTCGCGGGCACCCTCCGGCGTGGATCTGGTGAGCGTGGGCGTTTCAATCTCGCAGAAATCTTCGTCATCCAAAATTTGGCGAGCTACTTTATTTGCCTTCGCGCGCAGACGCAGCGCTTTCTGTTCTTCCGATCGTCTCAGATCCAGATAGCGGTACTTGAGGCGCACATCTTCCTTGACGTGGGTATCCTCAGCATGATCCGACACTTGGAAAGGCAGCGCATCCGAAGCGTTGAGGATTTCCAAGCTCGTCGTCTCGACCTCGATGTCGCCTGTGGGCAGCGCCGGATTGGCATTACCCTCCGGGCGTTCGCGCACAATACCCGTGACTTGAATACAGTATTCACTGCGCAGTTCATGGCCAACCTCTTCACGGAGTGTCACCTGGGCAACGCCAGAGGCATCCCGAAGATCAATAAAAATAATGCCGCCATGGTCGCGCCTGCGATCCACCCAACCTGCTAACGTCACTTCTTTGCCGGCATCCGTGAGACGGAGCGAACCTGCTTTTCGCGTGCGGTACACGTAGAACCTCTTTCAATCGTGATACGACCCGAGAGACAATCGGGCGTTGAACCTCACTAGACGAGTGATGGTTTGCGCCTCCTATGGTATTCCCCTGAAGTAGGGCATGCACACACCACGAGTGTCGCTCTCTTTCTTCGGCTGCTCTCTCTGCAGGTGTGACATGTGGCAATCTCGTGCAAGATACCAGAATTCTTGGACGATTTCTGGGAGAATGAGAGGGCTTAGTGGCTCCCCAGGTTTTATGCTGTACTTCAAAGGACGTTATGGATACCTCCGCACATCACACGTCAGCGAGCAATCCGCTTCTTATTAGCTTAGAGGACGAGAAACTTTTTAAGTGGCTCGCCATCGGTGTGATTACGATCGTCGCATTTGAAGCGACGGCAGTGACGACCGCTTTGCCCTCTATTTCGCGGGCATTGAATGGGGATGACCTTTTTGCTCTCAGCTCCGGCATTTTTATGGCACTTCAACTCGTCACTATTGCTCTGGCCGGCCCGTTGTCGGATCAGAAGAGTGCGATCGGCTGCTTTTTCTCGGGTCTCGGCATTTTCGTCCTTGGGTTGACGGTATGTACCTTTGCTGCATCGATGTGGTTCGTGGTCGTGGGCCGCGGTATCCAAGGACTGGGCGGCGGACTGATTATCGTTCCTCTCTATACGCTTATCGGCCGCCACGTCAGAGCTATCCATCAACCGAGTTTCTTCGCTGCCTTCTCCGCTGCCTGGGTCGTTCCGTCGCTGATTGGTCCGGCAGTGACCGGCGTGATTATCGATCAGCTCTCGTGGCGCTACATTTTTGGCCTTACCGCACTGCTGCTGATCCTTGCCCTGCCGTTTCTGATTCACGTGATGGGTAAAATGCCTCACTACGCATCGGGAATGCGCTCCCGGGGGCTGGTTGTGCACACCGTGCTTCCTGCGGCCGCTGCCGGCATCGCACTCACGCTGTTTCAGACTGCCGCCAATCGCGGAAGGCTCACCATGGATTCAGGAACGCTGATTGTGGGGAGCCTCGTCATCACTGGGTTCTGCACTGCGGCGATGCTGCCACGCGGAACATTCGTCGTTCGGCGCGGTATTCCCGCCATTATGGTGATGCGCGGGTTCACGAACGGTGCGTATATCGCCTCCGAAGCATATTTACCGAAAATGCTGCAGGACATGCATGGTTATTCGCCAACGTCAGCTGGTTTTGGGCTCACCGTGGGATCCGTCACCTGGGCAGTGGGAGCCTGGATTCAGGCACGCACCACCAATGACCGCATTCGTTCCCTTCTGCCCATGTATGGTACTCTGACTCAGGCTATTGGAGTTGTTCTCGTTGTTTTCGGCGCTTTTCAGTGGTGCCCGGCGTGGATCATTCTGCTGGGATGGGGACTTGCAGGGACAGGTATTGGGCTTTCGTATCCAACGCTCGCTGTGCTTGCACTAGGAATGACTCCAGTTGAACAGAACGGTGCGACGTCAAGTGCACTGCAGCTTGCAGACACAGTGGGAGCTGCTTTCTGTTTGGGCGTCTTCGGGGTCTTTTATTCCTATGCACATGTGGGATCAATCGGTTTCTTGATGGGGAACGTTGCGATGTGCCTGCTGATCGTCTTGGCAGTTCTCGCCGCACGGCGTATTCATCCATTCCCTGACAGTCCTGAATACCGCCGGCTTCACGCCACGCCCATCGATATCTTGAACGAGAATTAGAGGATTAAATACATGCAAGAACACTCACACACGTCGGAAGAGTTTTCCGACGTGAATGCAACCGACACGCACTTTGGTGACCTCGGGCTAGCAGAACCACTCGTGCAAGCTATCGCCGATCTGGGCTTCGAGACAACAACCGCCATTCAGGCACAAGCGATTCCACCCCTGCTCTCGGGGCGGGACGTCATCGGCGTCGCACAAACGGGAACGGGTAAGACTGCCGCCTTTGGTCTACCGCTTTTGACGATGATTGACCCGAGCGATACATCCGTTCAAGCTCTGGTTCTTGTGCCGACTCGCGAACTTGCCCAACAGGGGGCTGCTGCGCTGGAAAGCTTTGCTGCTCATATGCCTGATGTGACGGTTCTCCCCGTCTACGGTGGTTCCCCGTACGGACCGCAGTTGAGAGCCCTAGAAGAGGGTGCACAGGTGGTTGTGGGTACCCCTGGACGCATCATGGATCTCATGAATCGTGGAGCATTGAGCCTGCAGACCGTCCACTTTTTTGTGCTTGACGAAGCTGACGAGATGCTCCAGATGGGGTTTGCCGAGGACGTAGACGTCATCGCATCCGCTGTTCCCGCTGGACGTATTTCCGCGCTCTTTTCCGCTACAATGCCTCCGTCGATCCGACGCGTGGCGGATGAACACCTGCACGACCCTGTTCAAATCACAATTTCTCGACCCGCCTCGACCGTCTCTACAGTCCATCAGACTTTCGCAACGGTCTCCGAGCGGTATAAGGCAGCGGCACTCGTGCGTGTTCTGCGGTTGACCACGGCACGTGCTGTGCTGATTTTTGTTCGCACGCGTGCCACTGCGGAAGACCTTGCACTAGACCTGGGCAGACGCGGAATTCAAGCGGCAACGCTCTCAGGGGACGTTGCTCAAAAGGACCGCGAACGGCTCGTCACTCGTTTGCGCGAGGGTACGCTCAACGTCATTGTCGCGACTGATGTGGCAGCACGCGGACTCGATGTGGATCGAATCGATCTGGTGATTAACTACGACGTTCCGCGCGAAGCCGATACCTACGTCCACCGCATTGGCAGAACCGGACGAGCCAAGCGGGAGGGCGAGTCTCTCACCTTTGTGACCCCCAAAGAACGCTCTCGCCTGCGGCGTATCGAAAAACACACTGGATCACAGATTGACGAGATGACGCTTCCCACTGCAACCGCAGTGCGGAAAGCACGCGCCGCACAAGCATTGCGCAACGCACATCTCGTTGCCGCACAGGACGACCTCTCAGATTCTGAGACTGCCCTCGACGCCTATTATGACGCTCCTACGAATTCCGACACTCCCGCGAACTCCGATGCGTCTGCGCCCTCCTACACATTGGCATTTACCGATGTATTTTCCTCTGCAGGCTCGCTTGCCGGAGCTGAGCCAGCACGGCTCGGGGAGGCACGCAGCGTGGACAACGCTCTGGGTGACGAGGCGAACGCGGCGTTCGACGAGGACGACAGGGGTGAAGCTGCGAACAAACCTGATGATCGCCCTGTGTCGCTGCATACCCTGGCTGCGGCGATGCTGTCTATGCTGCTCGGTTCTGATTCCGATCTTGACGCCGACGAGCCGGACGACCTCACCATTGTCAAAACACGTGACCGCACCGATACCGGACGTGAGGGGTCGCGCGGCAAAGGTGGAGCGCGCGGGCATGCGAGCGCCTCTGGATCGGTGACATACCGCGTGGAAGTTGGCAGAAAAGACAATGTTCGACCCGCAGCTATCGTTGGTGCGATCGCGGGCGAAAGCGGAATACGCGGATCCGATATTGGGCACATTGAAATTTTCCCGACCTTCAGCCTTGTGGACATCGCCGTGAGCCTCTCCCATACGCAGATGAATGCGATTTCGCATGCCACGATCGGGGGACGCGAACTGAGAATCAGCGAGGATCACGGCCCGCAGTCGGCGGGACGATCGAAAAGGGGTATGTACTCCCCCTCTCGTCACTCGCGATCCGATTTCACATCTGATTCTCGCGCCAGGGGCGGAGACCGTCATTCGCATCGTCCTCATATGCGGAATTTTGACCGCGAGGGGAAGAAACGCAATGGTTTTGATACGCGTCACCGCAACGATTTCTCGTCTGTTGACAAGCAGCGCGGCGGAGAACGACACCGGAAAGGATTTCGCACATATTAAGGCGTAAGCAGCCGGTATCATCGGGTAGTTCACTCATATGAGACACATAGCGACGCCGGCACGGCATGCTATATTCTGATGGGAGCGTGTGAGCCTGAGGGTGGAGGTACGATGCACTACTCACAACAGTTGAAAAAGTACGGAGACTCGAAATCCGCGATTCGCGAGCTTGCGGCATATGGTTCCCGCCGTGCACGGGAGATCGGCGAAGAAAACGTTTTCGACTTTTCGCTGGGTGCTCCCAGCGTGCCAGCTCCCGCCCGCGTCACTCAGACGATGCTGCACCTGCTGCAGACAGTTCCGCCTGAGAAACTGCACGGGTATACCGCCGCCGAGGGCGACCTCAGTGTTCGAGAAAAAATCGCTACATACCTGTCCACACGGTATGGCATTGAGAATCGTCCGGATAGAGTGTACGTGATGGCCGGTGCTTCGGCAGGTTTGGCTATGGTGACCAGAGCACTCAGGGACTCCTCTGACGACGAATTTGTGTGCCTCGCTCCTTTCTGGGCCGAGTATACGGTGTTTATTGATACAGCGGGCGCTCAGCCAGTTGTCGTGCCGCCTGACTATTCCACGTTTGAGCCAGACCGCGAAGCTTTTGAAGCGGCGGTCAATGAGCACACCAAAGCGGTGTTTATCGACCAGCCAAATAATCCGTCCGGCGTGCTCTACCGTGAAGAGACGCTGACGTGGCTCGCCAACACTCTGAGGAAAAAGGAAAAGGAATTCGGCCACCCTATCTACCTGATCGCTGACGAGCCGTACCGCGAACTCGCCTTCGACGGCGAATCGCCCTATATGCCGCACTACTATGCGGACACGATTATCGTCTATTCTTTCTCCAAGGCTCTTTCCCTTGCCGGTGAACGCATCGGTTATATCTACGTGCCTGAATCTGTGACGGATGGCGACATCATCTATTCCGTCATTAAAGGAGCTGGCCGCGCACTTGGTTATTCGTGCGCACCAGCGCTGATGCAGTACACGATTGCGGAGAATCTGGATATTACGGCCGACATATCTGTGTACCATCGCAATAGGGATCTGCTGTATACGATGCTGACCGATCTTGGCTTCGAGTGCGTCTACCCCACGGGTGCGTTTTATATGATGGTCAAATCCCCGAGCGGCGATGGTAAGGAATTCTCCCATACCGCACAGGCGCATGACGTGTTGGTCACTCCATCGGACACATTTGGGATTCCAGGATATGTGCGTGTTTCCTTTTGCGTGAGTTCCGACAGGATCACAAGGTCACAACCTGCGTTTGCCCAGCTCGCGCAACACTACGGTCTGCGTCCCGCTCAGTGATCCTGTGGTGGCCGCACGAGGCTCGTGTTTCATGCTCTGAGCGTTGCGCTTCATGCTATACGTAGCAGTGAAGTCCGGAGCGTAGCGCATGAAGGCTGACGGGCAGTATTGAGGCTCTCGCTCGTGCGCATGTCGCAGCACAAGTGAGAGCCTCAAACCCTGGTCATCCAGTATCCCTGGCCTGCTAGCCGAGGAAATGACGAAGCAGCCCCATTCGCTCAATCAGCTGAGTCTTCGTCACCTTGTCCGTAATGTTCACAACGTCGGCAGCGAGCTCCGCATGCTGCTGCTCATTGTACGTTTGTGGCCCCAGCTCGATAGCAAGCGCTGATTGCGTTTGCAGCACATCGGTTGCCACCCGTTCCCAACTCTCGTTCTGGCGAATCAAACACTCCAACGCATGCTTACTCACCCACCGAGCAGTCACAGCAAAGTCATCCCGAATGTTCGGGTAATACTCCTGCAGGACACGCATTTCTGTGCTGGTCAGATCGTGAAGTGTCGCTCCGATACCAAGAAATTCAGGCGGAATACCGATCGAGTAGAACGAGCCCGTAAAGTTGATCGCGCGTGGCATCGAGAATCCGTCCACCTGACGGGAGTAGCCATGAATACCCACATGCTGATGACGATCCCTGCGTTTTGGAAATGCATCAAAAACAGGCTGGAGATCCTGAATAAGTGGATCGAGCACCGTGTGGTAATGAGCAGACGCTTTGCGTGCAATGCTCAGAAGAATATCGCGGTCGGCATGTGGAATAGATGCGAATTGGCTCCGTGCCAGGCCGTAGCGCAGCTTCCCAATGGCTAGCTTGACCTTCGGAGCAGGGTTGTCGTATCTAAACGCCGATTGGACAGTAGCCGTTTTCAGGCCAGGGAATTCTTCGAGATACCGATCGATATGCTCTGGGGCGAGTCCACCGCGAAACATTGGCGACCCCATGCCTGCGATGGGGTAGATCGGAATTCCAGCTTCCTCCTGAAATTCACCGAGCCCAGCCAACGCGAGTTTGTTCCCTATAATCGCATTGAGGAATCCATCGGATAACGCAGAATCGGATCCTGCAAGAAACACCCGCATATACGGCACATCCGTATGGAAAGTCTCCTGGTGCATCGAGATGAACTCTTTGAGAATCTGGGGTGCATTCAACTGGTTTTCGAAACTCTCAAACAGCGGAATCATCATCAGATCCCTGGATTCGGAATGCTGTGGGCTAAACGTCGTCGATTTGAACTCCGCCAGAGCTGCGTAGCGCTTTTGCATTTCGAGCAGCTGATCAGCATTCTCCGTCATCGGCAAAATGGCCTCAAAGAGGGGACGACTGGAAAAGCCGAGATCTTGGGCAAAGTCCTCGGCATACAGCATCGTCACCATGGCTTGCATCAAGCTATAATCGTTTTCCTCCCAGATATTAGGAAAACGGAACGTCAGGAACTTGTCCTCCCCCAGGGGATGCTTCTGGAAATACTCGAAACCGCTGGAATAGAGACGGTCGATGACAGACGCATCGGCGTTTTTCCCTTCCCAGTCCCACATGTATTCGTCAACTTCCAGGTCGGCAAAATTGAAGAACGCTTCGCGGTTCTCGTAGTATGCCGAGATGAATGGATCGTTATCTGTATTAAAGAAAGGCGCTCCTGCATTGTCGGGATGTTGCGTGCCCATTACATGAGGAATTTTTCTATCCATGGCATGTCCTTTCCTTTTCCGCTTTTTCACAGTCTAGCGATACGGAATACTGCGCGTGGCCGATGTCCAAAGATAGAAAAGTGTGATGGGCACTCCACCACAGAGCGCCCATCACACTGTCGTGATATGCGTTTTATATGCGTTCCCCAGGCTTGTACGCTCACATCACCTCAGCTTGACGAAGTCTCGGTCGGCCGAGGTGAGCCGCAACAGCATACTAAGCAGTGCGCAATTGCGCATGGAACTGTTTCTTCGCTTTCTTGACGATGCGCTTGCGCACTTGAGCAGTCTCCTCCGCTGTGATTGTGTGATCTGCACGCAGCCTGAGAGCAAATGCCAAGGACTTCTTATCCGCACCGATCTGTTCGCCACGATATACATCGAACAGACGGACATCTTCCAGCTCGTCACCGATCGTATCGACAATCATCGATTGCACGTCACCAGCAGCAACAGACTCGTCAACGACGAGCGCAATATCTTCCTTAGCCAGCGGATATGTCCAGACCGGCCGGACAGTGACGGGACTATCCGGTTGATACGCAAGCAGCGCATCAACATCAACCTCGAAGGCAACAGCCCGCTTCGGCAAATCGTAGGCACGGCACACGCTCGGTGCGAGTTCTCCCGCATATCCGACTACATCGTTCTCGACGACGATCGCTGCCGCGCGGCCAGGATGCCACGGCGCATGCTCGGTCTGAGTCACATGTGCATGCACTCCCAACGTTCGAGCAACAGTCAACGCAGCCTCAATCGCGTCGCGCCAGTCCCAGGGGCTGGACTCAATCCCCGCTTGGGGAACAGTAGTAGTGCCCGCAGCGACGCCCGCAATGTGGTCTGGTTGCGCAGGGACTGCAGCGTCGATCGTATCGATATCCTCATCTGCAGGTCGAGACCCCACAGGAAGTGTTGGAGCCGGGATGATGCCTGCCGGATGCGTCACAACGCCTTCTTCGAAAATCGCTGTTGTCGCATTCGACCGCGATACGTTGACCCGCGCTGTATCAAGCAGAGTGTCCAATAAGGATGTCCGCATATACGGAGCCTCATCCTGCAGCGGGTTGACGAGCTTGATCGCTGTCCGTCGAGGATCATCTTCTGGGAGCTCTTGCACATCAAAGACGTGAGCGGACACGAATGGATAGGAGTACACCTGCACCCATCCATGTTCTGCGAGCGCCCGCACCGCATCAGAGCGAGACCGCTGTTCACTGCTCATGCCATGGCCAGCTGTGACGGAAGGCATGATGGACGGAATCTCGTCATAGCCCACAAGGCGAGCGATTTCTTCAACGAAATGCGCCGGACCAACGAGGTCTGGACGCCACGTTGGTGGAGTCACGCTCAATACCGCTCCGCTCCCGTCAACGGTGCAGCCGATATCTTCGAGGATCTCCCGAATACGGTCGTCCGCCAACCGGAGTGAAGTGAGGCGTTCAACTTCTGAGACGGGGAACTCCTGTGCTTCAGGCATCTGAAAAGCACGATAGTCTCCCACCTCCTCAGACGCTGTTCCTGAACCGTATTCAACGAGAATATCCACCACGGCTTGGGCTGCAACGTCAGCGATGAGCGGATCCACACCGCGTTCAAAACGCTTGGAGGCTTCACTCGGTAACTTATGCCGACGAGCCGTACGGGCAATGGACACTGGATCGAAATTCGCTGATTCGATAAGGACATTCACCGTAGCGCTCGAAATTTCGGTGTCAGCACCACCCATGACTCCTGCGAGCCCGAGTACGCGCGTGCCGTGACCACTCTGAGAATCAGTGATGAGGAGATCCTCAGAATCGAGGGTGCGATCGACGTTGTCGAGGGTGCGCAGCTGTTCCCCTGGCTCAGCCCGCCGAACAACAATCGGAGCAACCACCTTGTCGAGATCGTACGCATGCAGAGGCTGCCCAAGATCGAGCATCACGTAGTTCGTGGCATCCACTGCCAGGGATATGGAGCGCATTCCCGCCTGTTCCAGGGAACGAACCATCCACGCTGGGCTCGCGGCATCCGGGTCGATACCCCGTACAATCCTCGTAACGAATCGGTTGACGCCCGCACGGCCATGAATCGGGGCATGGTCCTCAACGGAGACGGGAAACGCGTTGTCGTTCGGCTCGGGAATCGGCGTGGCTGCGTTCTCTTTGAGCCCTGGGTCTGTGAAGACGGCTCCTGTGGAGTGGTGATATTCGCGCGCAACTCCTCGCATCGAAAACGCATAACCGCGGTCGGGCGTGATGTTAATTTCGAGCGTTTCACCTGCGATACCCAAATAGGGCAACACATTTTCGCCGACGCGCGGCAGGTGCGCGATTGTTTCGGCATCGGAAGGATGAGCCAGGATGTGGATACCCTCGTGTTCGTCGGAAAGCCCCAACTCGCGATCAGAACACATCATCCCATCTGAGATATGCCCATAGGTCTTGCGCGCAGAGATGACGAAGTCGCCTGGTAAAACAGCTCCGGGAAGGGAGACAACGACGTAGTCACCGACCTCAAAATTATGCGCTCCACAGATAATACCTCTGCTCGGCAGATCGCTCGGCTCCTTGCCTGTCCCAGGCTCGTCATTGTATTGCCCAACATCGACGCGACAATAATTGATGGTCTTGCCATTGCTCTGAAGCTTGGGCTCTCTCGTCAGCACGCGTCCCACAACCACCGGACCGGTCACAGCTCCAGGGTGTATCGCCTCTTCTTCCAGCCCTACCTTGACGAGGTCGTGAGCCAACTGCTGCGGTGTTAAGTCCGCCGGCACCTCGACGTGGCGTGCCAGCCATTCAATCGGTACGAGCGGCATCAGTTACCCCTTCCAGTAGTGCCAAACTGCAGCGAGAATCTCACGTCGCCTTCCACCATGTCGTGCATGTCAGCAATCGAATGGCGCAGCATCAATGTACGTTCCAAGCCCATACCGAACGCGAAACCGCTGTAAACCGTGGGATCGACGCCAACGTTCTTCAAGACTTCAGGGTTGACCATGCCACAGCCGCCCCACTCGATCCATCCAGCGCCACCCTTCTTCTGAGGGAACCACAGATCCATTTCGGCACTGGGCTCCGTGAACGGGAAGTAGGACGGGCGCAGGCGAGTCCGCGCATCTGCGCCGAACATGGCCTGAGCGAAGTGGTCCAGGACACCCTTGAGGTGTGCCATCGTCAGATGCTTATCGATGGCAAGCCCTTCAACCTGATGAAAGACGGGGGTGTGGGTGGGATCGAGCGCATCCGTGCGAAACACCTTCCCCGGACACGCGATGTAGATCGGCACACCGCGTTGCAACATCGACCGAGTTTGTACGCCCGACGTCTGTGTACGCAGAACAAGCCCGGGCTGAGGATCGACCTCAGAGGGCTGGGAGGACCTGATATGTTCAACGCCTTCGATGTAGAACGTGTCCTGCATCTGACGGGCAGGATGATCGGGTGCAAAGTTGAGCGAATCAAAGTTGAAATACTCGTGTTCAACCTCTGGGCCTTCCACAATATCCCACCCGATTGAGGCAAAGTAAGCGGAAATATCGTCAACTAATGTGGAGAGCGGATGCCGCGCACCCTGCGGGGCTCGCTGCACGGGCTGAGTGACGTCAACCCGATCCGAAGCGATCATCTGTGCTTCTTCTTCAGCTTCCACACGCTGTTGAGCCTGCGCAAGTGCCGCCTGAATCTCCTTGCGTGCGGCGCCCATCAATCTTCCTGCAACCGGCTTATCAGCCTTATCTAGATAGCGAATCGAAGCGTTCGCCGCAGTGATCGGCGCATCGTCGCCAGAATGTGCGAGACGAGCAGCTTTCAGCTCATCGCGGGTATGTGCCGCGGCGAAGGCCTCCTGTGCACGCGCTACCGCTGCTGCAACACCGTCCTCGTCCAAAGGGCTTAACGAGGTCGTATCGTCTGTCATACATGATCCTCTCGGTCAACAATTCCCTTCTATTGTACTTTGAGGGAATTTGTGCACGAAACTGAATCGACCCTCACGTCTGCACACGATCAAGGACACGCCGAAGCTGACGCTGGGTCGAAAGGCACTTAGCCCGAAAAAATAAGAAGCCTGCACAGCTATAAATCGGAGACGCCTACGCGATCGAAATCTATAAAACCCCGCACGGGCACAAGGTGAGACGTGTACGCCACTAAAAATCTGCACAACGCACAGTAACACGGCACAAAATAACACGGCGCAACGCGAAAATCTTCACATTAAAAACGGTGGTGGGGGTGGGCACCCAATGTCGCACACCCCCCCCCCCCCCACCCCCCCGGGACGGGTAGTCGCGGCAGGCGCGGCTGTGGGTCTGTATGGG
>JAQYDG010000006.1 GCA_028724265.1 Actinomycetaceae bacterium
CGTGGTTTTGGTGGTGGTTATGGCGGTCGGGAAACACCCAGTCTCCTTTCCGAACCTGGTAGTTAAGCCGGCCAGTGTTGATGGTACTGCACTCGGGAGGGTGTGGGAGAGTAGAGCACTGCCACCAATATAGTGTTCGAGCCGGGGGCGCGAGTGAGACAAGCGGGAAGCTTGTTTTCCTCGCGTCCCCGGCTCTCTCTTGCGCGTGCAGGTTTGTGTGGTGTTGGTGGTGAAACACCAGTCTGCTCGTAGCAGCCCAACACCACAACACAACGTTCTGTGATTTCTCGATGCACTACTCGCTGGTGCGTGCAGCACCCCCTCAATTTGCGATACACTATTGCACTGCTGTTGATGTTGTGTGACAACATCGAGGATCGAATTCATAAGGGGGATTCAATGAAGAATCTGCACAAGGTGGTTGCGCTTTCTGCTGTTGCTCTGCTGAGCCTGACAGCGTGTGGAAGTGGCAACGCTGATTCTTCGGCTACTGCTGGCGGTGCTTCGGCTTCTGCGGCGAATGGGAAAGTTGCCAACGCGGATAAGCCGCTCGTGTGGTTCAATAGGCAGCCTTCGAATAGCTCAACTGGCGAGATCAATATGCAGGCTCTTAACTTCAACAAGAGCACGTACTACGTCGGTTTTGATGCCAACCAGGGTGCGGAACTTCAGGGTCAGATGGTTGCCGATTACATTCAGGCGCATGCTGACAAGATCGACCGCAATGGTGACGGCACTGTCGGCTACGTCCTCGCTATTGGCGATGTTGGCCACAATGATTCCGTGGCTCGTACCCGTGGTGTGCGTGAGGCTCTCGGGACTGCAGTGAAGAAGGGCGACCAGATCGTGTCGGATCCAACCGAGACGAATCCTGGAGCGGTTCAAGAGGGCAAGGTCGGCAACTTTAAGGTTGTTGAGCTTGCATCCAAGGAGATGAAGACCGGAGCTGGTGCGACCTGGGATGCCGGTACTGCTGGCGACACTATCACGGCGTGGGAAGGTAAATTCGGCGATCAGATCGACGTCGTTGTTTCCAACAACGACGGTATGGGCATGGCTATGTTCAACAAGTGGTCTAAAGGCGCTGGCGTTCCTACATTCGGATATGACGCCAACTCCGATGCTGTAGCTGCTATCGCCGAGGGCTATGGCGGCACCATTTCTCAGCACGCTGATGTGCAGGCATATTTGACTTTGAGGGTGCTGCGTAACGCGCTTGACGGCGTTGACGTGATGACCGGTATTGCGAAGGCTGACGAGGCGGGTAACGTCCTCACAGACAAAGACTATCGGTACGACGAAGCACAGCGCTCGTTCTACGCGTTGAATCTTGCAGTCACAGCAGACAACTATAAAGATTTCCTTGACGCAACCGTTCCGTATGCCCCAGTCGCTAAGCAAATCTCCGGCGATAAGTTCAAGGTATGGCTTGATACCTACAACTCTGCGGACAACTTCCTCGGTTCCACTTACGTACCGCTGCTGCAGAAGTACGATAAGTTGCTCAACCTCAACGTGGAGTACATTGCCGGCGATGGACAGACGGAGTCCAACATTACAAACCGTCTTGGCAACCCGAGCGGATACGATGCATTCGCTATCAACATGGTAAAGACGGATAATGCATCGTCCTACACATCGCTGCTTGCTCAGTAGCTTGAGCGGCGTAAGCCGCTTAGCCGCTGCGAAGAACTGTTCGCCGGCGTCTGCATGTGGGCGCCAACGGTTCGTGTAGTGATCTGACGTCATGGTGGGGTCGTCAATAGGCGACCCCACACATGGGTGTGTATAAGGAGAAGACGATGGTCAGTGTCAGTGAAGATGCAGTCCTTTCGATACGCGGGCTCTCAAAGTCATTCGGCCGCAATCAGGTGCTTGATCAGATTGACCTTGACGTTAAACCAGGCTCCATTATGGGGCTGATGGGCGAGAATGGCGCAGGCAAATCGACGATGATGAAGTGCCTGTTCGGTACCTATCAGAAAGATGAAGGCGAAATTTACCTTGCGGGGCGCCCAGTGTCCTTTACGGGGCCGAAGGATGCGCTCGAACATGGAGTAGCGATGGTGCATCAGGAGCTGAACCAAGCGCTAGAGCGTTCGGTAGTGGATAATCTCTTCCTTGGACGCTATCCGAAAACTCCGATGGGTACTGTTGATGAAAAGAGGATGCGCAAGGAGGCGGCAGACCTTTTCCGAGAGCTAGGGATGAAGGTCAATTTGACGCAGCCGATGCGTCAAATGTCGGTCTCTCAGCGTCAGATGTGCGAAATTGCAAAGGCAATTTCGTATAACGCAAAAATCATTGTGCTTGACGAGCCAACATCCTCGTTGACGGTTCCTGAAGTTCGCAAGCTCTTTTCGATGATGCGTCAACTGCGCGAGGACGGAATTTCGATTATCTACATTTCGCACAAGATGGATGAGGTCTTCGAGATCTGCGATCAAGTGTCAGTGCTGCGTGACGGGAAGCTCGTCATGACGAAGGACACTGCAGATACGGCGATGAACGAACTCATCACTGCGATGGTGGGGAGGTCGTTGGACAACCGTTTCCCTCCTGTCGATAACACGCCTGGTAAGGAAGTTTTCGAAGTTCGGCATCTTTCAACGAAGTTCGCCCCGTATATCAAGGACGTCAGCTTCTCAGTACGGCAGGGCGAGATTTTCGGTCTCTACGGGCTTGTTGGTGCCGGGCGAACGGAACTGTTGGAAACAATTTTCGGTGTTCGTACCCGTGCTGCTGGGCGCGTGTATTATGGCGACAAACTACTCAACTTCAATAAGCCACGGGATGCGATTGACTCCGGATTTGCCCTCATCACAGAAGAACGCAAGGCTGACGGCCTGTTCTTAAAAGGCGACCTGACTTTTAACACCACAATTGCCAACCTCCCCGCATACAAGAATGGTCCGGCTCTCTCGAATTCGAAGATGCAGCGCGCCACCATGGGCGAAATTCGTACGATGCACACCAAAACGATGGGGCCAGATGAGCTGATCTCCGCGCTCTCGGGCGGAAATCAGCAAAAGGTGATCTTTGGCCGATGGCTTGAACGTGGGCCGCGTGTCTTTATGATGGACGAACCTACTCGAGGGATCGACGTCGGTGCGAAATACGAGATTTACGAGCTGATTATCCAGATGGCAAAACAAGGAAAAACCATTATCCTCGTCAGCTCGGAAATGCCGGAGATCCTTGGGATCACCAACAGAATTGGCGTGATGTCCGCTGGGCGCCTATCCGGAATCGTCAATACCAAAGAAACGAATCAGGAAGAGCTTCTGAAGCTCAGCGTGAAGTATCTGTAATCGTGGAGTATCTGTCATAAAGGAGATATCAATGTCGATCCTCACCCAGAGCGAAGAAGACGAACTGCTTGCGCCGATTCGGGAAAAGGTTGGTGCTATCCAAGTCCAGATCGATGAGCTGCGTAAGGACGGCACCTTGAAGGTCAATGAGCTCTCTAATCACATTCGAGTGCTCAAAGCGGATAAGGTGCTTTCTGATGAAGAGCGTAAGTCGCAGCTCGATGCTGCACAGGCCGATCTTGATCAGGCTCGTGCCGTGGAAAAGCAGAACCAAGATGCCGTGTCGAAGCTGGTTGACGAGGCTGAATCCTATCTGCAGAAGACATACGATTCCCAGTACTTCAGCAAGGTTTCCGAATCGTCTCGTGCGGAGAAGGAACGGGCAAAGAAGGACTATGAGAGCGAATTAGCAGACCTCAAACATGAACACGAGGACGCCGTTGCCAAGGTTCGTGCGCAGGGGGGTTCTGAGGTCAAGCAGGAGCTTAAAGACGAGGATTACGTTTACAAGAATCGTCAATACGATGCCAAGCGGCGCCGTGACGAGCGCATCCGTGCGGCAAAGGATCGTCGGCATGCGGCATTCACTGAGCGCTATTTGTTGATCGACCGGCTGCGCAACTCGGATTTCACGCTCTCTCAGAATATTCGTCAGCGCGTGGAAAACTACCGCTACACATTCAACACTCGCCAGTTCTTGCTGCAGAACGGGCTGTACATCGTCATCCTTGCAATCTTCATTTTCCTCGCCGCCATCGCGCCCGTATGGCGAGGCGTTGACCTGTTGACCTCGCAGAACATCCTCAACATTCTGCAGCAGGCGAGCCCCCGCATGTTCCTTGCACTCGGCGTTGCTGGCCTGATTCTCCTGACAGGCACCGACTTGTCGATTGGCCGTATGGTCGGCATGGGCATGGTGATTGCGACTGTTGTGATGCACCAGGGGCCGAATACTGGCCAGATCTTTGGCCATACCTACGACCTTTCGAGTGTGAACATTTATGCGCGCATCATTTTGGCGCTTGTGCTGTGTATCGTATTCTCAACGATTTTCACAACGATGGCTGGCTTCTTTACCGCGCGGTTTAAGATGCATCCTTTCGTCTCCACGATGGCGAACATGCTGATTATTTTCGGTATCGTGACGTATGCGACCAAAGGTGTGTCATTCGGTGCTATTGAGCCGTCAATTCCCGGAATTATCATTCCGCGTATCGGAGGATTCCCCACGATCATTGCGTGGGCCATTGTTGCGGTTGCCGTGGTGTGGTTCATCTGGAACAAGACGGCATTCGGCAAAAACCTCTTCGCCGTGGGCGGGAATCCCGAAGCAGCTGCTGTTTCCGGTATCTCGGTCTTTAAGGTCACCCTCGGTGCGTTTGTCTTGGCCGGTATCCTCTACGGTTTCGGTTCATGGCTGGAAGCCGCTCGTATGATGGGGTCAGGCTCCGCAGCGTATGGTCAAGGTTGGGATATGGATGCGATTGCGGCCTGCGTGGTTGGCGGCGTCTCGTTCACTGGTGGTATCGGCAAGATCTCCGGCGTCGTCACCGGTGTTTTGATCTTTACTGGCCTTGTCTATTCGTTGACAATCCTTGGCATCGACACCAACCTGCAGTTTGTGTTCGAAGGTTTCATCATTCTCGCAGCTGTGACGCTGGATTCACTCAAGTACGTCCAGAAGAAGTAGCGAAGACCAGCAGAAAAGCAAAGAAACTAGGAATGTAAGTGAGGGAGGAAAACTCGGGAAAAGGAAACGGGTAAAACACGAGTTTCCTCATGCAGTGGGTCGCTTTATGTGGGCGACCCACTGCGCGTTAATCGGCGCTGTTGATCGTGTTGCTGAACGAACCGAGCAAACTCAACTTACGAGCGGACAACGCTGAAGCCGGAGCTTTTCCACGCCCTCATGCCACCGTGGACATTCTTTGCGTCAATTCCTTGGCGGCGTAAGCGCTCGGCTGCTGCCTGGGAGCGCCGCCCATCGTCACATATCAAAATCACTAATCCGTCGGTGTGAATCGCTTCTGACATGATCAGGCGCTCTTCTGGAATATGGATTGCCTCGGCTGCATGGCCGGCGTTCCACTGAAAAATTGGCCTTATATCGATAAGTACGCCGCCCTCCTGCAGTTTGGTATGTGCCTGCGCGGCAGTGACCTCGTGGGAGCGGCCATCGGGGTACATGAAATCGAAAAAGCCCATAGTCGGCATTGTAGTCGTACAGGGCACTCGACTATGCGTCCGCGCAGGAAGATCCAATCGCCGGAAGCCTTCGTTGCTAGATCTGCAGTGCCGCCCGCACGTCGTCTTGGAATAAATCAAGGCGCTTGGCCGCAGTATCGATCGTCGTGTCCACGCTGGCGGGATCGTTGACGGGGAGAGCAACTTCCAGGTAGCACTTCACTTTGGGCTCTGTGCCCGAAGGCCGAATGATCACCCGATCGTTCGCTTCAGTTCTCCATTCGACGGCGTCGGTCGGCGGGAAACCTTCAACGCCATGGGCGTAATCGCGTATAAGCTGCACGGGTGAACCCGCAAGCGTACGTGGCGGATCGGTTCGCACGTGATCCATGGTTTGTCCAATAATCGAGAGGTCATCCACACGTATTGTGACCGGAGCAGTCATGTAGACCCCTTCGCGTGCGTAGATGTCGTGGAGGGCGTCACTCAGGGTTCGACCTTGCTGCTTGAGTGTAGCGGCGACGAGCGCGATCATCACGCACGCAGAAATCCCGTCTTTATCGTGGACAGCTTGCGGATCCACGCACATTCCAATAGCTTCTTCGTATCCGAACAGTAAGTGAGGTACGCGGGAAATCCACTTGAAGCCGGTGAGTGTTTGGTGGAAGTCAAGGTGGTGCGTCGCTGCGATACGCCCGAGCATCCGGGAGGAGACGAGGGAGGAGGCGAGCGCCATCGTCTGATCGCTGGCATTCGGCTCGTGATTGCTCACATCCAGCCCGTGATCACGTGTGCTCAACTCGGCTGCATGTGATGCGATGTATTCGCCCAGGACAATCCCGGTTTCGTCGCCGGTCAGCTGACGGAAGGCTCCATCGGATCCGAAGGGGACAGCTACTGCGCAACGGTCGGCGTCTGGATCAGTAGCCAGAACGATGTCCGCGCCGATCTTCGCGGCAAGTGCCTGAGCCATATCCAGAGCTCCTTTTTCTTCGGGGTTCGGGAACGGTACTGTTGGGAAATCGGGATCTGGATTCTCTTGTTCAGCTACTGTTGTGACATCCGTGAATCCTGCGCCTGTGAACACGCGGGATGCTATCTGTTGGCCAACCCCGTGCATAGGGGTATAGACGATCTTGAGTGTGCGGGGTACGGAATCTGGAACGAGTGAGACACAGCGGTCAACATACGCGTCAATCACGGATTCGGGAACAGTCTGGTAGCCTTCTGCCAGCGGAATGTCGTCAGCAAAAGGAGCGCTCGCAATCCGCTGAGATATTTCGGCGTCTACGGGCGGCACAAGCTGAGAACCGCGATCCCATTCGCCCGTCATGCGCCCGCCCAGGTAGACCTTATAGCCATTATCGTGGGCAGGATTATGGCTTGCGGTAACCATCACGCCTGCATCTGCGTTCAGATATCGTACGGCGAACGCGAGCACGGGTGTTGGCAGATCGCGGGGCATGATCATCGCGCGCAACCCGAGGGCGGACACAATGCGGGCTGAATCCAACGCGAATTCGCGGGAATGATATCTGGCATCATTGCCGATGACGATCAGTGCCTCGTCACCAACCTTCTCTTTGACGTAGCTTGCCAAGCCGTATGCAGCTGCGCGTACAACGGAGCGATTCATACGATGCTCGCCTGCTCCCATTGTGCCCCGTAGACCGGCTGTACCGAATTGGATCGGGCCGGAAAAACGGTCATCGAGTTCTGCAGCGGCGTCGGCATCGCCCGACTCTGCCTTCTGGAGGAGGTCGGTGAGCTCCTCCTGGTAGTGCGGTTCAACATCGTGGGAGATCCATGTGCGGACTGCGGCTGGATCAAACATACTTCCTCCTCGATTTCACACGTCGCGGACGCAGGAGCCTGGGTGTGGCGGAAGCCTGCCTCGTCATTCCTCCATTATCGCGCATAATCTTCACTTCGTCGCTTTCAAAGATCTGCGCGGATCCATGCTCACAGCAGACGGAACAATGGAGAGGCTGCGTCGGTGCAGATTTACCGATATGTTTGCCGTATGGATAATTCGAGGAAGTCTCGTCAATATCGCAAAGGTCCGGTGACGCTGCGGGGTGCTCAGATCCCCGCATCCACGAGTGAAGAGCGCCTGCTGGCAAGCGGTCAAAACACCGAATGGCTGCATCAGGATCCGTGGCGGGTTCTGCGTATTCAGAGCGAATTCGTGGAGGGCTTTGGAGCCTTGGCGGATATTGGTCCTGCCATTTCTATGTTCGGTTCTGCCAGAGCATCCCAAGATTCTCCCTATTACGCTATGGCATCCGAGATCGCCCGTGGCATTGTCCACGCAGGGTACGCCGTGATCACTGGGGGAGGCCCCGGCATGATGGAGGCTGCTAATAAGGGTGCATGGGAGGCAGGAGGTACTTCCGTTGGGTTGGGCATTGAACTTCCTTTTGAAGATCATGTGAACGAATACGCGAACCTTGCCATGACGTTTAGGTATTTCTTCGTGCGCAAGACGATGTTCGTCAAGTATGCGAGTGGTTTTGTGGTGATGCCAGGTGGGCTCGGCACAATGGACGAGTTGTTCGAGGCGCTCACGCTCGTTCAAACGAAGAAGGTGACGTCTTTTCCGATCGTCCTGGTGGGTCGAGAATACTGGAAGGGTCTCTTCGAGTGGATGAGGGGATCGATGCTTCCCGCTGGGATGATGAGCGCAGAAGATCTGGATCTTGTCACTCTGGTTGATACGCCGCAGGAGGCGTTGGCAGCGGTATTGCCCCACCAATGAATCGCAGCCTGTGACTCGTCACCGGTGATGCATGAAGTGGCTGCGTCCGGTCAGCGTTCGGGATGGGAGGCTGAAAAAGCCCGAGAATGTGCGGAAATGTCGCTTACTCTACTTCACAGACGCATACCGAATTGGCTCGAATTTGGTATTATAATAACTGCTTTTGCCGCGTGATAGCGATCACGGAACGATGCTCGTGGCAATAACGGCAGGAAGGAAGTACTGATGACAGCGATGAAGCCTCGGACAGGCGATGGCCCATTGGATATTGAACGGGATGCTCACGGTCTGACGGTTCGCATTCCTGTCGATGGCGGTGGGCGTCTGGTGCTGGAAATGAATGACGAGGAAGCCGCTGCCCTGCGCGATGCTCTTGCCGATGCGGTGAAATAGACTCAGCGGGGAACATGAGGTCACGCCGGCACGGTGAAACGACGCTGAGATAGCACTGCGACAACATAACACTGAGACGGCGCTGAGATGGTACGGCGGGTTGGCATAGCGACGCACGCGAGAATGCCGGGCTCGGATGCATGGTCGAACGTAAGTGAGAATTTGATGACGTACAACTTTACGGACATTATTGACCGACACGGGATGGATGCGCTCGCGGTCGATGGCATCGGATCGCCGTCGCCGATGAGTCCTGATGCTCCTCAGGACGGGTTCACGCCGATTCCCATGTGGGTTGCAGACATGAATTTTGCGACTGTACCGACCATTCCGCAGGCTATTATCGAGCGGGCGAAGCATCCACTGTATGGTTACTTTTCCCCATCTGACGAGTATTTCGATTCAGTGATCGCCTGGCATACACGCTACAAGCATGCGCAGGGGTTAGAAGCGAAGCACATTGTGTACGAAAATGGCGTGCTGGGTGGCGTGCTGGCTACCTTGAACGTCCTGGCAAGCCGTGGTGATTCGGTGCTTGTGCATGCCCCTACATATATTGGGTTCGAACACTCGTTGACAAATGCTGGATTCAGTATTGTCCATTCGCCGATGCATGTTGACGGAGGGCTGTTCCGGATTGACTACGATGCGATGGAACAGCTGATTGTGGCTCACGATATTCACGTCCTTGTGTTTTGTAATCCGCATAATCCAACCGGGCGCGTGTGGACAAAAGATGAGATCCTGCGTTTGGTTGCGGTGTGCGAGAAGCACGATGTGTGGATCGTGTCCGACGAAATCTGGAGCGATATTATCCTTGACGGCGAGCACACACCAACCCAGTCCGTCAGCGAGTGGGCGCGCGAACACACCGCTGCTTTCTATGCTCCCTCGAAAACGTTCAACCTTGCTGGTTTGGTGGGGGCTTATGGGATTATTTACAACGATTGGCTGCGGGATCGCGTCGTGAGCGAAGGCTCCAAGGTGATCTATAACGCCATGAACGTGCTGTGGGAGCATGCTGTGATCGGCGCGTATAGCCCCGAGGGTGCCCAGTGGGTTCGTGAAATGCGTGACGCGGTTCGCAATAATATCGACTACGCCTATTTACATATTGAACAATCGTATCCTGGCGTTCAGGTGTGTAAGCCTCAGGGTACCTATATGCTGCTCTTAGACTGCCGTGAGTATTGTGAGCAGCACGGCCTGTCACTTCGCGACCTCCTGCAGGCGGGGTGGGCTGTCGGAGTCGGCTGGCAGGATGCCGAGCCTTTTCAGGTTCCGTTCGGTATTCGTATGAATCTTGCACTGCCGATGAGCCTCGTCAAAGAGGCGTTCACGCGGCTAGATACATACGTCTTTAACCGGTGAACGCCTCTGGCAGGTATCTCTGGAAGGTAGATAAGCACATACCGTATGCGCTGAGCGTTATTTCACAACAACCTCGACGGGGGTTTCCCGCATTAGGGTACGAGCTACAGTGCAGTCGCGGTCGTGGCTGAGTTTCACGAGCTTGTCAACCATGTTCTGTGCACGCCTGCCCTCCTCGTCATCGGTGTTGAAATGAACGTTGAAGGTGAGGGTGACATCCTCAAGGTGATTATCTGGTTCACCGTGAAGGTATGTTGCATCAACGGCTGCCGAGAATTCAGTGGGTTCGGCATGACGCGACGTCGCAACGTCCACGTCGATTGCAGAACATCCGGCCAACGCCGCCATCAGAAGTTGAACTGGCGTAAACAAACCTTCGCCTTGGCCGAAATCGACAGTCGTTTCGCCGTTTGATGCCCGATAATGCTGCTGGTCAACGCGCGTGAGTTCAACGTGCGGATATGTCCGTGGTTTTGCCATAGCGCCAATTCTGCTCGTGCTGTTTTCCTCCGTCAACAGTGGAGCTCACCGGGTCGCTCAGAGAATAATTCAGTCGTCGGCATGTGTTAGGAGGCGGATGGGGCAGCGGCAACCAGAATTCCTGATCCAAGCGGTAGCAGCGATGCGTGGAAACTTGCATCATCCAGAATCTCGTTGACGATGCCACGGATCGCCACTGTTTCCTCGTCACGAGTGGCGGGGTTGGGCACACGTCCATCGAGCATCGCATTCAGAAGCACGAGGACGGCTCCTGGCTTGAGGATACGCAAGGCCTCTCTCGCGTCATCCGGTGTCTCTAACGGATCGCCGTCCAGTACCACAAGATCGTAGGTAGAGGACGCGAGGCGGGGAATCATATCCGAGGATCTCCCGGTTATCAGGCGAAACCGAGCAGGTCGGATGCCAGCAGCGCGGAAGGCATCGCGTGCAACATCTTGAGCAGCAGAATCAACGTCGATACTCGTCACGGTCACATGCGGGTTTGAGAGCAGGGCAAGGGTTGCGACTCCAGTGCCCGTGCCGATTTCAGCAACATTGCGGGCGTGGATGATAGCAGTGAGAGTTGCGAGAAAATTGATCGTTGCGTTACTGGACGCATTGATATTCATTGCGCGGGCAGCGTCCCTCAACTGGGCGCTTGCAGCGCTCTCAGGTACAGCATTCTCTGCGTATGCCCACAGTTGAGTCTTGTCGCTGGCCATAATGATCCCTCTGTTTCCTCTCGTTGCGTGTCAATTATAACTGGGCGGGATCTCGTGATGGTTTGCTCGGTTTTGCACGGAGGGCTGACGGACGCGCAACTGCTCGATCCCCGTGCTGTCGCTGCCACACTGCTACCGCTGCCACACGTGCTGCCGCAGTCCCATCCACGCTCCGCCGCACACCGCATCGCAGCCACACGCAAAGCGTTCACGTTTGTGCCTACACAATGATGGCTCCAACCCGAGAAAGCGAGAGGGCATGACCGCCACTGTTGTGGAATCATGCCCTCACATTTTATACCGCTATATGGTGATTAATTCTGGTTCTACACCTTGGCTATCCTAAGCCCTGGCTATCCTAAACCGTAGCTGTCTTTAGTATTGACGGCCTTAGTTCTGTCAGACCCCAGTTCGTCAGACGTCACCCGCGCGGCTGTTAGGCTGCGCTCACGGGTGCCTGCTCGGAGTTCTGGAGATCCGGTCGGCTTGCGGCAGCCAGCTGCAGGCCGATTCTGCGCAGTGCTTTCTGAGCAGGCGTGTCACCATCTTGAATCGCAAACGGTTGACCAGCGTCTGAGGCTTCACGCAGAGCCGGCTCGATTGGAACTTGTCCAAGAAGCGGTACGTGGTAGCCCAAATCGGAGGAGAGCTGCGCGGCAGCAAGAGCGCCTCCACCCTGACCAAAGATGGGGTTATGGGTGCCGTCAGGCATCACTAAATAGCTCATATTTTCCACAACGCCGATCACGTTCTGATGAGTCTGCTTAGCTAACTGGCCTGCCCGCTCTGCAACTTCGGAGGAGGAAACCTGTGGCGTGGTCACAACCAGAATATCCGATGTTGGCAGCAGCTCTGCGATAGAAATAGCCACGTCACCCGTGCCTGGCGGCAAGTCGATCAACAAAGCATCCAGCTCATCCCAGTAGACGTCGGAGAAGAACTGTTCGAGTGCTCGGTGAAGCATCGGACCACGCCATACGATCGGTTGGTTATCGGGGAGGAACATACCCATCGAGATCACTTTGACGTTGTGAGCAACCGGCGGAATGATCATGTTCTGGATGCCTGTGGGTGGCTGGTCAACCCCCATCATCCTCGGAATGGAATAGCCGTAAATATCTCCATCGACCAGGCCGACCTTGAGCCCCTGCTGAGCCATGATTGCTGCCAGATTGGCAGAAACTGATGATTTTCCGACTCCACCCTTGCCGGAGGCGATAGCGTAGATACGGGTCTTTGACCCGGGTTTGGCGAAGCTAATCTCTCGTTTATCCTGCAGTCCGGGGCGTAGCTTCTGCTGCAACGCTACGCGTTCATCCTGCGTCATCGACCGCTCTCTAATAGTGACAGATGTGACGCCGTCCATCGAACTCACAAGGTTTTTCACATCCGAATCAATTTGGTTAATCAGAGGGCAGCCTGAAATTGTCAGAATAATTTCAATGGTGACGCCGCCGTCCTCAGCGATGTCGATATCGCCTACCATGTTCAGATCGGTAATAGACCGTCGGATTTCCGGATCCATCACCGAAGAAAGCGCGGTGCGAATTTCTTCTTCAGATACCATGGGTAGAAGTTTACCCGCCGGCCTTCGACGATGGGAGTGGGGTATTTCCTATCTCGATAGCTCACCATCGTAACAAGCGTCCAGAGAATCGTTATATACCGTGATGTAAATGAGATCGTCCTGTAACGAAATTGAGATCGCCTGTCCAGCAGTTGCCTTGTGCCCCGGCGATATACTGATACGGTTCCATTTCCCAACGCCGCAGGTCTGAGCCTATTTTTGGCGTACAGCAACAGAATCGTGAGGGCATGATTACGCAAGAAAACACGAATCCGCTCCAAGAGTCGCTATCAGCTACATCAGCAACACCAGCTGCTGGCAGCCGTCGGCGCATTGAAGGTATCGATGGGTTGCGCGCGCTAGCTGCACTGCTGGTCTTGGGCTATCACCTCGTTCCAGGGTCGATCCAGGCGGGATTCGTCGGGGTCGATATGTTCTTCGTGATCTCTGGTTTTCTGATCACAGCACTGTTGATGCGAGAGTGGAACGCAAACGGCACGATCAAGCTTGGGCATTTTTGGGTGCGTCGTATTCGCCGTCTCGTCCCTGCGGTTGTTGTGGCCACCCTGGGATCCCTTGCGCTCGCCAGGCTTGCTGGCGGTGATGCGCTCGTGCAGCTGAGGTGGCAGTCCTTGGGAAGCCTAACCGGCACATATAACTGGTTCGAGATTGCGCACGGCTCGTCATATTTCGAGCAGCAGTCGCCCTTGCTGTTGACGAATATGTGGTCGTTAGCAGTTGAGCAACAGTTCTACTTTGTATGGCCGTTCTTGTTGCTGCTGATTCTGCTGATTCCGCAAAAGAAGGTCAGGATCGGTGCTGCTGCCGCTTTGGGGGCATTGTCTGTTGGTGAACATGTGCTCCTTGTACTGGGTACTGACGACGTGACCCGTGCCTACGTCGGGACGGATTCGCACTCTTTCGGCCTGATGATCGGCGCGTGCCTTGCGCTTGCATATCCCTGGGCAATGAGCTCTGATGTGCCTGAGCGCAGCTCCGGCGCACGCTTTGGCTGGCATTTAGCTGGTTCTCTTGCCCTGCTCGCGGTTGTGATCGACGCTATTGCGTTGCCGGAATCGCGGTGGATGTATCCGTGGGGAATGTTGGTTTTCTGTGTGCTGATCGCGGTGACCATTCGTTCGTTGCTTCCAGACCTCGCAGGTTCACACAGTGGGCTTCTTGCACAGTTTCTGAACTCGAAACCGTTGGTGTGGCTGGGCGAGCGATCCTACGGTATCTACTTATGGCATTGGCCGCTGTGGGTGATTGCGTTCTATACGCTGGAGTGGCCAACGTGGGTTGTCAATGTGCTGGTTGCGGTATTCTCCATCGTTTTTGCACATCTGTCATACGTATATATTGAAACGCCGATTCGTACTCGGCATTTTGGAGCATGGTTAAGGAGCGTGATGTCGTCAGTGAAGGCGATGAAAAAGCGGGGGATTGTGATCGGCATTATTGCGCTGATCGTCGTGGGATTGGCTGCGGTTGCCCTCGTCACATCCAAGCAAAAGTCTTCGGCGGAGGAGTTTGTGGAGATAGGAGAAGAAGCATCCGCTTCGGCAGTGCCAACGCCGCAGGGCACCGGTTCCCAAAATCCGAAGTCTCAACAAGGTACCGGATCTGAATCTGGCAGTCCGTCGGGCAAGAATGACGGGGATAATACTGGCAAGCCGAACAGTATGTGGTCTGGTATTTTCGACTCCGCTAAGCCTGTGACGGGTGACGAGGTGACGATCATCGGCGATTCGGTGACGGTTGCCGCCACCCCAGGACTTCAACAAGCACTGCCCGGAGCCTATATCGATGGCAAGGTATCACGGTCTATTCGAAAGTTTGACGAGGTTGCCACACAGATGCAGCAAGACGGCAACCTACGTCCATTCGTGGTTGTTTCCCTCGCGACAAATTCTCAGATCACAAGCCGCGACATCGATTCGATGCTCTCGTTTATCGGGCCGGATCGCAAGCTTGTTCTTGTGACGGGTCACGGTCCACAACGGGACAGCTGGATTGAGGCATCCAACAGCGCGATCAAAGATGCTGCAACGGCTCACCCTGACCGCATTGCAGTGGCTGATTGGGACTCGATCGCATCCGATCACAGTGATTTGCTGGCCGGGGATCAGGTGCATCCGGGGCCTGCTGCCTCCAGGCTCTACGCTGCAGAGATCAAGAGAGCGCTCGAGTCGTTCTAGTCGGAATCACGAGCGTCTTGCAGAGCTGCGAGTTCTGATTCGAGCTCCTGGATGCGCGCATCACGTTCGGCGAGGCGGTCAGCGCGGTCTCGATCGAATTCTGCGAGTGCGTCTGCCAGTTCGCTGCGGACAAAATCGCGCGTTGCCACATCGCCCATCAGCATGTGCAGTGACGCAATTTCCCTCGTCAGATATTCGGTATCGGCGAGGTTGCGTTGTGCACGCTGCCGATCTTGCTCCGCGCTCACGCGGTCGCGGTCATCCTGTCGGTTCTGAGCCAAGAGGATGAGCGGAGCCGAGTAGGAGGCTTGGGTTGAAAATGCCAGATTCAGCAGAATAAAAGGATACGGATCCCACGCATACTTTTTGGCAACGGCATAGAGGATCACGTTCGCAACGATCCAGACCGTCACAAAAATCGTCATGTATAACAGGAACTTCGGGGAACCCATAAAACGTGCGACAGCTTCGGCAAATCGGCCAAACGCATCCGAATCAACGCGCGCAATCTTGCGTCGGCGGGAAGATGTATCAACGGGCTCGTCAAAATCACGCATGGTTGTCTTCCACCGCCTTATCTGTGACGTCCTCGTCCGCGTCGCGCCAATCATCAGGCAACAGATGATCGAGGACATCGTCAACGGACACCGCACCGAGAAGAGATCCATCGGAGACGACGGGAAGCGCGGTGAGGTTGTATGTGGCCAGCAAACGCGTCACAGTTCCGATCCCATCGGCAGGGTCGAGCACCTCCATATCGGTATCGATAATTGAACCGATCATGGTGGAAGGCGGCTCGCGTAGCGCGCGTTGGATATGGACAACACCAAGGAATTTCCCTGTGGGTGTTTCGAGGGGAGGCCGCGCGACGAAGGTGACTGCGGCCAGAGCGGGCGGTATATCCGCCCTGCGCGCACTCGCCAAGAGCTGAGCAATCGTCGACTCCGGGGGAAGGATAATAGGCTCGGTTGTCATCAGACCGCCCGCTGTACGGTCGTCGTAATTGAGCAGGCGGCGCACGTCGGCCGCTTCGTCAGGTGTCATTCGATCGAGCAGAATGGCGGCCTGTTCGGGCGGCAGCTCGGCGACAAGGTCGGTGGCGTCATCCGGTTGCATCGCATCCAGCACGTCTGCAGCACGCTCAATATCTAAGCTAGAGACGATCTGAACGCGATCTTCATCGCCCAATTCCTCCAGCACGTCGGCGAGTCGTTCATCTGCCAGGCCGCGAGCAACGGCTTTCATTCGATCAACTGGAAGATCGCGCAGAACATCGGCAACATCTGCTGGTTTGAGGTCGCCAACCTGGGCGAGCAGCGTCTGAACCCCTTGCTGAGTGGGGATCGCCATCAGCCCAGAAACCTCAGCGCTGGGGAGCACCACTGTTTCCTGGGGGTGCCCGGGCGATTTGGCAGTGCGAACATAAAGGGTCGTGAGCCGCCATTCCTTCCCGCGGGTGTTCTCAATGGCCGCATCCAGGACGGTCGCTGCTCGTCCGTCCTCTTTAATGGTCACCTTTCGCTCAAGCAGCTGACCGAGAACAAGGATTTCCCCTGGCCGCTGCTGGAACCGGCGGATATTCACCAACCCCGTGATGATCACCTGGCCTCCGCCGATGGAGGTGACACGTGTAATGGGAAGGAAAACGCGGTGATGGCCGGGCACTTCGATCACAAGCCCGACAGCAATCGGATCGCCTTTCAAACGAAACAGGATGACGACGTCATAAACAATGCCGACCTTGTCACCAATGGGATTGAAAACCCCAGCACCCGCAAGGCGGGCAGCGAAAACGCGGCGTGGTGCGTTAGATGCCATAAATCCTCCGTTTCTTCGGCTGATTCGATGCTCGTCAAGCATCCTCGGCGAGGGTGGGCGGCACACCGTGGACGGAACGCCGGATAGTGCACCACCTGTGTTCCCCAGCGAACATACTCTATCTGGAAAAAGCGGCGACGTGAGTATGTTCGCTCAGGAGAAAGCGCCGGGCGGCGTGGATATTCAGTGCTTGTCAAGCACGCGTTTCATCCAGGCTTCAACATCGGCAATTGTGCGGGGAATCTTCTCCGACAGGCGCTCTACCCGCCCGTTTTCGCGCACGACGACGTCATCTTCGATACGTACGCCGATCCCTCGGAATTCCTCAGGTACTTTGAGGTCGTCGGCGTGGAAATACAGGCCTGGCTCGATCGTAAATACCATTCCTGGCTCTAGCTTGCCGTCCATGTACATGCTGCGTCGAGCTTCAGCGCAGTCGTGAACGTCAAGTCCGAGGTGGTGGGATGTTCCATGAGGCATCCAACGCCTGTGCCAGCCGCCGGCATCGGTCAACGAGACCTCTGCAGTCCCCGGGAGAATTCCCCATTCTTCTAGCCGATGCGCAATCACATCCATCGCGGCATCGTGGACATCGCGGAAAATTGCGCCCGGCTTATTTGCAGCCTCAAGCGCGGCCTCGCAGGCGTCGAGTACGGTTTGGTAAATCTGTGCTTGGACTGGGGAGAACGTGCCGTTGATCGGGAGTGTGCGCGTAATATCGGCTGTGTAGAGTGAATCCACCTCGATACCAGCGTCAACCAGAATCAAATCGCCAGGCATCGTCTGCCCATCGTTCGTCATATAGTGCAGCGTGTTGGCGTGTTCGCCTGCAGCCGCGATCGTATCGTAACCAAGGCCGTTGCCTTCTTCACGCGCTTTCGCATTAAAGGCGCCTTCCACAACGCGCTCGCCTCGATGATGCTGTTGGGCACGAGGCAAGGATGCGATAATCTCGTCAAACCCTTCGAACGTCGCATCGACTGCTTTTTGCATCTGCCCGATTTCGTAGGTATCCTTGCGCAGCCGCAGTTCCGACAACGCTTCAGCAAGGTCAGCATCGCGCTCCGACTGATCGCCCGCAACGCCCGCTTGAAGGCGTACAGCCTGAACAATGGAGTCAATAGCGGGATCAGCCCCAGCGAGCAGCCGAATACCACGACCACGCGTCACCACAGCCGCAGCAAGATCTGCGCGCAGCTGGGCAATTGCCTCGCAGTGGATACCAGTCAGGGTCTCCATTTCCTGCAGGGAGGGACGTGCCCCCACCCAGAATTCGCCGTAGCGCGAATCGGCATAAAACTCTGAATCCGTGCGCGGCGTTCGAGGATGGAAGTACAGCGTTGCGCGCTCCTTGGCTGAGGCATCGAGTACGAGCACGGCTTCCGGCTCTAGTTCGGCGCCCAAACCCGTCATATGTGCAAACGCGGCCGTCGCCCGAAAACGATAGTCGCAGTCGTTATTGCGCACTTTCAGATTGCCAGCGGGAATGACGAGAACATCGTCGGGGAATGCGGCTAACAGCGCGTCGTGGCGTGCTGGTACATAGTCAGCTGCCTCACCCCGAGCAGGGCCAGCGGGGCGTTCTCCCCAATCCTCGCCGATGAATTGGGCGAACTGCGCAGTTTTCGGCGTATGTGAGCGGTTGTTTCCACGCTCTGCTAAAGGTTGCTTATCCGAATCAGTCATACTCTTATTGTTCCACAGGTGCTGTTGAGCGAGAGGATACACTCTGTATCATTTATCGCCCAGCAGTTTACAGGTGTTCCCGTAGACTAGCGGGGTGAAATTTGATCCGCACACTCATTCCACTGCTTCGGATGGCACGATGTCGCCAGCGGTGTTGATGCGTCATGCGGCCGATATGCGCCGCAGGAGCCTGAGCCGCAGCAGCGACGATATCGGTGGCATAGGCTTGACGGATCACGACACGGTCGCAGGATGGGCTGAGGCAGAAGCTGCTGTTCACACCACAGGGATCGCACTTGTGCGCGGCATGGAGGTGTCGTGTATGCTCCAGGACCCTGGCGTGACGCCAGAGCGCCTTGCCGTGCAGACGCATGCGGTTGATGGGGTGGATGGACACGACGATCAACGCATCCCTATTCATATGCTCATCTACCTTGCCGATCCCACATCTGATGCACTCGCACGTCACATGCGGCGCGCGCGGTCTGCCCGGGAACAGCGTATCGAGGCGATGGTGCGGCGGCTCTCGGAGCGTTTCCCTCTCACGATGGATGATGTTGCTGCTGTTACTCCGGCAGGGGCGATTGCTGGACGGCCGCATCTGGCGGATGCGCTGATACGTCTCGGTATTGTGAAGACGAGGGCAGAAGCGTTCGCTCGGTTCCTCTCCCCAGGTTCCCCCTATTATGTCGAGTTGTATTCACCTGATGCTTACGACGTGGTGGAGTGGGCTCGTCAGGCTGGAGGTCAAGCGGTGTGGGCACACCCGCGTGCTGTGTCGCGTTCGCGCGTTGCTAGTTTTGAGGCAATTGAGAGCCTGGCCGATCACGGCCTTTTCGGCGTGGAAGTAAACCATCGAGACAATCCTCCTGCCGATCAAGTAAAGTTACATCTGCTTGCGCGGCGCCTCGGCCTCGCCGAATTCGGCTCATCCGATTTCCACGGGGCGGGAAAGCCGAATGCGCTAGGCGAGAATGTCACGGATCAGTCGGTGATCCAGGAGTTGGAACACCGTTCAACATTGGAGGTTATTGTCCCTTGATGGCGTTCAATGTAGAAATATTTGTTTCGTTCTTCTTGACGATCGTCGTCATTATGGATCCGATAGGGAACCTACCGTTATTTCTTGCCCTCACGGTCGGTAAGACCGATAAAGAACGAAATGCGGTTGCGTGGCAAGCCGCGGCAACGTCGCTGATTATCTTGACAGCGATGGCGGCGTTTGGGCGGCAGCTGATGGCAACACTGCATATTTCAACGTCAGCGTTGCAGCTGTCAGGCGGCTTATTACTGCTGCTCGTGTCTCTTCAATTGTTGACAGGGCATGAGGAGGATCCAGGCAGTTCGCCCTCCACGTCTCCGAATGTGGCGCTGGTTCCTCTCGGCGTGCCGCTGCTCGCAGGTCCAGGCGCGATCGTTGCTGTGATGCTCTGGGCTCAACGTGCGGGAAATTCATCCGGCGGTATTTTGGCCTTCATCGCGGCGCTCCTGCTGACGCATCTGATCCAAATAACAGTTTTTCGTTTTGGAAACACCTTGCATCGCTGGCTCGGGGAGGTCGGTACGATTTTCCTGACGCGTATCGGCGGGATGCTCTTGGCAGCGATTTCTACACAGCTCATGATTGACGGCGTGATTCAAGTCGTCAAAGAACTCTAGAAAGAACTTGAGTTCGCTGGCGCGGCCGGTCACGTGGGTCGACTCGCGCCGGTCATACGCATAGTCGGCATGCGCCGGTCACGTGGGGCGGCACGTGACCGTGCAGCCTCCTAGTTCTACACGTGGCGGCGTCTGCGTTGCCGGCGACGCGACGTGTTCTGCGTGCTGTCCGCACTACGAGTTCTACTGGCACCGGATGCGTCCTCCGTGCCTCGTCCGGTGCTGCGCTGCCCTTGAGCGCGCGAGACGTGGGTGCGGTGTCCTTTCCCTGCGGATTGTTTTCGGCTGCGGTGCACCCGGCTGGGTCTCTCGTGATGGATTTTTTCAGCGCTGAGGCCTTCGCGTATTTGTGCAGAGCGGGGCAGTGTTCCTTGAGCATCCTCGGGGATATCCAGATCCGTCAAGAGTTTCGCGGAGGTGTGATACGTTTCCTCTGGTCTGCCAATACCAAGGTTCAGGTGCCGGTCAATCATCAGCCACCGTACGAGTTCGTCCCATGCAACGAACGTGATAGCAATCCCTGCGGCTCCAGCTCGACCCGTTCGGCCAACGCGGTGGATGTATTCTTTCTCGTCTTTGGGCGTTTCGTAATTGACAACATGCGTCACATTCTCAACGTCAATCCCACGTGCGGCGACGTCAGTTGCGACCAACACGTCAATTTTTCCATGACGAAATGCTCTCAGCGCTCGCTCCCGCACTCCTTGACTGAGATCGCCATGAAGGGCTCCCACAGCGAAACCACGGTGGCGAAGACCGCTGGCGAGGGTTCCAGCGGTGCGCTTTGTGTGCGTGAAAATAATAGTTAATCCTCGCCCGCGAGCCTGAAGAATTCTGGCAAGAACCTCTTCTTTATTGAGGGGATGGGTCAGATAGGCGAGGTGTTTCATCGTTGTGACTGTCTCTTGCCCCGAATGATCATCGACTCGAATATGTGTGGGATGCTGCATATATGTGCGGGCGAGCGCTACGACTGCTGTAGGCATCGTCGCAGAAAATAGCATCGTCTGACGTTGGGAAGGCAGATGCGAAAAAATCTCGTTGACGTCATCTAAAAAGCCCAAGTCCAGCATTTCGTCCGCTTCGTCGAGGACGGCTACCCGGATACAGGAGAGGTCTAGGGCGTTGCGTGCGATCAGATCTAAAATTCGCCCGGGTGTGCCGACCACGATCTCGACACCCCGATTGAGCGAGGAAAGCTGAGGATCATAGCTGTGCCCGCCGGAGAACTGAGCGATTCTTACACGGCGTCGTGATGCAGCGAGCGTCAGTTCATGGGCAACTTGGTCTGCCAGTTCCCTCGTTGGTTCCAGCACAAGACCTTGAGGCTTACCTTGAGCGCGCGACGGCAGGTCATCCCATCCAGGTTCATCCGGGCCGAGGACATCCTCCAGCATGGGAATGCCGAAGCCCAACGTCTTTCCGGTGCCTGTTTTGGCTTGCCCGATAATGTCGTGATGCTTCAGAGCCACCGGGAGCGTCAAAGCCTGGATGGGGAAGGGGTGCACAATATTCTGATCCTTCAGCGCATCCACGATAGCGCGGCTCACACCGAGGTCGAGAAACGTTTGCTCCTCGCTCTGGTGTGGTGAACGGTTGACCTCTGGTTCGCTCTGAGTCACTGCGGTGCTACGGGCTGCGTGTTGAATCAAAAGATATGCCTTCTATCTTGCTTATTTATTCTGCGAATCCAAATCCCACATGGCGAGGTGACTCCTGGATGGTCTGTACATATCCCAGCATGCCTGCAGGAACAACAACGGTTGACCCATCCTTGTCGGTGAGAATGAGCGGCTGGTTGTGGTCGAGTGCTTCGCGCACATGTGCATGAATGTCGTCAGGGTTCTCGCTGACGTCGAGGGAAATCTCACGGTTGATGTTTTGGATCCCTATTTTAATCTGCATGGTGTCCTCCCATATGTGTTCTCGCCTGCGGTGAATGACGCCGATTGTCCCTCGTGGCAACGTCATTCGTGCGTGTTCCGGCAATGTGGCGCACTGCAGCATATGCTCTGCGTGGGTGCATGGTGCCGTCACAGCTATGGCACGATTGTAGTGCCTGATCTTGGCTGAGACCTCATCGGGAAAACAGTGACGCTACGAGCTGAATACCGGTGCTGTGGCATGTGACGGGTGTGTTCCTCCACAGACGGCGAGGGGGAGCTGTTCCTCTAGACTTGACGCATGAGCGAGTCCAGTACCTCCTTTCCCTCGCGGGATCCTAGCCAAACAGCTGTTATTGAGGCGGTGAAACGGACATCTCTGACGCCTGGTACGCGCATTCGTTTGAGCGTGATTGGAGGGCCTGGAACCGGGAAAACATCCGTTGCGGAGGCATGCGTCGCCTATTTATCCAGAAACACCCATGCTCGTGTGGCTTATCTCGTTCAGGATCGGCGTGCTGCATCTGCCGCTCATAATCGTGTTGCAGCCGTTTCAGGGTTCATGTCCGAATCGGTGACGGTTTCGACGGTGGCGTCATTCGCCTATGCGATTGTTCAAGCCTATGCACAGGCCATGGGGCGGCGGCCTCCCGAGCTGATTAACGGGCCGGATGTTGATGTTCGCCTTGCAGAAATCCTTGCTGAACCAGCCGTACAACGCGTGTTTTTTCACGGTGAGCAGAGGAGCGAAAAGAGGAACGAAAGTGTATTTTCTCCTGACGTTCTCTCCTCACCGAGCTTTCGTGCGCAGCTGCGTGAATTTCTGATGCGATGCCAGGAACTTGGCTATTCGCCGGCAGCGCTCACAAAGCTCAGCGTCACCGCTGAAGAACCGACGTGGGCTGCGCTCGCCGCTGTGCTCGATGCTTATCAGTATCGCGGCACATTAGACTCCGTGTTTCAGGGGGTAGCGAGCGCGCCTGACCGCCTCGATCAAGCACAGCTCCTCGGTAGTGCTGCAACGATGTTTCGGCTTTGGGGTGCAGGCGGTACTCCTGGTCAAGAGGCTGATGCCGATCAGGATCATGAGGCGTTTCGAGCGTTCCAGTTTCCCCGTCCACATTGGGACTGGATTATCGTGGACGATCTGCACAATGCGTCCTATTCGATTGTGCCCCTCTTGAGCTCGCTTGCCGATGCAGGAGCATCTGTGGTTACTTTTGGTGACCCTGACTCCGCCGTTCAGGTTTTTCGCGGCGGTGTTCCGTATCTTCCTGATCTTGTGACGAGGGCGGTGAACAGTGGAGGTTTAGGCTGCCAGCCCATGGCGTTAGCGACCCGATATCGGGGTAGCCACGTGGCTGACACTATGCTGCACCACGCGTATAACTATCTTCATGTCGCTGGGACTGCGCTCGGACGCCGTGCGCGCACGATGGTTAATGGTTCAGCGTCGAGCAATACTGAGCCTGTATCAGCGGATACACGCAGCGCTGATTGTGTTCAGGCGTACTCGTTTGTCAGCTCTGCTGAGGAAACAATGGGCGTTGCGCGTCTGGTGGAATACCGTCACCATGTTGTGGGTACTCCGTGGTCCCAGATTGCGGTCATTACGCGTTCACGTGCCGACCATCCGGCTCTGCGCAATGCTCTGATGCGTGCCGGCATCCCCGTCAGACCTATCGTGGCGCAGGAACCACTCATTAAAACGCCCGTTGTGCGCGACGTGATCGATGTGATTCAGGCGGCGAGGGGCATTTTTGACGCCGGAACATATCCTGTGGATCAGCTGGCATATGCAGACCAGCCGGAGTATGCAGAGAGAACGGATAGTGAAGAGACGGATAGTGAAGCTGCGTCAGATACAGCTTCTCGGCCGATTGCAGATCAGCCGAGATATCCAGATGCCGTGTGGGCTGAGTTGTCCTTGGTGTTGACGAACCACCTTGTGTCGATAGCACCGTCGGTGCTCCGGCATGCAGAACTCCTCGTGCAACTCTGGGACGATGCACAGGAGCCTAGTGCTCAGTCCCGCGCTCAGCACAGCATTGGACAGTTCGGGGCTGGCGCGCGCGATGCAGACGTCGAAGAACTCGGCGCGGTAGACCGCGACGAGGATAATGAACACGCGTCACACCGACTTGCCCCAGTGATGTTGAACTTGCTCTATTCGCCGGAGCGCATCCAGAACGTCATCGATTTTTTTGCGTCCCATTCCGGAGCATCAGCATCCGAGACTCCACTGCATATTCCCCCGCTGGAGGAGCTCAAACGGGCAGGAACCATGCTTAGTCGGGTGCGTGCTGCGATACAGGGGAGCGCTGCGCAGGCCGAAGACGTCTTGTGGGCAGCGTGGGATGCCTCAGGCAAAGCCGAGCAGTGGCGAGGCCAAGCGCTGGGGTCGGGGATCCAAGCGGACACAGCGTCTCGGAATCTGGATTCGATGATTCAGGTGTTCCGTGTCGCTCAACGTTTGGCGGATCGTCAAGCAAATGTGACGATTGACGAGCTGATCCAACATCTTGAGTCGCAGCAGCTTCCGGAGGACACGATTGCTAGAGCTGGCAACTATACCGATGCCATCAGCCTGCTTTCTCCCTCGTCAAGTCAAGGATTGTCCTTTGATGACGTGTTTATTATGGGACTCAACGACGGACTGTGGCCTCGTCTGCATGTGCGCGACGCCCTCCTTCACACTGCGAAGCTCTTGGATATTCGCCTGGGTCGAGTCACGGAGAGCGGTACTCAGAACGCTGAGCGGCACGCATTCTCGGATCTCATCGACGACGAGTTGCGCCAACTGCTCTTTTCCATCAGTCGCGCCCGGCAGCACCTCGTTCTCACCTGCGTAGAAGGTGATGAGGGGACGCCCTCCAGGTTTTTCCGTGCTCTCGGAATTGATACCGAAGACGCTGATCAGGCTGAATCGTCGCCAGCGTTGGAAGGCCAGGTTACTGGTGTGCGACTGACACCGTATGTGGCTCCACGCATGCGTAGAGGAGTACAGGAAGCTGTAGTTCGGTTGCGCCGCATACTCCAAGGTAGTGCGGATCAGGGGCTTTCACCACGAAATACGGCAGCAGGCGTTGCCAACGCCGTTGACGCTCAGAGCGTGCTCACTGAGAATAGCGTGCGAGCCGAGAACCAGCAGCGGGCAGCGTCGCTGTTGAACATGCTTGCAGCCAACGGCGTCAAGGAAGCGAATCCGCACATGTGGGTTGATACCTTCACTCCAAGTGCGCCGCAGCTCGGGGATCCGGGTGAGCGAGTATCGCCGAGTTCCATCGACACCATACTGGAGTGCCCGATGCGTGGGCTTCTGCAGTCCTGGGGTGCAAGCAGCGAGACGAATCACACCGCTGCCGACATTGGGACGATCATTCACACGGTTGCTCAAAACGTCCCTGATGGAGATCCTGATCGCGTCAACGAGGAGTTCGATCGAGCATGGAACGCTGCGTTCCCCGACCCTGATTCTCATCCGCAGGTCTATATGCTCTATCACGATGCACAGACGATGGTCGCAAAGCTCGCGCGGTGGCTATCTGATCGTGCGGATCGGACGAATGGCGCTGGGGACGTTCGTGTTGAAATGCCGCTGTCAGTGCAAGTTCCTGACCTTGACGTTGCACTTCGCTCCCGCCTGGATCGTGTTGAAGTGGACGGCCGCCACGATGCTCATATCTATGACTTCAAAACAGGTTCACACCAGAATACGGCGAACCAGGCACTGGACAACTCGCAGCTGCAGGCGTATCAGTTGATTCTGGACGAGGCGTTGCGGGCATCTTCAGCGGCGGGCGATGCCTCCGATGACACTGGAGGTGTTGACCATGGTACGGTGCAGCAGTCTGCGGGTCGCGCTGCGGGTCAGCCAGCACGTCCGAAGAGGCAGGCACACCCGAATAGAGCCAGTGCCGCACGCCTGAATGGAATTGCGTCGGTGACGGGTGCGGATTTGGTCTATCTGCGTACGCCAAGCGACACAGCGAAGCAGGTGGGTCAACCGCGTCTTGATCGTGAACACGTGGAGCGTATCAAGCAGAAAATTCGAGAATGTTCCATGCTGTTTGGAGCGCAGACACTGCCAGCACGGGTTGGCTCGCAGTGCCGGCGATGCGAGTTTGCAACGATGTGCCCGGCGCAGTTCGCAGGGAAAAGGGTGGTGTCATGAGGGAATCGTCAGTAAAGAAGGGGATATCCGGAGCTGATCTTTACGATGCTGTGGTGGGCGCCGTGGCGCGCCGCGATGCGAAGGGACATATTCTTGAGCCCACAGCCGAGCAAAAGGCAGTGATCACATCGGATGCGCCTGCGATCCTCGTGACGGCGGGCGCCGGTGCCGGCAAAACAGAAACCATGGTGAGCCGTATTGCATATCAGCTGTGTGCCCATCCGAACCTTGCGCCACGTCACGTTCTCGGTCTGACGTTCACCAAGAAGGCTGCAGCTGAGCTCAACCAGCGTGTGACACAGGTACTAGGAAAGCTGCGCCGCAGTGGCTTGATCGGAACACCAGACGCGCGGGTGCCTAGCGCGCCTGATCGTGAACGCAGCCTGGACACCACTGAGCGTGTGGATTTCACCCGAGGTGTCAGTGAAGTCGGGCAGGCGAGCGCGGATCTGGATCGCCCGGACATCTCTACCTATAACGCCTTCGCTCAGGATATTGTTCGCACCTACGGGTTGCTTGTGGGTATCGATCCAGATGCACGGTTGGTCACGGAAGCGGAGCAGCACGAGTTGATGGATCGTGCCTTCGGCAAGCTCCGGTCGGCTGACCTGGATGATCTGATGCAGTATTCCAGATCCACCATTGTGGATAGTGCTTTGGCGCTCAACGAGGGGTTGATCGATCACGGCGTTACGACGCGTCAGGCACGCGAGTATCTTGACCATGGCCAGGCAGAGATGGCGCGTCTGATGGATGAGTACGACGCCCAACACGGCGGGAAGGCTCCTCGTTCAGCGAGCGAACCTGGTGCAGCACTGCTTCATCGAGGCTCGACGCAGAAAAAGATTGCGTCGCTGATCCACGCGCGTCTTTCCCTGCTGCGTTTAGTTGACGAGTATAGGTCAGTCAAACGAGATGCGAATGTGATTGAATTTGCCGATCAACTTGCAGCTGCTGCGAGGATTCTTGACGAGAATCCGTCGATAGCCGAACGAATCGCACATCGCTACCGTGTGGTGTTGTTGGACGAATATCAAGATACGTCAATGAGCCAGGCTGATTTTCTCTACAAGGCTCTCGCTCAACCGTGGGCCGGCCAGGAGAATTCTGCATGGCACTCTTTGTGTGCAGTGGGCGATCCGAATCAGCTCATTTTCGAGTGGAGGGGTGCAAGCGCAAATTCATTCGGGCAGTTTCGGCGCATGTTTGGCGGCACTCTGGGGCATGTGGAGGATATGCGGTTGAGCTACTCATTCCGCAACACTCCGGAAATTCTGGAGGCTGCGAATGCGATTGCGGGCTCAATAGCCCAGGCGGATCGTACAGCGCTCGGTATGCCACCAGAGGACGAGCCTCTGCGATCATTTTTCGAGAACGCGCACGGAAAAGTCACAACTATCACGGCGGTGACGCGTTCGGATATGTATGCGGCCTTAGCTGATTATGTGCATGACCTCTACACGCAGATAAACGAACAGTACAAGGCTGGCAAGCGCGAATCCGGTCCAGATATCGCTGTGCTGACGAGGAAACGGGAGTATCAGGAACATATTATTGCGGAGTTTGAGAAGCGCCATATTCCGTATGTTGTGAGCGGCGGATTACCGCTTGTGCGCAGACCGGAAATACTCAATATTCGGGCTGCGCTCGCGGTTATTGCGCATCCAGAACAGAACCACCGCATGGCGCGTCTGCTCTCGCTGTGTGCAATCTCGCCGCAGGATATACGCGCTTTAGCGTCTGAGGTTTCGGAACTGAATCGTTCAGTTTTTGCTTCTTCCGCGCGCTCGGGTTCGTCTGCGCGCTCTGGTGCCGTCAGGCCATTTAACCTGATTGACGTGGTGCGCTCGTATGCCGACAACTTGTACGCCGACAACCCGCATGCCGACAACGCGTATGTAGATAACGCACAGAACCTCGATCCCCGGACGCTCGGCGCAGGAAACACCCTAGAGCGCACAGGGGAACACAATCCCGGAAAAGAAGGCAGTGCCTTCGATCGTGCGTCTCATGTGTCTGGGCAGGCGCGTGAACGCCTCAGCTGGCTCGCCGGTGTTCTTGCGCGGCTTGAGGAGGCGCGGGGGATGGACGTCCCCCAGCTCGTTGCGCTGGCGTCGCGTGAGTTAGGTATGGATCTTGAGGCTGCCGTGCGCACGCAGGGATCGCAGGGCGTCACAACTGCTATCGCGGATTTTATTGCCATGGCAGATCGATGGGCGCAAGACCACCCAGGCGCTGGCATACAACAATTCGTGGATCATGTGGATCTCGTTGAAGCAGAGGAACACTCCGGGGAGAGCAAGTCTGGCGAGGATCCAGAGACTCAACACACGCAGGATGACGAAAGTCAACTCGCTGCGTCAGCAGTGCAGATACTCACCATTCACGCAGCGAAAGGGCTTGAGTTTGCCGACCTTGTTGTGGTTCCTGAGGTTCAGGAGGGAGAGCTGGATGTGGGAGGATCGCCGGCGTTATGGACGGGCAGTGTGAAGGAATTTCCCTATCCGCTTCGCCGAGATTATCAGGATCTCCCGCAGTTCAGCCTCAGCCGAGGTCACTACGAAACGCTGGAGGAGGCTGGCCGTGCCTACAGCACGTACGCACACCAGGCGTCGCGCCAATTCGCAGATCAGGCGACGAGAAAGCTCGCCTATGTGGCGTATACCAGGCCAAAAACTGAACTTCTGATCGGGAACTATGTTTTCACAGATATGGATTCTGAGACGAGTACGCAGCAGGCTGATTTAGCAGACTTTCGAGCAGCGAAGGTGCCGACCAGGGGGAAGAGAAAAGAGCGGATGGGCATACGGGATTCTCAGCACGCGCAACCCGTGCCGCTCTCCCAGTTGATGCCCACGGATAAAAAGACGGCGAAAGCTGCCGCTGAGTCTCTCGCGCAAAGCTGGGCTCGCACGCCCGTCGAGGACGTCGTCTTTTTCGGAACTAAGCGTTCGGAGTTTTTCCCCACGTCCTTATCCGTCGTCCATCGCGTCGCTGATCATGTCACGTCATCCGGCCAACGCATGAAAGGCCAGGACGCGAAAGAGATATGTGCCCGCATTGCGCACAACCGCTGGGCGAGTGCTGCTGATCTCAGCGCACTAGGGCTGCTGGAGGATATCGATCCAGACACGATGCCGGGAGCTGCACTTATGCCGCCGGTGCCGCATTACAGCGAACCGTCAGCGGCCTATCCGCTCTGGCCAGACCAGATGGAACGCCACGTTGAGGTAGGCTCTCCCGTCGATGCTGCCAGTCAGCTCGATGCCCTCGAGGAATTTGTGAGGACGTATATAGACTCGCGCGCGCGAGCCGGTGAGGAAGAACCGGATAGTGAGCATCAGCTCGACGATGTGTTTGATGTGCGTGGGTATTTGACGGTAACTGATTTTGTGCGCCTAGACGAGTCAGTGGACACGTTTTTGCTCGATCAGGTGCGGCCGATTCCCCGCAAACCTAGCCGGGCGGCGAGGGTAGGGACGTCCGTCCATGCTCGGATCGCCGCGGAGTTTCAATCGGCTGCAGTGATGGATCTGGATATCGATAGCGATGATGACGAATTTGGTGTGCCTTCGGCAAACGAAGAGAGGCTGTTTGACTCGTTCCTTGCCGGCCCGTGGAAACACTATCGGCCGCTTGCGATCGAGCAGAAACTCGATGTGACGATTGCGGGCCACCCCGTACGGTGCACCCTGGATGCAGTGTTTGATACGTACGGGATAGAGGGCATGAAACCCGTGACGATTGTCGATTGGAAAACAGGGCGCCGCCCAGCAGGGGATGTTCTCCGTGCTCGTGAGCTGCAGCTGGCAATTTATCGTATCGCGTGGGCGCGGACACACCACGTTGCAGAGGAGGATATCGCGGCGTGCTTCGTCTACCTGCAGGAGGCGCCAGAAGCCCAAATAGTGTTTGCTTCCGACATGTCCGAAGCTGAGGTTGAAGAGCGGATCATGGACGCGTTGAACCGCGCACACCGCTAACCGTGCACACCGCTAGCGGTCGGACGAGTCTAGCGTCTCAGCTCTCGGCTCAGACTCAGTTTTCGCTTCAGCCTCAGACTCAGCCTCGGCATCTCCCTCGGTCTCTGCTGATGCTGCGGTGGCTGGGGAATCGTCGTCATCGAAAGATGAATCAATCGACGCAAGGCTAGGATCTTCTGGTTCCTCCACGATATCTGTGTTCCATACGGCACGCGGGGCGAGGTCAGGATCGGAGGACACCTGCGCAGCGAGGTCATCGAGCATTCCAACAGCATCGCTCAGAACAGAGTCGTTGCCAGAATGAACCCCGTAGAGCAGCCAGCGTACGAGGGCGAGTTCGCTCATCAAATAGGATCTCGTCATCAAGGATTCATCGGCTTGCGGTCCGGTGTGTGCGTAGGCTTCGATAATGTCCGTAGCAACGTCGTCATCTAACGCGGTGATCACGCCTAAGTCCTCAGCAGGGTCACCCACATGTGCGGATCCAAAACCTAGAACACAGGAGACCGTATCGTCCACATACAAAAAGTTTTCAGCAGACACATCTCCATGAACCACGCGCGGAGTAAAATTCCACAGCTCGTCGAGTGCAAGGGCATTCTCCCACCGTCTGCGCAGCAGGGGCGGTATATCGATGGCTTGAGACGCTTCCTCCAGTTGAGCGCCAAGGCGAGAACGCCACTCGGCAGCAGAGTAAATAGGAAGGCCGGCGCGGCGGATCACATCGGGGTCAAGTCCGTGGATCGATCCGAGTGTTCGGCCAAGATCCCGTGCTTGGCTGGGATTCATTGTGTCAAAATCGAGAGAGCGACCAAACGGCTCAGGGTAGAGTACTGCCCGCCCGCCATTTGGGGTGACGGTGAACCCGCTCGGCCGCATCACATCGAAAGAAAGTCTCCCGGAAGCAAGCTCATGCAGTAGTTCTGGTGCTAACGCCGCTTGTGCTTCGAGCTGTGCGGCGGCAAGATCCGTTTTCGGAGCAGTGACCACCCATCGACGACCATGATCGTCAAGCACTCCACCCGTGAGGTAGTCGTCGGTTTCTACTAAAGGCGGGCGAACGCCGACCGCGTTGAAACCTTTCATCGCGCCAACTGCGAGCGATGCTAAGTACAGAGCCTGCTTGTTCACGCGTTTAGTCTAGCTGTGACGTGCTTGAGCATGGGCAACGGCGTCTCAACTACGGGGGTGAAGGGTCAGGGTGGCAGTGGCGGCGAGGGCGAGGAGCCGGAAGGGTCGTGGCGCTGGCCTGGCAGGATCGGCATTAAACCAGCATCGATCTACAGGGGGTACCTCGTTAGGCCGTAACCAACTCAGAGCGAGCGTGAAGCATTGTGCGGTAATCTTGCCTGTGTGGCTACCGAGTATTCAGAGCATCTCAACGCGTTACGTGCTGTTTTCGAGCAGGTCGTGGCGGTCAAGGATCCCCAGCACCTGGCAGAGCAGGTTGACGAATTGACGCGTGCGTCTGCAGCGCCTGACCTGTGGGACGATCCGCAGAAGGCGCAGGAGGTGACGTCTCACCTCTCGCATGTGCAGTCTGAATTGGACAAGCTCACCCAGATGCGTTCACGGCTTGATGATGCCGGCGCGATGCTGGAGATGGCAGAGGAAGAAGATGACGATGATCCAGCACTGGCAGCTGAGCTCCGTGCGGATCTAGGCGTCACACTGGAAAAACTCGATGCCGACCTCTCCGATATGCAGATTCAAACGCTGCTGTCTGGAAAATATGATGAGCGCGATGCCGTGGTGACGATTCGATCTGGCGCTGGCGGCGTGGATGCGGCTGATTTCGCCAGTATGCTTCAGCGAATGTATCTGCGGTGGGCTGAGCGTAAGGGATACGATGCGAAGGTTCTGGATACGTCGTACGCGGAAGAAGCCGGTATCAAGTCCACTACATTCGAGGTTCATGCCCCTTATGCGTATGGAACGCTCTCAGTCGAGGCTGGAACCCATCGGCTCGTTCGAATTTCGCCGTTTGACAATCAGGGCAGGCGCCAGACGTCCTTTGCGGCGGTGGAAGTTATCCCGCTGATCGAACAGACGGATCATATTGACGTACCGGAATCTGATATTCGTATTGACGTGTTCCGTTCCTCAGGACCTGGCGGGCAGAGCGTGAACACTACCGATTCCGCCGTGCGTATTACTCACTTGCCGACCGGCATCGTCGTCTCGATGCAGGACGAAAAGTCGCAGATTCAGAACCGTGCAGCAGCAATGCGAGTTTTGCAAAGCCGGCTACTCGTTCTCAAGCAGGAAGAGGAAGCGAAGGAAAAGAAGGAACTAGCTGGCGACATCAAAGCGTCGTGGGGGGATCAGATGCGATCCTACATTCTGCAGCCCTACCAGATGGTCAAAGACCTTCGGACAGGCTTTGAAGCTGGTAATCCCGCACAGGTCTTTGATGGGGATATCGACGGATTTATCGATGCCGGTATTCGGTGGCGTGCAACAGGTGAAAAAGCTAAGAAGGAAGAAAAATGATCACACTGGAAAATGTGACCAAAATTTATCATCGAGGGGCTCGTCCGGCTCTAGACAGCGTCAGCTTGACGATCGACAAGGGTGAGTTCGCGTTCTTAGTTGGCCCGTCTGGCAGCGGTAAATCGACTTTGATCTCCCTGATCCTCGACGAAATCGCGCCTACAAGCGGCAAAGTGATGGTGATGGGCAAAGATCTTGCCCATATCAAAGGCAACAAAGTCGCATTGCTCAGGCGCGAGGTTGGTGTCGTTTTCCAAGATTTCCGCCTTTTGGAGGAGAAGAACGTATACGACAATGTAGCGCTCGCACTCCAGGTTCGAGGTATCCGGCGATCCAAAGTGAAGCCAGCAGTGAGCGACGCGCTGGCAATGGTGGGCTTGGATGGCATGGAAAAGCGCAAGCCGCTGGAGCTTTCCGGTGGGGAGAGGCAACGACTCGTGATCGCCCGCGCGATGGTCGGGCAGCCGAGTATCCTCTTGGCTGACGAGCCGACAGGCAACCTGGATCCGAAGACCGGTTTGTCGATTATGCACTTGCTGGATCGGATTAACCGTTCCGGTACGACTGTGGTGATGGCGACTCACGATAAGGACATCGTCAACCAGATGCGAAAGCGTGTGATCGCCTTGGATGAAGGTATTGTGCTGAGCGATCAAGATCGAGGTCTATACGGGGGAGGCCGCCACTAATGCGTATTTTCTTTACTCTTTCCCGTACTTTCCGGGGATTGTGGAACAACAAGGCGATGGCTGCTGCCGTGGTTCTTGTGACGTTCGTGTCGCTTCTGTTTGTCGGCGCTGCGGTGCTTTTCCAAAATCAGATCAACAACATGAAAAACACGTGGTATGACAAAGTTGAGGTGTCCGCGTTCATGTGCGGAACCACGTCCACTAATCCTGATTGTGCAGGATCCGATGCGACGCAAGACCAGATTGATGCAGTGAGTGCGTTTTTGAAGACGCCTGCTGTTGCTCCGCTCGTCAAGACTGTGACGATTGAGTCGAAAAAGGAAGCTCTCACAAACTACAAGGAGCAGATGGGCAACACTGCGTGGGCGGATGCTCTCACAGAAGCCGATATGCAGGTGTCGTTCCGCATCAAGCTGAACAATCCTGAACGCTATCAGGATCTGGCTGACGAACTTTCTGGCCAGCCCGGCGTAGACGTTGTAGTTGATCAGCGCAAGCAACTCGAGCCTATTTTTAGCGTGTTCAATAAATTCACCGTGGCAGCAGCTGGTTTAGCAGCGGTCATGATTGCAACGGCGTTGCTCCTGATTCCCACAACAATCAGGCTTTCTGCACTCAGTCGGCGTTCCGAAACGGAAATTATGCGCTATGTGGGTGCGTCTCGGTTCTTCATCGAGCTGCCGTTCATTCTTGAAGGTGTGGTTGCGGCCTTGATCGGGGCCTTGCTGGCGACGGCGAGTCTGTGGGCGATCGTTCGATTTGCTGTGGGCGGCTGGTTCAATTCGTCAACCCAATTCATTCGTATCGTGGACACGTCTGACGTGTGGCGCCTCAGTCCGTTCCTGATTATCGGATCCTTGCTGGCTGCAGGACTGTTCAGTTGGGTTTCGATCCGCCGATATGCCAGGGTCTGATGCGGATAGGGGCGTAAGAGGTCGATAGAAAGGCATGTAGAAATAGGTGACGGATGTGCAGAATCGTAAGGTGGTGAGAATAATATGGCTGGATCTGGAACCGGAACGGGTCATAAGTTGACGCCTGCACAGAAGGCGAAAGCGGCGTCGGATGCGAAGCAGACGATTGCGCGCAACAAGAAGGCGCTGCACGACTATTTTATTGAGGATCGTTTTGAAGCCGGCCTGTCGCTCAGTGGAACTGAAGTGAAGGCTCTGCGTGATTCGCGTGCCTCGCTGACGGACGCGTGGGTTGATATTGATCGCGGCGAAGCGTGGCTGATGGATATGAATATCCCCGTGTATGCCTCCGGATCATGGACTAACCACGTGCCGAAACGCAAGCGTAAACTGCTGCTGCATAAGAGCGAAATCGATGAACTTGCCGGCGGAGCAGACCGTAAAGGCTACACGATTGTTCCTTTAGAGCTGTATTTTGTTCGCGGCTACGTCAAGGTGGAGATTGCCCTTGCTCGCGGCAAGCAGGAGTGGGATAAGCGCGAAACAATCAGACGGCGCGAAGCAGATAGGGAAGCGGAGCGTGCCATGAGCGTTGCTCACAAGCGGGCACGGAGTGGCAGGCTGTAAGAAGGTTGCGAGCAGATCGTGAAGTGTCTGCACCGCAACCCGTTATCTCCCTCGCCGTACCCGCGTTGTGATGTTGCTGCGCCGCCAACTTTGCGACGCAGCTTACTTCGTTGTGCTCTGCTGCGCAGCTACCGGATACGTCAAGCGGGCTATGTCGGGTAGGGTAGCCGGCTGTTTCGTCACGCCGCTTATTTCGTCACAAAAGGCTGTACATTCACGTTCTGCTCACCTGATGTGCACAACGAAATCTGTACAGGAAACGTCCATGGATCCTGACCCTGAGTAAGCGAGACAGCAAGTTGTGTTGCCTGCTTCGGCGCGCAGTTCTGGTAATTCGCTGCGTTCGTCACCTGCATGATCGAAGTTGCCGTTGCCTGCGGCTTGAGCGTGACTGGTTTAGCGGAACCATCAAGGATCTCGAAAGGTTTGCCAATCTGGGTATTCGCCTTATTGCGACCTGTTACATAGGGTGACGAGGTGCTCATCGTGCAGGAATCAGAACCCTTATTGATCACGGAAATTTCATAGTAAGTGGAACCTGCTGCTCCATCGGGATCTGAGAGTGTGACGTTGAGGTTTTTGCGGTCGCATTCGTGACGGCGGGCATCGGAATTGTTCTGGGTGCCAGCTGATGCGCCTGCCGCTGTGCTGGTCGCACTGGGATCCTGAGTGGGGTCTTGCGCTGGGGTCGATTCGGTGGTGCTCACTGTGGTGCTCGGCGTGGCACTCGCTTGGTCGGGTGTGGTGGTGCTCGATGTGTTCTGGCTGCCGCAGGCGGCGAGCAACAGGGCAGTGCACACTGTGACTGCTGTTTTCAGGTGTGTACGCATTGATCCTCTTTCATTGACGATAACGGTTGATTGGTGAATGTGTGCTGCTTCCAACAATAGCGGATTTACATTGTGGGAGGGCTCGTCAAGAGACTCTACACGCACGCACAACTGCCAGGCGTTCGTCAAAAAGACCTCCAAGCCACCAGCATGTCCAGGCGTTCGTTGGTAGATCTTACAAGCACACTCACGGATGTATAAGGATCATCAGCCGCCAGGTAGGTGTGAGAAGTCCGCCTTTGCTGGCATCTAGCGTAACGTACAACAAATTGCTAGCATTAATAAGTCTGACGCGCTTCGACGCGGCGGTTCTCGTTCTCGGGTTATCCGGCGATGGCCACGATGATTGAGAGATGATTCAGAATTTCATACGGGGGTGATCGGTTTCGACGATGGTTGGTTGTCGAAGGGAAGCGGGTCGAGAATGCAAAGTCAGCTCGTTAACGATCTTTGCAAAACTATAGGTGCCAAATCTGAACGCACCGACTTCGCTCTCGCTGCCTGATTGTAGCGAGCAAGTCCGTCAGCCTTATGCCGCTTTCGCATAAGAATCTGGCGTCGTTTTGGAAGCTTGCTGGCGCGGCCTGTGGAGGGTCGTGCTGGGACTCTTACTCCACTAAGTTCGTCAGCGTTACGTGTGCTGGAGCGCTGGAGCCGAAAAGTAGCGGCATCGCACACTGCACCCGGAGAAAACTTCGAAGGTAACTATCGGACAGGGGTTCAATTCCCCTCACCTCCACCATTAGGACGCTCATTTTGATACAAAGTGAGCGTCCTTTTGTTTTGACCTTCGTGAGGTGCTTCTCACGAGCGTAATTGTGTATTACGATTTACCCATGGGTGAAAAGATCGACGGTAAAGCGGTTACTGAAGAGCAGATTTCTCAGTGGGTTCGTGAGGCCGAAGATGGTTACGACGTCGCACAGCTGAAGAAGCGCGGACGCGGGCGTCCTGGTCGAGGTGCGCAGCCGAGCCAGGTTGTGGCGGTTCGCTTCACGCCTGAAGAGATTGCTGAGTTGGATCGGCGGGCGCAGTTGCGGGAGATGTCGCGGTCGGAGCTGATTCGAGAAGCGGCCTTGTTGTGAGTGTGAAGCTCCAT
>JAQYDG010000007.1 GCA_028724265.1 Actinomycetaceae bacterium
AATCATGGCCCCACAAAAAACAAAAAACACACGCCCCACAACACCACCAACAACACAAAACATCGCCAGCAGCACCACAAGACGCGCCACAACACCATCAACAATCAACACACTATCCAGCACCCAAACACCAAACCCACAAAGTATTTTCACCAGCGCACTAACTGCCATCCAGTGAAAACACTTGGAGCGCCAACCGGAAGCGGAATTTCTCACTGCCTCAGGCGGCGAGAATCAATATTACGGAACCTGAACATGAACGTCAACTTTTCTTAACATGAAACAGGACACATTTCTCGTTTTCCGCAATATGCCGCCACAAAGTCCACTCGCGCATCGCGGAAGATCGCGAATCTAGCGTCTGTGTACTCTCGTGGGAACCGGCTCGTCATCCTCTTTTTCTTCAGTAAATGTGTGGAGCTTCACGCCATGACGCTCCTAGCCACCCCTCTCTTTTTCGCACCATCAGCCCCACAGTTGTTCACACCTCGGGCGGCTCACAAATACAACAGGGCTCAACACCTCATGACGTATGGTGTCGAGCCCTGAATCGTTATCTTTGTGGACGCCTCGTCAACCGCAGGCACATGGCCTGAGACAGTGGACACGAGGCAGCCCATGCGTCTGGCGCTTAGGCGTCAACAGTTTGAACCGCCTGCTGCAGAACTTTGATCTTGTCCGGGCGGAACCCACTCCATGTGTCGCTATCCGTCACCACAACCGGCGCAGACATGAACCCCATTTCCTTCACCTTTTCCAAGGCGTCCTCATCCTGGGTAAGGTCGATATCCGTGTAGGCAATGCCTGCCTTCTTCAGGGCTCGCTTCGTTGCATTGCACTGAACGCATGAGGGCTTTGAATACACCGTGACTGCCATGACTGCCTCCTCACTCTCGCGGCTCATATCCGCGAACGACATCTTCCTGCTCTTCTTGCTCAGATCGTGCTCAGAATCCCGAGGAACAGACGTTCCACAATGCGAAGTCGTCCTGAGCCAACCCGCAGGTGAGGGAACTTCTGAGTGCTGAGATAAAACACTACACCTAGTGGCCACGCTTGTATAGAACCACTAGGTGTAGTGTGTCACGCACCGACTGCGCTCGCGCAAATGCCAGTGACGCTCTCGTGCGAGAGTCAGATGCCCAGCGCTTTCTTCACTGCTCAATTATCGCGCTCAGCATTCGGCATAATTCACCGTCACAGCGAGGCCACCCTCGGACGTCTCCTTATACTGCGAAGCCATATCCCTACCGGTGACGCGCATGGTCTCGATGACGTCATCCAGCGACACTTCATGAGAGCCATCGCCATGCAAAGCCATGCGCGCCGCACTGATGGCTTTCGAGGCAGCAATCGCATTCCGCTCAATACAGGGTATCTGCACGAGGCCGGCAATCGGATCACATGTGGCGCCCAGAGAGTGCTCCATAGCAATCTCCGCAGCATTCTCCACCTGCTCGGGGGTACCTCCCAGCACCTCCGCAAGGCCAGCCGCAGCCATTGTGCATGCGGATCCCACCTCACCCTGGCATCCAACCTCCGCACCAGCGATTGATGCATGAGTCTTGATCAGCCCACCGATCGCTGCGGCAGTCAACAAGAACCTATGCACACCCTCGCGACTCGCACCTGGCACAAAACTCACGTAATATCCGAGAACTGCGGGAATGATGCCAGAAGCGCCGTTTGTTGGCGCGGTGACGATACGATGCCCCGCCGCATTTTCCTCGTTAACAGCTAATGCATAGAGATTCGTCCAGTCCATCACCGCTAACGGATCTCCCGTGAGCGACATGGGAGAGCACGGATAAGATCCGGTAGGCAGCGCGTCAACCCCTGTTTGACGCTTCAAACTGTCATAGAGGTTCGCCGCGCGCCGAGGAAGGCGCAGCACGCCGGGAAGAACGCCGCGAGTGTTGCACCCGGCTTTCATCGTCTGGCACATCACTGTCCAAATTTTGTCCAGATAGGCGTCGGTTGCCTCACGCCCGTACGCAGCGTCCTCGTTGGCTTGAAGCACACCGGAGATACTCATGTGATACCCATTCGCCAGCGCAACAAGATCCTCCGCTGTGGAGTACGCATACGGCACGGACTCGCACCGCGCAGCTTCAACCGTTGAATCGTCGAGTTGTTCGGGCTGTGGTGAGACAAGCGGGTCACCTTTTTCTTCCATCACAAACCCGCCGCCGACAGAGTAGTACACACGCGAAAACTTGTGGGTCTCCGTGTCGCCCTCCGCTGCACGTACGGGCACATGGATGGTCAGCCGCAGCGAATTCACGTGGAAAGGCATAATCGTCATCGGCTGGAAATGAATATCTCGATCAGGATCCAGGGTGACGCGCCCAATTCCGGGCACATCCACAGCGCACTCCGCGCTAATAGCCTGGATAATCGCGTCCACACCTTCGGCAGGCACGGTGTCTGGCGCATATCCACTCAGCCCGAGCATGACTGCCACATCGGTCGCATGTCCCTTGCCCGTCGCGGCTAATGACCCCATCAGATCCACGGTGATAGAAGCCTGTGTATCGGATGACGCGGACGCGAAGGGCGCGGTAGACGTATCGGCTAAAGGCAGCCGAGCAAACCACTCTGCCGCTTGTTGAGCAAAATCGTGGGCGGCGCGGATCGGGCCAACGGTATGGGATGACGAGGGACCAATCCCCACGCGGAACATGTCGCGCACCGAAAGTGGTCGCGTGAGGTGATGAGAAAGTGCTGCCACAATGCTCCTTCGTTACATGAGTTGTCGTCAATGATTTGCACGAGTCGTCTTCAATGGTTGTTCGGTTGAGAACCCAACAGACACCGCGTCATTGCTTTCGCCGCTTTTTCACCGCTTCGTTGAACATTTTCGTTGACCACTACACAGTGCGGCTCACTGACCATCGCAGTGACGTGTTGAGGTTCAGCCGAAGGTAACACTGCTGAAAATGATAGCGCGCCTACGCGTGAACCAACAGGGCAGATCGACACGGGTGCGCTGAGAATTTGTGCGCCACACACGAACATAGGTGTGAAGAATGCGAATACTGAGCCGCGCACGCGTGTGAATACAGAGTTGAGCAATAACCCCACTAAGCGGATTATCAGGGCATCTACAATGGGTCTTAATGCCTATATACATTCGATATGGCAGAACAATTGACGAGACCTGCTGACGATTCGTCACCGCTTATTTGTAAGATAGGGCACGCATGAGCAGAGGTGAGGGCACAGTCCACTTCAATAATTATATCACAAACAATTCACACTTCAACATGCGCCACCATATCTAAGAGTTCTCTCGATTGCTCGCCGCCGGGCACCCTCCGAGCGCCGCTTCTTCAGCTATCCTCCCGCGCACAACCGTGTGCTCCAGGCATGCCACGAACGGAACACATCGACCGTTTTCCCACTATTTCAGGGCAATTTCGCTTGAACCTTGTTAACATAGGCCGCTAAACTTAAGCGGACAGAAACACTAAAGAGCATCGTCATCGCGGCTGCACCTACAACGTGAGGCTCGCGATTCCGGTGAGCGATGCCACAACTGAGAACGGCAAGGTTAGAAGTCATATGCACATGCGCACGATGAATGTTGAATCATTTAACCTTGATCATCGAACGGTCAAGGCGCCTTTCGTTCGCATTGCCGATATCAAACATTTACCGCTCGGCGATACAATTACGAAATATGACGTTCGGTTTTGTCAACCCAACGTCGAACACCTCAACATGCCAGCTGTCCACTCCATCGAACATCTTTTTGCTGAACTCGTTCGCAATCACAACGACCATGTGATTGATTTTTCTCCTATGGGTTGCCAAACAGGCTTCTATCTGACGCTCGCTGAAGAGCCGGATGTGGCACGAACTTGCAGCCTTATCGAAGCAACCTACCGTGATATTCTTGCTGCCTCGGCTGTGCCAGCCGCTAATGAAATCCAATGTGGTTGGGGTAAGAACCACAGTTTGGAACAGGCTCAAAGCGCAGTGCAGGCAATGTTAGACAAACGCGATGAATGGGAGCAGGTAACGGCATGACAAAACACATTCGGGCTATCCTTCTGGCGGCAATGGAGGAGGAGGTCAAGCCGCTACTCGATAAGTTGAATCAAGAGTCCGTGCGTCCACGTGCCATTCGCGTGCCAGTGGGTAAAGCATGGCTCGCCGTCTCCACGCAAGGCAACTATTTAATTGTGAAAACCGGTGTTGGGCCTGTTGCAGCAGCCACGGCTCTCACCTGGGCATTATCTATGTACTCCCCACAGTTGATCGTGATGACTGGGTCAGCTGGAGGCCTCACTGACAACCTCGACGTTGGCACCGTTGTTGTGGGGTGGAGTTATCGATATTGGGATGTTGACGCCACCTACTTCGGCTATGAAAAAGGCCAGCTTCCTGGGGAACCTGAGTTGTTCCGTATCACGGAGCATTCGCCGAACCGTGTGATGGAAACACTCAAGGAGATGGGGCTGGAAGGCAAGGTGGTTCTTGGCCAAATCGTTTCCGGCTCCTCCTTCGTCACGCCACAGATCGCAGCACAGATCACACGCGATTTCCCCTCAGCGATGGCAGTTGACATGGAATCCGCTGCTGTGGCGCAGGTTGCCAACACGTTCGGCATTCCTTTCGGGGCGGTTCGCGCTATTTCGGATATCGCGGTTGACGAGACCGGCGAGGCTCAATATCACTTGGGTCAGAACATGGCGAACACTGCCGCAGCAGACGTCGCACTACAGATCGTTGGCTACTTCGCCTCTCGTCGCGGCCTGGCATCTACACGTCATTTTTCTGATGCATCCATCCGCACAGCTATTTTCTATATATTCGGCAAGGCTCAGCACGTGGAGCCTGGGGATATCGACACGCTTCCTGACGAAATTGTTCGCGGTATCAAGCGCCACGTCACCGATCCAGATACCCGCTACGACGTGATGAGCATCGTTGCAGGCGGTTACGCCGCACTGAAGGCGGATGACACGCTCTCGCTGACAGCCAAGGAATACGATGCCTGCCGAGCCGAGATTCTTGCACATCATCATATTTCGTCTGGACGCGGGCAACTCACCTGGCCACCAACCTCGCAGACCATCATCAAGCGGTACAACGGGTACTGGACTGATGCACTCAAGGCGCTGGGGATGAAAACTCATCCTGGGCGGCGGCGCGGCGGACTCAAATTCGATCGGGACGATTACATTCACGCGCTCCAAGATTTTGGTGCGGATTGCGCACGTAAGCAAACAACGCCGTCCTATAAGCTCTATCAAGAGTGGGTGAAAGCTCAGAATAAATCGGTGCCCAGTGGCGCCGCAGTGCGTCAGCACTTCGGGTCGTGGTCAGCCGCAGCACGCGAAGCTAAAATCTGACCGATCGAAAGTCTGGATTGAATCAAGGCCTGGACTGAGCTGAATACAGATTCAGCAGGATCTGTATTGCATCAAAAATCTAGATTGAGCAGAGTGCTGGCGTATCGTGCTGCTCCGCGCCCATTAGTGCCAAGCTGCCTCACTCAGCTTGGCAGCTCACTGGCTCGCGGGCACCCCAGTTCTCGCACATCACTGTGTGCAGTCACCCCTATTCGGTGATCCCCAGTTGCCAGAGCACCCACGCATACTCGAAACTCTGCTGACGCCACCGGTCATAGCGGCCAAACTTGCCGCCGTGCCCGGCAACCATCTCCACCTTCTCCAAGATTGGACGCTCCACGGGATCGTTTTTCGTCTCGCTGCGCAGTATCTGCACCCACTTTGTGGGCTCCACATACGAGACTCGCACATCATTGAGTGACGTGGTTGCGAGAATCGCGGGATAGAGCGCGTGCTGAACATTCTCTGTGGGTGAATAGCTCTTCATGTAGCTGTACACCTCGGCTGATTCGATGGGATTCCCCCACTCTTCCCACTCGCCTGCGGTGAGGGGAAGCTCCGGCTTCAGGATCGTCGTCAGGGCATCCACAAATGGAACTCCAGCGAGAATCGCGCGGAATTCCTCCGGTGCACCATTTGCCACGGCACCCATCAACAGGCCACCGGCTGATCGACCGCAGGCAGCCAGACGATCGGCGCCCACCCACCCGCTCTGATGCAGCCAGCGTGCACATGCGATGAAATCGGTGAATGTCTTCTTCTTCTCCAGTCCCTTGCCGTGCTCGTACCAGGCGCGCCCACGTTCACCACCGCCACGGACGTGCGTCCAGCCAATCACCACGCCGCGATCCAAAAGGGACACTAATTTCGGCGAAAAATAGGGGTCGTTCGAGACTTCGTAGGATCCATAGCCGTAGATAAAGCCCGGGTTCGTCCCATCTGGCATCACATCAGAACGACGAATAAGCGTCATTGGGATCTGCGCGCCGTCCTGTGCCTGAACGAGAACACCCTCCTCGATATACGCAGTCGGGTCATAGCCAGGCACAGGAACCGTGTGGAGCAGCATGCTGTGCTGGCTGGCAACGTCATACGAAAACGTCGTCTTCGGCGTCAGGGTTGATTCAACCACGAAATCAAAACCCTGTGCCTTCCACTCGGCTCCGGGAATCGCCCGCACATCGGCCACATGCGGAGTATCGATCACCATCGGCTCATCCCACAGCCGATACTCGCGAGGCTCCACATCTGCCACAGCCCCCTGACCAGCCACGGGTTCTGCATCTGCCTTACGTTCTTCATGCACCTCTTCATGCACCACCGCTTGCTGATCTGCCACAGCACGGCGCCGCATCACCGCAAGTGTCGGTTCTCCATCCCTGCGCATCGAAACAACAGCAAAATCTGCATACGCATCCACATCGAGGATGCGTTCGCCAGGCTGAGCCTCGCAGATCGTCACCCACTCATCCGGCGTTGACGTGTTCAACGGTGCGGCAGCAATCGAAAAATCCTCGTTCGTTCCGTTATGGACAATAAGCAGATGGTCACCTGCAGGCTCCACCGAATAATCCAAGCCTTGGCGGCGAAAAGCAACAACCACAGGATCCTCATGCGGGGCGTGCACAGAAGCCAGGCGGACTTCCGTCGTTTCAGGCGAACGGGAAGTGATCACAGCCCACTTGCCATCCCGCGAACCGGAGAGCTCAAGCTCAAAGCGCTCGTCATTCTCTTGGAAAATCAAAGTGTCGGCATCCGAGGGCTCCCCAATGGTGTGCAGCCACACCTGGTACGTGCGCCAGGCGTCATTGACCTGCGTATAAAACACTGATGACGAATCAGCAGTAAACACCAGACCATACCCGAGATTATCCACGGCATCATCCAGAATCACTGCGCTCTCAACATCAAAAATGCGCAGCCTAAAATGCTCGTCACCCGAAAAATCCACACCGAGTGCGGCCGTCTTGCCATTCGGGGATATGAGGAGGTCAGAGGTGTTGAAGAAATCCTTGCCTTCTGCCAGAGCATTCCCGTCGTACACCAGCATTTCCTTGACAGATGCAAGCGCTTCTTGGTATGGCAGAGGCTCCAGATGAGGACGGCTACCCGTATCTGCACGACGAAACACCGCAGCGTACTGTTTCCCTTCCCATGTGCGGGAGTAATACCAAAATCCCTGGTGGTATATCGGAACAGACACGTCGGTTTCTTGCGTATGCGCCTTGAACTCGTCAACTAGCCGATCCCGAAGCGGCTGCTGAGCTGCAGTGCAGCGCTGTGTCCAGTCGTTCTCCGCATTCAGTAGAGCCATCACATCAGGATCTTCAAGATCCCGCAGCCACTCGTAGTTATCGACGTAGCTATCGCCGTGGAACTGGCGGATAGTAGGTATTTTCTTCGCAACGGGCGGCATGCGAACAGGCGGCATCGGACTATCCGCTGCGCGCGCAGTCTGCTGAGCAGGAGAGTCTAGTTGAGCGGGCACATTCGGCTGGCTGAGCCGAGCCTCGTTTTCAGTTTCAGCCATGAATACAGGTTAGCCGATCGTCTGACCGATGACGAAGCGCACACCACGGATCCTCTACCACGCCCACCGTGGCTGAATCGCCTATTGTCGCGGCTGGATCGCCCGGCGCGGCTTGGCCTCTACCGAATCGCAGCTCGTCATAAATTACTGCGCTCAGTCACTGCGTGGTCACTGCGATGAACCGCGGCTCATCGCGCCGAGTGTGCGCGCGTCTGCTCCACCGCCATCGAATCGACGAGCTCGTTGCCCGCGTCACCGTTGTGGCCTTTGACCCACTCGGTTTCCGTCCGTCCAGTGCGCGACTCCCACAGCTCAAGAAGCGGCTGGATAATGTCCAAATTCAGCGGGCGCTTGCCGTCAGCTTTCTTCCACCCGCGCTTACGCCAGCTAGGAGCCCACTTCGTCACTGTGTTCAAGACGTATTGTGAGTCGATACGCAGCAATAAACTCGCCGCCGGGTCGATATGCTGCAGTGCCTGGTAAAGAGCGGTGAGCTCCATGATGTTATTCGTCGTTCGTGACGATCCACCCGAATCGCGCGCGCCCGTAATCTGTTCTACCCAGGCCCATCCCCCAGGACCAGGATTTCCCGAGCACGATCCGTCCGTCGCCACGATCGCGTCAAAACCGTGGCGTATCCTGCCGACGGGTTCAACAGGATCGGGAATCGCAATACCATGCAGTACATGTGTCTGCTCTACACTCGCCTGCGCTTGTGTCTGTGCGCTCGCCTGCTCTACGCCACGAGATCCTAACTGTGGTGACGGGGAGGCTTCGTCATGCGAAAAACTAAACAGATCCAGCTGAGCCATGGGCTCCAGTGTAGTGGCATCCGAGCTACTGCCGCTTCTGCTGCGTATCTTCTACAGGCTATTACCCGCTGCTGTCCTTGCGTGGTACCACCCATGCGTGGTGCTCAAGGGGGGACTTGAACCCCCATGCCTACAATAGGCACACGGACCTGAACCGTGCGCGTCTACCAATTCCGCCACTTGAGCTCAGGATCTTCCTCAGAAAATCTTGTGCGGCCTTGATGTTACCGTATTGAACCTGGTTTTGCCAACTAGCGAAAGACGCGAATGATAGTATCCCGCTAAGCTAGAGGAAGAAACTAGCGTTCCACAGGCTAGTTGATGACGAGGATTCGTTGTGCATGTGACGTGTGCGGCCTATGTGCTGGCATGCCCGCTGCCCGCAGCGTAAGCCCCGCCAGAACACGTGGCCTCAACACTTGGCAGAATAGTCAGAAAGACAACGGAGAGCGGAAATACGGGGAAGCTATGGGAGCATTCAACAAGTTCGAACAAGGGGTGGAACACGCCGTGTCGAATGCCTTTTCGAAGGCTTTCCACTCCGAGCTGAAACCTGTCGAAATTGCCTCAGCACTCAAAAAGGCGATGGACGAGCATTCAGCCACAATCGACCGTCACCGCACAGTGTCACCAAATGTGTTCAAGGTCTCCCTTTCTCCAGAGGACTATTCGAACCTCCTGGACTGGGGTGAAGACGAAATGCGCGAGGAACTTGCGCAGTCTGTTCTCGCTTATGCGCAGGATCAGGGCATCACACTCCTGGGGCCGATCGACGTCACTTTTCTAAAATCCGACGGACTTACGCCCGGCTCGTTGTCCGTCAAGTCCTCAGCACGCCGAGGCAATGTGGCTCCGGCTTCCGCTGCCCAGAACGCGCAGGAGCCGATGATTCAGATCGGAACGTCTCGTTATCTGCTCACTGGGGAGATCACAGTCCTCGGGCGCGGATCCGAGGCTGATATCACGATCGACGATCCTGGCGTGTCGCGCAAGCATCTCCAGCTTCGCCTCACACCGCAAGGCGTGATCGCCACCGATCTTGGCTCAACGAACGGAACCTTTGTGGAGGGTCATCGAGTGCAGGCCGCAACGTTGGTTGACGGCAATACCATTCAGATTGGCCATACCTCGATCCTGTTCTGGGAGGGAACACAAGGGTTCGATGAAGCGGGGCGCGTGTGACGGCTTTGGCATACACGGCTGCCCGTATTGGTTTTTTGGCGCTGCTGTGGATATTCATTTTTATTGTGGTGAGGATTATCCGGCGTGACGTTGCCGCAACACAGGTACGTGACCGCCGGGGCGCTGGCATGCTCAGCCCGTTTCACCGCGGTGCGCGTTATCAGGCAAGTACCCCTGTGCCGGTCTCTTCCATGCCCGCATCTGCGTCCAATACGTTCAATGCGCAGACACCCGAGGCTATGCACAGCGCGGGTGCTTCTGCACTCTCCACACGCCGCGGATCGCATTCAGCCGCGCGCCCGAACTATCAGCCAGCCCCAGCGCCCGCCCGTCAACTGATCGTCACAGGAGGATCGATGGCGGGCACTGCCCTGCCGCTCACAGGAGCAACCATTGTCGTGGGGCGCAGCCAGGATTCCGCACTGGTTCTCTCCGATAGCTACGTGTCCTCGCGGCACGCACGAATCTTTTTCAGTGCTGATTCGTGGTGGATAGAAGACCTCGATTCCACCAACGGCACCTTTGTTGACGGCCGCAGGATCAGCCAGGCAACCCGCATCGTGCCGGGTATGAAGATCGTGGCAGGAAAAACACCGATGGAGCTGCGCGCATGAGTCAGTTGAGGGTAGCCGCTTTCTCCGATGTGGGTCTGGTGCGTTCCAACAATCAAGACGGTGGATATGCATCGCCGTCACTGCTTGTGTTGGCTGATGGGATGGGCGGCGCTGCTGCCGGTGACGTTGCCTCCTCGGTGACCGTTGGTTATTTAGCTCTGATTGATAATGACGTTCCTTCTGCTGCACAGATGCTGCCACGCCTGCGTACCGCTATCGACATGGCTCATCACGACCTGATCCGCAGATCGGAGGAGGATCCCAGCCTGACCGGCATGGGGACAACCTGTATCGCCGTTCTGCATGTGGGGAACAAACTTGCAATGGTGCATGTGGGCGATTCACGGGCGTACGTTCTTCATGACGGCGAGCTTACGCAGGTGACCCACGATCACACCCTGGTGCAGTACTTGGTGGATCATGGGCAGTTGACGCCGCAGGAAGCGGAACACCACCCGAAACGTAACGTCATTATGCGGGCACTAGGAGATACTCCCGGGCCGGTGGAACTCGACGAATCAATTCGTGAGGCTGTCCCCTCTGATCGTTGGCTGCTCTGCTCAGACGGGTTATTCGGTGTGGTGGCACGCGATACAATCCACGACGTCTTAGCGGACACGCCTGACCTCGCACAGGCAGGTGAGACGCTGATTTCACTCGCCCTGGCTGGCGGAGCCCCAGATAACGTCACCGTTGTGTTAGCTGACGTTGTCGCGGATGACGAAGTTCCGGACACCCAGCATTCCCAGGCTCCCATTATCGTGGGATCAGCTGCCGAACATGCGGCACCGACACGCGGCGCCGACACAGCAGCGGGTAAAGCTGCGCTTCTTTACGCCCTCCGAACGGGCAATTCGGATCCATTCAGCGCCTCTGCTGACGGCAGTTCTCCTGATAACTCGAGTGCGGTGCCAGAGTCGCCAGGCGATTCCAATGATCCTGAGGCCTCCGGACGCGTTGCGCTCAGCGACGGCGCAGTGGCCAGCGCTGGAGAAAGCACGAATGCTGAAAACCAGACGAATACTCAGGGCTCGCAAGCTGCAGATGCGGCGTCGTCACCCGTATCCAGCCGGATGCTCGGCGCAGCAGATACAGCAGGCGCCGCACCCAGGCGGAGAAAACTACCGAGGATTCTTGCTGCGCTCGGGGCTCTTCTCGTGATCGCCGCTGGGCTTGCCGGCGCGTGGGCGTGGACACAGACGCGGTACTATGTGGCAACGTCACAAGGAAAAGTAGCAATCTACCGGGGTATTCCACAGTCGATCGGTCCGGTGAAACTCTCCGAGCTCTACGAGACACTCGCTCTGAACGTCTCCGATTTAACGCCGGTTGCGCAGGAACGGCTCGCAACTCCCATCACACGTGGTTCTCTCGAATCTGCGCGTCAGGCTGCTGATGCTCTGGTGGCAAGCCAGAACGATCAGATCCAGACCCAGAGCGACCAGATCCAAAACGATCAAGCAAGCGAGTCTGCCTCACACGAACCTGCGGCGCCGGACGAAGGCGGTCGGCAGTGAGTGTTGTTGTTCCACCACAGGCAAAAAAAGGACGCGGGAGTGAACTGTTTCTACTCCTGCTAGCACTCGGCATCGGAGCCCTCGCGTGGAAACTCGTGGTTGTGGGTGTGGGCGGAACCCCAGGTGCATCCGGAGTGATGAGTGGTTCGTCAGCCCGCGCACAGGCGGCAGCAGGCGGCACAGGCGCCTTGCCCCCAGGATTTTGGACGTGGGGAGCCGCCATGGCCGCGCTCACCGTGATTGTTCACCTTATTCTGCGGCATTCAGCACCATGGGCTGACCCGATTCTGTTCCCCAGCGCACTGCTGCTGAACCTGCTGGGTTTAGCGATGATCTACCGCATCGATCTTTCTCTGGGGACTCGATCGTATCGCTCACAACTGATCCTCACGTGCGCCGGGCTCGTGGCAATGATCATCACCGTATTAGCGATCCGAGACCACCGTGTGCTCAGGCGCTTTACGTTCACATCCCTCGCAGCAGGCTTGGGTCTGTTGCTGCTCCCCCTCGTCCCCGGCATTGGCCGCGAGCTATATGGCAGCCGAATCTGGATCAATGTAGCCGGATTCTCCTTCCAACCTGGGGAGCTTGCGAAACTGTGCTTTGCCGTCTTCTTTGCCGGCTATCTAGTGATGCAGCGCGACAACCTCGCTCTTGCAGGCAGAGTCGTTCTCGGTTTTCCGATCCCGAAAGCTCGCCACCTGATCCCTATTCTCACCGCGTGGATTTTATGCCTCCTCACCCTGGCTTTTGAAGAGGATTTTGGCACTGCACTTCTGTTTTTCGGTCTGTTCGTTGTGATGCTTTATGTCGCTACTGAACGGGTGTCGTGGCTGGTGATTGGCGGCGCTCTTACAGCGGTGGCAGCCCTGTTCATCGTGCGCATCGAACCCCATATTCAAGCCCGAATCACCGTATGGTTGCATGCCATGGATCCCGACGTGTATAACGCTCGCGGAGGATCGTATCAGGTTGTCCAAGGCTTCTTCGGTATGGGCAGCGGTGGACTCTTCGGCACGGGGTTCGGCCATGGCTATCCCACGCTTACCGCTTTAGCGAACTCTGATTTTATTGTGGCCTCCTTTGGTGAAGAAATCGGACTGGCAGGCCTGCTTGCCTTGCTGACGATCTACCTCGTCATCGTGGTGCGCGGCCTCAGAATTGGCACCATGTTGCGCGACGGATTCGGGAAACTGCTTGCCACGGGGCTCGCTTTTATTCTTGCCCTGCAGTGCTTCGTCGTTGTCGGCGGTATTACTCGGCTGATTCCCCTCACTGGGCTAGCAATGCCATTCCTCGCTCACGGTGGATCTGCTCTGCTGACGAACTGGATTCTGATCGGGCTCCTTCTGCGCATGTCTGACGCGAGCCGCCGTCCGAACGTGAGTGCATCGTCAGGCAACGACTCCGGTTCCATGGTGGCCATCACAACGCGTGTTGCCGAACAGATAGGCCTCGAAGACGGCGCATCCGAAGGCGCATCCGATGCCGCATCCACAGCTGCAGTCCAACCTGGAGGCACCCAATGAACCGACCGATTAGACATGTGGCGCTCCTCGTCATCGCAATGTTCCTTACACTCATGGTTGCAGTGACGTCCATACAGTTCTTTCAAGCCAGCTCACTGAACGCAGACTCACGCAACGTGCGCACGCTCTACGCCGAATATGGCACTCAACGAGGCCTGATTATCGTGGGCGGACAGTCCATTGCGAAATCCACACCTACACAACACGGTCCGTACGAGTATCAGCGGGTGTATACCGCCGGGTCGCTCTACGCGAATATGACGGGCTATTTCGCAACCGCCTTCAACTCGATGACCGGGCTTGAACGCACAGAAAATGATGTGCTCGGTGGCTCAAGCTCGTCGCTAACCGGCCAGCGCCTGCAACAGCTGATTACAGGGAAACAGCCGCAGGGCGGCGCAATCCAACTGACGATCGACCCGGCAGTACAAAAAGCGGCTGCCAATGCACTGAAAGGGCAGAAGGGTGCGGTGGTGGCGCTCGACCCTTCCACCGGCGCGATTCTTGCTCAAGTATCGGAACCCAGTTTTGATCCCAACACCTTGGCGACCCAAGATTCCGCCAAAGCCCAGAAAGCCTGGAAACAGCTGAACGCCGATCCGAATCGTCCGCTGATGAACCGCGCGATCGCTGGCGACGAGTATCCGCCCGGATCAGCATTCAAAATCGTCACCACGGCGGCTATGCTAGAAGCCGATCCTTCGCTCACCACCGATTCCATCGTTGAGGCGCCCACAACATGGACGCCACCGGGAACATCCACGTCGATGACGAATTATGCCGGCGAGCGGTGCGGTGACGGATCAGGCAAGGTAAAACTCTCCGTCGCTTTTGCTCAGTCGTGCAACACCACTTTCGCCATCGCAGGCGTCAAACTCGGCGGCAATGCACTGGCAGAGCAGGCACACAAGTTCTTCTTCTCCAACCAGCTTTCCACACCACAGTCTGTGACGCCCTCGCGGTTCCCTCTCCCTGAAAGCTCTGCCGCCTTGGCCAGCGCGTCGATCGGGCAGCAGGACGTCCGCGTCACGCCCATGCAGATGGCGATGATTGCCGCCTCCGTCGCTCACGGCGGACAAATGATGAAACCGTACCTTGTGGATCGCGTCCTCACTGCGGATCTCAAGGTGGCCAGCACGACGAATCCGAGCGTCCTCACCACCCCGATCAGTGGGCAGACGGCACAGAAAATCTCACAGCTGATGGTGGACGCCGTCGCGTCAGGAACAGGAAAGGCAGCCTCTATCAAGGGCGTGAGCGTAGCCGGCAAGACGGGGACGGCGCAGACGGGAACAAACCAAGCACCGCATTCATGGTTCGTCGGCTTCGCCCCAGCGGACAACCCCACAATCGCCCTCGCTGTGGTTGTAGAAAACTCTGGAAAAGCAGGTTCCCGAGGAACTGGCGGAACTGTTGCAGCACCGCTTGCCCGCCAGATCATCCAGGCATCCCTCGCCTCGCACAAGGCTGATACCTCGCAGAATAAAGGGTAAGACGATGCCATACGAGACGAACACTGCGAACAATGCCCCGATGCCCACATGTTTCACATCACGCATTGTGCATGCGCCAAATCGTCGCCATATTGTGACCCTTTTTCGCCTAGGCAGTGACGATGAGGTGAGGCAGACTAGAAGGGTTAGGCTTTATCGTCTTTGTATCACGAGGCTAGGGACGTGCAGCCTCACGCAAGGTATGAGTGCAACAACGAACAGAGCGAACAGAGCAGAAAGGTTCATATCGTGACTGATATTCCACGCGTACTCGCCGGCCGCTACGAAGTGGGAGATCTGGTTGGCCGCGGTGGCATGGCAGAGGTTCATCTCGGCTATGATAACCGGCTCTCGCGTACTGTTGCCATCAAAATTCTGAGAACCGACCTGGCCGCTGATGCCACGTTCCTTGCGCGTTTCCGCCGTGAGGCGCAGTCTGCTGCTGCACTCAATCATCCGGCAATTGTGGCTGTTTACGATACCGGCGAGGAACAGGTGGAAAATCCGGGACGCAAACCCCTGACGCTGCCTTATATCGTGATGGAATACATCAAAGGCCGTACCGTCGCTGCTCTGCTGAGTGACGGCGATCCAGTACCGATTTCTGAAGCTATTCAGATTACCGTGGGCGTGCTCTCCGCACTGGAGTATTCACACCACGAGGGTATTATCCACCGCGATATCAAGCCTGGAAACATCATGCTGACGCCAGAAGGCAAAGTGAAAGTGATGGATTTCGGGATCGCGCGTGCAATCGCTGATTCTGCTGCCACCATGACGGCGGCCAACTCTGTGGTGGGAACTGCACAGTACCTCTCGCCCGAGCAGGCTCGCGGCGAAGTTGTGGATGCTAGGTCCGATCTGTATTCAGCTGGATGTGTTCTGTATGAGCTGCTGACGGGACGCCCGCCCTTTGTTGGAGATTCAGCCGTGGCGGTCGCTTACCAGCATGTGTCCGAAGCACCCAAGCCTGCCAGCCAGATTGCCCCCGATATTCCTGAATCGATCGACCGCGTGGTGATGAAATCCTTAGCGAAGAGGCGCGAGGATCGGTACCAGTCTGCAGCGGAATTCCGTTCTGATCTCCTCTCCGCGTCCAGGGGTGAGGGCGTGGACGCACCCTCGATCACGTCGTGGAGGCTCAAACCAGTGCCTACAGCGATGCCAGAGTCACCGACTGAGGTTGCATCTGGGGCAACAGCACTGTTAGACAGCGGTTCGACGTATCCAACGAGCACGACGTCGTCAGATCCATTTTTTGGCCAGACCACAACGTCTCATGCGTTGAACGGCTCACCGGCCTCCGGCGATAAGGAGGCTGCGCAGCGCAAGGCAAAAAAGCGCCGAGCGATCGGGATTGCTGCAATAATTACTATTCTTGCCGTGCTCGTGGCGCTTGGGGCGTGGCTCTTGTTCTCCCACAATGGATCTAAAACGCCGGAACCCGCTCAATCCTCGCAAGCGGCAGCAGTTCAGGTTCCCGATATGACGGGTATGGACGAGAACGCTGTACGCCGAACACTTGAAGCCGCTGGTTTGAAATATCAACGTGCCGATGACGAACGATCGTCAACGGTGGAACCGGGGCTGTTTATCTCCTCCGATCCGCAATCAGGAACCTCCGTCACAGTCGGTTCCACGGTGTATGTGACGTTCTCCGCCGGCCCGAGCGATGTGACGGTGCCGGATCTGAGTGGCATGACCACCAGCGAGGCTCAGGCAGCGCTCGATCAGGCTGGGCTCGTCCTTGGCAATACAACGTCAGTGGACGACGCTGCACAGCCGAAAGACAGAATCGTGTCCTCCAACCCGGGTGCAAACAAGACGGTCAAAGCAGGAACAGCTGTGGACGTCCAGATTTCAACCGGCAAGGTTGCGGTTCCTGAGGTGACTGGTCTGGATCGCAATGCGGCTGTGAAATCGCTGCAGACATCCAAGCTGAGCGTCACCGTAGAGAATCTTCAGACGCCAGATGCCGAACCGGGCACTGTGATCGATCAAAACCCGGGATCTAATACCATTGTGAGCCAGGGATCCAATGTGACAATTGTGGTTGCCCAAAAGCCTCAGCCAACACCGACACCGAGTGATACCCCGGAGGCGAGCCCTACGGATTCGGACACTGCGAGTCCAACGGACTCTGCAAAACCCAGCAACTGAAATCGTCGAGGCAGCCAGGCAGATAGCGGCAAATAGTGCACGCCATGTGCCTGGCTCATGGTGTGCACGGAGGCGCGTTCACCCCTCCTGGCTGATCGTCAGCGCTTCGTCACCGAATTACACTATCTGGCGGCTATGCCAGCATTGGTGCGCTAGCATCAAATTCTGCAGGCGAAAGGATAATAGCGCTGCTCGTTTGAGTGACGTTCTCGTCCATGGGGTGCTTGGCTTCCCACCACGGAAACACTTTCAGGAACAGAGTAACGACAATAGCAGCAAGGATGATCACGGCCTCGATGGCCTTCACCCATTTCGGACCGGCCAAAAAACGCCAGAACGCTCTGTACATTAAACGGATCCTTCCTGAACATCCAGCACAGTCGAGTTCTTGAGCTCTACAGGAATGCCCTCCGACCGTGGTACCCAATGAGCAAACGTGGCGTGAATGATCCACCTGTTTTCACTGCTAAAAGGCGGATCACAGGCTGTAATCGTCAGCATGCGTTCTGTTGCCTGTTTTCCTGGTTGATTAGGGACGGGGAGGGTCACTTGCCACTGCGTCGGCTTGACGATGTACGAATCAGATACCTGATACACCAGCCACGCGTCCTTCGTCGCAACAACGATGGCATCGCCGTTCTTCAGATCGGGAACGTGATACATGCGCGACCCATAGCTGGATCTGTGAGCTGCCGTGGCAAAATTACCTACTTCACCCGGCCATTCCGTTGTGGGATAGTGCCCGAACGCGCCCTTATTCAACACTGTTTTCGTGCCGATGCCTTGACGAATTGTCGCCACATAGTCGTCACCAAAGCGGGGAATATAGATCATGCCAATGGGATCACCCTCAAGGGCAGACTTGTTCACTGCGGGCGGCGCGTCCGTCCTCGGAGTACCAATAACAGCCGGCGATTTTTTCCAGTGTTGGGAAAGCTCTGCCATCGCAGCGTCCTCCGCATCGCCGGCGCCGATGCCGGTAAACCACAGATCCCACGCAACGTACATGCCGATCACAATTCCAACAGTGATCAACAGCTCGCCGAGAATACCGATCACTTGGTAGAACCCGGAAGGATGCTTCCGACCAGTGCTCGCCGCCTTCGTTTCGGTATTCACCGCTGCCACTGCTGGATCGGCATATGGATCGGCATATTGTGGCTCGATGACCATCGATGCACCCCCTGTATGACGCCCCACGCTCATCCCCTCTCTGCCGATCTTCACGTCGTCTCGGCTGACTAAAATCGCAGCTGGCTTCTCGGCTGGTTGAAGCCCTCGATCATCTATCACACAGCCTAGTGGGTAGGGCGCGCAATTGCGGGAATCACACTATCATCGGTACTCTAGAGTCGAAGACTTACAGTGATGGAGTGACGTTATGCCAGAATCTGAGCAGAGCAAAAAAGCTGCCCCAGGGACGAAGCGCTCAATTGAGCAGCAAGAAACGAAGCGTCAATCGGCTAAATCCGTAAAAAGGAAGCCGAAGCGTGAAGGGTCACCGCGCTGGTGGGCTCCTGTGATGGTGACGCTGATGATCGTCGGCCTGTTGGTTGTTGTGCTCGCCTACATTTTCGGCGGACGCGTCCCTATCCCCGGATTTGGAAACGGAAACCTCGCCCTCGGATTTGGGCTGATGCTGATCGGTTTCCTCATGACGATGGGGTGGAAGTAGGCAGACGAAAACCTCGGCAGGCGTAGCGCTGTAAACAAACGGCGCGGTAAACAAACGCTGAAGGCAGACTCCCGACCAGCTAAATCACTCCGTAGCGCCATGCGGCTACCACGACCAGCAGAACGGCAACAACGGCATAAGCGATCAGATCGCGGACAACATAATTAGGTTCTCGACGCCGTGGATCGCGGGCGACGGCATGTGCTGAGCTGAGCATGCGCTTTCTCCGCCCAATTCGACGGAATTGGAGGACGAGCCATGCTGCGACGATACCCGTCACCAGGCCACCCACATGCGACTGCCACGAAATCCCGGATCCCGGCATAAATCCCATCACCAAGTTGATGCCAATCAGGATCAACAGGGGAATGGTTGAATCCGATTTGACGGAGTGGAAAATCACCAGAAGTGCTCCGAACAACCCGAATACCGCACCGGATGCACCCACAGTGCCGCCGTACCAGCTTGCCAGCCGAGGACTGGACAGCAGGACAACGCCGACATTTCCACCGACAGCCGCCAGAACATAGAGCAGCATAAAACGCCATTTACCAAGAATCGGTTCCAGACCCTTGGCGATCAGCCACAGCGCATACATGTTGAAGAAAATATGCCAGAAGCCCGCGTGCAGAAGCGCTGAGGTAACGAAGCGCCACGGTTGAACCATACCTAAGAAGGGCGCGAACGCTAACTGTTGACTGATCGCAGGGATAAACCACTGGGCAATCGCCACAATGACGGAGATCCAGATGATGATCGACGTGGACGTGTGCCCACCACCATTGTCGATCCCAAAAAACCGACGCGCATTCGATCCGCGCCCACTCCCTGCTGCTCCGTCAGACCGCCACGGATGGCCACCAGGTTGAAAACTATCGTACGGATATCCGTCAGAATGTCTGCTGAAGAATGCCATCAATGTCCTCGTCATCCAGCACATAGACAGTGCGCCGCATCATCGAATGCGCTCGTGAAGTGGATCTCCGCATTGTCCGAATGCGTGAGTCCTCAATAGTGACACTATTGAATGAATCGTGAATAAGTCAGTCCTCAATATCGACTGACGTCAGCACAACGTCCTCGACGGGACGATCCATAGCACCGGTTGCAACATTGGCGATCTCGTCAACGACAGCTTTCGATGCCTCATCAACAACACGGCCAAAAATTGTGTGGTGACCAAGCAGCCATGGTGTGGGAGCAACAGTGATGAAGAACTGCGAACCGTTTGTTCCCCGCCCCATTCGCTTGCCGGCATTCGCCATGGCGAGCATATAGGGTTCGTTGAAGTTAAGCTCTGGATGAATCTCGTCATCAAACACATACCCTGGACCGCCAGTGCCAGTACCGAGCGGGTCGCCGCCCTGGATCATGAATCCAGCGATGACGCGGTGAAAAATCGTTCCGTCGTATAGGGGATGCCCAGCCGTTTTCCCGGTTTTAGGATCCGTCCAATCGGTTGTGCCCTTGGCCAACCCGACAAAGTTTGCGACCGTCTTCGGCGCATGTTGTGGATAAAGCTCAACGGTGATATCACCGTGATTCGTATGCAATGTTGCTTTCATGCTTCTATCTTTGCATAAAGACTTGTGTGGTTTCCTTCGCTCATGCGCCAGCTTTCCGACAGCGTAATGTGCTCTGACCCTCACGCACGTGCGCGAACGATAGGGGTATGGTGCGCTCCGTCATGCCGTACCGTGGTGCCGCAATTCTTCGGTATGCTTGGCATTTCCTCTGCATATCAGGAAGAATGGTGTAACACGAGGGAGTGCACGGGAAGCTGTGCAGTCGTCCAACAGAGCATCGGGTACGAGGTACCGCCGCCTGTGCGGTGCCTGAGGAGTAGCAGGGAGGACAATCCATGAAGAAGTTTTTGGGAGTAACACTCGTTGTCGGTTTGATCGGGGCTGGAGCCTACTATCTGTGGCGCTCAAGCGAACCGGAAGAGGATCCTTGGGCAGATTCCTTCTGGGAGGACGCGAAGGATCACGCCGAGGACGTGAAGGATGCAGCAGCTGACGCCATGAAGGACGTCAAGGATAAGGCATCCGAGGCAGCCAGTGCAGCTCAGGAAAAGGTGTCCAAGGCCGCGAGCGCTGCCCAGGATAAGGCAAAGGATCTGGCTGACGACGTGAAACAGGCCGTCAAGTAAGTCTTCGCTGACGCAGCTGCTGACGCTGAACAGGCGATGCTGGACAGACAAAGCAGCATATATGCATATATGAAGCATAAAAGGAGAGAATCTGCATGATGTGCGGTTCTCTCCTTTTTGCATTCCTGCATGCATTTCGGTGCATCTCGGTGCACAAACGGCATAAAAGCGCACACGATGTTCCCTCATGGTTTTGTATACGAGCACACGCCCTGCTCTCAGCGCGCCTCGTTCCATAAGTGCATACCACGCGTTTTCCCACGTTTCGTGGAGAGGCAAATATTCGATGAATAGTCGGCTCGCGGGAATGCATCGCACGCCGATCGTGTTTACTAGAGCACAGTGCGCAGCTGGATCTCACCCAGCTGACCTATACGCGGTATCGGCACATGCTGAGCATTCTGCCCACCTGCGGTGTACGCCGTACATGTGCGAAGGTTCGACGTGGACATTCTCCATATCGGGACATCATGAAAGGACATTCGATGACAATTCAGAACATTGAACTGAACGATGGGCGCAGCATTCCTCAACTCGGCTTTGGCACCTTCAAGGTTCCGCCTGAACACACTCAGGAGGCCGTTGAAACCGCGTTAGAGCTCGGATATCGCCATATTGATACCGCAACGGTGTACGGCAACGAACATGAAGTCGGCCTCGCCATCGCAGCGAGCGGGCTGGATCGGGATAGTCTGTGGGTCACAACAAAGCTGTGGAACGATAAGCGTGGGCGCGAAGCTACCCGCGCAGCTTTAGGGGAGAGCCTTGAGAAGCTGGGGCTCGACTACGTGGATATGTACTTGATCCACTGGCCAGCCGTTGAAGAAGGCAAACTGGAAGAAACGTGGGAGACTTTCGGCGAGCTTCGTCAGGAAGGCTTGACGAAGACGATTGGCGTATCGAATTTCGATCACAATTTCCTTCCACAGCTTGCTGAAACCGGTTTGATGCCAGCTGTGACGCAGGTAGAGCTGCATCCTCAGTTCCAGCAGCGCAAGACGCAGGAGATCGCAGCACGTCTGAACGTGAAAATCGAGGCTTGGGGTCCGCTAGGGCAGAACAAGGTGGACTATGCCTCAACAGTGATTGGGGACATTGCACGTGCACACGACGCCTCGTGGGTTCAGGTGATTATTGCTTGGCACCTCGCTGAAGGTCGGATCATTTTCCCGAAAGCCACCGGACGTGATCATCAACAGCAGAATTTCGACGCGTCACGCCTCGTGTTGACGGACTCTGAGATCGCGGCCATTGATGCGCTGGATAAGGGTGAGGACGGCCGCGTGAGCGCCAATCCTGTGGGCTATCACGCCCTGTAACTTCGCGCTGCGAGTACTGTAGCACGCGCGATTCGGTACTACGACTGCTTTGCGTTGTGCACGCAAGCACGTACGCGGAGCACAACGTCATGCGATGCACATGGCAAGATCGGCAGCGGAATGATCGGTTGCGGCGAAGAAGCGGAGAAGAATAGCTTCGGTTATTTCGAGCAATAATCTCGCTTACTTTTCGCCGTGACCGATGATGTTGTACGATCCCGCCACGAAGAAACAGCCTCCCACGAAATTACCAACGCCAACCACGATCAAGTTTTTCAGGATGGGCAGGATCTGTGCGGCTGGTGCTCCCTCAAAAATACCGAGGGAAAGCGTCGTCATATTGGCAACCACATGCTCGTATCCGCAGGCAACAAAGGCTGTGAGGCAAAAGCAGATATAGAAAATCTTGGCCATATCGTTGCTGGTTCGTGACGCTCCCCAGATCGCCAGGCAGACCAACACATTGCACATAATTCCACGGAAGAAAAGCTCAACCACAGACTTGCTGGTCTTCGTGGCAACCGAACCAGCGAGCATCGCTCCTCCAGCAGTGTTGAGGTCGGCAACACCCGTACCAGCAACGAGACCCGCAAGAATAACCGAACCCACCAAGTTCCCGAGCAGGATCAGGAGGATCACGCCAAGCGCCCGCGCCCAGCTGATGCGCTTGTTCATTGCGGAAAGGGGCAAGGCCATCATCGCTGAGGTGGCCAATTCACCGCCAGCAAACACCACGAGCAGAAGACCAACCCCGAAGACAAGACCTGAAAGAAGGGGTGTGATGGGAGATTTCTCAGCGGAAAACGGGCCAACGGTACAGAACATCAGAACATCGGCAATACCGATATAGGCGCCAGCCAGCATCGTTGCCACAGCGAACGCCCACACAGACGAATAACCACACGCTTTGTGGTAGCCAGCCTCAACTTGACCATGAAGCGCATCAGAAACGGACAGCATAGATCCATTCTGACTGCTACGCTCTCAGCTTAGCAACCACGTTTACGTAAGAAAGCAAGTCTCACGTGAGGCACCGATTGCGCGTGCCGGGCACCACATACCAGCCGCCACATGTTAGTCACTACAACAGAGGAAACCACGATGGAATCTACGATCAACAGCCATATCGCGATCACCCAGAACCTCGTCACAACGAATGATGATGGTTCGTCCACACAAGAACGCTCCCACAAGGACGAACACACCCCGGAGGCTGAAATCGAGGCCGCGCGCGCTCTAGCCATGAAGACCCCAGCGGTCGCCCAGATCAAAGAGAGCGGTAAAGAGTACGCGGTACGGGCAATGCCGGTTGCGGGTGTTGATTTTGGTGTTATTGATCGGGATCGGTATTTTCGCCAGTATTTACAGCTGAGCGCTCACCAGGTGCTCAAGTCAATTATCCTCTCCGCTCAAGGGCAACATGTGATGGCTGTTCTTCCCGTCGATGAGCGGATCAATATTGTTGCCGTCGCCCGCGCTATCGGAAAGAAGAAAGGCACAATAGTATCTCCGGACGAAGCACGTGAGCTCACCGGCCTTCAGATCGGGGCAATCGGCCCCTTGGGTATGAAAACTCCCATGCCTGTTGTGGTGGATGTGAGCGCCCTTCGCCAACAGCTCGTTGCTGTCTCCGCAGGAACACGGGAGGCGCAGGTCGTCCTTGCACCCGCTGATTTGATCGACGTCACAGCAGCAATCACAGCCGATATCGTCAAGCATCCGGCAGCGTCAGCACAATAGATCAACAATCTTCCATCAGCGTGAGCCCGCCCGCAACAGAAGCCTCATGCTCGATCATCGCCGCTTTTATCTGCCGCCCATACCTGTAGTCACCAAAATCGGCAGGCCGACCATCCCGGATTTGTTTCGCTGATTTCGATGGAATGACGCGATGACATGGCACAAATAAAGGGACGCGATTCGTCGCACACGCATGAGCAACTGCTCGAAAGGCGCGGGGATTCCCCAGTCGTGCCGCCAGCTGCGCATACGTCACTACCGTTCCCGCCGGGACTGCCCGCAACGCTTCCTCAAAGTCTGCGAGAAACCCGTGGTGAAAGCGCGGCACGTCAATCTCCATGATTGCCGCCATTCCGTGCACGGTATCGCCGGCTTCCCATGCGCGCACAGCCTGAACAATCTGACGTTGTGGTGCCGTCAAAGCAGGATGCGACGTCAAAGCGGGGTGTGACTCTACCCCAGCAGCAGTCCGAGCGTTCGTTCTGACAGGTGCGGCGGGCACAAGCTCAGCAGTGGTTACTTCCTCAGCAGTGGCCACAACCTCGGTGAGGTTACGATCGTTATTGCGCAATTCCGCACGCTCCACCACGCCGTCGTTCGCGTGAACCACCACGACCTGATCGTAACGTTGCGGATTCGTCACATGGAGGGGAATTTCCAGAATATTCATCACGTCGGTTACCTTCACTGCCCTAAATAAAAATTCCCCCCATTCTTGTGAAAGAGAAATCACCGCGTCAATGGAACAAAATGAGAAGACCTTCGTTAACATACACGAAAGGTAATTAGCTGACATCAGCACGTCGTGCGTTTTTGCCGTTAGTGGATGATCCTCACAATAGGGCACCTCATCATTCATTTGTGCCATGAGGGAACACACTCCGCTCGTGCACGCTTGACAGCGGGCTGCGCTCATCAGCGCGAGTGATAGAGGAAAAATGAATCATACAACACCAGTTCAGGATCAGTCTGTTAATACCGCTTCAAGCTCGGCATCATTTGATGAAAATACGCTGCGCTATTTTCAGGTGAAGCGTTTCGCCTATCCGTTGACGCTCGGAGTGTTCATGCCCATCATCATGACGATAGGGCAAGGCACATTTGCGATGCCCAATTTCCTGTTCCAGTTGGTGGTATACGTCGTCATTTCCCTGGTTCTCGGTGCCTATCTGCTGCCCATGGAGAAAATATCTAACGGATTTGTGACGCTGATTCATGCGCAGCGTCCCGCATGGTTGAGGCTTATCGTCTCGCCGATCCCAGGCTCTCTGATTTTCGGAGCCGTGATGGGTTTTGCCGCCATTGTGATGAACGTCTTTATGGTTGTGGGCGTGATTCCAGGCTGGTTTACGTTCTTCCTGAAGGGGCTGCCAAAAGGAGTCCTCGTTGCGACCGTGCTTCAAATAGTGCTTGAGCTCGTCCTTGAAAAGATCGTGCGTCCACGCATGACGCGCAACCACGAATAACTCACAGCCTGAGTTCACTCGGTAAAGGTCATCTGGGAAATGCGGGAAACAAGATCAAGATCGGCCGGTGCCCACGTTAAGCTCAGCATCTGGGCAGGACGCATCCAGCGCAGCTCTTGGTGTTCTGTTCGGTGCGGCCCCTGACCAGGATCGGAGAGCGAGCACTGGAAAACCGTCAGATGTATGGAACCGAAATCATACGCATACAGGGAGTCACCGAGTTCCCTACCCACCGTGACGGAACACTCCAGCTCTTCGCGGATTTCGCGGGTGAGGGCTTCCTTCAAGCTCTCGCCCGCCTCTACTTTGCCGCCCGGAAACTCCCAATAGCCAGCCAGCTGTTTGCCACTGCCACGCTGAGCACACAACACCACACCGTTCCGCACGATCAACGCACCAACAACCTCTGTCGGAGCTTGCCTTATCACCATTTCCGCACCTGCCTGTCTATCTGTCTGCTTGAGCATTCCTAGTCCCTCATATCAGCTCCGCAGTATCAGTCTGCGTCATACCACCGTAGCCTCTGCATCACCGTAGCATCTACGCTGCGGCTCATGTGGATCAGCAGCGGGAACGTTCAGCTGCGGGGAGTCTGCTCCTCGGCTTTTACTGCCAGGGATCCAGCGTACACATGCGCCCAGATCCCCACGCCAAAGAACACCACAAGCCCAAGAACGATGCCGAAAGGCTCCCACCCGTCAGGCATTATGGCGAGAGGTGCAGGATTACCAGTTCCGCCGATAATCGCCGCACTCACGATACCAAACAGAGAATCACCCACGATCAGCCCCACAGCGGCAAGCAAACCGAGCCGCTTGGCCGATTCCGCGTCACGCCTGTTCTGCGCCCAACGATCGTAGATCAAGCCGATCATTGATCCAGCGAAAATCATGAGGGTTGTGGACACCATCAGATACATGCCCATACCAACAGCGAGTGCAGGCAGTGTAAATCGCGTGTAACGCTTCAAAAGTTCATCGGCAACCACAACCACAACGCCGATTGTCAAGCCCAGCCCGAAGCGCGACCAGTCAAAGTTCGACCCTACGATTCCCTGAGCGATAGCAGCCATCAACCCCGCTTGCGGAGCCTGCAGTGCCTGGGCTGGGTCTCCGGTTGTACCGCCCACTACTGCACCATCCGGACCGAGGAATCCAAAGGACTTCATCAGCAGATTGAGAACTGTCGGCACAGTGACCGCACCCACGGCCACACCAAAGATCAGGGCAACCTGTTGCTTCCACGGAGTAGCGTTCACCAGATAACCCGTTTTCAAATCCTGCATATTATCCTGTGCAATGCCACCGATGACGAAGCACGTAGCGAGGCAGAACAGGCTGTAGGCCACCACATCCAAAGAACCAGCCTCAGGTGCATTCTTGCTCAACAGCGTCAGCACCAGTGAAATCACCATAATAATGACGATGCCAACCCCCGAGGCAGGCGAATTTGACGATCCCACCATGCCCGTCATGTAGCTGATCACGCTCGCTGCGAGCATGCCGAGAATCAGCACGAACACCACGCCGAGCACAACATACAGCAGTGCAGCGTGGGAAAGTGCGGTGCCGGACACGAAATTCCACAGCACCGCCGCAAGCAGCAGAAGGAGTGCCGCCGTGATCGGAACGACGTTCTTATAGGGGAGATCTCGCTCGTTCACTGGCACGGATCCGCCCTGCGCCCGCGTGCGCGAGGATGCGATCGAGTCCTTCATGCCGTGAACCACCGGCCCGGCAATCTTCGTCAGGGTGAAGAGTGCAGCAACCGTCATCACGCCAACTCCAACCATGCGCACATCCGAGCTAAACACCGAGTTGACCATCTCGCCGAACGTCTGGCCGTCTTGCGGCGTCATTCCAGCAGTGAAGAGAGGAAGCAGAATGAAGAAGGAGATGACGATGCCGACCAGTTGGGCAATGCCCACACTCGGACCCACAATATGGCCAATGCCGAGCAGTGACAGCGAGAACGACCCGCCGATCATGATCCCGCTTCTGCCCACGTGGAAGGCTTTCGTGACGCTGGATGCCATCACCTTGAGCATCTGGAGAAGTCCCAGGCCTGCGGCTGCAAGGCTGCCAGCAACGATCGCGCCCACTCCTCGCTTATTGTCCTCAAGTGCCTGTTGGTTGTTCTCCTGCGTCTCGTCGTCAAGCTTCAGAACCTCGGCGGCAGCACGACCCTCCGGGAACGGCAGATTCGATTCCACCACAAGGGCGCGGCGCAACGGGATACTGAACATCACTCCTAATGTTCCAGAGCCGAATACGATGGCAGCGATCGTCCAGATCGGGAAATCCATCCACCACCCCACCATCGCGAGGGCGGGAACAGAGAAGATCGTGGTGCCTGCAGCCATTGCGGCGGAACCGATCGTTTGCACGATATTGTTTTCCACCATTGTGTGATCCTTGAACCGCCGAAGAAGCGCCATAGAAATCACAGCCGAGGGCACAGAAATACCGAATGTGAGGCCAACCTTCAAGCCGAGGTACGTGTTGGCGGCACCAAAAAGGAGAACAAGGATCGCCCCGATGACGAATCCTCGAACTGTCAGTTCCTTGCGCGTGGCGTGCTTAGCGTGAGGCTGAGCAGAACTCTGGCATGACGTGGATGTGGCAACCCGCCCGGAAGAAAATCTGGATGAAGTCCGCTCGTGCCCCGCCATGCACATGTCCTTTCTTCGATGAAGCGTCCGCAGCTCTGCTGCTTGTCCGTTCAGCAAACGTCCGTACAGTCTACAGACCTCAACAAACACCACCGTGTGCGTCGTACCACAGCAGCAGCTACACGGATAGCTCGCCCCACCTCCTCTGACCTCTTCGGCTTGCGGTACATTTATGTGTGAGCAAAGCTTTCTGGCACGTTACCTCGTCACGAGAGAAGGCACCGATGTTCGTGTTGACCTACGATGTAGGCACGTCAAGCGTTACTACGCGCCTGTATGAGGCACAGGAGGGGGAAGGCCGCCTCACTTTGTGCGGGTCAGCGCGCAGCACTTTTCCCATCGCGGTACTCCCACACAGTCGAGTTGAGCAGGATCCTGACGAGTGGTGGCACGCTGTTGTGGACTCCACACACCGCCTTACCGATGCCCACCCAGAGATAATCGCCAAGGTTCAGGCCATTAGCATCAGCGCCCAAATGCGAAATGTGGTTCTTGTTGACGAGGACGGGCGGCATCTGCGCCCCGCAATCAGCTATATGGATCAACGGGCCGTGGAACAGCGCGCCCGATCCTTGGAGCATGGAGCGAAAGTTGCTGGCGTGAATGCCACGCGGCTTGCCGAATCTCTCTATCGGACGGCTGCGATGTCCTCATCCGCGTGGGATCCAATGTGGAAATATTTGTGGGTCAAAGACAACGAGCCGGACGTTTACGATCGCATCTACAAGTGGCTGGATACAAAAGAGTATCTAATTTGCCGCATGACGAGTCAGTTCGTCACAAGCGTGGATTCGGCCTCTGCCGCGCTTCTGCTGGATGTGCGCAGCAAGGAACCCGCGTGGGCAGATCGGCTTGCTACCAGCTTCGCCGTGAACCCCGCACATCTGCCGACTATCGCACAGTCCACTGCTGCTGTGGGAACGCTTCAGCCGCAGGTGGCTGCGGAGCTCGGGCTTCCCCCTGCTGTCACCGTTTATTCGGGTTGCGGTGACGCCACAGCAATGAGTGTGGGCTCGGGCGTGTATGACGATGCGAGCACGTCGATCTATTGGGGTCATCACGGCTGGGTTTCCACGATTACCACCAAGCGTGCGATCGACTTGAACTCGATGATCGCAACGATTGACGGAGCGCAGGAGGATAAATTCACCTATTTTGCTGATCTGGAGGCTGCAGGCAAGGCTCTAGAGTGGGTGAAGACGCGTGTTGTTGCACCGCTAGACGGCGATCTGTCCTCTATTCTCTCGTCTACAGAGCCAGGCGCAGGGGGCGTCATTTTCGCACCGTGGCTGACCGGCAACAGGCATCCTTTCCGCGACGCAAATGCCCGAGGCATGTTCTTCAACGTGTCGATGGACACCGGCCTCAACGAGTTGGTTCGCTCCGTCATTGAAGGTGTGAGCTACCATTTCCGGTGGCTGCTCGACGCGCAAGACAAGAAGGTGACGACGTCATCGACGGTGCGGCTGGTTGGGAGTGCAGCACTTTCGCCTCAGATAAGCCAGATTCTCGCTGACGTTCTGGGCAGAACGATTCAGACCGTCGAGGAGCCGGAGCATGCGGCATCTGTTGGCGCTGCGATCGTAGCGTTGGTTGGGGCTGGCGTGGAAAGCAACATCGCCTCAGCCGCGAAGAAATATGTGAAGGTGCGGGATGTTTATACTCCCAATCCCGCGAACCGCGATGTGTACGATGCTCACTACGAGGTGTTTAGAACGCTCTATGAGAACAACAAAAAAGCATTCATGACCCTCAACTCGCCCTACACACTGGCCGAGCATCACCATGGATTAAGTTTCCATCATCCGGATCATTCCGGTTCGGAGCATTCCGTGGCGCATCATCTTCACCATCACCACCCGAACCACCCGATCCATGAACAGCCGATCCCGCTGCATGTGATGATGGCAGCACGGCGCGGTCAAGAAGCCGAAAAGGTTGCTCAGCTCGCCGCACACCGAGCAAGCCAACGTGCCGAGCTGCATACAGCAGAACACCACTCACTTGCCGACAACGCGACCATCACAGCACTGCGTCATACAGGCAAGAACACCTGGACACGGGGAAAGAACCTTATCAAAAAGGCCAGTGCACTGCGCGTAGGAAGGCATCATCACTCTGCGCAGACCCAGGACAGCGATGACTCATCGGTGGCAGGCTCCTCCGCTGCAGAACACGCATCAGATAAGTCGTAACCGAATACAAGCGCCGCGCACATAAGGAGCCTTATTAGCCTTCATCAACTGGCCAGATCAGCTGGATCGACGAGCGAGGAAAGCACTGTGCCAAGCGAGTCGTGAATAGCAAGTTCTGCGGCAGCATCCGCTGGAGTGACGCTCTTGTTGATCAAAATGAGGTGGGAGCCGTTGAAATAATGAATCAGCCCCGCCGCAGGGTAGACGTTCAGACTCGTCCCTCCCACGATCAACACGTCCGCCGCACTAATAGCAGCAACGGCACTGTCGATAATGTTCTCGTCAAGCGGCTCCTCATACAACACCACGTCAGGCTTTATAATGCCACCACATTGCGTACAGCGCGGGATTCCTGATGAGGTACGTATGAACTCCATCGTGTAGGCGGCACCGCAATCCACACAGAAATTCCTATGTACAGAACCATGAAGCTCATACACGGTGTGTGAACCTGCCGCTTGATGGAGCCCATCAATATTCTGGGTGACGACAGCTCGCACTGTGCCCCTGCGTTCAAGCGCTGCCAACGCCCGATGTGCTGCATTAGGCTTCGCGTCCGGATAGAGCATCTTGTTTCGATAGAACGAATAGAAGTCGAGGGGATGCTCCACGAAACAGGAATGACTCAACATATATTCGGGCGGATATTTCCCACCTGATTCAGTGGTATACAGCCCAGTGTCCGAACGGAAATCAGGAATTCCGCTTTCTGTGCTGATCCCAGCACCACCGAAGAACACAACAGACTGCGCACCGGTAACAATCTCTGTGAGACGTTCAGCCTCCGCAGATCCCTTCGATTCTTCGTTGTGCGTATCCGTGTTGTGCGTGCTCATGGCTCAATTCTGGCACCGAATCTCGGCGGCACACCACTGCACGCACCGCACGAATGCAGCTCAGCACAAACGCAGTCACTGCGCGTCAGACCGCATGAGACCGCGTCAGACCCACGCTTGAAGCATGGCCTGTGCCGGTTCCTCCAACGCCATCTGCCACTGCGGACCGTAGGAAACCCTGCGCACACCCAGCTTCTTCAACTCGTCCAGCGAGGAGCCAGCCGGATGACCAGTCACGGGGTTGGCAGTCACATTCACGGGAACTGTCAGGTTATCGGTGAGAGCCCGAACCTGATCTGGCGTTTCGAGCGCTACAGGATAAACCGAGCGCGCGCCAGCGTCCTGCATGGCGAGGGAGCGATCTATTGCTTCTTGGAGTGGATCATCCACGCGAGTATCGCCATCCGTCCCCCACACCAACGCATCCGTACGGCCATTGATCACGAGTTCAACGTGGGCAGCATCCGCCGCTTTGCGCACCTGACCGACATAGTTCGCCTGCTCCTCCAGCGTGCGAACACGATTTCCCTCTGAATGCACAACGTCCTCAATGTTCACGCCCGCAATGCCTGCAGCCAACACGCGATCCACCAGCTCCTGCGGATCGAGCCCTAGACCGGACTCCACATCGAGGCTGACGGGGATATCCACCGCCGCAGCAATCGCGCGCGCAATCGCAAAGTAGTGATCCATATTCTGATGTTCGCCGTCCGGCTCGCCCAACGCGTTAGCCACCGGATGCGAACCGATCGTCAACGCTTTAAATCCAACCTGTGCAGCCAGACGAGCGCTCCACACATCCCACACGGTTGGCAACACGATCAGATCGCCGGATGCGTGCAGCTGTGCAAGAACATGAGCCCTTTCCTTCGCCGATGCCGCAGCGCTGGGCTGTGAGGATTCCGAGTGCTGTGCCGATGCCGCTGATTGTTGTGTGTCTGCCATGGTTCGCTCCTTCGTCATCATCTGAGCTGTGTCATTTATAGCAACGCAGCACTTCCCACTTCTGTTCCGAACGTGGAACGCTCAGCTGACGATTCGCTCCTCGCTCGAATACGTACTTCCCTTCCGGCTACACTCCGCGGGCGTTCATCGTGTAGACCATTCAGGGAAATACACGATACAGAGCAACTGGGCACGATCATTAGCTTTAGGGCAACTGATCGAAAAGAATCTGCAGACCCTCTGCCATTGTCGGGTGCGCAATCGGGAGGAAACGCAGATCCTCGTAACGCATTTTCTGCGCCATCGCTACTTGAATGATGGCGATCACTTCGCCCGCCTCCGGCCCCTGGATTGCAGCGCCGAGGATCTGATGCGTGTGTGCATCAACGACTGCCTTCCAGATACCCCTCGTCACCCGCATCGTTTTTGCACGCGGCACCGCCGAGACGGACATGGAGGCAGTAAGAACATCCCGGCCTTCCGCCTTCGCCTCGTCCTCTGTCATACCGATGCGACCAAGTTCAGGAGTAGCAAACACGACCGATGGGATCACGCGCCCCGCCTTCGAGGTTGTTGGATCGCTCAGGGGCACCCCATCATATTGTTGACGAATAATCCGAAAATCCGACCATGACGCATGAGTAAACATGGGCGTTCCTGCGGCGTCGCCCGCTGCCCACACTCCCTGTGCACTGGTTCGCAGATGATCGTCAACAGCGATAAAACCAGCATCGGTCAGTGATACGCCTGCCTCGGAAAGCCCAACGCCATCAGTATTGGGTATGCGCCCGAGGGCAGCAAGAACAGCGTCCGCTGTGATGACGGAGCCGTCAGAGAGGGATAAATGCACAGCCTGCTCGTGAACAGCACCTTCCTCGCCATTCCCAGGTTTGTCATCCCCGGGCTCGATGCGGGCAGATGACGATGTTTCAGCTGAGATAGAAGAATCGGCGCGCAGCGAATCTGGGTTAGAAGCACCACGGGATGCCGCAACAACGCGAGCCCCGTGAATGATGTTCACGCCCTGCTCGGCCAGGCCAGCCTCAATTTCGGCTGCAATATCGGCATCTTCGCGTGGAAGAACATGGTCGCCAGACGCGATGAGGGTAACAGTTACACCGAAAGAAGCCATCATCGATGCAAACTCGACACCGACGTAGGAAGCACCAACAATCGCCAGTGAGGCGGGCAGCGACTCTAGGCGGAGAATGTCCTCGCTCGTCATCGCACCAGATTCCCACAGCCCAGGGATCTGAGGACGCGCAGGGCGGGTACCGAGGTTGATCAGCACGCGATCGCCACGCAAACGCCGAGCTCCACCACTATCGAGAGCAACCTCCACCGTTTTCTCGCCGATAAAACGTGCTTCCCCACGAATAAAGTCAAGGCCGGGCGCGGCAAACATTTTTTCGTGGGCGGCAACCATTGCAGAAACCACACCTTCTTTGTGTGCACGCAAGCACTCAAGGTCAACGCGGGCATCCTGCGTTCCGACGACACCAAAATGTTCGTTCGAGCGTGCTTGTTGAAGCCGGCGGGCAGATGCGACCAGTGACTTCGTGGGAATGCAGGCAACATTAATACATGTACCACCCACGAAACGCCGTTCCACCATCGCAACCTTGAGACCTTTTTTCGCGCGATCCATGGCCAGCGACTTGCCGGCTTTTCCACCGCCAACCACTAAAAGATCTACATCCTCAATCACGGGATCGCCCATCGTTCCTCCTTATTGCCCTGTTGTTGACGCACTCGTTGTCTGCGCGCCTGCTGCCTGATGCTGCCTCTCTATACCTGTTTGTATGTTGTTGACACGCGTTTATCCAGGCGTCTATACATGCTGCTTGCACGCCAGTACCTGAGTGTTTACACGCATGTTGACGCATACCTGAACTTTCTATACGCGTGTTGGCGCACACCCACACGCGCGAATGTACCGACATGAAGCATAACAAGCAGCGGAGCACCTATAAGTGAGCTACTTCACGGCGATCAGCGTTGATCACAGAGAACTAACTCAGCGCCGTATGTGAATTCCTCTCCGAGTCACTTCATTTATCTCAACAAGTGGTGGGTATGACGCTTAGCAATCCCCGTCGATTAATAGTTCTCCAATCGATTAAAAAAACTGTGCCGCCCGACCCATGACTTTTCGTCACATATGCGAGCAGCACAGCTAGAAAACGTGCCAGAGCGACTTACAGCCGCACAACACACCTACATTATTCAGTTGAACTTACGACGAAGAGCAACGCCTGCCACGCCGGTGAGGCCTGTCAAGGATGCAAGACCTGCAAGGGCACCGACATTAGCACCTGAGAAAGCAAGCTTCTTCTCGGACTTTGCTGAAGCATTGTTCGCCTGAGCTGCAGTTGCCTGGGTCTTTCCGCCGTTGGCCTTCTCGGACACCGCTTGAGCCTGCTGCGTACCCGCCGGCTTTACCTCAGAGGGCTTCTGGGTGGCACCGCTATCCTTTGCTGGCTCACCCTTCGTGTCGGTACCTGGCTTCGCGTCAGTACCTGGGGTCGCTTCGCTACCTGGGGTTGCTTCGCCTCCAGGCTTTACCTCAGTTGAACCCTTCTGATCATCCTTGTTCGTGTCACCCTTTGCTGGGCACTGACCGAGGTTCGTGCATGGGCTCCTGTGCAGATCACGCAATTCGTTGACGAGCTTGCGGCGATCTTCCTTGACAGTGTTCAGCTTCGCTGCAATAGTCTCGATAGCCTTGTTCTCGGAAGCAACAAGAGCATTGCTCTTCTTCAGCTGCTCGTCAACCTCGGACTGAAGCTTCATCATCTTGTCGTAGTCAGCCTTGTAATAGTACTTTGCCATGTCGGCGCCAAAGGCTTTGACTTCTTGATTCCACGAGGCGATGGCCTGTTCCAGTTCCTTTTCCTTTGCAGCATTGGCTTTGGTGGCATCAGCAATGTACTGCTTGGCCTTTGCTGTTTCGTCCTGGAGATAAGCGATTTCCTTATCAATCTCCGGGAGCATAGCATTGAGCTTCTTCTCCAGTTCAAGGTTCTTTGTGATTCGAACCTTAGGACGATCCCACTTATTCGTATCTACCAGAGCCTGATCGCGCTGAGCAATCGCGGCAACCGCGGCGCCTGGTTGGTAAGTTTGCGCCGCAGAGGCTACTGTTCCTCCGGACATTAACAAAGCACCTGCTAAAACTGCAGCAGCAACTGCTTTCTTCAGTTTCATCGCATTCCCCTTTTACTTTGCTTTATAGCAAGTAGATATTGAAACCCCAACACTGGATACGCTAGCTCTACCCCCCCCCGCGTCAAATTGTTCGGCGAATCAATTTTTAGGGAAGGCATCACGTTTTTTGAAGCTCGTTTTTATCGTGAACCGATACCTAGGAAGTAACTGTGGAAGATACCTAGGAACCACTTCCTAGGTTTCCTAGGTTAAATACTGAGTAATCTATGGATACAGTCTTTTTTCCTCGTTTTCTCTTGTTTTTAGCATCGTTGTTTCCATACAATAAACCTAGTAAGTTACTGTGGAAGCTACCTAGGAACCACTTCCTAGGTTTCCTAGGTACTCATGCCTCTCAACAATGAGATTGATCGTTTTGAACTCAGGTGATGACCATGGCTATAACCACAGAAGAAGATCTTGCTGCAGCGGTAGCTCAGATGAAACGAGCAGGCACCGATCTTTCCCTCTATGAACTAAAGGATGCCTCCGGAGGTTTTCCTCAGTCCAGCGTCGAAACCATTTCTTCTTTTGCCAACACCTTCGGCGGCACCTTGATATTCGGAATCTCAGAAAAGAATTTTCATCCGGTGCTTTCTATAGATGTTAAGCAGATTCAATCTCAGCTAGCTCAAGCAGCTAGAGAAAGGGTACAGCCCGCAGTCGCAGCCGATGTACGGGTGCTGGTCTTTGAAGATCAACCCATCGTCATAGCCAACATCCCAGAGATCTCTATCCGAGAGAAGCCTTGCTACGTGAAGAAAAATGGACGAGTAAACGGTTCATACATTCGGACGGGCGACGGCGATCACAAAATGTCACTGTATGAGATTGATCGTTTTATGGAAAATCAACAACGTGCCGCCCGTCACGATTACACCCTGGTACGCGAAGCTACTCAGGAAGATCTCGACACTGACCTTGTTGCTGCCTGGATTGCTAACGAACGTAGAACTAGTTTTGGACGCACCGATAGGCTCGACAATCAAACACTCCTGGCAAATAGGAGGGTCATCGCGCAGGATGACGATGGTACGTGGCATCCTACTATCGGTGGGCTTCTTGCACTAGGTTCCTATCCTCAGAAATTCTTTCCCCGTCTGAACGTCACATTCACAAGCTATTCTAGAAGTTCAAAAGAAATCAAAGAGAGCAAAACTGGAGCTCTCAGATATCGTGATGCAGCCAACATCGATGGATCAATCCCAGAAATAATTGTAGACACCTTGAAAATTCTTTCACGAAACATGAGGAACGGAGCAATCGTGAAAGAAAAATTGCGTCAAGACGTTCCTGACTACCCACTAGTGGCAGTGCGTGAAGCCATAGCAAACGCACTCATGCATAGAGACTATTCTCCTGAAGCAATGGGAACACCAGTTCTTGTTGACCTCTATTCTGATCGTTTGGAGATCTCTAATCCAGGGGGAATATATGGCACTTTGAGCGTCGAAGACGTGGATAAGGGCAGTGCAACATTTTCCCGTAACCAATTTCTTGCCCGAATTCTTGAAAGCGTCACGTATACCGACATTGATGGATCTTCTGGTCATGTAGTGGAAAATCGTGGAACAGGTTTTCCAGTGATGCGTGCCGAACTTGCTGCAGCACTCATGGAACCTCCCATGATTGAAAGCTCACTGCGAGAGTTTCGCATCACGTTCAAGCACAAACGCAGAACCACTGAAGAAGACACTTACAATACAAGAACGAACATAGAGGGTTCGATTACTATGTTCCTTCGCACCCACGAGAGTGCATCTACAACTGAGCTAGCCCAAACTTTGAATTTATCACCGAAAACTATCCGAGAATATCTCAACATTCTCATTGAATCAGGCACAGTTGAGGGGATCGGTTCACTCTATAGTCCTAAGCGACGCTATAGGCTCGTCACAGAGTAGCTTTGTTCAAATCGGGAATCCCATTCCTACAAATCTGGAATGCGATTCCCGATTTGTCATACTTTCGCTCTCACAGTTGTAAAGCAATGTAAAACCCACGCGTTTATATTCACCTTCTTGAGGCACAAGAACCTGTACAAGTTCTGTTTTCTTGCTTTGGGCGCCTTTGCTAGGCTTTACTTACTGGTTGATTGGCCGAGTGTTAAAGCTGGTGGGTATCTTGCATAGTGGCGTTTTGTCTGATTTTGTGGATCGCTGGTCTGGACACGGCTACGAAAAGGGCGAGACTCAACAGTTTTGGTTGCAGCTTTTGCGGGAAATCGGTTATCCCCACACTGATGACGTCTTATTTGAATATCACTTACCTAATAACGGCTTTATTGACGTGTGGCTGCGCGACGCACGGGTTTTGATTGAGCAGAAAGCCTTGGGTACAGATCTGGATAAGCCCGAGGAGCGCCAGAACAAAATGAAAACCCCGCTAGATCAGGCGCTTGATTATTGTGAGGATCTACCTCGCCTGAATCAACCCCGTTTTGTCATAACCTGTAATTTTGCTGTGTTCCGTATCTATGACCGTGACCAGTTCGGGCGCAGTGAACTGGCCGCGCATGCTTTCGAGTTCACCCTTACCGAGTTGGGCAAGCACCCGGAGTATCTGGGTTTTATTTTGGATCCGCAAAACTCCCGCTTGGAAAAGGAAAAAGAAGTTTCTATCCAGGCTGGTGAGCTGATTGGCCAGCTCTATGACCAGTTACGTACCGGCTATCTCGATCCCGACAGTCCCGAAACTATGCACGCCTTGAATGCGCTTTGTGTTCGGCTGGTGTTTTGCCTTTACTGCGAGGACGCGGATCTGTTTAGCAAAGATGCGTTCTATCGTTATCTTTCTCCCATACCTCCGTCCCAGATTCGCAGCGCGCTAAAAACCCTGTTTCAGGCGTTGGATACCCCGCTCGAGCAGCGCGATCCGTATGAAACGAGCGTGAAGGATTTCCCCTATGTGAATGGCGGTCTATTCCGTGAAGACACCCAGATCCCAAATTTCACTGCGGAAATGAAGCAGTTTTTGTTGGAGGAGGTGTCTCGTAAAATTAATTGGTCGAAGATTTCTCCCACTATTTTTGGGGGAATTTTCGAGTCTACTTTGAACCCACAAACCCGCCGCGCGGGCGGTATGCACTACACGAGCGTAGAAAATATTCACAAGGTTATTGATCCCCTATTTTTGGATGATCTAAAAGCTGAGTTTGCTCAGATCAACGCTGCCAATCTTATCCCGCGAACCCGCAAGCGGAAGCTGGCCGTGTTCCATGAAAAGCTTTGTTCCCTGACGTTTTTCGATCCCGCCTGTGGAAGTGGAAATTTCTTGACGGAAACCTATATTTGTTTGCGTCGTTTAGAGGAAGACGTGCTTTCGACCCTGCGCGAGGGACAGACCCAACTGGGCTTAGACCAGGAGCAACACGGTGGAAGCCGTGTTTCGCTTGCCCAGTTTTACGGGATCGAGATCAATGATTTTGCGGTGAATGTTGCCCAGGCCGCACTGTGGATTAGCCGGCTAAAAACTAACGGCGAGTCGGTCATGTTTTATGATAATCCGCAGGATTTTCCTCTGTCCGAACGCGCGAATATTGCGCACGCTAATGCGCTCACGATTGATTGGGATACGGTTCTACCAGCTGAGCAATGCACTTACGTGCTGGGCAATCCTCCGTTTATCGGGTATTCGCGCCTCAGCACCGAGCAGAAGCAGGAGCGCTTACACATTTTTGGTAAGACCGGTGGGGTGCTGGATTATGTGGCTTGCTGGTATAAGAAGTGCGCTGACTATATGCGGGGAAATAAAGCTATCCAGGCGGCTTTTGTCTCCACAAATTCAATTTGTCAGGGCCAGCAGGTAGCCCCGCTGTGGGAGCCGCTTTTTGCCGAGGGAATTGTGTTTAATTTTGCCCACCGCACCTTTATTTGGTCTAGTGAGGCTTCCGATCAGGCGCATGTGTATTGTGTGATTATCGGGTTTTCTTTTACTGAGCGTGACACTAAGTGGGTGTGGGATGCTGTGAGCCGCTCTAGCACTCAAGACAGCAGCAAACCTCGCGGCGAGGACGGCACGCCTGCCAGTGGGAGCAGCGCGGCAGGCAGTGGGCTCGGCGGCACGGTAAGCGGTGAGGGCCTCTCTCACCCAGCCTCGCCCCGCCGGGTTGAGCATATAAACGGGTATTTGGCCGCAGCGCCAGACGTGTTCTTAACTCGGAGAGCGAAACCACTGTGCGACACCCCGCCCATGAATCGAGGAAACCAATCTACAGATGCCGGGAACCTGCTGCTTTCCCCATCCGAGCGCGAAGAACTATTAGCGGCAGAGCCAGGGGCAGCCAAATGGATCCGCAAGTTCTCCATGGGGGCAGAGTTTATTAACGGTAAAGACCGCTACTGCCTATGGCTGGCAGATATTAACCCGGCGGAGTTAAAGGATTTCCCGCAGGTAGCAGCCAGGGTGGAGCGGGTACGTGAAATGCGCTTACAGTCCTCAAAAGCCGCCACCCGTAAAAAAGCTGATACCTCTTGGTTATTCGATGAAATCCGTTATACCGGCACCGGCACCTATATTGGGGTGCCCGCTGTTTCTTCAGAGCGGCGTAAATATATCCCGATAGGTTTTGTCACTGACGGCATGATCCCCGGAAATAAACTGTATTTCATTCCTACCGCTTCACTCTACGTGTTTGGGGTGCTGCTGTCGCAGGTACATAACGCCTGGATGCGTGCCGTAGCTGGACGACTGGAAATGCGCTACAACTACGGCAACACCACGGTTTATAACAATTTTATTTGGCCTGACCCCAGCCCCCAGCAGCGGGCCGGAATTGAAGAATGCGCCCGCGCCGTGTTAGCCGCCCGGGAATACTACCAATACCCACCGGCCCGCTCCACCCCGCCCGCCGAACACTCAAGCACACCCAACGCGAGCAAGAAAACCAGCGCAACCACCACAACCAGCGCCCCCAGCTGGGAAGCGGCTGCGCAGCGCCGGCCATCAGCTAGTCTGGCGGATTTGTATGACCCGGATAACCAGTGGCGCTATCCGAAGCTGGCCGCGGCGCACCGGGCACTAGATCTAGCGGTAGAGCAAGCCTATGGTTTGGATATCCGCGCCGAGCTGGATGATGCGGCCCGGGAGCAACTGATCGTTGCCCACCTCTTCACCCTCTACCAGCAAGCCACCGCCTGACACAGAAGCCTCAACACAGGTACCCCTGCAGGAGGCAACGTCTCTATGTTTGTTACTGCTGTTAGAGGCGGAGTGCAGAAGGCCTGCATACTGAAACGTCAGACTTTTTTACTTACGATTTCTGCGTTTTAAACAGCACCGCGACGAGGCTCGTTGTCACTTTTGCGGAGTTTCTACTATCACTTTTGCAAGGTTTTCATTGTCACTTTTGCAAGCCTCAAGAGGTCTATCGGGCAGAAAATGTTGATCTGGTTTGAGGGTGTTTTAACATGAAAAGCCTGGTATATGGCTCATGAAGCCTCGCGGGCGCCGGACTCGCCTGGTATAAAGTCTTCGATCAGAAAGAAGAAAATGACAACCAGAGGAACAGCATGCTCACCATGGCAGGTGTCCTCGCGATTCTCTTGCTCATCGCACTCGGCATCGTTCTTGTGTGGTGATCTGCGTGTCATCAAAAGTCCGCGATGCTTATCAGTGGCTCAACCACCTCAATACAGAACCACTATTTTTAGGCCTTGACACAAAAACAGGCTAGCAGAAGTTTAGTCATTGTTTTAGTCATTCCAGACCCGCAAACACCCTATTAACCGTTGAGTTTTCGCGGTTTTCTAGGGAGGGGTGGAGCTAGGGGGACTCGAACCCCCGACCCCCTGCTTGCAAAGCAGATGCGCTACCAACTGCGCTATAGCCCCATATGAACAATGCACCGCACCGCGTAGTACCCAACAATCAACTAGGCCACGTCAACCCAGGAAGCACCGGTCTGGTGATGAATCTGCCACTTCAACCAGATTCCGTAACCCGCCACAGACGCAACGACAAGAAAGAGAACCTTCTTCATCGCTACCCCTCCAGACGCCACGCCATATGACGTTGAGATTATACGGAACCTCTGCCATCCGATTGTTGTTACCGTGGGCGTAGCTGGGCTCGAACCAGCGACCTCAGTCTTATCAGGACTGCGCTCTAACCAACTGAGCTATACGCCCCAGGCACTCGAATAACTCTACACTCACCAACTCAAAATATGAAATCCAACAAGGGTAGCTGAGCTTTGGTGTACGTCACTCAATAGCCGCTAAATATCGGTCACCGTGATATGCAGGCCACCAACAAGTGTGGACACCAGATTGTACACCAGAGCTCCGATAGCAGAAAGAGCCGTCAGAATAACCACGTTGAGCACCGCGATGATCACACCGAAGCTAATCCAGCGGCCAAACTCGAGGTACTGAGCCATCTTCAGCAGTTCTGGCGAGGAGAGCGTAGTGAGCAGCTGATTCAGCTGGGCAAACACGCCCATCGAATCCAGCACGAACCACACGATCACTGTGGCCACAACGATCATGATGCCCAAAGCTACGGAAAGAAGAAAACCAAGCTTGAGCGCAGAGAGTGGATCGACGCGCGAAATCGTCATCTTCACATGACGAATCCCTACTGTTTCTGCCACCCGATCACGATTTTTCATCGCCTTTGCTGAGGGCTTCTGCTGTGATCCCCGCGTGTGAGACGCCGATTCCATCACTGATTCCTGAGGCTGAGCAGCAGGCCACATCCCCTGTGTACTATTCCCTTGTGTACTACGAGGGCGATCCGATTTTTCGCCGCGTCCAGGAACACTCCGTGCATTCGCACCTTTCGCTGCGTCCTTCTTCGCCTCAGGAGCCGGGGGTGGTGGCGTCTTCTTGCTGTTGGAGTTGCTGCTGGCGCTTTCGCCGGCAGCCGATTCAGCTAGTGCCGCTTGATCGTCCGGATCCAGCATGCGCTGCGCCGTCGGCTTGCGCGTTGGCATCGATGGTTCGCTCATCCCCGCTCCTTCAGTGTTACGATAACTCTACTGAGACTACGCTATTCGCCCGCATTATTCCTCATGCTCAGCATTTTCCTCAGTATGCTCCTCATCGCTTGCAGGTGCGACGCTCTGTACCTCCGCCTCAATACTCTGCGCTTCGATACTCTGCGTCTCGGCTTCGATCTCCGTTTCAACGTTGCGTGCCACAGCGATAATCGCATCATCCGCGTCCGGGCGTGTAAATGTCACTCCCTGCGTGTTTCTTCCTGTAATCGCAACCTCGTCCACAGACGCCCGCATCACCTTGCCTGACTTCATAATCACCAACAGCTCATCAGCCGGATCCGTGATCAGAGCGCCCACAAGGTTACCGCGCGCCTCGGTCAGCTTTGCCACCTTCACACCGAGACCGCCGCGACCCTGCACCCGGTAATCGTCCACATTGGTGCGCTTCACAAAGCCGTTTTCCGTCATGACGAGTACCTGCGATCCGGGGCGAACCACCGTCATCGTCAACAGAGAATCCCCGTCAGCAAAGCGCATGCCACGTACGCCCGCCGCTGTACGCCCCATCGGACGCAGCTGCTCATTCGTGGCACTAAACCGCAGCGACTGACCTTGTGTAGAGACCAGCAACAGGTCATCGTCGGCATTGACCAGTGCGGCTGCTACCACCTGGTCGATTGTGCCGTCCTCATGCTCGTGGAGCCTGATGGCAATCAACCCACCCGCTCGCGGCGAATCAAAAGCCTTCAACGGGGTCTTTTTCACCAAACCGTCGGCTGTGGCCAGCACCAAATACTGCGCCTGGTCGTAATCGTGGATCGTCATCACAGCAGCGATATGCTCGTCAGGCTGGAATGCGAGAAGATTCGCCACATGCTGACCCTTCGCATCCCGCCCTCCTTCCGGCAGCTCGTAGCCCTTGATGCGGTACATCCGCCCCATATTCGTGAAGAACACATGCCAGTCATGCGTGGACGCCACGCCGAAATGCTCCACCACGTCATCCCCGCGCAGCTGAGCACCCTTGATGCCCTTACCCCCACGATGCTGACTGCGGTACTCGCTGACCTTCGTGCGCTTCACATAGCCGCCGCGAGTGATCGTCACCACCACATCTTCTTCGGGGATCAGATCCTCCACGCTCATTTCGCCGTCAAACGGAACGATTGTTGTACGGCGATCATCACCGTACTTGTCCACAATCTCCTGAAGTTCGTCGCTGACGATTGTCCGCTGGCGATCCGGCTTCGCAATAATGTCGCGGTAATCCTCGGCCAGCGCAAACTTCTCGTTGTATTCGTCAGTGATCTTCTGCCGTTCCAAGGCAGCCAGGCGCCTCAACTGCATTTCCAGAATCGCGTTGGCCTGATCATCATCAATCTCCAACATCTCTTCCAAACCTGTGCGCGCCGCGTCAACCGTTGGGCTCTGACGAATCAGCGAAATCACGGCGTCCAGCATATCCAGAGCCTTCAGATAGCCCTCCAAAATATGCAGCCGCTTCTCCGTTTCGCGCAGACGATACTTCGTGCGCCGATCGATCACGCTCATTTGATGCTCAACCCAGTGACGCACGAAGCCATCGAGGGACAACGTGCGCGGCACACCATCGACAAGCGCAAGCATATTGGCTGAAAAGTTGTTCTGAAGCTGAGTGTGCTTGTACAGATTGTTCAGGACCACCTTCGGCACGGCATCCTTCTTCAGAACGACGACGATGCGCTGACCGTGGCGCCCTGAGGACTCATCACGAATATCGGCGATGCCAGTCAGATTGCCGAGCTTGATACCCTCAACCATCTTGTCCAGCAGGCGATCCGGGTTCACTTGATACGGCAGGTCGCCAACAACCAAGCACTGACGGCCATTAATCTCCTCCACCTGGACGATCGCACGTTGAGTAATCGTGCCGTTACCCGTCCGATACATGTCCGCGATACCGCGCGTGCCGAGAATCGTGGCGCCCGTTGGGAAGTCTGGACCTTTAATGCGCTGCATCAGCGCGTCCAACAACTCCTCCTTCGTGGCATCTGGATGGTGCAAATACCACTGCACACCGTCGTTCACCTCGCGCAGATTGTGCGGCGGAATACGGGTAGCCATGCCCACGGCAATACCTTCACTGCCGTTGACGAGGAGATTCGGGAATCGGCTGGTGAGCACCACCGGTTCCATCAGCGAACCGTCATAGTTCGGCTCAAAATCGACGGTGTCCTCTTTGATGTCACGCACCATTTCAATCGCAAGCGGTGCCATGCGCGCTTCCGTATAACGTGATGCAGCCGGCCCCATATCGCCGGGAGTTCCAAAATTGCCCTGGCCGGAAACGAGTGGATAACGCATACTCCACGGCTGTACAAGACGCGCCAACGTATCGTAGATCGCGGCATCACCGTGCGGGTGATAGTGGCCCATCACATCACCGACGATCTTCGCAGACTTCGAGAACGAATTGTCTGGCCGATAGCCGCCGTCATACATCGCATAGATCACGCGGCGATGAACGGGCTTCATGCCGTCGCGCACATCAGGCAGAGCCCTCCCCACGATCACACTCATCGCATAATCCAGGTAGTTGCGCTCCATTTCACGCTGAAGGTCTACCTCCAACACCTCGCCGCGCAGGTTCCGTTCCAACGCTGCTTGTTCAGGATCCGCGACGATATCCGGATTGTTTTCACTCGACAGTGCTTCGTGCTCCGTAATCTTGTGATCGTTCTTCTCGTTGTCGTTCGCCATAATCTCGCTCTATCGCCTATCTGCCTTAAATCGCCTGCACTGGACACATCTCACCGAGCACCTCGAATATCGAATACCAAATATCAGATATCGAGGAAACGCACATCGTGCGCATTGCGTTGGATGAAGGATCTGCGGGATTCCACATCCTCGCCCATCAGAATTGAGAATGTTTCATCAGTATCCGCAACTTCCCCGATCTCCACCTCTTTGAGGGTGCGCCTCTCCGGATCCATGGTCGTTTCCCACAGTTCTTCCGGATTCATCTCGCCCAAACCCTTGTATCGCTGGATACGCTGGGATTCGTCCTTCGGCAGTTTATGCCCAGCGTCGAGGCCTGCCTGGAGCTTCTCGTCACGCTCATTGTCGCTGAACACGAAATCGTGGGGAGCGTTCGTCCACTTGATGCGGTACAGAGGCGGCATCGCAACAAAAACATGCCCTTGCTCAATCAACGGACGCATATAGCGATACACCAACGTCAACAGCAGCGTCGCAATATGGGATCCATCCACATCAGCATCCGCCATGAAGATAATGCGGTTGTATCGCAGTTTGGAAATGTCGAATTCGTCCCCGATGCCCGTTCCGAACGCCGTAATCAGGCCTTGAATCGTCTCTGACGCGATCGCGCGATCAAATCGAGCCTTTTCCACATTCAGAATCTTGCCTCGAATCGGCATAATCGCCTGATGTTCAGGATCCCTACCGGTAAATGCCGAGCCACCGGCGGAATCGCCCTCCACAATGAAGATCTCGCACTCGTCAGGGTTCTTCGATGTGCAGTCCTTCAGTTTGCCTGGCATCGACGCGCTTTCCAACACTGACTTGCGCCGGGTTGCCTCCCGAGCTTTCCTCGCAGCCGCGCGCGCCGCATACGCCTGTGTTGCCTTATGAATGATGTTTTTCGCCTCGCTCGGATGCGACTCCAGCCACTCACTCAAATAGGCATACAGCTGCTGCTGAACGAATGTGCGCGCCTCGGTGTTGCCCAACTTCGTCTTCGTCTGACCCTCGAATTGAGGGTTGCCGAGCTTCACCGAAATAATCGCCGTGAGCCCTTCGCGGATATCCTCGCCAGAAAGGTTAGGATCCTTATCCTTCAAGAGGTTCTTTTCGCGGGCATATTTATTGATGACGGAGGTGAGTGCTGCACGGAATCCTTCCTCGTGCATGCCGCCCTCTGTGGTATTGATCGTATTGGCGAACGTGAAGATTGTTTCCGAATAGGTGCCAACCCACTGCATAGCGATTTCAGCTTCAATCTGCTTGTCGCTATCTTCCGCCTCGAAGTAGATCACCTCGTCATTCACCGGTTCGGCCTTCTTCATCGAATTCAAGAAGTGCACATAATCCATCAGACCGCCGGTGTAGTAGTAACTGACCTTGCGGAAGTCTGGAATCTGGTGATCGTCGCTATCCTCAGCATCCGGGGTGTTCCCAGCAATTTCATCGCCTTCAGCGATTGCTGTGGGGCGTTCATCAATCAACGTGATGCGCAAGCCCTTATTCAGGAAGCTCATCTGGTGAAAACGCTTGCGCAGAGTCTCAAAATCGAACTCCGTGGTTTCAAAAATATCGGGATCTGGCCAGAACGTCTGGATGGTTCCTGTCTGGTCTGTCGCCTCACCACGTTCCAACGGTTTGACGGTCTTGCCTCGTTCGTAGGAAATACGCCACACATAACCGTCGCGGTGAATTTCAGTTTCCATGCGTGTGGACAACGCATTCACCACCGACACGCCGACGCCGTGCAGACCGCCCGATACGGCATAGCCACCCTGCCCAAACTTGCCGCCCGCGTGCAGGATCGTCATCACAACCTCAACGGCTGGCTTGTGCTCTGTCGGATGCTCGTCCACAGGAATCCCACGGCCGTGATCCTCCACGCGCACACCGCCATCTGGCAGCAGAGTGACCACAATCAAGTCGTTGAATCCAGCGAGTGCCTCGTCAACAGAATTATCAACAACCTCGTACACCAAATGATGCAAGCCTCGCTCGCCCGTCGAACCGATGTACATGCCTGGACGTTGGCGTACAGCCTCTAGACCTTCCAACACCGTAATATCCGAGGCATCGTAGATATGGTCTTTCGCTACCTGACCAACTCGGTGTTCGTCGTCAACAAAAGCATCATGAGCATCTGACGTATCTTCTTGTGCGGCGAGCATAGACTCGGCGTCATCAGTTTCTGCTTCGAATGTGGACGTGTTCTTCTCAACGTCTTCAGCCACGAGTGCCGTTCTCCTTCAATTGCCGTCATGAGGTGCTTCATGTGGTTTCTGTGGATCCATCCATAGTCGGTTTCATTCAGTTCGCACGCAGGCGGCCTCACAGATTCAACACGCGATTTCAACACATACTGCGTTGTCAAAAGCGATGACCCCACTACCGTAGTCCCCTACATGAAGCACGATAGATGCTATTCTAGCGCAAAATAGGCATATTTTCGACGTTCCGTTGCGGAGGTTCCGTTGTGATTGACACCTAATGACGCCTTATACTTCGGCTCAACCTAATACTTCCTAATACTTCGGCCCGAGGATACGAATAGTGGTGACGATGCCCCGGCCAACTTCCTTTTCGATCGCTGAACGCAACGTCGCGACCAACGCCTTGAGCTGGGAAGCCCAGGAGGCAGAACTAGCGCGAATCGTCAGCACCCCATCATCCGTAAAATCCTCGATCAACGCGTGACGGGCAACGGTTTCACCCACAATATGCGGCCACCGAGCGCGCACGGATGCTACGTCAATCTGGCGCTGCCAACCTTGGCGAGCCACCACACGCGTCAGCACGCTCCCAAGCAGCTGAGGATCACGCCAGGAGGGTCTCGGTCCAGAAAACACACCCTCCTGACCTGGATTAAACACTGCAATCTCCGGCCCATCATGCTGACGGGAAGAGTCCAACATCTGGGCATATCGCACGCTGGGTTTTCGCCGCGTGAACCCGCGAACATATGCTGCCTGACGCACCCGCATCAAAGCCTTGAGGGCGATCGCATCCCCATTCTTGCGTGCCGCAGCCGCGCGCGCCTCAGCGATTCTGCTCATGCGATGCTCGCTGTGCGTCTCTCAGTGCGTCTGAGGCTGCTGCTTCTGCTTCCGTAGCTGCTACGTCAGATTCATCGGTCGTCGATTCAGTCGTGGCACCGGTGTCCACATCTGTGGGCGAACCACGATGGACAACCGACTGATGCACAGTGAACGTGTGTGCCGCCAGTGAGTCAGGCACATCGTCACCAACAGCGGCAGTAATAAAAACTTGAGTAGCATGCTGAACGATATCAGCCAGTCGGCTTCTGCGGCGCGAATCCAGCTCAGCGAACACATCATCCAAGATCAGGATTGGCTCATCTTCCCCAGCCCACATGCCAGACTCGTCGGTACGCAACAGCTCCCACGACGCCATGCGCAACGCCAGCGCGAAACTCCACGATTCTCCATGGGATGCATATCCCCGCGCAGGCAAGGAATCAAGCCACAGCACCATATCGTCACGATGTGGCCCGACGAGGTTGATGCCCCTGTCGATTTCTTCCTTCTGACGCATCTCAATCAGGTTTCTGAACTGTGCACGCACAGCTTGAACATCTTGTAAAACGCTGTCGTGATGCAGAAGCGATGCCTCCGCGCTCTCCGGGTGCAACGCAAAATCCTCGCCGCGAGGAAGATCAACGCCGGACGCATCCACACTCGCCCGATATGCGAGACGCGCAGCTGCAGGATGCGGTGTGAGCCGAGCATAAAAATCGGCAACAAACGGCCTCAACCCACTGATGATCTGGGCTCTGGCAGCAGTCAGCTCACTTCCCAGATTGACGAGCGGTTCACTAAAAGCGTCCAGCGCATCAAGATCCACATGGCGCCCCGCATGCTGTGCTGCACGCAGCTTCTTCAAAAGCGCGGCTCGCTGCACACTTATCTTGTGATAGTCGGACGCAATGGAGGCAAGACGCGGGTGCAGCTGAACCATCACAGAATCAAGAAAACTGCGCCTCACCTGGGGATCACCACGAACTAGATCTAGATCGTCAGGCGAAAAGAGAACAGAGCGCACGATGCCGAGAATCTCGGGAGGCCTCACCGCACCGCGATTGATACGTGCCCGATTCGCATGCCCTGCATAAATCTCAACGTCCAACGTTGTTGCTTGAGCGGCGCTGGAGTTCGCGCCGGCGGGCTTTGCACCAGACGTGCCCTCGACACCTGACGAGGCCTGACCCACGCCCTGCCGCGCATCAGGTGTGCCAGGTACGTCATGAATCACTCGTGCACGGATCACCGCAGCATTGGAACCTTGCCGTATCATCGCCGAATCGGACGAGACGCGATGACTCGAAAGGGTCGCTAAATAGTTGATTGCCTCAACGATATTCGTTTTTCCCTGACCATTCTCGCCGATCAATGCGGTTACCCCAGGTTCAAAATGAACCAGCAGGTTCTCGTATGACCTGAAATTTGACAGAGCCAGATCAGAAATAAACATCATTCACATCATAGCCAGCCCGAGGCCAGCCGCAGCGATTTCTCTTCGTCTACAACGTGTAATACACAGCAGCCACACCTGCAGAATCAGAGCCGTATAGCCGTATAGAGAACCAGCCAGCAGATCAGGCTCCATAGGTGCGTATTGGCATCACCAACAGTTTGAAATCCTCTCTGTCGTCGTCCTCCCCTTCTTGTTGGCCGGTCAGTACGGCCGGCTTGACCGGCGACGTGAAGCTGAGGCGGAGCGAATCCGTTGTCAACGCTTGCAGACCATCCTGCAGATACGTGGGATTGAACGCGATCGTCAAAGGATCACCCACCAAAGCAGCAGGGAGAAACTCTTCAGTCTGAGCCGTGTCACCCTGCCCAGCAAAGAGTTGAACCTGACCATCGGAGAACTTCAACGACACAGCTGAATTCTTCTGGACAACAACGCGTGCACGCTTCAAGGCGTCAAGTAGATCGCGGCGGTTGATAATCGCATGCCCGGCCACGCTGGACGGGAACAGGCTGCGCACCTGCGGATAGTCCCCGTCGATTCGATGCACGAGGCTCTGACGCCCAGCAGAGCAGAAGCCAACATATCCTGTTGCGGAATTGTCCCCAATAAACACCTCAACGTCCCCCACAGAGCCGAGGCTCTTCGCAATATCCGAAAGCCGCGAAGCACGGATGAGGATGCGGTTCTTATAGGAGGGATCCTCTGGTGTCCACTGCACCTCGCGCAAGGCCAGGCGATAGCGGTCTGTTGCCAAAAGGGAGAGGTGGTCACCGTCGATTTCAATCGAGACGGACACAAGAAGAGGAAGAGTGTCGTCATTCGAGGCAGCTGACACAACCTGGGAAACAGCTTGTTGGAGTTCTGCACCTTCGATTGTGCCCGTTTTCTGAGGCATATCAGGAAATTCGGGCAGCTGCTCAATCGGCATCAGATGCATTGACACTTTCGCACTGCCGCACGTCAGCTGGAGGCGCCCGTTGACGTCCTCGATATCAACATCCTGGTGGGGTGCGGTACGGATCCATTCCGAGAGAAGATGCCCATACACCAACACCTCGCCTTCCTGATCCACATCAGCTTCGATCGTGGCATGGGATGTGAGGTCTGGATCGTAGGCGGAGAGGAGTAGCGTGCCATCTTGCCGAGCAATCAGGCGTAAACCGCTGAAAATCACAGATGCAGGATGTGCTGGGATCGTGCGTGCAACCCAGGAAACAGCATCGGCAAATACATCGTGGTCAACATGCAGTTTCACGTTCAACCTCCACGTTCAACCTTTTTTAGAAAACTGCCTTCCAGTGTACGCGATGAACACCGTCAAAACTGCATGATGATTGCATTCATTTCTCCCTCATAAAGAACATTATTGTAATTTCACGCATGTTATTACATAAAGATAAGCGCAATCGGTTGTTGTATGCACAGTGCGCTACCAGAGGAAGTTCGGCTAAGTATTTATGTAGTAGTAGTAATAGGGGCTGTGGATAGTGTGGAAAACGGCATTCTTCCGCATCAGTTCTATCAAATGACGTGTTGATGAAGAAGCGCGAAAAACTGTGGATAACTTTTAAACCTGTGGATAATCTTGATATAGCACAAAGTTATCCACATCCACGGGTGAGCTATCCACTGATTTAATAGAGTCATCATCGCTTTGTCCACAGGCATGTGAGCCTCATGCAGGGCAGGTCTCTGCCGTCGCTACGCCATCGATGATCCGTGTTGAGCAGCCTGTTTAATACGTGTGGTGAGCTCCGAGACTTGGTTGAAAATTGTTTGTTTTTCAGCCATTTGCCGGTCAATCTTGCGATAAGCATGCATTACGGTGGTGTGATCGCGTCCGCCGAAAATCGATCCGATCTTAGGGAGCGACAGATCTGTCATTTCGCGGGCGAGGTACATTGCGATCTGACGCGGGAGGACGAGGCTTCGGGAGCGGTCGGTTCCCGTCAAATCATCGATGGAAATCTGAAAGTAGGATGCTGTCTGAGCCATGATGAGGCTGGCGGTGATCGTCAGTGAGTCTTCTGAGGAAATCATATCCTTGAGGACAAGCTCCGCCAGCTGCAGGTCAACGGCCTGGTCGGAAAGATCGGCAAATGCAGTCACCCTTCTGAGGGCACCCTCCATTTCGCGCACGTTCGTCGTCATATTCGTGGCGATATATTCCTGTACTTCGCGCGGCACCACAATATCGTCAAGCGCAGCCTTCTTATCCAGGATGGCGATACGCGTTTCTAAATTTGGCCTGTCGATTGCTGCGGTGACGCCTGAAGAAAACCGCGAAATCATGCGCTCTTCAAAACCATGCAGCAGATTAGGCGCCACATCGGAGGTAATCACAATCTGCTTATTCGCGTTGGTGAGTGCATTAAACGTATGGAAGAACTCCTCCACAGTAGAGTCACGCCCGCCAATGAACTGAATATCGTCGATGAGCAGGATATCGACGTTGCGGAACTGATCCTTGAACTGAGCCTGAGTACCGTCCCGCAGGGCGTTGATGAACTCATTGGTGAACTCCTCAGCAGAGGCATAGCGAACGCGAATGTCCTGGAAAAGATCCAGGGCGTAGTTCCCGATCGCGTGCATCAGGTGGGTCTTTCCCATTCCTGAATCCGAGTAGAGGAACAGCGGGTTGTACGTGGTGCCCGGCGTTTCTGCAACGGCAAGCGATGTGGCTGCAGCGAAACGATTGGATTCACCAATCACAAAGGAATCAAAGGTGTATTTCGGATTCAGCCGCGCATTCGTCCACGGCTGTGACGGCTGGTGATAGTGGCGTCGTGCTTCGTGGTTGTGCGTCTCGCGGTTATCGCGGACAGGAGCTGCAGACTCCCGAGCACCCTCAGATCGAGCTGGTTGAGTATTCTGATGATTCGCCTGAGTGTTCGTCCCCTCCGCGCCGTTACGTCCTGGCTCGTCAACGGGGACTGACGACAGATCGGAAGCATAGGGAGGGAAAGTACGGGAAGGCGAATCTGAAGGCGATGTTGAAAGCGATTCAGCACGCGAGTCCGGAGATAAATCTGAAGGTGAATCTGGCCGCGAGTCTGAAGGTGATCCTGACCGTAAGCTAGGCTGTGCTGATGCTGATCCTTGTGCTGGTTCGTGTGTGACGGCATCTGATGCGGGCGGCATCTCGTTCACAGAGGGATCTACAGCAATCTTGAGTGTGACAGGGTGATTCACGATGTCCGAGAGGATCTTCGTCATCTGCCCGGCAACATGGTCGAGAATCCACGTGCGCACGAAATCGCTGCCCACGGCAACAATAAAAACATCGTCAGCAAAAGAAAGAGGATGTGCCATGCGCACAAAAGCGAGCTGAGAATCAGAGAGGGAACCGGCTTCACGAAGTAATTCGCCTGCCGCGATCCACATATTCTCTGCTGGGCTTGAATGAGGCATTCCTGCCATCCTTTCCGCTTTGATGTTTCCGTTTCCATGCCTGGAACGTGAGTGCACAGCTTCGGTGTGTTTGCATGAGCCGCTCGTGAAAGTGGTTCACACAGTGCGGGACTGTTTCCACGTATCAACAGGCCTTGTGGAAAACCTCTGGCATAAGGAGTTTAAGCTTATGCATATCTGGGCAAGAATCCGAGGAACTCACCGGTTATCCACAATTGTGAACGGGAAACTTCCACAAGTGTTTATATCCTAGAGCAAGAAAACGCACCGAAATACCAAGTTATCCACAGCCTTGTCCACACCTGTGGAAATTACAAAATTGTAATTCCATATGTGTAAGCGCCCTATCACTTGCAAAGGTCGTGGCTGACGAGTGTCCACAGCTGTGGATCTTGACGAGGAATTGCACTGGCGTAATTAGTAAACGCGGGTTGCCGACATGACGGCTGGGGAACCATTGTGTGCAGTGTCGCACCATCGTTGTGCGTACGTTGACCGACTGGCGTTATTTCGCGTAAAGTCGTGTAGTCAGGTGTCACAAAGCACCATTGTTTTGGTCCAACGCTAGAAGTGAACCCTCTTTATGCGGATCTACGCCTAGCGATAGTTGAAAAGTAGAGGTAGGAACAGTGAAGCGCACATTCCAGCCGAATAACCGTCACCGCGCTAAGGTTCATGGTTTTCGTCAGCGTATGAGTACGCGTGCAGGCCGTGCCGTACTTGCGGCTCGTCGGCGTAAAGGGCGTCACGCAATCGCTGCCTGAACGATGCTCGCCGCTCAAAACCGGATGCGGCGATCAGAGGATTTCGTTCGAGCCTTCCACGGTGTAAAAGGAACAAGCTCCCGAGTTCTCGTTTTTCTGCGCCGCGCAGATGTTGATCATCAAGCCGACCTCACAGATGTGAAGGTCGGCTTTGTGGTACCCAAAAGTGTGGGTAATTCCGTAGTGCGCCACACTGTGTCCCGAAAGCTGAGGCACATTATGAGGGCAAGACTCCATGAATTCCATCCGGGTGATCTGGTGGTTGTGCGCGCTCTCCCCCCATCGGCTGATGCCTCATCGGAGGATCTGGCACGCGATATTGACGCCGCCTGCCTCAAGATTTCTCGGCGTATGGCGAAGCGTGATGCACATGCGTGAGAGCCTCAACTGATGTCCCGCATAGGTACGATAGGTGCGATGATTTCCCGCGCTCTGAGCACTGTGCTGATGCTGCCGATTCGCTGGTATCAGAAGACGATATCGCCGTTTACCCCGCGCAGGTGCCGATATGAACCAACGTGTTCGGCCTATGCGATACAGGCTTTGAAGATTCACGGGCCAGTGAAAGGGCTCGTCTTGGCGTTCTGGCGCGTCATCCGGTGTAATCCGTGGAGTAAAGGCGGGGTGGATCGGGTGCCGCCGAAAGGAGAATGGCCTCACAAGCCACTTGGCCACGCGGAGCTGATGGAACTCTATGCCCAGGAAGACGCTCAGATTTCTCGCAACAATCAGAACAATATGCGTGAGGAAGATTCAGGAGGCAGCGCAATGATTGCGCCGCGCTTACGCCACGCAGATGTGGCAATATAGACCGCTCTATCAGAGCAAAAAAGTAAAAAACATGGAAGAATAGGGCGCGTACGTCACGATTGTGGCACGAACTGCATGTCTGAGAAGAATCACTGGCGTGGCAGCAGACGTTTCAACATTCATCGACTAGAGGAATATCAGTGGATACAATCCTGTGGCCAATCATGTGGCTGATTTCGTGGGTCATCTATGGGATCCACCACCTGTTAGTGATGATTGGATTTCACAACGGCTCCGGGCCGGCGTGGGTTCTTTCGATTTTAGGCTTGACGATTATCGTTCGCTTGATCATTCTTCCTCTGTATAACAAGCAGATTAAATCACAGCGCGAGATGCAGGTGCTCCAGCCTCAGCTTCAGAAACTGCAGCAGAAATACAAGGGCAAGCGAGATGCGTACTCGCAGCGGCGCATGCAGGAAGAGATGACTGCCCTGTATCGGGATCGCGGCACGAGTCCTTTCGCATCCTGTTTTCCGTTGCTGATTCAAATGCCCGTGCTGTTCGCCCTGTTCCGCGTGCTGTATGCGTTCCCACAGCTTGCCGCTGGAACATATAAGAACGGCGGCACCACGGCTTTAGGGCCAATTACACGTCAGGTTGCCTTGGATTTTGAAAACTCCACGTTCTTCGGCGCCCCGCTTTCAGCGTCACTCAGCAACCCAAATGTTGCCTCAGGCTCTGCACTCGCTGTTCGGATCGTTGTGGCACTGCTGGTGATAGCGATGATTGCCACGATGTTCTTCACTCAAAAGCAGCTGTTGGCGAAGAACATGCCGGAATCGGCGATGGATCCGAATTCCCAGGCATACAAGATGCAGAAATACATGCTTTACGGTATGCCGTTGATCTACGTCTTCTCCGGAGCTTTCTTCCAGGTTGGCGTTCTGGTGTATTGGGTTGCCGGTAATCTGTGGACGTGGGCACAACAGACGTGGTTTATCCGCAATAATCCAACGCCTGGAAGTCCGGCCTATAAGGATCGGCAGAAGCGGCTGCGCGCCAAGGCTGAAAAGAAAGGTATCGACCCCTCGCAGATGAAGGGTTTGGATCAGCCGGCTAATAGTTCGTCAGTACGCAATGGGGATTCGCATCAGCGCGTCCAACCGTTAGGGAAGGCTCGGAGCAAAAAGGCTGCTGCGAAGCAAGCACATCAGGATCGTACAGCATCGCCTCAATCTGACGAGAAGAGCCAGGCAGACGCCGGTATCGACCAGAGTGAGGTACGCGGTAAGGACGGATTGACAGATGCTGAACGTGCCCGTAAACGCTATGAGCGACGCCAGGCGGAGCGTGCCAGAGCGCGGGCAAAAAAGAAGCGGCGAACTCAGCACTAGCGAACTCAGCATGAGTGTTCAGCTGGATCAATGAGATCTTATACACGTGAAAAAGGAATGGAGTATCTGATGAGCGATTATGACGATGAGGAACGTCCTCCCGCAGTGGAGCAGGACGCGCAAGCTGAGGCACATGCAGATTCGTCAAGCCACGAGGATCTGGCAGACAAGCTCAACAACGAAGGCGATATTGCGGCCGACTATCTGGAAGAACTGTTGGATATCGCCGATATTGACGGTGATATTGACATTTCCTCCGAGGCCGACCGCGCAACCGTTTCTGTGGTGTGGGAGGACGAGGAGCCGAATAAACGCCTCCAGCGGCTCATCGGTAAGAAGGGCGAAGTTCTGGAAGCCCTGCAGGAGCTGACGCGCCTGGCGGTACAGAACGAAACCGGGGAACGGTCGCGCCTGATGCTGGACGTGATGAATTACCGGGCTAATCGGCGTGCAGAAATCAGCGAACTCGCACGTGAACTCGGCCGGCAGGTACAGGAAACTGGCGAAGAAGTGACGTTGGATCCGATGAACCCCTTCGAACGCAAGGTCGTTCACGATGTGGCAGCGGAGCTCGGCCTTGCCAGCGAATCTGAGGGAATGGGGAAGGATCGTCATGTTGTGCTCGCTCTGCCTGACGATGGCGACGACGCGGAGGATGACGAAATCCTGGATAGTGACATCTTGGATGGTGACGAGGACTGATATCCTCTGATGGCTGTGAGTGTTGAAACTGAACCGGAGCCAGAAGGTGCGGCGGAGTATTTCGGCGACGCTGTGTGGACTCTGTTGAAGGACTATGCACGGATTCTTGTGAGCGAAGGTATCGATCAGGGTGTGATTGGGCCGCACGAGGCAGCGCGCATTTTCGATCGTCATATTCTCAACAGCACAGCGCTCAACACCTATATCCCTGATGGCTCGCAGGTGATTGACGTGGGAAGCGGCGGCGGTTTGCCCGGCCTCGTCATCGCTATCACGCGGCCAGACGTGAGCATGTCGCTTGTGGAGCCGCTTCAACGCCGTTCGGACTTTCTGACGCGGACGATTCACGCTCTAGGGTTGAGCAACGTCAGTGTGTACAGGGCTCGGTCGGAGGATTTGTTCGGCAAGATGCTCGCGCCGATTGTGACCGCCCGTGGGGTCTCGGCGCTGCATTCTCTGTTAGGAATGACGATGCCTCTGGTTGCTCCGCAGGGATCGCTGCTTGCGCTTAAAGGATTTCGAGCGGGCAAGGAAATTGACAATGCCGCTCGGGAGCTGAAAAAGAGTGGTGCTCTGTGGGCTGACGTGTACGAAGAGCGTGTGTTTGCTTCAACGCAGCCCACCTATGTGGTTGAGGTGCGCAAGAAGTAGAGGGAGGATTGTTCTGTGATAGATCAGCGTGCGGCGGCGGACGGCGGCCATAAAGCGGCACAAGAGGCGCTGCAGCGGATCTTCGCTGACAGTGATTCCCCGGTGGGGTCGAACCTAAAAACTGATGCTCAGCGACTACATGATGTTGAGTCCTCACCATTTGTACACCCAGACCACATGCGAGTGTTTGCTGTGGCAAACCAGAAGGGTGGGGTAGGAAAGACCACCAGCGTGGTGAATATCGCGGCCGCGCTAGCTCTGAACGGACTGCGTGTGCTCGTCATCGATTCTGATCCACAAGGTAATGCATCCACAGCGTTGGGGGTTGAACATTCTGAGGGTACGCCGTCAATTTATGATGTGCTTCTTCAACGCAGATCCCTTAGTGATGTGATTGTGCCAGTCGAACAGGTTCCCGGCCTGTTCATGGTGGTGGCAACAATGGAGTTAGCCAACCTAGATCTCGATCTTGCCGATCAAGCTGACCGCGCATTTCGTATGCGTAGCGCCGTGCAGACTCTTGCTGAGAACACCTTTGACTACATCTTTATTGATTGTCCGCCGAGCATGTCCCTCCTGCCGATTAACGCGCTCACCGCAGCTGACGAAGTGATGATACCCGTGCAGAGCGAGTACTACGCCTTGGAAGGGCTCACCCAATTGCTGCACACGATTGACGTGGTGCGCACGCGCTATAACCCGCAGGTACAGGTGACGACGATTCTGTTGACAATGTATTCACGTCATCAAAACTTGAGCATGGAAGTGGCTGAGAATGTGCGCGAATATTTCCCAGCTCAGACGCTGGCAACGGAGATTCCGCGCAGCGTGCGCATTGCGGAAGCCCCTTCCTATGGGGAGACGGTGCTGACCTATGCACAGCGATCGTCAGGCGCGATTGCGTACCTGGCAGCGGCGAAGGAGATTGCGGAACGCGGCGCGCGCGGTAGGCAGGCACAGGATGCCACCACACAGGAGACCAGAGCAGAAGAAGGAGAACAGCGGTGAGTGCGAAAAAACGGGGGTTAGGCCGTGGAATTGGTGCCCTGATCCCGCAGAATCAGGAAGAAAAGAAGGTTCGCCCCATCGATATGTTCTTTGGTACTGCTCAACAGTCTGAGCCTGATGAGGCCGCAGATGCGCAGGGTACTGAGACTCTGCAGGCGCAGCAAGGGCAGAAGGAACAGCAGGCAGCACCGCAAACCCAGAACATGCAGAGCAGGAATGCCGAGCAATCCCAAAAAACCGAGCAACCCCAAACGGCGCAGCGAGTTCAGAACACCCAACAAGCCCAGAACACAGAGCAGGCTCCGGGAACAGAGCAGACTGCGGCTGAAAAAGCGAGCGATGCTGGCAAACGCTCCGGCAAGAATGACGATCTTGTTCCGGTGCCAGGTGCCACCTTTGCTGATATTCCCCTGACGCTGATCGTTCCTAACGCGAAGCAGCCCCGAACCGTCTTTGACGAAGACGAGCTGGCCGAACTTGCGCAATCCATTCAAGCCGTGGGAGTACTGGAACCAATTATTGTGCGTCCCATCGAGGATTTTGACGCATATATGGCAACAGTGCGTGAGCGCGACGCTGCCCTAGCTGACGATCTTGCTGCTGGGCTGGATAATATGCCGCGGTTCGAGCTGATTATGGGTGAGCGGCGGTGGCGTGCCGCCAGTTTGGCGCAGCAGGAGACGATTCCTGCCATCGTGCGTCGCACATCCGATAATGACCTGCTGCGCGATGCGTTGCTTGAAAACCTGCATCGCGTCCAGTTGAATCCGCTGGAAGAAGCTGCAGCATACCGGCAGATGATGAGTGATTTTGGGCTAACCCAGGAGGAGCTCTCCGCGCGGATTGCACGAAGCCGTCCGCATATTGCAAATACGTTGAGGCTCCTGAACTTGCCTCCCTCAGTGCAGCAGCGACTTGCTGCCGGTGTGTTGAGCGCGGGGCATGCTCGTGCACTGCTCTCGCTGCGGGACGCACAGGGAATGGAAAACCTCGCAGATCGGATCGTTGCTGAGGGACTTTCTGTGCGGCAAACCGAAGAAGCGGTGTCGATGGCTCTGAGCGGAAAAGACCGCACTCCCAAAGCGCGCTTGGCTCAGCCCTTCGCACCGGAGCTCAACGGGATTGCATCTAACCTTGCGGATCGTTTCGACACTCAGGTGAAAATCACAATGGGGCAGAAGAAGGGCACGATCCGTATCGACTTCGCCAATATGGACGATCTTGCCCGCATTATGAAGCTGCTGGGCTGAAGCTGCTGGGCTGTGGCAGCCGCGCCACCTCATCGGGCTCAGTGCCTGGTGGGATGGGTTCTGCCAAAAGGATTCAGTGCCTGGAGTTCCACCATTCGAGCAGTCGTGCTGTGGCTTCCTCATGTGACAGCGGGCCTTCGTCAAGCCGCAGCTGAAGCATGTAGGAACGTGCTGCTCCCACCTCTGGCCCAGGAGTGAGACCCAGGATTTCCATGATCTCTTTGCCGTCCAGATCAGGGCGGATAGCATCGATCTCTTCCTGACGTGCAAGCTCGGCGATACGGCGTGTCAATTCGTCATTCGCAGCGTGGAGTATCGCAACCCTGCGCTTGTTCTGGCTCGTAATATCCGCGCGGATCAAGCGCACGAGGCGGGGAAGCAGATCCCCAGCATCGCGCACAAATCTGCGTACCGCGCTGTCGGTCCAATCTTGTTCGGAAAAACCGAAAGCACGCAGATGCAGATCCACCAGGCGGCTCACATGTGCGATCGTCTGCTTATCGAAACGAAGCGCCTTCATGCGCTTGCGTGTCATTGAAGCACCCACATGATCATGTCCGCGAAATGTCACTGAACCATCCGGCTCAAAGCGACGCGTGGCAGGCTTGCCGATGTCATGGAAGAGCGCGGCGAGGCGCAATTCCAGGTCTGGGCCGGCAAGGGGGCCGCCGAGCAGTTCGGCATCATAGTCATTCGGGTCTTCGAGTGCGATTGCGTGATCCAACACTTGCAGTGTGTGCGCGTACACGTCTTTATGGCGATGCTGTGGGTCCTGTGTTTTTTCCAACGCGGAAATTTCCGGCAACACAATATCTGCCACACCCGTATACACGAGCAGCTCGATCCCTCTGCGTGGCGCAGGGCTGATCATCATGCGTTCAAGCTCGGCGCGGATACGCTCCGCACTCACAATCTGAAGGCGCTCCGCCATATCTGCCATCGCATCCATGACGTCGGGGGCAACATCAAAACTCAATTGGGAGGCGAAACGCGCAGCTCGCATGATGCGCAGAGGATCGTCATCAAAAGACTGCTGGGCACTGACGGGTGTACGCAGTACACCGGCAACGAGATCGTCCAAACCGTAGCACGGGTCAACGAGGGTGAGCTCTGGCAGGCGTACGGCCATAGCATTCACAGTGAAATCGCGGCGGGTCAGATCGCCTTCGAGGGAATCGCCGAAATCAACAGTGGGTTTACGGCTTCCGATTGTGTAGGAATCCTGACGATATGTGGTCACTTCCACTTTCAACGACCCGCGGGCGGCACCGATAGTCCCGAAATCTCGTCCCATCTCCCACAGTGAATGTGACCAGCGCTCAAGCAAATCATGGGTGAGGTCTGGGCGGGCAGACGTGGTGAGATCGAAGTCGTGGATGGGTAAACCTAAAAGCGCATCGCGAACAGGACCGCCAACGAGTGACAATTCTTGCCCCGCATCTGCAAAGATAGTAGCTAGTTCAGTGAGGGCGTGTGGAAGGTGAGAAAGGGTCTGTTGCCCAGCAAGCAGCAAACGTGCTTTTTGGCCATCTGGCGCCAGGTTATCTAATTGCGTCTGCCGTGTATGCGCATCAGAGTGAAGTGTCACGCTTGCCAGTGTGCCACGTTCATCCCATGTGTGCACATTGTCGATGCATCCAAGGACCTTGTATGCAGAGTTCATATCGTGGGAATGCGAAAAACCCATGGCTCGGAACGTGGCGAAAGTCGGGTGTCGGGCCCCATAGGTCGCATAGTTTTGAGCGTCAGCAAAGCCGACGTGTGTTGCCTGTTGTTAACGAGACGAGTGCTGGGGGCGTCATTATCTCGGTGCAAAATGGTCAGCCTTTTGCGGCGATCATCGCGCGGCACAATCGTGGTGGGCGCCTCGAGTGGTGCCTGCCGAAGGGACATTTGGAGGGTACGGAAACCGCTGAGCAGGCTGCTGTCCGTGAGGTGTCTGAGGAAACTGGGATTTTCGGGCGCGTCCTGTTACATCTGGATACAATCGATTATTGGTTTTCTGGTCGTGATCATCGAGTACATAAGGTTGTTCACCATTTTCTTCTTGAGGCTCTTTCGGGGACTCTGACAGTGGAGAATGACCCGGATCACGAAGCTGAAGACGTTGAATGGGTTCGGTTGGATCTTGCGCCCTCCCGCCTGGCGTATCCGAACGAGCGGAGGATTGTGAGGCAGGCACGACGGATTTTGTTAGGTCAACCGTGATGACGAGAAAAGCGGACACGTGGGTGATGACGTGCGTGATGAAACAATCGGCTTCCTGCGCGCGACGAAGAACATTCAGAACATCGAGGATTGCACGGCCTGTGGTTGTTCTGAGTGTTGCTCTTCTCGTGGTGCTGATGTGGGCATCTGTGGGCGTGTTCCCTACTCTTGCCGCCGTCGTCAGCCAACCCGAGAGTGGCCAACGTTTCAGCACAGAACCTTTCAGCACAGCGCGAAGTGAGTTCCCTGCGCGTGCCGTTGTGCCGTCAACACAAGATCCCGCACAGCTCACGCAGAAGGCTGAGCAGAACTTGAGTTTAAGCATCACAGATGTGAGTCCACAGTTTTATCACGATGGCGACACGCTGAGGGTGACGGCTGTTCTCAACAACCCAACTGATCATGCTGTGACGGTCAAAGACGTCACATTATCGGGGCAGGTGAATACACCCCAGACGCGGACGAGTGTCCTGACTTTTCTCCATGGAGCCTCACATGCGGCGATGCGGGTTCTGAGCACGCAGCAGATGAATGTCACCATTGAGTCGCATGCTGAAGAATCGGTGACGATCTCCGTTGATTCTGCGCAGGTCGGTTGGGGGCGGAAAGCCCAGGACTGGGGTCCGCACGGTATATCGATCACGGCACGGGCTACAGGCCGCGCCACTGATGCTCAGCAACGCAGTGGCGCCGGGCAACAGAGTGATTCGCCGAGCCAGACCCGCAGCCACACGGATACGCTGGTTGATCGTTCATTTGTGATCGTTGCTCCGCACGACGATATTGCCCGCGTTCCGACATCGGTGATCGCACCCGTGATGCCCTCGAGCGAGGAACGCGTTGATCAACAGACCTTGCAAGAACACCTGCAAGAATGGATGCATATGCGCAACGTGGCGCGCGCGCAGCAGGGCGATACGGCCTCAGACGCCGAGACCACGGCGGGTGGAGTAGCGAGTGACTCACAGGCGAGTGCAGATTCTTCTGACGCGAGCGACAACACACAGCAGAATTGGCAGGGCTCAGACGAAGACGAGAGCGACAACAGCGACAACAGCGATAACGGACGCACAGGGGCATCCTCGTTATCGTCATTCGCCGCATCAATCTTGAGGCTCACTCCGGCTGCTATTGACAGGATTGCTAGCGTCACACAGGCGTTGAACCACAGCGGTGTGACGGTGATGCTCGATCCTGCTACTTTGGCTCAGCTAACTACATCTGGGGCGTCTGGGTCGCAGGGCGCGGGAGAGAAAAGTGCAGCCCAGGAGAAGACATCTGAGGGGAGTGCGGGCACATTTTCGTCTGTTCTTAACACTTTGGCAGCAGATCATCGTTTGGCGTTGAGTCTGCCCAATGACGCGGATGTGCAGTCTTTGGTGGTATCGGGACACGGTGATGTGATCCCACAGGCCTTTGAATGGACATCGGGCATGCTGCGCCAGATGAATATTGATGAGGATCGCGCGCCCTACCTCGCAGATCTGACTCTTCAAGCTGATACGGCAACAGTGAGTGCGCTTCACCGTGCAGGTGCATCCCAAGTGGTTGTTTCGTCGGCGAGTCTTCCTGTGGATTCTTCCACGTTCTACACGCCGAGTGCTCACGCGCGTCTGGACGTCAACACTGGCAAGGTTGTGGATAACTCGGACAGCGCGGATAAAGCGGGCAACGCGGACAAGACGGGTGCACAGTCCGATTCGGATCGAGCGTCCGGGAAATCGAAGCAGCCTTCAAAGCAGCCATCGAAGGGGACGAACTCGTCAACGGTCGATGCCCTTATTGCTGACGCGGAAGGTTCACAGGCTCTCAATGGCACTCTTGCAGCAGTGAGCGGTGCGAAGGATGCGTCGGATTCGCGTGGTCTTTCAGCTCTTAATGCGCGTCAATTAACCCTCGCCCTCTCGGCGGCCACCTATCGGGAGGCTCCGTCACGCAGGCGTGCCCAAGTATTTGCACTGGATCGGGATTCTCTGGCGGGCTTCAGCACGGAGGGAACAACGAAAACGCCGGATTCGATGGAGAACACCCTGGACACGATCCAAGCTCTGATGGCTGCACCCTGGGTCGATCCCGCGTCGCTGACGCAGATACTATCGACGCCATCGGCAAGTGAGAACCGGCGTGCTCTGCCAGCTGCTGCGGCTGCGGCGCAAGCCACGGGAGTTGCCACGCAGGCAGGAGGCAATCCCGCGGCAGATACTCAGATGCACAGCGCAAGCGTGTTGGGTTCCCAAACCTTGAAGCGTGTTGTGGATGCAGCAGCAGATATCAGAACAATGCTGACCCTCTCGAATTCTGCGACGACGTTGACCTCCATGCTCTTCCAGCAAACGTTGGCGCTGACGAGTTATGTGTGGCGCGCGAATACGCAGGGGTGGGCAACACGTGTGGCCAGCGCGGAGGAGTACTCGTCAGAATTTACGCGCAATGTTGTTGTTCAGGATACGTCCACAATTAATGTTATTGCCCATGCCATCGCGATACCTGTACGCGTCAGAAATGCGATGCCGGTGCCTGCGCGGGTGAATCTGCAGATGATCTCGCAGGATGTGAGGCTCAAGCCCAGTGATCCGGTGACGGTGGATATTGATGCGGACTCAACGGTTACCGTCAATGTGCCTGTGGAGTCCGTCGGGTCTGGCAATGTGCAGGTGGCTGTGGTCCTCACAGATAATCAGGATCAGAGAATTGGAGAGGCTGCATCGTTCACGGTACGCGTACGCTCGAACCTCGAAAATCTGGGGTTAGCGGTGATTGGTACGCTTTCAGGGATCGTTCTCCTTGCGGGCGTCGTGAGGTCCATACGTCGAGGCAAACGATCCACCCGTATTCAACAGGCGCAACAGAATGCTGCAGCGTAGCCCCCAGTCCGCTGATAGCCCTCAGGCGGCAAGCGGTGGTTTAGCATAGATAGGGGGCTCAACCATGGACAAGGTGTGCATATTTTCGCGTGACCGCACTGCCTGCGCGCCACGTGGACGCGGGTCAGTAGCGCGTGCGCACCGAACAATGGGAGCAGTGGGAAAGGACAGGTAGTGTGACCGAGCAGCATGATGATCCGGATATCATACCGGGCACTGTACTCGCTGACCGTTTTCGGCTCGATCAGCAGCGCGAGTCTGCCTTCACCGAGTCAGCGTCCACATGGGATGCAACTGATCTAACGCTCCAAATTCCTGTGGTTGTTGAGCTTTGTAATATCGATGATCCTTCAACGCCGGAGGTTCTCGACGCTGCGGTTCGCGCCAGTCGTTTTGCTGATCCTCGCGTAGTTCGCGTGCTCAATGTTGTGACGCAGCCTGTGCCGTTTATCGTGAAAGAGCAGCGGGAGCTTTTCCGTGTAGAAGATGTGATCGAACCCGATGTGTTGGGTAATAGGGTTGTGGCTCCCAACCTCGCACGTGCGATTGTGGGGTCTGCTGCACAGATTATTTCAGATGCCACAAAAGCCGGTGTTCGTCATCTGCATGTGAGGACACAAAATCTTTTTCTGGACGCCGACGGAATGCTCGTCATGACTGGCCTCGGTGTGGATGCTGCTGCCGCTGGTATTCACGAGGATCTTCTGCTCCCCGTGCAAGCAGACCGAAGGGAAGCCCGCGGACTGCTGCTACTGTATATGTCCTTGACGAGCGGTCAACCGCAGGATCGCATGGAAGATTCCCGTGCCATATTCGACGCGGCTGCGAAGGATGATTCCCTGTCAGAACCCTTGCGCCGAGTGATGGGTTTTATTGCGTCCGACTATGGACTGCCGACGCCCACCATGGTTGCTCAAGCGATGGAGCCGTGGGATAACGATCTCCTGGAAGCCCTCGTGCCCGATATACCGATGAGTGACGAGGAGGACGAGGTAGGCGGGATCAATGAGGTGCCTGGCGGCGTCATCGATCGTGGTGCTGCGGACGATGCAGGCGACGCTGATGCAGATGACGCTGACGATTTCCTCGCCGATAGTTTTTTTGCTGACGTGATAGGGGATATCGATGCAGAGGATGCAGATGTAGACGGAGATCGTGATGAGCTCGGCGAAACTGACGACCGAGATCTGGAGCCGTTTGACGTGGTGTTTCCCCCCGTAACGGCGCAATCAGTGGGGTCTGCAGGTTCTGCCGGTGTTGTGGAATCCACAGAGTTTGAATCCACAGAGTTTACAGAGGCCGCCGAATCTGCGGGATCCGTCGAATCAGCTGGGGCAGCGCGGGCAGCCGAGTCTGCGACATATGCGGAATCTGCGGAATCCGCACGTGTTGCAGAATCCCGGCGAGCACAGAATGAGCCTGGGCTGGCACGTGCTCAACACGTTACTGATTCGGAGCCTTCGCCTCGCATTGAGCCGCTGACAATCCAGGAACCTCATGTTGATGAAGGTGTTGTTGCGGAGATTGCAACACGATTTCCTGACGAAACCGATCCTGTGAGCCTCACGCCAGCGTGGAATGCTCCATTGCCAGAGCACGCGTCCTCTGAGCACACATCCCCTCAGCCCGCTAAGCCCGCGTTCCCTGGCTCTGCGGCAACGCAGCATGAGGTGCCAGAGCGCGCGTCCCGCTCCACTTTCCCCTCCCATGCCACACACAGATCTCCACACAAACGTCCGTCTCCCCGCGCTCAACGGATGCGCAAACCCATGACGGCGTCCGGAATCGTCATCGTCGGTGCGCTGGTGGGACTTTGCGTGGTGTTTGTTCTTGCCTTAGTAGGGATTTTGAGACCAGTGCCTGACGTCAACCTCGACAGGCCGACCGTCTCAGCCAGCCCTCAGCCGAGCACGACGACGCAGGCGCCGAGCCCAACACCGGAGGAGGCAACGCCGAGCTCAACGGCACCAGCACCAGAAATTGACTCTGTGACCTTGCTGAATCCTTATGCTGCGGCGCTCGATTCTGCCACCGCAGCTAAGCAAGACAATCCCGCAACACTTCGGCGCGTGATTGATTCAAATCCCTCGACAAGTTGGCACTCGTATGGCTACTATCAGCCGCGTTTTGACTCCAAGCCAGGCTTCGCTATTGCTCTGAAATTGAAGCAGGCCGTTCCTGTATCGTCAGTGCATATCAACTCCTCTACACCAGGCGGCCAGGTGGTATGGAAGGATAGCCAGCCGGATACGCCGGATCAGGGAACAGATCTGGCAACGGCAAGCTTTAGTGAATCGACCGTACTGACCCCGACGTCGCCCGTAACAACGGACACGGTGATCCTGTGGGTTTCGCAGATTCCTCCCCATCGGAATGTTTATCAGCTGTATGTGAGCGAGATTAGCGTTCAGTGACGTGGCGGAGCGGTGGCGTGGCAGACGCTGCAGCGTAGCAACGCCTGAGACCGGCGCAGTGACGCAGTAATGCTGCGATGCCTCAAGTTTTCACCTTGCCGCGATCAGGAGGGCGAAGGGATATACCAGAGCTCGTGGGGTGAAATAGACTAAGTCCGCAATCCGCGCATCACCTCGTTGAGGCGCGTACCGTGAAAATGCACTGCGTCATGACGCACACCGCACCATGGCGCACTGTGAAAGAGGAGCACAAGGATGGATCAGGACATTCGCAATGTGGTGATCGTTGGGTCTGGGCCAACAGGATGGACATCAGCGATTTATACTGCGCGTGCCGGGCTGAAGCCGCTGCTGCTGGCAGGATCAGTGGAAGCAGGCGGAGCGTTGATCAACACCACAGAGGTGGAGAATTATCCCGGATTTCCTGATGCCATTTTAGGGCCAGACTTGATGGAAAAAATGCAGCAGCAGGCCGAGAATTTCGGAACTGAAGTGCTGTATGAGGACGTGACGGACGTCGATCTTTCCGGCGACGTGAAGCGCATCAGCACGGAGGATGGAAAGACGTTTTATGCCTATACCGTGATCCTCGGTTTGGGCAGCGCCTACAACACGCTAGGAATTCCGGGTGAGGCTGAGCTTTCAGGCAACGGGGTCTCCTACTGTGCAACGTGCGATGGCTTCTTTTTCCGTGACAAGGAGATTGCTGTTGTAGGCGGCGGAGACACTGCAGCAACGGATGCCCTGTTCCTGACGCGTTTTGCCACGAAGGTCTATCTGATCCATCGGCGTGATTCGTTGAGGGCTTCCCGCATTATGGCGGATCGTATTGCGAAAAATCCGAAGATCGAAGTTCTCTGGAATACCCAAGCGGTTGAAGTGCTAGGTGAGAACGCCGTCACTGGGCTGCGCGTGCGCAACACGCTGGACGCCTCAGAGTCGTCCCTCCCCCTGGACGGAGTTTTTGTTGCGATCGGGCATACGCCGCGTTCGCACCTCGTCAAAGACCAGATTGAAACTGACGATCATGGCTACATCGTCACACATGCGCCCTCCACGCGGACGAATATCCCTGGGGTGTTTGCTGCTGGTGACGTTGTTGACCATTGGTATCGGCAGGCAGTGACGGCGGCCGGATCCGGGTGTGCCGCTGCGCTGGACGCACAAGAATATTTGGCCGAGCATTCCGAGCAGTTCAACCGCGCTGTGACGGGGCTCGCTGCCGCACAGTCCGCGATCCAGTGTGTCGATGCGGCAGCTGAAGCGAACCAATCTGGCTTCAGCACCGTGAAGCGGGATAGTCGGGATGCTGATGTAGACCCTGATCAGCTGACCGTTAGGTTGAACGCACCGGGTGAGCTCGCGACTCTGCAGACCGCTGAGTCTATTTTTCAGGCACTACCAGCAGGTGCGGATTCCCGCCGCATATAGGTCGGCATAGCATATAGGTCGGCATCGAGCTCTTCCTACTCTCCCGGCGTGCAGCTTATGGCATATAGTTCATGTATAGCTTGTATCCGTGTATCCATTGACAGAAAAATTCACAGGCAGAGGACACTATATGAAGGAAGAACAGCGGCGCACGCCCGGCTCAGTTGACGCAATCACTGCGCTTGGTTCCAGAAAGCCGCGGCCATTGATCGTCAAGCGGCCTCATAAGGTCACTGCGTTTACTGGTGATACAGTGATCAATCTTCCTAGCAGACATCACGGCGAGAATGCGCTCCCATTTGGCCTCAGCGTGTTAATTTCCCTCGCCCTGGCCACGATCGCGGGTGTGGGTCTGTACCAGATCCGCGATATGTTCGGTCCGGTGTTCTTTGCTCTCACATTGGTGCTGACCGTGAGGCCTATCCACCGGTGGCTGGTGCGCAAAGGTTTGCCACTGTGGCTTTCGGCTATTATTACGCTGACTACTCTCGGCGTACTGCTGATTGGCAGCCTCGCAGTGATGGTGTGGGCTCTGGCACCTCTTCCCGATGTGATTGCTGATTACGTTCCGAAGTTTCAGGATTGGGTGCAGAACGGCTTGGCTTTCGCGCAGGCTCATGGGCTTTCTTCCGATCAATTGACGCAGGCCATCACCTCGAAAATGGATGTGTCTTCTGCGCTGGGTTATGCCACTACCGCACTTGCCTCGGTGTCGAATGTGGGAACGCTGATCGGAATGCTCGTACTGTCTCTGGTGTTTATCACCGCAGATACAATGTCCTTGCGTTTCCGTAGCGCACTCGTGGAATCCTACGATTCCACCGTGTATCACGCGCTCGCCTCCTTTGAAAGCCGGGTGCGCAGCTACTGGATTGTCTCGTCAGTGTTCGGCTTAATTGTTGCTGTTTTCAACGCGATTGGGTTGTATGCGCTCCATGTGCCGCTGCCTGTTGCATGGGCATTTTTCAGCTTCGTCACAAACTATATTCCTAACGTTGGCTTTATTATTGGTGTGATTCCTCCGGCTCTGATGGGGGCTCTGAATACTGGATGGCTCACCGGCGTGTGGGTTATTGTGATGTACTCAGTGATTAATTTTGTTATTCAGAGCCTTATTCAGCCTAAGTTCACGGCTGATGCGGTGGGATTGTCCACCACGATGACGTTTGTTTCCCTTATTTTCTGGACGATCGTTGTCGGCCCGCTCGGCTCGATTTTGGCTGTGCCGCTGACCCTTTTCGCCAAAGCTATTCTGGTGGATTCGTCCAGGTCGTCTCGGTGGTTGGATGCTTTCCTCGTATCTGATTCGGACACGGAAAAGAAGATCGACTCCGGATATTACGGAGAAGCTGCAGTAGAGGCTGCCGAGAACTTCGATGAGGACGATGAAGATTTTGATGATGATGACGAGGATGGCGGTAATGACGCTACCCGCGATGACGTCGTCAGCGATGATACAGTCCTCGATGACTCTGCCCACGATGCCGGCAGCACCACAGACGATGATGAGAAGGATGGAGGCCACTAGGCGCGCGTCACGATCGCTATCACGATCGATACGCGCACATGTGCATAAGGATGTGAAGAAGGAAATAAGAGCAGCACGCATAAGCACGAACACGCATAAGCACGTATAAGCATGCATCACGATTCGCGCCCGCAACATCTGGGTGCATGACTTCGGGGTGCGTGTCTGAAAAGGTCTGAAAAGGGATATGTGCCGCTCAGGCAAGACGACGGGGGATCATGGCAGGAAAGAAACCATCACAATCATCAGGGAAAAAACGGACATCGTGGCTGAATTATCCGCGTGCCGGTTTTGGACCGATCCATCGGTGGTTGCCGAGTTGGCGTTTCCTGCTCGCAGTGTTTCTGCTGATGATTACCCTTGGTCTCGCGCTCTTCATCACGCTCTACGTGGTGCTGGCGATCCCAGCGCCCGATGCTGTAGCGAAAGCCAGTAGAACGACGGTTTACTATGCTGACGGTCAAACACAGATGGGATCCTTCGCCTCCTACGATCGGCAGCCCGTGAAGATTCAAGATATTGCGACTGATGTGCAGCATGCGGTGGTTGCAAGTGAAGATTCCACGTTCTATTCCAATAACGGCATCGACCTCAAAGGTATTGCGCGTGCTGCGCTCAATAATGTGGCTGGTGGGGCTCGTCAGGGCGGCTCCACGCTCACTCAACAGTACGTTGAGCGATACTATATGGGATCCACGACGAGTTATGTGGGGAAAGTCCGTGAGGCGATTCTTGCGCTGAAAATTAATAGGCAGCAGTCGAAGGATCAGATTCTCGAAAACTATTTGAACACGATTTATTTCGGGCGGGGTGCCTATGGGATTGAAAGTGCGTCCCAGAAGTATTTCGGCATTTCTGCTCGGGATCTCAACTTGAGCGAGAGTGCACTGCTTGCAGCGGTGATTCCTGCCCCGTCCGCGTGGGATCCAGCGGTGAATGAATCAATGGCACAACAGAAGTTCGCCCGCGTCATATCGAGGATGCAGCAACAAGGGTTCATTACTACAGAGCAGGCTGCGGGTGCTGCACTCCCGAAAACGATTACGCCCATTGAGAGCCAAGATTTTCAGGGTTCACATGGCTACGTGCTTTCTGCCGTGCGCCAGGAGTTGATTCGTACTGGACAATTTAGTGCGGACTCACTCGATCAAGGCGGGTATAGGATCGTGACCTCGATCGACAAGTCGCTGCAAGAAAAAATTGTGCAGTCTGTTGCTGACTACGAGGCTCGATACGGCAAACGACCGGAGGGTAACTATGTTGGTATGGTTTCCGCCGATCCGAAAACGGGCGAGGTTCTCGCCATGTATGGTGGTGCGGACTATCTGAAGCATCAATCGAATGCTGTGACGCAGGATATTGCTCAGGCTGGTTCTATTTTCAAGCCTTTTGGGCTGCTCGCGGGTTTGATGAATGGGAAAGAACTGCAGGATTCCTACTCCGGGCGGTCTCCGCTTTCTATCGGGGGAGCCACGATTAAGAACGATGGTGGCGTAAGCTTCGGAACGTTGTCGCTAGCCTCCGCGCTGAAATACTCGGTGAATACGATCTACGTTGCGCTCAATCATGACATTGGACCCGATAAAACACGTCAGGCAGCGGTTCTTGCAGGTATTCCCGAGAAGACTGCTGGCCTTGACGATTCCCTGACCAACGTTCTCGGTTCGGCAAGCCCGCATCCGATCGACATGCTTCGGGCATATGTGACTCTGGCGAATCAGGGTATGAAGCGCACGATCCACCTTGTGCGCAGCGTGGATGACAACACGGGATCTCGCATCTGGACGGGTGACGTGAGCGGTCAGCAAGTGTTCAGTGCCGAGATTGGTGCGAAAGTGCTCTACGCGTTGCAGCAACCCACAACATCTGGTGGCACGGCGGCGGCAGCGCGGTCTGCGCTTGGCAGGCCGGTCGCAGGGAAAACGGGCACCACGAACGACTATAAGTCCGCATGGTTTGTTGGTTTTATCCCGCAGATGGTGACTGTTGTGGACATGTATCAGGCCGGCCCGAACGGGGAGGCGCTGAGCTTGGAGCCTTTTGGTATGTATCGATCGGTGACGTCGCATGCCACAGTAGATCTGTGGAACGTCTACATGAAAGCCGCGGTGCAGGATCTTCCCGTGCAGAGCTTCCCGTCGTATCAGGGCAGATCCGTCGGCGGATCCCGACCAAACGAGTCACGCAGGCGGCCGAGTGAGCCCGAACAAACACCGACAGAGGGCTCGACGCCCACACCAGAGGCAACAGATGCCACGCCGACGCCAACACAAGAAGAGACGCAGCGCTCGGAACAAAATCCGAATAACCAAGCCACACCCACACCCAAGAGTTCTGGTACGGCTACCCCAACCCCACGGCCAACACGCAGCGGCTCAAGCGGTACGCATGACGGTGACGGGAGCGGTGCGGGAAGCGGGACTTCGGGTGGCAAATCAGACCCAGGTGCTCAGCCGTAGCCTCATAGCCCCTGCAGCACAGCAGTAGCCTCCTGCCGCACACGCGTTGATCGTTGTGGTTAGCTAATGCTCGGTGACGCAGGCTTGTGAGCATGTAGACGCAACGAAGAAGTGAGCGGATTCGCCGATGGCTGTAGCGAGGTGGCCTGGAACTGAGTACACTAGAAAAGCTGTGTTAATGCGGCAAATCCGCATCAACACGCACGCATCTACCCTCCTGCCACGGAGAGCCCGTGGCCGTTAAGACCAGAGGAGGTGGGTTGTAAGTATGCGTCAATACGAGATGATGATCATTCTTGATCCCAATGTTGACGAGCGTAACCTCGCCAGCAACATCGACAAGCTGCTTGCTGTTGTCCCCAACCAGGGCGGCACCGTAGAAAAGGTGGATATCTGGGGTAAGCGTCGCTTGGCATATCCCATCCAGAAGCACGATGAAGCAATCTACGTTGTTGTTCAAATGACGGCAGAATCTGCAACCGTGTTGGAACTTGATCGCCAGCTGGGCATCAACGAATCCATTCTGCGGACAAAACTGTTGCGCCGCGAAAAGTAACAACGGACACGGTACGCGTAGCGGATACGTCGTCTTTGCGTGTGGCATTGACATCGCGGCGGAACACCGCGCCACTCGTCAAGATAGCGCTCTCGCGTCCAACCATTTGATAACCACACGGGGAAGGCCAAAATCATGGCAGGCGAACCAATTGTGACGATCGTTGGAAATCTGACCAGCGACCCTGAACTGCGTTACACCAGTTCTGGGGCGCCCGTTGCAAATTTCACTGTGGCATCGACTCCGCGCCGTCAGAATCGGCAGACGAACACCTGGGAGAACGGCGAGGCAATGTTCGTTCGCTGCAGTGTGTGGCGTGAATATGCCGAGAATGTTGCGGAATCACTCCAAAAGGGTACGCGCGTTATCGTCACCGGCCGCTTGACGGTGCGTTCCTACGATTACAACGGCGAACATCGCCAATCGTTGGAACTTGCTGTTGACGAGGTGGGTCCAAGTTTGCGCTATGCCCGCGCCCAAGTAAACCGTGTGCGCAACAACGGTGGTCAGGGCGATAGCTACGGCAATTACGGCAATAGTAATCAGAACTATGGTGGCAATTCTTACGGTGGCTATGGTTCCGATAACGGCGGTAATTCTGGCCAGGGCGGATACGGCAACGGTTATTTCGGTGCACCGCAAGGCGGTTCTTCCGATGACGAGTGGGCAACGGGTACGCCGGAGGGCGGTTCTGCATTCGATTCGGATACGCCTCCCTTCTAGGTGAGAGCCTGAGAATTGAGGCCAGACCTGACGGATCCTGAGGACTTCGCATGGGCGTCGGTTGATGCTGTACAGGGGTCGATGTCGGTGGGCAAGCCTGGTTGTGGCGTAGCGAGCTGCAGTGAGCGTGTTGAACAGTGAGCGCAGTGAGTTAAGCGAGCGTACTGAATATGTGCGTGTCTGCGAGGTGGATCGTAGATGCGCGTGATGGAGCTTGAAGATAAAAGGAGCAAGAATAATGGCGAGGAAGCCTCTTCGTAAGCCGAAGAAACCTATCGCGCCTGTCAAGGCGATGAAAGTCCAGAATATCGACTACAAGGACACAGCAACGCTGCGTCGTTTCATCTCCGATCGCGGCAAAATCCGTTCGCGCCGCGTGACGGGTGTGTCTGTGCAGGATCAGCGTAAGCTTGCGCGCGCGATTAAGAATGCACGCGAGATGGCATTGCTTCCCTACACGAGCACGAAGCGCTGAGGAGGTTTGTGATGAAGCTGATTTTGACGCATGATGTAGCAAACCTGGGCGTGGCTGGCGACGTTGTGACAGTAAAAGACGGGTATGGCCGCAATTATCTTCTGCCGCGTAGCTATGCGATGCTGTGGACGAAGGGTGCACAAAAGCAGATCGATCAAATCAACGAGGCACGCCGGAAGCGCACGATCGAATCCCTGGAGGATGCGAATGCTCTGCGTGACACGCTGCAGGAGTTGACGATCGAGATTGAAAAGTCTGCTGGCGAGAATGGCCGTTTGTTTGGTGCCGTAACTCCCGCCGAGATTGCTGAGGCGGCAACCGCTGCTTCAGGGAAGGCGATCGATCGTCATGCAGTGACCTTGGTATCGCCGATTAAGAGCGTTGGAGAATACGTTGCTCATGTGCAGCTGCATAAGGATGTTCAGGCTGTGCTGAAGGTGAATGTGAAAGCGACACCGAAGAAGCGTAAGTAGCTGCAAGTAGCTGGTTGTGCTGCGTTGCTGTGCTGGTAGTGCCGGTTTCACGCCGGATTCCCGCCCAGCTATTGGCACGCCGGCACAAGATATGTCAAAGGGACGGATCACGTTGGTGGTTCGTCCCTTTTATTATCGTGTTATTGTCTCGTCGCGGCGTTGCTGCTGTGAGTGACCACTGGCGTCGGTGAGTGACACGCGGCAGTGTGGTGTATGACGTCACATGCGGCAGGGTGTGTTGATATCTGGGGACACGTACATGGTTTTATCCCCAGCTGTGGATAATTTTGTGGACGGAATAGAGCCGTTTCATGAGGGTTTTACACAACTAACATCAACTTTTGCTTTTACTCCGGATATTCAGCCGAATTATCCACAGTTTGTGCACCGAGAATTCAACGATATCAAGCGTGTTTCCACAATCATTGTGGATAAGTTCCCTTGAAGTTTTCACCCATGTCTGTTAGCGACTTTGTGCACACGCGCCGACCGCGACGGCGAGGTGTGGAATAGCTGAGCTCAGAAGAAGAGCGGCAGCGATCAGAAAATGAGAGAGAATAATCAGACATGAAGGAGAGAGAATAATCAGACATGAAGGAATTGTTCCGGGGCATGTGAGTGTCCGCCGGTGTTCCATAGTTCGGGTACGCATTCCATGGTGAAAGGCAGACGATGAGTGTTGTCAACGAAGCGGCTGAAAGCAGGCAAGCAGTAAGCCGTATTCCTCCGCACGATAATAATGCGGAATGGGCTGTGCTCGGGTCGATGATGCTCTCCAAAGAGGCCGTCGCGGATGCTGTTGAGATCGTGCGGCCTGATGATTTTTATCGCGCAATTCATACGACGATTTTTACAACGATTGTGGATTTGTTCGGCCACGGTGAGCCAACCGATTTTGTGATGGTGGGTGATCAGTTACGGAAGAATGGTGACCTTGACCGTGTAGGTGGCATCACCTACCTCCAGACGTTGACCGCAAGCGTCGCCACCCCTGCGAATGTGGAGCATTACGCGCAGATCGTCAAAGAGCAGGCGCAGTTGCGAGCCCTCGTCAACGCAGGAACACGTATTGTTCAGCTGGGTTTTTCTACTGACGGATCTGACGCGGAAGAGCTTGTGAACACGGCTCAGGCGGAGATTTTCGCTATTACAGATTCCGCCACCCGATCCGACTATGTGGAGCTGAAAGACACATTGGAGGATATGTATGATCAGCTCCAGCAGAATGCGAGCCGCAATGGCGAAATCGAGGGGATTCGATCCGGCTTCAGCGAGCTAGATACGAAGCTCAATGGTCTGCGCGGCGGGCAGATGATCATCGTGGCAGCCAGGCCGGGCATGGGTAAATCGACATTTGCGATGGATGTGTGCCGTCAAGCGGCAATCCACGACCACAAACCGTGTGCCTACTTTTCTTTGGAAATGAACCGTACGGAGCTTGTGATGCGCCTGCTTTCTGCAGAGTCGCACGTGCCGCTCTCCGCCATGTTAAATGGCGATTTGACGCAGCCTAACTGGGATGCAATCAGCCGTACGATGAGCAACGTCAGTGAGGCTCCACTTCTGATTGATGATTCTCCGAACCTCACACTGCCGGAGATCCGCGCAAAATGCCGACGTATGAAGCGCCAATACGATCTTCAGCTAGTGGTGATTGACTATCTGCAGTTGCTTTCCTCGGGCAGGCGTAATGTTGAAAGCCGGCAGCAGGAGGTTTCCGACTTTTCGCGTTCCATCAAGCTACTGGCAAAGGAGCTAGATGTTCCGATTATTGCGGTTGCTCAGCTCAACCGTGACCCAGAAAAGCGCAATGACAAGCGGCCTCAGGTTGCCGACTTGCGCGAATCGGGCTCTTTGGAACAGGATGCGGACGTCGTGCTGCTGATTCACCGGCCAGATCAGTACTCGGACGATCCGAGTATCGCAGGTAATGCAGAGATTATTGTCGGCAAGCAGCGTTCGGGTCCCACCGGAACCATTGAACTGATGTTTCAAGGGAACTTCTCGCGTTTTGCTGAGGTCGCCCAGGTTCCCGAATACTAGGAAAATCCCAAGGGTTGTTGCTAGTCCTCATCCAGCTCGTTGGTTGTGGCAGTATACGCGGGTAGTGCTGCGTCAAGTTGGCCGAGCAGAGTGTGAAAGAACGCTGTCTGCGTATCCAATGCCTGCTCCCACAGGCGCTGACAGGTGGCGGTAGCGCAGTGGTAGGAGCGCTGCGCTTGAACGCGGGCAAGGCTCTTTTTCAGGACGCTGAGCTGAGCGGGCAGATCGAGGGATTCGAAATGCTTGTGTGCCAGCGATTCATAGATCCTGTACACGGCAAAACGATCCACATTGTCGCAGTCCCCCACGGATCGTGCAAGGATCGTTGGCTCAGTGGTGAAATCGGCAACGCCCGTATAGTCGGGGGATTCCGGAGGATAGTTGTACCGCCCATCGGTGTGCATTGCGATGCCCTGGCAGATCTCTTCGGTGTCGTCAAGGTTCATCCCATGTTCCACCAGCCATGGACGCACCAGGCGTGCCGCTCCCCGCCCGTGATCGACATGCCATCGAGTGTCGAATTTTGCAACGTCATGCAAAAGGCATGCGAGCTCAAGTTTGTCGGCATCGAGCCCTTCAGCCTCGCCCACGGTTCGCCCGATCCCGGCGACACGAACACAGTGCAGAAAACGATAGCGGCGCCATTCCAGTGACACCCCGTGTTCGCGCATCAGGTGATCGTGCACAAAATGAAGTGCAGGCTCATACAGGGGTGAGGACATGAGGCTCCTTTCGCATGGCAACCCAAGGTATCTTCATTGTATGACGCTCAAACTGCGACGCTGATGTGCTGTAACATCGCGACAGAGTAACAGCGTGGAGGCGCAACGTGGGCAGTGGAGAAGATCGCCTACCATGATTGCGTAGATTACAAAACACATCAAAAGGTACACACCCAACCACCAACCCGATACCCTGAATTTATGCATACTGGGAAGTACCGGATTCCGAGCCACACAATTTACGAGCATTGGCTTGATGTTCCGTTGGATTACTTTGGCGCACTGGAGCGCCTGCCTGAGGGGACGTCTACAGCGGGTATTGGCATGTCAATCACGATTTTTGCCCGCGAGTATGTTCGTGATGGTCAGGAGAATGCTCCCCGACTGGTTTTTTTCCAGGGTGGGCCGGGGAATGCTGCGCCGCGTATGGCGCCTCTTGGCAGCTGGCTCGATACGGCATTGAACTATTTCCGTGTCGTCTTGCTTGACGAACGCGGCACAGGAAACTCGAATCCCTTAGAAGCGAGCGCGATCACGTCAGTGGGGAGCCCAGAGGTTCAAGCTGCTTACCTCTCCTGCTTCCGGCAGGATTCGATTGTGCAGGATGCCGAGCGAATGCGGCAAGCGCTCCAAGGCGATACGAAGTGGGCTGCTCTTGGGCAGAGCTTCGGTGGTTTTTGTGTGACGTGCTACCTCAGCCAGGCTCCTGAGGGGCTCTCTGAAGCCTTTATTACTGCAGGTCTTCCCTCAACCCATCTGCATCCGGATGAAGTCTATCGGCGCACCTATGCACAGACTGCTGTGCGCAATCGTCAACTGTTCGAACGCTATCCCGGTGACGAAGAAACAGCCTGGTATATTGCGGAACATCTGGCTGACGTGGAGGAATATTTGCCAACGGGTGAGCGCCTGACGCCGGGGCGTTTCCGTCAGCTGGGTATGGTGCTCGGGTATTCATACGGTTTGGAATCGCTCCATTTTCTCCTCGAAGATCCCATCTGGAATTTCCATGGGCAGCGCCGGATTCGTCCTCAAACGCTTGCGAAGTTTGGGCATGCCCTCTCCTTTGCAGATGACCCCTTATATGCGGTTCTGCACGAGTCGATCTACGGCCAGGAATCAGTGGGTGCGCTGGGGTGGAGTGCGCAGCGCGTACGCGGAGAGTTCCCGGAATTCGATTTGCCGGCGCGAGCGGCGGGAGCCTCCGGTGAAATGGATCTTCGCACGCTAGGCGAGGAGCGCGGATTCAGCTTCCGTTTCACCGGTGAACATATTTTCCCGTGGCAGTTTGACGAAGATCCTGCGCTGCGCGGATTGAAACCGGCAGCTGAAAACCTGGAATTCTCCACGCATCTGCCCAATCTCTACGACCGTGATGTTCTGGCCGAGAACACCGTGCCGACGGCTGCGTGGATATACGTCGACGATATGTTTGTGCCGTTCGACCTCTCACGTCAGACTGCCAGCGAAATTCGCGGGCTTCGGCCGCTGATCTCCAACAAGTATCATCATGACGCTCTGCGCACAGCAGGTCCTGGAATTGTGGAGGATCTTGTGGCAGCGGTTCGTCAGTAGGTGTAATAGCGATTCGTGGGTTTGTCAGCGAGGGTAACCGGTTCATCGGCCAATTGGTTAATTGAATAGTCGGTTAATCGGTTAGTCGCCCTGCTCTTCCTTCAGTTCTTCCTTCAGCCGTGGAACAGACGTCTTTTCGGGGTGGATGCCCTGCTTGCCTCGATAAAAAGCGCGCAGGCGCTCCATGTCCGCATGCGCGTCACCCGTCATCATCACGGCCGGCCCCCAGCCGAAGGTTCTCGTGGTGGAGTCAATAAATCCGAGAACAACAGGAATGTGGGCGCCGAGGGCGATGTGATAGAAGCCAGACTTCCAGTAGTCCTTTTTGGCGCGCGTTCCTTTAGGCGCCAACACAATGCTGAAGGCGTCGGACGCGTTGGCCTGCTCCACCACCTGATCGACCATGCCATGATGGTGGGAGCGCTCGACAGCGAGCCCACCAACCTTTTTGATGATCCAACCGATCACAGGTATCTTTGCTGCGGAGTCTTTCACCAAAAAGTGGAGCGGCAAACCAGTTTTCCAGAAGGCAGCAACCATCAAAACGCCGTCCATATACGATGTGTGTGGTGCCCCGATCATCACGAATTTCTGTGGCGTCTCGTCATGAACGAATGTCCACGAGGAGAAACGCAGGTACGTGTTGGCAATAAAGGCGCGAAAACCCATTCAGATTCTCCTTGGCAAGGTGTTCCCGTGTAATGTGCCATAGTCTACCCGCCTGCTATGTGCGTGCATCGTCTGCACGGCTCGCGCTGTGGTTTCCACTTCCGGTACCTGCTGTACGTAAGCTAAGTGTATGGCTGGAATACACCCCATCGAATTTGACACGGAGAGCTTCGAGTTCGAGCGAAAGTTCTATGTAGAGTCTTTGCCGCAGGACCTCTTGAAAGCAGCCGGCTGTGATGTGATCGTCCAGAGTTACCTGTTTGCGCGCGATGGATATGCGGTGCGCATCCGGATCACGTTTACGGACGAAAAGCTTGATTTTCCACGCTTTGACGAGGCAACAGATTACCGTGGGGCGTATGAACGTAAGCTGTTGTCCGAACTGATGGCGCGCGCAGGTTCTGATCGGGAGAAGGTGCGGGCACATATTGCCGTCAAGTCACCGACGGTTGGCGCTCAACGTTACGAGTTTGAGCGCGAGATCGACCTTGACGTTGCTGTTCAGATTCTGCGTCGATGTGATGGCGTGATCGTCAAGAATCGATTTTCAACGTGGATTGACGAAGACGGGTGGCAGTGTGACGTTTTTTCAGGTGAAAACGCGGGGCTTATCGTGGCAGAAGTGGAGAGGGCTGTGCCTGTAACAAACCTGAAAATACCGTCGTTTTGCGTGAGTGAAGTGTCTGAGGATATGAGGTTTACCAATGACCACCTGTCGATCGAGCCATTCGCGCGATGGGGAGCCGCGTTTAAAGCCGAGCTTGAAGTGCGCGGTCCACATTTTATGGATCTCGAAGGTTAGGCGCGTGGGATCATCCGCGAGCAGCGCGGCGATGAGTCGCACAGGTGCTTTTGATTGGCCAACGTGCCAATTTGACTGACTAACGTCCCAAAATGACGCGCGACGTGGCACTGGTCACTTGTGTATTTTTTGAGCCGCACGCATGAACGAATGGCCGATACCCCAGCAATATGAACAAGGTTTTGATATAGTGAACGGCGTTTTTTGCGCGGCAACACGCGCATCATTCGTGCTAAAAAATAGAAACAATTGTGTGCCATTCGCTGCGTTACGGGCAGACTGCCCCAGGTTGCGTTGCTTGGCGTCTATGATACTCTGAAAACAACAAACAAGACCTGCGCCATCGTGCTCCTTCATTGTTGCGATGCGCGCCAGGGTTAGGCATAGCGGATCCAGTTGAGGTGAGCAGCTGAGATCGCAGTCCTGTCCCTGCGGGGTGGCCGGAGTGCTGCTGTCGTCCAGGCCACCCCGCCTTTTTATACCCAATTATCTTTGTCTATACATGATTGTTCCTAGGCAGAGTAGTCGGGTGTCCTGTTCTGGTGTCTACCGATGGCGGTGCGCCGCACACTACCTCATGCTCTGAAGGCGGAGAAACTGATGGCTGTGGAGTATTTTCAGCGAGATTACGACGAAATCGCTGAGAGTTCAGCATCACATGCTATTGTGCTCGCTTGCGCAGGACTCGTCAAAATTGCATCGAATAACGCGCTGTTTTATGGTGGAGGTCACAAACATTTGATAGAGTTGTTTATAGCTTTCAGATGCAGGAAGTGATGCTTCGGGTGCGGACTCTACGGAGTGTCCGGCAATAAACGTATGGCGTTGCGCCGTGTTTGGTCTGTGTTATAAATCTGTAAAACCTATATGATATAACAAGGAGGATGTGTCAATGAAGGACTTTAAAGACAAAGTCGCTCTCATTACCGGGGGTGCAAATGGCATTGGAAAGGCCTTTGCAATAGAAGCTGCAAAACGCGGCATGAAGATTGCTCTCGTGGATATCGATGAACCTGATTTGGTCGGAACGCAGGCGGTGCTTCAGGGTCTGGGAGCCGACGTGATTACGCTTCACACGGACGTGACGGACTACAACGAGGTGAAGAAGAGCGTCGAGCAGACCGTGAAGGCATTCGGGCATATCGATTTGCTTTTCAATAATGCCGGTATTGCTCCAGCTGGGGATCTGCTGGAACTCCCGGTGAGGGACTGGCAGTGGGCAGTCCAGGTCAATCTGGTCAGCCATGGGTACTACTATCGGGAAGTGCTGCCCATTATGGAAAAGCAGGGCACCCCGGCGCATGTTGTTGCGACGGCATCCGTTGCCGGTATTATCCCTGGTTTCGGATCGAACCCCGCATATTCCACTACCAAGCACGGAGCTTTGGCTCTCACAGAGGATCTGCGGGTCTATGCGAAGGTGCATGATCTCGACATTGGTGTGACGTGCTACTGCCCGGGATTTGTCCAAACGGATATTCATCATTCCATGCGTCATCGGCCGGCACGCTTTACCAATACGGAAGATCCGTGGTATTCCTCTGACGGATACCGCGCCCGCTTGGAGCGTACGAATGTCAATATTTCTACAGGTATTCCGATCGACAGTGTGGGTCCGCGCATTTTTGAGGCAGTCGAAAAGAACGACCCCTATATCTTTACTCACCCGGAGTACAACCCGCTGGTGAAGGCGCGTCACGCTGCTATCGAAAAGGATGGTGAAGCCTACGACGGCTTGGATATCCCAACGGATCGCGATTTTACCGGTCAGGTTGCGCTGATTACCGGTGCGGCCAGCGGGTTCGGCAAGGCTTTCGCCTCCGAAGCAGTGAATCGTGGAATGAAGCTTGCGCTGGTAGATATCCAGGAGGAGAAGCTGCGCGATGTTGCCGGTCAGCTGGAGGATAAGGGAGCTGAGGTGCTCGTACTGCCCGCAGACGTTTCGCTTCCTGACGATGTAGCGATGACCGTTGCAAAGACGATGGAACGCTACGGGCAGATCGATGTGCTTTTCGCCAATGCCGGCGTCGCAGCTCTAGGTGATGAATCGCATCTGAAGCCGCGCGACTGGGATTGGGCAGCGAGCACCGATTTGCTGAGCCACGCCTATTACTATCGCGAAGTCCTTCCCATCATGATCAAGCAGGGTACTCCAGCCAATATCATGAGCACCGCCTCGATTGCCGGCATTATCCCCGGTTTTGCGAAGGTGCCGACGTATGCCGCAACGAAGCACGCCCTTGTTGGTCTCGTTGAATCTGCCGTGTCGTATTTGAAGGCTCATGATATTGACACCATCAAGATGTCTGTTTTCTGCCCTGGCTTTATTCAAACCCAGCTGCATCATTCAGATGAATATCGGCCTGAGCGGTTCGCAATGGGTGACGACCCGTACTATCAGTCCGATTACTACCAGGAACAAGTGAAGGAGCTGGAATACGACATTACGACGGGCACGCCCATCGATCCGGTGGGGAAGCGCCTGTTCAAGGCGATGGCAGAAGGCCAGCTGTATGTGTTGACGCATCCGAAGCACATTAAGCAGTTCGCGGCGCGCCATCGCAAGATCGAGGAGTACCTTCCTGCCGATGTGGCCGAATCTTAGGGATCGTGTGGGTGATGAAAGCGCACGCACTCGCGCTTCGTCACCCGTTGATACGTGTTGTCATCATGATGAATACAAGGAGGATTGATGGTGCGAGTAGTCGCATGCTATAAGTGGGTTCTCGATGACGCGGACATTCGCGTTTCCGCCGACGGAAGTGTGGATACCAGCCGCGCGAAGGGAAAGATCAGTGACTATGAAAAGGGATCCATTCAGGCCGCCGTGCAGTTGGCTGGTGACTGTGATGGAACGCCAGTCGGTCTGACCTTCGGCTCCGATGACGCGCAGGCATCACTCAAGGATGCCCTCTCCCGCGGACTTGAAGAGGCCTATTGGGCTCACGGCGATACGGCCGGGGCTGACGGTGCTGTGACAGCTGCCGTCCTTGCAGGCGCCGTACGCAAGATTGACGACGCGAGCCTGGTGGTATGCGCAGAAGGCTCAGCAGATGATTTTGCGCGGCAAACCGGTCCGCGGCTGGCCGCCAATCTGGGATATCCGTGCGTGAGCTCAGTTGTTGAGGCGTCCATCAGCGGCTCCACACTCACTGCGAAACGGCGCGTGGACAACACCCTCGAAATAGTCGAGGTTGAGCTTCCCGCTGTGGTCTGCGTGCGTCCGGAGTTCGCCGAGGCACCTATTCCTGGCATTAAAGCCGTGATGGCTGCGCGTAAGAAGCCGACGACTGAATTCGATGCTGCGGATCTTGATGGTGGTTCCCCGCGCGTGGAAGTGACAGCGACGAAGGGTGCTGTTGTTGAGAGGAAAGGTATTCAGATTCAGGAAGATACTCCTGAAGCGACGGCGCATGCTTTGGTCGTTGCATTGCAGAAGGAGGGCGTACTCTGATGGCACATATTCTCGTCTATAGCGATGTGAATTCGCGGGTTGCGGAGCTGGTCACGTTCGCACAGTCGGCTGGCGCAGATGTTGACGTGCTTGCTCTTTCGCCGGCGCAGGCTGAAGAACTGGCGGAGTGTGGAGCAACTACCCTCCTGACTGCTGATAGTGGTGATGCCACACCTGAATCCTGTGCAAGCTCCGTGGCTGACGTGGTGACAAGCCGCAACGTGGATCTGGTGGTGATTGGTTCAACAGCACGTGGTTTGGATCTGGCCGCTCAGCTTGCCGGCTACCTTGGATGGGGCTACGGCGCAGATGTGACGAACCCGAGCTATGCGGACGGCGTCGTCACCTTTGAGCGCAGCACCTATGGTGGCACAGTCATGTCCGAACAAAAGATTGAAGGGCACGGAGTTATTACGATCGGACGTGGAAGTTTCGCTGCAGCCAGCGGTGCTGTGAGTGCCACGGAATCTGTGGACGTGCATGGCGACGAGCGGATTCGCGTTGTGGGACGTGAAGAAATCCCCACTCAGGGTGTTGATATCACATCCGCAGAACGTGTTGTGAGCGTTGGGATGGGTACTCCTGCTGAGGAGGACATCCAGATTGCACGCGACATGGCTGACGCGATGAACGGCGCGATCGCCTGCTCGCGTGGAGTAGCAGAAGAACGCAACTGGCTGCCAATGGATAGTTACGTTGGTATTTCCGGCAAGGTGATTCAGCCAAAGCTCTACCTGGCGATGGGTATTTCTGGGCAGGTTCAGCATATGTATGGTGTGCGCGACGCAAAGACGATTGTTGCGGTGAACACCGACAAGAATGCTCCAATCTGTACGCGCGGCTCCGACTATTTCATTGTAGGCGATATGAAAGAGTACGGCCCGCTGATTACCGCTGAAATTTCCAAGCTGTAGCTGGATAGTGATCTATATCGATATCAAACGAGCTGTCACGCGATCACAGCCACACCAGATGGCTGGGCATCGCACGATAGCTGAATATAAGGAGTGAAAACTATGGCATATTTTTATGAAACAGAAGACCGCACGCTGATGCGCAATATCGCGCGTGACTTTGTGGAGCAGGAGCTGATGCCGATTGCTCTGCAGGTGGATACTGACCCCAACAGTGTGGATATGAAGGCGCTCTACCATCGCGCGGGCGAACTGGGCATTCTCGGCTTAGCTGTTCCTGAAGAATACGGCGGGACGGGTGCCGACTACACCACCGTCGCGATGGTGAACGAGGAAATCGGGAAGGCACTCCCCGTGATGGGACTCAACATCTCAGTTCACTCGATTCTCTCTGGTGAGCTGATTATGTTGCTCGGTTCTGATGAGTTGAAGAAGCGCTATCTACCCGATTTGGCCAGTGGCAAGACGCTGTTTGCATGCTGTTCGACCGAGCCTGTGGGCGCGCTCAACCATACCGAATGGCAGGTGACCGCCACAGAGGAAGACGATGCCTACGTCCTCAACGGTTCGAAGATGCTCATTTCGCAGGCGGGCTTAGCAGATAAGTTTGTGGTGCTGGCTGTGACGACGCGTCCAGTTGATCCGGCAACTCGTTTCGGCATCTCGGCATTCATCGTCGATGCACATGCTGAGGGCGTGACGGTTGGTCAGCAGGAGCACAAGTTTGCGATGCACGGATCGGCGTCAACAACGGTGACATTCAACAATGTCCGCGTTCCAAAGGAAGACCTGATTGGCGAGCGCGATAAGGGCGCTGCTGGCATGATGATTTCTGCAACGAATGAGTTCATGACGTGCGGACCGATGTGCTTGGGTATGGCAGAGCATTGCTACGATGTGACGTTGGAATATGCCCGTCAGCGTATTCAGCGTGGCAAGAACCTCTTGGATAACTATCAGGTGATCTCCCACAAGTTCGCTGAGATGTGGGTCAAGATCGAGATGCTGCGTTCTGTGTGCTATAACGTGTTTGACCAGAAGGACAAGGGCAAGTATCAGCTGGCTCAGGGCCGGATGCTCAAGGTTGTTGGATCCAAGATCGCTATGGAGGTCGCGGCCGAATGCATGCAGGTGTACGGCGGGCTGGGCTGCATTAGCGAAACGGGAATCGATCGTTACTGGCGTGACGCGAAGATGCTGCACATTGCTGGCGAGGCAAGTGAAGCGTTGATGGACAATATCGCTGATTTTATTAAGACCGATAAGACGGATATCTAGAAGACGACTATCTTCGGATATATCTACGGATAGGTAGAGCTAGTTATCAACGTCGAAGCTGGATATTAACGGATACCTACGGATATCCGCAGTCAGCATTCATCAGCAACAATCCCTCGGGGTTAGTCATGGCGGGTCGTCATCGGGCGACCCGCTTCGGCTATATAGCGATCATTGTCCACGGTGCCTATGGATCCATGGTGCGAATAGCGCCTATAGCATCCTTAGCGCATCCCTAGCATCCTTGGCGGCGTGGCATCAGCGGCGGTGTCATGAGTGATGTTGCGGATAAGCGGTGTTGTGGATAGATGTACGCTACACGTAGGGATCTGGAGAGTAATAGTGACGAGTGGGAGGCCATCGTGGCACTTGAAGAACGAGATTTTGACGTCATCGTCGTGGGTGGCGGCTGTGCGGGAACGGTCGCTGCATACGTTGCCGCAAAAAAAGGCAAGAGCGTCCTGTTGATTGAACGCGGCGAGCATCCGGGAGCGAAGAACATGACGGGCGGGCGGCTTTATGCTCATTCGCTGCGCCGCCTGCTTGATACCTATGCAGACGGAGAAGTTGCATGGGACGAGATTCCATTTGAACGAAAAATAACGCATGAGCGCATTGCTCTGATGGATCCGAGTTCGAATTTCACAATCGATTTCACCAGTAAAGAACTCGGCATTGAGGGGCACGATTCCTATAGCGTGCTGCGTTCGCGGTTCGACCAGTGGCTTGCAGATCTAGCAGAAGCCGCTGGGGCTGAGATCATTTCTGGAATTCCTGTTGAAACGCTGCTGCGGCGTGAGGACGGCGTGGTGTACGGCGTGCGCGCAGGTGATGACGAGATCACTGCGCAGGTGGTGATTGATGCGGAGGGCACCAACTCACTGCTCGCAGAGCGCTGCCTTGGCATTCCGCGGCTCGCACCGAATCAGGTTGCTGTTGGTATTAAACATGTATGGGAGTTGCCTGCGGAGCAAATTGAGGATCGCTTCCTTCTTCCGGAAGGTGAAGGCGCTGCAATGCTTTACGTGGGTGATTGTACCCATGGCGTGGTGGGCGGCGGCTTCGTCTACACGAATAAGGACACCATCAGTCTCGGTCTTGTTGCAACGATCAGTGATCTGCAGAAGTCGGAAACCACGATTTACCAGGCTCTTGACGATTTCGAGAAGCACCCAGCAGTGGCTCCCCTGATTCGCGGAGCTCAGCTCGTAGAACACTCCGGCCATCTGGTTCCCGAGGCAGGATTTGATTCAGTTCCGCCCTACATTTTTGACGGTGCAGTTCTTGCCGGAGACACGATGCGGCTCGTCATGAATCTCGGTTATCAAGTGCGCGGCATGGATTTCGCTATTGCGAGCGGTCAGTTTGCAGCTGAAGCTGCCTGTGATGCGATTGATCGGGGCGATGTGAGCGCTGCGGGACTTGAAGACTATCGAACCAAGCTGGAGGAATCCTTTGCGTTGGCAGATCTGAAGACCTTTAGAAAGTGGCCGCACGTGATGGAGACCTGGAAGCGTCTCTTTACTGAATACCCAACGATGGTGGCGAGTATTTTCAACGCGTTGTTTGTTGTTGACGGGAAGCCGCAGGCGAAGCTCGTCAAAAGACTGTGGCCAATTGTTCGGGGCATGAAGCCCTTGAAACTTGTTCATGAGGTAGTCAGAGCGCTCGTGGCGCTGTAGTGAACACGAAAATGGAGGATGCGATGTCAATACCACCAATTACAGTGCGGGTTGAAGAGTACATCGGCGTCAATAAATATGAGGTTGACGAAGATAATGCTCATATCGTCCTGAGGGGCGACGATTATCGGGAGCTTGATGACGAGGAGTTTGGCAAGCTGGTTCGAGTGTGCCCCGCTGGACTCTATAAACAAGAGGCAGACGGATCGCGTCGGTTCGATTATGCGGGTTGCGTGGAATGCGGGACGTGCCGAATCGTTGCCGAGGATACGATCCTTGAAAAGTGGAATTATCCGGGGCCGATGTCCGGCGTGCAGTATCGCTATGGGTGACGAGAGCTAACGTTCGGTGACGGTGCTGACGACGGTGACGGTGACGGTGACTGCGCTGGCGACGATGCTGGCGACGATGCTGGCGAGGATGGCCGAGTCGAGATTCCCTGGTTTCTTTGGGTTCTAGGCTCGGCCTCCGTGTTTTCGCCACGGCGGTGAATGCGACCCGCGCGTAGGCGAACAACAGGGGCGGTGACAACAGGGGTAAGCGTGAGCCGCGCCCGTGCGGCAACGGTGGCGAGATCGGCCGGCGCCTGGGTGAGTGGCGCATAGATGAGTGGTGCATAGGCGACAACGCCGGCGGCGACAATGCGAGCGGCGACGAGGAATTGACTCGGAAACGAAGTAGCGGGTGGCGCGCAACCGCAGAGTAGGCCGTTCCGCCAGAGTGGTAAACGTTGCGGAACGTTGAGCGCGCGTTCGTGTTGGTGTACTGGCTATCATGAGGCATTGAGCCCTTCTGGTGAAACAATCGAGAAGGGTAAGGAGAATACGGAGAACAAGGAGTACACGATGGTCGATCCACTGCCGGTCTCGGCAATTCATCCACAGGCTCCAGAATTTCTTTCTGCAAACGCTCTGTTTTCTGCTGCTATTGACCTTGAGCAGGCGTTAGCTCATATGCAGAGACTCTGGAGCTTTAACGTCAACGGTCATTGGGAACATGTTGAATCGAATGCAGAGCTCGGTACCCCGTCGGGTGATCTCTTCACGTTTAAACATGCAGACGTCGTGGCGATGCTGACCCCTGTTCCCGGCGTAGTGGTGCCGAAGAAAGGCCAACTGCCTGCTCATGAATTTTCTGTGGCGATGACGTTTTATGTTCCGATGAATAACGATGATTTACATGCCCCTATGGAGGTTCGCAGGCGGCATCGTCAGGTAGCTGCGCACACCTTGATGGTTCAGGTGGAAGACGTCCTGATGCGGGAGGAATCTGCTGTTGGCGTTTATCGGGAGGAGCTCGGCGTTGTTCATCCCCCACTGATGGTGACGACGCTCGCGGACGAGTTGACGAAGGGTGAAGCACCGCTGCCGTTGTGGGTGGGCATTCGTACATTCCAGCCGGATCTGACTGCCGGTCGAACCTTGGGTTTGAACCTGTTTGGCCATTTGGATTTGGAGGTGCGTGATTCTACCCATCCTGCCGAAGAGGTATACGAGTTGCTTGCCAATGTCGCAGACTACATCGTCCGTTCTGACGCGTTCCTGATGCCAGGTCAAACTTTGGAGTATTCTCATTTCGGCCAGTTGACTTTAGCTCAGAGTGTCGGGTTGGGTGACGACGCGCCACTTATCCGTATCGGGTTTTAGGGATTGCTTTCTGTACGGTTTCGGTGTGGGATCGTCGGGCGGCTCACGCGGGGAGTCTGGTGTGGCGCTACGCCACTTGCGCTGCGTGACGTGATGCGGGATTCACGTCGCCGTAGGGCTGGTTTCACGTGGCTGCGGCGCGGGTGATGTTGTCTTTGAGATGTGGCGGAAACTGCTCGACTGGCTTCCCCGACACCAAGAGACCAATCGAGTCCGCGGGCAGGTGCGATTGTTTCACGTGAAACAATCAGAGGGTGGACTCCCCGAGAGCTGCCACGAGCTTTTCTCGTTGCAGTGGCGATTAACGATATATTTTCGTCAGAGGTTGAACGGTTTCACGACTGAGCGAATCGAAGTCCAAGGTTTTTAGAGGCGGCGAGGTGTTCAGGTGGAATAGAAAACATGTTCAAAGGTGGAATAGAACAGAATGGCGGAGTGTGAATGAGCGAAACCGGACGTGGAAACGTTGGATTTAGTGTGACGTCGCAGTTAGATATGCCGAGTCGGGGTGGCGTTCCCCTGGGGCGCACAGGTGTACTCCACACTCCGCACGGCGATATTCATACTCCTGCCTTCATCCCCGTTGGAACGAAGGCGACGGTGAAGGCGGTTCTGCCAGAATCAGTTCACGAGCTTGGCGCTCAGGCTGTTCTGGCGAATGCCTACCACCTGTATTTGGAGCCCGGGTCGGATGTCGTCGATGCGGCGGGTGGCCTGGCTGAGTTTATGAATTGGCATAGCCCTACTTTTACAGATTCGGGCGGGTTCCAGGTTCTATCGCTCGGTACCGGATTCAAGAAAGTGATCAGTGCCGAGTACGCGGGAAAGTCTGGCAGTGGGATTGCTGACCCTGATCGTCGTGCTGGTGCGCATGGCCAGACAGAAGTAACGCGCGGCAACTTCACCGGTGATGACGAGGCGAGCACAGCGGAAACCGTGCAGGCTGATCGGGAGTCCTTGGCGCGTGTCGATGATGACGGCGTGACGTTTCGCAGCGTTTTGGATGGGAGTATCCACCGTTTCACTCCTGAGGTGTCGATGCAGATCCAGCATCAGCTCGGTGCAGATGTGATGATGGCTTTCGATGAGCTGACCACTCTCCTTAACTCGCGTCGATATCAAGAACAGAGTTTGGAACGAACACGGCGTTGGGCACAGCGCTGCTTGGCCGAACATCGGAGGCTGACGACTGAGCGTATCGGCAAACCGTATCAGCAGCTTTTCGGAGTGATCCAAGGTGCTCAGTATGAGGATTTGAGGCGAAAAGCTGCGCGGGATCTTGGATCCATGCAGGTCGATGGCCAGATGTTCGATGGGTTCGGCGTGGGTGGAGCGCTGGAGAAAGAAAGACTCGGCGAGATCGTTTCCTGGGTGGATGAGGAACTTCCTGAGATGAAGCCGAGACACCTGCTCGGTATTTCTGAGCCTGACGATATCTTCGCTGCCGTTGAAGCGGGTATTGACACTTTCGATTCGGTGAATCCGTCTCGGGTGGCGCGCAATGCTGCGATCTATTCGCCCGACGGACGGTTCAACGTGACGCGTGCACAGTTCAAGCGCGATTTTTCACCACTCGTTCCGGGTTGCGGATGCTACACGTGCACTCACTATTCGCGAGCATATCTACACCATGCGTTCAAGGGAAAAGAAATGATTGCATCGACGCTCGCTACAATTCACAACGAGTATTTCACCGTCCATCTCGTGGATCGTGTGCGAGACGTGATGCAGCAGGGAGCAGCGGAGTATCGCGCCTTTCGTGACGATTTCCTTGCCCGCTTTTATGCTGGTCGCTGGGGCAAGGTGGATGTTGCGGTTGTTCGGCACCACTCGGGAAAATAAGGTCACATGGGAAAGCAGCACTACTCCGGAAAGTGGCGCCACTCGCAAGATAGGTGAAGCGCGTGAGCGATCGAAGAAAGTCTGCGTGCGAAAGCGCGCGTGTGACAGTGCGCTTTCGCGGTGCTAAAAATCGCGTTGCTGTGCCTGCTTGAGTTGTTCGAGAGTCTCAGGATCCGGGAAGCCAGTGACCGCGAGCCGAGGAGGCCACACGTCGTCAAGAGGCTGAAGACCCTGCGGCCAGATTTCCTGAGCTACTGACGTACGGAGTAGCACGGAGTCCCCCCGATCGGCGTCCCAAGGCAGTCCAGAGGGTTCGCGGTTGAACTGAAGAACGTCAGTGAGCGGAATAGATCCCACACCGTCAGATGACGACCAGCGCGCCAACGAGAGTAGAGTGCCATTGCGATCTTCGATCACATCGTAGGGGACGAAGGAACCTTCTAATGCCGCAGATGCGTGCGCTAAATCTGCTTGAGCCCTGTACATTGCGGAACGGTACTCGTGACGAAGTGCTGCGAGGATCGGTGCAGCAGGATCGTCAGGGAGCGGAATCCACTCTGCCCACCCATCTTCGGCGATCGTATGAGGTAGCGGGTACACCATGTCTTCGTCACCTGACGTGCCCAGAAAACGTTCAAAGAAATCAGCGAGATGTGGATCGTCATCCATGATGATCAGGAGATGGTTCGATGCTGCGGGAATGAACAGAGGCGTCGCATCGTCCGACCCGGTGACGTGCTCGTGTTGTTGAGAGACGGCCTTGCTGATTGTGAGCATGAGTTCCTGATCCGCGAACCATGCTGCTTGATAACCCTCGGGATTCTCGAAGCGAAAGACGCGTGCATCGTCGATCATGCCGAGTGCGAGCTCGATATCTGTGCGGCCGGTGGAGAGCGTTGTGCTGTGCAGGTTGTACATGGCGCGGTCGAAGAGACGCCCAACAGAATCGAAGAAGCCGGCATTGCGGAGGTCGGAGTAAAAGATTTTCTTGGAGTCATCGTCATTGTGCACCTGGTTGCGTGCATGTGCATCAGAAGAAGCTCCTGTGAGCGGTGATTGACTGCCGCGAGGCGACGCACTGTCGCTTCCAGTTGTACCTTGCTGGCTGTTGTCTCGGTCGTTGTCTCGGTCGTTGCGATGATCCTTGACGAGACCGATACCGATAAAGTCCGTGATGGGAAGATACACCATCGCGTCGCTCGTGTCCGGATTGTGAGTTGGGAGAAAATAATCGGCTCCCCGCACCACGGGCATCAGATCCGCGAGCGGGTCATCGTCGTCTTCGGAGTAGTCATCCGGACTTGTCGCAGCAAAGAGCGGATCATCATCGGGCAGGTCGGGCAACGAGGTATCGTCTTCAGAACCTGGTTTTGACGTCGGAGATGCGGGTGAGTTGTCGGTGCGATCCGGCGTGCCATGTGACGTTCCGCCGCGTGAATCAGACTGCGCATTTTTGCGATCCAGCGCGGCATATTGCTGCGCCAGATCCTTGAAAATTTCGGAGTCCTCCAGAAACCGGAGACTCTCACTTATCTGCGCATCAGAAATCTGGGTCTTTGAATCGGGCGTGGAGTCAGAAGATGCCGAGTCTGCATGCAAAGAATCTGGCGAAACGGGGTGCGAGGGATCGGCGTCAGAAAGTGACGGGCCAATCTCGGTCGACGAATCGGGTTCCGGAACTGAAGGATCGGAGCGGGAAGAAGCGCGCTCTGTAGGCGCATGCTCTGAACGGGAAGATGCTGAAGGTGAAGAACCTGAACGTGATGGGTCTGAAGCCGAGGAGTTTGAAACAGAAGACTCTGAAGCTGAGGAATCTGAGGCCGAAGAGTCTAAGGCCGAAGAGTCTGAGGACGGTTCAGGGGAGGATGTAGCGTCAGCGTTGGAATTGCTTGAGGGGTCAGCGTCGTCAGCGAGTGCATCTTCGCCGTCGAATGGATCAACATCGTCACTATCGTCGCCGAAATTGTCACTAGCATCAACGATAATCCACGTTTCGTCATTACCGGGGGCGTCGATATCCGTTGTAGACGATGTAAAAAGCTCTGGCACGTCATCGAAATTGAAGATGCCTTGCTCGACCTTTCCCTGCTGAGCATCGCTGCCGTGTTTCATTGTTTCACGTGAAACATCTTGGCCAGACGACGGACTATTGGACGATGAGCTAGGGGAAGTAGCTCCCACTGGGCGTGAATCCGAAGCGTTGGAAGCGCCAGATGATGAATTGGAAGTGCCAGAGTTGAAGTTGGCGTTTGTGTGGTGAACATTGGCGTCCTGGTGTGAGCCACCCTGCGGAATGGGAGTGACGGCATGTGAGGGCTGATCGTCGGAGTAATTCACGGAAGAAGATGTAGCTTCGGAGGGGGGCGTCGTTCGTGGAATTGATCGCGCCGGCGTGGATCCTTCGCCATCGCTGTTCGCCCGAGTCTTATCCCGCTGATCGATCCGACCATGCTTATCTGGGGATTTGTCAGAAGTATGGGGCGCCTGGGCTGAATGAGCAGAAATTGTCAGCAGCTTATTGAGGATATGACGCCGCGCCGGCTCGGGCGCAGTGGAATCAATCAGAGCGCCTGGACGGAACTCTGAGCGGCGGCCATCAGGTAGCACGATAAAAAGCCACTCGCCATCGGCGTGAATGGTGGCGCCTATTAAATCAGGGTGAGATCGCGCTACGCTTAAAACCCACTGCATAAACGTCATGCCTCTATTGTTGCGCCTTTGGCAGATATGCGCACCAATTTTTCCTGACGGAAAAAGGCGAGAGCTAGACTTTCAGCATGGATTTTCTGGCGCGTATTTCGTTGAAAAACCGGGCATTTGTTGCCCTTGTGACTGTTGTAGCTGCGATCCTCGGTGCCATTGCGATAACGGGTATGCGTCAGGAACTTATCCCGCCGGTTGAGCTTCCAACGGTGTCAGTGTCGGCGGTCTCGAATGGCGCAACATCGGAACAGATGAACGATCGTATTGCTATACCAATTGAGCGACAAATCGCAACTATTCCTGAGGTGTCCGATACCACCACAAATTCATCGTCGTCATTCGCGCAAATTACGGTTGATCTGGAATATGGTACGGATCTGGCAAGAGCCGTGTCGAAAGTGGAACAAGCAGTGAGCCGCGCGAAAGATGCCTTTCCTGACGGGACAACCACAGATGTGCGTTCGGGATCCGCGGCCGACATCCCACTGTTGATGGTGGGTGTAACAACAGACCAAGATGCACTTGGAACTGCTCAGGTTGTGCGATCCTCTGTGATACCGCAGCTGGAGAAGATTCCTGGTGTTGCCAGTGCGGTGCTGATAGGGGCTCCAGATCAGCAGGTGACGATTGCTCTGGATCAGGCGAAAGCTGCACAAGCAGGAGTCACAGCAGATAACATCAAAACGGCACTGGATTCAAACGGGCTTTCCGTGCCGGTCGGAACTGTTGTGGGAGATGGCAAAACTTTAGATGTGACGGTTGGTAAGAAACTCGTGTCGTTAGATGATATCAAAGCGATTCCGATTGTTCCTGAAGGGAAACCTTCCGTTACGCTGTCACAGATTGCGTCTGTGAGGCTCGACCCCAAGGACACGTCGCTTGCAGCGCGCGTGAACGGCAAGAGTGCGGTCGCGCTGATCGTCACACCCACATCGGCGTCGAATATTGTTCAGACGTCCAAGGATGTGAAAAATAAGCTCGAAGATTTGAAGCCGCTTGTTGGTAACGGTACTGAATTTACAACGATATTTGATCAGCAACCGTTCATTTCGGAGTCGATCACGTCGCTCGCGCAGGAAGGTGGGCTCGGCCTGCTGATGGCGGTCGTCGTGATTCTGCTGTTCCTCGTTTCGATTCGCAGTACGGTCGTGACTGCAATTTCCATCCCACTCTCACTTCTCCTGGCGTTTATAGCCATGAACGGCATGGGCTATTCGCTGAACATGATCACGCTCTCAGCGCTGACCGTGACTGTTGGGCGCGTGGTTGACGATTCGATTGTGGTGATCGAGAACATTAAGCGGCACCTGGGGTATGGGGAAGAAAAACTACCGGCGATCCTCACGGCTGTACGCGAAGTGGCGTCTGCTGTCACGGCATCAACTCTCGTGACTGTTCTGGTCTTTTTACCCATTGGCATGGTGACGGGAATGGTTGGCGAACTCTTTAAACCGTTCGCGTTCACGGTGGTTGTGGCGATGATCGCTTCACTATTTGTCGCGTTGACGATCGTGCCAGTCCTCGCGTATTGGTTCATGAAAGTGGATAAGACCAAAGGTGATAACACCAGTGCGCGTCGGGATCAGGAATACGGCGAGAAAACAGTCACCGCGGATCAACCTGGCGTAGAGAATCAACGGCATCATGAATTTGATGTGCCGGAGAATCCTCATGTGCCGGAGCATAAGGCGCCTCAACACACGCAGTCTTCTAGCCTCGTCATCGATCCGGATGTGGAAGAACGGGAGTCGCGTTATTGGTTGGCTCGTGCCTACATGCCGGCGCTGCGGATCAGTCTGAAGCATCCTGCTCTTGTGCTAGCGAGTGCGGTCGTCGTCCTGGCGGGAACGGTGGCTCTCTATCCGCTCCTGTCCGTCAATCTTTTGGGCAACAGCGGACAGAACATGGTGTCGCTTACCCAGCAGGCGACGCCGGGGACTGATATGCCAACACTGACAGCGCACGCGCAGGATGCGGAAAAGGCGCTCGGCAAGGTACAGGGCGTTCAGAGTGTTGCTACCACAATTGGAAATGCCGGTTTTGGGACGTCCTCGTCTGCCTCAATTTCGTATACGGTCACAACGGAGCCGGGGCGAGATATGGATGCGATAGGTGAACAGTTGGAGCGCGTGCTCGCCAAGAATTCTCATGGAGACACCACGCAGCTTGTCCAGTCAGCTTCGCCACTTACGTCGTCATCGGTGGATGTCAATGTGGTTGCCGCGAACGATGACGATTTGCAGACGGCAACGAATGCATTGATGGGAGCCCTCAAGGGTGCACGTGGCGCGAAGTCGGTGACGTCCAATTTACAAGAGGATCAGCCGGCGATCCAGGTGACGGTGAATCGGGCAGCTGCTGCCCGCATGGGATTGAATGAGAACGACATAGTCGGGCTGATTTCTGCGCAGATTGTTTCCCCTCAGGTTGGCCAGATTACGCTGAATAATATCGATACGAATATTTACATCAAATTAGCGGATCCCGTGACGACGAAGGATCAGCTCACCTCGATGACGATCATGGGTGTGCCGATGAGCGGCATTGCCAAGGTTGAAGAAGTGAACGTGCCGCCTGAAATTGTGACAATCAACGGGCAGAGAACGGCAACTATTTCAGTACTTCCGACTGATCCGAATAATCTGGGCGCACTCAAAACCGAGGTTCGGAACCTTGTTGATTCGACGAAACTGCCCTCGGGTGCGATGACGACAGAAGCTGGGGCGGCACAGCAGCTCAACACTGTGTTCCACGATTTGGGACTGGCGGTGCTTGCTGCGATCATGCTGATTTATGTGGTGCTCGTGTGGATTTTCAAGTCCTTGGGGCAGCCTCTGATGTTGCTGGTATCGATCCCGTTTGCTGCTACGGGTGCGATCGCGGCACTTCTGCTGACGAAAACGCCGCTTGGTATTTCGTCCTTGATTGGCGTGCTCATGTTGACAGGCATTGTGGTGACGAACGCGATCGTGCTCATTGATTTGATCAATCAGTACAGGCGCGCCGGTGTGAGTGTTGATGAGGCGATTAGCGTAGGCGCAAGGCATCGGCTTCGCCCCATCGTGATGACAGCTGTAGCGACTATTGCTGCTCTGATCCCGATGGCTTTGGGTGTGACGGGGAGCCATGGCTTTATTTCGCAGCCGTTGGCAGTGACTGTGATTGGCGGATTACTGACCTCGACGCTTATGACTCTTGTTGTGCTGCCTGCTTTGTACTCTGTGACGGTTGGTCGCAAGGAGCGCCGAGGAAAGCGTGCAGACCATGTCGCTGGTGCAGACCTTGCCGCTAGCGCTGCCGGTGCGGGTCGTGCACACGGTGCTGACCGTGCGCGCCGAAAGCACTCAGCTAGAGCGTAAGGAGTGCACACAAGGTTCGCGCGCTCACACCCCTTCGGACGCGTAGACAGCTGCGTAAACGAAGAAATCAATGTATTAACTCGTACTCACGCAGTGCGTCAGTGATATTTGCATGCACTGAGAGAGCCTCCTGCCTGAACGTTAGAGTTCTGAGAATATAAGAGTTATGGAGCATAAAGAAACTCCCCGAAAGAACGAATCACGTTGACCGGTTCGATGTTCGGGGAGTTTCTTAATTCGGGGAGCCCGCTAATGTGTCCCTTAACGTGTACCTTCGCGGAACTGCTGTACCGATCTTCGCACCGCGTGAGGTAGTGCGCGGTGCGAAGCGTCGCGCGTGATGCGAAACATTGCTCGCGATGTGGAGCAGCACTACCTCAACGTGCCGTAGAGAAGTTCTCAGAGCAGCTCGGAGCTGAGGCGTCCTCAGTATTCAAACGTGCCGAGGTTCGTCCTGAGCTTCAACCCACACATCGGTGGGAAGATCCCCAGGCATATACGGGTTGTTTGTTGCGACGAACGGTGTATGTGGATGTGCGCGATAGTCGTTGAGTGCGCCAAACGCCCACTTCCCCAGGAGCACGATGGCAATGAGGTTGATGATTGCCTGAGCTGCCATGGTGATATCTGCGAAATTCCATACCGCTTGGAGTGGTGCAACAGAACCAACCGCTGTAGCGATAACGATGACGGATCTCAGCACATACGGACCGGCCGCAGACCCGTGCGTCAGGAAATCCACGTTGACTTCCGCATAAGAGTAATTGCCGAGAATCGACGAATACGCGAAGACGAAAATCATGACGATCATCAGCGGGGTGATCCATCCACCCAGTTGGCTCGCCGCAGCGGCGGTCGTCAGTGCGGCTCCATCTAGGGTTGAACCAGAGTCAAGAGAATAGACATCTGGAGCCGCATTCAAAATGATGAATGCCGTTGCCGAACTCACCAGAATCGTGTCCACAAAAACGCCGAAACTCTGAATCAGGCCTTGACGGGCAGGATGCGTCGTGTGTGCGGTGGACGCGGCATTTGGGGCAGACCCTTCGCCGGCTTCATTCGAGAAGAGACCGCGGCGAGCTCCGTTGAGCAGAGCTGCGGCAAGGCCGCCGGAGACCCCGCCAAGTCCCTGCCGAAGCCCAAAGGCGCTTTGGAAAATCACCGATAAAACGTGGCCGATATTGCCGACATTCATCACAATGATAACAATCGCAACGAGCATGTAGACCACAGCCATCATCGGCGCCATAATCTCAGTGATGCGGGCAACGCGCTTGAGGCCTCCGAACACGATAGGGGCAGTGATGACGACGAGCAGCACAGCGGTTGCCCACGTTGGCACGTTCCATGCGTCATGGAGGGTTCCTGAAATCGTGTTTGCTTGAACCATTTCGTAGGAGAGGCCGAAGCTGAAAAGGAGGCAGATTGCAAAGACGATGCCCATGGCTCGGCTGTGAAGGCCGCGCTCAATATAAAAAGCTGGCCCGCCACGGAATGTACCGTCCGGCCAGTGGATCTTAAAAAGCTGAGCGAGTGTTGCTTCAACGAAAGCGGTGGACATTCCAAGCAAGGCGATAACCCACATCCAGAAGACGGCACCTGGGCCGCCTGTGAGGATTGCAATCGCCACACCTGCAATATTTCCGGTTCCGATACGGCTTGCAAGGCCTACTGTGAAAGCCTGAAACGAGGAAATACCGCCGTGCATCGTGTGTTCACGGGAGGAAAACATATCGTGAACCATATTGCCGAAGTTGCGGATCTGGACGGCACCAGTGCGAACTGTAAAATAGATCCCTGCTGCAATGAGTAGTGCGATCAGAATGTATGTGTATACCCAGTCCGATATAGCTCCAAAAAAGCTAGCCATAATATTCCTTTCTCTGAGCAGCGCCTCCCGGCGTGGTTCAGTGCTAGGCGGTTCAGTCTCGGTCACTGACGGATATGCGTAGCGATGAAGCTGTGCAATCCGCATGACGAGAAGAGCCGATTTCCGAGGATCGTGGCGCAAGCGCGATCCGATTCGGGAAGACTTCCTGAGGGCTAGTCCTTCTACCTTGTGATCGTTGTGCTTTGTGATCACTGCACCGCTAACGACCACATGAACTGAGGAGAATCTCAGTCAGGAAATTCAACCGTTGCACCTATTATGCAGTTTTTTGCAAAAGTGCACGTGCAGGCAGGCATTTTTGGACATTCAGGGACTACAAGATAACGGTAAAAAGTGCCATGTGGGGAATACCATAATTCTGATATTCCCCACATCACGGAGTTTTCGCTCGTCAATGAGGCGCTTACTCGTTGGGTATAGCGCTGTCAGTTCGTGATTGTCTGCGCTGTATAGCCAGCGTCATGGCGCATCCGAGCACCACAATGCCTGCGCCCGTGAGTCCTGCACGCGTGAGGTTCGCTCCTGTGTGGGCAAGTTTGCGCGGAGTTTCAGGTGTGCCGGCTATGCTTACGGTCTGGTTGGTGTCCTTGAGATCGTGGTGAACTGCAAGGATAACGCCGTTCTCGCTCACATCCTCGAACACCACAACTTTTTGAGCTGCCAGATTGGTGGCATCGAATGGAATATGAATGATCGCGCACTCGCCAGTCTGACGCGGGGCGAACTCCGTGCTCACGGTGACGGGTTTTCCATCCTTATCCATCACGTCGTGGCCGGTAGCCGTTTTTAACGTCGTCGTGATTTGATAGGTGTGTCCAGACTGGAAGAACCTCGTAGCCATGCACACTCGGTCTGTGACCTCCTGGTTCGGCCGCGCTTCCAGAACATGGTTCCTATCCGCCGAGTCTATGGCGGTTGTGCTCAGTTTCTGAGTGAACGGCAGAGCCTGGTTCTCATCCTGAATATCCGTGTGAACCGCGATCTCGCGCCCGTCCTGCGTCAATGTTTCAAATGCGACCGTCGTGTGACCCGCATATAAGCCGGCATCCACGGTGAATGTCACTCGTTCCGTTCCATTCGCTGCGTGCGGTGTGAATGGGCGTGTAGCCGTGAGGGGATTCCCGTCCTTTCCAAGGAGAGGCTTACCCGTCGCCTGATCCATCAGTGTGCCTGTCAGCGTGTACTGTTTGCCGGGTGTGAGGTTTGTGTAGGCCACCGTGTCTGTTAACGTCGTTGTGCCCTCGGCAACCACCGGCACACGCCCAGCTTTGCCCGTCAGCGTCGTATGAATACTCGGCGCGGGCGTGACGACGAACTGCTCCGCTGTGTCCGCAGTTGACGTGGTCAATGCAGCGACACGATCGTCGCCCGCAAAGGACGCCACCACCACATACGTGCCTGGAATTGCCTTCCCTTCCGTATCAGTCTTTACCATCCACGAGGTAGAACCTTGAGAGGGATAAAAACCGTTCCTTGCGGGTACTGAAACGGTTTCGCCGACGTGCTCTGCCTTGCTGAGGTTTTCATCCGATACCTCTGTATTCTCGGGGAAAAACAGAAGTCTTTCCTCAATCGTTGCCGTATCCGCGTGGAAACCCAGACCGCCACTGAAGCCAGGATGATCCTCGGGGAGCCCAGACACCCACACATCATCCACTAGGAACGTGCCCGACTTGGTTGAACGAATACTCAACGCGGAATCCAGGTGTGCCTTCTGGCGTACCGATGTGGTCTCGCCGGCTACCCCATACGCATCGTGCCAGCCCACATCGATTCGCCGTGCCACGGCGTTGTCCTGATCTTGAGCGCGAACCTCCCACACCCATGTGTAGAAACCTGGCCGTGCGGCCACACCAGCATCTGCGTTCAACACCTGTCCAGGGTGAGTCGCACGTACTGTGACCGAGCGTACCAATGCTGCATCCTTCGCCACGGTGTTGTGCGTGGCAGGAAGCTGCGTGGGGGATACAAAATACAGATTCGCACGGAACACAACCGGCACGAAAGATCCGTCGTCCTGCCGAATCCATTGGCCATCGCCAAATGTGGGATCGGCATTCGCCGTCAACGAATCGCGCAGATGTTCGCCCACGTTCACAACCTTTGACTCGCCTACAGACGAGACGCCCTGGGGACGAAACGAAAACACCACGCGCCATGACGAGCCAGGTTTGGAGACCTCAGTGCTGTCGGCATGAGGACGCTCTCCATAGGTCACTGTGCCTTGGATACCAGTACCACGATCTACACGCGTGAGTGTTGTTCGCGTCATTTTTGCTTTCGCGGTGTAAGTGACGGTGCCGTTTCCTGTAGCTTTCCAGTCCAGCGTGATCGGAGTGGCGCTGCTCGTGCCCGTCCATGTCGCTTTTCCCGTTGAGCTGAACACCGCCGGCCCCGACAATGTGACCGTCAGTGGAATACCAGCCACATAAGCACCCGCATCATTCGTCACACCAATCGAATGAATATTGCCAGTACGCGCACCCTCACCAGACACGCTTCCCACCTGATACCCAACAACAGCCGACTTCACAGCTTCCGCCCGCAACGCCTTCGCCTTCGTGAAAATCTCTGGATCGTTATCGCGGATGTAACCCTCAATCACAGGCACAAGACGAACCGTCTTCGGGCTCTCCAGATTCGCGTGAATCAGCCACGAGATCCCTGCGGCCGTCAAAGAATCCAAGTGATGGCCATACTTGTCCAACAACCACGCAATCTGTGGCGTCGTCATCTCCCAACCCGATACATGCGGCGTTGCCTTGCTCAGTGTAGATACGGACACAACAGGTTTACCCTTTGCGGAGGGAACACCGGCCTGAATGCACCACGTTGGCTCACCGTCCACAAATTCTTTTTCTGTGCCAAACCACATCCAGCCGCCGGAAAAGTTCCCCACAGCCAAACCGACCCCCTCCGGGCCATTCGGATCAGGCGATGAATCTTGCACCGCAGCGTGGGCTGGTGGTGCTAAAGGTGCAAAAAAGCTCAGGCACAGAACGGCAAGACTCAACAAACTCAACATAGCTGCCCATACCTTGCGATCACCGCCATGTGGTACGCGAACATTCATTGAAAACTCCTCACATTGTTTATCCATGGTGTGAAGAACAAGTGAGAATGACAGGCGTTGAAGCGAAGCCTCGGAGCCACAGCACCTGCCTGATGTCACATGTTCCGGTGCTTTGACGCTAAAGGAGGCGGCAATCGGCCTCCATTCACGAACACGAGATAGTGGATACGGGGTGCCTCATCGGTTGTTGTGGATCGCTCGTATGTGCGGCGCGCTGATGGTGCTGTGAAGATGTCACCAATCCCCAGAGCCCTCCTGTCAGTGGGGGCTCGCCGATCCGCACAGTCTGGTTGTCCCCTCAGCTTGGGAGAGGCTCAGCCAGCAACTCGTCATCGAAAGACAGTTCATCTGCATCGTGAGTGATCCGAGCGTGGCATAAAATAGAGAGCGATCATCGCTCGTTTGAGTTTTTTCGCTGCGCTGGAGTGTTCGTATGGCTAATGTGTCCCCCGAAAATTCACGGGAACGGTATCAACGGCGAATTCAGCAACGCCAGACCATCATCTTTGGGTCGATGGCGGCGCTTCTTATCATCATGCTCGTTGCAGCGTTGCTGGTGTGGTCGGGAATTGTTCCTGCTCCGATCACGCGGAATTTCTCCGAAGGTTCGACGCGTACCAACCTGAACACGCCGTGTATAGCAGCGGGAACGAAGCCTGTTGAGCCGGCGGAGATCACCGTCAACGTCTATAACTCCACGAGTCGGGCTGGCTTGGCGGAATCGGTGAGTGCGGAGCTCAAAGGCCGCAAAATTATCGTTGGGAAAACCGGCAATTGGAGTGGTCAGAATCTTGCAGAGCCGGCGCGATTTATCGTAGGAGCGCAAGGGGTCGCAGCCGCCTACACCCTAGCGCAGTATGTGCCGGATTCAGTGATTGAATATTCGCCTGACGAGGCATCAGCAACGGTGACGATGGTTCTTGGTGCAGGGTACGAATCGTTGATGACGGCCGATCAAATGAAAGCGGCCAACCCTGACGGCGTGCTGACGCCCATTGAAGGATGCACCGTCAACGTCGATGCAAAAGCGAGCTAGCTTTCACGGGGTGAGCCCGAATGACGACGAACAAGCGCGACTGAGGGCGTAACATTTGCTTGCCGTGACCGCCACGTGACGAGAGCAGAGCCAGCGGCGAACTCAGGACGGTATGAGCGTTATGGGCACTTATGAACGCGTCACCGTGCGTGGTTCAGCTGCATTCGCGTCGAATGTGAGCCCATGAAAGTTTCGCGCCTGCGCGAGGGCTGATTGCCATTCCAGTGATGCCGGCGCGGTGGTTTCGCGCATAAAGTATTGCAGAACCTGGGCAGTCACGTAGGCATCGTCAAGTGCTGAGTGCGCATGCTGGTTTGTCAGCCCTAGATGGTCAGTGACGCTTTTCAAGCTGTAGGAGGGAAGCTGCAAATAGTGGCGTGCCAGCTGAAGCGTATCGAGGTATGGGAGTTGGGGTGTGGATAAATTGCCGCATGCTGTGAACTGATAAGCAGTGAACTGCGCATCAAATCGAGCATTGTGAGCCACGAATACTGTGGAGTCCAGCTGCTGAGCGAAGAAGTCTGCGACGTCGGCGAAAACGGGAGCGTCAGCAACAGCGTCATCGGTGATTCCATGGATTTCTGTGGCTGCCACCGTTCGTTCAGGGTTGACGAGGGTCTGCCATGTGTGGCCGATTGTGCCGTCGGGATCAACGTGGACAAGCCCGATTTCCAGGATTCGATCGCCTTTGAGGAACGAGAGCCCTGTCGTTTCCAGATCGACAACAGAATATCCACTCATAGTTGGTGTGTGCACTTCTTTCGTATCGAGTGTGGTAAGCAGTTCGAGTGTGTGGGTGTCACGCCCTGTATTAATGCCATATCAGCGGTGAAGCTACCGAAGGTGGAGCTACCGAAACGGGGTAATCATTCCGCTGTGAGGATCCACGCCGCTACGCCGCTAAAAGGCACGCGGGCGTGTCAGCCGGCTCAATGGGTTGAACCACGGGGTTGTGGCGTGCGCTGTGGATTGAGTGGGTGCGCCGGCGCGAGCCGCTTTATCACGAGCCTTGCCACGCTGTGCAGCCTTCGCGCGATGTGTAGCCTTGCTGTGAGGCGCACTCGCACGATCGTAAGCCGCCGTATCGTAGGTTGCTCGGGCACGGTGTGTGCCGGTGTGGTCTGTTCCGGTGTGGCCGATTCCCTCAGCTTCGATTGCCTTACGAACCCAGGTGGCTGTCAGATTATTGGTCAGCGCGTCCACGGCCAGTGCACTGCCGATGGCGACCATCATCTTGGCCTGAGTGCCGGATCGACTCCACCGACGAATGCCAGCCCAGCCGAGTAGCGCGCCAACACCTACTTCCAGGGCGCCAACCCCGATCAGAATACGTGGATGAGCCAGCACAACTGTGCGGTATGCTGCCCAAAATCCCGGGTATGCCCGTCCTTCACCGCTCACTTCGTAAGCCACTGAACGGCGAGTGCGATCCGCGAGGTTTTCCGGCAAGAATGTGTGTGAGTGTTCGATCTCAGCCATAGGAAAATGACCGAGCAGCGCATCTTCAATAAAAGGATCGAGCCCCAGTACTGCGATCAGTGCGGCAGATCCGTCCTTTCGGGGAGCGGTGAGGGCATCGCTCAGTGCTTGCGCATCAACGTCGAGCTTATCGGCAAGATAATGTGCCCACGCCTGAGCACCGAAGGTGTCCTCAACGAATTGAGTAGCAGCGGCATCGGTATCCACCCAGGATGCTGCACGAAAGTCGTCATCCCACTCCCAGTCTGGGAGTTCCCTGCCCTCTGCGTGGAGCCGCGGATAAACGTCGGCATCCTGTGCAACGGGCTTTGCTTCACGCGCGTCGTGTGGATCGGGCGCCGGCTGGGAGCCCTCTCCCGCATGTAATGTCAGCGTGACGCCCCAGGATGCCCCTGTAGGTTTGTCGAGGTATGCCTTGGCTATTGCAGCCCGCGCGTTCTTCAGTTTGACGATGGTGACCGGGACTTTCAAACTGGCGGCAAGTCCTGGTGCTTGCGCCATCGTCATCGGCGAAATCAGCATACTAGGCAGCGCGGGAGGGCGATCGTCATCGGATACCTCATCTTCGTCTTCTGAAGAATCTTCGCTGGATCCCAGAATTTCGGTGGGCGCTTCAAGAGAGGTGGGCGCTTGAAGAGAAGCGTCGATATCGTCAGCCACGTCAACCTCACCGAAGCCGTATGTGCTTTCAACCGCATCGCCGGCAAACTCCACCCGCACCTTGTTCAGATCGCGTTTGAGCGCGTTCATGAACTCGCCTAAGGTCATTCCTTCGCTGACCTCGCCATCGTCACCCATCACAGCGAGATGTTTGCGCAGGCCTGTCACGGCCACTTCGATCTGAACGGTGAGGCTTGATTCGGATTCGTCCGCAGTGCGATATCGCGCAAGGATGCGCTGGTCGGCGAACCAGGAGGCTGTTTTCTCCATATCGGTCAGAGTAGTATCCCACAGATGAAGATGGCCTCGGATCGGTTTCCAGTCTGCCATGGCGGCTCCTTACTCAAGGAAGAGGTGTTGAGAGTGGCGAAGAACAAGTGGCGAAGTGGGCGACTCGTGTTACGACGTGCGAACGGCTCGCAGGCGGTCGATTTGATAGAGCGCAATCCCAGCAGCAACTGCGGCATTCAAGGATTCCATGCGCGAGGCGATCGGAATAGATGCGCGGGTATCGCATGTTTCGCGTACAAGGCGTCCCATGCCTTTCCCTTCGCTGCCAACCACCAGCACAAGCGGTGCATCCACCAGTTCCAGCCGGTCTATTGACGTATCGCCGGCGCCGTCGAGGCCAACAACGAAATATCCGTCTGCTTGCAGACGCTTCAGTGACGTGACGAGATTTGCCTCGCGCGCCACGGGCACGTGTGCAGCGGCTCCTGCCGACGTCTTCCATACGGTGGCGTTCACCCCAGCCGAGCGCCGTTCGGGAATGAGCACTCCGTCAGCATGGAAGGCACTCGCGCTGCGCAGCACCGCCCCGAGATTGTGGGGGTCGGTCACGGAATCTAGAGCAACGATCAGCCCTGGCTGGCCATCCGTGCGTGCTGAGCTGGCTTGTTCGAGATCGTCCAGATCGGCATAGGTGTAGGGAGGTACTTCAATGACGATGCCCTGGTGTACGGCGTTGTCGGTGAGCCGATCCAGCTGTGTGTGGGTCGCTTCCAGGACGGGTGCTCCGTTAGCTGAGGCGGCCTGCACGATTTCAGAGAGCCGATCGTCGTGGACAGAGGCGCCATTGAGGAAAACTCGCGCAATCGGTACACCGGCGTGGACTGCTTCAATCACAGGATTGCGGCCTGCGATCGCCTCGTATCCCCGGCGGATTACGAGTGAACGCGGATGCGAAAGACGGTAGCGTTCTTGGGCTGCGGCCTGACGGTGTTCGTTCACCTCGCGTTCTTGCTTGGCCGTATAGGCGGCATGATATGGCCGATTCTCGGCTTTCGGCGTGGGTCCTTTGCCTTCAAGGCGGTGGCTCCGTTTGCCGCCGCTGCCGACTTTTTTGCGCGAGGGATGTCCGCTGGTGCGGGTAGTGGTGCGTCCTGATGGGCGTGCCGTGCTGCGCCGCGCACTATTGCTGCCCTTGCGTTGTCCTGCCATTGATATCCTCTGTTGTGCCTCGGTTGTGTTGCGTGTGTGCCTTGGTCTTGATCGATGCACGGCCTTCCGGATGTTGCTTTATGTTGCTTTCCGCATACGAGAGCCGTGACGCGCTACGCGACATGCCAGTGAACTTGCTGCGCAGAATCCTCAACCACGATCCCAGCCTGGGTGAGCGTCGAGCGGATGCCATCGGCAACATCCCAGTTCTTTTCCTCTCGTGCCTGTGCCCGCCGTTCAAGTAATGCATCAACCACAGTGGAGAGGGCATTCTGCGTGTCCGCCTCCACCGTCTGATCATCACGCCACGGTCTGGCCAGAGGGTCTAAACCGAGAACATCCAGCATAGCGCGGACTCGCTTTTGTGCCAGTCGTGTGCGGGAGGCGTCGGATTCTGCAAGTGCCGTATTCCCCGCACTCAGCTCCTCGTAAACCGTGGCCAGCGCTCCAGCTACGTTCAGATCGTCATCCATCGCATCGCGGAAGGATTCGGGATAATCATCGGCCCTCATCTCGGCGAGCTCGTCCGACGGGACTTCCCCATACTTATCGGCTGCGCGCTTGACGAATCCAGCCATCTTGTTCCATTGGTTGGCTGCGTTGGCAAGCGTAGCGTCCGAATAAGCAACGGTGGATCGATAATGAACCGTGCTGAGCGCAAAACGCAGTATTGCAGCCGGTACGCTTTTGACGAGTTCTTGGACAATCAACGAGTTTCCTAAGGACTTACTCATTTTCTCGCCGTCGATCGTCACCCACGCGTTGTGCATCCAATAGCGGGCGAACTCCCGGCCTGCAGCATGGGATTGAGCCTGCTCGTTCTCGTGGTGGGGGAAACGAAGATCGATACCGCCCGCGTGAATATCGAACGAGCTGCCCAGATAGCGGCCGCTCATCGTGGAGCATTCAATGTGCCACCCCGGCCTGCCTCGTCCCCACGGAGTGTCCCACGCAGCATCGTGAGGTTCGGTTGGTTTTGCCGCCTTCCACAGCGCAAAGTCGTGCGGGTTGCGCTTATCGGGCTCCATATCGGATTGGTCTACCGTCATATCGGAGACGTTCTGATGGGTGAGTGATCCGTAGTCGGGCAGCGACGCGACATCGAAATACACGTTGCCGGGGTTACCCACATACGCATGACCGGCGTCAATGATGCTGTGAATAAGTTCGATCATCTGGGGAATATGCCCGGTGGCGCGAGGCTCATACGTGGGCGGAAGCACGCCCAGAATGTTGTAGGCATCGGTAAACTCGCGCTCAAACCTGTAGGCCCATGCCCACCACGGTTGGCCAGCCTCAGCGGATTTTGCCAAGATCTTATCGTCAATATCGGTGACGTTACGAACCAGCGTCACGTCATATCCAGAGCGCGTCAGCCAACGTCGAAGCACATCGAAGGCCACCGCAGAACGCATATGGCCAATATGCGGTGAACCCTGCACAGTTGCCCCACACAGGTAAATGCCGACTTTACCTGGTTCAAGGGGGTGGAACTCGCGCAGTTCCCGGCTTTTCGAATCGTAAACTGAAATGCTCACGCTCTAATCTTAACAACCGGAAGCGAAAAAATGACTGCCCCGTGTTGCACTGCTCTTTTCTTGATCATCCCTAGGTAGTAATGCTGAAATCAGCGGTCCAAACCATATGAATGTTTTGCGCCCATATGATCAGTGTACGTGGTGGCTGCCTCGCGAGCTGGCTTACCCGAATTTAACGCGGGCACTATATCGTAGACGTATGGAACAAAGTCAGACTGACGGGCGTAGGCTCTCCTCCCGCTTCGGCTTCATCAACGGTGATGTGCTGAGCTGGGCGTTATGGGATTGGGCAACATCCGCATTTAGTTCTGTTGTTGTGACGTTTCTATTCGCCGCGTATCTGACGAATAAGGATCTTTTCGGCGCATCGGCCAACACGGATTTGGGGTGGGCGGACGCGATTGCTGGCATCGTGGTGGCGCTGATAGCGCCGGCGGTGGGCGAGTGGACGGACAAATCCGGGAAGCGGAAGACAGTGATCGTGCTGACCTCGCTCATTGTGGGCGTGAGCGTACTCGGCATGTTTTGGGTTACTCCGCATTCTGGTTTGCTGCTTGGCTTAGTTCTGCTCGGCGTGGGCAATGTGGCTCTTGAGTGTGGCTCAGTTGTGTACAACGCCATGGTGGGTGACGTGTCAACTGAAAAGACGGTTGGCAGAGTATCTGGCTTCGGCTGGGGCCTCGGCTACGTGGCGGGGATCGTCCTCCTGCTTGTGCTGTATCTCAGCTTTATCTCCCCTCAGGTTGGTCTGTTTGGCGTGACGAGCCACAACGGCATGGACGTGCGTATTTCGATGGTCGTCACAGGTGCGTGGATTCTTGTGTTCGCCCTGCCGTTGATGATAAAAACGCATAACGCCCCACCAGTTGCTAGGCGTAATCGTGGTGTGGCCGGTGCGTATCGGGAAGTGTTCCGTGCGATACGTCGATTTTGGCGCACTGACCGCAGCGTGGTGTGGTTCTTGCTGTCTTCCGCGATCTATCGGGATGGCTTAGCGGGTGTGTTTAGCTTCGGCGGTGTGCTTGCGGGTGTTGTTTTCGGATTCTCTGCCGAGCAGGTGATGGTTTTCGGTATTGCCGCCAACGTTGTTGCGGGTATTGCCACTATCCTTTTCGGCAGGCTGGATGACCGTATCGGATCAGCGAAGGTTATTCTTATTTCGCTTGTGAGCCTGTTGATCGCGGGCGGCGCTGTATTCCTGTTCCATGACGGTGGCCAGGCGGTGTTCTGGGTTTTTGGTTTGCTCCTGTGCATATTCGTTGGGCCAGCGCAGAGCGCGTCGAGGACGTATCTGATTCGTATCGCGCCGGATAACATGGAAGGCGAATTGTTTGGGCTTTACGCAACCACCGGCCGGGTGATCTCGTTTCTTGCCCCGATGATGTATTCCACAGCAATTCTGCTTGCCGCAGCTGCGATGGGGCGCACGAAGGATCAGGTGGCCTATTTCGGGATTCTCGGTATCATGCTGGTGCTGCTCGCAGGCTTGCTCACGTTCCTCCCGTTGCTTCGCGCCTCGAATTCGTCGCAGGCAGATGGCGCTTCGACCAGTACGGAGGATGCTGCGCGCATATAGATCGCGTATTAATCGCGCATGTTGATGCGGCAGGTATGCGGATGCGGCAGGGATGCGAGGCGTGACGGGGCTGTGGTCAGAAAAGCGTATGGCGGTCAGAAAAGCATATCGCCCAGGTAGCCTAAGCCGCGTTGAAGCAGCGTCCGCCGGGTGACCAGCGCGCTTGCCAGTGCAGCGACGCCCTCGTCATGCCCAATGAAACCCAAGTGGTCGGTGGTTGTCGCAGAGACGATCACGTTCACACCGAGGGCTGAGCTCATGGCTTCCTCTGCTTCCGAGCGTCGGGGAGCAAAGCGCGGTTCCTGGCAGATGAGCTGAACTTGCGCACTTGCTACCTGCCATCCTGCCTCATGAACAAGCCGTGCTGCTTCCTGAAGAAATACCGAACCGCGAGCATTGGCGAATTCTGGCCGATCAACCCCGAAAACAGAACCCATTTCCCCCACGCCCGCTGCTTGCAGGAGCGCATCTGCTAAAGCATGCGCGGCCGCATCGCCGTCGGAATGCCCTGCGAGTGCCGGATATTCAGGCCACGTGAGGCACGCCAGATGCAGAGGCTGATAGAGGGGCTTGCCTTCCTTCTGGCCAGGATCGTCCTTCTGGCCAGAATTGTGCGGGTCGGCATACTTTTTGGGGTTGGCAGACCATGCGTGAACATCAATCGTGCTTGCTGTCCTGATCTGATCCATCTGCATTCTCCTCCGTATCCTCCTCGGCTTTGCCCTCTGCTTTGAGGTGCTATTAACCTTTTATTCTTCGCCTTCAGCGCGGTTCCTCGGCTTTGGCGTGGTCGGCATCTGTGCTGTTCGGGCCGGATGAGCGTGGTGCATAGAGCATCTCAGCGATGCGGAGATCTTGAGGGTATGTGATTTTCATGGCGGCAGGATCCCCCGGAATCACGCGCACGGCGTGTCCAGCCTGTTCAACCAAAAGAGCGTCGTCGCTTGCAGATGCTGCCAGCGTGGCATCGTGCGCGGCGGCCTGATGGGCGGAGACAAGCACCGATGCGGTGAAGCCTTGTGGGGTTTGAACAGCCCGCAGCATGCTCCTCTCCGGCGTATGCACCACGAACTCGGTATCGGGATCGTCGATTCGCACTTCTTTGATCGTGTCTGTGACGGGCAGTGCCGGCACCACAGCGTCTGCGCCATTCCACACGGTGAGCGCAACGCGTCGTATCAGCGTAGCTGGTGCGAGGGCGCGCGCGGCATCATGAACGAGCACGGCCTGTGCATCCGGCCATTGATGGTGCATCACGGCTAAAGCATGTGTGACGGATTCTTGGCGGGTGTTCCCTCCTGCGGTGACGAACAGCTGGAATGCCGCACTTGGCTTTTCCTGCGCGCGATCACGCGTGCGCTGGGCATCGCATAACGCACTGACGGTTTGATCGGCGATGACCTGAAATTCGTGAATCTGATGTGCGGGTGCCGCAATAACGATTCCATCGACGGCACCGCTCGATATCAGGGCACTCACGGCGTGGGAGAGAAGCGGTGTGCCGCCCACACGAACGAGGGCTTTTGATCCCTGCCCGCCGAGCCTTTGTCCGCTGCCCGCGCCAACCAAGATTGCGATCGTGACGGGGTGTGCCTCGGTGCGAGGAGCCTGCTGACAACACATGGCTGATTACAGCGAATCTGGATCTTCCCCAGCGAGCACGTGGTCAAGCAAGGTTTCGGCACCAGGCTCGTCGAGGCCGCGAGCCAACGCGACCTCGGAGGCCAGGATCTGGCGCGCCTGGTTCAACATGCGCTTTTCGCCTGCGGAAAGCTTCTTGTTCTCGTCGCGCCGCGTCAGATCCCGAATGACCTCTGCGATCTTGATGACGTCGCCGCTCGTCAACTTTTCGTTGTTTGCCTTAAAACGCCTGCTCCAGTTGGACGGTTCCTCCACATCCTGCTGCTGGAGGACGGCAAACACGCGGGCAAGCTGTTCGGCGTCGGATACTTCGCGGATGCCAACGGTGTTCACGTTATCGATTGGAACTTGGATCACTAAATCCGAATCGAGCACTTTCAGCGTGGCGTATTGGCGTTTTTCGCCACGAATCGTCTTATCTTCGATTGTCTGAACCTGTGCCGCACCATGATGGGGATAAATGACAGTTGCTCCAACCGTGAGCTCCATAGAAGACCTTTCGCGTGGAAAATGCGCACTCTAAGTGATCGATGTGCACAGCGTTCGCCATGAACAGCTCGCTGGCATATAGACTGCGTTATTCTACCATGAAACCCCGTTTTTGGCGTCTTTGTTGAGGTGAAGCACTACTCGGTTTCATGTGCTGCCTGCTCGGCAAGGATACGTTCGGCGTTGTAATCAACAGCGACGGCCTGTGCACGGTTTGTTTCCAGCAGCTTCCAGAGTATGCCAAGCACAAGGAACCATACGGGCACAGCCACCAGGTACACGCGTGCCGAGGAGTCGAAGGCAAGCAGCACGAAAATGCATATGAAGAAAATAATAACAGCCCATGCTGCGATCTTTCCTCCAGGAAGGCGGAATTTCGATTCGTCATGCCGCTCGGGGAATTTCTTCAGGTACTTCAGGTAGCAGACCATGATGAGCCCCCACACCGTGAAGTACAGAATTGCGGACACGTTTGCAACGTACGTGAATGCATTAGCAGCTGAGCCGCTCAAATATGCGATGACGACAGCTGGGAGAGTGCAGACGAACGTCAACGTCAATGCACGTGACGGCACATGCCGCTTGGAGAGGTGTGAGTAGCGTTCAGGAGCGTCCTTCTGGCGAGAGAGACCGTAGATCAATCGCGACGTGGAATACATCCCCGAGTTAGCTGAGGAGGCTGCAGCCGTCAGGCAGACGAAATTGAGCACGCCTGCAGCGATGCCAATACCCACAAACTGGAACAGCATCACGAACGGCGAATTGTCTTTACTCAACTGGTTCCACGGCACCACGCACATGATAACGGCAAGCGCAAGCACATAGAAGATCAGAATGCGCAACGGTACGGCGTTCACGGCCTGCGGCAGGGTCTTGCGCGGGTTAGCTGTTTCAGCGGCAGCAATACCAACCATTTCGATGCCCTGGTAGGAGTAGGAGACGAGGGGGAAGGCTGCGATGAATGCGCCCAGACCCTTCGGGAAAAGACCGCCCACATCCCACAGGTGTGTGATCGATGCATGGGTTGCTCCTGCGCCCGTCCCGGACTGATAGCCCACCACGATCAGGCCGATGCCCACAACGATCAAAGCCACGATGGTGAGCACCTTGATCAGTGAGAACCAGAATTCCATTTCACCGTAAGCGCGCGCGGCAGCAATGTTGATGGCGTACAAAACGACCAGCATCACAGCAACCGGAACCCATCGGGGTGTTGACGGCCACCAGTATTGCACGTACACCGTCACAGCTTGGGTATCTGCAATGGCAATAATGACCCAGCAAATCCAGTACGTCCAGCCCACGTAGAAGCCGGCCCACGGGCCAATCAGATCCGTAGCAAAATCTGCGAAAGATTTATATGCCAGGTTCGAGAGCAGAATTTCCCCCATGGCGCGCATCACCAGGAAGAGGAAAGCACCGATGACTGCATAGACCAGAATGATCGACGGGCCAGCGGAGCTGATCGTGCCGCCAGCACCGAGAAAGAGACCAGTGCCGATCGCTCCGCCGATGGCGATCATCTGTAGGTGGCGGTTGCTCATGCTCCGTTCCAGACGGTCTTTGTCTGGGGAGTGTGTCGTCGTATCTGCCATATATGAACCTCTTTATCGAAATGTCCACATGCCGCACGTGTGCGGTGATTGTACGCGCACGGCGCAGCACGATGGTTAGATGAAAGAATAACGCACGGAAAGGTGCGAAGTGTGGATATGGACGCCGCTTCCCGTCAGTGAGATTGAGAAAGCGGCGGGGCAACACCGAAAGCATCGTTGCTCGGCTTGTGACGGTCTGCTTGTGTTGAAGAGATCCCGTGCTTGACGGGATTGCGCCGAACGGAATTATGCCGAACGGGAGTGAAGCAGGCCGTGTTGGTGGGCTTTGATGCCGCGTGGACGTTGGAACCTGGGAAAGGATGAACGGCCAGGAAGTATCGCTCACCTGGCCGTTCTCCTCGTTTTTGCACTACAGCAGTGTTGTGACGTCCTCAACAGGAATGTTCAGCGCGTCGCCTACGCCTTGGAAATACAGTTTGCCGTCGTGGGTGTTCAACCCTGGCTGCAGTTCTTTACGGTCGCGCAGCGCCTGCTGCCAGCCCTTGTTGGCGAGCTCGACGCAGTAGCGCATCGTGGCGTTCGTCAACGCGTAGGTGGAGGTGTTTGCCACAGCGCCCGGCATGTTCGCAACGCAGTAGAAGAGTGCGTCGTGGACGCGGAACACGGGATCAGAGTGGGTGGTGGGGTGCGAATCCTCGAAGCAGCCGCCCTGGTCGATAGCAACGTCCACCAGTACTGAGTTCGGCTTCATCGTCGCAACCATGTCATTCGTCACGAGGTGCGGCGTGCGCGCGCCGGGCACCAGGACGGATCCGATTACCAGGTCGGCTTCCTTCAGAGCCTTACGGATGGCCAGATCGCTGGAGTACTCGGTGCGGATACGGCCGTCGGACACCTCGTCGAGGTAGCGCATTCGGGCGGTGTTGACGTCGAAAACCGTTACATCTGCACCCATACCGACGCCTACCCGAGCCGAATAGGTTCCTACGGTGCCGCCGCCGAGTACGAGCATCTTCACATTCTTCACGCCGCCTGCGCCGCCAATGAGTTTCCCTGGGCCACCCATCGGCTTCATCAGGTAGTAGGCGCCAACCTGTGTGGCAAGGCGGCCTGCGATTTCGCTCATTGGTGCGAGCAGAGGCAGGGAGTGATCGGGCAGTTCTACCGTCTCGTAAGCAATGGCGGTGACTTTCCGATTCAGCAGTTCCTTCGTGAGGGCTTCGTCGGCCGCCAAATGCAGATAGGTGAACAGCAGCAGCCCTTCGTGCATACGGGCATATTCTTCTTCGATTGGTTCCTTGACCTTGAGGATCATCTCGGAGTCATCCCACACCTTGTTGACGTCGTCAACAATGACGGCGCCTTCCGCCTCGAATTCGGCGTCGGTGATCGATGACCCGAGACCCGCACCCTTTTGGATCATCACTTCGTGGCCATGCTGCACAAGTTCATGGACACCGTCAGGCGTGATCGCAACGCGGAACTCGTTGTCTTTGATTTCTGATGGAACACCAATTTTCATATCCCTGTTATCTCCTTTGATGGGGTGATGAAACCCTCGGCGATTGAGACACCTCTGTGTGATCTGACACGTCGGTTTGGTTTGAAACCGGGTGAGGCTCAAACCACAAATCATTATAAGCACTCGACCGTGAGCTGAGTTACAGTTCGATGAAAGCTCTTTCATGATTCTTTCAGCTACGTGTTTTTTGGTGCTCTGTGGTGTGCCTTGGTGTTGACCGGCGTTGATGTGCGCTCTAGTGCACTTTGTGGCGGCTGGCACCTCTGCCCGTTACCGCTCTAACGCATGAGTGTGAGTATGTATGGCGCATGTGGCACGGCCACAACGAGTATCTTGCCACAACAGTGCATGGTAAAAGACGGATATGTGGCAGCGTCAGTATGGGCAGCGCGAGCGCGGGCAGAGTAGATACACACAAAAATAATGGCGGACGTCAGAATTATAATCTGCTATTGCCTAGCGTGTTATTACTCTGCGTCCGCCACGTTCGCTTTCGCAGTCATTGTGTGCTGCGAAAGGTATGTTTACTTTCCTTGGTTCGCTACAGCAGCAGCTTTCGCCTCTGCATCAGGATCCAGGTACACACCCTTCCCTACGGGCTTAAGGGTTTCTTCGTCAAGCTCGTAAACCAGCGGAATACCAGTAGGAATGTTGAGGCTGACGATGTCCTCGTCAGAGATATCGTCGAGATACTTCACGAGTGCGCGCAGCGAGTTTCCGTGCGCGGCGATCATCACCTGCTTGCCGGTCTTGATTGCGGGGATGATATCGGACTCATAATACGGGAGCATGCGTTCCAGCACGTCCTTGAGGCATTCTGCGCGCGGGATCGGCTCGCCCGCATAGCGGGGATCGGAATCCTGCGAGAATTCGGTGCCCAGTTCAATTTCGGGCGGGCGAATGTCGTAGGAGCGGCGCCACTGCATAAACTTCTCTTCGCCGTACTGGTCGTGAACCTCTTTCTTGTTCTTCCCCTGCAGGGCGCCGTAATGACGCTCGTTCAGATGCCACGAGCGTTGCACGGGAATCCACGTCCGGTCAATCTGGTCAAGCGCAGTATCTGCCGTCAAAATCGCGCGGCGCAGCAAGCTGGTGAAAAGCAGCTCCGGGGCGTAGCCATGCTCCTTGAGGAGCTGACCGGCATGGACGGCTTCCTGCCTGCCCTTGTCCGAGAGCGGCACATCCACCCAGCCCGTAAAAAGATTCTTGGAGTTCCATTCACTTTCGCCATGACGTAGCAAAATCAGTGTGTATGTCATAGCTCAATTCTGGCACATAGGGCTGTGCTCTGGTTGTAGGAACGTGCATAACAATGCAGTGACGCTGCATGCCCCGCAAGAACGCTGTACAAAGGAACGCGCATGACCGCGCTGTAACGCTGCATGACCGCAGCGACACGCGGATCCTCACCAAGTGGCGGCCGCCTGCTCAGCTAGTCGTACCCGCCTGCTCGCCTCGTGGCACCTGCCTGCCGCCGCTCGCGTTCTCCGAAAGCCGAACTAGTTCAGTCCGTAGAGCCTGCGCGCATTGGCGTTGAGCACGGCCTCGCGCGCGCGTGCACCTGGGATCGTGCCAGGAGCGCCGGCGCGTGTGGCGGTTCCTTTTTCAACGATGCTGGAGGATGTGGGGACGCTGGCGCTATCCGGAAGGGCATCTGCGATATAGGTGACGGCGCGTGTATAAAGCTCGTCTTGGAAATAGGGGTAATCCGAACCCATCATCACATGCTCGGGATTGTAGACCCCGAGCGACATCGTCAGCGACGGGCCATGGAAGTTTGCTGTATCAACCCAAATCTTTCGCAGTGTTTGTGCTGGTGAATGCGGGAAGGCATTCCAATCGTCAAAGTTGTCCTGGATGCGCTGAGCGAGGAAGGGAACGTCGCCGCCTAAGTGAGCAATATGGAAGTGGATGTCGGGGAATTCATCGATATAGCCTGCCTTCATCAGCTGCAGCAACGCTGTGGCATCCTCCATGGGGGCAGCGTTGACCCACGTGAGTCCAGAACCTGCAAGTGCGTGGCTCCCGAGGGAGAGGCCGCTTGGATGGATGTACACGATGGCATGACGACGGTTCAGTTCATCGAAGATCGGGCGCAGGCCAGGCGCGGTCAGCGAGCCATCGGCACCCACAAAGGTGTTCATTGCGACACCCGGAAAATGTAATTCGTCAAAGATATAGGCGATCTCCGCCAGCGACTCGTCAACGAAGGGGAGCGGGAGCGTTCCTAAAGCTCGGATGCGTTCGGGGTACTTCTCCTGCACCTGCGCGTAAATGGTGTTGATCATCCGTGCTGCCCGTGCAGAATTGGCTGCATCGTCGATGGGCGGGACTTGGGGTGTTGCTGAAATGACCTGCATTGTGACACCGGCTGTATCCATCATCGAGAGGCGCGCAGCCATGGAGTGCGGATCGTCGTCTTGACGCATATTGCGCGCGATGCGTGTTGTGGCGGGATCGACCCCGAGGGATTCAAGGAAGTCGAGATAGCGTTCCGGATAAATGTGTGCGTGAGTGTCGATCGCGGATAGCTGATCTGTCATGATGAGTCCTCTCTGTGTTTCGCTGTGTTGTGTCACGCTGCGCTCAGTTGTGCCGTGCTGTGCAAAGTTGCACCACAGGTAGTCCAAAATTGCACTTCCATTATGCCCGCGTCCAGCGTGCGGGAGGGAGCACTCCCGTGGATTCTTCGCAAAGAAGGGTACGATGTTGTCGCTATGGGTTCGTTCACTCACTCCCCGTTGATGCGGCGACTGGCTCAGCGTATGCGAATACTGGCGTGGCGCGGCAGAACAGTTGTGGTCTATGCTGCGCTCGGTTGTGCGTTCATCGTTGGTGCAGTGCTGGTGGTTTACAGCGTGCTTGCGCTTTTTCCAAGCCGCAGCGAGGTGGGTTTCGTCGCTTCAGTTCTCCTTGCTGCCGTGGCGCCTTTCTTTGTGCTGGCGGCGCTGATCGGATTAGGCGTGACGATGGCTGAACACCGGATGAAGGTTGCGCGCCTTGCAGCTATGCTCCTTGTGATCGGCATGATTTTGCCGCTTGCCGTATGCGTCATCACACCGCTTGACGTGGCACATGCCGGAGGCTCCGCGAACCCGGTTAGAGCGTTGAGGGTTTTCTCGATGGAGTCCGCACCGGATTTTGAGGGTCCCACAGGAAAAAACGGTCAGACCGTCCAGGTCTATCGCCCGCATTCCGGCTCGGTGCGTGGTCTGCTGGTGGATATTCATGGTGGTGGCTGGCAGGAGGACTCCACCATGCCAGCCGTCCTCCGATCCTTCGCCGACGCTGGCTGGGTGGTAGTTCGGCCGAGTTATCCCCTGGCGAGTGCTCACCGCGCCACGTGGAAAGATGCACCTGAGGCAGTTGAGTGCGGGTATGCGTGGGCTCAGCAGCACGCTGGCGACTTCGGTACTGACGCTGAGAACACTGTTCTTATCGGAGATTCCGCTGGCGGCGAGCTCGCCATCAACCTGGCCTACCGGATTGCTTCCGGCGAGGCAGCGCATGCGTGTGGATCGGTGATCCCGCCGAAAGCTGTCATCGGTCTCTATCCTGCAGTGAGTCTGAGCGCATTGGCAGATATATCTGCGCTTGGAATCCAAAAAGCCGCATGGCAGTATCTGGGCGGAACGCCAGCAGACGTTCCGGATCGTTACCGTAGCGCGGATTCGATCACGTGGATAAGTCCGGATGCTCCGTCCACATATATCCTGCGTGGCGCGAGTGATACGCTCGTTCCGCCTGCGAGCACCGCTGCTTTTGTTGCGGCTGCACAGTCGGCGGGAGTCCACGTCACTGATGTGGTGCTCCCGCTCCTGAACCACGCCTTCGATTCGACTGTGGCAGGGTCACTGGGGTATCAGGCCACAGTTTCGATTGTCGAACACTGGCTTAATACGATCCGCTAACCCCACGCGCCGTCGCGGTTCTGGCGCGTCAGAACGTCAGTGAGCGCGCATCTGCAGTCGCTGCAAGTCGATCAGCAGCACTGCGCGGCCTTCAAGGCGAATCCACCCACGGTTGACGAAGTTGGCCAGGCTCTTGTTCACGGTCTCGCGTGATGCACCCACCAACCGAGCCAGTTCTTCCTGGGTGAGGTCGTGAGCCACGTAGATGCCCTCGGGTGTGCGCTCGCCGAAGCGATGAGCGAGATCCAGCAAGGCCTTTGCAACGCGTCCGGGAACATCGGAGAACACGAGATCTGCTAGTTGTTCGTTGGTGCGCCGCAGGCGTCCGGCCAGTTCACGCAGCATGGAGATACTCAGTTGAACGTGCGTTTGCAGGAACGCTGTCAAATCCTTGTGGGACAGCGCGATGAGGCGTGCCGGAGCAATGGCTGTGACTGTTGTGGATCGCTTGCCTAAATCGAAGAGGGAAAGTTCGCCGATGATTTCGCCTCCGCCGAGCACGGCAATAATGTTTTCGTGCCCTTCGCCTGACGAGTGGGTCAGCTTCACCTTGCCTTCCACCAGGACGTAGAGCTTATCGCCATCATCACCTTCACGAAACAGAGACTCTCCGCGCTTGAGTGTGACTTCTGTTGTCAGTTTGCCGAGTTCTTCCAGATCTTCGTCTGAAAGATCGCGAAATAGCGGAACGACCTTCAACAGGTTGGTGTCCATGTGCTCCCTTTCTCCATATTCCGTACAAACCTATGTGCATGTGCGCGGCGCAATGCGCTTGTGGCGTGCACATGCGGCGATCCCTGCTGCGTTCATTCTTTTGGTGTCAAGCGCGAACGACGTAGGTCGGGCACATTAATGGTGCTGATACAACTAACTCCATCGCGTAGTCAAACGTCATATCGCGCGCAAATATGCCCGTCGCTGTCTATTGTGCCACTATCTCTATTGTGCCACTACTGGCTAAATGAGATATAACGACTGTTCCCCGTGTTTGACACCCGCGCTGAGGCACCCGAAGACGCTGCGTCATACTGCATCTTTGACGCGGGCTACGAGTGTGTGTGCGTAGGACGGGAGTTCGTGTGCTCGGGCGGTAAGTGTGGTGACGCGGCGAGCGAGTGTGTTCAGGTGGCGACGCATCGCTGGCACGCCATCGGTTTTGACATACGAAGCCGTCATACGGGCGTCACGCCTCAGGAGTTTTGCGCGTCGTCTCATCGACAAATCGGCTGGATAGCGGAGTGAATGGCTCGTCTTCCCCTGCTGGATGAGTGCCAGAATTTGCCGGCGTGTCGCTTTCTGACGGACAAAGGCGAGAACGACCGGCAGTGGCACAACATGCCAAAAATAGGGGGTGCGAACCCAGGTGGCATCAATCGGTTCGTGAAGAAAGTAATCGCGAACCAGGAGACTCGCCAGATTGTATCCTGCTCCCGTCACCCGATAGTGGCTGCGTCCCTGACGAATATTGATTTCGAGAATCTTGAAAACACCATCGCGCGGATCCCTTTTGATATCGCAGTCACACAGACCCTCGAACCCGATCGATTCGAGGAGCGTGCGAATCGACTCCATCAGGCCTTCGTTGTAGGTATTGAGCGTTGCGGCATCCGATCCGATACCAGTAGAAGAGTGTTCTTCCAACAGCACATGCCCAAGGTTCATGAGTTTCACACGGTGATCCCGCCCCACGTACACATGCAAGTCGTACATGGTGGAATCTCCGCCGGGGATCAGCTCCTGCACGATCATGGAGCCCGAGTAGCCAGCCGCATAGGTACGATGCAGCACGTCCAGCAGTTGTGCACGGTGGTTGACGAAGAAAACTTTTTTCGCTCCCTGAAAGGGGTGCTCTTTATAGTCCACGCTGTCTGACGCCTTCACCACCACAGGAAAATCAAAGTCGAGATGAAAATCGTCGCCGGTGGCCGGTGTGTGGACGAAAGTCTTGGGATATGCAAGCCCATAGTACTCGCACAAGGCATAGAAGTCTTGTTTCAAAATGATTTTGTTCAGAACAGACTCGTCTGCATACGGGAGAATATATTTATCCTCCAGCTGTGCACGGTTTTCGACGATCATGCGCACATATTGATCCCAACAGCCGATCAGCATCAGCGATTTTTCCCCGTGGAATTGTTCCTGAACGTCGCGGTATAGATCGTCAAGCACGCGCAGAAAAACCTTTGGATCGTGCAGCCCGGGAACCTCGCGGAAGTCAATAATCGAGCTTTCCGCAATCGGCGATCGCATGCCCGTGGCTAGCACAAGCGACCGGATGCCATACGCTTCGTGAAAGGCTCGCGCAAAGGAGTAGACGTTAATATCGGCGGCAAGAAGAACCGGCTGTAGGTGTGCGCGTATCCATGCTTTCTCCGGCGAATCCTTTTCTGACGGAGCTGCCCTGCCTGACGTGTGGGTGAAGATGGTAAATGCCAACGAAACCTCCTGAGTGCTGAGACCGTACCCCCTTGTCCGCGGATCCGTGGGTACATCCGGCGTTCGTTCATGCCTGTGGTGATGCTACCGCTAAGTTGGCACGTCGGTGCCCCGCATGTGGGAACTCCGTCAGCCGGCACTGCGCATACGTGCGGTAGCGTTGGGTACATGGCACCTCATGCGCGCAGCACCTCACAGTCGGATCCCCATGCGTCAAAGCGTGTTTTCCCTTCCCGCCCACGATCCCAGGCTGCGCGCCGCGAAGCTGCACAAGCAATAGCCGATCGCCTGGCCCAGGTGTATCCGGTCTCGCACGTCAACCTCACTCACTCCACTCCGTTTCAGCTTCTCGTGGCTACTGTGCTGTCTGCACAGACGACGGATATGCGCGTTAACCAGACAACACCGGCACTGTTTGCCCGCTATCCCACGCCGGAGGATCTCGCGCAGGCAGACCTGGCGGAACTGGAAGAGCTGCTGCATCCCGTCGGTTTTTTCCGGGTCAAAGCACGCCACATACGCGACCTTGCGCGTACCTTGGTGGATCATTTCCACGGCGAGGTGCCTGTTGCCATTGATGACCTTGTGACTCTGCCGGGAGTCGGACGCAAGACGGCGAATGTGGTGCGCGGTGACGCGTTCGGGCTGCCCGGCATTACGGTGGACACTCATGTGGGGAGGAGTGCCCGCCGTTGGGGGTGGAGCCGCAGCACCGATCCCATCAAGGTTGAACAGGATATTGCCAGCCTCCTACCCAGTGAGATATGGACCGTCACGTGCCACCGGATTATTGACCATGGGCGAGCGATCTGCCATTCCCGGAATCCAGAATGTTCCCGTTGCCCTCTTGCGGATTTGTGCCCGAGCTTTGAGATCCTGCGATCATAGGGAACAGCCTGTAGGGCTGATAACACAGTGATACCCGGCGGCGTCTGCAGTGCGCCGGAATGACAGACACCCGTTACAGACCCCCGCTGTGCGCGGGGAGAACCTGTGGTTGGTCTACGGGTCTCTGTACGAGTTGCTTTACGAGTCGCTGTACAACCTGCTATACAAAGCGCTGCAAGAACTCGATAATGACTTCGTTCATTGCCTCAGGCTGTTCTTCTGGGACGAAGTGGCCAGCCTCGGGAATCGTCACAAAGCGATACTCGGAGGTTGTGAGCATCGCGTCATGAGCCCAAGCGCGCGCGGGAAGAAGCGGATCCAGGCTGCCGCGTACCTCCCACACGGGGCACGGCACTGGCCGGCTGGTCATTTTGAAGAACTTACGTCCCGAAGGCCGCTGCTGACTCGTGTAGGCCCACCGGAGCTGGTCAACCGCCACCTGTGCAGCCTCAGGCAGACGCAGAATCTCTGTGTATCGTGCAGACTGCGAAGCCGCCCCATCGTTGCCTGGTGCGCTCCAGTGCGTAAGTATCCGGCGAATCACACGTTCGTCCCGCAAACCGCGATGCGCGATGTGGGGAAGGAACGTCGCAGCAACATTGCGCCACGTTTTGAGCGTGACGTGCAGCCCAACACGCTGCAGCTTGCGCGGGTGGGGGGAGGACACCGTCATCACACCGCGCACGACCGAAGGATTGAGTGCCGCAGATGCCCACGCGTGTTCTCCTCCGCGCCCGTGGCCAATCACAACGGCTGACGAGGCTCCCAACGACTGTGCAATTGCTGCCACATCAAGCCCGAGGGTAAGCCCATCGGCGGAATTGGGCATCTTATCTGATCCAGCAATCCCCCGCGTATCCACGGCAGCAACCTCAAATCCTGCTGCAGCGATAGCCTCGATCTGCCCGCGCCACGCCCACCAGTATTCCGGAAATCCGTGTAGGAGGAGGACGAGGGGGCGGTGTTCGTGATGCTCGCCCATGCGTGCCAGATGGAATTGGCAAGAATTGGCGCTCACATAGCGGTGCTCCCACGGGCCGGGTATAAAAACGGACGCGTTATCGGCAGGTAGTCTTTCAGGCATAGCTTTCAGGTGTAACGGATTCAGGTGTGATGGCTTGGGTGGACGTATCCGATGGGGTGTTCTCGCTTGAGTACGCGGCATAGGCGGCCAGTGCCCGCTCCCGTGCCGATGCGCGGCGGCGTCCGGAATGAACAGCAAACGCCGTCATCAGGAGGATCAAGCCGAAGAACAGGAAGAAGCCGCTGGTGAGGAGAATGTTGAATGCCCCGAACACAATCGTATTAATGTTGCTCCCCAGTGATATGTAGCGTTCCAACGGGCGAGCAATATAGGTGCTGGCGAGGTCTGGCGTGATGACGCTGAAAATGCCCACGCCGGTCAGCAGTACACCGGAAATCCAGGCACCCAGGGTGCTGCGGCGAATATTGAGCCACAGAAGAACCAGGATCACGATTGCAACCACCAGGATCGCGATCAATTCTGCATTCCACGAACGCGGCGGAACGTTGTCGATCGTCAGCGACCCGGTGGAGGCGGAGTCGATCAGCTGCTCTACCGTGGAGTTGCCGAGTGTCGCTTCCAGCGAATCGTAGAAAAGGAGACCGAGGGAGGCGGCGATCGCCAGGGCTGAGAGCGGCGCCAGAAGAATGCCCACAAAAACACTCAACACATGTGCCCATGCGCGGCTCTTGGGCTTCTGAGGAACGATGGAACCCTCCCCGTCCACGCTGGCATCATCCGCATTTATGGTTCCTAAGTCGTGCGCGGAGTATGCGCCACGCTGGTCTGTAGGGGTGTTAGCTGCAACAGTAGCAATTGGTGTGGTTGCTAAGACGGCGCTGGTATCTGCCGGAGTGGCTGAATCTGCGGCGTCTAGGCCAACAGGTAGTGAGCCAGGAGATGTTGAGGTCGCAGGTGTCGCGTCGGAGGAGACGCGCGCGTGCTGCCCCGCAGTGTGTGCATGTGTGGAAAGAACCTGTGTTGCAGGGGAACCGCCTGGTACTGTGGCGTCGCCTTCGTCCACTGACTCAGAGTACTGTCCGGCGCCGATGGCGTCGGCGAGCGTTGAATGTGCCGCTGCCGATTCTGGTGCATAGGTCGGCTGCTGAGGTTTCTCTTCATACGGCCATGGCGATACAGCGTTCAGATGAGCCGTGTCCAGGTCTTGACTGGCAGTGTCGGTACCGGGTTCGGGGTCGGGGCTGGGGTTGCTGCTAGGGTCTTGTGCGTTGGCAGGCAGATCCGTGCTAGAAGGCTGGTCCATATTGGAAGCGCTCGCCGCATTGATGGGGCTTGCCATGCTTTGTTCACCGTGATCTGAGCTGTCGTTGTTGAGACCTGTGCGGGGTTCTGCTGTGCTCGCCTCATCGCCTGCGAGCGCGTCAGCGTCTGTGCGCGCATCTTCGTCTGCGTGCGCGTCGCCGCCTGCGGGCGTGCCAGCGTCTGTGTGCGGAGAATTGTCAGCGTTCACAGAGCTGCTTGCAGAGTCCTCGGTGATCAGCGCGTGAACAGGCACCGTGGGATCCGCAGAGCTCCCGTCCTGCGATGAAGCAAGGGAACCCTCCGTGTGGGCAGAATCGTCGGAGTGATCAGACTCGTTACTGTGATCCACGCTCAGTGATTGCGTCGCGGTTTCGCTTATCTCGTCAGACGTTGCAGTCGCGTCAGGAGTTGCACCTTGTTCGACCCCTTCAGTTTGTTCGAGCCTCGCAGCGTGTTCGGGCGTTGCAGGTTCGGCTTGCGTCACAGGACTATCTGCAGTGTCCTCCTTGTGAGCCGACTGTTCAGATGGATGTTCTGACGGAGGTTCTGACGGATCAACCACGGGATTGTCGTTTTCAGCGAGCGGATCGAGAGGCAAAAGAATATCCTCGTCACCCTCAAAAGGATTTCGTGACGGCGATGTGTATGGATCGGTTGGCATGGGCACAATCTCCTCCTTGTTGATTCTCATTCAAAACTACGGCATATGAACGAGTTTTTGTACCATTTCCCCAGCGTGCCCTCTCACATCATGCCGAGTGTTTCATGCCAGTTGTGCGCGCCTCGCCCAGGTGCGATCCTCATTTTTTGTTTGTGCACTGGCGATCCACAGGAGCGTCTCTATTCGTGGAGGTTGTTGGAATATGTGACGACGATAGCGGCATGAGTACTTCGTTTGTTGAAGCAGCGGTTGACGAAACTTCGGTTGACGAAAAGTCGGTTGCCGGCAGCACGTTGCCCACCAGGAGAACGTCGTCTATCGGTAGCAATTCGGCCGCTGAAAGCCGGGCGCCCGTCGAAAGCAAGCCTTCCATCGAAAGCCAATCGTCTACTGGAAAGCCGGTCGCCACAGTGCAAGGTGGGAGCGTCGTGCGTCGGCGTCACGCGGTCAGGGTCTCGAACATGGAGGCTTCTGGGGCAAGCCAACAGCCGGAGGGCAACCGCGCGCCAGGAGTTTCTGAGCAAAAGTGGCAGAGCACGGCGCAAGGAAGCGACTCTTCACCGGAGGCGGATTCTGCCCACGCATGGCGTGCAGGAACACGGGAAGTAGTACCAGTGATTCTTGCTGGTGCCAGTACACTGACGGAGCGTGAGGTTCGCCGGCTCGCGGCCATTGCCGGTGTTGACGTCGTAGTAGTCCCTTCAGGGCATGCTGGACGTGCCGCAGTACTGACGCTCACAGAGCGAAGTCCCATGGTGGTTGGCGTTGATTTCCATCCTGCCTACCGCGGATATTTTCCGCTTACAACGTCGGTTGTTCATGTCAAAGAGGAAGCCCAGGAGATGTTGGAGTTGCTCCTTGCGGCGGGTTCCACACGGCGAGGGCGAATCGTTGGCGTGATCGGTGCGCATGGCGGAGCCGGATCCACCACTCTTGCCTGCTGGCTGGCGCGCACCATTGCCGGTGACGAACGATGTTCGTTGATTGATCTTGATCCGCTCTCCACAGGCGTTGCCGATGCCATGGGAATAGCGGAAACCCCGGGGTTGCGATGGGCTGACGTAGCAACCCAACAGGGTGCGTTCGTCCCTGGTCGTTTGCTCAACGCCTTGCCTCAGCTGGAAGGTCTTGCGGTCTTGACGGCGGACGATCGTGCATCGGTACCGGTTTCAGGCGATGGCGCAGAACGAGCCATTGCGGCACTAGCCCAAGTATGCGAAATGACGCTACTTGATCTGCCCAGATCTGCCCTGCAACCGGGCAATCCGGCTGCATCGTGGCTCGAATGGTGCGACCTAGTGATCGTTGTCGCTGTCATCGGCTCAGTTCGCTCGCATCGTCGGGCAGTTGAGGGTCTGCGAGGAGCGTTGCCTGTAGTCTCGGTTGCCCGTTCCGTGCACAGCCGTGGTCAGCTTGCCGCCTACACACAAGATGTGGGCGTTGAGCGCGTGTATCCGTTTCACGATGTTCGGCATTTTGACGACGATCTTGCCCATGGTGTGCATATTGGTGACCGCAAAAGATCTGCCTGTGCCCGCGATGTTCGTCAGCTGGCAACGGTGTGCATGGCGGCTGCATGATGATGCAACGCAGAGGACCTCATTCGCTCGATGCAGACACGGGCGATCAAGCCGAATCGGTACCTGCACCAATCGAGGCTCGCCGCACAGAAATCTCGGCATCCCAGCTGCGAACACCGCCAGCTGATGCTGTTCACAAGGCGAGAAAGGAGCTGGCATACGGTGCTGACTTTTCGCAGGCTTTCGCTGCTTCGATCCCAGAAGCGATAGGGACTGCGGATGTGGTGGGTCGTGGGCGGGAACTGCGTCGCGCGCTTTCGGGGGCAGGCAGCGCTCTGCAGCCGTTGCTGGAGGATCCGGAGGTGACGGATGTTCTTGTGAACGGGGTAAACGGAGTGTGGATTGACCGAGGCTTCGGCATGGAACGCGTCCACCAGCTGGATGGATATTGGCCGTCCCGCGTGGATGTGCGCGCGTTGGCTGTCCGCTTGGCGTCTGCATGTGGACAAAGGCTTGACGATTCGATGCCTATTGTGGACGGCACTTTTCCGGGTGGTATGCGCCTTCACGCGGTTTTAGAGCCAATCTCCGCCGAAGGAGCCTTGATTTCTCTGCGTACTCACCGTCCGGTGGCCTATTCTTTGGACGATCTGCAGGAATCGGGTACCTTCGGTGCAGGAATGCGCGTCATTTTGGATGCGCTGATAGCCCAGCGTGCAAACGTCATGATTTCGGGTGCAACGGGATCCGGAAAGACGACCTTGCTTTCTGCGCTCCTTTCCAGCGTCGGATCCCACGAGCGCATCTTGGTGATAGAAGAATCTGCCGAGTTGTTCCCTCAACATCCCCATGTGATTCACCTACAGGAACGTCATGCGAATGTTCAAGGTGCGGGTGCTGTGCCGATGCCGGTTCTGGTGCGTGCAGCCATGCGTATGCGGCCTGATCGCATTGTGCTCGGCGAGTGCCGTGGTGCGGAGGTGCGTGATGTTCTTTCAGCGCTCAATACTGGGCATGACGGCGGGTGGGCCACAATACACGCGAACTCGGCAGAGGATGTTCCCTCCCGGCTTGTTGCTCTTGGGGCTCTGGCGGGTATGAGTGAGTCGGTTGTGGCAGCCCAAGCTGCCAGTGCTCTCGACGCTGTCATTCACGTTCAGCGCACCGCAGCTGGCAGGAGGGTGGCGCAAATTGGTACATTCGTCCGGCGGCAGAGCGAACTGAGTGCACAGCTTGCTGTGCGTGTTGATGAAGTTGACGGATCGCTTCATGCGGGTCCTGGCTGGGATCGGCTGGGTGAGCGACTGGGAATAGATGCGTCCTTCTTCACAGAGGCGAATGCTCAGGCCGACGTGGGTGTTTTGGCGGGTCATGGGATGCCGCGCGCCTGTCTTGATCGTCGCCGCTGTCGTGATGTGCGCAGCGATAAGGCGGGAGGATACACATGACGTTCCTCGTTGTTATCGCCGTTCTCATCGCGTCAAGCCTGGCATGGGCATTGACGCCTCGCCGTTATGCTCACGTGCCTTCAGTGGATGACGGCCGATCTTCCGGCACATCCTCTCAGGGCCGGCAGCGACGTTTCTTTCGCCGTACGGCGGTGCGTTCGCGCGTGCGTGAAAGCGCGCGCTGGCATCACAACTCATCGAAGGGATCCGTGTATTCGAGGATGAGGGAACGAATGAGGATCCGTCATATTGACCTCGGAGTTATCGTGGCGGAGGTCGCAACGCGGCTTCGATCAGGAGCCCGGATGGAGGATGCCTGGCAGCGGACACTCGATCGACACGATCCACGGCAGTTTGATCCTCAAAAGAAGAATCGTCATCACACGAGTGTGCAGCACACAGTGGATGTGGGGCATACCGCCAAGCTCTCGGATTCGGCAGGATCAGCTTCCGTACGGGTGCTCGATGACGATGGTGTACCCCTGCGTCTGCTTGAGGCTGCGCCTCGAATACATATCCGCCGCCGTAGACGCCGTACGAACCAGCGTCGTCGCCATGGTGCTCGACCGTTCTTTTCTTCACGGCACCCCATACCTGGCTTGGCTGAAGCTGTTGCTGTGTGCAGGATGAGCGGCATGTCTGGTGCACCGATTGCTGATGTTCTCGATACCTGTGCGGCGGGTATCACCGAAGCTGCGGAGGAATCGTCAGCGCGAAAAATTGCTCTGGCAGGCCCTCGATCCAGCGCGCGATTACTCGCGTTCCTGCCGTTGCTGGGTCTGCTCCTGGGCTATGTGGTGGGTGCTCGTCCGCTCGACGTGTTTCGCACCACCATGATTGGGCATGTATGTGCGGCGGTAGGAATTTCCCTTGAAATAGCGGGAATCCTCTGGATTCGGGAGCTGACACGGCAAGCAGAACATTCCGCGCTCTAGCAACGAGCCTCGGCGCATAAGCGTGCCAGCTCACCAGCTGTGGAGTGTAAGGAAGAATTCGTGGCGGCGAGGAGGTGTACTTCAGGATGCCAGTCATATGTGTTGCCGTCGTCTGCGCACTGTTGTGTGCCTTTGCCTACACGCCGTATCGCAATCGCCCACGGCCACACGCGCGTATTGTGCTGCCTGATATCGATCCGGCGATGATGGTGGATCTGTTGGTTGCAGCCCTTCAGGGTGGAGCGTCGATTCCGCGTGCACTTGAAGCACTCGACGATTCGTTGGCGTACCAGGCAGAACCAGCAGGTTTAAGGCCTGTGGCTCAGTTCTTGCTGATGGGGGCAGATTGGGACACTGCGTGGGAACAGGTTGATCAGCGGCTGGATGGGCTCAAAGATGCGTTGGAACCTGCGTGGGTTGATGGTGCGGCGCCTGTGCCCCTGTTGCAGAGAGCTGCTGAGAGTTATCGAGCCTCGCGGTCTCGACGTAGCAGGGAAGCCGCGGAAAAACTCGGAGCTCGTCTTGTTCTTCCCCTGGGTGTTTGCTTTCTGCCTGCGTTCGTGGCGATTGGCATTGTCCCTGTTATTGTGGCGACCGGCTTTTCACTTTTCGGCTAGCGCGCTGTGATGCGCTTCTGAGAGGTGACGTGTGCATAGATGATTGCATAGATGACGTGTGCCGAATGGTGTTGATTGGATCATGCCAGCGAGAGATTTTCAATACGAATAGGCGCGGCTGCATGTGGTGTGCAGCCGCGTTTTTTATGTTTCCGCTGACGTTGTCCGTACGTCTCCGCCTATGTGACGTGCTGTCAGCGTCCAGAAACAGAGTCTGTGGATGCGTCCGTATGTTTGTTGCAGTCTGAGCGCTGTGCACAGGCGCTGTGCCTGAGCGCTGTGTGCTGTGCACAGGTGCTGTGGTTGTTCTTTCTCAGTTTGGCGTGCCGCAATGCGCGCCTTTCCACAACGCCGTGGCGGCTTTGCCTCTCCACAGGGGTACGACACAAAATTTCGCCGAGTTCTCCTGTCCGGCAGAGTGGATTCCACGGAGCACAGCACAGGGCAGTGCCCGGGAAAAGGAGAAGATAATGACTCAAACATTCATCGAGGAATCTGTTCGTGACGAGGTTCTCGATCCTCGGGATTCGGGCGAAGCAGGTATGGCAACAGCTGAGTACGCCGTGGGAACGGTGGCGGCGACGAGCTTTGCTGGTCTGCTGATCTGGCTGTTCAAGCAGGACTGGGTACGTGAAGGACTTGTGGCAATCGTCAAAGCGATCTTCCAGTTCTCCTAAACCATGTGGTTTTCTTCCACCACTCGTCACTTCTGGGATTGATCAGCCTGAGCACTAGAGGTGTGCACGGTGGTTCGACTGAATCGGAGGGGACGGCGCGCGCGGCAACGAGTGCCGCTAACGAGTGCCGCTAACGGGCGTTGCCCACGTGCGTCGTCCCCAAGAAAACCGAGAAAACAGAAGAAGCGGTGAAAGCAGAAGAAGCTGTGAAAACAGAAAAGCTGTGAAAGCAGATGGAACATGTGTCTGGGCGTGGAGTAATCCGGCGGAGACTGTTCGCACAACTTCAACAAATTTTGAAAGGAGAGCCAGCGATGAATTCGGATGCGGATGTCCTGGAGAGAGAGGTGGATAGTCCGTCAGTAGGATCAGCTAAACCCGCAGGATCGGCTGGAATGGCTACACCTGCGGCAGGGTGCACACGCGCACCCACGCTGGCAGCGCCTGAAGTGCCAGCTGAGCAAGCCGGGCCAGCAGTGCTTGCAGAACCAGCTGAGCAAGCCGAGCCAGCGAAACGAGCCGAAGGAGCAGTGCCAGCCTCGTCACCGATACCAGCTCCTATACCGATGCTGATAAGGCCGGCGGTAAGTCGATATAGGAAAGTCCATGCTCCAGATGCGAAGGTGGTGACGTGTGGGGTATGGGTGCGTGAGCCACCGGTTGAGGGGCGTCACCCGCATGATGTGCGGCACACGCTTTCGGTATTACGCGGTGAAAATGGAATGGTTACTGCAGAGCTAGCGCTCGGCTTCGTGTCTATCCTCATGGTTTTGATTGGTGTTCTGTGGGCTCTCGGGGCAGCTGCAACGTATGTCCACGCCTCTGAGGCATCCACGCAGATTGCGCGCCAGCTTGCGCTCGGTAAACCTGCTAAAGATGTGGTGGCTCAACACACGCGCGATTTGAACAGTGCATCCGTGGAGCTCACAGCGCACGACGATATTCAAACGGTTGTTGTGCACGCCAAGCCGCATAAGGTTCTTCCAAGCCTCGGACTTACCGTGAACGTTGCACGATCTGTGGCTGTTGAACCTGGGGTTGAGTGCGTCACCGACACGATTTCGGCAAGGTCGTCACAATGACATGTGGAAAATGTGTGTGTAGCGGTGACGAACAGGGCTCGGGAACTGTTCTTGCGCTGGGGGTAATCGGTGCCCTCGCAGTGCTCGGAATGTTGCTTTTGTTGGTGTTCCAGGTGATTGCAGGCGGGCATATTGCTCAGGATTCGGCAGACCTTGCCGCCCTGAGTGGAGCAACCCAGTTGGAAATGACTGGTGATGAGGCTCGGGCATGTGCTGATGCGTCACGCATGGTTGAGGAAAATGGAGCTAGGACGCAGAGCTGTGCAGTTGAAGGGGAACGGGTGCGCGTGACGACCCGCGTCACGGTGCCTTTGATCCATACGTTCGTTGCTCACGCTCTCGCCGGTGTTGCCCCAGAGTAGGGAGAGAGTAGTCTGAACTGCCGGATATACGAGATGTGTATCACAGAATCCTGTGGTTCCGCGTGTTTCCGCGGCATGTCGCCCGAATGCACGAACACACTACATATGGTGTTCCGGTGTGTTGGTACTACAAGATGTTGTGAATTCGATACGATATGTGGTGCATGGAGAGTGCAGCACGATGAGGGACTTGCCCTGTAGGTGAACTCGCCTAGCAGTAGCACGCGTCTGGTGGTGGTACGTGCTTCGTTGGCAGTCAGTGCGCATTCCTACATCGACGATTGAGAAGAACCGAGTTGCCGGCGGCGTGTTTGCCCACGGCGAGGTTGAGAGGATTGGTGGTTAGACATGGTTGAACACAGTACGCAGCATCCAGAGGTGATGGTGAACGCAACGAAGACCGTGGATGAATACATCAATCGCAAGGACTGGCGTATCAAGGCAAATGCCAATCAAGGCTTCTCGATCGGCGGATTGATTTTGAATGCCGCCGGCAAGATGATTGCAAACTACTGGCTTTCCGATGTGTATACGCAGGAAGAAGGGGATGCACACCGTAACGGCGACTACCATATCCACGATCTGGACATGCTCTCTGGATACTGTGCGGGTTGGAGCCTGCGGCGTCTGCTGGAGGAAGGTTTCAACGGCGTTCCTGGGGCAATTGCGTCCAAACCTCCGAAACACTTCCGCTCAGCGTGCGGTCAAATCGTGAATTTTCTTGGCACGCTTCAGAACGAATGGGCTGGCGCTCAGGCGTTCAGTAGCTTCGATACGTATATGGCTCCTTTCGTCCGCCTGGATAACCTCAGCTATGACGACGTCAAGCAGAACATGCAGGAGCTGGTGTACAACCTCAATGTTCCGAGCCGCTGGGGTAGCCAGTGCCCATTCACAAATTTGACGTTCGATATCCACTGCCCGGACGATATCGCGGACAACCACCCTTACATCGGCGAGGAAGTCTGCGATTTCACCTATGGTGATCTTCAAGCGGAGATGGACGTGATCAACAGGGCGTTCATGGAAGTTCTGATAGCAGGGGATGCGGACGGTCGCCCCTTCACTTTCCCAATCCCCACGTACAACGTCACCAAGGATTTCAACTGGGATGCGCCGAATATTCAGCTCCTGTTCGAGATGACCGCCAAGTATGGATCGCCATATTTCCAGAACTTCATCAACTCAGAACTGGATCCGACGATGATCCGATCCATGTGTTGCCGTTTGCAGTTGGATTTGCGCGAATTGCTTAAGCGCGGAAACGGTCTGTTTGGTTCAGCTGAACTGACAGGTTCCATTGGCGTCGTCACAATCAACGCTGCGCGGCTCGGCTACAAGCACAAGGGCGATGAGGGTGCCCTGCTTGCCGACCTGGATCGATTGATGGAGATGGCGAAATCTACGCTGGAGAAAAAGCGCGTTGTTGTCCAGAGTCTCATGGATGACGGGTTCTATCCGTATTCGAAGCGCTACCTGGGTAACTTGAACAACCATTTCAGCACGATTGGGGTTAACGGCGTCAACGAGATGATTCGTAATTTCACCGACGATTCCTATGACATTACGGATCCTCGTGGGCATGCCATGGCAACTCGCATTCTTGACCGTATGCGGAGCAACCTCGTGCGGTTCCAAGAGGAAACCGGCAATATGTACAACTTGGAGGCGACGCCCGCCGAGGGTGCAACATATCGGTTTGCTCGTGAAGATAAGAAGCGTTTCCCCGATATTCTCCAGGCGGGAACCGAAGAGGAGCCTTACTACACGAACTCGTCCCAGCTGCCTGTGAATTTCACTGACGACGCCTTTGAAGCCCTCGAAAATCAGGCGGATCTGCAAAGCATGTACACGGGTGGAACGGTTCTTCACCTCTACATGAATGAACGAATGAGTTCAGGTGAGGCGTGCAAGCAGCTGGTGCGCAGGACGCTGACGAACTTCCACTTGCCCTACATCACGGTGACTCCGACTTTCTCTGTGTGCCCAGTACACGGCTATGTGGCTGGTGAACACTGGACATGCCCGAAGTGTGCAGCAGAGGATCCGGAAGCTGAAGCGCAGGAATGCGAGGTATGGACGCGCGTGATGGGCTATTTCCGCCCGGTGACGAGCTTCAACACTGGTAAGCAGGGTGAGTATCATCAGCGTATTGCGTTCCACGAGAACGCGCTCGGGTCGAAGGCGAAGATCACGCCGCAGCTTGCGGACAACTATGAGGAATGGGCGGCGGCTCATCCTGAACCGGTTGCGCCGGCTGTGGCATAAGGATTGCAGTAGAAGGATGCAGGTGAATGGTGAGCGCGGCACACAGCGGGTTGTGAAGCCGAAAGATTCCTGCACCGGAAGCCGCAGCGGGTGTGCTGCTCATGATCTGGCCATTGCTGGACTCATTCCCCTGTCAACAGTTGATTGGCCAGATCATCTTGCAGCAGTTGTTTTTTGCCAAGGCTGCCCGTGGCGGTGTCCGTTCTGCCAAAACTCAGCCATACTCGATGTGCACACCCCAGGCAGCGTACCGTTTTCTGTGCTCGAAGATCTTTTGAGCCGTCGGCACGGCTTGTTGGACGGCGTGGTGTTCACGGGTGGTGAGGCTCTGCGTCAGGCAGCCGTTGAGGACGCCGTCCGGGTAGTGAGAACAGACGGGTTCCAGGTGGCGTTGCACACGGGCGGGGCATATCCAGCCAGACTGCAGCGACTCTTGCCGTCAGTATCGTGGGTGGGACTCGATATTAAGGCGATGCCTGACGACTATCGCGAGGCGGCAGGATTCGACGGCGGAAAGAAGGCGTGGACTGCGCTCGATGCCCTGATCGCTGAGCGTGACAGGAGAGCAGGAACGAGCGACGTTTTCGATTTCGAGGTGCGCACCACGGTCTATCCGAATGCGCCCGCCGAACGACGGTTCACTGAGCTTGTGGAACGCCTTGCTGACCTCGGCGTGCAGAATTTTGCGCTTCAACAGGCTCGCACGCAAGGTACGCCAGGTGAATTTCAGGAGTTAGCGCAAAGCTGGGACGCTGGCGCATGGCAGGCGCGCTTCAATCAGATGAGCGTGATCGCGCAGAATACGTTGAGCAATGTGCTCATTCGGCCTGCATAGCCGTTGTGTTGTTTCGCATTGAGTAGTTTCGGCCTGCGTGTTCCCACTCGGCCTGCAAATCTTTATTCGGCTCGGATAGTCGCCATTGGGCCTTTGTAGTCATTACACACGTGATACATACATAGCCATTGCGAACTTCAGCGCCAGGATTACAGATTGCATCCGCATGACTGGCGCAGGATCAATTCTGGATTCAAACTCTCACGCGGTCGGTCTTCCCTATTGAGCAATTGTGCAATTGACCGGGCAGCAAGCTTTTGAAGGGAAACGCCCGCACTCGTCAGCGGGGAAGACATAAAAGCACCCTCGGGTGTGGCGTCGAACGCAACAACAGCGATGTCGTCTGGAACGCGCTTCCCTTTTTCTCGTAGGCCTTGCATCACGCCGAAGGCTTCAAGGTCAGATGTGACGACGACTGCTGTCACGTCAGGATACTGATCGACGAGGCTGCGTGCAGCCTGTCTGCCGCCCTCCGGAGACCAATCCGTGAGGATCAAAGGCCGAACAGTGAGGCCGCGGCTTTCCAGCATGGAACGCCAGCCTAGCTCGCGTTGATCGATATAGCGTGCGCCATCGGTGGCATAACTTGAGCCGCTGACCAAGGCGATGTCCTGGTGATGATGGACGTCAATCAGGTGCCGCGTCAGCATGGATGCCCCCGCAAAATAGTCGGGTAGGACGCCGGCAGAGCCGACAGGGAGTTCTGGGATCGATAGGTTTACGCAGTTCATTCGGTTTTGCTCAATCAGCGTGAGAGCCTCATGGGAGGGCATAGTGCAGGTGATGATGTCGTTAATGCCATGGTCACTAAACGAGGCAAGCACGCTGTAGATATTGACTGTGGAGGCTTGCCCGAGGGTGAGAACTAACCCGTGTTCGGTTGCTTCCCGTTCGATATTTTCTGCCAGATGTGAGAAGTAGGGATTGCTGATCGTTGGAACCACGAGGGCAACAACGTCGGATCTGCCGGTCGTTAACGCGCGAGCTGCAGCGTTGGGATGGTAGTGGAGCTTCTGAATGGCGTCCAGCACTTTTTGACGCGTCTGGGGTGCCACATGGCGTGGTCCATCGTTAATGACGTACGACACCACGGCGGGGCTCACACCAGCAAGCTTGGCAACATCGTTGCGTGTTGCTCCGCGATTCTCCTGACCTGCCATTGGAATTCCGCCTCATGATTCAACTGCTTCAACACAAATAAGCGTAGCGTGCTCTGGGAAAAGTGAGATGTCGTGGAGTCCCACGTGCTCAAGCATCGCGCCCGTGGCAGTGAATCCTTTCCCGTCGTTGAACCATAAGGGTGGGCGTAACCCAGCAGCGTTGGAGGTTAATGGGTGTGGTGTGACGTGGTAGTGCGTGCTGGCATCGAGTCCAGGAAGGGTGACCATCCCGCGTGACACGGTAATAGGCACGTCCATCGACGCCAGTGAGTACAGGGCCTTTCTTTTCGCGTGATCGATTACACCGCATCCAAGCAGAGTGTGATCGGGGAAATCGAGACGCACGTAGTCACCTGTAAAAAGAAATTCCCGAATCTGCTTATAAAAAGTGATCCACTGTGCCAGGGTTTCTCGTTCCTGTGGACTGGCCTTGCGCAGATCCCATTCGATGCCGAGGTGGCCGAAAAGAGCCGTGGCTGCACGAAAATCGAGGTCGTGTGTACGTCCTGTTGATTCAGAAGTGCGCGAAGCAATATGTGATCCGAGCATTTCGAGCGGAAGGAGCTGTGACGTGCCGCGAAGCATCTGCTGACGATCAACCGGATCGATATTGTCAGAGACCCACACACGATCCGCGTATTCCATGATTCCTAAGTCGATGCGTCCCCCTCCCGAGGAGCACGACTCGATTTCGAGTCCAGGATGATCCCGTTTCAGCTGAGCCATCATGCGATATGTAGCACGCGTTTGGGCATGCACCCCAGGCTGATGACGAGGCAAGGTGCCCGCGTCGATGAGGTCGCGGTTGTGATCCCATTTGATATATGCGATGCCGTACTCGTCAATGAGCTTGGTGATCCTGCTGTAAATATGCTCGTAGCACTCCGGGATACCAATGTTGAGAACTTGTTGGTGTCGCGCACGGACGGGAAGGCGGCCTTCAGGAGCCATTATCCACTCCGGGTGGGCACGTGCAATCGCGGAGTCCTCGTTGACCATTTCAGGTTCAAACCACAGTCCAAACTGCATGCCGAGACTGTGAACATGATCGACAAGCGGATGCAGACCCTGCGGCCACACCTCGTCAGACACATACCAATCCCCAAGTCCTGAGCGATCGTTGCGCCGGGAGGAGAACCAACCGTCGTCCAGGACATAGCGTTCAACACCAAGCTGTGCGGCAATATCCGCAAGGCAGCGGAGTTCCTCCAAATTCTGGTTAAAATAGACGGCTTCCCACACGTTGAGTGTGACTGGCCTCGATGTGCTTGGGTGCTGCGGCCTGCTGCGCAAGTAGGTGTGGAATCGATGTGCCGTCTGATCCAGTCCTATCCCATATGTTCCGTAGACCCACGGTGACGTGTAGGACTCGCCGGAGCCTAGAACGATCTCGTTGGGCAGAATCAGCTCTCCTCCACCAATGAGTTTCTCGCCCGTAAATGCACGTTCAGCGTAATGAATGTGGTTGCCGCTCCATGCCGTATGAACACCCCACACCTCACCGCTTTGCGTGGTGAAGCCCTGAACGCCTGCATGCAGAACCCCTGCTGAATCTGCTCCCGTGCGGCCTTTGCGCCCCTCGCGTAGATATTGACCAACTGTGAACTCATGGCGCTGCGTGATTTTCTCCTGACCCCAATGGCCTGCAAAATCTTGGATCTCCACAGCGCGGGCGGGCACAGGGTAAGCCAGAACAAGCTCATCAAGGCGATAATCGCGTGCTCCGAGATTAGTCAGTGTTGCACGCATTCGTACGGCACCGCCCACAAGCATCTCGATAACGAGATTAAGCTCAAGGTCAGCTGTGCGGTCGGTGGCATGGATCGTTGCTGATCCTGTGGTGAAAGATGCGAAATCGCCATCCATCCGTGATTCGTTCACATCGACGTGACTCAGCGAGAATTTGGGCGTCCATGCCGATCCGTCTTGCCGACTTCCCGAAATTCCGGGGCGTCCGAACCACCCCGCCCAATGTTCTGGCATGACGGCGACTAAGCGTGGCGTATCCACAGTGCCTTCACCTGGGTTCGCAGCGCATGCCAGTAGGAGTTGCTGCGCATCGACACTGGTGATATCGCCAAGTTCGGCTCCCCAATGGAGAATGACGGGTAACGACTGTTCAAAAACAGCAATCACAAGGCCTACGCCGTCAGTGTGAAAATAGACAAATCTCGCATGTTCAGCAGCCATGGTGCGTGTCCTTCGTTGGAGATGGTGCGTAAAGATCGGAATCTACGCCTGTTGATTACTCATTATTATCAATTCTTAATAACTATGCAAAACAATGTAATTTGTGTTTGTATTGGATAAGCAACGCGTGTAGATTTAGTGACGTGTTCCGGGAGTGTTTATTCCAATGGAGGAATTCAATGGTTCACAATGTTTCGAGAAAGCCGTGGCGAGAAGAACCTGACGCCGCAGATTCTGCACGTCCAGATCCCGCCCCGTCCGCATCTGCACGCCAGAGCTTGGCATCAGCGCATTTCACGTCAGAACCTGCACGACCCCACGATCGCCCAGCGGAGGTGCCTACCGGTGTCGGTTCGCATCGGCGTGCCCGCGCTCAGCGCCGAGCAGCGATTCTTTTTATTCTGCCCGCCGGTATCGGATTCGTATTCTTCTTCCTCAGCCCAACGCTCCAGGGGATCTATTACAGCTTCACTCAGTACAACATCCTTGGGAAGCCCCGCTTTATCGGTACAGCTAACTTCGTGAAGCTGCTGCACGACCCGCTCTTTTGGAATGCCATGAAAATCACCCTCTGGTACGTGGTTCTCAACATTGGTTTTCAGACGATTATTGCTCTTGGGCTGGCAGTGCTGATGCAGCGTTTGACTCGTTCCATCCTGATCCGTTCCACCCTGCTGCTGCCCTGGCTCGTATCAAATGTGATTGCGGCGTTGGTCTGGTTCTGGATGCTCGACTATCAGATTGGCATCGTCAACATCGTGCTGGAACATTTCGGCTTGGATAAGATTGCGTTTTTTGCCGACTCTCATTGGGCTATCCCCACAATTGCTTTCGTGAATGTGTGGCGCTATATGGGCTACACAGCGTTGCTGATCTTCGCCGGTCTCGTCGCTATTCCGGAAAATGTCTATGAAGCAGCGGCACTTGATGGGTGTACGCCGGTCAAGGCGTTTTTCAAGGTGACGCTGCCGTTGCTGCGCCCCGTTTTAGCGATGGTTCTTGTGTTGTCCATTACGGGATCCTTCCAGGTATTTGACACCGTTGCGGTGACAACGCGTGGAGGTCCAGTCAATGTAACGCGTGTGATTCAGTACTACATCTGGCAGAAGTCATTTGCAGAAGGCCAGTTTGGCTATGGAGCAGCACTTTCCACTGTGTTGTTTGTAATCCTGGCCGTCGTGGCGTTTGTGCAGATCAAACTGATGCGCGCGAACGAATCGGATTTAGCGTAGGGAGCCGTGATGCAGCAGTTAATGCGAAAAACGCGTTCAGGATCTAAGAGGATATCCTGGGGAACCCTTCTGGCATGGGCAGTCATGATCTTTTTTCTGGTGCTGACGATATTCCCATTCCTGTGGATGGTGCGTACAGCGTTTTCCACCACACGTTCATTGCCATCAGATCCGGCGTCATTACTTCCTGTCGATTTTACGTTGGGTGCGTTCAAGCGGGTTCTTGGGCTTTCAACAGCGGCGGAAGCAATGGCTGAGGGTGGCTCCGGAGCTGCGATCAATTTTTGGCATTACTTTTTCAATTCCATGGTGTATTCCACCGCGATCACGATCGGGCAAGTGACGTTTTCCAGCATGGCTGCCTACGCATTTTCGCGCCTGCGCTGGCGTGGACGCGACGCGGTGTTTGCGATTTTTCTTGGCGCGATGTTGGTTCCGCCAATTTTCACGAGTCTTCCGAACTTCATGCTCATTAAAAACTTGGGGTTACTCAATTCCTACGTTGGCATGGTACTCCCCACGTTTTTCATGACGCCGTTTGCGATTTTCTTTATGCGTCAGTTCTTCCTCAATATCAGCCGAGAGGTAGAAGAATCGGCGGAAATAGATGGTGCTGGTCCCTTCAGAATATTCTTTACGATCGACTTACCCATTCTTCGCGCTCCGCTCACGACGCTGACGGTACTGGTGTTTATCACTGCATGGAATGACTATTTCTGGCCGTTGCTTGCAGGAAACACGGAATCGACCAAGGTGCTGACGGTGGCGCTGGGCGCGTTCAGGGCTCAGACGGCTACGGGATCCCCGGATTGGGCGGGCTTAATGGCAGCCACACTTATTGCTGCTCTGCCTGTATTCATTCTGTTCATGCTTTTTGCACCCAAGATTGTGGATTCGATTAGTTACACAAGCAAATAGGGATCGAGTAAAGAGCGTGAGTGCTCCACATCGCAGGAAGAACCTGCCCTGAAGATCTCGCCTTAGTGGTGTTGGGCATTCACGTTTCGTGTGTGGATGTCAAGGATAAGAAATAAGGCACAAGGAGGTTGCCGATTATGAAAAGAAAACACGTGGGTATTCTGCTGGCTGCTGCAATGACCCTTGGAGCGTGCGGATCCTCAACAACAGGAAGCGCGCAGCAGGGTGCACTGGATACGAGCACTGCCAAGGGGACAGTGAATTATTGGCTGTGGGACGATAACCAGAAGCCTGCCTACCAAAAGTGCGCAACAGATTTTATGAAAGCTAATCCTGGTATTGACATCAAAATAACTCAGTATTCATGGGATGACTACTGGAATTCGTTGAACAACGCCATGGCGTCTGGTACAGCCCCGGACGTTTTTACCAATCACCTGACAATGTATCCGCAGTATGTGTCGCAGCAGCAGCTGCAACCGTTGGACGATACTTTGGCTGCTGATCATTTTGACACCGATCAGTACCAGCCGGGGCTCGCGAGTCTGTGGGTTGGCCAGGACGGCTTGCGTTATGGGCTCCCCAAGGATTTCGACACGATTGCGTTGTATTACAACAAACAGCTTCTTGCCGATGCGGGCGTCAGTGCCGATCAGCTGGCGGCTCTGACCTGGAATCCTGACGATGGTGGCACATACGAAAAAATGATGGCACATTTGACAATTGACGCCAACGGCAAGCGTGGGGATGAGCAGGGATTTGATAAAGCAAAGGTGAAAGTCTACGGCCTCGGCTTAGACGGCTACTCGGGTGGCGCACTAGGCCAGGCGCAGTGGTCTATGTATACCGCTACACAGGGGTGGACGGTAACCGACAAGAATCCGTGGGGCACACACTACAACTACGACAAACCTGAGTTTCAAAAAACGATTGCATGGATGCAAGGCATGATGAGTAAGGGATATATGCCACCGCTCGAAGCGATCACGGGGCAGACCACGATGGATCTTTTCGCGGCCGGAAAATATGCGACTGTAATGAATGGCTCTTGGGTGATTAACCAGGCGTATAGCTATAAGGGTCTTCAGGTTGGTATTGCGCCGACACCCCTTGGTCCGAATGGTAAACGAGCGTCGATGTACAACGGCTTAGCGGACTCTGTGTGGGCAGGTTCGCAGAATAAGGCGGCTGCGATCAAATGGGTGGAATATTTGGGCAGCGCAGCATGCCAAGATGTGATTGGTAAGGCGAGTGTAGTGTTTCCGGCGATACCCCATGCCACAGATCTTGCAAAGGATGCGTTCGCCAGCAAGGGCATCGATGTGAAGAATTTCCTGATACATCTGGAGAATAAAACGGGTTTCCTTCCACAAGTGACCGAGCATGGACCGGAGATTAACGGCATCATGAACCCGGCGGTCGATGCAGTGGTGACAGGGCAGAAACCCGCTTCTTCATTGACGCAGGCGAACGAGGAAGTGAACGCATTGTTTAACTAGCAGGTCGTTGAGCCACGACGGGGTGCTTGTCGGCGTGCCAGCATACGTAGGGCATCCGTGTAGGAACTTCGGGATCTTGCGTGTAACCTACGTTACTTTCCATATAATCGACGTAACATTCTGTACAGCCTTTGCGACATTTGAGATGAGGATGAAGTGAAGCTCGACCACTATGACCAGGTAGAAGCTCGTTTAGCAAATCCGGAGTTTTTTGCCGAGAACCGCCTGAGTCCGCATTCGTCGCATCGTGTCTTTGCATCTGCTGGTGAGGCATATGCGCAGGTACATTCTGGTTTTGTGCGAGCGTCCGGTTCGTGGGTGACACCGCTGGATGGTGAGTGGGCTTTTCGGCTTGTGGAGCGCCCCGAGGAACTTTCAGACGCGATAAGCCCGCTCGTCATGCCTAACGCAAAGCTTTCCGGAGAGTGGAGCACGATATCGGTTCCCTCGAATTGGCAGATGGAAGGCTTCGGGCGCCCGCACTACACGAACGTTGATTACCCTTGGGACGGGTGGGAGGACGTTCAACCGGGTCACATGCCGCAGCGCCACAATCCTGTGGGATGCTACATGCGCGATTTCACTGTGCGGCCGCATCCGCAGCAGCCTCGCGTCATTGTGCGGTTTGACGGTGCTGAATCCGCGCTTGCCGTGTGGGTGAACGGAACCTACGTGGGGTATTCTGCGGATTCTTATACGCCTGACGAATTTGACCTCACTCGATATGTGCAGTGTGGGCTCAACCGGCTTGCCGTCTGTGTGTTTCAGTGGACGGGCGCATCGTGGTTGGAAGATCAAGACTGTTTCAGGCTGGGTGGGCTTTTCCGCTCTGTCACACTTCGGTACGAGCCGGCGGTGCACATGCGCGATCTCGATATTTCGACGCAGGTGAATCCTGTCGATGCGGGCTCTGCGTCTGTGACGATCCGCGTTCAGGTGACGGTTCCTGACGAAACAGTATTACACGGGAGCACCGCTTCGGGCGAAAGCATTCGGCACTGCGATAATGTTTCTGTTCCTGACAGCGCCTCGGCTTGCGAGCAAGCGTTGCATGATGACTGCGTTGGCAGCAGCGAATACGCGTCTACGTCACTACCTGAGTGGATCGACGTAGCGTTGTACCCAATGCCTCGGCGGGATGCCGACCACAGTGCGGATGCGCTCGTTCCTCGTGATCTGTTTGAGTCGCAGGCGAGGCCTCTATCTTCCGGTGCACTCGGTGCACCGGAAGATGCTGGCACGCTCGGATCGGGCAAGCAAGTGAGAGGGATTATTCACGCCCGTGCCCTGCCAGTTGAGGCTAGACGTGCGAGCGCGAATGCCTGCGATGCTGACGAACTCCCGTCCGCGCCTGGCGAGCAGCCGTCAGCCGGTGAGGATCTGGTTTGCAGGGCTAGCCGACTGCCCGGCATCGTGCAGCCTCACTGCGTGGAGTATCGTGTGGTGGTGCATATCCAACAGCCACAGTTATGGAGTGCTGAGCAGCCGAACTTGTACATGGTGGTGTGCTCGTACCATGGCGATGCAGACGGCGAGAGTGAACGTGCGTCACATGCTCGCAGCTTGAGGATGCCGCAGGAAGTGACTGTTGACCGGTTCGGGATTCGAGATTTTTCGATACGCGATTCTGTGATGCAGATTAACGGCGAGCGTATCGTCTTTCAGGGAATCAACAGGCATGAGTTCGGGCTCCACGGGCGGGCTTTGAATATTGACGACATTGAGCGCGATGTTCGGCTTATCAAGGGTGCGCAGTTCAACGCGGTGCGTACCAGTCACTACCCAAACAACCCGGCGTTCTACGATTTAGCAGACGAATACGGTCTGTATGTGATCGACGAAATGAATTGTGAGACGCATGGAACGTGGCAGCCTCGCTTCGATTTCGATCCTGAGGTCAGCGATATTGTTCCTTCGGATAATCCCGAATGGCGAAATGCTCTGCTGGATCGTGCGGCGTCAATGGTGGAGAGGGACAAAAATCACGCGTCGGTGATTATTTTTTCGTGTGGCAACGAGTCCTTCGGAGGTTCGGATCTGGCGCAGGTGGCTGACTATTTCCGTGCACGGGATCATTCGCGTCTCGTTCACTACGAGGGCGTGATGCACGATCGGCGCTATCCGCACACATCCGATATGGAAAGCCAGATGTACACGTCGGCCGCTGATGTGCGCGCCTTCCTCAGAGAGCATCGGGACAAGCCGTTCATCATGTGTGAATATGCCCATGCAATGGGTAACTCGTTAGGTGCGCTCTCTGATTATGCACAACTATGCGACGAGGATCCGCTTTTCCAGGGTGGGTTCATCTGGGATTTTGCTGACCAAGCGTTACCGCTCACTCGTGTTGAGCAAGCGCTGCCGCCCGCCCGGATGGATCGGAGCGTGCATGCTGGCAACACTATATATACAAGCGAGGGCGTACGCTCGGGCGAAGACGGCGGGTCCCAGGTAGATCATGATATTCACTCGGGCTTACGCCAGAGAGCTGATCAAGCTGTGTACAGGTCAGAGGATCTTGGATACGGCGGAATGTTCGGAGACGCGCCGAACGATGCGGACTTTTGCGGGAACGGCATCTTTTATGCTGACCGCTCGCCGTCGCCGAAAGTGCAGGAGGTAGCGGCTGTATTCTCGAAACTGAAAGTGAAGGTGTTTTCAGATCACTTTGAGGTAAGAAACACGAATCTCTTCACCGATGCCTCTGCATACCGCTGTGTGATTGCTTTAGTGATGGTGCCAGTCATGCCGGGAGCGGAAGAACACGTCATCGACAGGCAAGACATCATCTGCGAACTCGCACCTGGGGCAACGAAAAGTTTTCCGCTTTCGTGGCCTGAAGATCGTGACCCGCGCAGCTGCGAACGCGGCTATTTTGCCTCATGGCGTGTCACATTCGTGGATCCGCATGGATTCCCGGTGCCTGCGCCTGCTGATATGGCTCGTCAGATTGCGCGGTGGAGTGGCCTCAGCGAAGACGCATCGGATATGACGAGGGTGTCGATTGTTGGCTGGGGGAGCTACGAGTTTCCACTAACTGGAAAACGCGGCCAGTGCTCGGTGCAACCATGCACGAGTGGGGCGAACAGCATGATGCAGGCGAGCGTGCAGCTGTCTGGGGATGATGACGATATGCGCCTCGTCAAAGGAATCAGCAATCTTGGTGTACACAGTAGGAAATATTCGTACCTGTTTTCTGCTCCACAGCATGGTTTGAGCGCTATCTACCTTGCTGCAGCATCTTCGGCGTCTGAGCCTGCAGAATTGTCGAAGCCCGCCCGGCAGATTCTTCGTGCTGTGCCACGGCCAAACTTCTGGCACGCAGCTACTGCCAACGAACGGGGTTGGGGTGCACCGGTGGAGGATGCCCTATGGAGGGTAGCAAGTGAATCGTGCGTTATTGAACAGCTTGCGGTGCCGCCGATTTTAGGGGCGCAATTAGGGGCGCAATCCGTGAACGGTGAAGATGAGGCTCAGGGGAAAAACGCAATTTACCTAGGGGAAAGCGCAGCTCATCTGGCGTACCGCTACACCACGCCGATCATTCCAGGATTTGAAGCTCGTGTTGAATACACCGTCAGGCGCGGAGGGATTCTCGATGTGACGATGCGTCTGCACACTCCAACAGGAATGAGGGATGCGATTGCTGAGTTCCCACGTGACATTCCTGAAATAGCGATGCAGTGGGAGGTTGCAGACGCACTGCATCATATGGTGTGGTATGGCGATGGGCCAGAGGAGACGTATCGGGATCGCTGCGTGGGGGCCCGGCGCGGTGTGTGGCACGCGGACGTGGCAAGCCAATATACGCCATATGCGAGGCCGTCGGAGTGCGGGAACCACACGGGAGTACGCTGGTGTGCCGTCACCGACGCCGAGGGGAGTGGGCTCGTATTTGAAAACGTGGGCGAGCCCATGGAAATCTCCGCTCTGCCCTACACCCCGGCACAGATTGCTTCAGCTTCCCATTCCGCAGAGTTGCCGCCGATCACACGTACGGTGATTCGCCCTGCGTTGCGACGTCGTGGCGTGGGCGGAGATGATTCGTGGGGCGCGAAAACGCATAGTGAATACCTTATTGACCCCGGCGACTACACGTTCCGCTACCGCGTACGCCCCTGCTGGCAGGTTCCTACCAACTAGCTCCCGCAACTCGCACGACTAGCGTCCACAGCTCACTCCCGTGCCGGTTAATCGAGAATCTTGTTATCTAAAATCACGCGTGCCCTCTGGGCTCGCGGCACACGAGCACGTTAAGCTTGCGGTTACCGCGAGAGCACATTACGCAGGCGCGCAAACAAGCACGTCACGCGAGCACGTGACGGCACGCGAGGCTCGCCGCGAGCCTTACGCCTCGCACCCTATGTACCTTACGCAACCTGCACGTCACCGAACTTGTATTTCTTTTCCAGCGTCAAGTCCATCAGTCCAAGCACGAGCGCAATCGACATGAAGGCGATGATGAGGAGGTATGCGGCCGTCACAGCTTTCGCGTAGCCGAAGGGTACCTGCTGGAAGAACAGCCCAGTCACCATGGCAACACCGACCGCGGTAGCGACCCGCTGACCCGTCTGCATAATCCCGGAGGCGGTGCCGCCCTGCGAAACTGGAACGTCTTGGAGCGTGAAGGCCTGATTGGGGGAGTTCACGAATCCGCCCGTAAAACCCTGCACGGTGAATGCCGCTGTGATCCACAGGATCGAGTGGCCTTGGGTTGCGGCGACGGTTGCCCAAATAGCCAGGAGCATCGAGATAATTGTGCCAATAATACCGAAAAGAATTGTCTTCCTGCCCCACTTCACCATGACGCGGCCGGCGATGATGGAGGAGACGGACGTCAAAATGGCGCCGGGCAGGCCGATAGTGCCGGAAACGAGCGGGCTGTAGCCGAGTCCCTGCTGGATGAACATGGCGAGGATAATCCACACGCTGGTGGTTCCCGCAAACCAGACGGTAATCAGCGCAGCCCCGATCGAGAATGACGGAACCTTGAACAGGCGCAGGTCAACCATGGGGACGTGCCCACGCTTTTCATAGAAGTGCTCCCACATAAGCCACACGATCAACAGAAGTGTTGCAACACCAATCAGAGAGAAAATAGCGTTGTTGCCGTTGTTGTGGATAAACGGCGTCATCAAGGTGAGGATGGTGAGGCCGAGAATCAATGCGCCGATGGGGTCAAAGTCCTTGACCTTCTTCACTGGCTGAACAGATCTGGGCTGCGATGCAGTCTGAACTGATCCAGCGTGTTCGGATCCGGTCTGAGTACCCTGATCCACGCGTGCCTGAGCGCCCCACGGTGTTCCTTCAGGGACAATCTCGCCGGACTTTGAAATATAGGCGTTGTTGCGTGGCAGCCACAGATAGCCGAGGATAATAGCCACCAGCGCGAACGGAATATTGATGCCAAGCGTTGTTCGCCAAGCCCACGATTCTGGCAGCCATGCGAGGAGGACTCCGCCAAGTACCGGTCCGACAGCTACGCCCAAACCAACCACGGCACCGAGTGCAGCGAACGCCCGCGCCCGCTCAAAGCCACGGTAGTTCTGCTGGATCATGGAGGAAACTTGCGGATTGAAAATGCCGGCTCCCACGCCCATAAAGGCGCGCGCGATGTTTAGCACCAGCATGTTTGGAGCGAACGTTGCCACCAGTGACGAGAGCCCGAACACCGCAGCGCCCAACATAAAGAACTCTGCGCGGCCAAAAAGGTCACCCATACGTCCTGCCGCAACGAGCATCACGCCGAAGGTCAACGAATAGCCAGACACCACCCACTGCAGGTCAGCGGAGGAAGCGCCCAGAGCCTTTTGAATCGACGGCATCGCGACGTTGACGATGGAAACTGTGAACAGGGCGCAGAACACGAGCGTTAGCAGAACGCTGAGCACGCGCGAGCGCCGCGTCATTTTCTGAGAATTGGTATTTTTTGGCACCCGAAAAGCTTACCCGCGATTCCTTGTTCTGGCACGGTCTGTGTGCGTGAGATGTGACGAATACAATGTGGCGGCGTACAGCGGCGGCGCGGATGTGGCGGATGACGGGGCAATACGCCGCGGTGTGTGACGAGAAAAAGCAGTGCCTGACGAGAAAAAAGCGGTGCGTGCCGCGGAAAGATCCGTGGAAATCCTGAGTCTGTATTGGTGCTAGTATGTGTGACGGTTGCACGTCCTTGGAGCACAGCGATGCGTCTTTGAGGGCGGGGATACAAACCACAGTGGAGTGGATGCAGTGGGGTGGATGCTTTATGAGCAATGCATACGATTACGATAGTTTTACGCCCAGGCGAGCGAAGTTTGTGAAGACGTGGACTCCTCGCCTCGTCGCTTTTGGTGAACTGATTGATGGATACGACCTGTTGGTGATCGGCGTCGGCATTCTGTATTTGAAGCCGTATTTTGGCATGACGCCAGGCGAGGTTGGCTGGCTGACTGCATCCGCATTCTTGGGTGCGTGCGTCGGCTTGTTGGTGTTCGGCAAGATTGCCGATAAGTATGGCCGTCTTCCGATTTTCCGGTGGAACTTGATTTTCTTCATTATCGCCTCGATTATTGCAGCGTTGTCCACCAACGTTCCGATTCTGATTCTGACCCGCTTCATCCTGGGTATTGCCGTGGGTATGGATATCCCGGTGTCTCAGGCCTTTTTAGCTGAAATCTCCTCGAACGAGCAGCGCGGCCGTTTGGCCGGATCGCTACCAAATATCATGTGGCTGCTTGGTGCGATTTCCTCCGTCCTTTTAGCCCTGATTATTCATCCGCTAGCGGGCGACAGCTCGTGGCGTTGGTTGTTTGGTATCGCCGCACTGCCTGCTCTGTTCGTCTATCTGATGCGTCGTTTCTTGCCAGAATCGCCGCGCTGGCTGCTTGAACATGGCCACGAAGAGGAGGCTATGAAGGTTTTCAAGATGTTGGAGCTCGATCCAGCTCCGGCGTTGAGAGCCATCGAGGAGAAGAAGGCAAAGGTCAACCAGGGTCCGGTGCGCATCACTGGCAAGATTCGCAATCGCGTCATTGCCGTCACGCTGTTCTTCGCATTGCAGTCCTTTGCAGGCTCTGTGGCAACGGTGACGGGTCCCGAAATCCTGAACGACACGTGGGCAAAGGCGTCCTCCGATACGACGGTTGTGACTGCAATTACTCAGTTGTTCGGCTTCGGCTTAGGCATCCTTGCCGTGGTGATCGGCGCGGTGATCATCGACAAGGTTGATCGGCGCAAGTTCGGCATTGTGATGTGTTCAGTGCTGTTCGTGTTGGCTGTCGGTATGGGTGTGTTCTCCAAGAGTCCAGTCATGATTGCCATCCTGTACGTGATCTTCTCCTTCAGCACGTGGTTTGGCCCTGGAGTTCTGGCCTGGATTTGGGCGGCTGAAGCTGTGCCGACGGAGGTTCGTGGCCTCGGTACCGGCATCGCGCAGACGGGTTCTCGCTTGATGATCGCTCTGAACGGCTTGATCACTCCATTGTTGGCTGCCTCGATGGGCACGTGGCGTATCACGCTCTATTCACTGGCATACCTGGTGATTATCGGTATTCTGATCGGTAACAAGTGGCTCTCTACCACAGGTCAGGATTTGATGGAATCCTAGCCTTACTGGTGCATTCCGAGCCTTGCTGGTGCATTCCACACCTCTCCGGTCGGATCCTGATCTTACCTATATGACGAAGGCGAAGGGGCGTTGCCGTTGGGCTTCGCCCCTTCGCATATTCAATGGGTGTGTAACTTCGATGGGGGTATACCCCGCCGCCTACTGGCTTACTTCGCGCAGCGTGTTGAGGCGCGTGGTGAAGTTCTCTGAGAACGTCTTGCGCTCTGATTCCGAGATTCCCCGTAGTGCTGCTGCTGAGTCCCAGGATTCAATGGCGTCGCACACCGCGCGGATCAACTTCTTAGCGGTGTTTACGTCAAGATCGCACATCTCTGCGAAGTCCAGCAAAGCATGGGCTTCCTCGTCTAAGCTTGCGGATCCCAAAATGGTTGTAGCGCGATGCGCCTGAAAATGGGGATTGGGATTCACGTCGAATGCCGGGCACAATCTCCAGCCCTGCCCACGCCAAACAAAACCAAGATTTCGTAAGTGGTCATCGGTATTGCCAAGAGCTATATATGCGGTGACGCGGCGGAAAAGCTGATGGAGATCATCACGCGGTTTGGTACTAAGGTTGCGGATCGCTGTCGACACGTCCATGTAGTCTTTGGGTTCCCCGCCGGCTGCGCGCAGAGCCGTCATCATACTGATATATCCCAGCCGTTGTGATCCGTGCCGGTCAAAGCGCTTGAGTACAAGCACGTGCTTCTCCCCAATGGTAGGCAACTGATATTGCGGTACATCAATCCCGCATTGAGCCAGAAGATCCAAAGCGGTAGCTTCCCATGCCATCACATCCCACGAGTCTGCATCATGTGGAAATTTCGCAAGGGCTAAGCTGCTGTCGCTCAAGCGTACAGCAGCTTTCGGTCTGGCACCGCCGAGGCCCGTTGTTCCAGTCTGTAGTAGATACTTGACGGCTTCCCGCGCCTCGGTATGTGCGATCGTGCGCGTTGCATTCATCAGCTTTGGAAGGTCAACGAGTGGCGGCACAGAGGCATTCGCACCGAGGAAATCCCCTCGCACGTTCTGGAATCGCAGTGCACCTTGGCGGGTATCATCGCTGACGCCAAGCAAGTAATCCACATCGTCGAGCGTTCGCGGTCGTCTCTTTTCCTGCCGCGCACTCTCGCTCTCGTGTTTCTCCAAAAGGTTTCGACCCCATCGATCGGGTGCTGCGTCAGAGAAACTGCCAGGCAGTCGGGGGACGTACTGTACGCCAGCAACGAGAGGGAATTCCGGATCGATCGGTACGTTGTTTCCTGCAATGTAGTCGGCGTTGTAGACGAAGGTTGTCGTCACTTTACCGCGTGACCGTGTAAAGAAGGCCTTACCGGCGTTTACGTCATCGTTCCACACATTTATTTCAAGTTGTTCCACAGGTGTGCGCACTTTCTTTGTGTTGACGATGCTCTCAGGCGCGGGATCGGCCTAGGCGCGGCGCGCGCAGCTTTCCCACATCGGAATTGAGCGGATCTGCTGCCTGCACGAGAACGTCCAGGATTCCCAGCGCGCGAAGAACCTGAGCTACAGCGCGTGCGCTGACGGTTGCGTTTCCGTTTTCTATTTTTCGCAGCGTATCACGGGAAATGCCTGCGCGTTCCGAGACCTGCTCGGCTGTGACACCAAGTACCATGCGCCACCCGTGAATATGCTGACCAAATTCCGCCAGCTCGGTGTCAATGCGGTATCCGGTCATAATAATTCCTAATGCCTGCTATGTTCGCCATAACCTAATCTAACGACTATTATACAAGCCATTAATCAAAGGCTCAACGAGCTGGAAAACCGGAGGCGAGCGGCGGCCTGAGAGCGCACGGCAAAAGGTTGGCTAGAACCTACCCGTTCCAGCCAACCTACATGAGCCTGCAGTTTCACGGAACGATCCGTGACTCCGCGAGTGATGAACCACCTGCGGGTTCAGGCAACCAGTGCGTCGCGAAACAGCGCAAAACCGTATTTTACGGAGCGGCGACACCGTAGACGGGTGCAGGATGCTCGATGCCGACCGGATGCTTGCCGGCAAAGTCCAACTTCAGAATGCCCGGTGCCGTGTGCAACTTCCCGTCTACAACAAATCCCTCTTCGCGTCCTTCGAGGAACCTTATCAGCTGTTGACGGTGTTCCTCTGCGATATCTTTCATGCCTGGATCGTGGATGCAGTTGTGCAGTTCCTGAGGATCCTTCTCCATGTCGAACAGCTGCTCGGCGCCGGTAGCGGAAATCCACACGTACTTATAGCGCGCCGAACGCACCCACTGCAGACTCCAGCCATTCACGGTGTGGTCTCCATGTAGATATTCGCGCCACGGTTCCTCTGTTGTGCCCGTGCTGCGCGGCTGATCTTCCGGTAGATGCACTGTGGTACCGTGCTCGTCATGAATCAGCGGAAGGACGCTGCGGCCGTCAAGCCCTTCGGGGATATCCAAGCCGGCACATTCCAACAGCGTTGGCATCAGGTCGCGCAGTTCTACAACCTCGTTAATCGTGGACTGTTCAGGGACGCCAGGACCAACGAGGAAGAATGGAATCCTGCTGGATCCTTCGTAAGGGTAGCCTTTGCGCCACATGTTGTGATCGCCCATCATTTCACCGTGGTCGGCGGTGAAAGCAATATAGGTTTCCTCCTTTACGCCGAATTCGCCGAGAACTTCAAAGAAGCGTTCCAGTTGCGCGTCGATATGGCTCATGTTGCCGTAGTAGCCTGCCTGAGCGCGGTGCATATCGTATTCGGGATACACCGCAACCTTTGAATCCGGGCGCTTGTCGTTACGCCAGGGTGCGTAGTCATCCACCCAGTCACCCACAGGAACCGGGTGCGACGGCAAATCCATGTACTGATCAAATGCCCACTTCGGAGGATCATACGGTGGATGCGGGCGGTGGAAGCTCAAGTACAAGAAGAATGGCCGGGTGGGATCGCGCCGATACAGCCACTCAATTGCCTTTGTGACAGCCCAGCTGGTGGGGTGTAGGCGCTCTTCGAGTGGCCAGGGGCGTGCGATCATCGAGTTGCAGTGCAGGCCGTCATCCAGATAATCCGACACGGCAGTTTCGCCAGCCTGACCGCGCAGCCAGGTGAGGTAGTCGTCGTACCAGTCGGAGTTGCGGATGCGCCCTCGGGAAAAATGCAGATACCCATCGTGCAGCAGCACGTCGTCGAATCCGAGACGGACACGCTCCGGGTAGAAATGCATTTTGCCAACCGCCATTGTCTGGTAGCCAGCCTTCCTAAACTCACCTGGAAGCGTTGTTTGTATGTCGAATGGGATCCCGTCCTGGTAGCCGACTCGGCCATGGTGAGCTGGTGCTAAGCCGGTAAACATCGTCATACGCGCAGGCACACAGGTCGGTGCGGACGTGTACATATGTGCCGCCCGCATCCCGTGATCAGCGAACTCGTCCAGATAAGGTGTGCGGACAGTAGGGTGGCCTTCCATCGAAAATGCGTCGCCACGCCATTGGTCGGTGCAGATCAGTATCACGTTTCGTTGCATCATTGCTCCTCACGCGAAGAATGTAACGTGTTCATTATACGGCCGCAATGTAACGTGTTCATTATACGGTCGCGGTGTGTATTGCCGGAGACACTCGAAGTAGGTGCAAGCTTACCGGGAGGATCAGGATAAAGCGCGCCAATTTGCAATTCAGCGATAGCCGTGACCGGCTGGGCATCAATGCCCGCAAACACGGATGTAACTAGCAGGGTAACATATCGTCCCCTTCTTGACGAGTCGAAATTGCGTAGTTGATATGCCGCAGTTGGATCCGTAGTCCAGTGTCCTGTTGCAACTGGTGTGCTCACATGTTCTGGGTTAAACGGGGCATCTGAAACGTAAATAGCATAGCCGTTGATGCGTCCGCCACGTTGATCAGTACGCGGCATATACGAAATACCCGTCACGTCTACCGACTGCCCGAGATCAACCGTAATGTAGTGCGGAAGCGGAGCATAAGGAGTTGACCACTGGGTTTGCCAGAATGTGCTGGTATCGCCATCGATGGCGTTTTCCTTATCCTGGTTGCGAGTCTGACCCCTCTGTTCTGAATCTACTGCATACACTGTGTAGGGATGCAAAGAACGATCTACCTGGTTGGTCAGTACATTCGGATCTTCTATTGAGGTAGGAGGTGTGGGCTGCGAAATTACCGTTTCTCCCTCGCCTTGGTAGGCACCTAAGTTGATTGACGAGCCATAGACGTTGCCGAAGTAGTCGTGCACCTGGCCATCGACTGTAATGCCTTTGCCAATACCTTCGCTATCTCTTCCGAGGCGTAAACCCTCAGGAGTGAGGGAAGCTGGATCGGAGAATATTGGAGCAGTGATAGTTGTGTTTGTTGCTCCAACAGGTGCTGCCATGCCGGCAATCAGGTTATGATCTACTCTGGCTTTATCGGGGTTCGAGAACGTGACTGTGCCGGAACCGGACTTGGCAAAAATGTTGTTTGTGAAAGTGAGGTTCTGCCCGTCAGCACCGTTTGAATACCACACTGGACGCGCCTTGCCGTCGTTCACATAAAAGGTGTTGTTGTAGACATCCGTGTTGATGACCGGGCCGCCGCCGCAACCATGCACGAATAAGGCGGAAGAGCCGGTACCGAGCGTGGCGTCGTTGATCGAGATATTATCGTGAATTCTGTTATCACTTGTGCCCCCGTAACCCGAAGCGTCGAGATTGTCTGGGCAGAACAGCATGAAGCCACCCTCGTTATCATGCGAGTAGTTGTACTGATAGGTGATATGGGAAGTGGCGTGGTCGATGTCGTAACTCATACCATCAAGATTCGTACGGCCGAAGCTAGTGTTGTTGTATTGGAACACTACGTTATCTGAATTGGCAACCCACATGCCGGCGTTGTATGTGCGTGCACGCATGTTGAACCCGTTCAAGGTATTACGTTCCACAAGCGCCCCGTCCGTGTTGGTAATGACGATACCGTCGCCGCCCACATTCGTTAGCTTGTTATTGGAGATCAGCACGTCCTTGTTCGGATACCATTGAGCCGAACAATCTCCTGTGGAAACCCAACGTTTCAGCTGTGGACGCGAGCACCAGTTGCTCCACATGTAGATGCCTTGGCGATCTACATTATCCAAACGATTGTCGATAACCTGTAAATCTAGAAATGCTGTAGGTATAGTGCTGCCTTGCGTATCAATCACGATACCGCCCGATGCGTTGGCAGCTTTCCCTACAAAACCGCGAGAGTCGCCGGTGACAGTAGAAGTCATATAGCCCTTTACATCGTGAATGTAGAGATCTTTAAGCGTCATTCCATGGAGATTGCCTGCATCTTTGCCGAGTAGATACACGCCGCGGCGCGCAACTGTTTGCCCGGAGTTTCCGGGTGCAATCAGTTCGAGCGAGCTGAGGGTAAGGTATTCGTTGTTCTTCAATAGCACGGCTTGTTCTTGTCCGTTTGCATTGATTTTGGCGCGGGCGGCATCGGTACCATAATCGCTGATAATGATCGGATCGGCAGCTGAACCCTTACCCTGTGGGGCGAACTGACCCTGGCACGTCACGCCGCGTTTGAACAGCACATGGGTTCCTGGCTTGAGTGTTTTGGAATTAATTTCTGACAAGCCCGCAAGTGGCGAGGATTCGGATGTACCGTCGCCTTTGGCTGTGGTATTGCAATCAACATACAGTGTCATTCTTGCTGTGGGGAAGGCTGACTGGGGCAACTCGGTTGCACTTGTCATCGGCGCCAGTGTGTTGATACCGAGCGTCATTGCACAACTCCCAAGCAAACCAATGAATTTTTTCACAGAAGCCTGCTTTCTATGAGTAGTGATCATTGCTTATGAATGGGGTATTCTGGGTGACCTATATGTGGAAGGGCTACATTGCACCATCGCACAGAATGAGGCCATTCGCAGCGTCTCACTTTTATTTTATCGGGATTGCCGGAAGCGTAGTCGTTCTATGTTCGCCTAGCTGAAAATCGGTACATCTAGATCAAAGGTAAGCGCGAAGGCTCGTGCTAGTGCGCGTTCCTGCGCATCCGTCAGGAACCCAATGTGCTTTCCAAGCCGGTCTTGTGGAATGGTTTGGATATTATCGAGTGAAGCAACACAATCGTGGTCAAGTCCGTTGATAGGGCTCAGGCGTACTTCTGAACTAATTCCACGGATCGTCGAAGTAATCGGTGCAATCGTTGCAGTGTTTAATGCAGGCAACGCAAATTCCCGCGTGAGCACAATCACTGGACGAGTTTTATCGAGTAACGCGAGACGCAATTCATGCATGACTGAGCTCGTTTTCAAGCGGGACGGTGTTGTTCGCCGCCCATACTGCGAGCGATTCCAAATCGCTGTCCGTGCCCGCAGAGCGCAGCACGTCGGCATCATGTAGGGCTATCCTGCGCCGAAGATCGCGCTCAATCGCTGATTCGATAAATTCGGTTCGGTTTTTTGCAGCACCGGATGTGACCGTGCGATCGATTAATTCCACCACCTGTTCAGGGAGGCGAAGGGCAACTTGTACACTCATAGAATTGAGCCTAGCATTTTGCATGACGTTTGTATACCAATGTGGGTTGTGGTGAAAGCTCTGCCTCATTTCAGGCGCATCATGTAGTTCGGAGAGGGATAGCAGTGCAGAAAGATAGCAGTGCAAGAGAGGGATATTCCGTCTTCTGCCATAGGAACGTTCTGTGAAAATACAGCGGATAACTCTGAAGCAGTTAACTCTGTTGCGTGTGCGTCACCTGCAAGACACATGTGAGATACATGCAAGACACATGCGTGGCGTATGCGCGGCAGCGACGTGTGTGGTTGCTCAGCTAGTGGCTTTGCATTTGAGCCCGTCCTTCGGCACCGTTCCATTGAGCAGATACGCGGTGACGGGATCTTGCAAGCATGCGTTGGCAGTGGAATAGGCGGTGTGGCCGTTTCCCTCCCATGTGAGCAGAACGGAATTCTTCAACCTGGAGTGGACGCTTTGTGCCCACGCATAGGGCGTGGCGGGGTCGTTGGTGGTGCCAACCAGGACGATTGGTGCGATGTCTTGCGCCGTCTGCGGTGATGGATTGCTGTGAGGCTTGTATGCCCAGTCGGTGCATATGTCGTTGCCGCGCATCATGAAGTCGCCAAAAACGGTTCCTTTCTTTGTGAGCTCAGCTGCCAGCGGCGCCATTTCTTCTGGTGTGGAGGCGGGGAAGTCCGCGCAGTTGATTGCCCAGAATGCCTCGTTTGAATTATTTGTGAACTTGTTCCCCTCACGCGAGTTCATGGTGTCTGCAAGGTACTGGAACATGGATCCGTCATTCTTGTTGACCACCTGCGTGAAGGCTTCGGTGAGTATGGGCCATGTCTGCTGAGAATAGAGTGCGGCGGCGATGCCGGAGAAGAACGCGGACTGGGTAAGGGGGCGGGACTTATCGCTCGTGGGGATTGGATGGGCGAGGGCGTCGTCAAAAAGTGTGCGTACCTTCCCTAGCCCAGCATCGGTAGAGCCATTGAACGGGCATGACGACTGTTTCACGCACGTGTCCATGTAGTTGCGCAGGGCGCGCTCGAAGCCGAGTGACTGTGCGTACCCCATTTGTGCTGAACCCGCTGTGGGGTCCTCTACGCCGTCAAGAACCATGCGCCCAACGTTGTGCGGGAAAAGTTGTGCGTACTCCTGGCCGAGAAATGTCCCGTAGGAAAAGCCGAGGTAGACCAATTTCGGTTGTCCAGCAAGCTGACGCAGCACGTCCAAATCTCGTGCCGCATTCGCCGTGCCCACATATGGGAGGATAGCGCCAGAATGTGCTGCACACGCCTGGTCTAGCTTGGTGGCATCCGCGTTGAACTCTGCGACGCCCGCCTCGGAATCCGGATACGACTTATCCAGGACATGCCCAAGTTCCGTATCGGAGACGCAGTCGATGGCAGGGGTCGATTCGCCAACCCCGCGCGGATCGAAACCGATCACATCGTAGTTGTGCCAGACTGCGGACGGCAGGTACAGCTTCGCCTGCAGCGCCATATCGATTCCGGAGCCGCCAGGCCCTCCAGGATTGACGAGGATCGTGCCCTTCGGCGTCTTCGCGGCCGGCATTTTTGCGAGCGCGATAGTGGCTTGCGCGCCGTCCGGTTTGGTGTAATCGATCGGCACGCGTGCTTGCGCACACTCCGCTTTCCCGTCACTGCACCGCTCCCAGGTGAGTTTCTGGTTGTAGAACGCTGCGAGCCCTTCCGGCGGGGTTGGCATCTTGCCTTCAACTGCGCTCACCTTCGGTTCGGGAGAATTCGCGCTGGAACTGGAAGGGTGACCAGAGCAGCCTGCCGCAATACCAGCACATGCGAGGATGACGGCGAGCAGTCGGGCTGTTCTTCGGAACGGAGGGCGTGAGCTTGTCATAGTCCAAGCCTACGCATGTCTGTGCTGTAGATACGAGGATTAGCCGAACGCGGCGCTGCGGCGTTGTGCGTCACTGGACGATGCGCAATGAGGCGAACATGGCTTCGAGGGCGAGAAGCGGTGTGACGTTATGGGAGAGCCGTACCCTGGCGCGGCTGATTGTCTCCATGCGGTCGGCGGCGTCCTCCGGCGGGATCGTCGCGGCAAGGCGCCTGATGTCGTCAGCGAAATCCTGGTTGATCAACGCAACGTGTGCCCCGAAACCCACAAGCAGCACGTCGCGGTACACAGAAAGAACATCAACCATGGCGCGATCAACAGCGTCACGTACCAACCGCGTGTTTCGGCGCTTGTACTCCGCGTCGATGTCGCGCATCTGTCCGCGCACCTGTGATGGGAGCCGCGACGATTCATCGACACCCAGCGTGTGAACCAGCGTGCTCTTTTGCTGTTCTGCATCGTCCTCAGCGTGCTTGGTGGCAGCCTCTTTCGCTTTGGCGGCAACACTTTGAGCTAGAACTTCCACGTCACCCATCGTGTGCAGAGAAACGACTGCGGAGATTAGTTCGGAGCGTTCTTCACGGGCAGCTTCGTCCATGGCGAGTCCACGTGCCCGCCCAATATGAGCCTGCGAAATCTGTGCAGCCAGCTGGGCGGTGTGTGCGTCGATGCCGTCACGCTTCTGCAACAGATGCGCCACGTCGTCAACGGATGGCGTGACGAGGTGCAGAATGCGGCACCGGCTCCGGATTGTGGAGATCACGTCGGCGGGGCTGGGGGCTGCCAGAACCCAGACTGTTCGTTCGGGAGGTTCCTCGATCGCTTTCAGCAGCACGTTCGCAGTGTGGTCTGCCATGCGGTCGGCGTCCTCCACAATCAACACCCGCCAATGTCCGACGATTGGTGCTTCGTACGTGTGCTTGACGAGGTCGCGCGCCTGGGCAATCGTGATTGTGACGCCGTGGGTTTCCAGGTGCTCAACATCGGGGTGCGTACCTGCCAGTACTGTTGTGCAGCCCGAGCATTCCCCGCATCCCGGCGTTTCCCCCGTGCATTCGAGTGCGGCGGCGAAGGAGCGAGCCGCCGTTGAGCGGCCAGACCCAGGTGGACCTGTCAGCAACCATGCCTGGCTCATGGCTTGATCAGGTGTTGAGGGGTGATCGGTGACGATCCGCCGAGCAGCCTCGGCCGCACGCTGAAGCGTCTGCACCACATTCTGCTGGCCAACCACGTCATCCCATACGGTCATCGCTCTGCCTTGCGCCCCTACTTCTGATCTTGCGTTCCCTGTTCGTCGAGCTCGTCCTGTTCGGCTTGCGTTTCCTCTTCGGCTTGGGCCTCTTGCTCCGCCTGAGCCCTTTGTTCAGCTTGAGCTTTCTCCCGTGCTTCCCGCGCGCGAATCTGCTGCACGGCGGCCTCGCCCAGCTCCGCGATCGGGTCAGAACTCTTCGTCACCCTGTCTTTGAACTGCTCCAAGAGAGTCTCAACGGTTGCCCGAATTTCCTGTTCCACGTCATCTGGGTGCCTTTCAGCATTGATCACCTGGATTCGCTCCGGATAGTCGTCAGCCAGCTCCAAGTATTCCTGCCGTACGCGCTCGTGGAAACGCTGACCTGCCACCTCGATGCGGTCGCCCTGATCACCAACGCGCTTCATGCCGGTCGCCACCGACACATCCAGCAAGAATGTTGCGTCAGGCATTAGCCCATCGGTTGCCCACAGCGAGAGGTTGAAGATTTCCTCCTTCCCCAGATCGCGGGCTGCACCCTGGTATGCGATGGAGGAATCGAGATAGCGATCCACAAGGACGATCTTGCCTTCAGTGAGCGCGGGCATAATCAGCTCGGTGACGTGTTGGGCACGGTCGCCGGCGTAGATCAGTGCCTCGGCGCGCGCGTCAACATAGCCACCGGTCAGCACGATTCTGCGCAGTTCAGCGCCGATGTCTGTTCCGCCCGGCTCGCGTGTGAGCACAACAGAATAGCCCAACTTCTTCAGCCACATTGAAAGCCGAAAGATCTGCGTTGATTTTCCGGCGCCGTCTCCGCCTTCGAAGGAAATAAACAATCCCCGATGTTTCTTTGGTTTGACGACGTGTCCGTTCAGTGGGTTTTCCATGGTTCCTCCGGTTGGTGGCTGCAATGCCAGCATTGACCGATGTGTTCTGACCTTGCTGACCCTGCTGTTCAGTGTTGATCTTGCTGCCATCGATCGACGCCGTTCCACCCTCCAATGTACCCGTTTGCGTGCCGCTGTGTGAGGTTGGCAGCACACTCATTCAGGTTTTTCAGGGTTGCTGTGGGTTTTGCGGCTCGCCTTAGTTTTCGCAGTGCTCTGCTTTGTGCCGCCCCGCTTCACGCCGGCCCGCTTTGCTGTGCTCCGTTTTGTGCCGCCTCGCGTGCCGCTGGTGCGCTTGGTGACCGGTCCGCGTTCACGCCTGGCGGCAAGCAGCTCGAAGGCGCGGGCGGCCTCGATTGTTGCCGGATCATCTGTGCGCTGCAGCGAGGCGTTCACTTCGCCGTCGGTCACATATGGGCCGTACCGCCCGTTCTTCAGCACTACGGGCTTGCCGGATGCGGGGTCGTTTCCAAACTCCTTGAGTGGTGCTGCAGCTGTTCTGCCTCGCCGTGTTTTCGGTTGTGCGAACAGTGCTTCTGCTTCAGTCAGGGTGATCGTGAAAATCTGTTCTTCACTCTCAAGGCTGCGTGTCTCGGGTTTCGAGGCTGTTTCTGCGGGCATCGTCTTCGTCAAATAGGGGCCGAAGCGCCCGTTTTGCGCTTGGATGACGCCTCCATCGGCGGCCGTGCCCACAGTACGTGGCAGCCGCAGGAGCCTCAGGGCATCGTCCAGGGTGACGGTATCCAGTGCCATCGTGGCGAACAGGGAGGCCGTGCGCGGCTTCGGCTGGCGTTTGGAGGGCTTGCCAGCTTTGGTCAGGACGACTTCGTCATCGGGGATCACTTCGGTGACGTACGGCCCGAAGCGCCCATTCTTCGCAACGATCTGGTGGTTCGTGTCAGGATCGGTGCCAAGCACGCGGCCATCATCGGCACCAGCAGCCAACAGTTCGTGAGCCTTGGCTACGGTGAGTTCGTCTGGCGGAAGGTCGTTGGGGATCGAGGCATGCGCAACCTCGTTGCCATCCGCGTCAAGCTGCTGAATATATGGACCATACCTGCCCACGCGCACCACAATCCCGTCACCGATCGCCAGGGTGTTCACTGCGCGGGCATCGATATCGCCGAGGCCTTCCACCTCAGCCTTCAGCCCTTCGCGGGATCCGTCGCCGCGCCAGAATCTGGACAGGTAGTCCACCCGGTCTTCTTTGCCGTTGGCGATCTTATCTAGATCGTCCTCCATATCGGCCGTGAACTGGTAGTCCACAAGATTCGGAAGATTCTCCTGCAGCAGCCGAACAACCGAGAACGCCGTCCATGTGGGTACGAGCGCCGGGCCGCGATGATACACGTAGCCGCGGTCTGTGATGGTGGCGATCGTGGAGGCATATGTGGAAGGCCGGCCGATGCCCAGTTCCTCCATTTTCTTGACGAGTGACGCTTCAGTGAATCGGGGTGGCGGCGTGGTCTCATGCCCGGATCCTGTGGCATTAGTGGCGGCTAGGACGTCGCCTTGTGCAAGCGTAGGAAGCTGAACGGATTCTGCAGCAGAATAGCGTTTGGCGTCCGTGGATTCCTGGTAGACCTTCATGAAACCTTGAAATGTGATCACCGTTCCGGACGCGGAGAATTCGAGGGCGTGCGAGCCGGCGCTCAGCAGTCCTGCTTCGGACTCAAAGTTCACATCGCCGTCGATTTTGACGGTTGCCGTGTGGCCTACTGCGTCAGCCATCTGTGAAGCCACAGTGCGGTTGAAGATCAGGGTGTAGAGCTTGAGCTGCGCCGGATTGAGGACGGCGCCCAGGTCGGCAGGGGAGCGGAAATGATCACCCGCAGGCCGGATCGCCTCGTGAGCCTCCTGTGCTCCCTTCTGTTTGGTTGCCCACACCCGTGGCTTCGCGGGCAGATACTCCTTGCCGAAACGACGAGCCACATCTGCACGTGCCGCTTTCACTGCCTGATCGGAGAGAGCCGTGGAGTCGGTTCGCATGTAGGTGATAAACCCGTTCTCGTACAGCGACTGGGCAACGCGCATCGTTTCGCGTGCGCTCATTTTCAGCTTGCGGCCAGCCTCCTGCTGAAGGGTTGAGGTGGTGAACGGTGCTGCGGGGCGGCGGCGGTACGGTTTTGTGTCCAGTGACGCCACGCCGAACTGACCCTCACGGCAAGCAGCAGCGATCGCTTCAGCCTCCGTCTGGGTGAGCACAAGCACGTGTGCGGATTTTGCAGCAAGCACGCCGTTATCTGCGAAATCTTTGCCGGCTGCAATGCGCTGACCGTCTACCAGCTGCAGCTGTGCCGTGAATGACGAACCAGGCGCATCGGGCGAACCAGGCTCCTCATCGGGATCGCCTGCCGCTTCGTCAGCCGGAGTGAAGGTAGCCTCAACATCCCAGTATGACGCTTTGATAAACGCCATGCGTTCGCGCTCACGATCCACCACCAAGCGTGTGGCCACCGACTGAACGCGTCCGGCGGAAAGCCCGGCTCCAACCTTGCGCCACAGCAGAGGTGACACTTCGTAACCCACCAGGCGATCCAGAATCCGGCGGGACTCCTGTGCGTCCACCAGCTGCTCATCAATCCCACGAGGATTATTGAGCGCGCGCGAAATAGCCTCCTGAGTGATCTCGTGGAACACCATGCGTTTGACGGGTACTTTCGGCTTTAGTACCTCGTTCAGGTGCCACGCAATCGCCTCGCCTTCCCGATCCTCATCGGTTGCCAGCAGGAGTTCGTCGGCGTTCTTCAGGTGCGACTTCAGATCCGCTACTTTCTTCTTCTTGTCCGGGGAGATCGCATAGTACGGTTCAAAGTTTCCGTCCACGTTGACGGCGAACTTTGCGTACGGGCCTTTCTTTTCGGAGGCGGGAAGCTCCGATGGCTGCGGCAAATCGCGGATGTGCCCCACAGATGCTTGAACATCGTAATCAGGGCCAAGGAATCCGCCGATTGTGCGAGCCTTCGCCGGGGATTCTACGATCACCAAAGTAGACACGAATTATTCCTTACTCTGCCAGATATACTGTGTAGCCATATTATGCCAACGAGCGAGGCACATTTTACGGCACATCTTAGGCTGGTTGGGCATGATCCGGTTATTTGCGTCGTATCTTGGCATGTGGATAGACTATACGGGTTGCCACCTTAGCTCAGTCGGCAGAGCGTCTCACTCGTAATGAGAAGGTCGTGAGTTCGATTCTCACAGGTGGCTCTGATTCTGATCCCCTCGTGAGCATGCGTACTGGGGTGCTTCTTGATGTGGCGCGAATTCATCTGTGATGAGTCCTGCGATGTCGTTGGCTGCGAGGAACCTGTCGATGAGCTGATCTGTATTGATGAGCGGATCATTATTGGTTGTCAGGAGATAATCGAATTGGCCGAGGCCTTTGTTCGCGAGGGCTTCTCGTATTTGGTCTTGTGTGGCGTCTGGAAGCTTGTCCCATGCTGTGGTCACGATGTATGACAGGTCGTATAGGTCGCGGATTTTGTCGCGCCCGAGGTACGCGTTTGCTTTCATGATAGCAAGTTGTTCGATAGTGTAGACGTGAATTCCGTTGATGACGGTCGTGCGTGAGGGATTAACGGCGCGTTGGCGGAGTGATGTTTCGATTTTGAGTGGCTTGTATCCGCCGTAGTCGATCGTGGCTCGCTGTACGGTTGGGGTGTTTTTCTTTTCCGAATAGGTGTAGCCGTACGATGTGGCGAAGTCGTGGATCGTTTTGAGACTTGAATAGCCCTGGTGTTCGGCGTCGAAATCGAGGTCTTCACTGAATCGATCGAGGCCATAGCAGAAAAGGAGTGCTGTTCCTCCTTTAAGGATGAGTGGCGTGTCTGACCCGATGTAGTGAAGGAAGTCTTGTTCGATTTCCTGGTGCTTGATTTCTTGAGTCGTGTCCATAACTATGGTGGCTCTCTCGAACTGTGGTGGTTTTCTTGGTCAGCTGACGCGGGCGTACCAGGGTGTGAGGTGAGCTTCTGGGCGGGTGGTGTTGTACCAGGCGAGACCGTATTCATGCAGCATAAATGCATCGATTTCATTCCAATGAGGCTGATCTCGGAGCATAAGAACGTGCTGGAAAATGTCTGGCGTGTACTCTCCGTTCCCGATATAGTCGTCCCTCATGCCTTGCGCCTGCAGAAGATCGCCTGTGGCGATCAGATCAACAACAGCACGCGGATGCGTCGCAACATTCAACCGCTGCCCCTCATGCTCGGGGATCCGGACTGGCGATTCGAGGACGATCCCCCACATTCCAAACGGGAACTGGTCAGACTCATAGAACGGCATTTGATCCCACGGGAGACTGCTCGCATGCCAGTCGCCCGTCGTGTCTGTCGGCGAGGGGAGATTCAGCGCCCACACGCCACTCACATACTTCACCATGGCCAGTTCTCCTTCCGCTGTCACGTGGTGCTTGTGTGTCTAGCCTAGTCGAACGCGGGTGTAGCAGCGTTGACGTCGTGCACCCTCGTTCGATTCTTGCAGGTGGCTCTGTTTCTGATCCCCTCGTGAGCATGCGTGCTGGGGGATTTGCGTACCTGGGCTTAGAAGGCGCGGGAACCCATCAACCATCTTCAGTACGAGTAGGGGTAATTTTCTCATTGAGTATGCGGTCAGTTAGACCATGACTGCTCATAAAATCTTTAATACTTGTCATTTTAGCCCCTGGTGCAGAATGCTCCTGTAGAAGAGAGCAATAAGACGTAATTCTCAGCTAAGCGTACAGTTGAAGATATACTTGTATTACAAGTAAGACGATGGAGGCTATTGGCATGTCAACGATCTCATTGAGAGTTAACGAGCAGGAGTCCAAACTGATTCACGAGTATGTGGCGGTCAACCAGCTGAACCTATCGCAGTTCCTTCGGGAGACCATCCTTGACCGGATCGAGAACGATCTCGGTATGGACGAGCAGCGCATCGTGGATGCGCGTGAGCGAGCGAAAACGGAGAAGACATACGACCATACACAGGTATGGGAGATGCTAGGTGTCTAGCATGTATCGAGTTGAATTCACCGCGTCGGCGGTAAAACAACTCCGCAAACTCGATAAGCAAACACTACGGGTGATCAAGAATTGGGTGATTAAAAACCTTGTCGATACCCCCGACCCTAGACTCCATGGGAAAGCACTGACAGGGAACCTTGCAGGGGTCTGGAGATACAGAGTGGGAGATTACCGCCTCTTTGCAGACATCAAAGACAGCATCGTCACAGTCGAGTTTTTCGAAGTTGCACACCGCCGGGAAATATACCGCTAGGAACTGTTGCTGCGGCCCGAGCGCAGTCTTTACCTTGCTATCAAAGGGAAACTTAACAAAACCATCATTCAAGAGCCCACCGTTACCGCACTGAAAGTTACCGCACTGGAATCCGGACACTCGCGGACAGCCTCACTGCCGGTCACACGCAAAACAATTCTCGGGTGAACAGCCGGTTAAGCCGTCCGCCCGAGAGGTGGTAATCACGATCAGAGATTAATCTTTCCTCGTTGAATTTGAATGAATATACCGCCATACCCCAACACCGAGGATGACCAGGGCAAGAACGATCACAATGGACACAACGATCGTGAGTGTTCCTGAAAACACAGCCGCATTCATGTCAGTTTTCCTTCCTGAATAATCTCGGACTCGTTATGGCTCGTATACGCAGTTGAGCTGCTTCGTGCTTATCACGTCCTTGTGCCTTGGATATCTGTGGCTCGCGGCTCTTTTAAGCGGCTCTTTTACACTGTATCTCGTATATGAACCATGTACCGAGATCGTAACGCGGCACCAGGTTCGCGCAATACCGATCTTTGTCGGTATATTCGATGACGGCATTCATCTAATGCCGTCATTCATCGGACGTGCGGGAAAACACCGGAAACAATCGCTCTACACAGTAACTGTTTTTTACTGCAGAAACTGGATCGCCACCGCCTTACCCACCTGGAAAACGAACCGGATCGCATCCTCGCCTACGATCGCATCCTCGCCCCACGATGGCATGCGAGGTGATCGCGCTTATTCGCTGAAGGTCATGGGGCCGCCCAGTTCCATCCAATCCTCGGTGCCGCCGATCACGGAGTAGGCGGGCGTGCCGGCGGATCGAATGATATTTGCGCCGAATCGGCTGCGGTTGCCGGATGCGCAAATGACCACAACCGCACTGCTGCCCGCGAAGTCCTGTGCATGTTGGGGAAGAGTGCCGAGGGGAATGTTGACGGCTCCGGTGGCGTGGGCGCGGTCAAACTCCCATGTTTCGCGCACGTCCACGAATGCTGCGCCGTCTGCGATCATCTGCTGCGCCTGCTGCACGCTTATCTCGGGTGACGTGCCACGGTTGCCGGCGAAAAAACTGGGTTCGCTACTGGAGTCGCTCATTCTTTGTACAACAGCAGAATGCTCGGTTTGATTCCCGTATGTGGGTTCACCACGATTGGATTCACAGGCTTGTGAGTGCATGTGTGCGCGAGAGCCATTGTGCGCCTTCTTGTGCGCGTTGGGTTGTGGTGCTCGCTGCAATTGAGCTCGTCATGTTGTATCACGCTTAGTTAGGTCACGCTTCGCTAACAGTTTGTGCAAGTCATAGAAGTTTCTTTGCCGGCTTCGGTACTATCAAAACGCGGACACAGATATCAGAACGCGGATGCGGATGCTGTGTGGTGGATGCGTGTTATTGTGTGCTCCTCCTGCAGATCGTGCAATCAGAGTGTGGTTCGCTGCGGTTCGATTCGTCGCTGTCGTCAAAGAAAGGAAACTGACTTCCCATGCCAACGAATATCGTCACAACAGCCATCATCGTTGTTGTTCTGTTGATTCTTCTTTTCTCCACGCTGTATGTGGTGAAGCAGCAGACTGCGGCCGTGATCGAACGCTTTGGAAAGTTTCATCGCGTGGCAAATCCTGGGTTGAATATCAAAATTCCTGTGATCGATAAAATTGCGAAAACGGTTCCGCTGCGCATCATGCAGTTGGATACCACGGTGGAAACCAAGACGCGGGATAACGTTTTTGTGACGATTCCTGTGAGCGTGCAGTACCGCGTCGATAATGTGGTGGACTCCTATTATCGCTTGGCGGATCCGGAGCATCAGATTCAAAGCTATGTGTATGACCGCGTGCGTACGTCACTTGCCAAGCTGGATTTGGACGATGCGTTTAGTTCGAAGGATTCGATTGCACGCGATGTGGAGATGACGCTCGCTGCAGAAATGAAGGCGTACGGCTTCCTGATTATTAACACTCTTGTGACGGATATTAATCCGGATAAGACGGTGCGCGACTCCATGAACTCCATCAACGCAGCTCAGCGTGAACGCGAAGCGGCGATTAGCTTGGCTGAGGCGGAGAAGATCAAGGTGGTGAAGCAGGCCGAGGCGGAGGCCGAATATAAGCGCCTGCAGGGTAAGGGTATTGCTGATCAGCGTCAGGCTATTGTGGATGGTCTCGTTGCTCAGTACGAGTCGCTGCGTGACGCGGGTATTGGTGACGAAGCTCAGGAGCTGTTGCTGCTCACCCAGTATTTCGATACGTTGCAGGAAGTCGCAAAGTCGTCGAACACGCAGACTCTGCTGCTGCCGTCCAACCCGGGCGGTGTGTCGCAGGCGATGGAAGAAGTGCGCAACTCGCTGTTCTCTGCGATCAAGGCTGGCGGTCAAGGTTCAGCTGCTGGAGTATAACTGCAGGAATGTGACTGCGGTTGGGTGTGTACAAACATGTGTCAAGCTCGGCGTGCACGTGCCTGTTCTGTGGGCACGTGCCGTTTTCATTTAAGCAAGTAAGCGCGGCGTACTTCAGACGTGTTATACTACAAC
>JAQYDG010000008.1 GCA_028724265.1 Actinomycetaceae bacterium
ACACTCGGCTTCAAGGGAGCCACCGTCCGCGACCTCGGCTTCAACGAGAAGACCTCCACCCGCACCTTCATGGTCACGCTCTCCAATCCCATCCTGGCGGGAGAACAGCAGACCGTTGCTGCCTTCAGCTTCGGTGACGGCAACACGCGCGAAGGACGCCTCACGAACTACATCAGCGTCACCCAAATCGGACGCGAAGCAGGTGATGTGTCCACCAGCAACGACCAAAACATCGACTCCCGCAGCCACACCCTCAACGACTTCGGCAAACCCAACCCCGGACTCTTCTAAGCCATTTCAATTCCACTCATAACAATGTGTGCCCTGGCAACTGCCAGGGCACACACATATATCCACAACCGCGGCACCAGGGAACGAAAACACCACGAATCTTGGTCTGGCCTTGGTGTGGTCTTGATCTGGTCTCGGGGCATGCCGACCCAGGCCACACCATGCCCAACCCCGAGCAGCAAGTGACGCGGCCGGACACGCACACAGGACCCACACAAAAAGGGGAGCGCCTCACACGAAGCGCTCCGAACACACAACGCCAATGGATGTGGTCATCTAGAAAATCTAGATGACCACATCACACACAGCACATACCTTATGTAGTTATAGCCACATCAATAGCTACGGCATACAGATTATGACCGCAGCTTACAGGGATGCGTTTGCCGAGCCCAAGGTGGACTCGTTATGAACAGCGGCACGACCAGCTTCCAGACGTGCAACGGGCACGCGGAACGGCGAGCAGCTGATGTAGTCCAGGCCAGCAGCATCGAAGAAGTGAATCGAGGCAGGATCGCCGCCATGTTCACCGCACACACCGCAGTGCAGATCTGGATTCGCGGCCTTGCCTGCCTTCACCGCAGATGCTACAAGCTGACCAACGCCCTGCTGATCGATGGATTCGAACGGCGAAACGTTGAACACTCCCAGGTTGAAGTAGTCCTGGAAGAAGGCACCTTCCGCATCGTCACGGCTGAAGCCCCAGGTGGTCTGGGTCAGGTCGTTTGTGCCGAAGGAGAAGAACTGGCTTTCCTCAGCGATCTCACCGGCGGTGAGGGCAGCACGCGGCAGCTCGATCATGTTGCCGATTGGCAGGTCGAGTTCAATGCCGGTCTCCTCTGAAATCTGAGCCAGGATATCCTTGGCCTGATCCTTAATGATCTGCATTTCACGTACGGAACCGATCAGCGGAACCATGATCTCTGGCATCGGGTGCTTACCCTGCTTGATCAGTTCTGCGGCAGCTTCCGCTATAGCACGAACCTGCAAATTCACAAAGCCTGGAATCACAAGGCTCAGGCGCACGCCACGCAAGCCCAACATCGGGTTAGCCTCGTGGTTGAGCTTCACTGCTTGGAGCACTTTCTTCTCGCGCTCCGTTACTTCCTCACCCTTCGCTTCCTTTACGGCCAACTCAACCGAGAGATCCGTCAGGTCAGGCAGGAACTCGTGCAGCGGCGGATCGATCAGGCGTACCGTGACCGGAAGTCCGTCCATCGCGTCAAAGATGCCGATAAAGTCACCCTTCTGCAGTGGCAGCAGTGCATCCAACGCCTTCTGCTGTTCCTCATCAGTGTCAGCCAGAATAACATCTTCGATGTAATGACGGCGATCACCCAAGAACATATGCTCCGTACGATCCAGACCAACACCCTGAGCACCGAAAGCACGAGCGCGGGCTGCATCTTCTGGGTTGTCTGCGTTAGCGCGAACTTCCAGACGAGCCTTCCCATCGGCACGGGTCATGATCCTGTCCACAGCATGAACGAGTTCCTTGGTGTCATCGTCAGGCGATGCTGCCAAGGCTGCATCCAGACCCTCACCGAAGTACGTCGTCACAGGAGAATCGACAACAGGAACCGATCCTTCAAACACCTGACCGGTGGTGCCATCGATAGCGATGACATCGCCAGCATGCAGCGTCTTATCCTTGCTCTTGATGTAGACGGTTCCAGCGACTTCGTCGATGACGAGATCTTCTGCACCTACCACAGCGGTACGTCCCATACCACGCGCAACCACAGCTGCGTGGGAGGTCTTGCCACCGCGAGCAGTCAGCACGCCCTGCGCTGCGACCATGCCGCGCAGATCGTCCGGGTTCGTCTCGGAACGAACAAGAATCACGTTTGCACCAGCAGCGGCACGGGATTCCGCCTGATCGTTGTTCATCACGATCTCGCCGGTGGCAGCACCCGGAGATGCTGGAGTGCCCACAGTCAGAACGGTCTTGTCCGCCTTGGCATCGAACTGCGGGAACATCAGGGAGGTCAGCTGTTCGCCGGTGACGCGGGTAATCGCCTCATCCTCGTCGATCATGCCCTCGTCAATCAGCTGCGTCGCAACGCGGAAAGCAGCGGCCGGTGTGCGCTTACCGACACGCACCTGCAGCATCCACAGCTTGCCTTCCTGAATCGTGTACTCAATATCGCACAGATCGCGGTAGTGATCCTCCAGGCGCTTCATAATGTCGCGCAGCTCGTCATAGCTGTGCTTATCCAACTTCTCCAGATCCGCAAGGGTCATGGTGTTGCGGATACCAGCCACCACATCTTCGCCCTGAGCGTTCTGCAGGTAGTCGCCATATACGCCCGTATGGCCAGTCGATGGATCACGCGTGAAGGCAACACCCGTACCAGAGGTATCACCCATGTTGCCGAACACCATCGTCACGATGTTAACAGCAGTGCCAAGATCATCTGGGATACGCTCACGGCGGCGGTACACCTTGGCGCGCTCCGAATTCCAGGAACGGAACACCGCATCCACAGCCATATTCATCTGCTCGCGCGGATCCTGCGGGAAGTCAGCTCCTGTTTCCTTCTTGACGATGTCCTTGAAAGTGCTGACGAGCTCCTTCAAGTCGTCCGTCGTCATATCCAAGTCGCCCTTGTAACCCTTGGACTTCTGTAGATCGTCAATCGCAGAGGCGAACAGATCACCATCGATATCCTGAACCGTCTTGCCAAACATCTGGATCAGGCGACGGTAAGAATCCCACGCGAAACGATCGTTGCCGGAAACCTCGGCCAAGCCCTTCACAGATTCGTCGGTGAGGCCAACATTCAGGACGGTATCCATCATGCCAGGCATCGAGAACTTCGCACCAGAACGCACAGAGACAAGCAGAGGATCCTTAGGATCGCCCAGCTTCTTCCCCATCGTGGATTCGACTTCGCTCAGATGCTCAGTGACTTCCTCGCTCAAACCTTCTGGAACATGGCCGTCGCGGAAGTAAGCGCGACATGCATCGGTCGTGATCGTGAACCCCGGAGGAACCGGAAGATTCAAGCCGGCCATTTCGGCGAGGTTCGCACCCTTACCGCCGAGCAGGTCCTTCATATTCATATTGCCTTCGGAAAATGAATAGACGTACTTCGTCATTAAATCGCCCTCCAAACGAGCCGTTTACAACCGCTGCGGGCACGATGCTCCGCGCGGGCCACCTTTAAAATTACCAGTTTCCGCACGCAATGCCCAGTGAAATCACGTAGCAGATCCGAGCATCTGGTAGGCACTTCCGACCAGGGTCGTCATGGGCTCATGTCGTGTGCGCAGGCCCGGTGTAGGCTCGCCACAATAGGAGCGAGCAGCCACGCAGAGAGGTGATGCAGTGAGGTGACGCGGGCGGCCTGCGCATGTAGCCTGACGCGGGCAGCCAGCACACCCACGAACGGTTCGCCACCGTTCACAACTTTCGGCTGCTACATCTGTGGCTCTCACCGTCCAGACGTCCCGCCGTTGCCACTGTTGTCATCCTTTCCCCAGCCGGTCTCATCCGGTCTCGCCACAACATCACCACGCGCTTGTCACAACACCAGCTTCTCCTTTTCGCGCACAATCCACGTTGACACAGCACCAATCAGCATCACAGCAGCGCATATATACAGGGCAATAGTCGTGACGCCAGTATTATTGCGGACGACGCCGATCACATAAGGCGCAACAAATCCGGCAAGGTTTCCTGTCGCATTAATCAGAGCGATGCCACCCGCGAGCGCGGTGCCACTGAGCAGATTCGTCTGAAAGCTCCAAAACAGGCAGGGAATCGTCAGCGCACCGGCATCGGCGAGGCTCAAACCGGCAAGACCCAACACGGGACTCGATGTCCCAGAAATCGAAATAACGAAACCCAGGGCGCCAATCACAAAGGACGCCACGATAAATGGCTTACGCACACCAATTTTGTCCGACCAATAGCCGAAAATCAGCATCAAGATCATGCCGGCAATATTTGGTATAGCGCTCACCATTCCGATAGCCAGAGCACCTGACACACCCAGGTCTTTGACGAGGGTAGGGAGCCAGAAGCTAATTCCATACAGCCCAAAGTTGTATGCAAAATAGATGAAGACAAGCAGCCAAATCAGCTTATTCGAGAAAACCTTGCGCAGAGGAGCGTCGACCGTTTCAGACGCTTCGCGCGCGAACATGCTATCCAAGTGCCGCACTTCCTCCGCTGAGAGCCAAGGGACATCGTGGTAGTCCTCACGCAGATAGAAAAAGATGTAGATGCCGAGAATAACAGTTGGCAAAGCCTCAACGGGGAATAACCATTCCCAGCTCGCGTGGCCGAGTACACCGTCCATTCCGTTCAAGATGATGCCCGATAATGGCCCACCTATCGTGCCGGAGAGCGCGAGCGCCAAGTAGAAGATGCTCATGGAACGCCCACGCCTGCTGGGAGGGAACCATTGGGACATGTAAAACAAAATCCCTGGAATGAAGCCAGCCTCTGCAGAGCCCAACAAGAAACGCACAATATAAAATACGGTTTCGTTCGTGACGAAGAACATCAGTGAACAAATAATGCCCCACGAAACCATGATTCGAGCCAACCACTTCCTCGGACCAAAACGAACCAAGGCAAGGTTCGACGGAATCTCGAAAATAAAATAGCCAACGAAGAACAGCCCAGCGCCAAGCCCATAGGCAGCCTCCGAGAAACCTAAATCAATACTCATTCCAGACTGTGCATAGCCAATATTGACGCGATCAAGATAAGAAAAGAAAAAGCCTAACATCGCAACTGGCAAGATCTTGATCATCAACTTTTTGAACAGCCGATTTTCAGCAGTAAGCGATAATGACGCCATTGTTGTGTCCTTTGATACAGATAATTCCCGTACATGTTATTGAGCTAGCTTCAGCCGAGCAACGTCGATTCCATACGTTTGTGCGGCGTTCAGATAGAAAACGCGGTCCAGTTCCTCTGCCGTCAATGCGCCAAGTCCTCGCAACACTGTTTCCATCACATCGTCAAATGTCGATGCGGTCAGTACGGCCACAGGCATATTCGTCGCAAACATCGACCGCTCAGGCCCGAAAATGCTGAACGTATCATGCACCACCTGAATATTTGACTCTGTTAACCACCTATTTGGATAGACACCGAGCTCAGAGATCTTCACTGAAACATTATCCAGTCTGGCCAGATCCTTCATGCCAGAACGCCAGATTTTCAAACCGGCATCGGAGCGATCAAGTGGAAGTCCGCAGTGATTCACGGTAACGCGTAAACGTGGATAATCGTGAAGGATTTCTGCAAATTGCGACAGGTGGTAGTACGGGACTCTGAGGTCGTACTCGAAATCCAGTTCTTCAAGTTTCCCGAGTCCGGCAACCCAGTCGGGATCATCCAATGTGCCCTTGCCACCGTATGGTTCATCAGGCGTCTTCGCAATCTTGGGTTTCGACCGAATGCCCTTGACGATTTCGTGCTTCTTGTGTTCAGCGAGGATCTGATCCACATCGTCCTGCAAGAAATCGACGTGACCAATCGCAGCGGCAGGGAATCGCCCATCGGTTTCTGCGTTGAGTTTCTCGCAGAACTCATCTTCAAGAACCTGATCCTCACGCGCACGTTCAGCTTGGCAATGCACCGTCGCAGCAATATCCCATCCAGCAGTCTCGTCGCGATACTGCTTTGGCATGAATTCTCGAATCATGGCATGGTAATCACCTAAGAAGAAATTCGGATCATATGCCTCCTGCAGCCACGGCCAGTGACCAGGTTTCTTTAAATCCCAAAAATGATGGTGGGCATCAATAATTGATAGCCGGTAGCCGTGAGGAAGCAGTTCCTCCTGAATTTCTTGCGCCCTCGATCTAGCCATCTTGACTCCTTTGTCGTGTCAAAAAATAACATATTTATATGGTTTAAAGCGCTGTTCTATGCGACTCACAGCGCTAAGAAAATAAGTGCGCGCCACGCCGTCCATATATGTACAGGCATATCCGTACATAAACGCCGCGTTACCGGTGCATGCTCTCAACCCGCAAATCCGGATATTCCACATCGTCAACGCGAATCATGTGTCCTTTGGTGACGTTCACCCGCAGCCGTGCGCCATCCAACAAGTAATACGGGCATACTGACGCCGAGTCATCCACCGCCGTCAACACAGGAAAAGTTCCCTCGATTTCGTGGTGGTGCCCCTGAACAGAAAAGTTCATTCCAGCCTCTAGGTCACGGCTTGCCCGCGCGGCCATCATCAAAGATGGACGAAAAGCCTGCGTGTGTGGTTCTTGAACTGCACGAAGAATGGCAAGCGGTGTCTCCACACCCATCAGATGAAAAGGCCAATAGATGCAGGCATATTTTCCATCACGGCTGACGACGTGCCCTTTATCGCCCAGAATCTTCCACGTTACGGGATCTCCCGTGCGCACAATAGCAAAAACACCACCCGCAAAACTCGCTTCCCCAGGCAGCCGCAGCGGGGTGAACACATCTACAACGCTGCTTGAAGCCAGAATGCCGCCGTCTTTCCGAAGTGCATAGATATCAGCAAGCTCTGCAGGGCGGGCAATGGGATAATGCATCGTCTCGGTATCTGCACCGTACCCCAACCGCTGCGCCACAGCAGCCATTTCGCAATAGTCCGCCGCAACTGCTCTCTTCAGATCGGGCACAACCGCTGCACGCGCATACACGTGGGAAGCAGTGTGATTTTCTGGAAGCTCAAGCAGATCAGCCATGCCCGGCGCGGCATACTCAGCTCCCCGGTAGTACAGAGACTGGGTAGATGGATTGAACACAAGGTCAAATTCACCGGCCTTCCCTACTGCCACAATATCCAGCCCCAAAGCATCAATCCAAGCCGTCAACCGCATCAAATTTCCTGGCTGATCACCATCGGCAAGCACGTAATTCACACCATGCGCCACCGCTTCCTCGCTCAGAGCGGCACCACAAGCTGAATCAACTTCTTTACTCACCATTACAACATGGTTATGCGCTTGCATTGCACTCCGCGCATACATCACACCGACAGATATTTTCCCTGTCGCTTCCACAAGAACGTCCGTCGCCGTCCAGGGAATTAAAGACTCCGAATATACAAGAGCAATCCGATCTTCACGAACAAGACGCTCTGCATCCTCTCGTGAACCAGCCAGCGCAAATACATCTGATTCTAAGCCGAGATCAGACAACATCTCAGTGAGTCCACCAACGTTTGGATCCACTAACACAGCCGGCGTCATCAGCGGATGCCCCTTCAACTGCGCAACAATCGTCCGGCCATAGTCACCCACAGCACCTGTGATAACAACGCGGACACTGCGTTCCAACTTTTTATGCACTGTGTTCTCCATCATGGATCGCACCCCCGATTAGTCAATCGTCTTCGTTCGACTCTCATATTCTTTCTTAATTTCACAGATTGTCAAATTGTTTCACAATTTGACACTTTTCATCTAGAATAAACACGTCTTCATTGACCATCTCAATTCGTCGGTACGAAGGAAGGTTGCACACTATGTGGGGTTGTATCGCAGACGATTTCACCGGCGCTACAGACGTAGCCATTTCTTTTCGCCTTGCCGGATTCCGCACAGCCGTCATCCTCCAACCAGATTTAGTTCACCACGAGGATATCGACATGCTTGATGCGATCGTTATCGCACTCAAAAGCAGAACGACTCCCGCCGCACAGGCAGTTCAGGATTCACTTTCAGCACTTCGCAGTCTTCAAAATTGGGGCTGCGATCACATCTATTTCAAATACTGTTCCACTTTCGATTCCACCCCGCAAGGCAACATTGGCCCCGTCCTCGATGCTCTGCGGAAAGAACTCCACACAGATCGATCGGTTGTTGTTCCGTCATTTCCGGCGAATAACAGAACTGTTTACCAAGGTCATCTTTTTGTAGGGAGCGATCTTCTTGAGAACTCGTCAATGCGATATCATCCCCTGACACCAATGACGCAGTCCCGCGTCTCACAATTGCTCAGTGCGCAGACAACCACACCGGTTCACGAAATCCACTGGCAGACAGTTCAAGAAGGCTCTCACTCAGTCACTGCAGCATTAAATAATTTCGGCGCAGGCTACACAGTGGTTGATGCCGTCAGCGACGAAGATATCCGCACGATTGGGCAGAGCGTTCAGGAAGAACCCCTCGTCTCAGGTGCATCCTCGCTCGCCCTCGGGCTAGGAGCCCAACAGCCGGCACCCGGCTCCCAGCTGCCACGAGCACAGAAAGAACGCGAGTCACATGCAGAGTTCATTCCAACCAGACGAGTCGTGATTGCCGGCAGCGTTTCCCAGATGACGCTCGCGCAGATTGCCAATGCTATGTCTTCGCATCCGATCCGTCACGTGGATGTAGATCACGTGCGTCACAGCTACTCCGAACTGATCGAGGACACCGTTGCATGGGCAGCGAATGCCAGCAAGACCAGCATCCCAGTCATCACGTCAGCAACCACGCAAAGCGACGTCGTCGATCACAGCATTGACCATGATGCATCACAAGATATCGAGGATGCACTCGCCAACATAAGCAGTCACCTTGTCGTCGACGAAGGTATCGATGGAATGATTGTCGCTGGCGGCGAAACAAGCGGCGCAGTTGTGAAGGCTCTCAATATTTCGCTGCTGAAAATAGGCCCGATGATTAGCCCAGGTGTGTGCTGGGCTTTTGCCAGCTCACATGGACACAGCATCGCGATCTGTCTGAAAAGCGGCAATTTCGGAACAGTTGATATGTTCACATCGGCATGGAAGGAACTATCGTGAATCACCTTCAAGATCTCGTACACATCAGTCACGTTCTTGTTGATATGCACTTCTCGCGTGGCACAAGCGGCAACGTGAGCATTCGCAGCGAAGACCGCTTCATGATTTCACTCTCCGGTTCCCAGCTAGGCAAACTCGACGAGACATCATTCGTGCCACTGTCCATTGCCACCGGCGAAGTATTAGGCAGCGGTAATCCCTCAAAGGAACACGCTCTCCACCGGGCATTCTACGAGAAAAATCCCGCGGCACAATGCGTCATCCATGTTCATTCTCCCTACGCGGCTGCATGGTCATGCATGAAGCCATGGCAACAGAATCACGCGATACCCCCGATGACTCCGTATGTGTTCCTCAGGGCAGGGCAAGTTCCTCTCCTGCCATATCACCAGCCTGGAGATGCAGCTATGCGCGATGACGTGCTCACGTCACCGTTCCATTTCACTGCTGCACTGATGGCGAACCACGGAGTGGTAGTCAGCGGCACAACTCCAGCTGAAGCTCTTGATACCCTGATAGAAATCGAAGAGGCATGCCGTATCGCACTGTTGACGTACAATCATGACGCCCGTCTACTCGATAACAACCAGATTCAAGACCTCATCAGTTCTTCGAACCACTTCTGGGATATTGACGTGTAAGGTCATCACTGTGTCGGTAAAATCGCGATTAATTCCAGCTCAACGCCAACAACGTATCATGAACGCTCTTGCACATGAACACGTGATGAGTTTCAAGCAGATTTCCGAGCTGCTCGACGTCAGCGAAATGACTGTGCGCCGTGACGTTGCACAGCTAGCTGATGCCGAACGTGTTGGGATAACTCAGGGCGGTGTCACTATCGCCAACAGACTGCTAGCCGAACCACGGCGTGAAATCAAAGCCACCACGGAGATGGGAGATAAAGTCAGTATCGCGCGAGAAGCGAGCCGGCTCGTCAAGGATTCGATGACCATCTACTTGGATGCTGGCACAACTATCCAAGCGATGAGGCCCTTTATCGAATCAGTCAGCGGGCTCACCATCGTCACAAATGACTTCGGTACGATCAACGAATTTTTCCACGTTCCTGGAGTAGATTTGATTTTTGTTGGCGGGCGAGTTGAACAGGACAACCAGTCAACGATGGGTCGGTTGGCGGCACAAACCATTGGCGCGCTCACACTTGATATTGCTTTTATCTCTTCAAGTTCATGGGATATACGTCATGGCATGACGACGCCGACTGAAGCGAAAATAGATCCCAAATTAGCAGCCCAAAAGGCCGCCACGGAACTTGTCCTGGTCGCAGACAGCTCAAAATATGGCAAATTTGCGAAATATCGGGTCTTCGATCTAACCGACTTTGACACAATTATTACGGATACAGGCGTTCCAGATGATGACGCTGCGCGTATCGAAGCCCTTGGCACGCACGTCATTCGCACGCCCCACGCATCACAACGTGAGAACGCATCACAACGTGAGGATGCACAGCAACGTGAGGATGCGCAGCATAGCGAGGCATAGTGTGGCGTGATGGGCATGCACAGTTGAGGCATAGTGAGGTACACAATATGGACGGATGTGGAGAATAGAAAAACTGTTACTACAATGTGGAGCCAAGTCGGAACAATTGGCGTAACTCAGCGGAGAGGACGCTGAGCTCAACCGTGTTCACAGAGGAAAAGGCACGTGGTTATGGCATCTTCGTCAGCCACAGCAGGATCACCACAGCCTGCTGCAGGAACACATCTATCGTCATCTCATTCACCATCGCATCGCTCACCTTCGGGCACATCGGCTCACACCGACACAGTCCACACCGACACTCATGCGCACACCAACCTATCGTCCACCGGGCGACTGACGCGAGCACAGCGTTTGGAACGCCTTCCGTTCACCTCCAAACTGGGTAAGCTTCTCGGCACGTCAGGCATTGGGTGGGCTCTTGACGCCATGGACGTTGGCCTCATCTCCTTCGTTGTTGCGGCGCTGGGCAATCAGTGGGCGCTCAACAACACGCAAAAATCCTGGATAATTTCACTCGGCTTTGTTGGCATGGCTGTGGGCGCAACAGTCGGCGGTCTACTTGCCGACCGGATTGGTCGCCGTACCGTCTTTGCACTGACCCTCCTCATCTATGGCATTGCGACGGGAGCATCTGCACTGGCAGGATCCGTCGCCGTGCTACTCGTTTTTCGCTTGATCGTGGGGCTAGGCCTAGGTTCTGAACTACCTGTAGCTTCAACCCTCGTCACCGAATTTGCACCCAAGAAAATTCGAGGGCGAATTATCGTGTGGCTAGAGTCTTTCTGGGCACTCGGATGGATCCTCTCCGCACTCATCGGATACTTCGTGATCGCGGGATCGTCAAACGGGTGGCGTTGGGGTCTCGCTATTGGCGCTGTACCCGCGCTGTACGCAATCATCGTGCGAATCCACACGCCGGAGTCTGTGCGGTTCCTCGAATCGAAGGAACGGCATGAGGAGGCCGAGGCAATCGTGCGAGATTACGAGGCTTCAGCTGGCGCGGAATATACATATACCGCACCGGCAATTTCTGAAGAAGAAATTGAGATTCCTGCCGACGATCCGGAAAAGAACCTCGTTGATGCATCGCTACCCCATATGACGATCTGGAGCGAGCCCGTGCGTCGGCGTACTGTGGCGCTCTGGACGATCTGGTTCATGATCAACTTCGCCTACTACGGTGCGTTCACATGGATCCCGTCGCTCTTGACCGCAAAAGGCTTCACCCTCGGCACAAGCTTTGGATACACCCTGATTATGACGCTTGCACAGGTTCCTGGGTATGCAGCTGCGGCATGGCTGATTGAAAAGTGGGGTCGCAGATCCACCCTGGCGGTGTTCCTGATCGGTTCTGCTGCGTCCGCACTGATTTACGGCTTGGCAAATGCACCGGCAGCCATCATTACTGCTGGCTTGTTCTTGAGTTTCTTCAACTTGGGAGCCTGGGGCGCCCTGTATGCGATCGGTCCCGAGCTGTATCCCACGTCCGTGCGAGGCACCGGCACTGGCGCCGCAGCTGGGTTTGGCCGCATCGCCTCGATTATTACTCCGCTGCTCACTCCCGTGTTCCTCACCTGGGGTGGAACAGTTCTCACATTTGCTATTTTCTCGGTCTCGTTCGCCATCGCTGCTGCGGCAGCCTTCGCGCTACCCGAGATGAAAGGCGAGGCCATCGAGTAACGACGAGCACTGGTATGGGCACTGGCAAGTAACTCTTTGCCGAGCTCTTAGCGGGCTTTCACCGTTCACCGGTCTCACTGAGCCTTCCGTTCAGCAGGTTCTTGGCTGTCGCTGGGATTTCATTGTTCAGCGGGTTCTTGGCTGTCACCGGGCTTTCACTGCTCGTTTACTGGGCTGCTTCGTCATCGCGTTGCAGCCCAGTCTCGGATACCGGTAGCCAACGCCTGCGCATAGCGCGACTGCCCTTCGTGGCTGGTCATCATCTCAGCATCGCCAGCGTTACGCATTTCGCCGAGTTCATACATTACGGTCGGTACCGTCGAGAAATTCAGTGTTGCCAAATCGTTGCGATACACCAGTCCAGTCCCTTGCGCGGAAAAACCAGCAGCATTCAACGCATGATTGATCGTTTGCGCGGCGGTGACGGAGGGCAAGCCCTGATCCGCATTCAGAGCATCGCGGACAACGATCGCAAAGAATCCATGACGGCGCACATCTGTGGATCCGTTCCCATGGATCGACACCATCAGATCCGCATGAGCCTCTGCGCCAAACCTGCCACGCTCGTCAACACAAGGACCTACGCCAGTGTTGGTCGTTCTCGTCATGCGTACTGAGGCGCCCATCGCCTCCAATGTATCTTTCAGCTCGCTCGCTACGTTGAAGTTGAATTCAGACTCTGTATATCCGGCGTCCGTCGCCGTACCCGTGGTATTACAGGCTTTGTGACCCCCGCGGCCGTCAGGCACTGGCTTCGAGATCTTCGAACCGGCAGCACCATTCCCGCCATTATGCCCAGGATCGAGCACGATGGTCAAGCCCGCGAGAGGACTCGCCGGTTGTGACGAAGAGTCCGCAGGCTCGCTCGGATTCGCACGAGCACGGGCTTGGGCATCGGCGCCTTCAGCGCTATGGGACGTTGACGAGCCCGCTGCTGGCGAAACAGGATTTGCCGACGAACTCACCGCCTCGCCAGATGGCCGTCCAGAATCGGCAAGCGCATCAACCACAAGCCACAAGCCGAAACCCACAATAAGAGCAAGTACCGTGCATATACCGGCCAGCACGGGATAGTTCACCCGTCGTCCACGTCGAGTGCGCATCATCTGGAGCACTCATCCCTTCCACCGCAAAAGGACAACTGTGAGGCTAGTTGGTGCGCACAGGCACATAGGTGGTGACGCCGATTGTCCGCGTCACCCTCATGCCTACCCCATTTTCCTTATCCCAGCAGTAAGTGCCGTTCACCTTCGCCTGGCAGGCAAAACGCCCCATATCCGCACTCTGTTCTGATGCGTAGGCAAGTTCTGCTCCACGTGTGGCGTAGGAACTTTGAGGCATACATTCAACGCTCAAGCGGCCATCAGCAATAATGCCGCGCACAGATTCGTTCGCTGCACACTGGGCGCTCGTCACGTCCGGATCGAGCGCCTGAAGATCGCACTCTAATGTGTCACCATTGACGAAACACGTCGTGTTGCCGGTCGTGGTGCGAAACTCAGTCAGCGTCTGAGCACCTGAGGGCGCCGCATAGTTGACTGTATAGCTCTCTGTTGAGCTCGGTGTCGGCGATTGAGTGGGAGTGTCGGTCGATGGCGAATCCGACGGCGTGGCGCTTGGAGACTCACTCGCCGAGGCACTGGCGCTGGCCGAAACACTCGGCGCGTTGTCTGCCACATCCTTCGCCGACCCCCGCCCACGGAGGAAGAACACGGCAGCACACACAAGAACAGCGACAAGAATCAAGGCGAGCAGTGCCCAGAGCACTCCCCTGGCACCGCTGTGCTTTTCGTGCTCGGCGGGCTCAGGATCCTGAGCTGCATAGAACGCGCCCGCACGTGGATCACCACCTGCAAACTGAGGAACATAGCCGGACTGCTGAACATAACCAGACTGCTGTACATACGGTTGCTGCGCATAAGGTTGCTCGCCGTAGCCATACTGTTGACTGCCGTACGGTTGAGCATAGGGCTGTTGCTGTTGCGCGGCGGTTTGCTGAGCATAAGGCTGTTGGTCATAAGTTTGCTGGGTATAAAGCTGTTGTGTGTAGCCCTGCGGAACCTGCGCATCAGGCTGAATCTGCACATCCGGTTGCTGGATCGGGACGCTAGGCTGCTGAGCGTCAAGCTGCTGAGCACCAGCAACGTCATCAGCGATCGCGGACAACGCAACCGTGGGCGCCGAATCTTCTGCGGGTGCCGGATCTTCTGCGTACGCGGGCTGAATCCGCGTCGGCTCACCGGCCGCCAAGTCGGCCAAGTCGTCGTCGGATTGATCGGATTGAATCGCTTCAGCCGCGGACGCCGGTTCAAGCGTTGTCTCGTCAGGTTCAAGCGTTGCGGGCTCGGGCTCAACAACCGTTGACTCAGACTCGGATACGCCCTCGGGTGTGTGCTCAGAATCAACCGTTGTACCCTCGGATGCACCCTCAGGCTCAACCGTCGTCACCTCAGAATCAATCCTCGTCACGTCAGGCTCTTGTACGGTCTCCGCGTCAGGTTGGACGGTTGCCGTCTCTGGCTCTTGTACAGTCTCCGCTTCAGGCTCCTGCACTGGACTCAGGGATGTTGAAGTTTGAGAATCCTGCGGGGAAACAGCTTGCGTTGCAACTGAGCCTGTTGCCGACGCCTCGGTATCTTGGTACGACGTCTGGCCAAAATCTGCGGTTGGCATCGCAACATCAGCTCGGCCACGGTAGGCGTACGCGCGGTACCGCAGAGCGTTATCAACCTCGGACTCGTGCAGATCAGCCATCCAATCGAGCAGGGCTTGATATGCCGCAGGATTGGCCGCGATAGCCGGCCGCAGCCACTGCTCAGTCGCTAACTGTTGAAGGCGCTCCACGTCTGTGGATCCCATCGCCTCTTCCCATAACTTCGGATCCAGCTCAGCCATATCACGTACCTACTATGCGATCGTTGATGTACCCTGTCTTTGCTCATTATCGCACAGTTCACATGCGCCGATGTGTGATACATGTTTGTGCGCTAGCCAGACGTGCCCTTATGGATCTAATTGGTGCGAGAGCTTTCCTCGCCGCTATTCGGCTGACCTGACTCACCTTCATCTGAAGAAGGCGAATCCGGCGAGCCACCGGTTGGATCCGGAGAGGGCGAGTTCGTACTTGTGGACGAATCTCCTGTTCGGGTGGATCCTGATGAGCTACGGGATCCGCCCCTCGCCCCATTCGTCGATGTTCCCGACCTGTTGGATCGGGTATTCGGCCTGGTGGACTGGTTGCCAGTGCCTGCACCTTGTTCTGCAGACTGATCCGCCTGCTGCTGCGCCGGAGATGATTGACGGTTCGTCCCACCCGCATTTTGATGCGCCTTGGTGAGTGCGTCCACCTTCGCCTGAAGATCCTTATGAACCTGAGTTAATGTGTCCAGAACTTGACGAATCGCCAGTGTATCGTCTGCGGAAACTGTTGAGGACAAAGCCTCTTTCGCTGTACGAATCTCGTCTGAAGCATCCTTCCATACCGACTCACCGCCCAACGACGCTTGCGTATCGCTCAGGAGCGACTCTCCCTGACCGACGAGCGTACGTAAAGAATCCTGCTCCGATGCCAGCTGTCCCTTCGCTTTTGCAGCCTGGGCGTCCAGAACTTTTGCCATCGCCTGGACAAGACGTTGGCGTGCAGCGGAAATTTTAGCGGTATTCGCTAGCAAAGCAGTGCGACCATCTTGATAGGCACGACGCGACGATTTTTCTTTCAGTTGTGGGAGAGCCTTCACCTGTGATGCATTATCGAACGCGTTTTGTAAATCGTCACATAGGCTTTGATCCTCGACTTGTGTTGTGCAGTCGCTGAGCACTGAAGCTGCCTGTGTTTTCGCAGCATCGAGCGCATTCACTTCACCTGTTTGCTGTCCGTATGCTTGCTGATAGTTCGTGACCACTGAACCATAACCATGTGCCTCGTAATCCCACACGCCAACGACAATGAAGATACCGATAATGACACCTAGAATGATGAGGTTTCGCTTCTTTTTAGCTTTCACGCGAAAAGATCTCCTTGACTCAGCAGCACCCGCCAACAAGTTCCGTCCGTTGCACTCCGATTTTTGCGCTACACCATGATTCTTGCGCGTCAGCCACCAGATTCCAAGCCGATTGCACGACGGACGCACTCCCCGCTCTATACGCTGGCACCGTTTCTGTCCATGACCCACACTCCGGCAAGGATGCTGCACATGGCGCACGCCTTCACGTCACAAGATGACGATGTACGCTCAGATACGGTGACGTACCAGCGACAGAACGGACAATCGTGGATCTCAAGTATGTGGCGCAGCAAGCGATCGGAGGCTTCTCAGCAGTAGCACATATGATTGCAGACGATCCCGGTCTTTTCGCCATACAGCTTTCGCGCCGCGTACCCACGCGTATCCAGCAGAGGCTCACCACCCTCATTCCGCCGTCACAACACAGATTTATCCAGATCGCTCACGATTTCGTCGCACGGGATCTTCCCGCCATTGCTGACGATATCGGCTCAGATCCGCACAATTCGTTCGAGGCTAATATGCTCGCGGCAGCCGGGTACGATCCGGGATTGTCGTTTCCCGCTGCCCATGCGCGCTGGCTTCGTCAAATCGGGAGAATTCCCGAAGCTATTGAGGCGGCACCACCGCGTTTGCGCCGACGGATTGGGAGTGTCGCCATTACTCAGGTGCCAGGATATTCGCTCAGGGTCACACCCAAACCCGAATGCGGACTCAACCCTAGACCCAAACGCGACCGTGAATTCGGCCGCGGTCAAGACAGGCTGAGTAAAGAAAACGATCGAGGCAACAGTCAGGGCGTGAGAAACACGGAAGGCGAGCAACCGCTGCGCGTGCTACATATCCTCACCAATTCGCTGCCCGCCACCCAATCGGGATATTCCCTGCGCTCCCATGCGGTGTTGCGCGCGCAACGTGCAGCTGGCATCGACGCCCGCGCCGCAACGCGATACGGCTATCCGCTGACCGTCGGCAGAATCTTGACCGAACGCACACAGACTATTGACGGCGTCCCCTACTATCGCCTCATCTCGTCTCACTGGCCGCATACTCTGCCCGAGCGGCTTGCCGAACAAGCACGGCTGTTGCTCGATCTTGTTGATTCTCTGACGCGCACTGAAGGGTGGACACCAGACCTTATCCACACCACAACGCCTTACCGTAATGGTCTCGTCGCCAAGGCAGTGGCACAAGCCCTCGGCATTCCTTGGGTTTACGAAGTTCGTGGCGAACAGGAGAAAACGTGGCTATCCAAAGTACCCGAACAGTTTCGTGACGATGCTTCCATATCCTGGCATTTTCGTACCTTGCACGCCCAAGAACAACGCATGATTGAGGCCGCCGATGCAGTGATTGCGCTCTCGGAAGTGCAAAAACGCAATTTTGCTGCACGCGGGGTTAGCGCCGAGAAAATCTCAGTTGTTCCGAACGCGATGTGGAGTGGCGATATCGGCAGAACTCTCACCACACGGCAGGCGCGTGCTGAACTCAATTTACCTCTGGATGCCACAATTATCGGATCCGTTTCCTCTGTTGTGGAGTACGAAGGTTTTGATACCGCCCTCCAGGCGCTACGCATCCTTTTAGACGAAGACCTTCACCGAGAAAAAGACAGAGCAGAACACGCAGAATACGACGATCCGCACCCGCATGACCGTGCCCCTCACTCAACTTCCCACAATTGGTTTTTTGTGCTGGTTGGTGATGGTACTGACCTGCCGCGCCTCAAACGCATCGTCGCCCACTCGGGCTCACCGTTGGCGGATCACGTTGTCTTTGCGGGAAAAGTACCAGCCGGCCGCGCGGCAGTATGGTATCAAGCGTTGGATTGCTTCGTCATTCCCCGCATCGATTCGCCTGTCACGCGCGCTGTGACGCCGATGAAGGGTCTGCAAGCCGCAGCGTTCGGTGTTCCCATGGTCGCTTCTGACGTTCCTGCGCTGGCTGAAGTGACGCCTGACGCCCCAGCCGGTTTCGTCGTCACGCCAGCAGATGCCGATGCACTCGCACACGGCATTATGCAGGCCATCACCACGGCAAAGACCGATCCTAACAAAATGCGTGAAGCCGCCCTTGGTTTTGCGCATGCACACACCTGGGAGATCAACGCTGCGCGCTACGCTAAAGTGTATGAGCAGCTTGCCTAGTGGACATCCCCTGTCCCGGAGGAATTATCGCGGAGCAGACCCCAACACACCAGCAACATCTTCACCTGTTGTTTCAGCTTCGCCTGCGGCAGCGGCTTCACCCTCGATTCAGACTCCAACTTCAACAGAAGCCGACCAGCCACTGGATCCACCGCTATTCACGGCCGTCATCGCCGTTCATAACGCCGAGCAGTACCTGCCAGCGCTTTTGACAAGCATTGACGCCCAAACGATCAGCCGACACTCCGTCGAGTACATTTTCGTCGATGACGCCTCGACAGACGCTTCGCCACATCTCGTTGCGCAGTGGGCACTCGACAAACCGTGGGTGCACCTCTACAAACTGTCGGCAAATCGCGGTGTTGCTGGGGCCCGCAATCTTGGCTATTCGCGCGCGCGTGGCACGTGGATCACAAGTATCGACTCCGACGATGTGATTGATCCACATTATTTTGCAGAGGTTGCGCGCTTCATCAACGCGGATGAGCTCCAGCAGATTGACCTGATCAGTACGCGCGTCATGATCGTCGATCATTCCACTGGGATTTTCAAGCTCAGCCACCCGCTCGACTACCGATTCGCCAAAGGGAATCGTGTGGTGCGCCTGGCTGATGACCCCACTGCGATCGAACTTAGAGCCTCGTCATTTATGCGCACAGACGTTTTACGCGCCGCCGGACTTACGTTCGATCCGCGCGTCAAGCCGACATTTGAAGATGCACACCTCGTGAGCCGATACTTGCTTTCCTGCAACGATCCTGTGGTTGCTTTGGCGGCGTCCGCGCGGTACTACTATCGCAAAGGTCAGCCGGAAGCGTCACTCGTCACAGGTGGATGGGCTCGCCCAGAAAAATACACGGATCAGCTTGAATACGGTTATCTTGCCGCGCTGAGAGCAGCAGCAAACGGCACTTCGTCTACCACTGCAGCCGCCACACTGAGCACTGAAAACAGGGTTCAAAGCAAAGGTAGCGTACCTCGGTGGCTGGAGAACACGATTTTGTATGACCTCTCCTGGTATTTCGAGGACGGCGCAAAAAACGATGGAGCAAGCGCGTGGATCAGCAATCATCCCGACCTTCGTCAACGGTTCCTCAGCCTTCTGGAACGCATCTTTGCGCTCATTTCAGTTGACGCCGTGCGCACATTTTCGATCCGGCCACTCCCCGTGCAGATGCGCGCCACACTGATCGCTCGTTTCTATGCTCAACAATTGCCAGCCTTCGCGCTGATAAATTCCGATGGCCACCTGGCTCTGTATGCAAGATCGAACCCCCGGCATGCGATCGAGACTCAGGTCGAAGCTAGTATCGCGGCGCGGCAGTTGGAAAGACCGAATCGTGCCACGTCCGACGTGACGATTCACGCCCAGTGGTTGTTTGGCACGATTTTTGCCTACGAGGCTCTTGTTCCCGATAACGAACCATTTGCCCTCCATGATTTACACTATGCTGACCACCGTGTTCCGGCGCTGGACTTTTCACTCTCGCAGGCAAGCAGTTCCTCACCAGATGCTGCCGCTGCGCTGGAGTCGTCCTCCGCACAACACACAACGGCGTCACTCCATGCATCGTCGGATGCTCCCGGCACACAGAGCCTTTCTTTGCTGACACTGCCGACGTCCCGAGTCGATCCCGCTGCGCGCAAGAGTCTGAATCGTTGGCTGAGGAGAACGATCACCCAACGCACGAAGACGGCGGACTTCACCGTTGTGGCGTATCGAAAACTGCACAACCTCACCAAGAATCTTCCAACACGCGTGCGCCGAAAGCTACTCCGGATCAGTACGAAACACCTCAATTCCCGCCTCGGCACCATGTTGATGAACAAATATCGCGGCGCGTGGATCATCATGGATCGCGAGTCTGGAGCCAACGACAACGGCGAACATTTCTATCGCTGGCTTCAGCATACTCACCCGGAGATCCCTGCATACTTCCTGCTCCGGCGCGATTCACCAGACTACCGACGGCTGAAAAAGGCCGGCGTGCGCTTCACCCCGCGCAACCCGTTCACCTTCGCGTGCCTGTTCCGTGCAAGCCAGGTTCATATAGGCAGCGACTTCACGAGTGACGATATGCGCGTGCTGCGCTTGGCCACCCCACAAGCCGATACTCCACCTTTTGTGTTCTTGCAGCACGGCATTACGAAGGATGATATTTCGCAGGTTATCAACAAGCACCGCGTCGATCTTCTCTGCACCGTCCTCCCGCAGGAACAGACCTATTTCACTGACGACGACTCTCCCTACCGATTCAAGAACGGCGAGGTTACCCGCACCGGTTTTGCTCGTTTTGACCGACTGCTGGCGCTTTCTGATTCTCACACACCCCACGGAGGCCACGATCCTCACGCACGTCACAGGCTTCACGATTCACCGAAGCAGTCTTCCCCTCACGTGCGGTTACTGGTGATGCCGACATGGCGGCATAAGCTCCGTGCCGAGCTGCGGAAGAAAAAGTCCTCCCAGGCACGCCGCCGCATCTTCCGCGACTCTCAGTACTTCCGCCAGTGGGACGCCCTCCTGCGCAGTGCCACGCTCCGTCAGCTTGTCCAGGCGGGAGAATTACGGATCGACTTCGTTGCTCACCCCAATATGACGCCGTATTTCGACGAGTTTGCACACAACGAGTTACTTCACGTTCACAATATTCGCACAACGGACGTGCAGCAGCTGCTCGCCACAGCCGACCTTTTTCTCACTGACTATTCGTCCACTGCGTTCGACGCCGCCATCGCAGGATGCTCCGTAGCATACTTTCAGTTCGACGCTGCCGAGTTTTTCGGCGGGGCACACACGATGCGCCGCGGCTGGTTCGATTACGAACGCGACGGGTTCGGACCACTTCTTGCGGACGCACACAGCGTCCAGGATTGGGTCAGCCGTGCGGTACGAACCGCGGAAGGAAATACGAGCAGCCTGCCGAGCACCGGCAGCACGCCGCAACTCGACGCGCCACAATCGGACGCACAGACGCACACAGCCGAGCTCGCAGAGAGTGCGTTTGCGACAAGAAGAAACGACCTTCGCAGCACGATCCCCCGCAACGCCTGTAGCAATATTTTTGAGGCAATTGAGCACATGCTGTGGGCACGAACTTCAGATGACGATCAGGCAGCTGAACTCCGTCAACGTGTTGCAACACAGGCGCGATCAGTTCAACCTTTGCCTGCGAAGAGAGCCGCACTCCTTGCGAGGGATCCCCACCAGGCACGTGTTGCTGCGATCTTGGATCAGTACTCGGCTCTCGGGTTCGACCCAGAGTGCTCACTCCTCAACGTGATGCCTCACAGCTGGCGAACTCAGCTGGACGCCTTCACACCGGATATCTTCCTCTGCGAGTCGGCGTGGGACGGTCCGGATCCCTCGTCACACCCGTGGCGCGGAAAAATCTACACACGCCGCGGGAACCCGAAAGAGAACCGAACGGAGCTCCTCAGTATCCTCGACTACTGCCAGCAGCACGGTATTCCCACCGTCTTCTGGAACAAGGAGGATCCCACGCATTTTGACGATGCCACGCGGAATTTCGTAGACACCGCCCGGCTGTTCGATTTCGTGTTCACCACCGACTCAGCGTGTATCCCGCGTTACGCACGAGCGGGCATCGAGGACGTCCATACTCTCCAGTTTGCCGTGCAGCCGCGCCTGTATGTTCACCCTTCAGGCCAGGAGCACCGCGAAGCCCGCGTGATCTTCGCCGGCTCCTGGTATAACGATCTTCCGGAACGCAATGCTGCGATGGAGAAGATCTTCGACTCGATTATCGCGAGCCCCTACGAACTTGCAATCTATGACCGTCACTCAGCCGATCGGCACCCGAACCATCGGTTTCCGAAAAAATATGAGCCGTTTGTGCATCCTGCTGTGAGCCAGGAGGAATTGGCAGAGCTCTACCGCACGTCCCTGTGCGGACTGACGATCAACACCGTCACAGATTCGCCCACCATGTATGCTCGCCGGGCGTTCGAAATTGCCGCATCTGGCGCTGTGGTGCTCTCCAACTACTCGCTAGGGGTCGAGCGGGATTTCCGCGACGGCGTGATTTTTCTGGATCGTGACCCGCAGGCGCTCACGCACCTTACGCCCGATCACGCGCAGCGTATTGCCGCTCAGGGCATGGCAGTGGCCGCCCAGCACACCTATTCAGGGAGTTTGCGCATCATCCTCGCCCGCGTCCTGAACACCAGTAACCCGCAATAAGCCGCACCACAGTAGCTCACCGCCGGCAAGCCGAGACGTTACGTGCCAAGCGAAGGCGCGCGCAGCGTTACCGATCGCGCTTTTGCCTGCGCTTGACGATATGACGCCACAGCGCCCGTCCGTCCGGGTGACGAAGCACTTCGGCCTGGATCGCTGGAGCCTCGTTGCGATGAGCGCCCAGATATTTGACGACGAAATCGAGCTGAGCTGCAATCCGCGTACGCAGAGCTTTCCGCGCCCTGACCGGCACACGAATCGTGCGCAGCTGATCAATGCATGCAAGCCGCTGAACCACGTTGAAATCAAAGGACTCTCCTTGGCGCGAGACCGAATCCGGGCGGACGACGCGAACGTAGGCTGCGTCTTCCCACTCTGGATTTACTCGTGGATTCACTCGCTCGGCCTCACGCACATGCTCGACCTCACGCGGCTTCGAGGCAAGGATCAGCCTCAGGTTCGGGAATCTCAACAGCTGCGCCCAGAAAACCACGTCTTCACCGCTGCGCAAGTCCTCCGGGAATCGCATCGAGCGCGCAATCTTTGTTGGAAGAAGCTTGCATGCGGTGAAACTCAGCACCCAGGGATAGTCCGCAACCTTGTGTTGGCCTGGATCCACAGCCGCATATTTTTTACTCAGAGGATCGTTGGCTATCGCGCGTCCATCCGCGGACACACTCACAAGCGGGCTGAGTACCACAACTGACGGTGCAGCTCGCTCCGATGACGTCGTCTGCCCGGCTGCCGACCATTGTGCCTCAAGATAGCGCGGCCCGATCTTATCGTCAGCATCCACAAACGTCAGGAATTGGCGCGACGCAAGGCGAATACCGGCGTTTCTCGCAGCTCCAGCGTTCGCAATCTCCATCTGGTGAACCACCACATTCACCTGTGGGTGAGCCTGGGCAAAGTGTTCCACCACAGCAGAGCTGCCATCGTCATCGCCATTGCACACAACGATGATTTCGAACAGTGCCGGCGCAAGAGTCTGCGCCGCACAGCAATCGAGGAGCACCGGCAGTTCGCGCACTGCGTGATATGCCGCGATAACCACGGAAATACCAGCAGTCAACTCCCGTTCGCGAGCACACGGAGATTTCTTGACGTGCACGGCCTTATGACGCATGCATCCTCAAACTCTCGATCACGCGACGCGAGACCCTCCTGCCATGCTTGAGCTTTGAAATCAAGCTCATCAAAGCAAAGCGCGGCGGGGGAATATGTCCATCGCCGTAGTCGCCTACAACAAGAACCTGAGTGCGGGAACGCCGATACAGGCCATCTGCAACCCGTCGAAAACCCTGAGCCGTAACGTACGGCATCGCGTGCTTCTGGACGTGCTGAGTGTCGGACTTGTTTTGGATATACAAAAGCCGCTTCGGAACCGGAATCGTGCGCAAATCGTGGATCACGCCCGCCTGACTGAGAAGCTTGGCAGCAGCAGCGCCCTTCACTCCCCGCTGACGAGGAAACATCGCGTCAATATAGGGCTGAGAAGCCGAATAATCGCTGATACTCACCTGGGGATTCCAGACGAAGGCGAGAGACTGCGCCGCAATACGCGACCCCGTACGCGCCGCATCGTCAAGCATTGCAGCGAACACGATCGCGGCAAAACCTCCTCCGGAGCCACCCGTCAAAAGAAGCGGCCTGTGAGCCACCGAGGCGATGTGTGCAAGAGCGCGCGCAATGATGTTCTGCGTATGAGTTCCAGGTAACCCTGTGTACCATCCGAGCGCAACATTGCCGTCATGGATCAGAAGCGGATCGGACACCGAGACGACGGGAACGTAGCGGTTCCACTGGATGTGGAGGCCGGAAAAATATGGGCCAACCGTGTCAGCTCGCTTCTGAGCGGCAGTAAAGGAACACAGCAGACGACTCTGCCTGCCCAACAGTTTGCGGCTCAAGCGCGACGTGAGCCGATACAACGCCCCAACCGAGCCACTGACGCCACGCAGGAAGATATCCAGCGGTGGGGAGCCAGGGATAGGAATACGATGCACACCGTCACGCAGGTGAGGAGTCCGCACGAAATCATCAATGCTGGAATAGGAGAAAACTTTGCCGAACGCAGCGGGATCCCATCGGACTGACGACGGCGGTGCTCCAGCGGAGCCAGCCTCGCCAGTGCCCCTCATCGTCGCTTCGGCATCGCCCATAGCGGCACCGCGAAACGCAGGATCTGTCAGATTCAGTTGCTCCGGCATCCCATCCCTTTCCTGCCTCTGGAACGTTCAGCTTATCCAGCTTAGCAGGACGGTGTTTCGTTAACTCTCCGTGCGCGACCAGCAACACAGCTTAGGCGAAGCAGGAAGCGCAGGAGAATACACATCGTCACCGCTCGCGGAGTAAGCACACTAAGCTCAACATCATCAGTACGTATCAACGCGCAATTCTCTGGGGTGAATGATGAGCAACAGAAAATCGAGAAGAAAGAAGCCGTCGCATAGCCGAGCACGGCAGGTTCCACCAACGAAACGCGGTAGTGATCCGCAACGGAGCGCTCAATCCGCAGCGCAACGGCAATTGCATGTGATCATGTTCGTAGCCGTCTTTGCAGCCGTGGCCTTCGCGCTCTACAGGATCTTCGGCATGGCGAACACTCACGCTTATGCTGCGATGACGAGGCTTATTGTGGCTCTTGTGCTTATCATCGTCCTCGTCATCCTCGCCCTGTACATAGCCACGCGCAACAAGCACTAACACGCACAAATGCGGATACGCTCACTGACAACTCCACAATTGTGAAATTGTGGCGCGCCGAATCTCGTAATTTCAGTATGTCTCATCGATTGCTCTTATCGAGCATCACATAGCCTATACGCTGCCGACCTTCCGCTTCCCACAGCCATAATATCGCCACGAGCTTGCAAAGTTTGAAGTGCTCTTTGTGCAATGCCTCGAGATACACCACACAAACGCATCAATTCTCCGGTAGATATCTGAGGAAACTCGGCTAGCCATTGTATCGCTATATTCGCCACCGCATTACGGTTAGTCGTTAGATATGCCGCAACTCGAGAGGGTGTCCACTTTTCTTGAGACAAAATCTCCCGAACGGGATCATTGAGAATCCACGCATCTCCAAGAGCTACAATAAGGGGCTCACTCCCGACAGTTGACTGCTGGGCAACATCTATGGCAAGGCGCGCAGAGTCATCATCGCTCTGTAAGCCTTCCGCAACATCCCTCAGAGTAACAAAGGACTTATTGAAAAGTAGATAGAGAATGATCGATACCCTGTAGTCGTGCTGGCGCGGAAGTGGAACAATACTATCCATCAGTTCAAGAACAGGTATAACTGGGGCTCCGCCCACAAGCGTCGTTTCTACGAACGGACCTTTATTACAGGAGGGCGGTGCCCAAGCGCGATCATCGCCTGATACATACGATCAACGCCTACCCCCTGTTTATCAACTAGCCCAATTGCGCGAAAGAGGTCTGCCAATGCTGGATACCGAGCCGACCTATTACTCAATACATTCTTTGAAGTGATAGCGCCCGGGAAACCTCCAGGACTGCGAGCAACAAGCATCGAATCCACGTCAAACCAACGCACTTCTGTCGGTTCGCTACGATTCCAGTCGCGATGAATCACACCATTGAGTAAAGACTCTCGAACGGCACTGAAAGGTATCTGTGGAATCATGCGATCGGCAAGGCCAACCGAAACTGTGGCATCCTTATCTTCGATTGTCAAAGCTCTCTCAATTTGATCAAGTTGTTCCAGTAAAGACATTTCAGGACTGCCACTAATTCTCTTCAGTATTTGACCTCCAGGAACATCGAAAATAGACAAGTCAATAAGCGTTTTTCCAGCAGACACAAAAAGCAACTGCCCCGCCCGCGTTAGAAATTCTTGAGAGCTCACTGCACCAAGCTGAATGAGGAGTTCTCTATCCGTCAGAACATCGAGATCTTTCCGACTCTCCCTCACGAAATGAGTAGCCTGCGACCGCACATACTTAACGTCAAGATCCGTCACTTGAGCCATGACATCATAGTTGCGCTGCTGACGCAGATGCTGCCACCATTCTGAACGATCAACAGGTTCACAGCGATCACCGACCCTCCATCTCAGCCGATCGAGCGTATCTTGAACCGGTTCAGGAGCTTCAGCAACATAGATCACGAGAAGTCGCTGCCCTTCTACCGTTTCCTGAACAATATCCGGGGCAACATCAACAGCATGACATATGCGAGAGCGGAGCCAATCAATATGAAGCTCCGTGCCAATAATCGCACCGGTATGTCCATCAACTCCGACAATCAAAACACCACCACCAGGCGTATTAGCCATACAAGAGACCTCATCGGCAAGTTTTGTAGCAGCTTCTGGATTCTTGGGAGTTCCTGTCAGAATATCTGATCCCTGACGCCTTCCTGCTTCTTCCTTGAAGTCAATGTGCTGGTACTCACGCATTTTCGTAATCCGCCCGGACCGCGCCGTCTGCAGAATGTCACGGACTTGTTCCATATGCTGGTTACGAAAATCTGTAGCTGAAAATAGGTTCTGATCCGCTACACAACTCCAAAATTATTAGATAACGACATGCCTAATCTAACACGATATGCGCCGTTATCCATTTTCGTGTCAGATTAACGGATGGCTAATCTGACACTACCTCGAAGAATAGTGCTGAATTCACGAATCTGCTCCCACGCACCGATAGTCCTACTTCCGCGATAATCACGCTTGGTACTCTCTAAGCTGCTAGAACATCCGCCACTTTTTGACACGCTGTGCGATGCGATTCGCCCGGGTGGTGTGATCGTGATCGTCTCAATCTAGGCTGCACATGCAGACCGCAACGTGCATGAACTCGTCATGAAAGAAAATGACCTACGCGGCACCATCGCCTACGCCCATTCGCACCCGCGCACGATTGAACTTGTGGCTGAAGGCAAGATTGACCTCTCGCCGTTCATTACCGGAAAAATCGGCTTGGAAGGGCTTGTTGATGAAGGGTTTGAAACGCTGATTCATCATAACGACACCGCAGTGAAAATCCTCGTATCACCCAGCGGCGAGGGTCTGGAGTGACGATAGGCGAAGTAACGAAAAACTGGATGACGAAACCACTAAGACCGGACTGAACAGCAGTCAGGGATAAAACGCAGACACGCGACACTGGAATAAAAATGGCGGATCTTCAAGGAACAACATCCTGAAAATCCGCCATTTTCGGCGTCACACCTCATGAGAAGAGGTGCCACTTCCTACCGAGATATCTCTTGCCCAGCGCTTGTACAACATCACCGGCATGGTCGGCGAGCGCCACACTCTGCGCTTGTACGGGCATCGCCCCGCGTCTACTCGGGCGCCGAATATCAGTAAGCGCCGCCCATATCACCAGCGCCAGCTGCAGCAGCCGGATCTTCCTTCTCCGGAATATCAGCAACCACTGCTTCTGTTGTGAGGAACAGGCCGGCAATGGACGCAGCATTCTGCAATGCCGAACGCGTCACCTTCACTGGATCGGCAACGCCAGCAGCCAACAGATCCTCGTACTCACCGCTGGCAGCGTTCAGGCCTTCGCCCTTGTTCAAGGTGCGCACCTTTTCCGCGACGACGCCGCCCTCAAGGCCAGCGTTCACAGCGATTTGCTTGAGCGGAGCAGCAACAGCAGACGCAACCAGAGCAGCGCCAGTGGCCTCGTCACCAGAAAGATTCAGATCCTGCAGAGCCTCGTCAGCAGCTTGGATCAGAGCAACGCCGCCGCCGGCAACGATACCTTCCTCTACAGCAGCCTTCGCGTTGCGTACGGCATCCTCGATACGAGCCTTGCGTTCCTTCAGCTCAACCTCGGTTGCAGCACCAGCCTTGATCACAGCAACGCCGCCAGCAAGCTTGGCCAAGCGCTCCTGCAACTTCTCGGTGTCGTAATCCGACGTGCTTGTCTCGATCTGCTGACGAATCTGAGCCACGCGGCCTTCCACCATGTCCTTCTCGCCAGCGCCATCGACGATCGTCGTGCTGTCCTTGGTCATCACAACCTTGCGGGCACGCCCCAACAAATCCAGATCCGCATTCTCCAGCTTCAGACCGACGGTCTCCGAGATCACCTGGCCGCCCGTGAGAATAGCCATATCCTGCAGCATTTCCTTCCGGCGATCACCAAAGCCTGGCGCCTTCACCGCAGCGGACTTGAACGTTCCACGGATCTTGTTCACAACCAGTGTGGCAAGCGCTTCACCCTCAACATCTTCAGCAATGATGACGAGGCTCTTGCCGGACTGCATCACTTTCTCCAGCAGCGGCAACAGATCCTTCACATTGCTGATCTTGGAATCCATCAGCAGGATGTATGGATCTTCCAGCACCGCTTCCTGCCGCTCCTGATCCGTCATGAAGTACGGCGACAGATAACCTTTGTCGAAGTTCATGCCTTCGGTGAGCTCCAGCTCGATGCCGAATGTGTTGGACTCCTCGACGGTGATAACGCCTTCCTTACCAACCTTCGTCATAGCTTCGGCAATAGACTTGCCGATTTCCTCATCACCAGCAGAAATAGCAGCCGTGGATGCGATCTCGTCCTCGGTCTCTACTTCCTTCGCATCCTGAAGCAGGCGGTTCACAACAGCCTCAACAGCCTTGTCGATGCCCTTCTTCAGTGCGATCGGGTTGGAACCGGCAGCCACATTGCGCAGACCTTCATGGACAAGCGCCTGAGCCAACACCGTTGCGGTGGTCGTGCCGTCGCCAGCAACATCATCCGTCTTCTTGGCTACTTCCTTCACCAGCTCTGCACCGATGCGCTCGTAGGGATCGGCAAGCTCGATTTCCTTCGCGATGGACACGCCATCGTTCGTAATCGTTGGTGCTCCCCACTTCTTATCCAACACAACGTTGCGACCCTTTGGCCCCAGCGTCACCTTGACGGTATCTGCCAAGAGGTTCAGCCCGCGTTCCATCGAACGGCGTGCTTCCTCGTTGAATGCGATGGTCTTTGCCATAGCTAATTTGCCTCCCATAGGGACTATCACCAGCCGAAGCCCGCGACGGCCGGGAACCTTGTGAGATCCCCTCCGGCTGAAAGTTTGTCACTCGGACGCCCCGAGTGCTAAATCGAGTCTGGCACTCTCGACCCGAGAGTGCAAGCTCGAAAACCAACTATTTTTGTTTCCATCCTGACAACCGCGCGCAGGCGCGAACACATCCACATTTCACCCGACGCGAAACAGCTCATGCGCAGCATCGCATGCTAATCGAACACAACTTCCATTCGTGTTCCGCTGCCGATGGTCGAATCCACCTCCACCGTCGCGCCGAGCACTTCCGCAGCGTGTTTGACGATGGAGAGCCCCAGACCTGTGCCACCGCGCTCCTTACTGCGGCTCTTATCGGCTCGGTAGAAACGCTCAAAGATATGCGCTTGGTCATCTTCTGAGATGCCGATACCGTCATCCTCCACGATGACTGCCGGCTTGCCGCGCATCTGACCTGCCCACACATACACGTGCCCGCCCTCGTGGTTATATTTGATCGCATTCTCCACGATGTTGAACACCATCTGATCCACGAGCGCCTCGATGCCATCCACCTGAACTGTTGAGCCAGTCAACTGGATCTGAACGCGATAGCGCTCCGCTTTGTCCGCAAGCCGCGTCGTCACAGATTTTGCAGTTTCAAACAGATCGACCGGCGCCCACGCACCGCCGACCGCCCGTCGATCCCCGTAGCTCTCCAAGGACTGCTCATCGAGTTTTGAAAGCGCCATGATATCGTCGATCAGTTGAAGCAGCCGTTGGGACTCCGCATAAATACGCCCCGAAAACTCCGAGATATCCTGCTGTTGAACCAACCCGTCGCGGATAATCTCCGCATACCCAGAGATAGAGGTGAGCGGAGTTTTCAACTCGTGCGAAACATTTGCGCTAAATTCCTGACGGGACTGCTCCGCCTGCCGATTCTGATCGTTGCGCGCATCAATTCGCTCCAGAAGCGGAATGAACTCCACATAAACACCCGGAGCGTCGTTATTCAACGGATTCTCAACGTCAATCTGCTCCAGCGGCTCAACAATCACTCGCGCTTGGTGCCGCGCCATCAAGGCCGCAAGCAGGATCATCGCACCAGCGATCGCAGTGAGCGCCGGCAACCCTGCCCGCCATGCTGCCAGCATCGTTACCGTCGCACGGGCAACACGAATGACTTGGCCATGCTGCACGCGCTTGGCATAGTAGTACATACTTTCCTGAAGTGTGTGGGAATCCCGAGTCGCTTCCCCCACTCCGCTCGCTTCGGCTGCACGCACCTCCGGGCGGTTCGCATGGTTCTCCATCGTCGAGGGATCAGCCACAGAATCGTAGACGACCGTGCCATCCTGCTCGATCAACGTGACGCGGTATCCTGGCTCGTTCTTTGCAAAAGAGTCGAGCATGGAGTCGATCGCACCCGACGACGTCTCAATCGCAGCCGCGAGAAGGTTCGTCTCCTTTTGCACGCTCGCGATTTGATCTGATCGGGCGCCGCGATAAAAAACTGCTGCCGTCAAGCCATAGCCTAAAATGAGCGCAATGGCAGTAGCCGCCACCATGTTGAGGAGGATCCGGCTCCTCAGGGTACGGCTTGTGCGGGGACGGATAAAGCGTTGAAGCCTGGAGAGAATGCCCGCGTTCTTCTCCTCCGTTTGCGGCGCGTGATGGGCGTTCCTCCCCGCGATGCCGCTCACAGATTCTCCGCCATCGCAGGCTCCGGTTGGCTGACGATCTTGTATCCCACACCGCGCACTGTTTCGATCTGGCGGCCTGCTGCACCGAGCTTCTTCCGCAAAGTCCTCACATGCACATCCACCGTACGCGTCTCTCCGTGAAACTCGTACCCCCACACATCATCAAGAAGCCGATCGCGCGTCAGAACGATCCCCTCGTTCTCCATCAGCATCTCCAGAAGCATGTATTCTTTCAGGGCAAGCACCACATCATACCCATCCACTGTGACGGTGTGACGCAGTTCGTCAAGCGTAATAGCTCCCACCTTCAGGGGTGTTTCAATGATTTTCTCCCCGTCAGATTCCTGCTGGGTGCCCTTGCCTCCACGAGTGCGGCGCAGCACAGCACGAATGCGGCTGACAAGTTCCATCATTCCAAACGGCTTCGTGACATAATCATCCGCACCTAGATCCAAGGCACGCACCTTATCGACTTCGGCACTCTTCGCAGTCACCATGATGATCGGAACGCCCTCCGTTTGGGGATCCGCACGAAGGTTATGCAGAATTTGAACGCCGTCCGTGCCGGGAAGCATGATGTCAAGCAGCACAAGTTCAGGGATTTCCACAGCTAGAGCACCCTGGAAATCGTGCCAATCCGCATAGCCTTTCGCCTCCAACCCGGTTGAGTTGAGCGTATACACCACAAGCTCGCGGATGTTTCGATCATCTTCTACAACATAGATCACGGTTTAATTATCCATTTCTCTGTGAACTAAGCCATTTTGGTATCCAGCTGGTTGTCGTGCACGCCGGTGATCGAAAAACTGACCCACTCAGCGATATTGGTGGCGTGATCCCCAATGCGCTCCAAATACTTCGCAATCATGATGAGGTCGATCGCCGACTGAGCATCTTCGTGGGAAATCGTTTCGCCGTCCTCCAACGCTGGCCGGTGCCGATTCCACCCGCCAACAGGGGGCGTCGAAAGGTTCCCTGTTGCGCCGCTCATAATAAAATGAATGAGCTCTTCACGCACGGAGGCGAACAGTTCGTCAACCTCGTCATCCCTGCCGATCACCTCGCCAGCTAGTGCAAGATCACGTTTCACATATGCGCGCACAGAATCGTTCACCATGCCCTGCGTCGCTTCAGCCATCAACATGATCTTGGGAAAGTCCGTTGATTCCACTTCTTTGGCCTGCATGACGATCTCGGCAATATCCGAAGCCTGATCGCCGATTCGCTCCATATCCGTAATCATTTTGAGCGCCGCAGAGATCTGACGTAAGTCGCGAGCCACAGGCTGCTGCTGCAGCAGCAGGCGCAAACACAGATGCTCGATATCGCGCTCCGCCTGATCGATTTCCGCATCGGCAGAAATGACGCTGCGCGCCGTATCGCGTTCTCCACTGCGTAACGCATCAGTGGCACGTTTGATCGCTGTTTCACACAGCGTCCCCATGGCGATCAACTCGTCTTTGAGATCCTCAAGTTCACTGTCAAAGCGATTTCGCATTGTTCCTCCTCCTGCACACGGCATCAGGTCGGCACCTACGCTGCACTTTCTTCGGGTACACCGATACCCCTAGCCCGATCCTGACCCGACTCGGCCTCACGGCATCGAGGGATCAGACGGCATCGCGCTTGCTGCTCAGCTGCGCTCAGCGAACGCTGCCCTGCCTAGCTAAAACGACCAGTAATGTAATCCTCGGTGCGCTTATCTGAAGGAACCGAGAAAATTGTTTCTGTTGTGTTGTATTCGATCAATTCTCCGAGGAGAAAGAACGCAGTATTGTCGGCAACACGCGTCGCCTGCTGCATATTGTGCGTCACAATAACGATCGTGTAGTCCTTGGAGAGCTCTGTGACAAGATCCTCAACCTTCGTTGTGGAGATCGGATCCAGCGCGGAGGTTGGCTCATCCATCAGAATCACATCGGGCTCCATCGCCAATGCACGTGCGATACACAAACGTTGCTGCTGCCCGCCCGAAAGTCCCATCGCAGACTTGTTCAAGCGATCCTTCACTTCATCCCAAATAGCGGCCTGACGCAAGGATCGCTCAACAATATCGTTGAGCTCCTTCTTGTTGCGAATACCGTTGATCTTCGGACCGTAGGCGATATTTTCCCAGATCGACTTGGGAAATGGATTTGGCTGCTGGAACACCATGCCTACGCGTTTGCGCAAAGCGATCGGATCCATACCGTGCAGAATATCCACATCGTCTAACGTGACGGTGCCTGTGATCGTCACGTTCTTATCCAGATCGTGCATACGGTTCAGAACCTTCAGATACGTGGATTTCCCGCATCCCGAAGGGCCAATAAATGCCGTAATTTTATTCGCTTCGATGTCGAGATTGATGCCCTTGAGCGCCTCAAACTCCCCGTAATACAAATGCAGATCGCGCGTAGAAAATTTTATTGTCATGATATGCGAACTCTCCTCGTCTGGCCTTCTTGATGCCCGGTATGTCCTTGATATCCTTGCGTGCGTGACGTCCTTGCGCGCTTAGCCTGCGCTTGCCGCGTGGCCATCGCTATTTCTTCGCCTTTTTCTTGTCCGCCATACCGGTTGCGCGCGCATGAACCTTCTTCGTGCTGTAATTGACCCCTACAGTAAAGAGAAGCGCAATCAGCACCAGAATGGCCGCCGTAAAATTCGCAATACCCGTTGTATCGATACCCGGCATTCCGCCTTGCGTGCGCATCGCCCAAATGTGAACCGCAAGCGTTTCGCCGGAACGGAAGGGGTTCAATGGCGACACCGGTGACGTCACGTCAGCCCAGTTACCCCAGTTCAATGCCACTCCTTGCCCTGCGGTATACAGGAGCGCAGCAGCCTCGCCGAAAGCGCGTTGAGCGGCCAGCATCACACCTGTCATCACATGCGGCAGACCCGCCGGAAGCAAGACGCGCATAATCGTGTGCCAGTGCGTCGCTCCGAGAGCAGCTGACCCGTCACTCATCGAGCGAGGCAAGGACCGAATAGCTGCCTCTGTTTCAGTCGTCACAAGCGGCAGATTCAAGATCGATACGGCTAGAGCTCCAGCCATCAAGTTGTACTGCATACCGGTCAGGAGAATAAACGCCACATAGCCAAACAAACCCACAACGATGGATGGCAGCGAACTGAGAGCCTCAATACAGACCCTGATAAACGCCGTTATCTTGTTCTCCGGCGCATACTCAGCCATGTAGATTCCTGCAGGCAGACCTAAGCCCACGGAGACGATCAACGAGAGGAACACGAGGTACACGGTGTTAAAAATCTGATTCCCGATGCCCTTCGATGTGAACGAGAGCATCCCAGGGGTATACGAGCGCAAACCATTGATAATGATGTATCCGGCTAGTACGACGATCAGCAGAAGGAAGAACAAGCCGACGCCGCTGAAAAGCCACGTCATCACGGTATCCATCCGCTTGGCGCGCCGAATTCTGGACATCATCACATCCGAGCTGATCTTCACATGCCCCGCGCGCGCCCCAGAGGGCTCGTCAGCCGCAGAAGGCGGTCTGTACCCCTCGCGTTCTCCGCTGGGCGAGATGCTCAGCGCATTCGCATGCGAACGGCCAACTGACTCAAGATTTTCCATGAGGTCACTCACTCTTTGTCCGTTTCCAGGAGATCATGTGGATCAGCATGATGAAGAAAATGGAAATGAAGAACAACAGCAAACCCATCGTCCACAGTCCCGCTTCCATTTCAGAACCTGGGGACGCCTCTGCCATTTCAGACGAGATTTTCGTCGTCAACGATGACGTGGAATCCAGGATCGAATGCGGAAAGGACTGCATCTTTCCCAAGACCATTGCAACGGCAAGAGCTTCCCCGAACGCGCGCGCAAGGCCGAGAATAATACCCGTCAAAATACCAGTGCGCGCAGCCGGAAGAACTACACGATAGATCACCTGCCAGCGGGTTGATCCCAGACCGTAGGCACCCATGCGGTAGTCGTCATTCACAGCACGAATCGCATCTGCCGAGACCGTGGTGATCGTTGGGAAGATCATCACCGCGAGCACAATACCGGCCGCGAGAACGGAGAACCCCAGTGCGGGAGCCTTAAAGAGCTTGTTGATGAACGGAACCAGGATCGTCAAGCCAATCCAGCCGTACACCACGGAGGGGATTCCGAGGAAAAGCTCAACGGCAGGGCGGAACAGCCTCTCGCCCACATCAGGGCGAATCTCCGTGATAAACACGGCAGCACCGATCGAGAACGGAACCGCAATCAGTAATCCAAGCAGACACGTGATCAGCGATCCGGCGATAAAGATCGCAGCCCCTACACTGCCTGAGGTTGTCGAGTCGAGGTTGGAAACCGGACTCCAATCGCTGGAAAACAAGAATTCCCACACGGAATGGCCAAAAACAGTGAAAGTGTCCAGACCCTTCCACAACAGGAATCCGCCGATTGTTATTGTCAAGAGGATGAGCGACGCGCCGCAAATCATCACCGTTGTGCTGCCGAGACGGTCAGCCAACTTGGCGCGATCTGCAGCGCGCTTACTCACTTGCGTACTCACCATAAGGAAATTACCTACGAACCTTGAGGCGAACGGTCAGCGATTACTTGGCGTGAGTGGCTTTTGCAGCATCCGTCATCTTCGAGGCGGACCCGTAGCCCATATCCGCTACCTGCTGCGCAAACGTATCGCTGACGATGTAATCCAGGAAAGCCTTTGTTGCGGCATCCGGATCGCCCTTGGTATACATATGTTCAGCTGTCCACACCTTGTATTTTCCGGAATAGACGTTATCGAGTGTGGCATCTACTCCATCGATCTGGACGGTCTTCACACTGTTGTTACCCTGAACGTAGTTGATTGCCACATAGCCGATCGCGCTCTTGTTCTGGCTGACCGTCTGAACCAATGTGCCCGAATCATCCGTTTCCAAAGCCTGGTTGTGAGCTTCTTCCGCATCATTTAATGCGTATTTCTTGAACGTGGCGCGTGTGCCGGAGGAATCAGGGCGCGTAATCAGAGCGATCTCCTCGTCTGGGCCACCCACTTCCTTCCAGTTCTTCGTCTTCCCGGTGAAGATTGACACCAGTTGATCTGTTGTCAGGTTCGTCACGCCCAGTTCACTGTTGACGACCGGCGCCATCACGGAAATCGCAACCTGATGGTCAACCAGAGCCTTTGCTTGATCCGGCGTCAATTTTTCTTCAGCAAACACATCTGAATCACCAATCGTTACGGAACCATCCGAGACCTGCTTGAGCCCCGTGCCAGATCCGCCGCCAGAAACAGTGATCGACACACCGGAGTTGTCCTTGGTGAACGCGTCAGCAGCAGCCTGAACGAGTGGCTGGAAAGCAGTTGCGCCCGCAGCAGAAATCGTGCCGGAGAGGTCCGACGACGCTGCGCTTGACGAGGAAGATGCGGAGCTGTTGTCCGACGCTTTATCAGAGCCACCGCACGCAGCCAAAGTACCTAGAGACAGTGCACCCGCGATAAACGCGGCAGCAAAACGCTTGATTGACATCAAAATCCTTTCGGACATTTCTCTGTTTGCGCTTTGAGGGTACGGAACTCGCGTTAAAAGCATGTGCGCAGCTGTGTAAAGTTTGCGTAAAACACTCAGTACGCGCTGCTGTGTGACGCAGCCGCTCAGTGTCTAGGCCGTCACAAAGCATCATGCAGCACCATGCCCTGCCACGCAGCAGCTAGCAGTGTCACGCCGCGCCGCGCCGGTATTCTGCTAGCGCGAACATCGATCTAGACTTTTTCTATGGAACTAACTGAGTTGAGTGCTGTTCACCTACAGAAGCAACTGCGAAACGGGACGGCCACCGCACGCGAGGTGACAGAGGCATTTCTGGATCGAGCTCAATCACTCAGCAAACTCCACGCATTTCACCTCCTAACTCCAGATCGTGCCAGAGCCAGGGCACGTCAGCTTGATAAAGATCGGGCAGCACACCCAGAAAAGCCACTCCCTCTTTTATGGGGTATACCAATCGCTGATAAAGATGTGGTCAATCGCGCAGGCGTGACAACGACGTTCGGATCCCGCGCATACGCAGATTTTGTCCCTAACACCAACGATCCCATCACTGATGTGTTGGATTTCGCCGGCGCGGTGAGCATAGGGAAGACAGCCGTCCCCGAATTTGCGATGAACGGCTATACAGAAAATATGCTTTTCGATCCGCCAGAAAACCCCTGGGCACCGGCGCATAATGTGGGAGGATCCTCGGGCGGCGCAGCGGCTGCCGTGTCAGCACATCTACTTCCCGTGGCACCAGGCAATGACGGCGGTGGCTCTATCCGTATTCCGGCAGCAGCATGCGGAATTGTTGGCCTCAAGCCTGGGCGGCATCGGCTGCCAGCGGACAGTATGGCAGCACCTTTGGGAGGTTTCGTCACCTCCGGACCGCTCGGACGAAATGTAGCAGATACTGCGTTGATGTTTGACGCCATGATGGGGAGAACCGACGCGCATAGCCTGAATTCCGTTCTCAGCGCCCGCAGCAGCGGAACACCACGCCTGCGCATTGGCTTCAGCTCACGCACACCGTGGACTGCAGATTATGAGGTGCACGCGTCATCAGCTGCGCTTGACGCACTTGACGCCGCGCGGGGCGTTCTGACAGACCTCGGCCACACAACTCTGGATTATCCGCTTCCCTACAGTGAAGCTTTTTCCGAAGCCTTCATGACGATCTGGCACGTCAATATGGCCACACTAGAGCTGACTGACGAACAGTATGCGCTCATTGAGGACATGACGCGGTGGGCTATTGAGTCTGGAAGAAAGCGCTCGGGCGTGGACGTGGCACGCGCGATGGCTGTTCTGCTGGACTGGCAGCGCAGGTGCGAAGCCATGTTCAACGATATTGATGTGTTTGTTCAACCAACTCTCGCCCTGCCGCCTCGCCCGCTTGGTTGGTTCAGCCCCACGGATCCGGCACTGAATTTTAGGCAGCAAGTACAGTACGAACCCTACACAGCATGGGTGAATGTTGCAGGGCTTGCCGCAGTGTCATTGCCTGTTGCCCTGATCGACGGCCTGCCAATGAGCGTGCAGCTTATTGCACCGCGTCACAGCGAAGACCTCCTGCTAGCGCTTGCCTCCCAGGTCGAGGACGCAACAGAGTCAGACACGTGGGAACCGGATCTGATGATATTCTCGTCCGCGCTCTAGTCTGCTCTGGCTCATGCACCCGCCACGCTAACAAAGAAATAACGCGAAGCTAACTATTTTCTAACAATTGGCTTTTTCTAAGGGATCCCAAATTTCGAAATCCTCACAAATACTGACCATCAGTATCAAGCACCTGCGCTTGTTGGCGCTTCGCAACCCGCCTCCCAGCTCATTTCTCTGTGAGACCACGGTGTGCACAGTGCGTTGCCTGCGAGATGTTACCCACAAGCAAAGCTACAAAGGCTCTTCGAGTATCGCAAAGTAGTTTAGTGTTTTTATCCACCAAATTCAAGCGGTCAGATCACCCAAGAGGCCTGGTTACCGACGAATCAAGCGTTCGCTCGCGAACAAAGGGTTTACGTGCGAACACAGGCTTCACTGACGAGCCAAACGCTCACTCACGTGCAAACCAAGCAGTCACTTGCGGACAACGACCGTAATTTGGTGCGAGCGAGAAATCTCAGGAGCACGAATAATGTGTGCAGAATCGAGGTTCAGCGTCTGACCGATGTATTCGGCGGCAGCCTTCTGTGCCGACCCCTGATAATAAACCGTCGTCGAGCGCGGCGCAGACTTAGTGTATCGAGCAGTGTCAATGTTCGTGAATCCATGCTCTTTGAGCGTGTCTGCCATCTGCTGACGCAGCGACACGTCCGAGGAGGAAGCCATCAGATAAATCTCGGAATCAGCAGCCACTCCGTCCGGCAGTGACGGCGTTGAAGTAGAACTCGGCGTGGAACTGCGCTGCTCTTCCTCCGTTGGAGATTGCGACGGAGTACCGGCACCGCTTGGCGCACTGGGCGACGCCGATGCAGATTCAGATGCACTGGGAGATGCCGAGACCGCAGCAGTATGAGGCGCTTCGTCAGCCTGCAAAATGAAGTGAACAATACCCCAGCCCAGAAGCGGCGCAATCACGATGACGGCGAATAGCCCTATCCACCACGCCCTATTTGATTGCTTAGCACGATGCGCACCCACAACGTCACGCTGGGCGGCTAAACGGTCGAACTCATCTTCGGCGTATTCTGATTCCACACGCCAAGCCTAGCGCAGCAGGACGGGCAATCTCTGAACAAGAGAGCACAAACTCGGAGAACCTTGTGCGCGTCCCCGGATTTTTTCAGATCACTCTGATTCCCGACTTACTCAGACTACTCAGATTCCCAACCGAAACGCTCATGCTCGCGCTGCTGCTGCAGCCGCGTCAGACGGCGAACAAGCTCTGGTTTTTCAATCAACGCAGCAGGCTTTTTCAACGCGCCAGCAAGAACCAGCGCATAATGAGTAGAACTCATCCCTAACCGCTGCAGCATCTTCTGCCTGGGTTCTCGATGTATCCACCACTCGTTCTCAGCGTTCAGCACCTCTGACTCCTCGGAGGTCAGAGGAATAATCGCGTGAGCGTCCGAGTGAGTATGACGAGCCTCTCCGTTCTGCGCGCCTAAATCAGATTCGTTCACACAACGATTGTACCGGCCGCGCGACCAACCGATGTGGAATAGGAATGCCCCGCACGTCATCACGGTTCGCACGTTTTAGAATGCTTGTATGGCTAGCTATCCACCGCTTTCTACCATCATCGATCCCGATTGGGCTGCTGCACTTGCACCCGTGGAACCACAGATTCACGCTATGGGCAGCTTCCTCAGAGATGAGCTTGCGCACGGACGGCGTTACCTCCCCAGCGGCCAAAATGTTCTGCGCGCATTTTCCTACCCTATGAACGATGTGAAGGTGCTGATCGTTGGCCAAGATCCGTATCCAACGCCTGGGCATCCCGTTGGCCTTTCTTTCTGTGTGAGCCCTGACGTCAGGCCGATACCGAAATCCCTGGCAAATATCTTCCGTGAACTGCATGACGATCTTGACGTGCCAATTCCCACATCGGGGGATTTGACTCCGTGGTGCGACCGCGGCGTCATGCTCCTCAACAGAGTGCTGACCGTTGAACCATTCCACGCCGGGTCACATCGTGGAAAAGGATGGGAGAAGGTCACAGATGCAGCTATTCGCGCACTGGCTGCACGTCACAAACCGCTTGTCGCCATCCTGTGGGGTAGGCAGGCTCAGGAATTGCGCCCATTATTAGGATCCACACCCACAATCGAGAGCAGCCACCCTTCGCCGCTATCTGCCACGCGGGGATTCTTTGGATCGCGTCCATTCTCGCGCGCAAACCAACTCCTTGAACAGCAGGGCGCTGCACCAATCGATTGGAATCTCGAAAACTAAGGATTGCCAACAGGTGGGAGGGGCTTTGGCGCATTTATCGACAGTTGGCGTATTACCGATAGCTGAGGTGCGGAACGCGTCCTGCCCTAATATCAACAAAAATTTTCTCGCTGCCTGAAGCGATACGTTCTGTCCAGTCAGTGACGCCGGGGAATCGACGCAGCAGATGGTTCCTCTCCCGTTCCGTCAGTCCTCCCCATACTCCATAGGTCGAGCCAGATTCGAGAGACTCCGCCAAACATTCCAGCCGCACAGGACATCGATAGCACATCTGCCGAACCTGACGCTGAGCACTTCCACGAACAAAAAGAAGATCCGGATCTGCGTTTGTGCATGCACCTTGAACAACCCAGGACTGATCATCCGTCGTCACAGACATCGCACACCTTCAATTCTTTTTCAATTCTTTATCGCATGACTCCACATCGGGCTCCACCAATGCCTTATGTGCCTACAGTCTATCTATACCGCGCAAAATTCTTCTAGACCGGGAATAACGTCCATTGCGGAAAACTGACAGGGAACTATAATATTTTTGCTTTTTGTGCGGCTACGATTCGCCGATGAGGCACCCGCGCGCCTCCCAACACGCACCTGCACCCCACCAACCAAGCACTGCTGCCACGGGAACCGCGCCTCCCACCCGCCACAGCGCCTATCACCCACCGACGCGGCCTGCTTCGTTCCCAATGACGTGTATCTCCTCAGTTCAATTTGCGACCTATTCCCGGTAGTGTGAAGCTATGCCAAGTAAGAGTTCTCCGTCCGTCGGGCATGCCATTACGATCGCCATGCAACTGCTCGCACTGTGTGTTGTCGGTGGTCTGCTGCTGGCTGGACTAGCCATTCCTGCGGTCGGCACAAGTGCCGCTACCTTCAACGCTGGATCTGAGCTGTTGCAGCAGGTTCCTTCCGATCTAGGTTTTATTGAGGGTTCTGAGCAGTCGGTTATCCTTGCCAACGACGGCTCAGTGATCGCACGCTTTTACGCGGAGAATCGCATCAACGTGGCTTCCGATCAAATCTCGAAGAACATGAAAGAAGCGATCGTCTCGATTGAGGATCGTCGGTTCTTTGAGCATCGCGGTATTGACCTCCAGGGCACGCTGGGCGCTTTAGTCAACAACATCACTGGTAACGATATTGCCGGCGGTTCTTCGATTACTCAGCAGTATGTGAAAAATGCACTGATTGAACGAGGCAGACTCGCCAATGATCCGCAGGCCATCGATGAGGCATCAGAGAAAACTATCGGCCGAAAGATCAATGAAGCCCGCTATGCGGTCAGTATTGAAAAGTCGATGACGAAGGATCAAATTCTTACCGGATACCTCAACTTGGCTCAGTTCGGCCCGTCGACCTACGGCGTGGAAACCGCGTCACTTCGCTACTTCTCCAAACATGCAAAAGATTTGACGATCCCCGAGGCGGCACTCATTGCAGGCATTACGAAGTCGCCTGCCTATTACAATCCACTGAAGAATCCGGACGAAGCCACAAAACGCAGGAATATCGTCATCGACCAGATGTACCACAACGGATACATCACTGCTGACCAGCAGAAAGAGGCGAAAGCCACCACTTTGAAATCGATGTTGAAGCCGTCGAGCACTCAGAACGGCTGTGCACAAGCTGGGACAGCAGCTTATTTCTGCGAATATGTTGTCAAAACGCTTATTAATGACAATTCCTGGGGTAAGAATGCTGACGACCGCGTCAATATGCTTTACCGTGGCGGCCTCGTTGTTCAAACGACCCTCGATCCCGTCAAGCAAGAGCAGGCGTATACGGCACTCACCAACCGTATTCCCGTCAATGATTCATCCAAGGCTCAAACGGCGCTCTCCACAATGCAGCCAGGTACCGGATACATCCTCGCGATGGCGCAGAACACGAACTACGGTGAACCGGCTGACGACGATCCTACGGCGACTCAGGTTAACCTCAACAGCGACCAGTCCACTGGCGGCGGTGGCGGATTCCAGTCCGGGTCAACTTTCAAGATCTTCACTCTGCTGGATTGGCTGAAGGCCGGCCACAGCGTGTATGAAACCGTCAGTGGATCATCTGTCACCTTCCCTCCGAACTCTTTTACGATTCCCTGCAACCCTGGTGCGGCGAATACGTCATGGACAGTACACAACGCAGAGGCTGCTGTTGGCATGATGTCGGTGTACAGAGCGACTGCGGAGTCAATCAACGCTGCGTATGCGAGGATGGCTCAGCAGCTCAATCTGTGCGATATTGCGCAAACAGCAAAGGACTTCGGCGTGGTACGCGGAGATGGAAGCCCCCTTCAGGTTATTCCCGCGATGGTTCTGGGCACCAACGAAGTGACACCACTGTCCATGACGCAAGCCACTGCAGGACTCGCGGCTGACGGCAAAGTATGTGCACCTCTGGCATATACGAGCGTCAAAAACACCCAAGGCGATGTGCTGCTTGAAGCCAAACCGTCCTGCAAGCAAGCAGTCGATCCGGAACTAGCGCGCGAAGTAAACGCCGTTCTGCAGGCAGTACCGAAAGCAGGCGGCACCGCACCGCGCGCAGCAGTCCCTGGACACACCATCGCCGGTAAAACAGGAACCACCAACGACTGGATTGCGGCCTGGTTCGTTGGATATACCCCGCAAGAGGCGTCCTCCGTATGGGTAGGCCATCAATCAGGGAACCACGCCCTCGCCCCCGGGAGAATCGGCGGAACGTATATGCGGACAATGTACGGCGGCGACTATCCGGCACAGATCTACTCTGCTTTTACGAGCAAGTCACTGGCCGGTCAGCCGAATCAGGCATTCACCCCGCCCAGCCGGCAGATCCTGCCGCCTTCCCGCCCGTCCTCTCCCCGCCGATCGACGAACCGAGCTCAGTCGAGCGACGAGGCAACGACGCGCGATCAAACTGACCAAGATTCGCGTTCTACCGGAAGCGACAACAAGGGCGACGCAGGCAAGAAGCAGAGCACCCCGCAGAAGTCTGACAACTCGAATGGCAACAGCGATTCGAGCAAATAAATTCGCCCACACACGCGAGGATGCACAAGCAGGCTCAGATATTGACGAAAGTTCATACAGTACGCACTTGTTCGGATCCGCACACAACCGCTCGCGTGCCGTGCGGGCTTGAGATCGCGTACGGTGCAACCTTAATGCGATCTTAAGGAAAATCGGCAACGAGGAGATCTATGGTTACCCGCAGGCAGACAGCTGCTGCATTGATGGCGTCCGGATTCGCTGTGTGCATGTACGCGATTGCCGAGTCAGGTGCATACGTGGTGCGTCGTCGCACCCTGACGCTGCACCGCTCAGACACGTCCTACACCTGGGGCACACACATGCGTGGCGCAGAAAAACGCGACGCGGAAAAACCGCACCTGCGCGTTCTGCATCTGAGCGATCTGCACCTGATCCCTCAACAGCATCGAAAGATCAGTTTCCTCAAGCGCCTGGCCGAGTTGCATCCCGACGTCGTCATTCTTACTGGTGATCTGATCGCATCGGCGTCAGCGATCGACTCGCTCAACGATGCGTTGAAGCCGCTTGCCCATATTCCGGGAGTTTTCGTGTTTGGAGGCAACGACTACGTCGCTCCTCGGCCACGCAACCCCTTTCAGTATTTATGGCGAACCACGTCAACGGATGACCACAACCAGCACGTAGAAGGCCAAAAATCGCTTCCCACCGATCGACTTGAAGACATGCTCGAACAGTTCGGATGGAAGAACGCCATGAACACACGAGTCTCGCTCGATACTCTGGGTATTGACGTTGTTGGCGTTGCGGATCCGCACGAGGGTATGGATCGTTTCCCCGCAGCACCAGCACCCTCCGATGTGGATGTGAACGTGGATGCGGAGACACATGCGAATGCGGCGGCAGGTCAGGATACTGCGGCAGATACGGTAGATATGGCGGATAAGGCGTCTGCCCCACATTCAGTGAAGCCACGCCGACTGCGTTTTGGCGTGTCCCACGCCCCGTATCAGCGAGTCCTGAATGAGATGACTGCCGACGGATGTGACGCTATTTTCGCTGGTCACACCCACGGCGGCCAAGTGTGCATTCCCGGCTTCGGCGCTCTGGTCACAAACTGCGATATCGACCGCACACATGTTGCAGGGCTTTTTTCATGGCCACTCAACCAACCCGCATTAGCTCGTGTTGTTCAACAAGACAGGTGGCACAGCCGGCGAAAAGACGGGGTTCTCCGATACTCAGGCAACATGACGTACTCGGACAGCTTGACGGCTCATGCATCTGTAGTGAATATCTGTGCAGGGCTGGGTACTAATCCGTTCACGCCGTTTCGTCTTGCATGCCGTCCGGAAGTCAATATCCTCGACATTCGATATGAGTGAAGAGACTGTTTTTACTCTGGGGTGCTCGATCGGCTATACTAGATGAGTTCACCAGCACGGTGTACCGGGGTGTGGCGCAGTTTGGTAGCGCGCTTCGTTCGGGACGAAGAGGTCGTGGGTTCAAATCCCGCCACCCCGACATTTTTTCCGTCGATACGTAATCGCGTACCGACGGATTTTTATGCCTGCAGTTTTTATATACCGACGCATGTGTATATCCACGCAGCCGCGTCGAGGAGAATCGAGTCCAATCGAGTCCTTGGACAGATGGTGTCGAACACACCAGCAGACAAACCAATAGATTAACCGTAGACAAAAGGGCAGGCGCGTCATCCAACGACAGCGCCCACCCCTCGACGTCCTCACCACGTACACATCAGCACGCAGCAGGTAGATGAACGAATCACCAATCAGTTAGTTTGCGCTCGGCTGCCTTCTTTCTGAGAGCCTTCTTTCTGAGAGTTCTTCGCCTCCCACGCATTCATTTTCTCCTCAGCTTTGATCCGTTCCGCATCCCAATCTACGCGGACAACCCCCTCGGCTTTCCGCCGGATGTTCATGAATTTCCACATCAGCAACAGGAAAACGAACCATGCCGGAAGCGCGAGCATCAGCAGCCGTGAATCCGGTACGTACGTAATAAAGCCAAAGACGATCACGAAGAAGATGATCGTTGCCCACGCCGTGAACGTTCCGCCTGGAAGCTTGAACGCGGACTCGGCGTGACGTTCAGGGTGTCGGCGAATGAAGAACAAGTAGGCCACCATGATCATGCCCCAAACCGTGATATAGAGGATCGCGGAGATCGACGTCAATGTCGCAAACACAGCACCAACAGAACCTCCCGCCATCACAATATAGCAAGCGGGAAGCATACAGATAGCGGTCAGCAGAAGCGCCCGCACCGGCACATGATTCTTGGATAAGTGACAAAACACCTTCGGCGCATCCTTGTCATTCGCTAGACCGTACATAATGCGTGACGACGAATACATACCGGAATTAGCCGAAGACGCCGCTGCTGTGATGCACACAAAAGTAATAATGGCTGCTGCAAAGGTGATGCCAATGAGCTCGAACGTCATAATAAACGGCGAGTGATCCTTATCGAAGTTCGTCCACGGCATCACCGACATGATGATTGCCAACGCCAACACGTAGAACACCAACACGCGGATCTGCACTGAGTTCACGGCACGCGGCAGGTTCTTGCGTGGGTTGCTCGTCTCGCCCACGGCAATACCGACCATCTCCACACCTTGGAAGGAGTAAATCGCCAGAGGGAAAACCGTAATAAAACCAACGATCCCGCCTGGGAACATACCCCCATAGCTCCAGAGGTTGGATACAGCTGCATGCGACTGCCCGTCAGGCGACGTGAACCCCATAGCTATCAGCACCACGCCCACAATAATCAAGGCAATAATCGTCACGACTTTAATAGCCGAGAACCAAAATTCCATTTCACCGAATGCACGTGCTGTTGCAGCATTAATCACGAACATCAGCACAATTACTGCGAGGACAGGAATCCACCCCGGCGTATTCGGCCACCATTCTTTAATGTAGCCGGCAACAGCCGTCGTATCGGACATGCCCATCAAGATCCAAATACACCAGTAAGTCCAGCCAACATAGTAGCCAGCCCACGGACCAATCAGGTCACCGCAGAAATCTGCGAAGGATTTGTATGCGAGGTTTGAAAGCAGGATTTCTCCCATCGCCCGCATGACGAAGAACAGGAACAAACCAATGACCGCATACACAATCACGATCGACGGCCCCGTGGTGGCGATCGTATTGCCCGATCCCATAAAGAGACCGGTACCTATTGCGCCGCCGATTGCAATCATTTGCAAGTGGCGATTCTCCATACTCCGAACTAAATGATCGGAATCTTCTTCCGGAATATCCACTTTTCCCTGGTTGTCTGCCATAGAACACCTTCCTCCAGCCGCCATTGGCTGTGATGATAGCAACATTCCAAGTAATCACTATAGCGTATCCGAGCTCACAAGATGCTCAAATGGACAAAAGTCCCAAGAACTTCCCCGCCCTTCTGCCCGTCCCACCACGCATCTCCCCTGGTATTGTCGAGGCATGAGCACAAGCCCTTCGCCATCGCGCCCGGAAGAAACGGAAGAACCTGCGTGCAGTCCTGAATCTGTGTGTACCCCTGAACTCGATACACCTCATACTCCCGATTCCCTCACTGATATTGGCACTGGCCTCTCCTCCGATCAGGTTCGAGAGCGGATTGAAGCAGGGCGTGTCAACACGGTTCCTCCCGCATCAGGGCGAACCGTGTGGCAGATTGTGCAGGCAAATGTGTTCACGCGGATCAACGCGATGCTAGGAATCCTGTGCGCACTCGTCATCACCACGCGATCCTGGATCAATTCCGTCTTCGGCGTGCTGATCGTCCTCAATTCTCTTGTCGGGATCGTTCAAGAACTCAGGGCTAAGCGAACGCTGGATAAGCTGGCGTTAATAGGGCAAGCCCATCCCACCGTCATACGTGACGGGAAGCGATCCACCGTGGAGCTGGACGCCATTGTGGAAGGGGACATCATCCTCGGCCGCCCTGGCGACCAAATCATCGTGGACGGAGTCGTGAGGCGAGCCGATCACTTCGATGTTGACGAGTCGCTGCTGACGGGTGAATCCGATCCAGTTGCGAAAGACGTCGGTGATCCCGTCACTGCTGGCTCCTTTATTTCCTCTGGTACCGGCCTGTACCAAGCCACCGCCGTCGGCGCCCACTCATATGCTGCGCAGCTGGGGGCGCAGGCCTCGGCATTTTCGCTCGTCCATTCAGAGCTGCAATCGGGCATCAACAAGATTTTGGGCGTGATTAGCTGGATTTTGATACCGGTTGCGATATTGACAGTCCTGAGCCAGTGGCACGTGGGCACGCGTGGATGGAATGCCATCATGCTCTCCGTCACGGGTGCGCTGGTGCCAATGGTTCCGGAAGGTCTGGTGCTCATCACCTCGACGGCCTTCGCTCTCGGGGTTATTCGCCTTGCGCGGCGGAAAGTGCTCGTCAACGAACTTCCTGCAATCGAAGGGCTCGCACGCGTCGATGTGGTGTGTGCAGATAAAACGGGAACGCTGACGGAAAATGCGATGACGCTTGGCCACATCATTCCCGTTGGTCCCCTTCCCGAGGAGGAGATTACACATATCTTATGGCAGCTCGCTAGCGCCGATGAGGCACCGAACTCGTCTATGCTGGCGATCCGCGACGGCGTCAGCGGCTCTGCGTCCGCCCCACAGTGGCAAGAGAGCGGCGTGTGGCAGGTAGCAGAGCGTCAGCCTTTTCGTTCAGCCACAAAATGGTCGGGCGTGACCTTTGCCGAGCACGGATCGTTTATCCTCGGAGCACCCGACGTCCTCCTTGACGCGTCCACAGCCTCAGGCACCACGAACGGCTCACCCAGTGAGAACGGCTCACCACTGGCAGACGATGCAGCGAGTTTACGCGCTCGAATTGAGGATCTTTCGCATCAGGGACTCCGTGTCCTGCTACTGGCCTCGTCATCTGCATCTGTGACCACCCAGGAATCACCCGTCGATCCGCAGCCGCTCGCCGTTATCATTCTCGAACAGAAGGTGCGCCCTGACGCCGCCGATACCCTGAGGTATTTCCGCACTCAGGATGTGGATATCAAGATCATTTCGGGCGATAATGCGTCGGCTGTGGGAGCCGTCACGCGCTCGCTCGGCCTCGACCTTGGGGATCCGGTAGATGCGCGTACGCTCACTGACGAGAATTTTGCATCTACCGTCCGCTCGGCACACGTTTTTGGCCGCGTCACTCCAGCCCAAAAACAGCGCATGGTGTCCGCTCTTCACGAGGACGGGCATTATGTTGCCATGACGGGCGACGGCGTGAACGACGTTCTGGCGCTGAAGGACGCCGATTTGGGCGTTGCGATGGGATCGGGTGCACCGGCAACGCGATCGGTAGCGAAAATCGTCCTGCTCAACAACAAGTTCGCAACACTTCCCCATGTCGTTGCGGAAGGCAGACGAGTTCTGGGAAACATCGAACGGGTCGCTCACCTGTTCCTCACAAAAACGATATACTCCTCAATTCTCGCGATCTTCGTTATGATCGCGTCCATCCCTTTCCCTTTCCAACCCATTCACGTCACGATCACCGGGTGGTTCACGATTGGGATTCCAGCTTTTCTGCTGAGCCTCCCGCCCAATAACCACCGCGCCAAGGATGGATTCGTCACCCGGGTTCTTCGCAGGGGCGTCCCTTCTGGTGTACTGATCGCCACAAGCACATTCGTCACCTATATGGTGGCACGCGGATCCTGGCCACTCCCTGGTCTGAGTTTTACCGGAGTCACCCCAACCCAAGCCTCCACAGCCTCGCTCGTTGCGCTCATTATCCCCGCCACATGGGTTCTAGCTACTGTCGCTCGCCCCTATCGGTTGTGGAAGGTCATGCTGATTGTGCTGCCGCTGGCCGGGTACGGCATCATTTTCCAATGGACGCTCACACAGAGGCTGTTCATCTTAGATTCGCACAATACCGGCGTGATGCTGCTGGCCACCGCAGTTGGGCTGTGCGCTGCAGCCCTGATCGAAGTTGTGTGGTGGATTGATCGCTCACGATATTCTGACGAGGATCGCATCCCTCTGTGGGAAGGCTCGCGCGGGTAGCGCCGTCATCGCGACACTCGCCGCTAGAGCATTACCGCGCGCCACACGTCACTTGGAATAACGTTCCTGCATCATCACTTCAATTTCCTCCATGGACTTGCCCGAAGTTTCCGGCATAATCTTCCACAGCGTGATAAACATCACCACATTGACCACAGCAAAGATAGCATACGTCGTGCCGCCGCCAAAGGTGTCAAGTAGAACAGGGAAGAGAATCGTCACAAGCGCATTGCAGATCCACAGGAAAAATACACACCAGCCGTTCATAATGCCACGAACAAAACTCGGGAACATCTCACCGAGCATCGTCCACACCACCGGTCCATTCGAGGACTGCACGATGAGCATAAAGACACCCATCAGGATCAACACAATGTAGGCCACCGAGGCAGAGGGAGCTGTACCGTTCTCAATGTGGGGCTCAATCGCGGTTGCGAACACCCCGCCGATCACGCCGAGGATCACAGCCACCGATCCAATACAGAAAAGCAAAACAGAACGACGGCGGAACTTGTATACCAAATAAAGGCCAGCGGCAGCACCCAACACGGACATCACACCGTTGGCAACTTGTGCCGTGATAGCTGCAGACGTCCCCATACCCGCATATTCCAGAACCTTCGGCGCGTAATACATCACTGTATTAACACCCGTGAACTGATTCGATGCTCCCACGATCATGCCAACCACCAGCAGTTTTGCAAGCCACGGGGTACCGAGCACGTCACGCCACGTGCCCTTCTTGCGGTGGGCTAAGGTTTCTTGGTTGTCGATAATCTCGCCCAACTCGAAATCAAGAGGATCGTCGCGGTCATCGCGGATCTGTTTGAGCGTGCCAATCGCCTCGATATACCGCATATTAACCGCATACCAACGTGGAGAATCCGGCATAATGCGCATTCCCAGCCACAGAAGGATCGCCGGAATTGTGCAGAGAATAAACATGTATCGCCACGCGTTACCGTTGCCATCCTGAATGACGAGGTTCTGAATATACTGTTGCGCCTCGGATCCGCTCATCGTCTTCGTTACCGCATTAACGGCATCCCACGAGACCGTTCCAGGCTGCAGCTGCCCGGTGGGATCGGAGATAATCGTCGCTTTCGGGCCGCCGGAGATCCCGTTGATAATCGCATTAAATGTGAATGCAGCCAGCTGGCCAACAACAATCATCAGCTGATCGATCGACACCACAGTGCCTCGAATGCGTCTGGGCGCCATCTCCGCTAAATACACGGGAACTGTTGCAGATGCCCCACCGACGGCGAACCCCAGGACGAAGCGAGCCAGATACATGAACCACAGCGTTGGGGAAAACGTGGTGCCTAGCGCACCGAGGATAAAAATAATCGAGAGCATGATCAGGTTATGACGCCGCCCGTACCTATCGGATAGGCGCCCCCCGATCAGGGCTCCGATCGCCGCACCAATCAAAAGGAACCCGCCGATTAATCCTTCTTCAAAAGAACTGAGGAACAGTCCGCCGGCTTGCTTGACCATGTACATATAGGGAAGCGCACCGGAAATGACGCCCGTGTCGTAACCAAAGAGGAAAGATCCAAGCGTGGCCACGCCCGCGATGGCGGCAATCTTGTGATGCTTACCAGCAGGCGGAGTATTCTCGATCATCTGTTGAAGCTCGGCTTTACGTGGAAAATCTTCCAAAGATGCCGCCATGTTCACTCCCTTTTTCACCCTATTGTGACCTATCTTATCTTGCCGGCGCATTGACTCCGTGTCCACACACCGCCCTGAATTCGATAAAATGCGAACAAATAGGTGCATCGCCGTGAACCTGGTTGACGCGAATTCATCGAAGCTACAGGAAAATGACCCTATCACACGCATTGATCCCGAGTTGGGACATCTCGCCTAGAGAACGATTACCAAACACCCTTAGAATATTGTAAATTGTAAGTTTGTTGTCAGATAGCTAGACTACTTTTGTTATGGCATATGGTGGTGTTTTACACATTCCCGTAGTAAAACATGTCGTAGAAAGCGCAGGGCAAGGGATGAGTACAACGGAGCATCCAGGAAAATCAGCACAATCACTCGACGTGCCCTTCGCTCCTGATATTACGATTGATCGGCTCTCCCCTGTTCCCCTGTACGAACAGATTGCCCAGCCAATCGCAGACATGATTAAAAATCAGATCATTCAGCCTGGTCAACTGATTGAAGATGAAGTATCCCTTTCAGACCGTCTGGACGTGTCACGCCCTACAGCTCGCCGCGCCCTGCAGGAACTCGCCCGAGTGGGTTTGCTCGTTCGCCGGCGCGGTGCAGGTACGCGCGTCACCCCCGTTCATGTGCAGCGGCAGCTGCGGCTCACGTCACTCGACTCCGATTTGCGCCAGGCAGGGCATACCACGTCTACAAAGGTGCTCTCATACGAAACCCTGTTGGCTGACGCAGAGACAGCCACCAAACTGCAGTGCGAACAAGGTTCGGAAATTGTTTCGGTCACGAGAATCCTCTCGATGGACGACTCCCCGCTCGTCGTCATGCACAACATTATTCCTGCGTCTATTGCTCCGTCGCTCACAGCGCTCTCACAGAAGAGTTTGTACGATAGTTTTATCGACCTCAACGTCGTCCCCGAAACGGCTGTGCAAAATATTGGTGCCCGTAATGCCACAAAGCACGAGTCTGAGCTGTTGGAGCTCTCCGCGAATGCCGCTATTTTGACGATGGAACGCTTCACCTTCGACGATCACCACAACGTCATTGAACACGGCGACCACATTTATAATGCGGAGCATTATTCAGTGACAATCCCCCTCGTTGCCTAGCCTTATCTGGCTCGCTCTGACGAGGAGCACACTGTGGACGAGGAGCAGCATTTTGCATGAAATGATTGTGCTCCAGTGACGATGCATCACACGATACGCCACCGGAGCACAATCGAACAGCAATCTCCGTGTACGCCACGATCAGCGCGGGCTGCTCATACTCAGTCGAACTCGCCGATGTAATCCCATGCCGCGATCACATGCTGAGCATCGGGTGCCCACCGAACCATGCCATCTCCAGGCGGGATCGGCGTCTGCAGTTGGAAACGGATCGTCTGGCCAGGTTTCACACTTGCCGGCATCGCTGTCATGTCCTTGCTTCGAGGCGCAAACGTGTGGATTCCTCCCGTACGATCCTGAATGTTGAACTCCGCGACCGAAAGCGGTATCTGCGCGGTCGCATCCGACATTTCGATAGTCCACCAGCTCAGCAGTGACTCCACATCCGGATCTGAGTTCGGCGCATGCTCCGGGCCAGTGACGCTCACCTTCACAGAATCCGTGTCCGAAAGCTGAACCTTCACTGTTTCACCCTGGTTTGCAAGCGTGGGTTTGAGCGGGGACGCCACCAATTGCTGTGCTGGACGCACGTAGTCCATCGCGCGCGCAGCAAGATCCGGTGCCGTTGCCGCTGTATTCTGCTCGCTCCGAGCTGCCGAATCAGATCCTGAGGAAACCGACTGCCCAGAGCACGCAGCCAAGACGAGCCCGATTGCCACAAGAGCCGTATATTTCTTTACTCTCATCGTTTGCTTTCAGTCTGCTTCATTCAGTCTGCTTTATTCTGCGGACTCATCAGGCGTCACACCAGCAAGCGCATGTTTGCGGCGAACAGCCACAGCTCCACCGCCAACCAGTGCGAGCGCCAGCGCGACTATCGCTAGTCCGGTCACGTCCGCGCCCGTGAAAGCAACATGCCCGGCATGCGGTGTTGCACTTGCGCCTGCGGCGTTCTGTGAACCTGAACCGGGTGCTTGTGAACCAGGCGTATGTGTCGGCGTCTGTGCTGCCGCACTGGAGGATGACGGCGCAGCAGTTGCGCTCGGCGTCCCACTCGGCTTGGGTGATTCACTCTCCGAAGGCTTTGCGGGGGCTGGGAGCTTGGTAAACACGTCGGTGCCCATAGGCTTGAGCCCAGCTTGCGCGGCATAGCCCAGGTGACCGAAACCATCAAGACCGCCAGCGACTGTTCCTGCCACCAGCTTGTGATCCTGCTCGGATCCGATCCCCTTCGTCACGTTCAACAAATCTTCCCACGTGCGCAGGTTCGAGTAGTGATTGTAGTAGGTGTGCGACACCGTACCGGGCTTGATGTATGGGGAGAGAAGCACAGCACCCACATTTCCGCCGCCGGGCGTGGCATCCTGAGCATCAAAGGTCGGGTATGGCGTCTCGCCCTCCTGCAAGTGACCGGGCGTCCCCTGTGCGGAGAGCGTGACCTTTGCCCCTTCGGGAATGTCCGCAGTAGTTTTTAGCTCTTTACCGTCCTTATCGACCAGCACGATACCGGCGCCCCACGGGTTATACGTGTCGGTTGTGGCGTTCTTCGTCATCCCCGTGAATGTCTGCATCCCGTCGGGGAGAGCATTCTGAACCTGACCAATATAGGCACCCTCTGGAATACCATCGCCAGTCACTGCTCGGCCTAAATCCGTCACACTAATTGAGTTGAGGTTCAGCGTTGTGCTGCCTTGCGGCATCGCCTGCGTCACCGTCTTCGAGGAAGCCGCCTTACGCGGTGACCCATCGAAGTTCTTTGCGCCGGGCACTTGATCGTCGCCAGTGCCAGCCTCCGGGCGTTGGATGTAACCGTTGTCCCCTTGCCCTGGAGCGAGCTGGTTGCCATTCTTATCCTGCATCAGCGTGCTATTTGGACCCTGCGGCTCCATATTAATATTTTCCCCATTGATGTTCTGACCGGCCTGATCCGCAAGCACGTAATTCTTCGCCATCAGAGACGGAGCGGGGAACGTATGCGGAGCGTACGGCTCATATCCCCGAGCAAGGTCTGCCATAGTCTGCTTCTTGTATTGGTACACCATGTTCTTCCGGGCAGCCGCAGCCGTCTTCGTATCATCGGTGGCATTGTTGAACGACATCCCCGCAAACGGCGGGTTGGCTTCGTCAAAAGTAATTTCAATGAGGCCGCCGTCGTGATAGGCGTCAGAAGCCATGATCAACGGAATGTAATAGCGCAGCCATAGATCCGCCGCGTACAGTCCGCCAACGTGGTTCTTCGGTTTCGTCAGCTGTGGCATATAGGGCGCCACGCCAGCAGGCTTATAGTTTGGCTTTCCATCGGCAGTGAAGGCACCGGAAAGATTATTGCCTCCACAGGAAGAATCATGTGCGTCCGAGCAGTTATTGGGAGTGATCCAGTTGAAGGCCGGTACTTGATCTGCGGGCAGCTGTAAATCCTTCACCAGCTCTTGTTCCTGGTTGGCAATATGTGCAGCATCGGAGTCGAGATTTTCTTTTACCTGCTTTATGCCGTTAGGAATCGGCGTGGTCAGTGCATCGCGGCCAGTGTTGTCCGTGCCATTCAACGAGTGGAACCACGCATTCGGGAAATGCTTGGCCACATAATAATCTTCGTGCTGGCCTGTAGCAGGGTTGGCGGTCTGACCGCCCGTGAATGACGAGATACCCTGTGCCTTGTCCGCACTGGATGCCTTCATGCGCCGGCTGGTTGTGTTCGGGTCGGCTTGCACCGACTTTGCAGCCATGTTATTGCGCGACCCTGGGGCACCGCCTAGGGCATCCTCACGTCCGGGCTGGTTGCCCAGATCCTGCGCATAGGATTTCCAGCTGATCCCGGCAGCGTCCAACTGGTTGAACAGCGTCGGAACCTGCTTCGGGTATGTGCAGCCGTTTTCGCCATTCTCGGCGTTCGCACCCGCACCAGACACCGCCTGGCCGTATGTATCTCCCATGCTGAAAGGCTTCACGGGTTGGCCTGCAGCATTGACGTGTTTCTTTTGAATGTGGCTATTATCTGCGAAGTCGAAGTTCTCCACGCTGCAGTCGCTCTGAATATCGTATGACGCGCTCTGGCCAGAAACCATGGATGTGTAGTTCCCCATCGAATAGTGGCTGGTTCCAAAATAGTGGTCGAGCAACGCACCTTGTGCTGGCAGATCCTTCCATAAATACGAATTCGGGTTCAGAGAGGAAAACGTGGCGTCATAGGACTTGTTTTCCAGGAGGATCACCCACACGTGTTTAATCGTTCCAGGCTCCACACCAGTTCCATTATTCGAATTGATGACGACCGATCCGCGAGCCTGCGGAGCCAGAGCCTGTGTTGCACCGCCTGCCAACGCACTCGGCGCAGTGAGAGCTGACATACTGACGGCTGCGGCCATGGCAAGGATGCCTGCAACCGTTTTCTTCTTTTTTGTTGCCATAAGTGCAGATTAAGCCCTCACTATGGCATCCGATCGCGAATTCACGCTATTGTTTCAATAGTTTTACCTTCTTTTCACATCGACCGCAAGACCACCTCACATGCAATTAACGCACCACGCTATATGCATCACCCTGGCGTGCACCACCCTGATGCTTTTCGCAACTGGGTATGGGCGTGGGCACAGGCAAGGCGAGCATACCCGTGAGCGCAAGCGCAGGCACGAACGCGCACGGGTGCGGATCGTGGGCGTGGGCGCAAACGTGGGCGGATCGTGGGCGGTTCACCTCAACCAGTATGATGAGTGTGGCATTGATGCGCAGCACGGGCGCTAGCTGGAGTGAACGAGCCAGGATTGAAGGAGGACGCATGTTTGTTTATATTGCTGGGGACATTATGAGCAGCGGATCGCAGTTCGAACTATCGAATATCGAGAGTATTGTTGCCGAGCTTGGCCTCGACTATTACTCACCCATTAAGAACAAGGGCATTAACGACAAAAAGAACGTCACCGTCGAAGAAAATAACAAGCTTGCGGAAAAAATCGTCATGGAGGACACCGAGCGCCTGCGCAGAGCCGATATCGTGATCTTCAACATCAAAGAGTATGCCATCGGCACGCTCGTAGAGATTGGCCAAGTACTCGATATGGTGGAGCACGGCGAGGAGAAGCACTGCATCTTCCTGTATGACGATATTCGCCGCACTACCCTGCCAGAAATCGGGGATCGCCGCAGTTGGAGCGTCAATCAGTATTTGTATGGTGCAGTGCTCAAGCTGACGGATGGACGGGGTTTTGTTGAGTTGGCGGAGGTGCGCGACGAACTCGAAAAGATTGTTGCGCAGCACTAGCTCAGACACTGGCGCTGGAGTTATACGCCGGCCCAAAGCAATCCGGCCCCAAATCCGCTAGTCGTTGAAGGTGCACCGCAACAAGGGTGCACCACAACATCACACAAGCCGAAGAGCGACCAGCTCCCCTCAACGCGCTTCCCTAGACGCGGCCAGCTCCTTAAACGCGATCAGATCCCTAGACGCGATCAACGAGATCCGCAATAGAATTGGCAATCTCGTTGGGGCGGAACGGATACTCCTCAACCTCCTCACGCTTGGTGGAGCCGCTGAGCACGAGGATCGAGTGAAGCCCAGACTCCACCCCGGCAAGCATATCGGTATCCATACGGTCGCCAATCATGACGGTCTGCTCGGAATGTGCGCCGATTTTGTTAAGCCCGGTACGGAACATCACGGGATTCGGCTTGCCCACAAAATAGGGCTTGCGGCCAGTTGCCGCTGTGATCATCGCAGCAATCGAACCCGTAGCAGGGATCGGACCATTCTGAGTCGGACCTGTCGTATCAGGATTCGTCGCAATAAACTTGCTGCCTTTAAGGATCAGCTGAACCGCTGTGGCAATCTGTTCAAACGAATAAGAACGCGTTTCGCCCAGAACCACATACTCCGGGTTCGTCGGCGTCATCACATAACCAGCCTCGTACAGCGCCGTCGTCAGCCCTGCTTCACCAACCACATAGGCCGTAGAATTCGGACTTTGAGACTGCAAAAACGTTGCGGCAGCCAAAGCAGACGTCCAAATACGATCTTCCGGCACTTCCAAGCCGCTCGCAGCCAAGCGCGCTGACAAGTCCCTCGGTGTGAATATCGAATTGTTCGTCAACACCAAGTATTCGTGACCTTTATCGCGCAGAGCCTTCAGAAAATCCGCTGCGCCCGGTATCGCGGTTTCTTCGCGCACCAGCACGCCATCCATGTCCGTCAGCCACCACTTGTACTCGTCTGTTTTCGTCCGAAAAACCATGTATCTCCCTCTATGCTTGCTTCTTGTTCTTGACGTTTTCATCATCCGACTATCAGAAACTCTACGCGTGGCGAAATTGTTCCACAAAGAAGGCGGCAGAAAGCGACAGATGCGCGTCAAGGAGACATATGCTGTGCACGTCTGGAGAGTGGCGAGGCTGGCTGGGCGCCACGACTTTGCGTTGAACAACCCTGAAACGCTACACTAAATGAGTTGAGCTGCAAGGATCAGCATACAGTTGCGCGGGCAGTCGCCTGCCAGCTTTACTGTTATGATGACGCAGCCGATAGTGCGGACGTAGTTCATCGGTAGAACGACAGCTTCCCAAGCTGTAAAGGCGGGTTCGATTCCCGTCGTCCGCTCCACAATCACGTCGAAAATGATAAGTCATTGTCTACGTTAACGAGTACGGCATCTCCACTTCTCAAGTATGGTTGTGAAGTTGAATTGTCTAACGGAGAATGAACAAGGATGAAACAACAATTCTTCACGAGAGGTGCGTGCGGTGAGATCGTATGAATCCGGCGCCGAGTTAGCTGCTGAGATTAACAAGCGCGGCGATCTTTTTATCGCCGAGTTCCCGGGCATTCCCGCCAAAGGGTGGGATCGGCTGATTGACGGCGTTGATCGCACACCCCGTCAGATGCTCGCGTATCAGTTGGGCTGGATGGAGCTGCTGCTGGGGTGGGAGCGCGATGAACAGGCAGGCAAGGATACCGTAACGCCCGCGCCTGGTTTCAAGTGGAATCAGCTGGGCAGCTTGTATGAGACGTTTGACAAGCGTTGGGAGGATACGGCTCCCGAAGAGTTGATTGAGCGTTTTGGGGTACTGCGTGGAGAAGTTATCCAGCTGGTAGAAAGCTATAGCGAACAGGAACTATTCGAGCCAGGCCAACGTGCGTGGGCGTCCTCTACCCCGTCAGCCTGGCCGGTATGGAAATGGGTGCATATCAACACGGTTGCCCCATTTTCGACGTTCCGCACCAAGATCCGCAAGTGGAAGAAGCTCGCCGACTGTACAGCGGCTCCTGGACATCAGCCTTAGCATAGCCTTAACGCAAAAATACAGTTAATTTTTACAAAAAAATCTTGTTCCACTCTGCTTCCGCGCATAGAATAACTCTGTCATCAGGAGTAAAGATTCAGCAATCTAGCGAATACAGATCCCAAGAGGCACTCAGCAGAAGAATACGCAAGGAACGACAAGGAAAGAATACCCAAAGAAGCTGGAGAGGAGACCACATATCAGCCCACTCGTCGATACAAACAGCCGGTCGGCACAAATCAATACAATCGATACATGTCCCATCCAGCCAATAGCCTCCCCACCTATAATCTCCTCGCTAGCAGCTGAGGAAAGATGATTTCATGCTGTTCAAAAGAATGATTCCTTGGTCAGCTGTGCTCGTCGTCTTGTTGATCTCGGCGTGCGGCGCTGCGTCCAGCACCGCTGACCAAGGATCGTCTGCACCAATATCACCTCAAACAGTCACCGTATCGCGATCCTCAATAGCTCCAACCGTATCTGAGGATTCCACTGTTATCCAGGCTCCCGCACTCGCCCTCGTCGCTCCTTCTCGTGGTGCCTTTCAGCCCTCAATCAAGGCCGGACAAGCCGTGAAGGCTGGTCAAGTGCTTGGCAAAATCGGTGAAAGTAGCATCGTTTCTCCTGTTGATGCCTCCATTGTTTCAGTAAGCCACGCATCAGGTGACGTTCCCAAGAATTACCCACTGATCAGTCTCTCATACCAAGGATTCGCGATCGAAGTTTCTTCACATGCGCTCCTTCGTTCTCAAGCGCTAAGCAGCATCCACGGCAAATTCCAGATCACCGACGCACAAGGACCATCTGACTGTACCGCAGTTGTCACGCCGGCATCCGAAAGCATGTCTGCACAGTCTGATGGCGACATGCAAAATGATTCTGACGAAGCGCCTGAACAAAGCAGCGGCTCACAACACAGCGATTCCGATCGCCTTCTATGCCTGATCGATAAGGGAGTAGATGTGCGTTCGGGAATGCACGCAACAGTCGTTTTGACCGGCACCATGAAGAAGAACGTTCTCGTTCTTCCTGTCAATGCAGTTGCCGGAAGAGCTCAAACTGGCCGTGTTGTCAAAAAGGACGGCGAGGATGTTTCGGAGGTGGACGTCAAGCTAGGGGTAAGCGATGGCGCACATATCGAAATAATATCCGGACTCCATGAAGGTGACACCGTCTTGGACGCGCCACCAAATTTAGATCCCCGAAACAAATGACAACTTATTGCCGCTCACACATCACCGTTTGGAGACGGCAACGAAAACAATCATAAACAGTCGTGAACGATCGTGAATGTAACCACGAACGTCTGAACATGAGGACGCGCAGCATGGACACACCTGAGCAAAGGTCATTGAAAACCTCGCTGCACCTATCTGCTCCACCAAAGTCGGCTACTCCCGCACAGCAGGTATCGAATAACCCCACAACTGACTCGCATCCGCTCGCGCAGCTCGTGGACGTCACCGCAACAGTAACACTCGGCAATGGGGACAATCTGGTAACGGTTGATCACGCCTCACTTACGATCGAAAGAGGGCAGTCATATGCAATCGTGGGTAAATCAGGTTCAGGTAAAACGAGTCTCGTCTCAATTCTCGGCTTGCTCAACAGCACATACCAGGGAAAATATTTTTATGACGGTACAAATGTTCAGACATTAACCGATCGTGAACAATCTCTGCTGCGCGCCAGACACGTCGGCTTCGTGTTTCAAAATTACTCATTAATTGAGCATCTCCGTGTAGCAGAAAACGTCGAGCTTGCACTGGCCTACCAACACAGCAAAATGCCCCGGCGCACCAGGCGTGAACGTGCACGTGAAGCCCTGAAAGCAGTCGGACTGGATCACAAGGCTTCCGAAGTTCCATCGCGTCTTTCCGGCGGTGAACAACAGCGCGTGGCACTCGCACGAGCGCTGGCAGGAAAGCCTGAGCTCTTAATCTGTGACGAGCCAACCGGAGCTTTAGACCGTGCCACCGGGTCTCACGTTCTGACGCTACTCCACCAGCGGGTCAAGGAATCACACGCAGCGCTTGTACTCGTGACGCATGATCCAGATATAGCTGCCACCTGCACATACATGTACCAGATGGATTCGGGGAAGGTGGCGAGCCAGGGACATGATCATTAAAGATCTGAAGATCAATCCTCTGCGGTCTTTTCTTACCGCTTTTTCAATGCTGATAGGCATACTGGCCGTCATCGCCGCAGTCTTGGTGGGTACTGTAGGGAAAGGCTATCTTCAAGCAACCAACGAGCAGCTGTTCGGACGTACGCCTGCCCTCACGATAGACATTGCTGGTGCTGACATATCCCATTATCGCTTCCTGTCAGCATTCACTGCGCGTCTTCATAAAACTGGCGATCCTACAGCGCTCGTCATCACTCCGGATAACGACCTCACATATGCCTTTCCCGCCACAGGCGATGACGATCCAGGTTCAGGATCAGGGGAAAAAGAACGTATGTGGCAACGCCAACTATTAGCGAATAATGTTCACTTTGACACCATATACACAACTACGGACTACAACCGACTCTATAATCTTCCATTGGTTGAAGGCACATGGTTCCATGCCCCAACAAGCCCAACACGTTTAGAGATCGTCCTCAATAAGGCTGCTGCATCAACAATAGGTCAGCGCTCAATTCTCTACGCCACAGGAGAAAATACAATTACCTTGACTCCCTTCAACGTGGTCGGCACCGTGAACGACGGGCGTGATACTCCCACCGTATATGTGAACGTTGTGCCGCTTGCGCGTTTTGCTCCGCACCTCTTTTCAGCAAATTCAGCCAGACTCCTATGGTTTAACACCGCTCATCACACACCAGACTCTGTCCGCGCATATCTGACCGACGTACTCACCGATGTGGGCGGCGCTCAAGTGGAAGAAATTCACACACAGAACGATGCGGACAACTATGACGGCGTCATTTCGATGTTACAGCTTGCCTTCTTCATCACGGCTGCGCTCCTCCTTTTTGTGTCGGCACTTGGTCTCATCAATATTGGGCTTGCTTCGTTGGATCAACGCACACATGAGCTCCTTATTCGTCGAGCCCTCGGTGCTACCCGTACGTCGATCGCATGGCTAGTGCTGGGTGGAGCTCTATTCTTGTCGTTGATTGTTGCCGTTGCTGCGATTGTTCTTTCTCTCTTTCTGCTCGTATTGATAGGCGCACTGCTGCCGGCTGACTCCCCGGTATCGCCGCCCTCCTATCCTTACGGTGCGGCTCTTGTCGCGGTGAGCTCGTCGATCGCAACAGCATTCCTCGGCGGAATCGTGCCAGCAATCAAAGCCTCGCGGCTCCAACCCGCGCTTGCACTCCGGTGATCGTATGTTCCGTGTCGCTACCTGAACCCTGCCGCGTCATCGCGCCAACTGTTCGTCCTCCAGAGCCAACACATCAAACAGACACAAGAAAGGAAAAATCATGAAAATAAGAAAGTACATTCTTGCTGCTCTCGCTGCCAGTACAGCACTCACACTCGGCGCATGTTCGGGAGGATCACCATCGTCCTCTGATTCGTCGGGACCAGGTAACGAGAGGCCGAACGTGTCATTTGACGACATACAACGGGAGTATCAAAACTCAATCGCACAGCTTTCGTGGCCCAAAGGCTTTAACCCACCGGCAACACTTGAGGGTGAAGATAAGTCTGCACACTTTCAGACTGGATACGGTGACACGCGCGCCTCTATGGTTTTCGAATGCGCATGGTCACAGACGTGGCTCGACACGTACGCAACGGACAAAGCCACAGCCGATACAGCACTCAAAGAGCTCGAAAAGGTACCGAGTATGGGATACATGAGCAAGGAGCATGCCGACGACAACACCCGCCGTATCTTCAAAGAAAATCTTGACAAGGCGAAGCTCGGGGATCCCTCTGGCATTCAAGACAACGTTTCAGTCAACTGCGACTGACGCGAAGGCGGGAGGTGAAGTGCGCCATACCCGCAAAAGTGAAGCACACAACGGAATTATTCGAGAGTTCTGCCTGTTATATAGAGCAGCTGCAAAGCTGGGGTGTGGGCGCAGGTGGAAGATGTTTGTCTCTACCCTGGTGTGGAAGCAGATATATGTTGATATATAGTTGACGTATCGCAGGTAGAACATCTGTAGATACCTGTAGATTGGTCAGCGAGGCAAGTAACGTCGTCGCAGCACGGGCGCCGGGCGCGGTCGTGTTGTGGATGTCGTGTTGCGAATTGTGAGGAGGGACTTGATGACGCGCTACGCATCATTCGTTGCTGCTCATCAGTCATGCCTCAATCGGAATTTGTGTCTGTGTTTGGCGGGCGCTCGGCTATAGTTTCTGTACTTGGCCTGTGAGTTCGGGTCGGTATGCCAAGCGTCCGCGATTGTGCCGCGCGTAGGGTATGCGCGCGCATCAGTGTCGATATTCATTCTCCACGCGCCATGATGCTGCGTTTCATGGCGGAACTCACCCAGATGAAACCCTATGAAAGGATAATCACATGGCTTTGTACACTTCTATGACGCAAATTACCGGCAATACCCCGCTGCTCCAGCTGCAGCGAATCACCGATGACGCTCAAGCACACGTCTTCGGAAAGCTCGAGTTCTACAACCCCGCAAGCTCGGTCAAGGATCGTGTGGGCGTGGCTATTGTGGACGCAGCAGAAAAGTCCGGCAAGCTGCAGCCTGGTGGCACAATCGTCGAAGCAACGTCAGGTAACACGGGCATCGCTCTCGCCTGGGTTGGTGCCGCACGCGGCTATAAGGTTATTCTGACGATGCCCTCCTCGATGAGCACCGAGCGCCGTGCACTCCTGCGCAGTTTTGGCGCCGAGCTTGTTCTGACCGAGCCGGCAGCGGGCATGCAAGGTGCTGTGGACAAAGCGAATGAGATCGTGGCCAACACGCCGAACGCCATTCTCGCTTCCCAATTCGCCAACGAAGCGAACCCAGCCATCCACGAGGCCACCACAGGACCGGAAATCTGGAAGGATCTTGACGGCAAGGTGGACGTCCTCGTCGCGGGCATCGGTACTGGTGGCACACTCACCGGAGCTGGACATTACCTGCGTTCGCAGAACCCCGATATCCAGATTGTTGCTGTAGAGCCAGCAGATTCGCCGCTGCTTTCTACCGGCAAGGCAGGATCCCACAAGATTCAGGGAATCGGCGCGAATTTCGTCCCGGAGGTGCTGGATACCAAACTCTATAACGAGGTCATCACAGTCGAATTCGATGACGCGGTGAAAACGGCTCGTCGTGCCGCCCATGAAGAAGGCCTATTAGCAGGGCTCTCCGGCGGCGCAGCACTCTGGGCAGCAATCCAGGTCGCACAGCGGCCAGAGAACAGCGGTAAGAATGTAGTTGCTATCGTTCCAGACTTTGGCGAGCGCTATATTTCTACAGCGCTGTTCGCCGGTTTGACTGACTAGCCAGATAGTTTGTCTTACTGGGCAGCACGCTAGGGCAATAGGTTGATAGGCGCGCAGGAATCGGCTTAAATGAGGGTGTGTACGCACTGTACACACCCTCATCCGTCTCCGAGAGGACTTCGATCAATGGCGCATCTGAACCGTGTGAAGGCTCTGTTAAATCCGGTGATCCAACGCTCGCAACTTCTGGGAGAAATGAAAGAAGATCTGCTCGCCGCTGTCCAACACGATCCGGCAGCACGCAATATGCTCGAAGTAGCGCTTGTCTATCCTGGCGTGCACGCCGTATGGGTATACAGGCTCGCCCATCGAATGTGGAACAAATCAGAACACCTCAAGCTACCGGCGCGCATCATTTCTCAAACCGCACGCGCCGTCACAGGTGTGGAGATTCATCCCGCTGCCAGGATCGGTCGGCGCCTCTTTATTGACCACGGGATGGGCGTCGTTATTGGCGAAACAGCGGAAGTGGGCGAAGACGTCACGATTTACCACGGAACAACGCTGGGCGGCACGTCGCTCCACCACGGAAAACGTCACCCAACCGTTGGTTCGCGCGTTGTGATCGGATCGGGAGCAAAAGTCCTCGGCAATATTACGATCGGTGACGACGTTCAGATCGGCGCAAATGCGGTTGTTGTCAAAAATGTTCCGAGCGGCAATGTTGCAGTCGGGATTCCCGCACACAACCGTCCAGTGAAAGGTGCCGAACCCCAGATCGATCCTGCGATCTATATCTAAATCGGCCGCGAAGGCAACCTCCATGAAGCTATCCTTGAGGCAGCGTACAGATAGTCACTGATACGAGAGCTAGGAAATTGATACGAAAAGAAGCCGCGAGTAGCCAAAATCGACAGCTCAAGCCGAACTGGCTAGCCAAATACCCTGGCGTTTTCCCGACTTCCGACACGGCTCAAGGCCTGATCGAGAAGCTCGATCATCCGCGTCTTGTCGGAGCCAAGTTTTCCACGCAGCGGAACAGAATCGAGCGCATGCCCGGCCAGAAAATAAGCGTCCGGCACGTCGATATGTTCGAGGAAGGTTTTTTCTTCCTCAAGGATCTCGTATTCCGGAGCCATCTGGAAACGACCCTCTTTGACGTCATCCAGTAGCTGTGTTCCAGGGTATGCGGCCATCGTCGTAAAAGCGACCATCTCCGGCTGAACAACATTCATCATCTGAGCCGACGCAATCGCGTTTTCCACGCCTTTCCCTTTGCCTGCCGCTCCCAACATAAACAGGCAGCGATGATGAATTCCGGCCTCGTTCAGTCGCAGCAGCTGGGCGGTGGTCTCCTCCGCGCTCGACTCCTTATTCAAGTACGTCAATGCTGAATCGAGACCAGTCTCCACGCCAATGTAGAGATCGTCGATGCCGCGCTCGTGTAGATGGACAAGCTGTTCGTCAGTCTTGGACGCAATATTCGGCGTCGCAGCATACATGCTCACCGTTGTGACGTTGGGAAAATATTTATAAATCAGATCAAGAAGGTTATCGAGCCGCCTGGCGGACAGCGCGAAGGGATCCCCACCAACGAGGTAGACGCGATCGAGATACATGGATTCGAGTGGACTCTGATAGGCCGCATTCGCTAAAAACTCCTCGATCGCATCCATGGGAACCATGCGAAAAGGCACACCCTTATACATGCTGCAATAGTTGCATTTATTGTACGTGCAGCCTTCAGTCACGGGTATCAGGAAAGTACTGGCTTCAATTGGTGGCCGGTAGACAGTGCCGTGATACTGCATAGTTCCTCCACATCATCGCATTTCGATCCCCGTACCCCTGCTCAACGCAGGGATCAGCCGACCATGTATCGCCACGCCACACCAGAAGGATCCTGCTTGCCGCGCGCAACGTGACGATACTACACGCCGGAGTGAAGGCTGTATAGAGCACCCCGATGTCGGGGCTACATAGAGTTTTGTATAGAGCTGTGCTGCACAGACTTTTGTATAGAGCTATAGAGGGACGCCTCACGAGTCAGCCGCGCCGCTCGCATCTCTTCCCTCTTCCCTAGCGCTATCTTTCGGCTTCTCTAGCGCTATCTTCCAGCGCCGCTCGCATCTCTTCCCACGCGCGTGACATGTTCTCTTTCCACGATGCTTACATGATCCTGTAGCACCAGCCGAACTTATCCTCGACGCGTCCCAGCTGAATCCCCGTGAGCTCGTCATAAATGTGTTTCGTCATCGGGCCGACTGGCACCTGAACATCGAAGTCGTCGCAGGCGAGGCGCCCGATCGAGGTCACCACAGCTGCCGTCCCACAGGCGAACATCTCAGTCACTGCTCCAGAGGCGACGCCTCGAACAACGTCATCGATCGCAAGGGGCTCCTCCCGCACCCACGTCCCCTCGGATTCAAGGAGGCGAATAATTGAGGAACGCGTACAGCCGGGAAGGATACTGCCGTTCAGCTCAGGTGTGATGACGGAGCCGTCGCGCATCACTACAAACACGTTCATACCGCCGAGCTCGTCGATCGTCGTATTCGTTCTAGCGTCCAGGAACATGACCTCGTCAAAGCCCTCGTCGTGAGCCTTCACTTTCGGCAGTAGCGAACTCGCATAGTTACCGCCGGTCTTGGCGTCACCCATACCGCCTGGACCCGCACGGTGGTATGTGCGCTCTACCCACACGTCGATGGGCTGGAAACCGTGCGTGAAATATGGACCTGACGGCGAGGCAGCAACGATGTATTCATAACGCGCCGACGCACGAACCCCGAGGAAACTCTCTGAAGCAAAAATAAAAGGTCGCAGATACAGTGAGCTGCCCTCCCCTTCAGGCACCCACCGCTGATCGGCACGGACAAGCCCAACGATCGAGGCCATAAAATCGTCAAACGACAGAGGAGGTATCGCAAGCCGCGCGCCAGAGCGATTGAGCCGAGCGGCATTGTAGAGCGGACGGAACGTCCAAATCGAACCGTCGTCGTGCCGATAGGCCTTCAAACCTTCAAAAATCTCTTGACCATAATGAAGAACAGCAGTTCCAGGATCAAAAGACAACGGAGCATATGGCTCGATGACTTTGCGATGCCACCCCAACTCGTTCGTAAACGTGGCATGTGCCATGTGGTCGGAAAAATCAACGCCAAAACCAAGAGCCGACATCTGCTCAGCGTATTGTTCCTCGGACTTCGGGTGCGGATGCGGCAAGGTTTCAAATCCCGACGCCACCGCGTCAGCTGGCGGTACCGGTCGATCTGCTTCTCGTTCCAACTCTGTCGTTTCGTGAGCCATGATTAAATAATGGGCTCACGGTGGAGATTTGTTACGACAATCTCACCATTCGAGACTCTCACCCATTTAATCCCCCACGGTTTTCATCCCTTTTTGTCTCCCTTGCCCCGCGCACGGTTCTTCTTTCCCCAACGCCGCGTACGGTTGGTTTTAAGCCCGCACGGTGCGAATGCGAGACGCGTGCCACAGGGAGCACGGACATGCGTGAGCCAACGGTGAGCACTGGGGGGGGGAGCACGGGCATGAAACAACCGGTTCAAGCGTGAAACAATAAGACCATGCTGCTTTCAGACCACGATATTCACGCTTACCACGCGCGCGGCGACATCAGCGTCACGCCATGGGATCCCGCGATGGTACAGCCGTCCTCCGTGGACATTCACCTCGACCGCTTTTTCCGTTTGTTCGATAATCACCGCTATCCCATGATCGATCCTGCCGCCGCTCAGGATAATCTGACGCATATGATTGACGTCGGCGCTGAGGGACGCTTCGTCCTCCACCCCGGAGAGTTCGTCTTGGGTTCCACCTACGAACTCGTCACCCTCGGATCAATGGTTGCGGCACGGCTCGAAGGAAAATCTTCCCTGGGGCGGCTCGGGTTGCTGACACATTCCACCGCAGGATTTATCGATCCTGGTTTTTCTGGCCATGTGACGTTGGAGCTTTCAAACACTGCCACGATGCCGATTCTGCTCTACCCAGGTATGAAAATCGGCCAGCTGTGTTTCTTTCAATTATCGACTCCAGCGGACTCGCCGTACGGCTCCGAAAACGCTGGATCACACTACCAAGGGCAGCGCGGACCCACAGCCTCACGGAGCCATGTGAATTTCCAACGCATCAACGTTGGTTCCAGCGCTCTACCTCCCCAGTGAGGAGCATGCCGTGCGTCACGGTCACGGAATGACGCTGCCCATGCATACGTGACCCACGCATACGTGCACCGCACGCACAACCTGTACTCCCACGCGCCTTATGAGCTTTGTGCGCCCATGCGCCTCAGAACTTTGCACCCCTAAGCCCAGCGTGATTGCATCCAAAGGGAAGAATCACGCACGAAAGTGCGTTGCAAGAATACGTAGATGGGAAACTACCGGCTTATTCTGGTCATAAAGGCATAAAGAATGTGGATATGAAGGTGCGTACAACCACCTGATATAGCAGGATAACGACATAGGTATCACGAATGCGGTCAGCATTCAGATCCTGAAAGGGTGAAAGATGGATATTGGATGGAAACTTGTAAGCGCAGCTACCGGCGCCGTGTCTGGGTTTGTTGCCAACAAAGTCGTCGATCTCATTTGGAATGGCGCACTGGGGAAAAACACGCCAGGAAATGATCCCACCGAACCGCTACGCGATACCGTCGTGTTCGCTGTTGTGTCTGCAATGGTCGGGAGCTTCGTCAACACCCTCACAACCCGCAAGGCCGCGCAGTGGTATGGCGCCGAAGGCTTGACGAAAAGCAAGAACAGTAAAAACACAGCCGACCACGCGCTGAAGTAAGCGAAAGTCAGCAAAGCTTCTTCGCCGATCGAGTCCCAATGACGAGGTGCTGAGTTTGGCTATTCTCTGTTCAGTATTCCCTGGTTGGATATTTTCTGTTCGAGCAAGCCGACCCGCATACTCCCTGTGAGGTTTTCCCAGCTCAGCACCCTCAGTACTGCCATGTCGGCATCGTTCTTCTGCCGGCAACGTCAGCAACGTCATTGGAAATGAGCGTTATTGAAGAGCACGGTTATATTTCAGCGAATTGACGCGGCATGTGCATTCGGTCGCAATAGAAATATCCTGCGCTATTTTGCCGTCCGCACGTAACTGAAGCAGCTCAGGGACTACTCGATCCCTCACATGGTACGGGTCGAGCGTATTGACATAAATCTTTGTGCCTCCCTCAAATCCCGCCACGTTTGAGACGCGCCACTTAATCGCCACATGCCAGGGCATCCGCACATCGGTGTCAATCGGGGCGCAGTACCATTCCTCATTCGAGGGCATATGCGGTCCGCTGGCCGCATGGATTGCGTGCACCATATTCGACATATCGCGCTGTTCAGCCAACGAGTGTTCCCACGGCTGCAGCGCCTCTGATCGACTCCATATTTCGATTGTCGGATACCTGTGGCCGAACCCCGCGATTGCAACAGCGTTCGTGTTCTCCGCAATCACCAAGTTGTGGTATCCCGCGTAGTCCACTTCGTCTTCGTTATAAATATTCGGATTCTGACGAACCTTAGGTATTTCCAGATCGGCGTTCACCGACCGCTCATCAATAGCAACGAGCTGCTTATGAAGATGGTCGAACGATGCGCCGGAGGGCTTCAGCCAGTTCTGGAACACTTGCACGTAACGCGCATAGCGATTTTGCGCGTACAAATCCCGCATAGCATCGATCGTCAGCTGCATGTACCAAAAATGCTCCATCGGGGTGAGCGTGCCAGCGCTCGCCAGTTGGGAGTCGTCCGTTGCTCCGTCAACGAAATGCCTGCGTGAAACCACCACATCATGCCCGCCGCCAAAGAATGCTTCAGCTTCGCGCAGCTGGTCACGCTCTTCCATACCGTCCCAGTCGGTTCGCTGCCCCGCGCGAGCTTTTGCGCCCAGAACCGAAAGCAGATGCGCCTTGCCAGCTGGATCTGCGATGTATCCTTCCATCCGCGCGCGCATCGACGGCGACATATCGTAGCCATAGTTCTTTTGCCAGTACGTATACGAAACGATTTCAAAAAGGTTCGGGATTCTCCGAAACTCCCACGGATCTGCCAGATCGTCCACAGGCGCATTCCGGACGATATGCACCTCGCCTTTCGACTTGTCGTTATCGCGGACGATACGCGCCTTTTCTGGCGGTGTTTCGAGTACCCGATTCCAACAAAAAGCGCAGTCGTCTCCACGGTTTGTTTTCAGAGGCTGAGGATTTTTGGGAGGCATTCCTATCGGGCGGTTCGCGCGCCCAGGCACAGTCCACACCTCGGTACCGCTGAACGGATTAATCTGCTTCATCGTTCCGTCAGGCATGCGCCTGATAAATTCCGTGTGGCTCATTGGGGCTCCTTCATCCCATGCATCGGCACCATTGATGCCAGCAACAACCTTATGGACAAACTTACGTTTACGGACAACCTGATGTCTGCGATTTTCTGGTTTCTGCGATAATGCCTGCTTTGATGACGATCATCATCTTCGCAGCATCAACCGTTCATCGCATCTACGCCTGCGGCATCGACACTGTTACTCGCTTCGAATGACGGCCACGACGCTCCTGCTCTGCAACAGTCGTCGACGCACTGCGCACACGGTGCCTCGCAGCGCGCACCTGCGCATGAGCCTGAGCTCTCCTCGTTGGCCTGGCTGTGACGCTGCGCTCGCTACTCGATGCGGAGGGCGCGTCAGAACGCGATACCGGATTAGACGTGGAAGGTGCGGAAGGAGCCTCCTTCACGTGGGATCCATCTGCCACCGCGTGAGCCGCATGGGCAGAGCGCACAGACCTGGTTGCGGCAGGCGTAACGGGGCTGGTACGAGTGGCGGCACGAGCAGGCTTCACGGCAGGGGTTGCTCTAGCTGCTGTGACTGCTGGGGCTGCTGTGACTGCTGGCGTGGGCGCCTTGGAAGCATTCCGCTGTGCCTTGCGCATCTCGTAGACTCGCTGAACAACGTCAGGCGACGCAAGCGATGCGCCAGCCTGACCGTTACTCGCCACCGTATCGAGCTGCGACACACCTGCGCTCGCGCGATCAGTCCTGTTTCGTTTCGCCGAAACAACAGGCCGAGAAGTCTGAGATTCGTTTGCCCGCAGTTCCTGTGTTCGCAGTTCCTGTGTTCCCTGCACTCGCTGTGCCTTCTGCACCTGCTGTGCTTGTTGAGACGTCGCTTGTTGAGGCATCGAACCGTCCGGAACAAGTGGCTTCCATGCCGGTGCGGGCGGTTGAGGCTGAGCAGCGGATTTTCGATCAACTGGTCCTGTCGGAATGCCTGCTTGCCTCAAGATCTCCAGCGCTGCAGCAAGATCCGCCGCCGCCACCTGGACTTCGTACGCAGCAGCACGAATTGAACGAAGCGACCGGAAACTGTGCTGCCTCGTGAACAATCGGCCGACCGCATTCCCTATCATGCCAAGAACCGCGCCGGCAGAAAAGCCGAGCATCAGATTCTGCACAATCGTGGAATGTGACCCTAAAACAGGGAAAATAAAGAAAATAAGAGCGCCAACGATGCCGCCTCCGAAGATGCCCGACACAAGAGACTGGATGAGCGTTGACCTTCCGAAAATCTGCTCCACACTTTCCAGATTCGTCCCCACAATACGGGTTTTGCGGATCGGGAAATGCGCCAACATCAATGTTGTGATGAGGCGCTGCGCATCCTCGTACGTGCGAACTTCGCGCAGTACTCGAAAATCTTGCTGTGGCATCTGGCGATTCATGTGTCTATTCTATGCAAAGGCACTGCATCGCAGTCTGTGGTTCGTCAGGAGGCTAACACCTCCTTAACCCACCGAACCCGAGAACCTACAAAATCTGAAAACCCGGCAGCCTTTCCACACCCGACAGCCTACCAAAACCAACAGTCTGCCAAACCCGACTGGCAAGAAACGTTGGAAGCTACAAACCTCAGAACCGACAAAGACTGCACCAACGGACTCAGGCACACCCAACGCAATGTCTCCACGTTTCACAGTGAGTGACGTCTTCTTTTGCGCCAACCTCACTGGATGCCGTACACTCGTTGTGGCTTCCCATGTGGCGTTGCCGCGCAAAACTCCCCCAGGGCTGGAAGGCAGCAAGGGTATGCTTCACGCAGCGGGTACGTGGGAAGTCTTCATTTCCAATTACACTTATAATCTGTGAGCATCGCACTGTACCGGCGTTACCGCCCCCAGAAATTTCAAGACGTCATCGGCCAGGATCAAGTCACCGTGCCGCTGATGAGGGCTTTGCGCTCCGAGAAGACGGCTCATGCCTATCTTTTCTCCGGCCCGCGCGGATGCGGGAAAACGACGAGTGCCCGCATCCTTGCCAAGTGCCTCAACTGTGTGGAATACCCAACGGATACCCCATGTGGAAAATGTCCGTCATGCCTCGATCTTGCTGTGGACGGGCCAGGATCACTCGACGTCGTGGAATTGGATGCGGCCAGCCACGGCTCCGTTGACGATGCACGCGATCTGGTGGAACGAGCCAGTTTTATGCCTGTGCGCGACCGCTTCAAGATTTTCATTATTGACGAAGCCCATATGGTGTCCAACCAGGGATTCAACGCTCTCCTGAAGCTCGTCGAGGAGCCACCGGAACACATCCGCTTCATCTTCGCCACCACAGAACCAGAAAAGGTTATCCCCACCATCCGATCCCGCACGCATCACTACCCGTTCCACCTCGTTGCCCCACAGGTGCTGGAGAGTTATTTGGCACGTATATGCGCTCGGGAAGGCATAGCAGCCGAACAGGGCGTACTCCCGCTTGTGGTTCGCGCCGCCGCAGGCTCGGTGCGCGATTCGCTCTCCGTGCTCGACCAGTTAATCGGGGGTGCGGAGGGCACAACGCTCTCCTACGACTCCGCTATCAGCCTTCTGGGATACACCAGCGGGAAGCTCTTGGACGATTTCGTCACCGCACTGGCGGATCGAGACGGGACTCAGCTTTTCGCTCTGGTTGACTCGATGATCGTTGCAGGTCAGGATCCTCGGCGCTTTGTGGAGGATCTGCTTCAACGCCTCCGCGATATTCTGCTGATTGCCCTGGCGGGTGACGAAGCAAGCACCGTCTTGAACTCCGTTCCCGAAGACCAGTATGCGCACCTCGTCCAGCAGGCTCAAGCGCTCGGATCGATTCGCATCTCCCGATCCGCCGATGCCACGAATGACGCACTCAACCAGATGGTGGGAGCAACTGCACCTCGACTCCAATTGGAGTTGTTGTGTGCGCGGCTGCTGTTACTGGGTGACGATGATCGTACCCAGGCTTCCCACACCGATTCTTCGTCAGGTTCTGCCCGCCCCCACACCGGTATGCCTGGCCTACCCGCTGCCGATACGCACCACGCGCCATGGCAACAGAATAACCCCGCACACCAAGCGCAGAAGAACGCGGACGTCAACGAATTTGGCGAAGCGTATGTGCGGCCAGCACCACGCACGCGTGGAACTCAACGGAATAGCGAAATTCAACAGGATACGCGTACACCGCAGGCACAAGCTGAGAACGCACAGGGAACAGCTGACAACGGGCAGAGTGCAGCGCAATCACCCGCCACACAGGCTCACGTCGCACAGTCACCCGCCACACAGGCTCACATCACGCCCTCGCACGCCATGCCAGCATCGTCACTGATCCGAGACCAGTGGCCGAAAGTGCTCTCTGCACTCTCCACGAAAGGGCGTTCAACGTATACGCTCGTCTCGGAAAACGCGCAGCCTGGCGACTATGACGGAACAACGGCAACAATTCTGATGCCCAATGCAGGGCTCGCGCGCGCTTTGAACAATCCACGTCATACTGAACCGCTGGCACAGGCCATCACCGAGGCGCTTGGCGTTCCCGTTCATGTGAACGTGGACGTTGGCACAGGCACCGCGACGCACGCCGAGCACGCCGCGCACGTGGAGCACGTGGAGCCCAGGACTGCTGAGTCCAGGACTGCTGAGCCCAGGCGCGCACCCGTCGAACCTCCTGCCAGCGAGCCGTTCTACAAACAAACAATGCCGAGCGTGGATACTTCGCAGGCAGGACACAGTCCAGCCAATTCAGCGACCTTTGCCCATATTGCCGCCATTATGGCACATACCACACAGCCAACTTCGGCGCGTGCCACGAGTGCGACTCGTGATTCAAGCGATTCAGCAGGCGAATCTGCAGCGCACCCCACGCAACCCGTAGGTACATCAGGCGGGCCCGGAAGGGGTAGTACACCAGGCGTGCCTAGAAGCAACCCATCAGGTATGCCCGGAGGGAGTACGCCAAGCACGCACGGAGCACCAGAAGGCGCCACTGCACACACCGCCGGGTCAGTTTCTGGGCCGGTTTCCACCTCATCCCTGTCAGCCTCCTCGGCTCCTTCGGCTTCGTCAGCCTCCTCAGCCCCGTCAGCCCCGTCACCGGCATCCTCCACGTCCCCGCTAGCACCGGATCTCGGCGACGACGCTGACGACTCTGAAGGTGCCTCTGCTGATGACCCTGCATTCGAAGACTCGCCGGATGTGGGAATTCCTGTGATCAAAGAAATGCTGGGCGCGCACGTGATCCAAGAAATCAAGGAGGATGAACAGTAATGGCCAGTCTCTACGATGGTGCTGTCCAAAATCTTATTGACGAACTTTCCCGCCTTCCGGGGATCGGCCCCAAGAGTGCACAGCGAATCGCCTTCTATATTCTTGAAGAATCCAAGGATGACGCCCAAGCGCTTATCGAGGCCGTGAAAGCCGTCAAGGAGCATGTGCATTTCTGTTCCATCTGCGGGAACGTCACAGAAAACGATATTTGCTCAATCTGCGCAGACCCGCGCAGAAGCAACAACGTTATTTGTGTTGTTGAGGAAGCAAAAGATATCGCGGCAATTGAAAAAACGCATGAGTATCGCGGAAAATACCATGTGCTTGGTGGTGCCATCAACCCTATTCAGGGGATTGGCCCCGATGATCTGCGTATCCGCAGCCTCCTGGAGCGCATTGGTAACGGCTCAGTGCACGAGGTTATCCTCGCCACCGATCCGAATATCGAAGGCGAAGCAACCGCCGCCTACATTTCTCGGCTGCTCACCCCATTCGATATTGTCGTATCCCGACTCGCGTCCGGCCTGCCGATGGGCGGAGACCTGGAATACGCTGACGAAATGACCCTCTCGCGAGCCTTTGAAGGACGGCGTCGTATTCAGGGAAACAGTCAGCACGCGATTATTGAGCCTGACCAGACTGCGCAGCGCCAGCATCTGGCGTAGAGATCACGGGAATCTCCTGTGTGGGCGTATCAACGATAGCGACCTCGTCACGCCGCATGGGCAGAACATTCTTGATATACGACTGGACGGCCTCACCCATGGGGATATCTCGGCCTGCCTGCTCCGAAATAAACCATCGGTGATCCAACACTTGATGGAAAATCTCCGGACCTTCGAGTTTCCCAGCGAGATTGCGCGGCACAGCAGATACGGTCGGTTCAAATACCCTCGTCAACCACGCATGCGCCACAACAGAATCGGGCATGTTTTCCATTCCGCTCGCCACCTGAAATTGCTTCATATCATTGACCATGCGACGCGCCTGATTTTCCTGCACCTCCATACCCGTCAAACGCATCACTTGATGTGTGTAGTGGCCGGCATCCACCACTTTCGGCTGGATCATAATATGGGTTCCATCCACATCCTGGCGCATATTCATTTCGCCAACCTCAAAACCCAAATCGTTCAATCGGCGAATACGTTCAGCAATCTTCCATTTCGCATTCGATTCAATCGCCGTCTCTGCCGTCAATTCGTTCCACAATGCGTGATAGCGCTGCACCAGCAGATCACCCACGCCGATCACGTCGATCTCGTCCGGAAGAATATCGCCAGCACGCAGATCCATCAGTTCGCCGATAATGTTGATCCGCGCATTGTCAACATCGTATTCGCGTTTTCCGTCACCGAGGGTCGCCGTCAGCTCACCCGTCTCAGCATCCACTAAATATGCGGCGAACATGCCTGCATCCCTGCGAAAAAGCGTGTTGGAAAGCGACACGTCACCCCAATAGAAACCGAGCAGGTGCAGCCGCACCAGCAGCACCGAGAGCGCATCCACCAGCTTGCGTACGGTGTCCATTCTGTGATGAGAACCAAACACCGCGCGATAAGGCAGCGAATACGGCAAATGTTCGGTAATCAAACACGCGGCTAGTGGTTCTCCGTTCTTATCGATCCGGCCAGTCACGACTGCTACTGCCTGCACCGACGGCGCATTCAACCGGTCGAGATCGCGCAAAAGCTCGTATTCGTGCTTGGCAACCTCGCGCCCGATCTCCTTCACGGCCAGCAGTCGATCACCAGCGCGGACAAATCGCACCACATGGCGTGAAATGCCACGGGGAAGAGCCACAATCAGATCCTGCGGCCAATCCTCTATGGGAGTATCCCAGGGTAAATCCCATAAATTGGGGTCAGGGGTTCCTGCCGTGATCTGCAAAACACGGTCTTCTGGATCCGGCACCAGGTGTGCAAGCCACTGTGCAACATGCTCGCTGACGTAGGAGGGGTTCTGGCTATAGTTTGTTTCGCTCATCATCTTTCACACTCTTGTTGGCGGGCATCACAACGACAGGCCAGGCGCAGCCCAAAGGTGTAGCCGAGGAATGCACCAGACAAAGACGGCAGTGGGTATCCGCCCACCACCGTCTTCTTCCACCTCGCATAAGCCACAGCACAGCTAATACAACGGGAGCATCGGCCTCGCAGCATACAAAGCTTGCGGCACACGGCCTCAACCGCAGCGATAGAGCAACGGACACGCGCCGAGCCACGGGCGCGCATACAGGTTTGAGGCGCCGCGAGGCCATGCACATTCAGTGGCGATCAGTCTCCCAAACGCTTACCCGTGCTCGCCGAGAAGAAGTGCACATGCTCCACCTCGGGAACCAGATGCAGCACATCACCAACTGACGCCGAATGTGTTGGTTCAAGACGCACCGTCACCTGATCCGAATCGTCACCCGAACCGAACTTCTCCGATTCAACGTCAGACCCGGCAATAGAACCGTACACATACACGTCCGAACCAAGCCCCTCCACGTAGTTCACGTTCACGGGCACATCGTTCTCGGTAGGCTCGCCCGACACATCGAGAGCCTCCGGGCGGATACCCACCACAATCTTTCCGTTATCTTCAGGAGCCACAGCGTTCACGATATCGGCTGGAACACGCACGTGCGCATCACCAAAGTGGGCAACGTCGCCCACAAGATTCCACTTGCCCAGGTTCATCGCAGGAGAGCCAATAAAACCGGCCACGAACGCATTAGCTGGATGAGCGTACATCTGTTCAGGCGTGCCCACCTGCTGCAGAATACCGAAATTCAACACAGCGATGCGGTCGCCCATCGTCAGAGCCTCAGTTTGGTCGTGGGTCACGTACAGTGTGGTAATACCAAGACGACGCTGGAGGGATGCAATCTGCGTACGCGTCTGTACACGTAGCTTCGCATCCAAGTTCGACAGCGGTTCGTCCATCAAGAACACATGAGGTTCACGCACGATTGCGCGCCCCATTGCCACACGCTGACGCTGCCCGCCGGAGAGTGCCTTCGGTTTGCGATCCAAATATGGCATCAGATCCAGAATCTTGGCAGCTTCTTCCACCCGCGCGCGAATCTGATCTTTAGGAACGCCGGCGATTTTCAACGCAAAACCCATGTTGTCCGCCACGGTCATATGCGGATACAGCGCGTAGTTCTGGAACACCATTGCGATATCACGGTCTTTGGGCGAAACGTCAGTCACATCACGGTCGCCGATGAAAATACGACCTGAATTGACGTCTTCCAGCCCTGCGAGCATACGCAGAGTCGTAGATTTACCACAGCCCGAAGGGCCGACGAGAACAAGAAACTCGCCGTCGTTAATGTGCAGGTCTAGCTGATCGACGGATGGCTTGTCCGATCCAGGATAGATGCGCGTTGCTTTATCGAATGTTACCGTTGCCATTTCTGGTCCCTCCACCGGCAGGTACGTGCCGGACGATCCGAGTGAAAGGTGCCGAGTTAGTGTGTCAACTCTGACACAGCACACGTTTTATGTGCCGAAATTATTATTCCACACTGCACCCTCAACTTCCAGCCATATGCCGCCCCGATAAGCAGAGCATCGTCACACTTGGATACGCTTAGCGTATGCAGTCCAGTTCCTTTGTACACCGCGAACCTTCCACTACACCGCGTCCGGGGAGTGACGCCGCTGTACCTCCTGGGTTCCAACCTGGGCTTTTCCCGCTTGCTGCAGGCGCGGATTTCGGTGGATACACGATTGTGCGTCAAATCGGGGCGGGCGGAATGTCCGTGGTATACGAGGCTCGCGACGGAAACGGAACCCATGTTGCGTTGAAAGTATTGAACCCCTCGACGGTAGCTGTGGCTGGTGGCCGTGAAAGACTTGCCCGCGAGGTTCGGATGCTTCAGAAAGTCCATGGTCCCTTCGTTGCTGAGGTACTTGACGCCGAGCTCGACGAGGGCGCGTTTATCGTCACTGAGTTGATCGACGGCCAGACGCTTGCAGCCGACGTTGCGGAGAACGGCGTGTATTCAGCCCATGAACTCAACGACCTGGCATCTATGCTCGCTCAAGCACTCGATTCGATTCATGCAGCGGGCGTTCTGCATCGGGACGTCAAACCCTCAAACGTGATGATGAGCGAGCATGGGCCGGTGCTCATCGATTTTGGGATCGCCCAACTCGGCGGCGACGAGCGTCTGACGCGCACTGGACTTGTTGCCCAAACACCAGGCTACGGAGATCCTCGGCTCCTGGATGGAACACCGCCTGACGAAGAGGCGGACTGGTGGGCGTTTGCTGCGGTGATTCTGTACGCTGCTATCGGACGTGATCCCTTTGGCAGCTCAAATGTGGCAACGATTGTTCAACGTGTGACGCTCGGCCGCGCTGACGTGGACGGACTGCCACCGGCGGTAGGCAGCCTATTCCTTGCCGCCCTTGCTCCCCGATTAGAAGAACGGTTGGACCACAGCGATTTTGTGGATGCGATTGCGCGCTACGCCGAGAGCCCAGATACCTTCGATTTTGGAGTCCCGCTGCCTGCACAAACGATTGCACTGGCTGCACCGCCTGTTGAGCTACCTACACCCGCTGCAGAGACACAACAGGCAGATTCATCAGCCACTCAGACAATCACACCGCCCACACAGGTATATGGACTGCCCACGCAGCTCATCGAGGATAGCCCTGCTGGCGTTACGCCTATTCCTCTGCGTGCCTACGCACTCTCACCCGAATTGGCGTATCAGCGTGGCGAGCGCGGCGCCGTCGCAGATGAAACCCCGCCACAGCCCTTGCCGGACTGGCTGAAGCCTCCGCGAAAGGCGACGATGCTCAGCCTGTTCGTCAGCATCGTTCTTGCTGCCGCTGCAGGTATGTGGCCAACCGTCACCGCTATCGTGTGGGGTGCTGCCGTGCTGGTTGCTGGCATCGTTGGTGACACGTCACATGCCCTAGCCTTGCGCCGCGTCACCAGGAACGGCCCGAGCCGCTCCGACCGCTGGTGGATTCTTGCCCATCTGCCGATTGCAGGGTTTCGATCCCTGTTTTCCAGCCTCCTGACGATGCTCGCGACGGTTGCCGCCACAGTAGGCGTCAGCATCCTGATGCGGAATACCACAGGATTGCGCCCCAACGAGATCCTGATCGTCGCCTCATGGTGTGGAATCGTACTGGCATGGTGGATTGCAGCCGGACAATCCACCAAAACTGGCATGAGGCTGTGCGCAAATGCCGCCGCTCCGACACGCAGCTACTACGTGCTCTGGATTGTGTTTGCAGCACTCCTTGCGGCGATCGGAATCGCACTCAGCTTGCAGGTCTATGCGCCGTCGTGGTCACCGCTCACGGACGTTCCGCCGTTTTTGGATTAGCCTACTTTGCGCCTGTCTACTTCCCCTTCACGATGCGTTGAACCTCGGAAAGAACCATCGAGTTCTGGCTCTGATTGATGGTCTGAATTTCGGTACCATTCACATACACCGTCGGCGTTCCCTTCAGGCCATTCTTCGTCATCTGCTTCATAATGGAGTCCACATATGGCTTGTAGGAGTTGGACTCCAGAGCTGACTTCAGATCCGCCACTTGCGAGTCCGTCAAGCCTGCTTTTGTGGCTTGCTCAACGATCTCGGCCACGCCCGGCTTTGTTGCAGTGGCTGTTTGTTCCAGGTTCACGTTTGAAACGTTGGTGAAAAGATTGTTATGGAATTCTACGAACTTCTCGGGTACGTGTTCAGCAACAAAATATTCTGCCTGAGCACCGAGTATCGAATATGGCGTGTTGGCAAACATGCCGAGGGAGAGTGGGTGGAATACCAAGGTGATATCGCCCGACTTTGCCATATCTGCTAGCCCCTCCCCATCCTGCTGTTCAACAATCGTGCAGAATGGGCACATCACATCAAAATAGGTGTCAACCACCGGGGCACCTGCGTTCGAGCTCCCCGCAACCAGGGACTTACCAACGGAAATTCCGCCATCTTTACCCACATGGTCAATCTGCTGGGTAATCAGATCGGTAGTGGCTCCCAACGGACTAGTTCCCGTTGTCGATGACGATCCGGACGAGGCCGCCGACGGTGAGCTTTTCTTCTGCGAGTTGACGACGGCAACCACCACGCCTATCACGATGGCGAGGACAACGAACACCGCGACGATCGCAATAATCCGGTGACGTTTGGCTCGTTTCAGCTCTTCTTGACGCACCCGTTCCGCCTCTTCACGAGCCTTGGCGCGTCGCTCATTCTTCGTCATCGCAGACGACGTTGTGCCTGGTGTTATTCGAGAACTCATACTGAAAGTGTACGGCACCAGTTTTCAAAATCCGAGACCGTGTTTCCTACATCTCCCAGAATTATTCAAGATTCGCCGCACGAATTGCCTGACGTATAAAATGCACCGATAATGAGCCTATGGGACACCACGCCACGCATCAGCAACAAACCTCGTTACATGATCTTCTGCGCTGCCAGGGAGGGGACGTTAACGTTGAGCGCGATTACGATCCCGATGGCACGCCAGGCTATCCAGGGGAAGGCCGAAAAGATGCGGAGGAATACACTCTTGCCGTGTCCGAGGAGCTCTCCGATCTTCAAGAGCGGCTGTATGCGTCAGGCCTGACGGACGCGGAACATGCGCTGTCTGTGCTGGTCGTCTTGCAGGGACTCGACACAGCAGGCAAGGGCGGCGTGATTCGTCACGCGCTCGGCACCATGGATCCACAGGGTATCCACGTGCACGCGTTTAAGGCGCCCACGCAAGAGGAAAAGCAACATGATTTTCTCTGGCGGGTTGAAAGGGAGCTGCCACGCCCCGGTCAAATTGCTATTTTCGACCGCTCCCATTACGAAGATGTGCTTATTCAGCGTGTTGAGCAGATGGCGGCTCCGGAGGAGATAGAGCGCCGCTACGATGCTATTAATCAGTTCGAAGCCGCGACTGCCGCACGCGGAACCCGTATCATCAAATGCTTCTTGCACGTCTCACGCGCAGAACAAAAATCGCGCTTGATGGCACGCCTGGAGAATAAGGAAAAATTCTATAAATTCAACCCTGACGATGTTGATACCGCTCAGCGGTGGGATCAGTACATGGAGGCGTACTCCCTCGCGTTGACGAGGTGCAATACACCTGTAGCGCCGTGGTATGTGATTCCATCCGACCATAAGTGGTATCGCAACTGGGCTGTGGCCACTCTCCTGACCGAGGAGCTGCGCAGTCTCAGCCTGACGTGGCCAGAACCCGATTTTGACCTCGCAGCACAGAAAGCTCGCGTTCAAGCGCTCTAGACTCATCGCTGTTCACAGACCTGCACTGTTCTGTTGCTGTTCTGCGGGTCTGTTGCTGTTCTGTTGGCTCATTCTTATTGTTGCTGCGTTGCTCATCCCTTCTTATCATCTGCCTTATCATCTGCCTGATGATCCGCGTCATTTGTCTTCATATTTCGAGTTTCGAGCGTCATTTTTCGCATATCGAGGGGCGAACCGTTAACAAACAGACGACTGCCACGACCCAACATGCCACGATCAGCACCGCCACAGGGGTCGTATGCCCCATCAGCACGTGGAATGGCCTGGGCGTCGTATCCCGATTAAAACCAAATCCCACACACGTCATGAGTGCGACACCGGGCAATATCAACGTTTTCAAAGATGAAAAGAGCACACCAGAAAACATCCCGAGTGCCTGGAAAGCGAGTGTGGACACAAAGAGAGTTGTCAGATCCTGGCTCGTCATCGGAGTTTTGAGAATGAGAGCATTAGCTACAAAGTGGAACACATACATGGCGAACCACTGAATGACGCACAAACACACAACAAGCTCAGTTCGGCAACACTTGATGGGTGCCACAGCAAGCCGTTCCATCTGTGGTGCAGCAGAGTTGACAACCATCACGCACACTGTGCCAAGAATTGGACCCAAGAAATATGACAGCGGCGTGTCCCACGAATAGTCAATAGACGGCATTGAAAAGGAACGCGTATAAAAGCTCTCGAAGCACATGGTGAGCGCAACAGACACGGCAACGGCAGTCCAGAACCTGCGCGTTTTCAGAAATACTCGTGGAGGTAACATGACGGGGTCTTCAATCCTTCTTATGCCTCAGTAAAGCAATATACTGCTGTTCGAGTGCCTGTACTGAGCGATCGCCATTACGCACGAGAACATCAGGGGATCCATCGTGAACAATGCGCCCGTCAGAGAGAACAAGCAGGTGAGTTGCGACCGATTCGACGTCCTCAATCAGATGGGTTGAGAGAAGAACCGTTGAATCAAGCTGCCGTAAAATATCACGAAATTGCGAGCGCTGCTCCGGATCCAAACCAGCGGTTGGCTCATCGAGAATGATGATACGAGGCTCGCCTGCAATAGCAGCAGCAATACCAGCGCGCTGGCGCATGCCACCGGAGAGCTCTTTGATCTTTTTTTTAGCATCCCCCGTGAGTCCCACGCGTTCAATTGCCTGCGTTGCAGCATCCACAGTCTGATCCTTCGGAAAGGTTCGCATCCATAAGTTGTATTCCACAAACTCTTGAACGGTGAGCCACGGGTCAGCTGAAAAATCTTGAGGAAGAAAACTCAGGTTTGCTAATACTTTTCGCCGTGCTCCCCTCCCTTCCATTGGCTGCCCCATCATCCGAATCGACCCTGCAGCAGGCTGCAGAATTCCCGTCAGGGTGTGAAGCAGCGTTGTTTTTCCTGCGCCATTAGGCCCTAATAAACCACTCACGCCGCCGCGAGGTATCGAAAAAGAAAGACCGTCGAGCACAACGTTCTTTCCGTATCTCTGGCTAAGACCCTCTACTTCGATCGCATTGTGGTTCATCCCAGCTCCTTTATAGAACATGTGGTGCGATACTCTTCCATCAGCTGAGCAATTTTGCCCGCAACATTCTCGTCACTCAGCCCAGCCCATTCTTTCCCAATTCTTGCAACTGCGCTGTCCAGAACAGTATCACTCGTTGAATAACCCGTGAACAAAATATCGCCATAAATATAATTAGTAGAGAGATCGAGAAGAAACCAACTATAGTCATTAGGCTGTTCACAAGCCAATTCTTCCTCAGCGAGCGACGTATATCTGATCGCATAAGCCTGCGCCGCTGACCATGAGCGTTCTTCACCTCCACTGGAAGCGATCATCAAGACATCCGTCAACGCAGACTGATTGAAAGGTGGAAGATCCTGGAGCCCTTCAAGACCTTCTTCAACGATAAGGCGAGATTCCTGGGCTATGCCGAACTTCTGTCCAAGAATTTCAGCACGCCGATACTGCTCAGAATAGGAGGGAATCCGATAATCGCCTTCTTTCCATACGCACAGCTTACTGTTATCGACATCAGTACACAGATAGCTGCCACTTGTGATTGGCCGTGCCTGAACCAGCGGAATATCGGAGAAGAGGAGGAAAACAGCAATGCATCCGCCTACTAATACAAACTCAGCAGTATGTACACCACTTTGAACATTCTTCGTTCTTGCCAGAACATGCTTCGGAGCATGAATACGCGCAAGAGCACCCCTCACGAGGAGAGCAACGCCAAAGCTCACACTAACCAACGCATAAATGCGAGGGTTGAAGACGAAACTATTATCGATACCACCTCCACCACCCACTGCATACAAGCCAAGAACCGTTCCGACCACAAATGCTACGACAATAGCAAGAACGGGTGTAGAAATAATCGAAGCAACAATTTCTCCAACGAGGACATAGGTAGCCCCGAAAAACAACGCAGATAGCGCAAAAGAAAAATCAAGATATCCGCGATTGGTAGATAATGCAGAAGCCGCCAAAGCCACACCGTAGGAGGCGGTAAACGGCACAAGAACGAGGACAACGTAACTCGCGAGGGCGTCGAGAATACCAATCGCCAACGTAGAACGAGGTGTTGTATTCGAAATGGCGTGAGCATCCGCCCTCTGATGCATCAAAAAAAACACAGCAGATCCGGCAGCGGTAAGCCCACCTAAAAATGTGACATAATCCCACGGTAATTCGGTCACACCGTTGTAAGATTCGAGAATTGTGTTCTTGAACAGTACATCGAAAATAAAATAAAAAACCGTCATCACCAGCAGTGCGACACCATACATGCGGCGTGGATATCGAAAGTGCATCCTTGCCTTCTCACTCGCTATAGCCGAGGAACAAAAGCCCCCTGAACACTTCCGTTCCTCGGCTATTCCATCACTTTGATACTTTTGTTCGCTATAAAGACTGACTATTGAACTAGCGTTTGAGCAAAATGAGCACTGAATACACAACGGGCTTTGGACACGTTATAAACAGTTTTCCCTTTGCCTACTGTCTGCCATGCACCGTACTTAATTGGTTGAGCCGTGCACCACGTTTTTGTCGAGACAGGAGCCGTTTTCTTAGCGGGCATACAGTTAGTCCACGCATCACGTCCCTGAATATACGCACGGCATCCATTCACCGTATTCCCTCTGTATCCATCACCGGCGTAGGAGATACCACCTATGCCAAAGCCTAGCCCAAGAGTCAATACAGCGGCGCAAAGACCTGCCACTTTTCGTTTAAACATTAGAAAACATTAGACCGCCTCCCTGAAGCATGTGGAGCGTCAATTTAAGCCCCACTACGCTTCTTCATAGCAGAACCCACAGCACTTATGTTGCTCCGACCACATTCTGGACAAACTATACGATTCTTTTGATAATCTACCGATCCAATACAAAGATCCCAGAGCAGTTTGGTTATTGACGAGAACTCTGGCAAGATAAGGGGGCAGGCCAGTTTAGCTCAGTTGGTAGAGCACCCGCCTTGTAAGCGGACGGTCATCAGTTCGAGTCTGATAACTGGCTCCACTGCCTAGGGTGACGAAACTCGTTTGTGGCACCCTTATTCCTGCGCCTCCAGTTCCCCCACCATCTCGTAGAGTTCACCGACGCCGAGTTGAGCCTTCTCCTGAGCGTTAAAATCGTGCACAATTTTTCCTCTGTTGAGCACAATCATGCGGTTGCCCATGGCCAAAGCATCAGCCAAATGATGGGTCACCATAATCGCGCTCAGCCCTTTTTCCTCGATCGTGCGCGTCGTAAAATCCAACACCACACGTGCCGTTTTCGGATCCAGCGCAGCAGTATGTTCATCTAGCAGGAGTATCCTTGGCGTCTTCAGGGTGGCCATCAACAGTGCGATCGACTGACGCTGCCCGCCGGAAAGTACACCAATCTCAGTGTCCAGCCTGCTTTCCAAGCCGAGGCCGAGAGGAGCAACGAGGCTCTCGAATTCCTGACGCCTCTGCGGTGTCATAGAAATCTTCAGACCTCGATTCTCGCCGCGCTTGGCCGCGAGCAGAAGATTCTCCGCGACCGTCATGCGTGGGGCGGTTCCCATCTTCGGGTCTTGGAATACGCGCCCTATTAGCCCAGCCCTATCTTCCTCGCGTCTGCGCGTCACATCGTCACCATCGATCAGTACCGACCCGTCGTCAACAGCGATAGCCCCGGAAATAACGTTGAGCAGAGTAGATTTGCCTGCGCCATTTCCGCCCACAACCGTCACGAAATCGCCCTCAGCGACCTCAAGATTCACATTCGCCAGTGCCTGGTACGCATCGGCGGTGCGCTGATGAAAAAACTTGTTGACGCCCTTGAGTTCCAACACGTTCATTTGCCTGCTCCTTCTCCGTTACCTGTCTGCACCGACGAGGACTCTGCTCCAGCCGTCACCGCCGTGGAGCCGCCAATGGAATCACGCATATCCTGCGAGGGCGCCGCAGCGACCCTGTTGTGGATTGATCGCTTGCGCGATGCATACTGCTGCAGTGTGGGAATCGAGAGGCACAGCCCAAGAACAATTGCGGAAATGAGTTTGAAGTTGTCGGTGTTGATATTCAGCATCAGTACCACTGCGAGAAGGAGCCGATATATCACGCTACCGATGAAAATGGTCAGCAGCCGCACGCCCAGGCTCACATGCTTCACCACAACCTCACCGATAATGATTGCTGCCAGGCCAATCACCAGGGACCCCACACCCATCGACAGGTCGGCATAGCCGTTGTCGGTCGCCACTAGATATCCCGAGAGCGCAATCAGCCCATTCCCCAGCATGTAGCCCAACATCGTCATTTCCGCGCTCGGAATACCAAGTGCATTCGCCATCACCGGATTATCCCCCGTCGCGATCAGCGCCTGTCCCATGTCGGTGCGGAAAAACGTCCCAAGCACAAGGTAGACGATCAGTATCACCACAACGCCGATCAGGAGGGTGTCCATATTACGCGGCAAACCCAGGCCAGCGAGCGCGCTTTTCAGCGTGCGAACTCCATTGAGGGACAGGTTCGCTTGGCCAAGAAAGACGAGGTTGACCGAGTACAAGCCGGTCATCGTGATGATCCCAGCCAACAACGAATTAATATGCGCTCGCGTAATCAACAGGGCAGTCACAGCGCCCGCTGAGGCACCAATGAGAAACGCGATAACGAGGGCAAGCAGCGGATCCAGCCCCAACACCAGCAGCTGAGCTCCAACAGCTGCACCAAGTGTGAATGACGATTCAGTGGTCAGATCAGCTTCGTTGAGCACGCGGAACGTCACAAAGACGCCCATGCCCATAATCGTCCAGATCGCACCTTGCGAGAGTGCCGAAAGAAGAATCTCCATCACTCAACCCCTCAAATCCGCTTGCCTGGCTGGTTGTTGGCCACGTCTTTCGCCGCGCCGGCCGAGCCGCCAGTCTGATTACCAGGTTTATCGCCAGCCTGATCGCCAGTCCCTGCAAGATCAATCGCCGAACGCATGACGTCATCGGGAATCTTGATGCCTAAAATCTTCGCTTCTTTCGAGTTGATAAAGGTTTCGGATGTGTTCGTCTGTTTCACTGGATACGAAGCAGGATCTGCACCCTCGATCACGTCAGCGAGCGCATCACCCGAGTCCTTGCCCCACGCATACTGATTGATGCCAACCGTTGCCAGGCCTCCTGCCTGAACCATCGCATCCACTACGGGGTACACCGGCACCTTATGAGCGTTCGTCACCGAGATCAGCGTCGGCATTGCCGAGGCTACCGTGTTGTCCTCCGGAACATAGATCGCGTCCACCTGGCCTGCCAGCTGCTCAGCAACCTGTGCCAAGTCGTTCGTCCCTGTGATCGTCATTTCCTTAATGGCCAGTCCACGCTGGGCTGCAAGCTGTTTCATCGAGTCGACTTGGCTTGCCACATTCTCCGAGGATGACGAATACAGCACGCCTAAAGTCTTCACGTGTGGCGTCATTTTCACCATCACGTCGAGTGTCTCATTATCGATATTTGCCATCGTTGCACCCGTGAGGTTCATACCAGGCGCATCCAGACTTTTCGCCAGCCCGGCAGCAACCGGATCGGAAATGCCCGCATAAATCACCGGCACCGCCCCGCGCGCAGCATTATTCAAGGCCTGGGCAGCTGGGGTAGCAATCCCCACAACAATATCCTGATGTTTCGCAATAAAAGTATCAGAAATCGACTTTAATAAATTCTGATCGCCATTGCCGTTCTGATAATTAATGACAATATTTTTGCCGTCAATATAGCCTCGATGTGCCAGCTCATCAATAATGCCTTGCCGAATAGCGTCGAGGCTTGGATGGCTCATCATTTGCAACATGCCAATTTTTATCTGCTTCTTGCCGCCTGGCAACTGTTTCGGGCTCGCTGCGGGCGCGGGGGTCTCACTCGTCGTCGCGCTCCCATCACCAGGAGCTGTGCCCTGAGCCGCAGGTGGGGCCGGTGACGACTGCGCGCTCGCACCAGAATTCTCTAGCTGATGCAGCTTAATCAGCGACGGCATCGTGAGGAAAAGGACAAGAAGACACCCGACGAGGAACGCTCCAACGGTAGAAATCTTTTTCATCGTTTCACTTTCTCTTTGACGCAGCACGTTCAGACGCCGCGCCTATTTCTGTAGGGTTCACATCTTTCGCCAGAGGGATAGCAGCGGGCACAACAAAAGCCCCCGCCGTGATCGCGGGGGCTTACGGAACTTGAGAATGTCCACGATGATGGCCGCTACACGATCACTACCACTCTGTGCGATCTGTGCAGCTGCAACGAAGCCGGGCAGCTAGGCAGATCGCCAGCTACGCCAGCCGCGCCAACGCGCAACCATCGTGAAATCACGACTCATATCCGTGTCCTTTCGTTTCCTTATCACGTCAGATGCTCGCACCATCATGTGCCATCACATCATGTGTTCGCACTGTGAACCCCACTCGGGCGTTGATGCCGCCGTCACCAGCTGGTACACCTGGCACGCCCGCGCAGCGCTCACCTCGAAGAAGTTGCTCATAACATAGCACACCCCGCAGGGCACTCTCAAAATCGCGTCACGATGTGGACACGTCAGAAAGACGTGATAACAGATCTGGCAACTTCACCGTGCTTCTGTGCCTGGTATCCCTCGTTGATCTCGTCGATGCTGATCTTGCGCGACACAAGGTCATCGAGATTCAAACGCCCCTGCTTGTACAGGCGAGCATACATGGGGATATCGTGCTTGATATTCGTTGACCCCATGTACACACCCTGCACCTTCGCTTGCTTGGTGAGGAGGCCACGAAGCATGGGGATAGAGAACTCCTCCTGCGGCGGGCGCATGCCGATAAAGTAGGCGCCACCACCCACACCCACAGATGCTGCAGCCTGCTTTTCTGTGACGTCAAGCCCGATCACCTCAAACGCATGATTGACCCCACCACCGGTGATGCCTTGGATAGCCTTCACAGGGTCTTCAGATCCGGAATTGATCGTGTGCGTCGCACCGAATCGCCGCGAGAGTTCGAGCTTCGAATCAGACAGATCAACAGCGATAATCGTGGAAGCACCCGCAATCTTCGCGCCTTGGAGAACATTCAGGCCAACACCGCCTGCACCGAAAACTGCGACCGAATCGCCAGGTTGCACATGTGCCGTATTGATTGCGCCGCCTGCACCTGTGATCACACCGCAACCCAAGATGGCCGCTTGAGCAAGCGGAATATCCTCCGTGACTTTTACAAGCTGATTCTGGTGAATCACCACATACTCCGAAAACGCACCCACACCCCATGCCTGGGACACCGGCTCGCCCTTCAACGAGATACGCGGAGGCTGATCTGGAGTCCGCAGCGTATCCTCCGGATGCTGACACTGATAGGTGCGCCCATCTAAACACGCCTCGCAGTGTCCGCAAAACTGGACGAGGGATCCGACAACGATGTCGCCGACGGCAAAATCCGTGACGTCCGGCCCAACTTCCTGAACGACGCCAGCAAGTTCATGGCCAGCTACCAGCGGGAATGGATAGATGCCATAGGGATCTTCAACAAGATGGATATCCGAAGCGCACAATCCAGATCCGAGGGTTTTCACAAGAACTTCTGCGCCGATTGGATCGGCTATATCAACAGTTTCAATTGTGAACGGTTCGCCGAGAGCGTGCACCACTGCTGCTTTTGATTTCACGTTAGTCTCCCTTTCACTATGACGTGGTGGGTCATGTTGCTATTTCCTGCATGCTGCCGTAGAAATCGCTCGCACCACAGGAGCGTATGACCCAAGCGCCAGCCAGTGAGCGAAAGCGATATGCGCATCGGCGCGTTCGGTCTTCGTCACTCCGATCACACCGAGGAAATATGAGCTAGCTTACACGCCGTCATCCATAAATAATGTGACGTCCCACACATCGCACTGATGGCGGCTTCCGCCACCGTACGATCACGCCGGTCGGCTACATGCGATCGATTGTTCGTCACACCATTCAGCTCAACCAGCGTGACAACCAGTCTTATTCGTCCAGCCAACGCAGCGGAGCAGCCATCTTCAACAGCATTTCCTGCCGCTCAGCCGCAGGATCAGAGTCCAGAACAATAGCGCCGCCGGCGCCCACGCTGAATTCCTCGTGGCAGTACACAGCAGTGCGAATGATGATATTCAGATCCGCGTCACCGTTATCGCCAATCCACCCCAGAGCACCAGAATAGATTCCCCGCCCTGCCCCTTCGAGCTGATCGATAATGTTGCATGTACGTTCTTTCGGTGCTCCCGTCATCGAGCCGCCTGGAAACATAGCCGCCACCACATCCTTGATGGACGTTCCAGGCTTCACGTGCCCGATGACACGCGCCAAGAGCTGATGCACAGTTTCAAAAGACTCCACCTGCATACCCTCCGGCACCTGCACACTGCCCGGTTCGCACACGCGGGCTAGGTCGTTTCGCAGTAAATCAAGCACCATCAGCAATTCGGCGCGGCTCTTCGGATCAGTGAGCAGCTGGTGCCGCGCGCGCTGGTCGGTGACGGGATCCGTTCCCCGAGGCAGAGTCCCCTTAATGGGCTTCGTCCGCACCCACCCTTGACGAATATTCACGAACGACTCCGGAGATGTGCACAAAACAGTTGCTTCCGGCGTTGCGATGTACGCGCTGTACGGAGCTGGATTAGCCGCTCGCATTCGCGCATAGATGGCGCTCAACCGATGCGAATCCAGGCTGCACTGCACAGCAGCCTCGGTGGTCAGGCAGACCTCATAAGAATCGCCACTCACCAAATACTCTTTGGCTTTGCGCACCTTGCGTTCATAGTCGGCGTCGCTTTCTCGCCGGTGGTCGGGCAGGCTGGCGAGCTTCGCACGCAGATCGTCATCGAGTTCGGTCTGCCATTCCTGGGATACGTGAGTGCTGTGGAGGGATTGGTGTTGAGGGGAATGGGCAGCAAGCTGTTGTTCCGTTTGACGAATCCACTCGGCGTCCTGGGCGTCTGCCACCAGCCATGCCTGCTGGTTCTGATGATCGACGGCTAAGAAACGGTCGGCACGCATCCACACGGCTTCCGGCGTGTTGCTTCTCCGGTGAGCAACACGGAAACCAAAGTCAGCCCTCGCTTCATATCCGAGGTATCCCACCCAACCTCCTTTGAACGGAGTAGGAACGTCTGCCACCGCGTCACGTGGAGAGTGCAGCTCTAGCTGATCCATCACCGTTCCCGCTGGAGCACTACCGCGCAGTTCACCGTCGGCTCCCACCCGATGCACCGCGTCCGGCCACGAAACCAGACACTCCGACACAACAGGCACTCCAATGTAGGAGTATCGCCCTTCCTCGGTCGTTTGCAGGGCCGAATCCAGCCAGAAGCTGTATGCATGCCCTTCAGATATGACGCGGTAAGCCTCGAACATATCCGGAACGGGAATCTCACGCACTATCGGCTTGCGCTGCAACGGATGCTGCCGAGGCCGATTTTGCGGCGCCGCGTTCTGCATTGCAGGGTTGTGAGCTGCCCGCGCGCGCGTTGCTGGCAGACGCGTTACCGAAGATTGCTCTTCCGGCACATACTGGGCAACGCCAGCAGCGCGAGCCCAGTGCTGAACGATCTGTACTCCATAGTCCGATTCGCACGATTCGGGATGAAACTGCACACCCCACCAGGGCTTATCCGTGGCGTGAAACGCCATCAACACACCGTCATCGCTCAACGCATCTGGCACCAAGCGGCGACGTACGTCGGGCTGTGAATAGTCGGTGACGGCGAGCGAATGGTACCGCACCGCCGCAAAATTCTGCGGGATCCCAGCCCACATGCCTTGACCCGTGTGCGTAATATGGGCGACTTTCCCATGCATCGGTTGGATGCGCTGCACCCTCGCACCCAAGAGTGTCGCTAGCAGTTGGTGACCCATACACACACCCAGCACAGGACCGCAGTAGGCCTGCACAAGGTCACCCACAACACCGACATCGGCTGCGTTGTACGGACTTCCGGGGCCTGGCGATAAAATCACTGCGTCATAGCCGTGCAGTGACACCTGAGGATCATCGAACGGAACCACATCCGGCCACATGCCCAGGGCGGTATAACACAAGTTCGCCACATTGTAGGTGTACGAGTCGTGGAAATCGACAAGGAGGATATGCGTCATGACAGAGGTGTCGCCTCCTGAAGCCACAGCTCGTTGAGCCTGGACACGCGGGTGAGCGTATCAGATCCCGGCGCTCCGCCCTCTGGCCTTCCGCTGCCACGCATTGAGGGCGGTGGAGTTGGGGAAAACGTGAGCATCCGAAAGCCGTGCAAGGCGTTGGCACTCACAGCGCGCCCTGCTCGAACCGCCGCCACGACGTCGGGAAACGACAGCGGCACAGCACGCACCCGAACGTGCAGCTGCAACCACTGAACCGTTGTGGAGGGCAGGTTGTGGCCTGCACACGTTACAAACTCGCCCTCGTCATCAATCAGCAGCACGGCACTGGTATTTGTTTCTAGCACGCAGCCTTCAGAATCGACAATGAAATAGTCAGTGCCGATTTCATGAGCCGTGTCGGTCAGCCACTGAATATCGGGACCTTTTATCCCTGGGAATTGCCGCTGATCTCGGATCGCAACACCGGCGACGACCTGCCGAATCTGGCGTTGAGGCGCCGGTCTGTCCTGCCACGTGGAGCGCTCAGCATCTACGCGAATCCGGGGAAATCGACACCCCGGACCCACACCTGAACCAAGACGAGCGTATATATCGTCAAGTTCAGCAGCCCTACGCCACCCGAAATGTGCTTCCACGGCTGTTTTCAGTCGCGTCTTGTGGCCTTCCACATTGGTGACGCGGCCATCAACACAAAGGAAGGAATCCATCATCGACTGCGGTGTCATATCACCTATCTTAACCTCAAGCAGGCGGCTTCTAGCCCATGGCGCTAAGGTACCGCCACCACCTCACAGGAAGCCGATGCACCTCAACACGCACGAAAACCTCCACGCTCAGCTAGCGCCCACACGCTCAACTGGTGCGTAGCTGACGCGCTGAGGAGCCGCGCAACGCAGCACGGCGAGCAGACTGCCGACGCAGACGAGGCGTAATCACACCGTGACGTGGAGCAAAAAGCCAGGCGAGCACAAACCCCGCACCGCTGACCAAGACGATCGTTCCCCCAGCAGGCAAATCCAGCGCCCAGGACAGGTAAAGACCGAGCAATGCGGCGCCCGCACCCAAACTCGCGGAAACGACCATCATTGATGCCAGCCGCTCCGTCAGCAGCCGCGCTGTCGCAGCAGGGGTTACAAGCAGCGCGAGAACGAGGATATTGCCGATCGAACGCACCGACACCACCACGGCTACCGTCACCAGAACATCCAACGTCACATCGAGCAGGAACACTGGAAGCCCATTCGCCCTAGCCGTCTCCCGCTCAAAAGCAACAGCCATCAACGAAGGATTGAGAAAAGCAACGACTGTGACGATCAGAGCCGTCACGATTGCTGCGCTCACAACATCCGAACGGGAAACCCCCGCAATAGAACCGAAGAGAACCGATGTGAGCGATCCAGAATAGCCAGGAGCCTTAGAAATAATGACAATTCCAGCAGCGAAGGACGTCGTCATCAAAAATCCAATAATATTTTGTTCGCTGACGCGAGGAAACTGAGCCAAAATTGCAATAAGAATGGCTGTGATGAGGCCTGCAACTAAACCTCCGAGCAGTAGCGAGCCACCCATCAGAAACGCAACGGCAATCCCCGGAAAAACCGAATGCGCCACTGCATCGCCTAAAAATGCCATTCCCCGTAGTACCACATGTGTTCCCACCACCGCACATACCACGGCACAGAGCACGGCGACGATCAGAGCCCGAGGCAGAAAAGCTAACAAGGGATTTGTGAGGTCAGCAATAAATTCCCACGGCGTCAGCATAGTACTCCCTCTTCTTGTAACGCATCCTGTGCTAGGTTCAGCCCCTGAAGCAACGGCGAATCCGGCCGAACCTGGAACGTGGCAGACCACGGCTGCGCGTCAATTACATTTTCAGGCGCCCCGTCAGCATAAATACGCTCACGCAGCAAAATAAGGCGGTCACAACAAGCCTGAGCACTCGGCAGATCGTGCGTAGACATCAAGAGAGTCTCGCCCTCCCGCGCCAAATTTTGAAAGAGCTGAACAAGAACGTCTTGCGTTGGCATATCAAGCCCTATAAAAGGCTCGTCAAGCAGAAGCACCGATGGTTTTTTCGCCAGCGCACGCGCAATCAACACTCGCTGACGCTGCCCGCCGGAAAGCTCCGATATAGGTCGTTGAGCAAGGTCAGCCATTCTGACGCGCGCCAGAGCCGCCGCACTCATCTGGTGGTCAACCCGGCGCACTCGCCCAAATCCCGACATGCGCACGCGTCCTCCCACCACGGCCTCATAGACCGTCATCGGCAGTTCCCAATCCACATCATGCCGCTGTGGAACATAACCGACAGTGCTCCTCCGCGTCCTCACATCATGACGGCCATCTACCGATACCATCCCGGAATCGACGGGAATGAGGCCAAGAATAGCCCGCATCAATGTGGTTTTCCCTGCACCGTTGGGACCAAGCAGACCCACCAATTGCCCACGCGGGAGGGAAAAACTAATATCACGCAGCACGTGCCGTTTCCCGAGCGTCACATTCAGGTGGGACACCTCAACCGGATTCACGCCGCCTCCCCTTCTGCAGTCTGAGCCTGTGCTTCCGCCAATGCTTCGCGGGAAAGACGTGCAGCACGCCGATGCCTCCACGCCAGAACTCCCAGCACAAGGAGAGCACCCATAATTACAAGTGCGGTAATGACGATCGACGTCACCGAAAAAGCATTTTCGCGGTTCGCACTCGCGTTATCACTCGCCTGCTGAGCGCCGCCATGAGACTGCACTGCATCACCCCCATGCGCTTGTTCACCTGAGGCTTGATGAGATGCCGCTGAATTCGTGGCATTATCCGGCTCTGGAGCCTGACGAACAGCATCGTCAGTGACGGAGTCCCCCACGGCAAACCGGAGGGTGGCATGAGCATCATGTTCCTGGTGATTCTTGTCTTTCCCCACCACCTGAATAGCAGCGGTGTATGCACCAGGCTGGGTAAAGACCCAGTTCGCGTGCACATGAGTGTTCGCTTCCATCCACACGTCTTGTGGTTTTCTGGTGCGGGAATCCCACATCGGCAACGGATCCCCAAACGCGCCGTCTTGTAAGAACAGTGCCATATCCCCTGAGCCACGCACACCAGTGAGCCGAAGGTTAGCTCCCCGATCCAGTGTTTTCACAATCGCCGGATCCTGAGTGTTCCAACCGATCCACACCACGCCCGCAGCCTGGACTTGGGGCACCACATATACATCTTGCCCTGCGCGTGAGGGGAGGAACGAATACTTTTCCCCACTGGGAGCCGGCATCTTCGCCTTGTCTGATACGCGAATAATGACGTCCTTGGTATCTCGCCACACCGCAGGCTGCGCGGAATCGTCACGAATCAGCAGCTCCCATGACCCGTTCACGAGCTTCGGTCCCATATCAAGATGGCCGGCGCTTATCGTCACGCGCTGCCCGCGTACCACTCGCTCGGACTCGTCAACGCTCTGCGCAAGACCATCGCCACCTTCCATGACGGTGAGCGCGTGTGCAGGCAGTGGGGCGAGCGCCGAAAAACAGGCTAAAACGGAACTCAGGGCGAGCACCACCATCCGGAGGGCGCCACGGTGAACACCGCTGCAAGCACCGAGAATGCCAGAATAAATACATGTAACGGAAGAAATGTGATTTTTCATTGTAAACAGGTCCTTAAAGACTGCGCATCGAAACGCATCAGTGACGTGTAGGTATCAACATCCTGCGTGAACTCGTCAGAGAGGAGCGGGCACACCTTCACGCCGACATCCTGAGCAATTTCCACCAGCGGCGTGTGCATCCGAATATCCGTCGGGGACGCAAACACGGCAGGGATCTTCAGGTTTTTCAGCGTCTGTACCAGGCGCGAACGATCCGCCACGCTCGGTTCCACCGCAGGGTTCGGCGTCACCAAACCCACAACGGGAATCGAATAGGCATGGGCGAGGTATCCGAAGGAGTCATAGCTCGTCACAAGTTTGCGTGTGGACGGATCAATCGCTGAGATCGCGCCCGACACATCCTTATCGAGCTTGTCAAGCTCGGCATCATACTGCTGGCATGCCCGCGAGTATGCGGCTGCTCCCTGCGGATCCAAACGGACTAACTCGTCCCGCAGCAGAGCCGCATACGCTTTCACGTTGCGCACATCCATCCACAGATGCGGGTCGATTTCACCGTGAATATGGCTGCCTAGCACTGCTTGCGGAAGCTGGTAGACCTCCGTTCCAGGCCGCTCAATAAAACGAAACTCCGGATCTGCGGGCACCGGCTGTAGTGCTGTCGATGGCACTTCCACGATGACGGAATCCATCGGCAAGGATTCAACGGCAGGCGAGGCAGGAGAGCCTGAACCATCAGTCTCCTTACCGCGATTGACCTGATCGACACGCATCGTGAATCCGCCGCTCATGTCCACAGTCACGTCAGCATGTTCTTTTGTGAGGACTCTCAGTGGACGCTGTGCGTTCATCGTCGGTATCGAGCGCGCAGCTTTCACCGGATCCACGCCAACCGCAAAATGCAGCTGCGTGTCACCGAGCCGTTTCGGATGGTCACCTGTGGTTTGTGCTGTGAGCCGTAGCGTATACACACCGGCCCTGGTAAAAGCCCACGACATATGCGTGTGTGCGTCAACGGGAAGCTCAAACGCATCGCCATCAAAACCATCGGCGGAATTGACATACACCTTCGGATGCCCGAAAGTCTCCGTAATATATGCGCTGAGCTCGCCCGGCCCCTGAATGCCAGCAGCGATAATCTGCACGCCAGCCGATCGATCTGGTGCCTTTCCGCTCACACGTACACCGAGCCACGCCGTGTCCAACGCCGTATTCTCGGTGAGTGTGATCACCTGCGCGCCATAACGGGACGCGCCCTCAGCAACCGAGACGTGCCGCACATGCTGTCCGATCGTAGAATCGATGGCCTTGATCTGAGAATGCTCTTCGAGCATCAAGTAGTTGGACACCGCAAGGTCGGCATACGCGATATCGCGGATAGAGCGCAAGCTCGGCTCGTAGGCGTGCGGATCGGCACCCACCGGCACGATTGAACTGACCCGAACACGGCCAGCCCCTACATTGTTGACGATATCTGCGAGTAACGGTGTTGTTGTGACGACTCGTACCGGCCGAGCTTCCGAAAACGGCCCTACACCCGGCTCTGTTGCGGCAACGGGGGTACACCCCGCCAGCATCGAAGCCGCGCCAATAGCCGCCACTACAGATGCCAGGAGGCTAAAAAGGGGCAGCCGATACCGTACAAACCTCCCACCCACAGGTTGAGTTTGCTGTTGAGTTTCCATTCACATGCCTCTACTGCGCCTCTACTGCGCGGCCGCTAGTTGACGACGCCGCATGCCCCAACGGATCAGGAGGATGACGTTCGTCAGCAGCACAGCAGCAAGAAGCCCACTCTGAATCCACCATGCCAGGCCGAACGACGAGCCATGCTGATCCGGTTGCGCAGTCACATCACCCTCAGCAGTTGGGTGGCTGGTGGCATTCTGCGCCTGTGCCGCGTCACTGTGCGGCGTGCAGGAACCGACAACCATCGTGAGCTTTCCGTCAGCCATGAGCGTCTTTCCTGGCTTATCGGTCACCTGATGCTGATAGGAGATGACGTACTCGCCAGGAGCGGTGAACGCCCACACCCCGTGCATATGCGTATTGGCAGGGATCACGTAGCTCCGCGGTCCATCCACAGTTGAAAACAACATCGTACCCACGCCCGTTCCGAGTGCTGTGGGCAGGAAGTGCGCGACGTTGCCAGGCCCCTGGATGTGCGTGATCGTTGTTCTGACCTCTCCGCTGGTTCCCGCAATAATCGACTCGTGCTGGCTAGATTCCCCGAGCCACGGCACACCCTGTTGTTGAACGGAAGAGATCATCCACACCGGATCACCGGGCTCGGCAAGGAAGCTCAGCTCCTGCGGCACTGTGGTACGTGCCTGTTCACCCAGGCCAAAAGCTATATCGTGAGAAGAGCGCCATTGAGCTGGCTGCTGACGATCATCACGAATCATTGCCAGCAGCTTTCCGTCCTGCAGCTGAGGACCGAGGTCAAAATGCCCGCTCGTTGCCACGGAGGACGGCAAACCATCCGGACTCCCTGCAGCAGCACAGATACCTGAGTGAATCGGTTCCTTTTCAAGCGGCACCGAACCACGTGCATCCTTTGCTGAATGAGTCTGCCCGTCAGCAGCTGCGCCAGAGAACGCAGAGGAATGAGTGGTAGCACTTCCGCTCGCCCCCAGAACAGCTCCACCCGAGCTGCGCACAGTGCGTGCGGCCTGAGCGATCGCAGTATTACCTACCGCAAAGGTATAGGTGGCGGTGCGTGAGCTTCGTCCATCTGCCGAGGCGCGAACCTGGAACGTGTACACGCCAGGGGCGGAGAAAATCCAGTTGGCATGAACATGCGCGGGCTGCGGCACATGGATCGTACCTGGCAGCGTCAGACCTCCACCGCGAAGCACGCTTACTGGCTTGCCGCCCAAGCCGGTTGTAAACACAGATACGGTGCCCGGCCCTGAGACTTTGATGGTGAAATCCGCACTGCCTTTCACACGCTCCGAACTCCATCCAGGCCACAAGAGCTGTGGATTTTGCACAATCGGCAAAACCCAGGCTTGCTGTCCAGCATTCGGGAATCCCGCAGGAACCTGCATTTTCGCATTGTCGCCAACGAGGAAACGCACGTCTTCAGGTGTGCGCAGCACGCCGGAGCCAGTGACGTCTTCGCGCACCACAAGGTTCAGAGACGAGGCAGTGGGATTGAGGAAGAACGCATCCACGTGGCCTTTCCCAATGGCAATTTGAGATCCAGATTGACGCTGCGCCTTCTGCGCGGACGCAGGCGAGGATTTTCCTGTTGGCCGCGCCGCCTGCTTGGTTGACGAACCCTGTCCACCCGGCTTGCGCGTCTCATTCGGCCGCTGCGCGGGCTTCGTGCTCGGTTTCGGGTCGGGCTTTGCGCTCGGCTTTGACCCGGGTTGTGAGCCAGAATTGTGATCCGATCCGGGCTTCTGGCTCGACCCATCCGCCTGTGACGAGTCATGATGAGTCTGGTCGCTCGCGGATCCCTGCGCTGCACCAACAATCCACGTGTAAGTGTGCGTGCTGGTGACGAGGTTCTTTGTGCCCAACATCGCCTGCGCTTTGACCGTCATCGTGTATGTTCCTGGCTTCGTAAATGCCCAGTAGGCGTGGACATGCGCGGGCTCAGCGACTGAAATTGTTCCAGGAAGCCGCGTTGAGCCACCTGAAAGGAGCGGCTGAGGATTCCCGACGAAATCTTGGCTGAAAATATGCACAGCTCCAGGCCCGTGCACGTCGCTGATCTGTATATTGACTGCACCAACGCCAGCTTCCCGAGTTTCAAGTGTGCTCCACCCCGGCCAGAGCAGATTTTGATCCTGGTTGAGCGGCAGCACATATGCCTGCGGAGCCGCCGGATACGAGGCCGGGAGCTTTGTCAGTGCCTGCGGCTTGACGACGAGAGTCACGTCCTCTGGGGCATGCGCAACGTGATAGCCAGTCACATCCTCCTTCAACGCCAAGACGAGTTTGCCCTGCTCCATCGACACGTTGAAAATATCGGTGTGTCCAGTATCTAAGGTGAGCTTCTTCCCCGGTTTTCCTCCCTGAGGCTTCTCCCCGGGCTTATCCGGTGCAGGCGTACTGTCAGCGACAGACGATGTGCCGGTGGTACCAGAGCCCGATGAGGGATGATCCCCCGAATGCTCCCCCGACTGCTCGCCTGGCTGCGGCTGAGGCGTCGCGTCCGGCTTCAGATCCGGTGTCGCGTCCGGCTGAGGGTCTGACGAGTGGGAGTCTGAGGGTTGGGTGGAGCCTGCGCGCGCAACGTCTTCGGCACCCGCGATTGCTTCGTCACCCACAAGGAACACAACCGAGCGCTGAACGGGCTCGATTTCTGCGCCATCGGGTGTCTTCGCACTGAAGTAGAACAGAACCTCATACCGCCCTGGTTTCGTAAATGCCCATCCGGTATGAACGTGTACTGGACCTGGAACAGACAAGGACGATTCGTCATTCTGAGAACTATCGAATAAAAGCGTCGGCTTCCCGAGGTTCGTTTGGAACAGTTTCACGTCTCCTGGGCCGTCAAGCAGCCCAATGTGCAGCCGCTGGGAGGAATAGTCTACTTTTTCTGCAAGAGCCTCAGTTGAATAACCGGGCCAGATGAGTCCCGATTTTTCTGTTTCAGGCAAGACGTACGCACTCGAACCAGCATCCCCTAAGAAGGAAAATCCTTGACGAATGCGCTTCGGGGTGTTGACCTCGCGCGCATGGTTACGAACCCCCAAGGCCACCGTATGTGGAAGGCGAAGAACTGATTTTTTATGCACAAGCCCCGTGTCATCTTTGACCCGAAGGTCAAGCTCGCCATCAACCATCTGGGCAGCCAAATCCACATGGCCAGCATCCAGGAGCACCCGCTTGCCATCAACCGGATCAGTGGAAGACCCCTCCTGCGCATCATGCTTGCTATGGTGATCAGGAGTTTCGTCTGCATCGTCTGCACCGTCTGCATCGTGATCGTTCTGATCTGTCGGCGAGGCCGACTCCGATTCGCTAGGCTCAGCGTCCGTTGTGGGTTGTTCACCAGGCGTTGGCTGCACCTCAGGCGTTAGCCGCGCCTGAGTAGTCGGCTCAGCACCAGGCGTTGGCGCAGTGCCGGGCGTTGGTTGAGTATCCGGTGTTGGTTTGGCATCAGACGACTCACCGCTGCCAGCATTCTGACCCGAGGCCGAGCTCCCGCCGTGATGTGCAGCGTTGAGCGATATCGTCGCTTCGGACGTTGCTGCAGGATCAAAATCAGTGGTGACAAGGCTCGTCACCTTGTGAAGATTGCGCATACTCGAATGCGGCATGAACGTCATGCGCACGTCCAGCCCAGCCGTATAGTCAAGATCCTCGATCTGATCTACCCACTTGCCTTGCGTGAGCGTACCAGCATAGGACACCTCTGGATAGGCAGTGTGCCCGCTTTCAAAGAAGTCCAGCATCACGTCGCCGCGCACCCGCGGGTCAGACATCCGTACATCGACGCTGAACGTGCTGTTGAATTTCCCTGGACTCAGTTTCACACTGGCGTGGACGTCGGCAGGCAGGTCGACGTCAGCAAAATCGACCGTTGACGCGCCCGCAGGATCGTGAACAGGAAGGCTGCCCCCTTTATCGGTGGAAACTGTGGATGCTCCCGGAGAATATGTGAGAGGTGCGCTCACCCATCGAGCGCTGGTACCGGTTGGGAAAAACACCGCCTGATACTGTGCATCACCCACCGCTGGAATCTGCGTCAAAGATCCATGTCCATCCTTCACATCGAGCGTGCTCATCAGATGGCCATTGATATAGATTTCAGCCGTACCGTTGACGTGACGTGGAGCAGAAAAACTCCATGATGCGAGCTGCATGCCGTACTGTGCAGCTTGTTCGTCATGCACAGGACTCACGGAGAAGCTGTATCCAGAGGTGTTGCCTTGCGGCGCCTGATCGTAGCGCTGCGCGAGCGGCAGCTGCCGAACACCTGACGGCTCCGAGCCTCCAACCCTCCAGTGTTGTTGCGTCGGCTTGGACGTGACAATCGTACCGTCATTCTTCCGAGCACTCACCTGCCACACCAGCGTGTAGTCGCCGGGGGCGGAAAACAGAGTCCAATTGTGCGTGTGTGTGCCTGGCTTGAGGGCTGCAGAACGCAGACCGGGCTCAGTACTTGAAATGATCCGGCGATAGGTGCCCCACTGTTCGTCCTCAAATTTGTCCCCACGCAGCATCTCCAGCCGACCGGGGCCATCGATACTCAGAAGGTTGAGCCAAAAAGTCCCGTCCGCATCAGCAGCAGAGACGCCGGAACCATCCCGGAATAGGTTGTATGGAATATCCGTATCCGCTCCGTACCCCTGCCATATCTGCCCACAGGCAATACAGTTTGACGGTGCAGCCCACCATGTAGTGCCGCTGCCGAGGAAATCTAGTGCGGGCGAATTCTCGTCAACATGGAATGCATAAAACTGTTGGCCGCCACTGTAAACATGTGGACGCAGCCAGCTGATCGTTTTATCCAGATCGTAGAATTTGCCAGCGTTTGCCTTCAGTTCAAAACCGTCGTCACCCCAATACACCTTCGGGGAGTCAATATGACCTGCGGGAAGAACAACTAAATCATCAGAGCGATTGGCTCCACTCTGGCCGGCAGCAACAACCGCCGGATGCATCAGAAGAGCCCCGGTTGAGAGGAGCACTCCGAGAAGAAGAGCAACCAACGAACGGCCTTTGTGGGGCAGCCCGCTTCGAGATGACAGCATGACACAACCTCCTACGATCCAGCATCAGTACATGAACACACCACAAATAAGACGTCACAACGATATCTGATAATGGTTCTCATTTTCTATATGCATGAGGTTATGTGCCGCGCATCACCGCGCTGCGCGATGGCAGGCCAGCTGCATCCCGTCGGCGCGCCACATGCATCTTTTCCAATTGACCCTATATGTTAACAAGTACCAAGAAATAAACATGAAAGCGGAGCAATCCGCAGCAACGTTCCGAAAACTATCTATCACTCACAAAGGAGATGGCTATGGGAAAATCAATCACGTATCGCGCTCTTGCACGAGTCTTGGGCGTTGCACTTCTTGTTCTCGGAATTGGCTGCCTCATTGGCGGAAATTTTGCCAATGGATTTATTAGCAGTCAGCTTTCGAAGCAAGAGATCGATATTCCAACCGATAAGTCTCTTGACAATCAGATCGCAAAAACAGGGCTGAATGCCGACGTTGCCGATGGGCTTCGCAAGTGGGCGGGTCAGACGATGTCCAATGGCGACCAGACCCACCCGTATGCAGAATATATTGGCGAGCATATGCGGCTTGCCGCTTCGACTGCAGGCTATCCTGAAGTCAATTTCAAGAAGCTGGCGGGCATGATTTCGGATCAGAAAGCTGCCCTCACAAAGAAAGTGACAGCGGACAACCCCACTATGAGCGATGAGCAGGTTGCCAAGCAGGTTGCCGCCGAGTCAATCAATCCGCTCTCAAAGTATGACGAGGCTCTCGCTATCCAGACGCTGACCGACTTGCGTTCCAATACGTTTTTCATGGGCTCAATGTTGCAAGGTACCCTGCTCAACGTGTGGGGATGGAGCCTGATTGGCAAAATTGCAACGATTGCTGGCTGGATTCTCGTGGTCGGCGGTGTGTTACTCGGCGGCGCAGGATTCTGGCCTGCCAAGAAGGCAACGCCCGCAACCTCAACGAATCCACAGGAATCGTAGAGGAATTATAAAAGGAGAAATCGTAAAAAATAGGCCTACTCGATCTCACCTCGAGTAGGCCATATGGCGGAGAGTGGGAGATTCGAACTCCCGATACGGGGTTACCGTATACCGGTTTTCAAGACCGGCTCATTCGGCCACTCTGACAACTCTCCATATACGCGACACAGCCACACGCTGAAAATCCGATACACTATCGACGCGTACCGTCATAAATTCAGCCGTAGAAGGATGAAACACATCCGCATCTACATCCATCTGCGCACTGCCATTATCATAGCGGACAAGCCATCAATCTAAAACTCTGCGCGCGCCGTCGAAAACTCCGCTAACAACTCGGCAACAACCGACTCAGCAAAACCATCCCGCAATGCCACTCCGAACGCCCGCTCGGCACCCATGGCAGGAGAAGCACAGGCTCGGCACCCCCGACGCAGGCTAGACACAGGCAGGCACCAGGCTCTAGGCTCGGCACAGGCAGCGTAGATCTTAGAGTAACCTTTCGAGCGCGAGAGCTAAACCGTCTTCTTCGACTGACGCAGTTTCCGTCATCGCATGTGCTTTCACATAGTCGGGAGCCTGCCCCATCACAACACCAAGGTGTGCCCAGGAAAGCATATCGAGATCGTTCCCCGAATCCCCTACTGCGACGGTAGCGTCAGACGAAATTCCGATATACTGACGCAGTTTTTCCAGTGCAACTGCCTTCGATATCCCCTCCGGAGCAATGTCCAGCCACGCAGTATAGCCAATTGAAAACTCCACGCCGTGCAGCCCCACATCGGCTACCACATCGGCCATATCAGCCGGCGTCATATTCATTGCCCGCACGGTGACGCGCGTTGCGTCGTCCACGCATAATTCGTCAATCGGAACAACGATGGACTCCCCAATCAGCTCGCCCGGAGGAAAATGGTGGGACACTAACCGCGGTTTGTTTAAGCGTTCAACCGCGATATACGCCTGAGGCAGCACGTTGTGAAGAGCCTCAATCTCCACTGTGGGGTTGAAACTATGAGCCTCAAGCACAGAGTAGTGAAAGTCGCCGTCCTGGAACACCCCAGGATCTGCATGTGGATAGAGATCCGAAAAACGATACTCGGATTCATCTGCCAAGCTGGCGGCCTGATGTGCGGAACTCCCTGGAGAAAGCTCTGCTAATCGATCCGATCCAACACGCGCAGCACCACCGGAAATCGAATCGTGAAAAGCAAGAGTCGCGGCACCATTGAGAACAACCGCATGCCCAGCGGGAATACCGATGGCATGAATCGCATAATGTGCACCGGGAATATCCCGCCCAGTTGCCACGATTATCTTCGTCCCGGCGGCCAGATGCGCCTGGATCGCCTGCACAACACGGGCAGACACACTCATATCAGGATGAAGCGTAGTGCCGTCCATGTCGATCGCAATCATCAGATCCGACCCTGCTTGAGGCAGGCGCGCGTTCGTCACTGCCTCGTCGAAGCTCACGAGTGGCGGCATCTCACCCTCCCCCTAGCACACCAGCACCAGCATTCACCGGCACGAAGCACTGCCCACGCTCGCGGCGTGCTGCCCCGCGTCACTCTGCTGGCGCTCGTCATCGTGCTGCTGCTAAGCCTTCGCAACTGGCTCCACAACCTCGACCCCGCCCAGATAAGGCCGCATTGCCGCAGGGATCACAACAGAGCCGTCAGCCTGCTGATGATTTTCCCAAAAAGCGACAAGCCAACGCGTTGTAGCCAACGTCCCGTTGAGCGTAGCCACCGCCCGAGTTTCACCTTCAAAGCGTTCGCGCACGTTCAGACGCCGCGCCTGATACGTGGTGCAGTTGGACGTGCTGGTGACCTCCATAAACCTATTTTGAGTAGGTAGCCACGCTTCACAGTCGAACTTCTGCGCCGCTGACGAACCCAGATCACCTGCAGCCGTGTTGATCACGCGATAGGGAAGCTCGACTTTCGCAAGCATTTCTTCTTCCATCGCCAACAGCTTCTGATGTTCCTCAATGGCATCCTCTTCACGGCAGTAGACGAACATTTCTACCTTATTGAACTGGTGAACACGGATAATACCCCTCGTGTCCTTGCCATAACTGCCAGCCTCACGGCGGTAACAGCTGCTCCACCCCGCATAGTGAAGCGGTCCGTTCGTCAAATCCACAATTTCATCTTTGTGATAGCCAGCCAGAGCCACTTCGGAGGTTCCAACGAGATATTGATCGTCAGCATTCAGATAATAAATCTCGTCCGAGTGCTCGCCAAGAAAACCTGTGCCCGCCATAATATCCGGGTTGACGATCGTCGGTGTGATCATCAGGGTAAAACCGTGCTGCTGCGCCTGATCCGCCGCCATCGTGAGCAGCGCCAATTCCAAACGCGCGCCAATACCCTTCAAATAGTAGAAGCGGGATCCTGAAACTTTGGTGCCACGCGCCATATCCACGGCACCGAGGCCTTCAGCGATATCCAAATGATCCTTGGGCTCAAAACCTTCTGCAACAAAATCGCGGATTGTTCCCACGTGCTTGACGACCTCATAATCGTCTTCTCCGCCCGCCGGAACACCCGGAAGAATCAGATTCTCGATCGCACGGTTCGCTTCAAGATACGCCTCGTCAGCTGCATGCGCCTGAGCCTCGAGCTCTTTGACATGTGCAGCCATCGCCTTTGCCTTCTCAAGGACAGCCGGACGATCCTCCGGTGACGCCTTACCCACTGAACGGGAGAGCGCTTTCTGTTCAGCACGCGCCGATTCGAAAGCTTGCAGTGCCGCACGGCGCTCATCGTCAGCAGCAAGCAAGGCGTCAACAGTGTCCGGATCGTTCCCACGCTTGCGCTGGCTTTCACGTGCACGCTCCGGATCTTCACGAACCAGATGGATATCAATCATGGTTTAAGAATACGGCTTTCGTGCAGCGCCTGCTGAAATCTCGCACAAATGCTCGACGCATACTCTCATGCTTCAGCTGCTACCACCCATAAGCTCCGGCTTTGAGCGAGCAGCAGACGATGGGCGCCGGCCACGAAAGCGTAAGTCCGTATTCTTCGAACATGAGTACGTGCGAAATTTAGTACTCCCCGCTATTCAGTACTCCTCGCGCTTTAGTACTCTTCAGACTGCTGAACTGCCTCGATTTCGATTTCCAGCTTCACCTTGTCCTTGACCATCACGCCGCCCGCTTCCAGTGCTGCGTTCCACGTCAACCCCCACTGCTGGCGGCTAATCGTGGTGGCTCCCTCGAAACCAATCCGCAGAACACCATCCGGGCCAACCTGAGCCCCACCAAACTCAAACGGGATCGTCACCGGATTCGTCACCCCATGCAGGGTCAACTGGCCGGTCACAGTCAGCTCATCATCATCCACCTCGATAGACGTGGATTCAAAGCTGCCGGTCGGGAACTGTTCGGAATCAAAAAAGTCCGCACTCCTCAGGTGTGCGTCGCGTTTCGCATTGCCTGTGTCGATAGAATCCGTGCGGAAAGTGACGAAAATTTTGCCGTTTGCTGGATCTGCCACAGAACCCTTCGCCGTGCCCTCAAAGCTACGGAAACTGCCATGGACCTTGGAAACCATCGCGTGACGAGCACTAAAACCGAGCAGCGAATGCTCTGGGTCAATGGCAAAAGTACCCTTAATATCTTTCAAATTCGTCATGGGAGAGCCTTTCGTTGATCGGTTGTGCGCACAGCGGCGCTGTAGACATGTACGCCCAACGACGTCCCACACACCTTTGTTCCGTGATACCAGCCACATGCGAAGGCGCTGATTCTTCTGGGATACAGCTAATAGTTAATACGGCGACCTTGCTAGCGAGCATGATCATTCGCCAGCCCGCACGCTCAGTTGCCCTGACGCTCAGTTACCAGCCAGCGCGAGTTGCAGCGGCAGCACACACTCGGCAGCACACCCTATCAGCAGATCAGCAGCGCACTCAGTTCTTGAACCAGTGCGCGGGCGCCGGAATCCGTCCACCCCTGGACGCAAAAACCTGGGAACTAAAGTCGCTCACCTCCATAATGGGCGCAAAACCGAGCAGACCACCAAACTGAGCAGACTCACCCACACCCTTTCCCGGAACGGGAATGACGCGTGCAGCCGTGGTCTTTCCGGTAGAGAGACCAATCGCGGCCTCGTCAGCAATAAGCCCAGCAATCGTGGCAGGAGCCGTATCACCAGGAATAGCGATCATATCCAAGCCAACCGAGCAGATTGCCGTCATCGCTTCTAATTTCTGAATGTTGATGGATCCGCGCTCCACCGCATGAATCATGTTGATATCTTCCGAGACAGGAATGAAGCTGCCCGAGAGGCCTCCTACGCTCGAACACGCCATCAGACCGCCCTTTTTCACAGCATCATTGAGCAACGCCAAGGCTGCGGTCGTACCCGGGGCTCCCACAGACTCCACCCCGAGTTCTTCCAGAATCGCCGCTACCGAATCGCCAACAGCGCTCGTCGGGGCAAGCGACAGATCAACAATGCCAAAGTCCACGCCCAGCCGGTCAGCAACCGTCTGGCCAACGAGCTGCCCCATGCGCGTGATCTTGAAAGCCGCCCGCTTGATCACCTCAGCACACTCGTCAAAACTGCGTCCGCGCACGCCGCGGAGCGCGCGCTCAACAACCCCTGGTCCCGAAATCCCCACACTGACCACAGCATCCGGCATGGTCACACCGTGAAAAGCACCTGCCATGAACGGATTGTTGCCCACAGCATTGCAGAAAACCACCAGTTTCGCTGCTCCCAGCCCGTCTACAGCAGCCGTCAGTTCGGCCGCCTGCTTGACCTGCTGACCCATCAGCGCAACGGCGTCCATATTGATCCCCGACCTCGTGGACGCCACATTCACAGACGAACACACAATATCCGTTTCCGCTAAAGCTTGAGGAATCGCATGCATCAGCGCATCATCGGCTGGGGCAGCACCACCATCGACCAGCGCAGAGAATCCACCCACAAAATCCACACCGACGGCTTTGCCTGCGCGATCCAAAGCATGCGCAAACGGCACGAGATCCGTTGTTCGGCACGCGGCGGCAACCAGCGAAATCGGGGTCACAGAAAGGCGCTTGTTCACAACCGTCACGCCCAGTTCGCCGCCAACCTCATCCGCAGTGTTCACAAGGTCTGCCGCATACGCTGTTATTTTATTTTCGATACGCTCGCAGGCACGCTGAATATCGTCATCGGCGCAGTCCAGGAGGGAAATGCCCATCGTGACTGTGCGCACATCCAGGTTGTCGAGCGACAGCATCCGAATAACGTCGAGGATCTCTTCATCAGAATCTTGCATCATGGCACATCACAACCGGTTCATCGCACGGAAAAGGTCTTCTGCCTGCACACGGATCACAAGACGAGCCTCCTCGCCCGCCTTGGTCATCGACCGCTGGATATCGTGAACTGTGACGTTGGATTCGTCGAACTCAATTTCGACGATCATGGTGAAATACTCGTCCATGATCGTCTGGGAAATATTCAGCACATTTGCGTGATTCGCCGCAAGCGCATCTGCCACAGCTGCAAGGATACCTGGATGATCCAGCCCGGTGACCGTCATAATCGCCTTCATGGCTCTAGTATAAAGGTACGGACGCCCAGGCGATACCGTTCCTACAATTCAGAGTGGAAGCAAATTATTCAAGTGGCAAGGGAGCACAGGCGTGAAGGTCTTAGTTGCCGGTGGTGCGGGTTTTATCGGCGCGAATTTCGTGCGGTATCTTATTCGGTCACGCCCAGATATCGACGTGGTGGTGCTCGACAAGCTGGGTTATGCGGGCAATCCTGAGTCACTGGCAGGCTTAGATCGTGTTCAGTTAGTAGTGGGGAGGATAGAGGATCGGGACGTGGTCTTTCCATTAGTTGAACAGTGCGATATTGTGGTGAATTTCGCTGCAGAATCGCATAATGATCGATCCCTCAACGATCCCGCTCCCTTTATCTACGGAAATATTGTGGGGTGTTACGTGCTGTTGGAGGCCGCGCGCACGTACGGCATACGGTTTCACCACGTTTCCACAGATGAAGTATATGGCTCTCTGACCATCGGCGAAAATCGTCGTTTTCAGCCTGATGACGCATACCGACCCTCATCCCCCTATTCCGCGTCAAAGGCGGCATGCGACCACTTGGTTCGCGCATGGGTGCGGTCCTTTGGCGTGGCAGCAACGATCTCCGTTTGCTCGAATAACTACGGACCCTACCAACATGTGGAGAAATTTATTCCACGAACGGTGACGAACCTTATTGACGGTATTCGACCACGCGTGTATGGCTCCGGCGCGCAGGTGCGGGACTGGATTCACGTGCAGGATCACGTCCAGGCGCTCTGCGAGATCGTGGAGCGTGGCAGGATCGGACAAACCTACTTGATTGGTGTGGACGGGGAGCTTTCAAACCTTCAAGTGGCTCGCATGATCCTGGAAGAATTCGGCCACGACCCTGACGATATCGACTATGTGGCCGACCGCCCAGGGCACGATCAACGGTACGCGATCGACAACTCGCTCCTCGTCTCCGAGCTGGGGTGGACGCCTCTCTACACGGATTTCCGCGCAGGTCTGCGCGAAACGATCGCGTGGTACCGCGATCATGAAGACTGGTGGCGTCCGCAAAAAGAAGCCACAGAGGCCGCCTACTACCGTCACGGACACTAGCGTCAGCCTCGGGAATTAGCAGGACGAGTCAGCACGACCGCCCTGGGAGTCAGCACGACTATCTGGAGCTGAGTCCTCTGCCGCAGGGGCATCGCCGTTAGCCGTACGAGTTGTATGAGTCGTATCTCTCGCAGCATCTTCCTTAAAAGGGCTCGTCTTCGAGAGGAGATTTTGCGGGTGTGAGCGCGCCACCGACAGCTCCCGCGCAAGCTCCGAGATACGCCATTCAAGGATGTTAATGCGCCGGAACGTCACCACCGCATAGGACAAAAAGGCGATGACGAGGCAGTACAACAGCAGGTCTGTTCCACGGCCAACACCCAGGAATCCTGCAACCTTCGTTGTCACGTCCGGAAAAATAATGCTGATCACGGCGAGGAGAACAAAAACGGCGAGCAACAGACGCCGCAGCGCAACGTTCTTTGATTTTGCCGTTGAACGCACCAAATAGTAAGCGATCACCAAAACTGCTGCAATCAGCAGAATCTTGATCAGCATCGAGCCTCCTCTATCATTTCCGGTTTCTTCCAGCACACAAAGCAAGCGCCACTCTACCGCCTACCGACACAACCATGCCGATTGACTCCGCCTCCACGCTGGATTTGCCGTCACACCATAGATCATTCATGCTTGGGAGCGAAGAATTCTTCAGTCAGAATATTCACGCCGTTCAAGAGGCTCTGCCCTTTCGCCTTCGAATATTCTGTGTAGTCAATCGTCACAGCTTCTTCAGCCCACGGCAAGTTCATCGCTGCCAACTGGTTAATGATCTGGCCTGCGTGCGCCATCCGGTTTTGAGTAATGTGCAGCCGCGCAGCAGCGTCTCTGCGCAGTACTCGCAAACCATTGTGCGAGTCCGTGAGGCGCATTCCCGTTTTCACACGCGTCACGCGGGCAGCAGTGGCAAGCACAGCATGTTTCACGGCTCCCGCCTGCGCCTTTCCGTTCAAAAACCGCGAACCGAGCACAAACGCGAGATCTTCTTTTTCTGCCCGCTCCACCATTCGGAGCGCATCCTCCGGCCGATGCTGCCCATCCGCATCGAAGGTGACGAGGTACTTGGCGTCCGTATAGGTCAGTACCCATGTGATCCCTGTTTGCAGCGCCGCACCCTGGCCGAGATTAAGAGGATGATCGACCACCACAGCCCCTGCCGCACGAGCCGTTGCGGCAGAGTCGTCAGTGGAACCGTCGTTGACCGCCACAACATGCGGGAACGTCTGCCTCAACCGGCGTATCACGTCGGCCACCACTGCACCCTCGTTGTACAACGGCATGACGATCCACGCGATATCCGTAAGTTCTGCCACACCACGCCCGTGCGGCACAGTGTGCTCAGTGGCCTGATCGGGTGAGTCGTGCTCGGAATGATGTTCGTCAGCGGACTGGTGCATACCGTCATTGTGCCATACGTGCGCAGAAGACCGCACAATCACTGCACCATCAGCGCAGCACAAGCCACACTCACCGTTGACTCATCGCTCCTGATCCGCGCGCTGACGATGCCCGAAGTACCTCATCGCTTGCAGCTCCCACGATTTTCGATGGTTCTTCGCAACCGTATCGAGCACAAGACCCACACTGTAGGAGAGCAGCCCGGAGAACACGAGACCAACAGCCAGGATGGCGCTCGGCACTTTCGACACGTAGTGAGTGGCGAAATACTCCGCGATCACAGGAATCCCCGCAGCTAATCCAAGAAGAAACAGCAGCAGCGCGATAATCGAAAAGAAAGCCATCGGCCGATAGTCTTTGAACAGTGATGCGATGGTACTAATCACTTTGATGCCGTCGTCAAACGTGGAGAGTTTTGAATAACTTCCGGCAGGACGATCGCGGTACACAATCGGAACGTTCACAATGCGCCATCGGTTGTCAACGGCGTGAATGCTCATTTCCGTTTCAAGCTGGAAACCGGAGCTTGTGACGGGGAACGTTTTGACGAACGCGCGCGTAAATCCGCGATAGCCCGTCATCACATCGGAGAAATCGTAATGATACATCACCTTAATCAGCCATCGAACAAGGTTATTGCCAAAAGTGTGAAACGACCGCTTATTTTCTACTTCGTAACTCTTGTTGCTCAAACGATCGCCCACCGTCATATCGGCAAGCCCATGTTCTAACGGCTCAAGCAAGGCATGGGCAGATTCTGCGGGGTACGTATCGTCGCCATCCACCAGAATGTAATAGTCCGCATCGATATCACGAAACATCTGGCGGACGGCATTCCCTTTTCCCTGCCGTGTTTCACGCCGTACGATGGCACCTGCCTCACGTGCGACTGAGGCGGTTTTGTCAGTCGAATTATTGTCGTACACGTAAACCTCAGCGTGGGGTAATGCGGCACGAAAATCGGTCACGACTTTCCCAATCGTCACAGCTTCGTTGTAGCACGGAATCAGAACGGCTACTGACGCTTGGCGCTGCTCTTCCACGCTGGCATCCTCCCCACCCTCGCATCGGCGTTCTTCACCTTGTTGTCCACCCCTAACATGAGGCTACACCCTGATATCACGCTTCCTGCACAGCGGAGCTCCTGATCTTGCCACGCTGAAAACTACCCCGATTACACTGAAGCCTCTACCTGCTCTGGGCTCTGCACGGAGGTGAAGTATGACGAGGCAAGCGCATAGAGCGCAAACAGCGTCACACCAAGGCTCCTATAGGTGAAAAATGAGTGAATAGCTGAATGATTGAGAATGACCGCGTACCACACAAACGGATATGCGGCGATCATCAGGAGCGAAACACGATCTATCCAGTCGCCTGATGGGCGAGTCACTTTCACAACACGAATGAGAAGAAGCACGCCGAGTATGACGAGAGAAATCACAATAATCGACCAGAATGCCGAATTGTTGATTTGATGAAGATTGTTCTCAATCCCCTGAAAGCGCGTAAACGAATAACGTTTTTCCAGATCTTCGCCCCGGCCAGTACTATCGAGGCGGAAAAGCACGTAATGGCCGACGTCCGACATCGGATGCCCGGCAATGAGGGCAGCGAGAACCCATTTCATTGCCCAGAAACCGATATATCCAATCGCCCACGCGCAGGATTTCGTCACAAGCTGGACGATAACGGCCCAGCGCTGCTCCCCGGTGGTCTTGCTCCCCTCGGAATTCTGCAGGCGAGCCCGCTTCTGGGCTGATATGACCGCATAGACAAGGAGCGGCATGCCCAGCGCAAGGACGGGGAACGTCAACAAATCAGTGAACGCAACGCCTGCGCCCAGGAGCAGGAATAGGGGGATCCACCCGTTGTGTTTCTCCAGGCGCTCATACCACCCGCAGACGATAAACACACCCACAAGTGCACACAACGTCACGGGATAGTACTGGTAGTTCAGCATGACGGCTGGAGGATTGAGCACAATCAGACCAGCAATATAAGCCACCGATATTCCCGCTCCACATCGGCGCCAGAGCATCGCGGCGGTGATCGCGCCTAGAGCCGCCAGAATGGCACCACAGGCATAGCGAATTTCAACCGGATTGAGAAGGAGCAGCAGCGGGCGCAGCACAACTAAATATCCATGCCAATACCTCGCATAGCTGCTGGCCGTATCGACATAATCAGAATCGGTGACGTGCGCTACGGCATACGCAAGATTGTCCACGCGCATGCTGTATCCCTTCGCCTGCGGATCTCCACCCAGACGTGGTGATTCAAACGCATCATGAAAAGGATGATCGCTGGGATAGATCGCCATCGTCAGCATAATCGCTTCGGTAAAATTGTCCCGCGCGCCACCAGGAACATTGGGCGTCGCGTTCGGATAGTCGCCCTCGGCCTGATAAACCTTAAGGCTTTCGCTCACGTGGGACGCGATGCGCCCATGAGGCAATGCATAGGCGGCAGTAAGCGCAGCTATACACAAAATCAACATCGTGACGAACGCAAGAACAGATGTGAGAGCTATCCTCCGCCAGCGTGCCCCGCGACTATCCACACAAACTCCTCATCCCGTACCACTGCACTGTCACATCAAAACCTTCTCAGATTCTACGCACGAACCCAACGCATGTATGGGCTTTTACCACGACAACCCCACCAGTGCGGCGGCTGCATCTACGACGCGGAACCTATATCAAAGGTTGCCACGGCTACATGACGAAGACCGCGGCGACTGCGGGCTACCTCGAAGACTGGGGGCTACTCTAACGGGCAGGCGTCCATCGTGATGCGATACAGCGTAGGCTCTCCACCTTCGCTTCCGCTGGTGCTAGATCCATTACCGCCACTGCTCTTGTCTCCGCTGCCGTCGCTACCGCTGCCACTACTCCCGCTGCCGGAACTCCCAGGAGCAGGCACGTCCACACGTTCCAGCATCTGGAGTGGAAACGCGAAACTCACGTCGCTTCTGTGCCATACCCACGAAAATGTGCCGTGTGCTCCCGGCCTGACGCGCGCGACCTGATACACATAGGAAATACCGCGTTCGCGTATCCATGCACAGCTGCGCTGAGTGAGTTTGCCATCGTAGAGATCGCGCGCGAGTGCTTCGTCATCCTCGGCTGGCCAGGAAAGCGACGGCATCTCAACATGGACGCCCTTCAAGATCCACCAAAAAGGAGTGCCAGAGAACGGTTCACCCCACACCACGGCATCGGCGGGTAGACGATCTGCAGCGCGTTCAATAAAGTCTTTCTCCTGCTGCGTGATCATCGTGCCACGGCTGGCTTGAGCTGGATCATAGGCACTGTTGATCACGTTGAGTCTCCCAGGAAAAGCGCCGGCGCAATTCGTCACAAAAATGACGATGGCACAGGCAAGAGCCCAGAACTGCTGCCGGCAGCGGGTCACCAAATGCACAAGCTCCCACGCTGCTACGGGGTATTCGCAGATGAACACAAGTGGTGCAATCCGTGGCGCCTGAACATACCACGGGGCTGTGAGGAAATAGAGCGGAAAGATTGGTTCAGCCGCCATCGTAAACCACACGAACGACGTTGCGGCTCCGGTAACGAGCCACCTGAGGCGCCGGCCACGCTGACTCCTGACTACGTTCACAAAGCCTGCAAGAGCCAGGAGCGTGACGATACTCCCTCCAAGCCCAAATCCGGAAATATAGGGACCGGAGGCATAGTCAGTCAGCAGCCTCGCCAGAGGAGCAAAGCTGAAACTCCGATGCGCCACGAATGTGCTCATTCCAGCTAGACGCGGTACGGCGACTACCCAGAACAGAACGATAGCGACGAGAAATGCAAGCCCTAGTGCCGCCAGCGTGCGTCGCGCTGCAGCACGACGATGTGGAGAGCTGTCATGGCGTGCCTGATGCATCCAGCCACGGAGAGCACCGGCACCCCAGCCCACGATCGGCACGCCGAAGATCACTGCAAGGTTGAACAGGGACGTTGGATGCGTGGCAACCACACCTATCACTGCCACCACGCACACTCCGCACAGGCGATAGGTCTGCGATCGGCACACCTTTGTATCGGGATCCGAATCAGAACCAGTCGAAGCGCCGCGTAAACGCGCCAGAGACGCAACCGACAGCGCCAGAAGCCCCGGCAATGCAACAAGCGAGAGCGTGTAGGGGGGAGTAGCCAGATTCGCCACGTTATTTGTAGGAAACTGGCTGCCCATTGCCGCAAAAAATGCAGCGAAACATGCGATCCCCACCTCAGATCGGCGCTGAAGATGCAGCGGCTGCACGACGCACGCTGCAAACGCGCCCATGATTGCCGGCCAGATCAGCAGGAACGCCAGCATCACCGCAACGTACGTCTGCACAGGAGTCCCTGGCAGGAGCGCTGCAACGTCATGAAAAACATTCGGATAATATGCCGGCTTACCCCCATAAAGAGGAGCCAAAGCGATCCGAGGATCTGCCGACGCCAGCTGACGTGTAAAGCGGAGAGCAGAAAGATGAAACACCACGTCCCACGTCTGCGGAACCCGTTCACCCAGCCGAGAGCCAACCGCATAGGGTAGCGCACACAACAGACCAGCCAACGCGCAAACAGCCGTCACACAGGCACTCGGCGTGACGAAACGCCTCCGCCCACAACGCCCGCCACGCCCACGACGCAGGCGAGGAGAACCCTGCACGCCACAGAACCAGGCAACCGCGCAGGAGAGCACCAGCACTGTGGTGGTGGCGATCCACGGTTTCCATGGCACCTTTGCCACGATAAACCCGAGGATCACCACCACCCATATACCGAGGCTCACTGCAGGAGCCGCAGCACACCGCAACGGCGTCGGCACATCGAGGCGAGACAGGATAAGCAGTCCCGGCGCCACGAGCACAACGACAGCACACGCTGCTACCAGTAACGTCACCCACGCCATGTGCCCTCCACAGTGCAGTTAATACGCCTAGATGCCATGGCTCATCACAGGCGCGTCACACCATAAGCACCATGAAGGCGCTCACCTGAGCCGCAGCATCACTCTTCTACGCCGATCCTACGCGATCACCATGCGAATAATGAGCACTGGCTGCGCGGGAAAGAGGAATATCCTGCACGCAGCCTTTCGCATCGGCTCAGCTCACTCCTGCTCAGCATCGGTTGCCAGAGCCGCGCGCGCAAACGCCTCGTCTGTCGCTGATTCCGTTGCGGCGTCTTCGTAGTCGCGCCCGAGCCCAATGCGGACGTACTTTGCATCAGGGAAGTTCGCAGGATCCATTACTGTGCGTCCATCCAGAATGACGCGAGCGCCTGGAATCTGATCGGCCTTCAGCGTGCGGTATTCCTTATGATCGGCCTGCAGAATGGCAGCGTCCACTGGCTCACCATAGTGATAAGCATCAAAGCCGAAATGTGCCAGCTCGTCGTCAGTAAACATCGGATCGTGAACGACCACCTTCGCTCCGCGCTTGCGCAGTTCGTCAACGGTAGCAAACACGCCGGAAAATGCTGTTTCTTTCACGCCGCCGCGATAGGCTGCCCCCAACACAACCACTGTGGCACCATCCAGCGAGACGCCGTCCCGCGCCAGCACGTCAGCCAGGCGACCCACGGCGTAGGCAGGCATTTCCGAGTTGGCAATGCGGGCGTTACGCACCACCGTTGCATCCGGATCAGTCGATAAATACAGCCGCGGATACACAGGAATGCAGTGACCGCCCACAGCAATGCCCGGACGGTGAATATGCGAATAGGGCTGTGAATTGCACGCGTTGATCACCTTCATCACATCAATCCCCGCCTTATCCGCGAAGCGCGCAAACTGGTTTGCGAGGCCGATATTGACGTCTCGGTACGTCGTTTCGGCCAGCTTCGCCATTTCGGCAGCCTCGGCAGTACCCATATCCCACACGCCGTTGGGCTGAGCGAGCTCTGGACGCTCGTCAAAGTCGAGAACCGACTGATAGAACGCAATTCCGCGCGCAGTACCGTCGTCCGTCAGCCCTCCCACAAGTTTCGGGTAGGTGCGCAGATCTTGATAAACACGCCCAGTTAACACGCGCTCCGGCGAGAAGACCATCCAGAAGTCCTTGCTTTCCTCAAGACCAGAGAGCTTTTCGAGCATCGGCTTGAACCGGTTACGCGTTGTACCAACTGGAAGCGTTGTTTCGTACGTAATCAACGTCCCCGGCTTCAGGTTTTCACCAACGGATGTTGTTGCCGCATCCATAATGGACAGATCCGGTTCCCACGTTTGATCATTGACGAACAGCGGCACCACGATGACGACGGCCTCCGCATTCGGGATCGCCTCACTGTAATCCGTCGTCGCCCGCAGCTTACCTGCAGGCACCAGATCCGCGAGCTTTTCCGCCATGCCGTATTCGCCGGGGAACGGCTCCTTTCCGTCATTAATCTTCGCGACGGTGGTGGGATTAATATCCACACCAATAACCTCATGACCCTTCGATGCATACTGGGTAGCGAGTGGCAAACCGATCTTGCCCATTCCTACAACGGCAATTCTCATTTTTCCTCTTTCCACCATGGACGCATGTCTCCACTTTTGACACATGAAAACTCTTTTAGGCAGCACTAGTAGGCCGCAATCTCAACGTCAGAAGTCTACCGGCAACTGCATGCAAAGGATCAGACTTTCATCTGAGTGCTCAACGCCGCCAGCGGATGCTCAACCTCGCCGTTGGATGTTCAACTTCGCCGGCAAATGTGCCAGGTAGACTCCACCCTATGAAGATCATGTCTATTGTTGGGGCAAGACCCCAATTCGTGAAGCTGGCTCCTATTGCGCGCGCGGCGGCACAAGCCAACGTTGACCACATGATTGTCCATACCGGGCAGCATTATGATCCTCTGCTTTCCGACGTGTTTTTCTCCGACCTCGGTATCCCGGCTCCAGATGTTCATCTCAACATCGGGTCAGGATCCCATGCTCAACAAACAGGCATGATGCTTCAGGCTCTTGAGCCCGTGATTCAGGACGCGCATCCAGACTGGGTTCTGGTGTATGGCGACACGAATTCCACGCTGGCTGGGGCACTTGCAGCCGTCAAAATTCACCAGAACGTCGCCCATTTAGAGGCTGGCCTACGTTCGTTTAACCGTGCAATGCCCGAAGAAATCAACCGAGTCCTCACCGACCATGCTTCCGATCTGCTGCTGGCACCCACACGTGTTGCGATGCGTCACCTGGCTGACGAAGGATTAGCCGAGCGTTCAGTGGAGGTTGGCGATGTGATGACGGACGTCCTTTTTGCCGTTCAACACCGTGTTCAAGAGGGACGCACACCCAACCCCATCGCTGACGAATTCGGTTTTACGCCTCAACAGTATGCCTTAGCGACGATCCACCGGGCAGAAAACACCGATGATCCCGTGAGGCTGCGCAGCATCGTTGATGCACTCGCCCGCGTTCCCCTCCCCGTCGTTGTGCTTGCTCACCCGCGTTTGCGAGCGAAAGCGCACGACGCGGGAATTGATCTGAATGTGGGCTCGATTCGCTTGCACGATGCACTGCCCTATCCGCAACTTATTGCTGCCGCGATGCAGTCAGCACATATCGTGACTGATTCGGGAGGACTGCAAAAGGAAGCCTTCCTTCTACGCATTCCCACCACAACAGTCCGCCCACAAACTGAGTGGGTGGAAACGGTGGAACTCGGATGGAACCGACTCGTTGAGCCAGAAGGACTTGTGGAATCTGTGACGCGCCAAGCTCCGCCCGCAGTATCGGATACGCCATATGGCACGGGGGACGCCGCACGCAGGGTCGTCAGCGTCTTGATCGACCGCGCTTAGTGCCTGATCGCGTCAAGAATGGCGGTGGCTGCCTTTTGCGCTGTGGCCGCAACCGAATGATGCTCCACAACCCATTCCCGCATATGGGCATAGGTCAAGGTGCCGTCCAGTATGCTGCGCATTGCATTCGCTACCGCCTGCACATCATATGGCGCTGCCACACCAAGCCCATTGCGTTCAATATCCTCCTTCGCAGGCCCTACCCCCGCATAGAGCACAGGCGTGTTGCATGCGAGCGCAGCAAAAACCTTCGTCGGATAGGCGAAATCGTAACCGTTACCAGGTTTGATGCTCACGAGGCAGGCACGCGCTATGCGCTGCCACCCTGCAGCCTGGTCAGGTGAAACTTTCCCGAAATAAATGTGTTCCCCGCCCGGCGCATCCGCAATGCGTTGAAGCGCTTCCCGCGAGGTTCCTTGCCCCAAAAACAACAACCGTGCCTGCGGATAGTGATCCGCAATGCGGGTGAACGCTTCGGCGAAGATTTCCGCACCCTGCCACTCCGAATACGTCCCGGCATAGACAAACCAATCGCCATCACGCGGATCCGCGCCGCCCACCGGCTGTGGCATATCGCCACGATCAGTGAATACGTCTGTATCAATACCGTTGGGCACAAGGGTCACATGCTGGGCACCCAGATCGCGGCATCGAGAAGCGACTGCGTCGGAAATGGCCAGGACGCAGCTCGCACCATGCAAAGCGAAACCTTCAGCGAGGCGAAGAGCTTTCACAACGAGTTGTGGAGCATCACTGGCCGCATCCGACCACACGTCCGCCGCGTAGTACGCATATGGACGCCGCTTCAACGCCGAGAGCACTCGAACCATCGCACCTGTTGTCGGCGGAGGCTCACTCACATAAATCTGGGGCCGAGGGCTGAACAAGAGCCGAAAAAACGACGGGATATCGAAGCTCATGTAGGGCAGATAACCGCGGATATATCCAGTTTCGTCACGCAGTGCTTGTACCCGCTTGACGTAAACACCTGGCAGCTGATCCACATGCGCATGAACGTGTCGTTTTTTCCCGGGCGCTGGAAGGCTCGTCAACACCGATACGCGCTGCCCGGCTTTTACCAGCGCCTTCACGAGCGCTTCCAGCCGGAATGACGCTGCGGCTGGCTCAGGGGAGAAAATGCGGGACACTACCTGGACGTCACCCACCGGAAGAACATCACCCACCTCACGTCGATATTCACGATGCAGCCACCGCGGCTTTTTCATCACTATCCCGCCCCTTATCCGCTGTACTGGTTCTCGTTATGCCCTGTCTTGTACAGTTTATCGTCACGTTTATCCGGTGTTCTTCGTTCAGTGTTTGCTCGCTGCTGTGTTTGCTCGCTGCGGCGTTCGCTGAGTGGCCTCACGCTTCTGCTGTGCGCATATGCCGAAATGCCTCACGCCCGCGACACGTTCAGAGGCTCACCGTTGTGTTGGTATCGGCCGACTGCAGCATCGCATCCACAACGCGCAGCGTCTGCAGCGCATCAGCGATAGGAACGATATCGCTCGTATCGCCGTTGAGAGCTTTGACGAAATGCTCATGTTCAACACGCAACGGTTCGCGCACCTCGAGGGCATACTGCTTCACTTCACCGACGCTGACACCACGCACATTCGCAACCTGATCCCACTCGACTTCCTTGGTGCCGTTCTCGAAAAAGGTCAGTGTTGAATTCATCGTATCGGCAACGAACGTGCCCTTCTCGCCAGACACAACCGTCACGCGCTCCTTGAACGGACTGAACCAGTTGACGATGTGGTTCACAAGGACTCCGTTTTCGAGCTGGCCAGTGGAAATGAGGAAGTCTTCATGCTGCCTGCCAGAGGTGCGCGCTGTTTGGGCGGCAACTGACGAGTATCGGGCACCTCCGATCCACTGCGCAACATCCACATCGTGCGTGGCTAAATCCTTGACCACGCCTACATCGGTGATACGAGCCGGGAACGGCCCCTGCCTACGGCTGCTGATTTGGAAAATCGCACCGAGCTCGCCTGCCGCGATGCGCTTGTGCATTTCCCGCATCGCAGGGTTGCAGCGCTCCACATAGCCAGCAGCTGCAATGAGCCCTGCTTCGTCAAAAGCGTGAACAAGTGCCTCGCCCTCAGACACCTCGCTCGCCAAAGGCTTTTCGATCATCACATGAACACCGGCATGTGCAAGCTTCACACCAGTGTCCGCATGTAACGCCGTCGGCACAGCAATAATCGCGGCATCGATACCAGCATCAATCAGCGCGTCAACATCGGGGAGGATCGGCAGATCACCCGCCACTGCATACCTATCGCCATCGGCATCAGCAACCGCGACGAGGGTTTCCCCCGGAGTTTCGCGCACATTGCGTACATGGTGGCGCCCCATAGATCCCAAACCAATGACACCAACACGCAGGTCAGCCATGTTTCTCTTCTCCCTACTATCCCTACAGCGCTATTTCTCCAACACGGGTGTACCGGAACGGGCGCGCGGCTCATCTTCACACACTTCTTCGCACGTTTCTTCTAGTGTTTCGCCTCGTGTACCTCGTCGCCTGCACATCCCTGTACATCGTTAATCTGTACGCGTTGTCACCTGTACTCGGCCGCTTAGGCGCCCGCCTTTGCTAACGCATTGACGGCGGTGACGATACGATCCAAATCCTCCTGATCGAGGGAAGGATGCACGGGCAGCGAGAGCACCTCTTCAGACGCCTTGCGCGTGACAGGTAAGTCAAGACCCTCAGCAAAATGACGCAGCGACGGCAATTGGTGGTTCGGAATGGGATAGTACACACCACTGCCGATGTTGTACTCTTCCTTCAACGCCTTCTGGAAACCGTCGCGGTCTTCTGGAACGCGAATCGTGTACTGGTGGTACACGTGGCTGGCTTCGGGTGCGACAGGCGGAACTGTCACGCCTTCCAAATTCTCATCGAAGTATGCGGCATGTGCTTTGCGCGCCTGCATCCAGCCGTCAATCTTCGTCAGCTGAACGCGCCCAATAGCTGCATGAATATTCGTCATACGAAGGTTGTAGCCAATCACTTCGTTTTCATACTGCTTTTCCATGCCCTGGTTGCGATACAGGCGGCTCAAGCGCGCATGTTCGTCAGTTTCGGATGTAATCATGCCGCCTTCACCCGACGTCATATTCTTTGTGGGATACAAAGAAAAGGCACCGAACACGCCGAATGTGCCGACCGGTTGGCCATTCCAGGTTGCTCCATGCGCCTGGGCAGCATCTTCAAACAGCATCACACCATGCTTCTCGGCGATCTGAGCCAATGCCGTCATATTGGCCGGATGTCCGTACAGGTGAACCGGCAGGATACCTTTCGTTTTATCCGTGATGGCGGCTTCTACTGCTGCCGGATCAACGCAGAAATAATCAGGTTCAATGTCAACAAAGACGGGCGTTGCACCGGTCAGCGCAACAGAGTTGGCTGTTGCAGCAAAGGTGAAGGATGGAACAATGACCTCGTCCCCAGGCCCAACCCCAGCGGAGAGGAGGCCAACAAGCAGCGCGGACGTCCCTGCGTTGACCGCCACCGTTGGGCGCCCTGCCCCAAAACGCGCGCTGAATTCACGCTCGAATTCCGCGACCTCAGTACCTTGTGCAAGCATACCGGAGGCCAACACATGATCGACCGCTTTGCGTTCTTCCATGCCAATAATCGGCTTCGCCGCAGGGATAAAACCTGTGCTCATCTCACTTACTCCTCAGTCTTTTTCTTTTTCGTACGGGTTACCGGGTTCGTGCTCATCCGTATCACGCCGAAGCTTCCCATCGCTCTCGGTATATGTTTCCCCCGTGATCGGGCATCTAAACTTTCCTGGCTGGTCAGCGACTGGTTCTAAGCGAACTCCAGCACGCCCCACCCAGCCGATGTGACGCGCGGGCACGCCGACCATCAGTGCATAGTCGGGAACATCGTGCGTCACCACTGCGCCTGAACCGATCGTTGCCCATGCACCAATCGTCACCGGGGCAACACAAACCGCGCGCGCACCAACGGCAGACCCTTCATTGATCACAACGCCAACAGCTTCCCAGTCGGACGCAGATTTCAGCGTGCCATCTGGGTTGACGGCTCGTGGCCACTGGTCATTCGTCAACACTGCCGCAGGGCCGATAAACACACCATCAGCAAGCTGAGCGGGTTCGTACACCAGCGCATAATTCTGGATCTTGCAGTTGTTGCCTACGTGCACGCCCGAATCGATATATGCTCCCCTGCCAATCACGCAGTTCTCTCCGAGCACAGCGTTCTCACGAATCTGCGCATAGTCCCAGATGGCACACCCATCTCCGATGCGGGTGTTATCACCGATCTGTGCGCTGTGAACAATCCGAGTCATAGTGCCTAGCATACTGATGTGGAGCATGAGTGTGTTCGATACGTCTCATTCAGCATCACGTCATTCAGGATCACGAAGTTCCGTTCGGCATCACAGCTTCATTCAGCAGTACTGATTTATTCAGCGGTGCTGAGCTCAGCTCCTCCCAGAAGTCGGCTCATAATTCCTTCAATCACCTTGGCCTGCTGATCGAATGACAAATCGTAGGCAGCGCGGTCTGCTGCCTCTTTGAAGGCCTGCACATTGTCCGCGTTCAGTTGCGCAATCGTTCCCTCAATGTCGTCGTACTCAAAGCCGTCAGAGACGAGACCGAGATCGTACTGATGCACAATATCCGCCATTGCCATCGTCGGGCCAATCGCAACACCCAGCCGCGCCTGCGTGTAATCGAAAATCTTATTCGGCAATGTATAGATGGCGTTGTCATTATAGGGCGGGAGCCAATGAATACCGATGTCATACTGATTGAGCGTGGCGGAAAGCTCCTTGGGCGGCACAGACGGGTGGATCGTCACATTGGAGTAATCCTTCCCAGCCTGCTTGAGCTGGCTGAGATATTTCCCGCCGTCATTTCCAGGAACCAGGTAAAGATCGAGAGTAAAAGGATCGCCTAGCTGCGCAACGGCCTTCATCATATTTTCGATGTTGCGCCCATACACCGCGCCCCCAGCATGAACCAAGCGAATCTTCCCATTCGGATCCGGAACGCTCGGTTTGAGCGGAACATATGGCGAGGCATTCCAAATAACGTTGCAATCCACCCCGTAGTTGTCCCAATACAGCCCGGCAAACTGGGCGCTGACTGTGCTCGTCTCCTGGCATTCCTGTAGGAATGTACGGCAATAAAAATCCATCAACGGCTTGACGAGGATCCTCCACGATGCCACATGCGTGCGCTCCTCCGGCGCATATTCGTGCATGTCGCCCCACACGGGAGCTCCGTGCGACGCGGCAAAAGCAACCGGAAGGGCACGTGCGTCATTCGCAATCACAGCATCAAACCGACGCCCCGCCAGAAGCTTCATCGCCTCTTTGAAGGCAGGCGTCGCTTTGGCCGCAGCCACAAACCGATGCAGAGCAAGGTCGATCACTCCTTCAGGGGTTTGAGGCAACGACTTTGCCGAGTCCGGAAGCTGCAGATGTTCGTCACCGTACATAGGCTTCGGACCGTAACCCAACGTTGTTGTTTCCCCAAATTTTTCTACCACGCTGATCTCGCGCAGTACTCTGGCGTCAATCGAGATATCAGTGAGGGAAACGACGAGGATTTTTGGTCTATGTTGCATATGCCCAAGCCTACCAAACGCCCTACGAGAGCTCCTACGCCACGCGGGGCACCACGTGCGGAGCAAAATCAGGTTTACGCGTCCCAATGCCGAGCAGCTGCTCAATCGCGGCAATAGAACGCTCAGTCGCATGTCCGTCACCGTAGGGGTTGACGGCGGTAGCCATCGCCCGGTAGGTATCCGGATTATTTTTAAGCCGCGTCACCTCAAACACAATCCGCTCAGTATCCGTACCAACAAGCTTGACGGTGCCAGCCGTAATCGCTTCCGGACGCTCTGTGTTGTCCCGCAGAACAAGCACAGGCTTGCCAAGCGAAGGCGCTTCTTCCTGAACGCCACCGGAATCAGTCAGCACAATATGGGACGCATCGAGTGCGTGGGCAAACTGTGGATAGTCCAAAGGCTCGGTGAACACCACATTTGGCTTAGGGTCCAGCGCCGGCACGAATATGTCGCGCACCGCAGGATTCTTGTGGATCGGAAACAGGATCACATCCTCGGGGAACAGATCGGCAATCTGGGCAAGGGCACGCGCCGTATGCTGCATCGGCTCTCCGATCGATTCCCTCCGATGGGACGTGACCAGGAGGATCCTGCGGCCCGAATCCACCACCTTCTGCACGGAGGGATCTGTAAATGGAACATCTTGGCTGACGGTGTAGTGCAGAGCGTCGATCACGGTGTTGCCTGTGACGGCAATGTTCTCCGGCCGCACGTGCTCACCCAACAGATTGTCGCGCGCCTCGGGCGTGGGCGCCAAGTGCAGAGCCGCGATCTGGGAGACGATTTTTCGATTCGCTTCCTCCGGATAGGGACTCATGATGTTTCCAGAACGCAGACCAGCTTCCAGATGCACAAGCGGAATACGGCGATAAAACGCAGCGATCCCCGCAGCCATCACTGTGGTTGTGTCCCCCTGCACGAGCAGGGCATCGGGAGCGTGTTCCACCAGCAACGGATCCAGCTGATCCAGAATGCGGGCAGAGAGAAGATTCAAGGAAGGATTGGATCGAAACACATCGAGGGTTACGTCCGGCGTGATGCCGAAAAACGTATTCACCTGGTCTAACATGTCCGTATGCTGCCGGGTGGACACAACGAGTGGCTTCAAGCTATGCGCGCGAGAAAGGGCAAGCACAAGCGGCGCGATTTTAATGCCTTCTGGACGCGTGCCATACACGATCATGATTGTTTTCATCGCAGTGCCTCCTGGGGTGTTCGTCTGTGCGTGTTTACTGATTGACGTGTGTAGATCGAGTAGGTGGTTTAGGATGGTGAGTGTTACCAGGTTTTCTGGTGATTTTACTCTACGGAGATCGGTTGCGCGTGCCAGAGTGTGGTTTGTGTGTTGTGCCTGCTTGCCGTTTTCTGCGTGAGGACGGCCTGCGGCAGCTTGATAAACCGTGTATATGACGCGGGCAGGGATCTTGTCTGGCAGAAGGGTTTTGTATGAGTTCGGGTAAGCGTCTTGTTGTAGTGGGGCTCGGCTATATCGGGCTTCCTACCGCAGTAGTGCTAGCTGATTCTGGCTGGCAGGTTATGGGCGTTGACGTGTCCGATCGGACGATTGATTACGTCCGTAAGGGCAAGGTACCGTTCGTTGAGCCTGGTTTTGACGAAGTGTTGAAGGCTTCGGTGGATTCGGGACGGTTGACGGTACAGAAGGACACGCCGAAGGCTGATATTTATATTGTTTGTGTGCCGACTCCATTCAAAGAGGGGCACGAGCTGGATTCGACGTATATTGATGCGGCTGTTGACGCAATTATCCCTCAGCTGGAGGGTGACGAGCTGATGGTGCTGGAGTCCACGTCGCCTCCAGGAACAACCGAAGCGATGGCTGAGCGCGTTTTGGCTGCGCGCCCAGACTTGTCCATGGACGGTTCCGATGGACGCCCCATCGTGTACTTCGCTCATGCTCCTGAGCGCGTCCTGCCTGGCAGGATCATGATCGAGATGCGCGAGAACGACCGGATTATCGGCGGTCTGACGCCAGAGGCAACGAAGCGCGTGGCAGAGCTGTACGAGTCGTTCAACAAGGGTCGCGTGATTACCACTGACGCACGTACAGCAGAAATGGCGAAGCTGACGGAGAACGCGTTCCGCGATGTGAATATCGCTTTTGCTAACGAACTCTCGGTGCTGTGCGAAAAGCTGGGTATTGATGTGTTCGAGCTGATTGAGCTGTCGAACCACCATCCTCGCGTGAATATTTTGCAGCCAGGAACGGGCGTGGGCGGCCACTGCATCGCAATCGACCCGTGGTTTATTGTGTCAACGGTGCCAGAAGAATCCAAGTTGATTCATATGGCGCGGGACGTGAACGACGCAAAACCGTACTGGGTGTTGGATCACCTTGAGAGCGCGTTGAACGAAAAGAACATTGAATCCGGCGCGAAGATTGCACTCTTGGGTTTGGCGTACAAGCCGAACATCGACGATCTGCGCGAATCCCCGTCATTGAAGATCGCAAAAGAAGCTGCAGAGAAGTACCCACAGCACACCATCCTGGCCGTCGAGCCGTATGTGGAGGCTGCACCAGAGGCGATTGCGCACTATCCGAACGTGCGTTTCGCCAGCCCTGAAGAGGCAGTGGCTGACGCAGACGTGATCGTCTTGCAGGTGGCTCACGATCAATTCAAGGATCTGAAGCCGCAGGCTAATGCCAACGCCACAATTCTCGATCCTATCGGTCTGTGGCACACGATCGCGGAACACTAGGTGACGGCCTCGCTTAGTCCACATCCTCTCGATGAGCGCTGTTATGGGTGAGCACTGCTCTTGCTGATATTGCTGACCCGCTGCTATCAGAGAGTGAGCCAGTGAGCTACTACCAGCGAGAAGTGCCATGAGAAGTGCCAGTGAGCTAGCCGACCATCATTGGTACTAGCTCACTGCGATGTGGGTTGCTGTGATGCGGGAGTAATGCCCTGCGGAGAAAGCGCGATGCAGTCTCTATGATGCTGTGACGTGCTTTCCTGCGGGGCATTGCCGTCTCGCGGATACAGCGAGTTTTCTCCTTGTTCTCCTCATCTCTTGTTGCGCTTCTTGTTCTCCTCATCCACATCTGCGCCTCACCAAGCGGCACCGCTTTCCATGTCTTTCCATGCCCCCATCTCCAGTCACACAAAGGACAGTTTTCTGATGAAACCACCTGACTATCAGCGCGTTCTTCACCTGGGCAACCCTGCGTCCACTGCAACACTGCTCAGTGTGGCCGCGCGGCACACCGGACGCTCGTGGAAAGTGCTCCCTTTAGCCACCACTCCCCACATTCACATGGTGGATCCTGTACTGCAACGTATCGCCCGCGCAGCACGGGGAGCCATATGGGAAGCACAGTTTGCAGCACACAAAATAACGCGCCCGAAGATTCATCTTCACTCCGCGATGGCCACTCCCCATGTGGGCTGGGCACTCGGTGATTACGCACTTCATCTGCACGGTACCGACATCCGGACACGACTCTACGAGGAGAGCTACCACCAGCGAATTGTCGATGCCGTGACGCATGCACGCGTCGTGTTTTACTCCACTCCTGATCTCGCACAGCACGCACTACCCATTCGGAAGGACGCCATTCTTGCGCCCGTGCCCGTGACCATGAAGCGTACACGCGCAAAGAATCCGCTGGGTTCCGGTAGAACATACGTGTTCTTCACGTCCCGCTGGGAGGACGTCAAGGGTGGCTACACTCAGCTGGAAGCCGCACGAGCCCTGCGCAGTCTCCTGCCCGCTCACGTCGAACTGATTGGCTTAGATTGGGGTCCACTTGCCGCCGAGGCGTGGCAGGTTGGTATTCAGCTAGTCCCCAAACAGCCGTATCCATCTTTCCGGGCTCTGGTACGTGACGCCCAGCTGTGTATTGGTCAGACGGCCGGCATTATGAGCGCATCCGAGCTCGATGCCCTTGCGGAGGGCACACCTATTGTTGCGCCCCTGAACCCCCAGTGGTACGCCGCTGACCATCCCTCTCTGCACAATGTGCCCGTGCTGGGTGGAACAAACCTGGACGGGAGAGATGCAGAGGGGATTGCGCATCTGGCGGCCGAACACCTAGGCGAGCCTCTGCCTGCGGCTGCATCGTCATGGCTAAAAGCAAACCACTCCCCTGAGGCATGCCTGGATATTGTGCTGGGTGGCTACCGCAGCCATCAGTGGTAACAATCAGCGGGTAGGCCTCCAGCGACTAGTAGCGACTAATAAGGTGATGAGGCAACAAGGTCTAGAAATACCGCAGCTTTGTACACCACGTCGGATTCGCGGTGGATCCTCAGTGGATGGAGTCACTGTGGATTAGTATAAAAACCATGCCGAAAATGCATCGCTTTCAGGAATGGTGGAAACGCCTAGCTCGGGCGCACCCCGTACTCAGCAATATCGGCATTCTGGCCACCGGAACAGCAGCTGGTCAAGCGGTTGCAATTATCATCTCTGTTTTTACTGCACGACTGTTCAGCGCTCAGGCATTCGGAGAGTTCGCGCTTTTTACATCCATCACCGGCATCTTCGCCGTCATTGCAACACTCCGTTACGACGTTGCCATCGTGCTGCCCGATGATGACGACGATGCGCGTCAGCTTGCGCGGCTGGCAACGCGATCCAATATTGCCGTATCACTTGTTGCGTGCGTGTTGGCCTTCGCATGCAAGCCTCTCGTCATCGATATGTGGGGAAGCCGCGCGCTTGCTACCTGGCTGCCACTGGTGGGACTCACGGTTTTTTGTACCGCACAGGTGGCGATATGGCAGTACTGGTATAACCGCAAACGCGAATACGGCATTATCGCCCTCAACCGCTTTGAGACGGTGACGGGATCCACCGGTGGGCAGCTCCTGTTCGGCTTGGCGAAGATGCAGAGTTTTCTGGGTCTTGTATTGGGCAACCTTGTGGGACTGGTGTGGGCATTCTTCAACCTTGGCCGGCACACGTCCCAGTTGAGGGAGGCTCCAAGCTCGCAGGCACATACGATCACGGACGTGGCACGCCGCTACAAGAATATGCCACTGCTTAATCTGCCCAACGCGCTGGTAGACGCGGTACGCACAAACGGTATACAGATGCTGATCGGCACGATCGCACTGGATTCGCTCGGCCAGTTCAACCTCGCCTGGCGTGTTGTTCAAGCGCCGATTGCCCTCTTAAATGGAGCGATTGCTCAAGTCTTTTTGGAGCGCCTGGCGCGCACCCCACGCGGTCATCTCCAACACCTGGTGCGAATGGTGATCAAGCGAGCCTTCCTGATTGGACTCGCGCCGTTCTTTGTGCTGTGGCTGCTCGCTCCATGGCTTCTTCCCTTTGTGTTCGGCCACCAGTGGGTGGAGGCCGGTCAGATCACCCGCGCACTTGTTCCGTGGCTTGCGGTCAATTTGATCACCTCACCGATCGCCTCCGTTTTCGTCGTCACCTTCAAACAGCACTGGATTCTGATTCACGCGATCATTTTTACTGTGATACCCCTGGCCTGGCTCGCACTCTCGCCCTTGAGTCTGCTGCCTACTATTCAGGTGTTGAGTTTCCTGATGGCTGGCATGCTCCTCGTGCTGGTTGTGCTGGCTGATTTCGCCGCCAAATCCTATGACCGAGGCGCCGCAGAAGCAGAAGCATAAGCAGTATTTGCAGCAGTATTCGCAGCAGTATTCGCGCACGCCGTGATCTTGTATACGGTTGCGGTGCCACCCTGGGCTACCGGCTCAAATCCGTCGGAGACATCCACATTCTCTAAGCCGGGCATAGGGATCTCTGCGCTGCCCGGCGTTGGGTACGAGTCATTGTAAAAATAATCGACATGGTATTTGTTAAGGATCGCACACACCGTAGGATCAGTCTTAATCTGGTTGAAGTGTTCGGCGATATAGCGTTCCTCCGTGTTCGATTCGCGCACATAGAGCTGAGGAAAGAACACTCGCCGCCCCGTCATCGCCTCCACATACGCAGACCCATTATTCGGGTTGCCCACCACAACTGACCCCTCCGGAATGATGGATCCGAGGGACTCGATCATGGAAATCTCCCGCGGGGAAACGCGTGGAGCAAAACTATCGTTGCCATGACGGGCATAGTCAAACATCGCAGCCCGCGGTATTTGTGACGCGATACCGAATAAGAGTATGACCATTAATGACGCGGCAGCTCGGGTGACGAGGCCGGCATGGATGACAGGAGCGGCCAAGTGGACGGCAGGAGTGGCAGGGTAAGCATAGGCGGCGGGGTGACCATGGGTGGCAGCGCGGGTGCGGCCTTCTAATCCTTCCGATTCCTCATCCATCGCATCGTGGCGCCAACGGTTGCTCAATTTCTGCCACCACAACGTCACGTATCCGAGGCCTGCCCGCGCAACTGACGGGAGGCTGGAATAACCTAAACCGATAAGCAGAGCCATCACGATTTCCTCGATGCCCATCACCCTGAAGGGCGAGAGGTACCAGAAGCCGGCTAGCCACAAAAGAGGACCACTACGCGTCATCGTCGTCAGAACCACAATATTAATAAGGGCATACGTTGCAACAAGATCTCGGTAGTGACGAAGACGGAAAGTATGAGCGATGCCGAGTATCAGCAACACAATAATTGCCACTGAGAACACGCCCGTCATCGTATAGGCGCCCTGACCGAAACTCTGGGTAAGTGAAGCCGATGCAGCCAGCGAACGGAAAACCATCAGAGGCGTGATCCCATTCGATTCCTCTGCCCTCAATCCCGCTGCCTGGGCAATTTTTTGACGCAGGTAGCTGGAAGACATCACAACCACAACGGCCGATAAAAACACGAAGGCGACGAAACCCCATACTGCGAGACGCTGCAGTTTACTGATTCTGGTAAGAAAACAAATAAATGCGTGAGCCAACGGAATAACACCCACAAGCACCACCGCAGGGATCACGCCGGGATAGGTGAACACATTAGCAAGAAGAACCCCAGCAACGCCAAGCCACGCACACACGCGGAGCACAACGCCCGCATCCAAGGATGCTGCACACACCGCCAGCATCAGCAAACTTGGCAGAATTGCAATCATAAAGGCATTCGGGAGCGCGGGGGTCACCGTCATAAAATACGTTGGGAAACTCAACATCACCACAGATGCGAGGGCAACACCAATCCGTTGAGCAGACGAAAACCGAACGACCCGTGCAAGCCCCCACAAGCCGAGCACCCAGGATACGTTTTCCACAACTAAGAACGCATTAACAGCTGGAATCACATTAGTTGAAAAGACTGTCAGCGACACCACCGCATACCAGCCAGCGGGATAATAAGCGGGAGTGGTAGAAAAACCATAGAGTTCGGTCAATGATCCAAAATAGGACGCTTGTTCGGTGCTCCGCACAAGAGCAGTCGCATTGTAGTGAAACAGCGAATCCCAATTTTGAAGAGGCATGAAGGGATCCCACCACAAAAAATATGGCAGGATAACACTCACGACCGCCACGGCGATGCACGCTATTTCCACCCCGCCTATACGCTGACGTATCAGTGCTGACGCAGACGGCTCCTCCGATGATTCTCCAGATAGTGGCGACGATGGGACAGGTAATGCGGGTGACTGCGACGACGTGTGCACTCCATCCGTGCTTTCCGTGCCGTGTACTCCCCGCCGAACGCCGTCTCCCTGCTGGCTTTTGAACAAGGCAACCAGTATCGCTAACACCACAGTAGCTGCGAGCACTGCTGCGGCCACTGTCAGCACATTCAAAGGAATAGACGCTTGACGATAGATCACCGCCAGGGCAGCAACAAAACCGCTTGTCAGCGCCGGAGCGGCCAGAGCAGCACACCACCGTCGCATTCGGCATGCGCGCAGCATAATGTAGCCAGGAAGATACAACGCAGCCACGGCGGCACACAGTTCTGTTATCGCTTCACTCCACATTCGTCGTCCCCGCCGGCTGAGATCCCATGCACAAATGCCTTCCGCTTCCGTATGTTGACGAGGTTTCCAGGCAGCCGGATCCCCTGCCGGCGATACGCTGGATACACTGCAAACAGATTTAACTCTAGCGCCCTCAGCGGTGTATTCACCCATTGCACGCGCTCCGGGAATTGCGCATGCTGTGACTACGCATCCGCGTGCCCGCGCCTGTAACGAGATGTCCATGCCCGCTAGCAGCGGGGCTAGCGTTGCGTGTGATGTTTTCGTTACACTTCAACTGTTACAGATGTGATGAATGTGAACGATGTTCATTCTGCACCGTTCACGGCGCCGTGCTCGCGGCACATCGTTCGTTGTGTATGGGTATTCTCGCGTGGGGTTGAGTTGATGACGAAGAGGCATACTGCAGGGATAGTTGCAACGGTAGTCGCCTTAGTGGCAAGTCTGGGCATGACAACACTCAGCGTGGATGCGCAGTCCTCCACAGGTACAGCGTCTGGATACACGAGCGGCGCGCCTGTTGATGTACACGCGTATCTGAATGCCCAGCGCTCCGTCACATATTCAGTACCCTCCACTGCAAAGCAGGCCTCCACAACAACAATGCCGGAGAATCCTAGCTTCGACGTACCTCCCGATGTTGATTCAGCCATTCCTGATGACGCACAACTTGTGTCCGAAGACTATGCAACATTGGACGACGGAACCCTGAAAGACGTCCAGACTGGCAACGTCGTCACAGATAGCAGCCTTGTGGGAACGACAGAACAACCGCCGGATCCACGCGAGAAGACCCATGGGAAGTCGTTTATCCCCGTCAGTGTTGCCGACGTCCGCGAGGCGATCCCCGCCTCAACACGCAATGCCACCTTCACCACGAATTCACACAATCCACAGAATTCACATGCAACAAATTTAGCGTTGCAGCCTAATTCCCGTGGTGCACATTGGGGAACATACAACGGCATGCCAGCTTTCTTCGAAAAAAGCGGCAGCCTCTTTGCACTTCAGGCACATGGCGTTGTAGACGTCTCCAAGTACCAGGGCACTATTGACTGGGCGAAGGCCAAGGCTGCGGGCGTGGAGGGAGCGATCGTCAGAATTGGATACGGTGACGAAACCGTAGACCCACAGGCGAAGCGCAATATTAGCGAACTCAAGCGCCTGCATATCCCCTTCGGCATTTACCTGTATTCATATGCATACGATTCTGCTTTTGCCGCAAAAGAAGGCACATTCGTTGTGAAAACGCTGAAGTCTTTTGGCGTCACACCCAGCGACTTGTCCTACCCTGTGGTCTACGACCTTGAGCAGTGGACGTGGAGGGGCCATAAGGTACCGAGTAGTACGCGCATCTATGACGGTATCGTCAATGCGTGGTTCGGGAAACTTCGCGCTGCAGGATTCAGCGACTTGTCCGTCTACTCCTATCGGGCATATCTCGATTCGGCTCTCAACTCACCAAATATTCGATCGAAAACGCGCTGGGTAGCAGCCTACAGCGACCACGTGGGATTTCCTTTTTACACTAATGACCGGGGATGGCAGTACTCGTCAAACGGGCGGGTTGCCGGCATCAACGCGGACGTGGATCTGAACGCGTTCGGTTATCGCCAACCCGTGACACTCGCGGGGCAAGATCGCACCCGCACATCTATCCTCATCGCGCAATTCGCATTCCCTCAGGGTGCAGATACGGTCTACCTGGCTCGTTCGGACGTCTATGCGGATGCACTGGCAGCAGGAGCACTCACTGACGGGCCGATTATTCTCGTTACGCAGGCCGCCTCGTCACGCACCGCAGCTGCCGCATATGTGAAAAATGCGCATCCACACACGGTGATTGCCCTCGGTGGGAAGGACGCCGTCAGCGATGCCACCTTGAAGAGTGTTGCGGGCTCCACCCCCAAAACACGTATCACGGGAAGTAACCGCTATGCCACATCTGCAAATATTGCGCAGCGCGTGAAGCAGCTGAATCCACGGATGAACCGCATATATCTTGCCGAAGCATCGGAGGGGGTTGACGCCTTGGCGGCTGGATCCCTGACGGACGGCCCCGTCCTTCTTGTTCCGCGCTCGGGTTCGCTCCCCACACAAACCGCAGCTGCCATCGCCGCCATCAAACCCAGTAAAGTTGTTGCGCTTGGAAACACCGGAGCGGTGTCGAACAGCATCTTGAGTCAGGCAGCGAAAGGACGCCAACAAGGGCGCATCGGGGGATCGAATCGCTATGCGACAGCGATTGCCATCGCCAAAGAACAGTTCGCACAGGGATCCACATTCGTATACCTTGCTTCGGGAAAGAACCCGGTTGATGCGATCGCCGGTGGCGTTCTGAAAAATGGACCAATTCTTTTAGTTCCGAACGCTCTGGGCAACAAGCTCGACGCGTCAGTCGGAGCAGAAATAAGGCGCCTGGGTGCGACGACGGTCATGCCATTGGGTGGAACGAAAGTTATCTCTGATGCTATCCGGCGCGACGCGATAACACGATATGTGAGGTGAAATCTCGCAGCGTTCACCTCACATTGAACCATCACGCCCGCACGTTCCGAACACGTTGCTCGCCCCTATTGTCAGCACATGCGGTCTGTCGCCTCTGTGATCCAGTTCATATAACACTGTATTGTTGTGCTATATCAAGAGATGTAAGCTCAGCTGCAAGGTACTGAGACGTGCCTTATTGATAGGTGAATTCGTGTTCACCCGTATTGAAGCTAGGCGCAATTGAAAGGTAGGCGCTCATGTTTCATCGCAGTACTGGCACTCGGCTGGTCGGATAAATAACAACGTATGTCGAGATGATGAAAAAAGGGGTGCACCATGAATAAGACGCACAAGACGCTGTTGGTTTTTTCTTTATTCTCTATTATCGGCCTCGTTCTTTTGATGCCGATCATCAACGCCAATGTTTCCGATATGTATGACGCGTGGGGTCCAGGTTTGTCCCACAAGTCCGTCCTTGTTCTTGCAATGACGCTGCTTCCCGTCCCTACTATTATCGGCATGTTCGGCGTCGCCGTCTTCGCGCGGAACGACAATCTCCCGTGGATTCTTCAGTGGTTGGCCTTCTCGTTCTGGGCACAAGCCGCATTCTGCCTTGCTATCCCAGTGCTTTTAGCAACACTGGAACATGAACTCAATTTTCCCACTCTTGCAATGCCGGCCCTCGGGATCTGCGCATCACTTGCTTTCGTCTTTTTCCTCCGTTCGATCCAGGAAAATATAGCATCGAAAAATTCGGATCACACCGCACTAAGTGTTGAAACAGTTAAACAGCCAGAGATCGTTTCGCACTAATCATTTTTAACACTCGCTTTGATAGATATTTTTAATGGGTGTGGCGTGATGATTCTCGAACTTTCACACCACACCCATTATCCATGCAGTAGACGGCAGCACACCGAAGGTCTGCATCCCCGCAAACATGAGAGCGACCAGCTAGAGAACAACCGGCCAGCTGGGTAAGCATTCACTGAGCACACTCGTGTCGTTAGCAAGCTGCTGAGAACGCCGCACAAAAGTTGGATTCTGTTAGGGTTCCCCGCCTGCTTCCAGAGTTTCTATCGCGGAGTGCCCATCAAGGACCTGCGGGATTTCACCCTTAATCATCGGCGGGAATTCCGTGGAGATAAGCGGCGGCGTATTGAAATGTTGGACTGCGCATAGGTGCGATTCTATTATTGATGGAGTGTGATGGAGTTGTGACGGCACCCTGCGGAAAATTAGAAAAATAAAGGCACTCCACGGAGTGCCTCAAATGGCGGTAGCGGCGGGATTTGAACCCGCGGTGGCTTGCACCACACAGCATTTCGAGTGCTGCACCTTCGGCCGCTCGGACACGCTACCGCCGTCAATACTACCGTCTCGCTGCTCAACACGCCAACCTCGGGGATTCCCGTATTCAGTGGACAGTTTCTAATTCGGCGCAGCAAAGGCTCTATGCTGGCTATGCTGGCAGGCTGACGCCCCTTTATTGTCCTGTCTATCGTTCCTCGTCACGCTTGAGAGCGAAAAAACCTCTCAACATGGCTTCACACTCGGTTTCGCGCACGCCGCCGATCACCTCTACTTGGTAGGGTCCACGTGAATCGCGAAGAACGTCACGCAGCGATCCAGCCGCACCAGCCTGAGCATCCCATGCCCCAAAAACCACCCGAGGAATCCTTGCAGCGACAATGGCTCCCGCACACATCGTGCACGGTTCGAGGGTCACATAGAGACTACAATCAACGAGTCGCCACCTGCCTAATGCGAAAGCAGCTTCCCGGATCGCAGCGATCTCTGCATGACCGGTCGGATCTTTCTTTGCCTCTCGCGTGTTGAATACATGTGCCACGATCTCGCGTGTTTCACGTTGAACAATCACTGCGCCGACGGGCACATCACCCGCCTGTGCCGCACGACGTGCCTGCTGAATCGCAACGTCCATCATGTGCTCGTCCATCACTCGCTCATCGTCCATCGCTCGCTCACCCCACGTCCTGTTGTTCATCCGTCCACTTCCTTCGCCCCGGCAGCGCCTGCCCTGTATATATTCGCATACACCGCCGTTGACACCATTGATATAGGTTCACATGCATCTCCATATGTCTCAATGCGTCTACCTCTATGAGTCGTCGTTCCATTGATGAATGCCGAGCGGTAGCACGTGACAATAACACGCGCGAGAAGACGCGCATCGGCAGTGATCTCACGCACGCGATCACATCAGCTACCAAGAGCATGATGCGCCAGAGGATCCCAACGGCAACCCAGAGGCGATCAGCATAGCGTGCACCGCGCCCGACCAACTGTGCGCAAACGGTCTAACCGTGCAACAACGCATCATGCACACAAATGCCCTGCTACATTTGAACTATGCGTACATTAATCATTGACCACCCGCTAGTTGACCACAAGCTTGCCGTTTTGCGTGACAAAACCACCCCATCCGTCGTCTTTCGCCAACTGGTGGAAGAACTCGTCACACTGCTGGCGTATGAAGCCACTCGAGATGTCCGTGTGGAAGATGTGGAAATTGAGACGCCTCTCACCACGATGACGGCTCGGAAGCTCACGCGCCCACGCCCGGTCGTCGTACCGATTTTGCGCGCCGGCCTCGGCATGCTCGAAGGCATGAGCAAGCTGCTGCCAACCGCCGAAATCGGATTCCTTGGAATGAAGCGTGACGAAACAACGCTGGAGGCTATCACCTATGCGAACCGGCTCCCAGAAGACCTCTCTGGCCGTCAATGCTTCGTTCTAGATCCGATGCTGGCAACGGGTGGAACGCTGATCGCGTCAATCAACTACCTCCTGGAACGCGGAGCGCACGACGTCACCGCCGTGTGCATCTGCGCTGCCCCTGAAGGCCTCACAGCTCTCGAAGACGCAATTGGCGACAAGGCGAATGTGACGATTGTCGTCGCCGCGCTGGATGATCACCTCAACGAAAATGGGTATATCGTTCCCGGCCTGGGTGACGCGGGTGACCGTCTTTATGGGGTTGTTGACTAGCTCCGTCTACTCTCCACACCTGCAGCCAACCCCCACACCTGCACATACACCCGCGTGCACGCAACCTCAGCACATCATTGAGGTACGCAGTAGCGCATAAGGGGGTATAAACGCATAGAAGGCGAGCCTTATTGAAACCCCTTATAGGAATGTAGACGCGCATAACAGCGGGAACGTAGAGAAAGAGGATCGGTCAGAAGTGGTTGGCTAGCCACTAAAGCAGCGGCGAACCAACCACTTCTGAGCATGCCAGCGCTTTTAGCGTACCAAGATCCTTACGGCATGCCTGTGCATCTTTCGCGGCTCGTCCGCGCGTTTACCTGATCTCACGGTGATGACGCCGCGCTCGCATACGAGACCGACGTTTCAGCTTCGCCGCATCCGGCGCGTTATCCCTTGATTTCACCGCTGTTGCGGCCGCGCTACTCGCTCCTGCTTCATTCGTCACGCGAGGGCTCGCATCAACACCGGTCCCAGCATCGAGGTCAACGCCCGCGCCAGGACGAGGGGCTTCGTCTTCCTCTATCACAGTGGCGACCTGATCCTCAATGTCGATCGTGGTTCTCAGCCGCACGCCCGGCATCGCCATGACCGCAATCACGCCAAGGAACGTCACAGCCGCCATCACCACAAAAATGGGGGCGAGCCCATTCCCATACGCCATGCGCACAACGCGCTCAACGTCATCCGGCAACGCAGCAAGATCAAGAGCACCGGTGCCCTGCTGTTGTGGAAACATTGAACCAAAAGCAGCGCGCACGTCATGCTCGACGGATGTGGCGTAGATCTTTCCCAGCACCTGAATACCGAACGCTCCTGCCAGGGTGCGGAAAAAGAGAATCGTTGACGTGGTGGCGCCCATAATGCGTAGTGGAACGAGGTTCTGTACGGCAACAAGCAGCGCACCCGCAGCACCTGCTCCGATACCCATCACCACCATCGACATCGCAATATAAATTAACGGGGTGTCGTGCCGCACCGGAAGAAACATCAGCATGCCCACAACCATCAGCACCGTGCCGGAAAGCACATACGGCTTCCACCGTCCAGTCAGCGTGAGGCGACGCCCCACCACCGTCGAGGTTGCCATAATAAAGAGCACGAGCGGCAACGATAATAGACCAGCCACTGTTGGCGTATAACCGCGCCCATACTGGAAATATTGACCGAAGAACACGGACGTTGCAAACATCGCCATGCCCTGCCCTAAATAGGCAACAATCGCCAACGACACCGTACGCACCCGAAAAATAGTGAGCGGAATCAACGGCTCTTTAACGAGCAGTTCAGTGATCACAAATGCGATTGCACCCACAACAAAGACGCTCAGAAGCACAATTGAGGGCATACTTCCCGCTGCAAATCCAGAACCGACTCCTGAAATCCAGATCAAAATTGCTGCGGACGCCGCCGAAATAAGTGCGATACCGAGGAAGTCTATTCGAGCCTTACCCTGGTGAATTTTCATTGTGGACATCTGACGGAACGTGACCCACACTGTGGCCAGCACGAATGGCACAGAAATCCAGAAAGTCCAGCGCCAACCCAGCGTATCCACAATAAAACCGCCGATAAGAGGCCCGCCCACAGTGGACACTGCCATTGTCGCGGACATGTATCCGTTGTAGCGGCCACGTTCACGCGGCGAGACGATGGAGGCCATAATAACCATCGTCAACGTGACCATCATGCCCATGCCGATACCCTGAAAAATACGATAGGCAATCAGTCTGTTCGGGCTCTGCGCAGCGCCAGAGAGGATAGAGGACACAGCGAATATGAGCAGCGACGCCATAAACAATTTTTTCTTATCGAAAAGGTCTGCGAGCTTACCCACGATCGGAGTGGTAATAGTATTTGCCAGCAATGCTGACGTCACAATCCACGTGTACTGTGACGCGTTTCCGCCAATCTGCGCAATAATCACAGGAAGGGCATTGCCCACAATCGTATTGCTCATACTGCCCACGAACTGTGCGGCTAGCAGGGCGATAAAAACCTTCGTCACAGATGACGGATTGCGTAAGGCGGTACGCAGTCCACGCTTAGCTGACGAACGCTGTGCCCGAGGCTTACTGTGGGCGGGAATAACATGTGAGTGGGAGGCAGCCCCCTGGGAAACGCTCTTCTTCTTAATCTGACTAGGATTCTTCTTCATCTACTCGACTATTCACAACTTCTTACTCTTACAACGAGCATCTTAACTGAAATACCGCCCAGAAATTTCCTCAAAATACCTAAGTTCTTTGATACCTCCAACACATCCACATACGCACCGCAATCCGGAGCGCGGCACATTCTGGGACGCATCACAACCATCGAGGGCAGCTTGCGGCAACACCAGAATGATGTGGCAGTATCAGAGGGAACATGTCAGCGACAGAACGAGGAAACCATGAGTAAGAAAAGCCGCGAGCGGCGTGAACGAGCCGCTCATCCCGAACGCCGCCAGCGCACACAGGCGGAAATCCCCTTCGTGGAACGCCCCTTCGAGGGACTTCCCGTTGAAGTTGAACTTGTGGGGCTGCGCGATATCCTTCCGATGGCGACGCTTCCGGCTCGAACCACGTCACAGTTCGGCAGCCGCGACCTGCTGCTGACCACCACCCTTCCAGGCATGAACGCAGCACTGTACCGCAAAGATGGCATTTTGCTGATTGCCACGCAGATGATCACCAAATCTGGCGACGCTTCCCGCGATATAGCCTCCTCCATCGAACATGGCATCGAGCTCAAACCCGAATCTTCCTGGGCTCCAGATGGTCTTCCAGAGCCAGGGCTTCGCCTGCAGGATATTCTCGATCCGGAGGGCTTCGGCGATCTCAAAATATGGGAGACTCCGGAATATTGGATGACTGACGACGAACTGGCAGACCCGAACACCACGGAGCTGCTCAATCAGGCTCGTGACGAGGTGCCCCCGATGGCGGAGATCGACGGAATTCGCGGCGCCTATTGGACGCGCATGGGTTCCGAATTCCTGAGGTGGGTACGCCCCGAACCACGCGATGCCGTGCTTGACGGCGTAGCGCGTCTGCGTGCAGCAGCTGAAGCAGACTTCGAGGGGGGCCGATTTATTGGAGTCTTCCGGTTTTTAGGGCTTGCGATCCCCGTTTGGGAACTCGATCGAGGCACGGAAGCTGACGAACTTCCAGCGCCGCTCGCCCAGTTCCAGTCCCACTTGGAGGAGGCTATCGCGTCTACTGCCCCACTGACGCCCGATCAGAAACGAGCTCGCGCAGGCGTCGTTTCCCGCCAGGTTGTGCTGCGCTAGCTTTCGCTCCTTGCCGGAGATGGCAGTCAGGTGCCGGCGCCTGGCTGCCATCGTTGCTGGTCACGGAATCAGTGAAGTTTGCTTGTAAGATGTGAATTATGACTGATCCCGTTGACGCCTCCCACACGCATGCGGCGAGGAGCGCCTCGCCGCTGCCGGTTGCCGTCGTCATCCCAGCGAAAGATGAGTCAGCCAGGATAGCTGAAACCGTCGCCAGCGCGTGGCAGATCCCAGGCGTCACCCTCGTTGTTGTGGTGGACGACGGCTCCACTGATGCGACGGCGGATCGAGCCAGCAAAGCCGGGGCGCGCGTCGTTTCGCACTCCCGAAATTTCGGCAAGGCGACGGCGATGGCAACAGGTGCGCAGGAAGTGATGCGCATCGAAACGTATAGCAGCAGGAACCGAGGCACGCACATTTTAATGTTCCTCGATGCTGATCTTGGGCAAACGGCACGGGCAGCAGCACCCCTGATCGATCCTGTGGCAGCGGGCGACGCTGATTTCACCATCGCCGTCCTTCCGCCTCAACAGGGCGCGGCAGGGCACGGTAGGGTGCTGCACGCGGCACGCCACGCAATAGAACGGACTACTGGCTTCCACGCTCTCGCCCCACTTTCAGGGCAACGCTGCATGACTCGCGCCGCCTTCGAAGCGGCTCTACCGTTTGCTGGAGGCTGGGGCGTTGAAGTCGGCATGACGATCGACCTGCTCGTCAAGGGTTTTACTGTTCAAGAAGTACTGTGCGACCTGACGCATCGTCCGTCTGGGCGCGATATGGCAGGTCAAGTTCACCGCGCGCGCCAGTTGCGTGACGTGTTGCGTGCCGTGGCTGTTCGACGCGCCAGACACGTCACCGTTCATGCACGCAACAGATCTGGGATGCCCAGCCTGCCCTATCAGCCGTATAAAGCTACGCGGTCACATGCGCAGTAGCCCAATGCCCACAACGGCAGCGCCACCACAAGCCCGAAAAGTACAATCGCGATGCCGGAATCATTCGTCATGCCTGCAACAAGCAGCAAGGTAAGCACCGGAATGCATGTGTAGCGCGCAAGCGTATTTTTGCGAAATACAAGCGCTCCGCTGCGGGAAACATGCCTACCTGGCAGTGCCGCGCGCTTGCGCCTCCGCGATGTCCACAGGAACGCCAGGGCACACACCATGACGAAGAAAACCGCCAGAACGCACCACCACGGCGCACCAAAGCCGATACTCGAAAGTTTAGTGGCGACAAGGGACCCTGCATTACCATCGAAAACGCTCTGCACAAAATTACCTAAATGTGTCCGTTCGGCAGCAGGCCGCGCATAGTCGAGAACAGCAAACAACATCGTCACAAGGAGGCCAGCACACAGAGAACCAACCAGCCGCAGCCACGTAATAGATTTGCCCGCAATCGTGACAGCCAGCAGAGAGAAACCAACAGTCAACGCTGTGGGACCACCAAAATCTGCACCAAAGCTTGGACTTCCATCAGCCACAACAGCCACAGCGCCGAAAACGGCCACAACGATCAGCGCCCATTTATTCGAGCCCGTGTGCGATCTGGCGCGAACACTTTGAGCAACAGCCGCTGTAACAATCAGCATGCTGACGGAGAAAAGCACAAACAGCGGGTTTGAAAAGCCATAGAAACGCGCACCCGTCTGCGGCCATGCCAAGTAATCAGCAGACACCACCGATGCGTGCGGGAACCATCGCGCGACGGCACACGTCACCACTACTGACAATGCGCCAATACCAGCGATCACTGCTGCGGAGAAGGAACCGCGGGTACGAAGAGGGCGCCACAGAGCCACACCCGCACAGATAGCGGCAAGAATAACGACGCCGCCCGCCCAGGCCGCATAAGGTGAGCGAGAGTTCCACCACGGAAATACATTTATCAACAAGAGCGCAGCTGGCAGAGCTGCAAACCACGCGAGAAATCCGACCCATATCCTCGTTGATATCAGCGCGTGCGCACCGGCCACTGTGCCGCCTGAACTCAGACGCGCCCCATAATCGCTCTGGCGTTTATCATCATTTTGACCTCCATCGCCTCGACCGTCCGCCTGGCCTCGATCATCCGCCTGGCCTCGATCGCCTCCGTCGCCTCGATTAGCTTCATGACGCCAAATAGAAAAGCAGCCAATACCAATAACGACCAATCCCACCGCGAACACAACCCATGTGGGCGCAAGCATCACGCGAAGATATTCACTGCGTACAAATTGGCTCTTCACATATGCCACTCCGGAGTGGGACGCATAGAACCTGCCGATTGCTCCACCGTGCGCCGGAACAGCGCGAAGTGGAGCGCCGACAACAGGCACTTCAGCGCGGTTCCCGATGGCGTCGGGGGCAAGCCATTCGAGGAGCGTTGCACTCACGTCAGTAAGCTGTATCAGCCCATCTCGCTTTTCAAGTGGGGAAAAAACCAACCCGTCGCTGGCCACACGCAGTGCGGGATCACGCTGACCCAGTGTCGCCGTCATACGAGGCCCTGCCACAGCGAAATATCCAAACTGAGCAGCTGACGCATGAGCATCACCAGTGTTAACAGCAAGAATGGTCGCGTTCGGCATTCGGTGACGAACTGAGCGCAGATTTTCACCAAAACGCGCGTCGAGGGCGCGAAGATCCGCGCGCGCCGCCTCCGATAACTGAGGAGTGAGGACGAAGGCACTCTTGAGCCTCGCCATGAACCCGCCAGATTCCACCTGATCCGAGCTTTGATGATTCGATCCCTGAGCAGCCCCGGTCTGCTCGGCCAATGCCCGAGCCTTCTGCGCGGCCTGTCCAGTCTGTTTGAACTCGTCCTTTTGTATCGCAGCATCTTGTACCACGCCGCCCAGATCAATGATGCTCAGCGCGGGAGATTCAGTGCCCGGTGTGGAATTCAGCTTCGATCCGTTCGGCAGAGTCATCGCAAGCTGAGCCCCAGCGCCCTGCACGTCCACCGAAATATGTGCATGCTTGAATACCGAGGCAAGCAGACCCAGATTCGGCGAAGACGCGCCACTATTGTTCGCGTTAGCACCCGCACTCTGCTCGGCAGTGGTTGACGAAACCTCGTCACCCTCGGTCGGTGATAGCCCAACGATGGAGCACTCGTTCCCAACAGTCGATCGCTTCCCTGCGCCGAGGGTGAGCCAGCCGTCAGCCGCGCATGAGACCTGTCGTGAGGAGTAATTCACTACATTGGCCACATACCCCGTGTGGGCAAACGCCCAGAGGTTCGGCGTGTCCTGGGGGTTCACGCTCCCCCACGTCACACCGGAAAAACCGAGAAGAACAACCGGCGATCCATGCTTCGTATCTGCAGACTTATCTACAGACTGAACATCTTCGAGCGCAGACGCGGCTACATATTCGGTACCCCTAGGTTCATGATCCACACGTTCAGCAGCCACACTGCTGCCTCCGATCGTGACGCCCGCAATACCAGCCAGAATGCCCGCCACTACAACAAAGCGCCAGGCAAAGCAGCGCCGGAGGCCATGCCAGGCAGGCAGCATCACGGCACCCTCACCGCTAACGCGCCGGGTTTCAACGACACATCCAGCGCCTGCGCCCTCCCAAGAACATCCCCATCGACCTCAACGAGTTCTTGCCCAGCCATTTCCAAATGTAACGCTCGGGCACGCCGAAACTGCACAGAACTAGCTGCCGATTTCACGCCCGCCCGCGCAGACCTCACTCCAGCGCGGATACCGATCGACTGAAGGCCAATCTTGTTCGCCAAGTCCGCCCACCCAAGGATCCCACGAGCCGGATTCAGGAACGTCACGTCCAGCCAGCCGTCGTCAATCTGAGCGTCAGGAGCAAGGGTGACCCCACCGATCAGTGCACCACAGTTCGCAAACATGATTGACCGAGCCGACACGTGGATGCCGTCACGAAATCGGGGATTGGCAAGGCTTTCTGTGCCTGCCGTTGTAATGCGCGCATGGATCTTGTGCTGTGCCAAGTTCTTTGCGCCGGCTGCGACATACGCCATCCATCCCACACTCGATTTCAGATCCGAATCAGTGTCGTTCATGATACTGGCATCAAAGCCTGTTCCAGCAATCACAACGAACGGCTCTTCCCCTTCAAACACGGGTTCAAAGGCCTCGAGTGCGCTACCAGCTTCAGCACCACCCGCGTTGTGACGATCCGCGCCAGCGCGCCCACGCCCATCATGATCAGCCACCTCGATCGGCGGCAGACGGCGTTGCGCGGACGCAACATACCCCACATCGATATGACGAATAGAGCCGGTGAGCGCAACCGCCAGCGCGTCTAGTGGTCTGCCGAGTGGAATACCTATATTGCGTGCCAGAAGATTCCCAGTTCCAAGGGGCAGAATGCCGAGCGGAACGCCACTGCCGGCCAACGCCCCAGCCACACTCCGAACAGTCCCGTCACCGCCCGCAGCAATAACCACACCCGCACCATGCTCCAACGCCACGCGAGTCTGCGACACGCCAGGATCGTCTTCCGAGGTTTCGATCCACAGCGGTTCACGAAAACCGGCGAACGCCGCAGCTTCGCGCGCCATCGCTTTGAGCGCAGGCAGATTCTCAACCTTGGTGGGATTGAAAACGATAGCAGGCAATTCGGGGCGAGCAGTGTAGTCACGGGACACTGCAGACTCCTCGGCTACCTCAGGCTGCCCGCTTGCCCCCGAATGCGCATCAGATTCCTCAGCGAGGCTGGCCGACGACGACACTGACGTACGTTGGAGCTGGGAAGCCTCGTCATTCCCCGAACGCCCAGTGCGCAGCAGGAGAATGATCACGAAAATCAGGGAGATTGCGGCACACACACATGCGGCAACCGAGAGGATCTCTGGTGTCATAGTGCCACTGTACGCGATGTGCACTGCGTGTGTACCGCGCGGCCACGATGCATTCGACCCGCACAGTCAGCATCAGCGCCGCACACATCACACTTTCAGGCTTGCCGAATATCAGCAAGATGCCTATACTTGATTACCGTCGTTCAAGCTGAAAGGTGACGAGATATTCACCTGGATGCTGAGCACATGCGCTCGTGGCTCAATGGATAGAGCATCTGACTACGGATCAGAAGGTTGGGGGTTCGAGTCCCTTCGGGCGCACGCAGGCTCCGCCTCGGTGATTCGCTCCCGGTGCGGAGCTTTTTTACGTATTTTACGTGGATTTTCCCTGATGCGTGCAGGTATACGCCGCATCGGCCACACCATCCCTTTTTCCGCGCCGCTATCGAGCCACACCACACAATTAGCCGCTAGACCGTCCGTTATCAGCTAGACCGTTCGGCTGAATAGCCAGAGCGAAGCCAGCCGGATCGAGGCGAGCCAGCCGGAACTATTCAGAAGCCGAGCCGGAGGCCAAAAAGGCCAGCGTCTCTTCAACAGATACTTCGCCAGCAAGCGCATCCAGTTGCGTATTCTCGAAACGAGCCCACGTTGCTGCAGAACCGACACGAGATGCCCCAAGCGTCACGTTCCGAGCAGCACTGCCGTCTGCGGCGAGGATCATGGGGCGCCCAGCACGGCTGCGAACACGGGCAAACACGTCTAAGGCACGCTGCGCTTCCTCATCCGTTGTGACGTGCACCTTCAGGGCTGGCACCACGCCGTGCACCTCCAACAGATCCTCCAACATCACCTGAAGAACGTCAGGATCAAGCGGAGATTCAGAGTCCCTGGCGGAGAGCATCACAGTGAGACCCAGATCCAACGCAGAGTCCACCAAGGTCTGCATATTCTTCTGTGAAAACTCGATGTCCACACCAATGCGGCTTCGATCCACGCCCAAACGCATCAGAGAGTCAAACAATCCCGCAAGCATGACGCTATACCGCCCTGGCATCAAATCCGCTTCCCCGCCGTTGGCAGCCGTGCGCAGCGTCAATAAAAGGGGATGAGGCAGTAGGTCAAGCGCCTGCGGGATCGCAGCCGCAACATCATCCAAGGAAAGGGCGGCGTGGGTTGACACCCCGTAGTCCAGCCGCCACTCCAGCACATCTGCCCCAGCAGCAGAAGCCGCAGCAGACCGTTCGATCAAAGCGGAAGACGCAGTCTCGTACAGTGCCGTCACAACCGCAGAACCAGAATGGCCGGATGCCTGAAAAATCATGCCTCTCCCCTTTCCTTGCGCCTCTTGCCTTTTCTCCCCTGTCTCGCCTTTCGCCGCGATAAACGCTCGTCATCGTGATGAACGCCCATCAGCATGATGAACGTTTTTTCCAACGATACTCTGCCCACACAAACGAATCTGTGCTCCATGTTCCTCTGATGACGAACCTCTCCCGAATGCCGTAGAGTTCTGACGGAACTATGCTGTGGCCACAGCCTTCTATCGCGCCAGCGCACACCTGCATCACATTCCTGCACTGCACTTGCCGCCGCGCGCAACAGGCCGCGTCCCACAGTATTGATGTCTATCCGCGTCGCACGCGGGCATGATGGGGCAGTTACCACTATTCGGGAGCATTCGTGAACGTCCAACCGATCTATCAACTTGCCGTCACCGCTGAACAGATGCACGGATTCCTCGATCGGGGCATTGACCTGTGTGGCGGATTTGCGGTGGACGCGCAGGTTCTATCAGGGGTCACCGATTCACGCACGTTGCGCAGATTAATGCGCTTCACATTCACCGGAACAAGCCTCGATACTGCACGAGCCCTCACTCAACCACTCTTCATGCTCACCATTCCAAGCACACCGTTCCTCTCAGTTCGTGCAGCCGTCGGGCCCCTGCAGGAGCACGCGGTGTTCGGTGGCATTATTTTTCCTCCACTCGACGCACGCGGCATCCTCCAGGCTCACGAACCGAAAGCGGTTCAGCCTTCTGCGCATGACGAAAGCCGCACGCCGGGTGTGACGGTTCGCAGCCCGCTCTTGTGGATTCAACCGACACGCCTCCCCACAGGATCACAACTGTGGAAATTCTTTCCACACCCAGCCGTGACGCCAGAACTCCTCGGAACATACACAGGGTTAGAGCACGGGTGGCGCACACCATCCGGAGACGAGCACGCAATCGTACCCTCGCCATTTATCGGGCCAGTTGTGCGGCGCGAATGGGGAATCGTTCCCGTCGATGTGCATACTGACGACGATGGGAAACCCGTAGCCGTCACGATGGTTTCGCCTACGCCTCCCACAGAAGCTGGTTTCCATCAACTGCCCAACAAATTATGGGTAAAGCGCCTCACCATTGAGGATGAGCGCGATATTACCGAGATGCGAGCCATGGGAACCTATCGCGGCATGCCCGTGCAGATCCTTCGCTCCGTGTTTTCAGACCCTGCACGAAGCAACCCCAACAAAAAAATGGGCAACACCAGTGCCGACGCCCAGGTTGCGTCCGAACGCACCGCTGATTCCTCGGCGCCTCAAGCACCCCAGTCGGCGGAGCCTCAGCCCGGGCAGCCACAGCTCAATCTGTCTCAGCACCTCCAGCCCGGGATTCTCGCCCATATCACGCCCATGATTGTCGATTCCGCCTACGCACAAGCCCTAGGTTTTCAGATCGCGGCACCGGGTTTGATGCAAGCATTTGTTCCCTTTACCGATCTTGAAGGACGCTACGTTGACGTCGCCACCGCACGCTCGTGGGAGTTGCAAACAGCTGCCGCCGCCACCTCCACACCCAGCAAAGCACTCAATATGCACAATTCTGGGGATCTTGTGGCTGCCATACTGAAGATGCTGACTACCGTCATTCCACATCACTCACCCACGTGGCGCAGCATTTCTATTGACGTCCAGCTGGTAGGCGCAAGCATTGCCTATACCGGCGTCATTCAGTTTGATGACGAAACAACGCTCACCCTCAACCACATTCCCACTGCGGTATTCCACTACCTTGCTCAGCTGAAAATCCTGATGTATCGCAAGGACTCAGGCACATTTTATGCTGCCCATTTTGACTTCCAGGCAGACGGCCAGGTGGAGGCTGCTTTGTACACGGATGAGGAGTCGCCGCTGTTGTCCCACGCGTCTGCCGATGCCTGGTACGCCGAATTGCGCCAATTTCCCCGCAATGAGGCGTCTATCCCACTGTGGATGCGCACCGCTGCCCGGTAAGATTGCACCATGAGCAACAGGAGTAAGACGACGGGGGCGCCTCAATCGCGGACTCAGCACGAGCCAACGCCCGAACGCCGCGTCCTGCTTCTGGACGAAATACCGCACCTCACCCATGCGCGACGGGATGTGATTGGTGCCCTCGTCACGCTCGGATGGCTCGCCGTTGTGGTCGCACTCTCAATTTTTGGATCCTCCACAACCGTTGCCGTTGCTATGGACGTCCGCATTGCCGCCTCAGGTATTCTCGAAATAATCGTCTCGCTGCCGTTGAATTTTATCGAAGGCTTGATTTCTTTCGTTTTCCCACTGATTGTGTTCGCTCAACTGGTGTGGAATCAACGATGGCGCACCCTGCTCACCGCACTCGGCTCCATGGCGGTTGCTGCCGCATTGGCGTATGCCCTGGTGTGGGTGTTCGTCAAATATTTTCCGCTGATGCTGCTGAGTCAGGAACTGGACGCGGGGTGGCGAGCCCAATCGCTTCCGCTGCGCTCCACAACGATTGCTTTTCCTTATGTTTCCTCGCTCGCGGCATTGTTTGTAGCCATCAATTCTGGCCAAAAATCAGTGTTGTATTCTTTCGCATGGCCAACGCTGCTCTCAGTTCTAGGCGTGACCATTCTGGTTGGGGATCAAACGCTGCCAAGCGCGCTGATTATGCTCCTGACCGGTATCCTGTGCGGACAGCTAGGCCGGTATGTTGGCGGCAGACTCCCGGAAGGCGTCGATGGCGAGGAGCTCGTCGAAACACTGATCAGATCCGGCATTGACGCGCGGACTGTTGTACGCGTGGACGTTCAGGACGCGGACTATATGCGGGCTCGCCGCATCATCACGGACATGCCGGTGGGAACCACAGACCATTTTGACATCGCCCAAATTCTCGACGCTCTTGAAACCGATCAGCCCTCCCAGTCAACCCCTGAAGCCGACCAGCCCTCCCACCACAACGTGCCAACATCCGAAACGCAGAATGCCACGCAAAACACGCAGAAGGATACTGCCCAAAGCTTGCGGAAGCTCCTTGCCTATTCGCGGACGGAATTTGTGCCCAACATGGATGCGACGAAGGAACGAGAGCGGATTCTCCACCAACGATCCGTGCCGGTGTTTACCCCTAGCGTCCGCACATATGCGGTGTTCGATGACCATGACGAGGTATGGCGGGCAGGTTTTATTGATTCGGATATCCGCCTTGAACGTACCGTTGTCACCCTGTGGCGACGCTTTATCAACACGCCGTCTACGCTCACCCGCGTGCGGGATCTGAGGGAAACAGCCCAGCACGTCGCACTGCTGGAACTCTCTGCCGCCGAATGCGGAGCCAATCCGTCACGCAACGTGCATGTTGTGGGGGGATCACACAGCTACGCGATTACCCAGCAGCTTCCCGACGTCACACTGCTCGCGGATATCGAGGATCCGTCAGCAATTGACGATGCCACGCTCGACGAATCCTGGAAAACAATATTTCTCGCCCACTCGAACGGGATTTCCCACGGCATGATTTCCGCCCACACTGCTGCGATTTCTTCGACCTCACACGAATTTCTCCTCCTCAATTGGGGAAACGGAAATATCCCAGCCGGAGAAACCGTGCGGCGGATCGATTTTGCGCAGCTTTTCGCCATGTGGGCGTCGTTGGTCGGAATCGATCGGGCACTGGCGAGTGCACGGCGTTCCCTGACGCTCGACCAAGTGGTATCCCTTGGACCAATCATGCAGAAGAGTGTGATACCGAAGGAAACCCTCGCGGACCTCGCTGCACAATGCGACAGCAGCGGCAGAAAAGCGCTGCAGAGGCTGCGTGACGTGATTGTTGAGTCGATGCCCGTGGCAAAAGCGATTCCGCCCTTGAAACTCCGCAGGTTCTCACTCAAATCCCTCGCAACCGCTATTATCGGTTTTATCGCGCTGTTTATTGTGCTTGGCTCCATCAACTTCAACGAGCTGAAGAATGCCTTAGCGCAGGCTAATGTGATCTGGATTCTGGTGGCAATTCTCGGTTCGGCCATCACCTACGTGGGTGCTGCTATGCCGCTGCAAGCCTTGACCGCAGAAAAGATTACTTTGCTCAATTCCATGCGAGTACACCTGGCAGCATCGATGGTGTCACTCGTCGCACCGGCGGGCGTCGGTCCGGCGGCGCTGAATCTGCGTTTCCTGCAAAAAGCGAACGTCCCTACTGCGGTGGGGGTTGCCACAGTGACGCTCGTTCAGGTGATCCAGTTCGTCACCACCATCCTGATGCTGGCTATCCTCGGCCTCACAACCGGCGAGGTAGGAACTCTGACGCTTCCCTCGCGCGCAACGTTCGTCGTGATCGGCGTCGTCATCGCTCTGATCGCCATTGTGTTCCTCGTTCCTCAGGTTCGCCGCTGGATCCTCGCCAAGATTCGGCCGATTATTGTTCAAATTCGGCCCCGCCTCGTATGGATCGGAGCACACCCAGGGCGTATCGCATATGCCGCGTTAGGGGCACTCATTCAACCGGTGGGATACGTGTTGTGTTTCGGCGCCTCGCTCGCAGCATTCGGGCGCTCGCTACCTCTGTTGACACTGACCATCACATATTTAGTGTCCAACTCTGTGGGCTCTGTGATCCCATCACCCGGTGGTATCGGACCGGTTGAGGCGGCACTCGTCGGTGGCCTGACGCTTTCCGGAATTCCTTCTGCCGTTGCCCTATCCACAGCGTTGCTCTACCGTTTAGTAACCTTCTGGGGGCCAGTACCCGTGGGCTGGATTGCGATGCAGCGCTTGCAAAAACAAAATGTGCTCTGACGTGACGCACGAAGAGCGGCAGGGAAAAGAAAAAAGAACGTGCAACAATAGGCACGTGAAATGGAGCGCGATAGTGAACCGCTATGCCGCGATTTTTGTTGGCGGCTGCATAGGAGCAGTAGCACGAGCAGCCATTGCCCCACCGCTAGGCAGTGGCATAGCAGCCTGGGATCACGGCGCAGCCCCCTATGGAACGCTCACGGTCAATCTCGTGGGTGCTTTCCTCCTTGGACTTATTGCTGGAGTGACGAACGCTCTTCCAGGCATCGACAAGCGCTGGCGGCTGGGACTCGGAACTGGCATGATCGGCACATTTACCACGTATGGGACGCTCATTCAGGAAGTTGAGACGGGTGTGTGGCCAGCCTCAGCAATCTATTTGGCCGTTTCACTGTGTGGCGGCATCGCTCTCGCATTCTGGGGAGTCAAACTCTCGACAGGCGTCGTTCGGTACGCGGGAGACCGTCGCAGAATCCGCACTTCCCGCCACCAGGATGGGACGGCAGCATGAGCGCTCTGATGTGGATCGCAGTGGCAGTATGCGGTGGAGCCGGCGCATGTGGTAGAGCATGGGTGGACGGCGTCGTCACGCGGCACGCAGCGCACCAAGGCGCCGGAACCTTGACCGTCAACACGCTCGGATGCCTCTTACTCGGATTCATCACAGGATTCGGCGCGGTTTCGCCTGCACTCACACTCGGTTTCCTCGGCGGGTTTACCACGTTTTCGACGGCGATGCTCGATATCGTGGAACGTGCAGGCCAGCGCGGTTTCCACTGGGCGATACTGCTGGTACTGCAGGTGCTGGCACCCGGCCTCGCGTATTTCCTCGCACAGTCGCTCGGCGCGCTTGCGGCGGCCTAACCGCCTCACCGTCTGACCTCCCTCCCCAGCTGCACTACGCCTCGTCACTACTGTCGTCATTTCACCATCGAACTACCTGCCCTCAGCTGCACCGCGACTCGTCACACCAGCACGGGGCACGCATCCCAACGCGGGGCACGCACAGCAACCTTGTAGCCGCCGCTCACCCGCTCGGTTTCGCGCAAAGATGCGTGCGCGGTTCGTCACCCACACAACACATGGTGCCATATGCCACATATTCGTGCGAAAATTGGATCATGAACGAACGCGCAGGGCAACCAGCCCAGGAATCAGATCTTATCGATGCGGACGCGCTTGTGTCCGCCTATTACGACATCGAACCAGATCCAGCCGATCCCGCACAGAACGTCAGCTTTGGGACGTCTGGCCACCGTGGCTCTGCCTTCGACGGAACATTCAACGAGGCTCATATTGCAGCAATCACGCAGGCCATCGTGGATTATCGGCGCAATCAGGGTTATGACGGCCCCCTCTATATGGGGCGAGATACCCACGGTGTTTCTGAGCCAGCAGAACGAACGGCGGTAGAAGTTCTGATTGCCAACGGCGTCGATGTGCGCGTCGATGCGCGGCATTCTTGGACTCCGACCCCGGCAGTGTCGCTCGCCGTCCTCACAGCTAACGGTGCCGACACAGCAGAGGGAGTGCGGACGTCCGGCCCTGGGCTTGCGGACGGCATCGTCATCACACCAAGCCACAATCCACCACGTGACGGCGGCTTCAAGTACGACCCACCGACGGGAGGACCGGCCGAGACGGCGGCGACGGAATGGATCGCCAATCGTGCCAACGAACTGCTGCGTGCAGGGTGGAAGAATATTCCACGAGTCCCCTTCGAGACGGCGATGAAATCAGAGCACGCCGGAACGCACGATTTCATCAGTCAATATGTAGAGTCACTGGCGTCGATTATCGACTTCGATGCTATCCGCGCTTCAGGCATTTCGATCGGCGCAGACGCGATGGGAGGAGCCTCGCGTGACTATTGGGGCGCCATCGGGGAACGCTACGGCTTGAATCTGGACGTCATCAACACGGAGGTTGACCCGCGCTGGGCGTTCATGACCCTCGACTGGGATGGGAAGATTCGCACCGACTGCTCCAGCCCGTACGCCATGGCATCACTGATCAACCGCGTCACAGCCTCCGGAAGTAATCCATACACGATTGCCACAGCGAATGACGCAGACGCGGATCGCCACGGCATTGTGACGCCTGATGCAGGCCTGATGAACCCGAATCATTACCTCGCTGTCGCCATCGAATACCTCTACACGCATCGGCCAGAGTGGGCTCCGACGATCGCCGTGGGCAAAACGCTCGTCTCTTCCTCCCTGATCGATCGCATCGTCGCGCAGCTGGGACGCACACTCGTCGAGGTGCCGGTGGGCTTCAAGTGGTTCGTCGATGGATTCTTGCACGGTACTATCGGCTTCGGCGGTGAAGAATCCGCAGGGGCTAGCTTCCTGCGTAGAAACGGAACAGTGTGGACCACCGACAAAGACGGGCTCATCATGGATCTGCTCGCTGCTGAAATGACGGCGGTCACTGGCAAGACGCCATCCCAGCTGCACGATGAGCAAGTTGCGCGCGTTGGCGATTCCTCGTATGAGCGGATTGATGCCGCTGCCACCTCAGAACAAAAGACGAAACTCAAGGCTCTTTCACCGCAGGCAGTGTCCGCACAAACCCTCGCTGGCGAACCGATCACGGCCAAACTGGTGAAAGCACCAGGCAACGATGCTGAAATCGGCGGACTCAAAGTTGTCACAGACAGCGCATGGTTCGCGGCACGCCCTTCTGGCACGGAGCCGATCTATAAGATCTACGCTGAATCCTTCAAGGGCAGCGACCATTTGAAGCAGGTTCAGGCCGAGGCTCAGGAGGTTGTGGCCGCTGCGCTCGCCTAATCGCTGAAAGGGGTTTTCCCTCGGCTGACGCGAGGCTGACGCACCTCAAGCAACGCCCGCCCGCGCACTGTGTGCTGTGGTTTCTTTCGCGACACGAGTCCATAAATGGGGCTCAATTACCGGATCCAAGCGATGGAACCACAGCACACTATCTGAATACCACATGCTGTCAGAGCAGTCCCAGATCTTTTCAGTCTTATTGTCCTTTTGTCCGTCTTATTTTCAGCGCCAGAAAGAGTTGCTATGGTTCGCATTATCGCCCATCGAGGGCTCAACCACGTTGCACCAGAGAACACGTTGGCAGCGTTTCGCGCCGCAGCACGTGCAGGGGTGACGTGGCTCGAAACGGACGTCGACATTCTGGGGGACGGCACACCCGTCATCCTCCACGATTCAACGCTCGATCGAACAACGAATAAACACGGATCAATGTACGATCTTTCTTCAGCAGATCTGCCTAGCGTCGATGCGGGCAGCTGGTTCTCCCCCGATTTTGCCGGAGAACCGTTGCCAACCTTGGAGGAATTCATTCGCTTCGTGAATGACGAACACATGAACGTCAATCTCGAAATCAAACCGAATGAGCAAGGCAAAGAGCAATCCCTGCGCCTCGTCGATGCTGTGCTCGATCAGCTCGAACATCTGGATCGTGGGCGTGCGATCATCATCAGTAGCTTCAATCCGCTTCTTCTTGCTGATATCCATCGCCGAGCCCCGCACCTCCCGCTCGGATGGCTCACAGCGGGATCTGCAATGATTCCCGCCTGGAAGTCGATGTTGGAACTGATGGGAGCAACCTATCTTCATCCAGAGACGACGTGGGTGACTCCCAGTCGCGTTGAGCTTCTCCACCAGGCTGGTTTCGGTGTGAACACATGGACGCAAAATTCACGTGTGCACGCAAACGAAATGACGAATTGGGGTGTAGACGGGATTATTACGGACGTTGCGGATAGTTTCCTTTAGCTGCCAGACACATCCAGCTGCGCCGCAAACATTCGACGAAATTCCGTCTGGCCTGCCAACAGCTGGTCGAAGGTGCCCGACTCTACAATTCTCCCGGCTTTGAGGACGTAAATGTAATCCACGCTGCGCAGAGCAGCCACGCGGTGGCTCGTCACAACAACGATCCTCCGCTTCGCTTCGTCAGCCAACCTGTTAATAATTGACTCCTCCGCGAGAGCGTCAATGGCACTCGTGGGTTCGTCAAGATACCACAGCGGAAGATCAGAGAGAACAACGCGTGCTATTGCCAGCCTTTGCCACTGGCCTCCGGAAAGCTCAACCCCACCCCACTGCGTACCAAGCAACGTATCCAAACCATTGTCCAGACGTGAAACAAAACCGTCAGCTTCAGCCACTGCGAGGGCATTCCATATTTTCTCGTCTGAGCGCTGACTGATATCCACCCCAAGGGAAACGAACTCGCGCACCGTGACCTCATACCTGCTGAAATCCTGCTTAAGCACAGCGAACGGATATGTCAGTTGGCTATCGGCACTCAGATCGATTGTTGCCCCGCCGATTCGAACCATACCTGACGCATCGGGCTGAACATTCATCAACGCTTTCAGCAATGACGTCTTGCCTGAACCGTTTTCCCCCACAATAGCCACCATCTGCCCAAAATTGATGGTGAACGAGACGGAATCGACTGCTGTTGTATGCCCATATCGAACCGTGAGGTCACGAACAGCAAGCTGAGCCTGCTCAGTGTCGGTACACGCACTACCCGTCACGCTCAGCTGAGGTTTTTCTTCCATATCAAGGAATGTTCGAAGATAACGATTGGCGGGCATTGAGGAAAGAAGTTCGCCGATTTGATATCCAACACCTGCCATTGCGGAAACACCACTCATCAGGCCGACGAGCCCAGCGAATAGTGATCCAGAAACCGCAACCGAGTCGATGTACAAAAATGTGAGTGCGAGGCAGAACAGCACCGTTGTGGCAATTCCAGCGATCGAATCTGAAAGAATTGATTTACCTTCCAGCGTCAGCCGCACGCGTTGGAATGCGCGGCGAGACTCCCGTGCGAGATCCCGAAAGGTGGGGAGCGACTTGATAAGAGCAAGTTCAAAACCAGGATTCGCGTAAGCTAATTGATCCTCAAGATACGTCGCACGCCGATCGTGCTCACTCGACACAGGCCAAAACCGTGACTCTTGTTTGCCATACCACCCAAATGCTATGGCAGTAGGGACGGGAGCAAAGAGACTAACAATAGCTGCCCGCGGGCTGTATCCCCACAGAGCGAGTGCCAAAGACACCGCTGTTACAAGCGCGCAGGCAATATTTACGGTAGCTTGAAATTGCGACGAGGGATATCCCTGAACAACGCTGGATAGCGCATTGCGTACGCTCCGCATAAAATCAGGTACTTCAAACCTGGAGGGTAGCGTCTGTGCAAGCCGTGCGTCAAAAAGACCTGCACTATAGACATTAATTCGGATCGCATTAATTCGGGAAATTGAATTTGCCGCCTGGACAAAAGCATTCCCAAACCCAAATACCACTCCACATGCAATGACGAGCCCCACCGGAGAACCAGCCTGGGACATATTATTTGCGATAGCTTTCACCACAGCAACGTTAAGAGCAGGAATAACTGATGCAATGAGGAGCAAAACGGTTGAAATAATGGAAAACAGTGGTGATGCCCGAAACCCGAGGCGAACGACCCACGCAGCGTCACCGATCAGAGACCCCTTAGCCATGCGCTACCTCCAACGCCTTCAGACACTCGACGATGAGACGCTCATGCGCACCACAGTCATCGTTTCCACTATATCCGCACTATATCCACAACGAGCCCAAACCGCACACTCGGCATCTCGCATCATACGTTCCTGCAATGTGTGGACGCGTCACATCGGCACGCACCAGCGACGAGCGGCGATACTTACTAGGCTAGACGTATGGCACTAGCTGATATGGCACGATCTTTCGAGATTGGGATCAACCGGCGGGGAATCGTTAGGCACCGTCGGCATGGTTGGCTGCCTAAAATACTGCCATATATGGGGTACGGTTCAACGGCGAGTGTGCGGATTCTTGCCCGAGCCGTGATGGCGGATCCCGATGCACGTCACGACGTCAGCGCGCAACGAGGCTTCCACCAGTTTTTCACCACACAGGTTGGGTTTCTTCCCGTTACCGTCAAGGTTGGTGAAAGGGTGATACGCACCCGCACCGATTCTTCGGGATACGTCGATATCCTCGTCGCAAACCACGGGCTGGAACCTGGCGTCCATTCTGCACTGCTCACACCAGCCCAGGGTATGCCAGCCACAGCACCCGTTCAGATCCTCAACCCGCACTCCACGATCGGTATTATTTCGGACGTTGACGATACTGTGATGGTAACGAAAATGCCACGCGCTTTTATTGCCGCCTGGAACGCGTTTGTGCTCAACACCGATGCTCGCCAGGAAGTACCGGGCATGTCTGAGTTCTATCAAAGCTTGATACAACGCTATCCTTCTGCACCCTTTTTTTACCTTTCCACCGGTGCCTGGAACACAGAACCGGCCATCAACGCATTTTTACAGCAGCACGGTTTTCCGCTCGGCCCGATTGTGCTGACAGACTGGGGGCCAACGCCCACGGGGCTTATCAGGAACGGAATGGAGCACAAACGGACACAACTGCGCAACCTCCTGATTTCCTTCCCCCATATGCGGTGGATCCTGATTGGTGACGATGGCCAACACGACCCTTATGTGTATGAAGACCTCGCGCGCGAACATCCTGATCGGGTCGCTGCTATCGCTATCCGCGAGCTCTCCCCTGTTGAGCAGGTGTTCAGCCACGGCACTCCACGCACGCTCGACATCTCAGATCCGATCATTGCTCGTCATTTTTCTGTACCAGAAATACGGGGCAAAGACGGCTTTGAACTCCACGCACAGTTGGATACCGTAGCGGCCGCGCTGGCCTCCGCATCCGATGCACCGCTGTTCGCACCCACCACCTCACCCCACAGTGCCTCGAGCGAGGAATGCTCCGGCGAGGAACGAGAATCCACACGATGAGTGTCATGCACGAGCAACCACGGCCACAACCGCAGCCACGGCTACAGCCACAACCACAACCACAGCAGAGCGAAACCGACACGCCTGCGAATGTGAGACCCGCAAATGTGAGGCCCGTGAAGTCTGCACTGCGCACCATCGACGTCCTCGAATTTCTCGCTACACGCCAGCCAAATCCGGTGCGCCTTCCGGAGATCTCCTCCGCATTAGGGGCTCCACGATCCTCCATGTATGCGCTTCTACACACCCTGGCAAGCCGAGGCTGGGTCGAGATTCATGACGAGTCCTACTCGCTTGGGATCCGCGTCATGATCCCATCGGCGAGCTACATCGATTCCGATCCCTATGTGCGGGTGGTTAGACCCGTCCTCGCCGAGCTTTCCGACACTTACGGTGAAACCTTCCACATGGGTCGGATCGACGGTGACGACGTGGTGTATCTGATTACCCACGAGTCTGAGGGCGAACTGCGCATTTTTTCGCGCGTGGGGCAAAGGATGGCCGCCTCAGCAACGGGACTTGGTAAAGCCGTGCTGGCTCTGCGCCCCGACTTGATCCCTCTGCACCTCCAGCAACGAACGCCATATTCAATCACAGACCCTGCCGTGTTCAAAAAAGAAATGGACACCACGATCAAGCGCGGTTACGCAACAGAAGACCAAGAAAACACGATCGGGCTTCGATGCATCGCCTTCGCCCTCCCCTATAGCAGTCCTGTCACCGACTCGATCTCCTGTTCAATTCCCCTCGCCCACTGGACGGAGGTTCACGCGTCATCCGTTGCGGCGGGGATGCGCAGAGCGGTGGCACGCATCGTCGAAACCGCGCCCCGTGCACACCTGGAAAACTAGAACGCTGCACAGCTCCCTAACTCACGGGATCTGATCCCTGATGTGCGCCAGTACTTTGAGCGGTGCCACTCCCTTGGGTAGCGCCAGGTTTTTTGCTGGCTGCATCTGACCACTGTGCAGAGGGGAACACAACAAAGTGACTCCGCGGCGCCTTGAGCTTGCGGTAGCGGCGCCGACGCTTACTCTTCGCCATTCCGACCCGATGAGGAGGCGCACCTTCCTTGCGACTAGCCGAGTCCTTACCGGCGTGTCCGTCACGTGCGCGATAATTCGTCAGCAAACGCTTCAACCCCGCAATGCCCTTATACGAACGACCGCTACTTTGGTCAGCGTCAACAGCATCAGCATCTGACTCCCGAGCAAGAGTACGTGCAGCGGCCGGGTTGAGACCCCCTTCGCCGGTCACATCAATCGGCCCGCTCTCCTGGATCCACAGCCGTGCCATCTGTGCCAGATTCGCGTTCGGAAGGCGGCTTGTTGCAGAGCCAATCACATGCTGATACAAGGTGCTGAGCGTGAAGTCCTCGTTTGCTGGAAGCGTCCACTTCCAGTGGTAAGCGCTCAGCACTATCACACCAGCCAAGAGCGTGGACGTTGCCATCGCAACTGAAGGGCGGTGCAGCCGCCAGAAACCGTAGGCGGGAACAGTCGCAGCAAGCGCAGCAGTTGCGTAAAGCGTATTCCCGCCGAAAATCGCCGGGATCCTGCCCACCGCAACGTCACGAATCATGCCGCCACCCACCGCAGTTAAACACCCCAACAGCACAGCCGGCACAAAACCAAGATGAGCATTCAACGCTTTCAACACGCCGGTGGCAGCCCACGAACCGAGCGTGAATGCGTCAGCACTGATCAGAAAACGCCGTGCCCACAGACCATCGAGACGCAGGAGATAGGCCACTAACGCCCCGCTGGCAGCCGCCACGAGATAGCCCGGGTTCGTCAAAGCAACCGGAACCTGAGTCAACATCGTGTCTCGGATCATGCCTCCACCAAGGGACGCCATCACGGCGAGCACAACGAAGCCGATTGCATCAAAATGCATTTCGCGCGCTACCTTGCCACCTAAGACTGCTGCAAAAAACACCGCACCTACGTCAAAGATGGTGAAAACGTACGGAAACCAGGCTGAAAAGTCCACGGTATCAGTTTAGATTTTTGTACCCGCGAACATGGACGCTGAGTCATGCGCCACTCACCCGCTAGAATAATGGCACATCCCTTGGCTTGCGGAATTGAGGAGAAAAAATGTCGGATCTTCGACCCAACGCACTACCGCAGGCGCATCGCGCGCGCAAATACTTGGTGTCTGACGCCCAGCTGAAAGCAGCCTCCGGCCTGACGCGCACCCAATGGTTCGCAGCACTGGATGACGTTGGTGCACACAGCTGGCCAGCAGCCAGAATCGCGCGGTGGTTGGGCGGTAAAGGCGAGGTTGACGGTTGGTGGGCACGCGCCCTCACCCAGGATTATCTGGACGAACGCGAATACATGGACCATATCGAGGCTGGCCTGTACTCCGAGCAGGATATGGAAGACGCGGCTGCTGAAGAAGACGAATCGGTGGATTCCACGCGGGATCGACCCCTCAACTTCGACGATCCCGCCTATCCTGCCCCACAGGACTCCTCTGCGCCCAGCGATCACTTTGCCTTTACCGACACCTCGGAAAACGATGCTGGTGACGAAACGTTCTCGATCACAGTCTCGCATCTGATCGCAGCCAAGTCGCAGGTGATTTGGCCTCTGGTGGATGACGACGATCTGCGCCGCATGTGGTTAGACGTCGAATTCGGCGTGCGCGGGAGGAAAGAAAACGAGACGGGCTATCTGCTTGACCTTGAAACAGCTGTGGGATCAAAAGTGTCGATTCGCGTTCGAACGATTGACTCGCTTCCGGACGGCACTCAGCGTTCCCGAGTCATCGTCAAACACGCAGGGTTAGCGTCCGACGGTGAGGCGCGGGAGACGCGCGCGTTCTGGCATGCAGCTCTGGACGATCTGGAAGATGCGGTGTTCGCTGACTCAGACGAGTCCGCCGACTCCCACGAGGCTACAGACTAGGTACGGCAGACGAGGCAAGGCCAGCTAAGCAAGCGCACAGACTACCCACAAGCTGGGCAAGGCGGGCTAAGCACAGCACTGGGCTGCCGCGTCACACGGTTGGGCTCAGGCGAATCAGCAGCGCCCGGTGATCCGAGGAGCCAACGTCCTGAACGCGGCCAGTCACACCGCGATATCCGGCACCCTGATGGATCAACACGCGGTCAATAGGCGCTGCGAGCAGAGGATGAAGGGCTGCCGGCCATGTTCCAGCACCACCCACACCTGCCTGCACAGCGGCGTCCGCATAGGAGTTTGCTGCACCTAAAAGCACAGCGTCCTGATGATCCACAGTGGAATTGAAGTCGCCAAGCACAACGGTGTTCTTCTGCTGCTGCGAACGGTAGACCTGCGTCACGTCATGACGCCATTGCGCCAAATTGCCCGCTTCCGGGCGCTTCACGTGTACAGCCACAAACGTCAAACCAGTGCCTGATTGCGGACGAGCCTGCACGCCATGCTCAACGCGAGCACCCACATAAGTCCCTAAATCCGTGCTGACCAGAAGTGCAGTGGAATTATAGGGTGCCGTCCACTGCGATGTGCCAGTATCGAACAGCTGAAAGTCAGCGCCGCGTGCTGCAAGATCCTGCACAATCGACTTGGCTGTTGCAGTGGATGTTTCCGGCAAGGACACCACATCCACGCCGGATTTTTCTACCACATCGGACACCTGACGCGCGATCCCTTGCTTCCCATACGTGTTGTACTCCATCACTGTGATCGAGCCATCGCCGCGTCCTCGGGGCGTCACACCAGGGTCTGATGCCATGCTGCTTGTGTAACTCATTCCACGCGAAGCAACCACGCCCACATTGAGCGCTGCAGCGATCACCATCAAAATTCCAAAAAGAGCGGCTACGCGCCCTCTGTTCATGACGAGGTATCGAATCAGCCCGAAGATCAAGAAGAAAAGCGCAACAACCCCTTCAACTGCCGCCACCGCTCCACGAAAAGACAAGATGAACACCCACGGGAATTCCAGCACCTGAGCACGCAATGCCGGAATCACGTCCGGCCGCGCAGCAGCGATCGCACATGCTCCCACGAGCAGCGCAAGCACACACCAGACCACCCGCATCGGTGTGATACGCATAGGAGGCCTCCCTTCTTCGTCTTCTGAGTGGAACAATAGTTGAACGATGACGACTCATGGATTAAACAGCACCGAAGCCGGGCAGGATCACATTCTTTCGCAGAATGCGAAGAACGATCAGGCTCCTCATGATGTTCCCAGCAGGCACACACCCAACGCCGAGGCACCACATCGCGCCACGGCGCAGGGGGGAACACGCACTGAGCAGCGCCATGAGCAACGTCCTCAGCGGCGCCATGAACGGAGCACCAACCACGCCGGTTCGAGTGCTGAGGGTAGCTCCAAGCGTGCTCGCCACTCTGGTTCCAGTACTGGGCGCCGCCACAAACCACGAAAACTTACCCCCGAGCAGATTGCTCGGCGCAAGGCATCGATTCCGCACATCAGCTACCCCGATCTGCCCGTCAGCACACGAAAAGACGATATCGCGCGCGCCATCGCAGACAATCAGGTGGTGGTGATCGCCGGCGAGACCGGCAGCGGCAAAACAACGCAGATACCGAAAATATGCCTGGAGATTGGCCGTGGCGTGAACGGCATGATCGGGCATACGCAGCCGCGCCGAATCGCAGCACGTGCAGTTGCCGAACGCATTAGCGAGGAACTCGGCACAGAACTCGGTGGGATTGTGGGCTATCAGGTGCGGTTTACCGACGTCGTCTCGTCACGCACGCTGATCAAGCTGATGACGGACGGCATTCTGCTGGCCGAAATTCAAAACGATCCGATGCTGCTTGCCTACGATACGATCATTATCGACGAGGCTCACGAGCGAAGCCTCAACATCGATTTCCTGTTGGGATACCTGGCGCGCCTGTTACCCCAGCGCCCCGATCTGAAGCTCATCATTACCTCTGCCACGATCGATACAGAGCGTTTCGCGGAGCATTTCGGCAAGCATCGCTACCTGGGCGGGCCGCATGCCGAGCCCGCGCCTATCATCGAGGTCTCGGGGCGCACGTACCCTGTCGAGATCCGTTATCGGCCACTCACGTCGGACACATGGGACGGTGAAGCACCTGGCGAGTCGAGGGAATCTGGGGCGAGCTCAGGTGTTGATGATGCCTCGCCTCGTGGTGACGATGCCAACGCGCCGTCTGATACTGCCACCTCCTCCGCATATTCCACGCCGTCTACATCGTCCACGCCGGCACCGTCAGCCACGCCGAACAAGGACTATCTGGACAAGATCCTCGCTGAATGGAACGCCAAGCAGCACGCCGAGCCGCCACGTCACAGCAGCACGAAGAAGAGCAGCAAAGCCAAGAAGAAGCCTTCCGAGCCTGCAACACCAGGCCGCGTCTCTGCCATCGATCAAGTGACGGGAATCCTCAACGCATGCGATGAGTTGATGGGCGAAGGCTCAGGGGACATCTTGGTGTTCCTCTCCGGCGAAGGCGAAATCCGCGACACTCTTTCTGCACTCCAAAGTCACCTCGGCAATCGCTACCTCGCGCCCGGCGAAAAAACGACTGTCCCTGGCGCAACCGAGGTACTTCCACTGTATGGACGGCTCTCGTCAGCCGAGCAGCATCGCATCTTCACGCCGCACAGTCATCGGCGCATCGTGCTGGCCACCAACATTGCCGAAACATCCCTGACCGTTCCAGGTATTCACTACGTCGTAGACCCGGGCACAGCACGCATTTCCCGCTACTCGAACCGCACCAAAGTACAGAGGCTCCCCATTGAGCCGATTTCGCAGGCGAGCGCAAACCAGCGTTCCGGCCGCAGTGGCCGTACAGCAGACGGCATCGCAATTCGCCTCTACTCGCAAGACGATTTCGAGAACCGCGACGAGTTCACGCAGCCTGAAATCCAGCGAACATCGTTGGCGAGCGTTATCCTGCAGATGGCCTCGCTCGGACTGGGCGAAGTGGACGATTTCCCGTTTATCGACCCTCCAGACCCGCGTGCCGTTCGAGCTGGAGTGCAACTCCTGGAAGAAATCGGCGCACTGAGACCTCGATCAGATGCACAGTCACGACCTGCAGACCCGGCCTCCGAAGCACAGGGCGGATCACAGTCACGAACGCTGACGAGGATAGGCCGCCAGCTCGCCCAACTGCCGATCGACCCCAGGCTTGGCCGCATGCTCATAGAAGCGGAGAAGAACGGGTGTGCCTCCGAGGTTCTGGTGATCGTTGCAGCGCTTTCCGTCCAAGACGTGAGGGAACGCCCTACCGAAAAGCGCGTGCAGGCAGACCAATACCATGCCCGTTTTGTGGCTCACTCATCGGATTTTCTGGCATACCTGACGCTGTGGCGCTACCTGCATACCCAGCAGCGAGAGCTTTCCGGCAGCGCATTTCGCAGGATGATGCGCGATGAATATCTGAACTATCTGCGTTACCGCGAATGGACGGACGTTGTGAGCCAGCTGATCGATATGGCACGCCCGCTTGGCCTTACCATTCACTCCATCGCTCTGCCCACTGCAGAGCAGATCGCCGAAGCGCGCCGGGCTCACCCACGCCAGTCGGACGCCGTTGCCGAGGCCTGCCGAGCGCTAGGACGGAGCGCAGATACGCCAGAAGCCGCGTCGATCCACCAGTCCCTGTTGATTGGTCTGCTCTCGAACATTGGCAATTTCACCCAGAAAACCAAGGACTATCTGGGTGCACGGGGTACCCACTTCGTCATCTGGCCAGGTTCCGGCCTGCACGGATCCACCCCGTCGTGGGTCATGACCGCTGAACTTGTGGAAACCTCGCAGCTTTTCGCACGCACCGTGGCTGCCATCGATCCCGCATGGGTGGAACCGCTTGCGCAACACTTGGTGAAGCGCACATATACAGAGCCGGGGTGGAGCGAGCGGCGAGGTACAGCGATGGTCACGGAACGGGTGACCCTCTACGGTATGACACTCGTGGCCGATCGACGTGTTCAGCTTTCACGCATCAGAACGCCAAACGCCCGATCCCTGGCACGTGAACTGTTTATCCGCCACGCTCTTGTGAGTGGAGAAGCGAGAATTCACGCGGGATTTGTGCAGCACAACCGCGAAGCAATCGCGCAGGCTCATATGGTGGAAGAGAAACTGCGTGAACCTGGATTGATGGTGAGCGACCGCGAGATCGAAGACTTTTTCGATCGACGTATCCCCGAAGACGTTGTGAGCGTGCGTCACTTTGAATCATGGTGGAAAAAAGAACAGCACAAGCACCCGCATCTGCTGGATTTCACCCAGGATTTTCTTCTGCGAGGGAAAGAAGCATCGAGCCAAGAGTATCCCACAACATGGGAGCAAGACGGACTGACGCTGCAGCTGGCCTACACCTATGCTCCGGGCGAAGCAGACGATGGTATTACCGCCTTGATTCCCGTCACACTGCTGCCTCAGGTACGCGAAGCGGGCTTTGACTGGCTCGTTCCCGGCATGTTGGGCGACCTCGTTCTTGCCACAATTCGCAGCCTGCCCAAACGTGTACGCCGCATGCTCGTACCCGCCCCTGACGTTGCCCGCGACGTGCTCGCGCACCTCCCGGCGTGGGATTCTGTGGCTCACGGGCAGGTTGATGCCCCGAGCTTCCGGCAGGCGTTCACCGATGCGGTGTTGAAAACACGCGGATTTCAGATCTCCGATGACGATTGGGAGAACACTCGCCTTCCAGACTCCATGAGAATTCGATTCCGCGTGGTTGGGGAGAAGGGGGAAACTCTCGGCACCGGCTATTCCCTCCGCGAGCTCCGGATGCGCCTGGCTGACCAAACGAAAGCTGCCGTTGAAGACGTCACGCACGCAGCAGTGGCTCAAGCCCTTGCAGATGTTAAACGCGAAGCCCAAGCCGCCATGCGCGCCGGCCGGTCATTTGTGCATGACGATGCAGGTGACTCCGAAAGTGACACCGCGCAGGCTACCAGCGACAATGTGCATGCTGCGAGCAGCACAGTACAGGCTACGAGCAACACAGCACGGGCTACGAGCAACGCTGGAACACGTCAGGAAAAGAAGAAGCGCGTGGCTATCTCCGGTTCCTTCAACCTCAATGATCTGAACGCCTTGGCAGCACTTCATGATGCCTTCGCTGAAGCCGAAGCGGCTGAGCAGGCAAAAGCAGAAGCACGCACGCAGGAAGCCGAAAAGAAGAAGGAGGCCGCGCGGAAAATCTTCGCCGCCAGCTCTGCCACACACAAGCCTGCAGCCCCCACGCCAATGCGCAAGCCGGCTGCCGCGCCCACGCGAGCAAATCCTGCGTCACAAGCGCCGACGCGAAACGAGACGCCAAACAAAGCGGTACATCAGGAAGATGAAGATCTGCTGTTCACGGAATGGCCACCCAGCCTGGACGTCCTCCAAGACTCTGTTTCAGCCTCCGGGCGATATGGCCTCACCGTGCGCGGTTATCCGGCCTTCGCTCCTGCGCAAGGCCGCCGAGCATTAGCAGCTGACGGTCTGCCTAGCGTCACGCTCGATGTTGTAGCCGAGCCAGGCGAACAGGTGCGAGAACACACGCTCGGTATCTATCTGCTGCTCGCGCACGCACTCATGTTGCCGGAGCTACGCGTCACAACATGCCTTTCTGAAGAGGACGCACTCAACCTCGCAGCCAGCCCATACCAGAACCTTTCGGCGCTCATCACCGATATTCAGCTTGCTGCAGCAATAGCATGCACACAGGAGTGGACAGCATCACGATCAATCACGCCTTCAGATATTCGCAGCTTGCGCGCGTTTAATGATCTGCACAGGTGGTCGCGTGACCGCTTTGAAGACCGCGTGTTTCGTATTGCCACAACCGTTTCACATATCAATGCGGAGTGGGCTGCAACTGTGCGGAGCCTTGACTCACAGAAGTCCGATGCGATGGCGCCCACCGTTCGAGATCTGCGCGCCCAACTCACAGCACTCGTCCCTGAAGGATTCGTCAGCGCTACTGTCGCTTCAGCACCCGGGCAGCTGGCGGAGTTTCCGCGCTACTTGAAAGCAATGCAGCACCGTATCACAAAAGCCGTCAACGATCCGGAAGCTGACGACGCACGTGCCGCGCGCGCTGACGAGGCTGCTGCGTTGATTGACGATGCACGCGAGGCGTCATCTCTGCATCCATATTCGCCGCGCACACAGGCGGTCTTGACTCAGGCACGTTGGATGCTGGAGGAACTGCGCGTATCCTTGTTTGCTCAACAGCTTGGGACGAAGGGAAAAGCATCTATTCAGCGCATTCGCAAGCTGCTCGCTACGATCGACGGGTATAACGGATAGCGTATCGGCAAGGGAAAGCGCCTCAACCACGGGCTCCTCAATCAAGGGTCCATCAAGGGTTACCGAGCCCCACGCGCTCACACCAGAGCAACAACGCGTCCATCTAAGCTATGGATGCTGAAGCTTGAGAATTCCCTTGCGGATACAAAAACGCTGGATGCCTCTCAAATATCACAAAAGCAAACACCAATATGCCGAGTTCAAGTGCAATATCTTTGATAAGCGTACCGGCTACGGTCGAAAACGCGAACATCATGCAGGCAACCGCAATCCAATAAAGCACAGCGCGGTTTTTATTCATTGCAGACTTTTCCATCACTATCACTCCCAAAGTTCTCAACATGCTGCCGAAAAGCTTTTTAGATTTATACGAGGTGAACATGCCTACACCGAGGATCTGAAATACCAGAATGTGGGCGTGGAGATCGGTGAGGAACCCCACACTTGCTCATAATACATCCATATCGTGCCCATGGTCACGATATGACAAGCTCCTTTACACATCCTTAAAGAACTTATGACAAGGCTTGCCATAGAACATACTGAGAACATAAAAGTGTGCGGCCGCAGGCTCGAAAGCCACACAACCGCACACCCAAAGGTCGGGACGCGCTGCACAAACATGCAGCACCTCCAATCCGCTCGGTTCAGAGCTTAGATGTCACTCGTTGCCGAGCTTTTCATCCACAGAATCGCGAAGCTCGCTCACCTTTTTTGCCTTGTCAGCGTCCAGGTGTTCCTTTGCGAGGTCTTCAGCCTTATCGAGGACGGAATCAGAAGCCTCTTCAAGTTTGTCACTGTTCAGCGCGTCCTTGGCCTTATCAACAAGTCCCATGGAACGCCTCCTTTCTCTCACCTGCGCCGCCGGGAGAGCGGCCTTTCGCATGTCAGTCTACGTGCTGTGGCGTGGGCAACGCCAGAGTTTCATCGATGGAAGAATCAGGAATGCGCTCCCCGCACGCAGCACACAGCCGACATACGGCGTCATACAATCTTCTGGTGAACACCCACGACGCAGCATTTCTCGCAAGAACTCTGATGGACGCCTTCGGCCTCGCCGACTGGCAGTTCCGATTTGACCATGCTCGACGCCGCGCCGGAATGACCGATTTTGGTTCCAAAACGATCAGCCTTTCTCAACCACTCACTCAGCTGTATGACGATGCTCTGGTTCGCCGAGTCATCCTGCACGAAATCGCGCACGCCCTAGTTGGTAGGAACCACGGACACGACGCTTCCTGGCGTGCGGTGGCCTCCCGCATTGGCGCCGACCCGCACGCATCACTGCGCAATGCCCCTCAGCTTGAGGCGCCATGGGTCGGCATCTGCCCGCGCGGACACCGCACCACGCGCTTCCGCAGGCCGACCAGGCCGATGTCGTGTGCACAATGTTCCAAGCACTTTGATCGACGCTACCTGTTCAACTGGTATTTTCACGGCGAACGCGTCAGCGTGGGATGAACTTTATGATATTTCTCCCGTGCCGCAATCCACCCGTGACGACCAGTTGCTCTACCATCGATGTGAAACCTACCAACGATCCACATCTGGCTTTCGAACCTCCAGCTCATCAATAATTGATATATCAATCGACATCGGGAACCGTTATTGGCATTATCTCGACGCGATTGATGCGGACAGGAGAGTGAGCGGCGTTCGCTGAAACCATAATGGTATGTTTTCCTTCCCCTAACGGCACTCGAAGGACGAGAGGTTGATAGAAGTCAGATCTAGAGAGCTCAAAATCTCTCGCTGAAGCTTCCCCATCCACCGAATACCTGACCAGAGCTGGCGAACCAGGAGTTGCCACCACTGTAGACGCATAGAGGATAATCGAATAGCGCATTGGAGCGCCAACCGAAAACGTCCACGATACCGCATCGTCATAGCTCCGCAAACCGTCCACGCTTTTCCCACCCAAAGCACGCTTGTCGTCAACGAGAGTGAGGCTCTTACTTATACTCGATGTATCAGTTGCCAGCAGCCTCGTCCTCCGAGGCTCACCAGATGGAACGCGCATTAACTGGTAAGACGGCGTGGGGATCACCCTAGTCAACGAACCATCAGAATTGAACTCAACAGGCTGTATACGCACACTCCGATCCCATCCGGCACCAGAAAACTTCGCAGCGTGGTACACCATGATCGTTTCTTTTCCATCTGGAGATTCAACGAAGCTATTATGCCCTGGCCCCCACACATCATTGGCCATCTGCATAATAGGTTCAGCCTTTTTGATCCACGCCTCGGGAGTATCAAGTTCTGCATCAACCGGCGCGGTAAGGAGACCTACGCAGTACGAGTCAGTCCACGACCCGGAGGCCGAATAAGCAATATTCACCGTTTTTCCATGGACAATGGCAACAGGGCCTTCGTTAACGAGAGGTGTACCTACCTTTTCCCACGATAATTGCGGCTTGGAAATGAGAATCTTTTCCCGCTCAACTTCTAGAGGAGAAATCATTTTTGAAATGTACAAGTTTTGAGCAATATTCTCATTACCTTGCCACCCTGACCACACAAGATACCGACCTGTTTTATTTGCAACTACTGTGGCATCAATAGCGAACTTGTCATCCATACCAACAAGCGGGCGCTCCGTCCACGTGGAGCTCATCAAGTGCGAATCGCTCGATTCGAGAACGTACGTTCTGTGGATATCGTCAGCATGGGTACATGCCGAAAAATATACATACCAGTGCTCGTCGAGGAAGTGTAGCTCCGGAGCCCACAGTTGTTCAAGTTCCGCGTGATTACTAAAGATAGTGACAGGCTCAGCTCCATCTATATCTGTGAGATTAGTAGAGGACTGCAGCACAATAGAATCATCAACAATATGGATGTAATAGTAGATGCCATGCTCTTTGATGATCCATGGATCCGCACCTTCAGCAGCGATTTGCGGCGTCATCATCCCACCATCATGCACACTATCCGAAGGAACAGGCTGCGCATCTGCCCCACAACCGGCAAGAGCCATGTGCATCATCACTATCAGCGCGCTGAAAGCCATTCCTTTACGTTTCATCGTTGTCCCTGACTACCGGTCGCTGTCTTTTCCATCCATCGCCGTACTTCGTGCACGCCGCTACACAATTCGTCATCAGGCTGTTGTTCCCTTCGCCCACGAACGATGGTGACCATCGTTGATCATGCGTATACGTTCAGGTGCACATTTGAACTGGCGGTCATAGGTCAGGAGTCCATTCATCTCCTGTTCCACATCAGTCAGCTGCGTATAACAAAAGCCCCACAACGAGTCAGACGCATAGATTGCGGATACGATCCTTTGATATTCCTCTACGAAGCTTTCAGCATCCTCGACTGACGTGTACCCCCATCCACGTGACTCATGAGTCAAAGCAATGCCCCCGCATTCCGTCAGCACAATCGGCTGTCCGTGGTATTCAAATCCAGGAGCAAAAATTTCTCGCCCGCTCAACGACATCCTCGTCAGTCCTTCGACGGATGCGATTACCTCCCGAAACTCTGCATACTGCTCGGCATCATCAGACTGACCGTGACCGTAATTATGGATTGCGCAAATATCCGTCTCAGTTTGCTCCCATCCATCGTTGGATTCAACAAGGCGCGTCGAATCCAACGCGTGGATCAAGTGGTAGAGAGCTTGTGAGTAGTGTTGCTGCGTTCGCTCAGAACTAATCGATGGCACTCCCCAGCTCTCATTTAACGGCACCCACACAACAATGCACGGATGGGAACGATCACGTCGAACAATTTCAGTCCACTCGGCTGTCAGCCTCTGAACAGCACGATTGGAAAAAACAGGTATTGCGGCGCTCTCTTCCCAGACGAGGAAACCGAGTGTATCTGCCCAGTACAAGAAGCGAGGATCTTCCACTTTCTGGTGTTTTCTGCACCCGTTGAAACCCAATGTTTTTGCTGCTTCAATATCTTTACGAAAATCGTCGTCATCAGGAGCCGTCAGGAGCCCATCCGGCCAATAGCCCTGGTCGAGAACGAGTTTCTGATAGTAAGGTCGGTTATTCAGGAAGATCATGCCATCTTTAGCCTCCACTTTACGCAACCCAACATACGACTGCACCGTATCAAGAACATCGGAGGAATCACCGTCGGTGAGTTCAAACGTGACGTCGATGAGGTGTGGGTGTTCTGGGCTCCACAAGTAATCACCTTCTCCATGGACGCCGAGATTGAAAATATGTTCTTGCCCATAGTCGACTCTCAACCGCATATGACGATGAGTCCATACAACAGTCCCCTGAGCGATCAAACGATCCTTATACGCTAGCGAGTAACGTAGCTCGTCACCAACGTGCGCAGAGCTACTTTCAACCTCAAGATCAACACATCCTCGGTCAATATCGCAGACGTAGTGCACGGAATCCAGATGACGCTCGTTCAATACCTCAATCCACACTGTTTGCCATATCCCAGTGCTTCGGGTGTACCAAATACCTTCTGGAGCTGTTCTCCAGTATTGTTTTCCGCGTTGTATTGTTTCGTCATCCAGAACATCCTGGACGCGCACAACGATATTCTGCATGCCTTCACCACGTAACTCGTCTGTCACGTCAACCGAGAATGGAGTCTCCCCTCCAGTGTGGTGAGCAACGTACTCTCCGTTAATGTAAACGCGCGCATCATAATCAACTGCGCCAAAATGAAGGATCACCCGTTGGTCCGCCTGCACAGAGTCAATATCGAACACCTTTCGGTACCACACCACATCATGACGTGTCTGATCGTTGATACCACTGAGCGCAGATTCATAGACAAAAGGAACCGCGATCTTCAGAGGAAAAACATCGAGATCATCACCGTCGTACCACTTTTGCTGAAGGCCAACGTTCTCGTCATCAAAGGCAAACTCCCACTCACCATTCAAATTCGTCCACCGATCGCGTCGAAACTGCGGCCTTGGATACTCACTACGCATTCTCGTTACTACTTTCTACAACACAGACAGGTTTCAGATAGCTCTTGGAACCTCTGCACTTTTGAGGTTGAAAATCGGGTTATTTGATGCCACTTGAGAGAGAAAGGGCTTGCATGAAGTATTTCTGAGCAAATATAAACATGAGCAGCATGGGAACGAGTGCGATCAGCGCGCCAGCAACAGCAATACCTGGGAAGGTCTGATACTGCCCTTGAAGAAGCTGCAAACCTGGCGTAATCGGCATCGTATCTACATCCGTCATCACAATCGATGGCCAGAGGAAATCGTTCCAAGCACCCGTAAAGGTAAACAATGCCACCACTGTAAGTGCTGGCTTTATCAGCGGCAAAATAATCTTTGAAAATATCTGCCAGTGATTAGCGCCATCTACCCGCGCCGCTTCGTCGAGTTCACGCGGAATCCCTCGCACAAATTGCTGAACAAGAAAGATGTTATACACCCCAGCTGCCCCTGGAACAATGACGGCCAGTGGAGTATTAACCCATCCAAGCATATCCACAATCTTGTAGTTTGGGATAAGGTTCAGAACAGTCGGGAACATCATCGTTCCTAAAAGGAAAGCGAAGATTGCGTCCCTGCCACGAAACTCTAATCGTGTGTACCCGTACGAGGCGAGAGCAACAAGCACAACAACCAGCACCGTCTGCCCTGCCGCAATCACAAAAGAATTAACAAACCAGCGCAACACAGGGGTTTGCCCGCTGTTATTCATCAGTGTTGCGAGATTCTCGAGTGACCAGTGGCGCGGAAGAAGATGAAAATCAGAGGACGTGATTTCGTTGTTGGATTTGAAAGCAGTAAAAAATGCCCACACCACAGGAAAAATCCACACGATACTAAAGAACGCAAGCGTCACAAACGATATGACGCGCACTACAGGATGAATCTTCATGTCAGTCGCCTCTCCTCCGGATCACGACAAACTGAATGGCCGACACCACAAGGATGACGAGACCCAGAATGACTGCCATCGCTGAAGCCATACCGGCTGCTGGAATTCCCGCCCCGAACGCATTTTCCTGAATGCTCATTAAGAGGACTTTAGTGGAATTGTTCGGTCCGCCGTTCGTCAACATTAACGGCTGCCCGTACACGTTAAACTGCGCGATAGTTGTGGTAACAATAGTGAAGAAAAGAGGAAATCGGATGGCTGGAATTTGAATACTGCGAAATATTCGCATCCAACCAGCTCCATCAAGGGTGGCCGCTTCGATTTCCTCACGAGGCACTCCCCCAAGTGCCGCAACATAGATAACGAGGTTCTGGCCAATACACCACCAGACCGTTATACCGATAATGGCAGCCCACGCCCATGGCTGCGTTGAAGGAATATTGACCCGCAGCCCAAACCACTTTGGCAAAGGGCCGTATGACAAGCTGAGCAGAAATGACCAAATGAGCATCACAGCTGAAACGGCAAAAAGCGCAGGAACATAAAAGATCGCTTGAAAGATTTTACGAAATCGCACCTGTGTTTGCAGCAAAGCTGCAAACACCAATGGAATAGCCACACATAATGGGACAACAATAATAACGAAGAGAACCGTTGCCCCGAGTCCCCTCACTAGTTGTTCGTGATATATCGAGTTGGTGTCGAAGATCAATTCTTTGAAGTTCTGCAAACCAATCCATTTCGGAGTATCAAACAGAGTCCATTTTGTGAAGGACACGTAGATACCGAATACCGCTGGCATGAGAAAGAACAACAGGAAAATGACCGCATGAGGCCCCACAAACAATACCGGCCAGAGCCCGGATCCCTTGTGCAGGGAACGTCTATTCCTACCCCTCGGTTTTCCCGAGCTTTGGAACCCGGGACGTGAAGATGCTAGTCTCGTCTCCCCCATGTCAACTCTGCCCCTCTCACCATCTGATGCGCTCTCAGAATCGGCTCTTTCTGCGTCATACCGACCCACTTGCTGTCCCGAGTTACTCTGAGAGATGCTTACCGAAAAAATAGCTCCTCATGAGTATCGACAAACAATGTGGTCAGAATGCTCAGTTAGTGTTGAGCCACTTTCTGTTCGACGGTTTTCTGGATTGTAGCCATTGTGGAAGCAATATCGGCTTTCTTATCGATCATGTCCCAAGCTCGAGCATCGATTTCAGAATTGACATAGCTCAGCCCAGGCGTGGTAATAATGTTCACTGCGTTGGACATCTTCGAATCCTTCAGAAGGAATGATTGAGGCATCGACGTATATTCTGCATTCTCTAACATTCCTGTGGCGGATGGGTTCGCGCCCGATTTCAACATCTCCAACTGGTTCGACTGCAACCACTCCATCAGTGCAGCCATGCCCTTCATTTTTTCTGCTGATCGCTCTGCTGAAGCTTTCACAATCACATACTGATCAGTTCCTGAGCACTGCACTAGATTGTCTACATCCCACTGTGGAACTAACGACTCACCCCACTTGAATTTTGCATCCTTGAAGGTATTGAGCATCCACGTTCCTTCGGGCATAAAGATGACCTTCCCATTCAGAAATGCCTTATCTGCATCCTCACCGTTAGGAACCATGTAACCGGAATCTGCAAGTTTCTGAAGCTCGGCAAACACCGCTGTAGAGGTCTTGTTATCAACAGAAATTTTGTGTGCATCGTCTAGCCATGTGCCTCCCATCTGCAGATATAAGTTGTCATAATTCTGGAAAGGCCACGCATTCGCATAGGAATACACGCCATCTGCCTTTGCCTTCGCACCAGCCGCTTCGATTTCATCAAACGTGATGATGCCATCGTCAAGAGCCCCAGGTACGTACTTATCTACTAAATCCTTGTTGTAATACGAGATCCATGTAGGCATCGTACCGGGCACGCCGTACTGTTGCCCGTCCACTTGACCAGCCTTCCACGCAGCGGGGACATAAGCCGCTGCAGTCACTTTCGTTCCGTTCAAGGAATCGCCCCAAGGAGCCAATATGCCCTGGCTCTGCCATGTTGGCACCTCTTCCGAGGCGACGACTGCAATATCAGGAACATCCTTCCCGCTCCTGGCTGCAGTAGCTAGCTTGGCGTTAAAGGTCTCTTTTTTCATCGACACCATCTTTACTTTGTAGGTGGGGTTCGTAGCGTTATACGCGTTAAAGGTTGCTTGCTGAGCTTCAGCATCCGGGCCTGATGTCTGCGTCCAAATCGTTATTTCTTTGCTCTCTGCACCAGCTGAGGAGGATGAACCTCCGCATGCCGAAAGGCTCGAAGCGAGCAAGCCGGCGGTACATATGATTGCTATTTTTGTTACCTTGTTCATGTCTTCTCCATTGAATAGATACGGCACACCGAGGTGCCACTCACGATTGCCATGTGACTGTCGCTGAGCAATCGACGGGCAGCCACACAGCGCTTCGCTGTAGAAAGTACACTGTGCAGCGCTGCGCATACTCACATCTTCACACCACCCCATAAGGCGAACAATACGAAAACTTGCTAACTGCGTGCATTTTCGTGCATACATAAAAGAAAGATGATACGCGTCATGTAAAATAGTTTGCAATATGCGCAACTATCTTTTTTCGTTCGCAGGCGTTCAAGAATGAGCTGCGCATGGACTCAACAATGCTGCACTACTTTACGTCACGCGTACAATGGCAGCGGCATTCTTCACAAAAGGAGTAACGTCAATGGAGTTGTCCTTCGATGAACGATCACTCGACGTGTATAAGGCACTTGGGTCTGCACCACGCCTTCATATTCTCAATCAGCTCGCAAGAGAACCATTGACGGCAACTGAACTTTCCAAGCGTCTCCATCTGAGTAAAGCTGTTCTATCCCGCCACTTGACACAGCTCAAATCGGCTGGGCTTATCCAAGAAACTGATGACGCAACGCGTCACGACGGCCGAAAGAAGTACTTTTCTATGAAAGTAGATCACGCAGAGATCGTGTTCCCGCGTAAGGTCTACCTACCATTTCAATCGAAACATCAAGAAATTCCCGTTGGCTTTTATTCCGATTTCTATGTGGAACCAACATGCGGATTGGTCACCTCGAAAAGGATTATTGGACGAATAGATGAGCCTCGATCTTTCGGGGAGACAGCACGGATGCATGCATCCCTGTTGTGGTTCAACAATGGCTTCGTTGAATACCGCATCCCCAATCCCCTTGAACAGGGCCTCGAACCTGAAATGTTGGAGATTTCTGCTGAACTATCCAGCGAATACCCTGGTTCTAATAATGAGTGGCCAAGCGACATCACGTTTAGCGTGAATGGTACGCAGGTGGCGACGTGGACGTGCCCGGGAAATTTTTCAGATGTGCGTGGAAAACTCACGCCTTTATGGTGGGATTCGTCATTTAGCCAATATGGCTTGCTCAAACATATCCGTATCAATCGGAAGAACGTCGGGATCGACGGCGAAGAAGTTTCACGTGTAACAATTCGCGATCTCAACCTCACGAACTCGCCGTTCATCAATCTTCGGATCGGAATAGAGCCGAATGCGGTACATAACGGAGGTGTGACGATTTTCGGCCGCGATTTTGGTAACCATCCGCAGGATATCGTGGTGACGCTCTACTATTCGCACGCAGATACCTCTGAATGATCGGCCAGGGAGCAACATGGACGCGGGCCTGATGCGCTAGTCGAATGGAACAATCCAATGCTGATCCTGGTGAGCGGCAAAACACATCGCAATCTGTTCGGGAGTGTTTTTTGTCAGCTCTAATTCGGGCAGGCGGTCGGGTTCGTAATACCGCGCTGCGAGGGTTTCACTGTTCGGCATGAACTCGCCGCTCACATACTCGCACTCCACAAAGAAACTAATGATCCCAAACACCTGCGTTGTGTGGTTGTGCTTGCGCTTATCGATCACGGCGATCAGGCGCTTCGGCCGAACGTCCACGCCCGCTTCTTCTTGCGCCTCTTTCGCAGTATTCTCAGCAACGGACAGATTCACATCTACCCACCCGCCCGGCAGAGCCCATTTACCCGACGTTTCCTGCACGAGCAGGATTTTATTATTCCGTATAATGGCTGCCCGCGTGTCAATCTTGGGGGTCTGATACCCAGACTCTGCAAGGAACACTTTCTCGATCTGTCCAACGGGCTGCTGTGCCAAGGACGAAAGCATCTGAGCAGCAATTTGACGAATACGCGTGTACCGCTCCCGATCGAAAACATCCTGGGCGTAGTACAAGCCGGTTTGCCCGATCGCCTGGAGCTCGACCACAAGAGGTATGAACGAGTCACTGGGCGCAAGCGAGCCGCGCTCCTGGTAACGCCCGTCCTGCAGGTAGCGCTCGTCATGGAAATGCTCACCATCCGGGATGGACGCAGAACCCGACCCTCGCGCGGCACGATCGTCAGGCATCCGTGACATCAGATCCCTCCCACTCCGCACGAAAGTCATCCACGAAAGAGTGCATCTTCAGATCTCGCTTCTCGCCAATCTGACGAGCAGCATCTGTATTCAGCAGATCCTTGAGCTGAAAGAGCTTCTCATAAAAGTGATTGATGACGGTGCCTGGCTCGCGGTATTCGGACTCATCGGCCAAGACGCGCGGGGCAACGGCCGGATCGTAGAGCACATCCCCGTGAGCACCGCCGTAGTACAGGGCACGCGCAACACCAATCACGCCGATAGCGTCTAGCCGATCAGCATCCTGAACAATCTGCCCATTCAAAGAGAGGGGGACACGGCTCTCAATGTTCTTTGAAAAAGACATGTGCGTAATGATAAAGAAGATCTCATCAACCTCAGCTTCGGTAAAATCCAAGGTCTCGAGGAAAGCACGCAGCTCTGTCTCCGTAGCCTGAACATCAACGGCGACCTTCGGATCGATGACGTCGTGCACCCATGCCGCACATTGCACGAGGCGGCGATTCACGCGAGCAGCCTCCACTTCAGGCATAAGTTCAATAATCCGTAAGGCAAGCTGTACAACACGATAAGCATGCGCCACATCATGACCAGTGCGATCGTCGCCGAGGTGCTGCTGAACAAAAAGCACGACTCGCTTGATATAGGCATCCATATAGCCCAGCTTACGCGAGCGAACACGAGATGGCGGTACTCGGCTTTGTGTGTCTGTGTGCGTACTACCCGTGTCCTTGTGCACGTGTTCGTGTGGTCTTGTTGTCCTTGCCCCGTCTTCTAGGCTGCCCTGGCGAACATTCATACTGTGTGGTCTTGTTGACCGTGTGTGTATACAAAAAAAAGAGAGGGTGTGTGGAGACAAGCCTTATAGCCTGTCACCACACACCCCACTCGAACACTATATTGGTGGCAGTGCTCTACTCTCCCACACCCTCCCGAGTGCAGTACCATCAACACTGGCCGGCTTAACTACCAGGTTCGGAAAGGAGACTGGGTGTTTCCCGACCGCCATAACCACCACCAAAACCACG